>JBBCJI010000023.1:0-143110 GCA_037190845.1 Flavipsychrobacter sp. | reverse complement strand
TATCCGGTTCCACGATGCACGCCTTGTCATTTCCGGACGATTGCCAACGGAGGGATGAAATGGCGACATTGCCCTTTTTAACCTCTTCCATGAGCCGCATACCCCCTTCTTCATATATTTTCTGCAATTCGGGGAGGAAATACTACCATTCTTCATATAGCCCGTCTGGCGGTAAGGGATCATACTAACTTGCCTGGTATAATACATTGTTTTGTTTCATTTAACTCCATAATTATATCAAACTAAAAAGTATGATAATGAAAAAATACCTGTACGCTTATTTCGTCTTTTTTCTGTTCCCTGTATGGCTTGGTGCTCAGATTGTGGCTCCGGATACCGTATGTGTCAATACGCCGGTTCAGCTTACTGCCGGTATCAGCGGTAACAGTTTTACCTGGTGCTTTGACTCGATCGATGTGCAGTCGCCCATGACCGGAACCAAGAAGGTTATTTTTACCCGTTCTCCAGTGGTTGGGTACTCAAGACTGTATTATGACAATGGAAATTATTATTCCTTTTATGCCGTCTGGAATGTAAGCGCCGAAATATACCGGGTAGCATTCGGCCCGGATCCGATGAACCCTAATCCTGTATTTACGCCGCTCAGCACAGCCGGCATGGGGTTTACTGGCAATAACAACAGCTTTCCGGAGGCGGTTTACGACAGCGCTACGGGCAACTGGCATGTTTTCCGGAATGGCGTCAATACCACTGCGGGCACTTGCCAGTTGCTGCGTATGGATCTCGGTAACTCCCTGGGGAATACACCTTCAGGAGGTGCGACCATGAGCTGGCCCAGTACGGTGCATGACCTGGGGTTCGCTTTTCAGATTACATTCAAGAAGATAGGGAATGAGTGGAGCCTGTTTGCCCTGAGTAACTGGGGGAGAGCCTCACGGATTGACTTCGGTACTTCGCTTACGAATACGAACCCGACAGCGGTGGTATTTCCCAACCCGCTGAATTTCACGCATGGCAGCCAGTTTTCATTATACCAGCAGGACGGGAACTGGTACATGGTCTTTAACTCCAATATCCTCCGTAAAGTATATCGCTATGACTTTGGCCCGGACTTGAAGAACAATACCCCGACTTTAACAGAAATCGGCGCAACACCCGGCACGGTAAAGTCCATGATATTATTCCCCAATCCCTGTCGTGACCAGTTGTTTGGCTATGCTTCGGATGAGCAGGGAAATCTGTCACGGTACGACTTTTCCGGTGATGTGACGAATATACCGGCAAGAACGGATATCAAACCGTTTAACGCTGCATATACGTTACGTACGCTGGTATACAATGACACCGTATGGGCATATGTATCGGAAACAGGTATTACGGTTTTCCCGCTTTTTGCATTACCACCCGGAAGCGTGCATAAATATTACGATCCCTCGCTGACGCATACGTTTACAACGCCCGGTACTTATACCATTACACTGATGGTAGACCAGGGTGATCCGGTCGGGCCGTCTACTTTCTGTAAGCAGATCGTGGTGGAATCCGGCCTGCCCCCCGTGGCGCCGGGAGCGTTTACAGATTCATCAGCCAGCGTCTGTGCAGGGCAGCAGAACGTGCGTTATGCCATCCCTCCTGTGTCCGGAGCGACGGGATATGCCTGGAGCTACAGCGGTTCCGGCGCTACGATCAACGGATCGGATACGGCTGTAATGATCAGTTTTACCGATGCAGCGACCAACGGACAAGTACGTGTCAGCGCCATTAGTACAGGCGGTTGCGGCAGTGCGCCCGGGTTGGCCAGGGAGATGGATGTTATTGTCAATCCATTGCCGGCAGCAACAATTACCCCTGCCGGTACCGCATCATTCTGCGCGGGTGATAGTCTGCAGCTGAGTGCCAATACCGGCACATCCCTGAGCTATCAATGGAAACGGGGCACAACGGATGCCGGCAGTAATAATGCTACCTACAGCGCGACGGATGCCGGTGATTACACGGTGACCGTAACAGACGACAATACCGGCTGCTCCCGGACATCTGCGGTTACTTCAGTAACAGAACACCCCACGCCTGTAGCAGGTATTTCGGCGGCGGGGCCGCAGGATTTCTGTGATGGTGACAGCGTGGTATTACAGGCAAGTCCTGCAGGAGCCGGTCTTACTTACCAGTGGCTGGAAAACGGCGCACCCATCAGTGGCACAGACCCCGATGTGACAGTCTACAGCCAGGGCAATTATGCCGTAGCTGTGACAAACAGCTTTAATTGCACGGATACATCATCTTCCCTGGCAGTTACAGTACATCCGTTACCTGTGCCAAATGCAACGCCATCGGGCAATACAGACCTTTGCCAGGGTGATACCGTCGTACTGACTGCCGGCACCGGCACCGGGTGGTCTTATGCATGGAAAGAAGGTAATACTACTGTCGGGACAACCGATACTTACAAGGCTTATGCTTCCGGCGACTACCGGCTGGTAGTGACTGACGCAAACAGTTGCCGGGATTCCACTGCGCCGATACAGGTCATAGTCTATCCGGTACCGGAGGTCGTCATTACTCCGGCAGATACATCTTTTTGTACGAATGAACGGGTCACATTATATGCAGATGCAGTATTGACTGCATTGGACTGGCAATGGAAGAAAGACGGTACAGATATTCACCAGGCACAGGCTTCTTTTTATGAAGTGGAAGCCTCTGGTCTGTATACCGTTATTGCATGGGTACCGGCAATACAGAGCTGTCTTGACAGCGCATCCGCTACCGTAACCGTACATCCCTTGCCCGAACCCTCTATATCGTGGGATGAAACCACGCTGCATACAGAGGATTATTTCAATGACTATCAATGGTCTGTAGATGCACAGCCGATAGCCGGCGCTACCGGCCATACATGGACGCCTGCGGTGAGAGGCGCTTACCTGGTAACCGTAACAGACAGCAATGGCTGCACCAATACTTCGTCCGTTTATAATGTGACTGAAATTAAAACGGATGTCCCGGAGCTTACCGCACTGACAGAGACTATTGTCATATATCCCAATCCGGTTCGGGATGTACTGCATATAACAGCTCCTGTTCCTGTGCTTGTCTCTGTATATACGCCGGAAGGAAAGGAAGTGATCCGCAGGCACGAGACAAACGGTACCCTGCATATCAGTGATCTTCCTGATGGTATGTATCTCCTTGCCGTATACAGGGCGGAAGACGGCATGAGAATACGGACAGAAAAACTGGCGAAAGTAACCGGCCGGTAAAGTTCATATAAGATGACATTCATGATCAACCCTAATATCCACAATTATGAACCCTTATAATGTACGTCATTTCCTGTCGGTAGTTGTAATACTGCTGACAGGTATAGCTCCGCTTTTTGCACAGCGGGAAATGGATCACTGGTTATTCGGTACCAGGGTACACCTTGATTTTTCTTCCGGGAATCCTGTTCAGTTAGCCAGCGGCACTACTTTGAATACAACTGAAGGAACAGCTGTTATAAGCGATGCTACCGGTAATCTTTTGTTTTATACAGACGGAAGGAATGTATGGACCGCCTCTCATACGCTTATGCCCAATGGTACCGGGCTGCTCGGCCATGCCAGCTCTACACAGAGTGCGCTGATCATTCCCATACCGGGTAGTGCTACCCTTTATTATGTATTTACCAGCACCCATGAAGCAAACCCCACAGACGGCATCCGCTATTCCATTGTAGATATAAGCCTGAACGGAGGCGCCGGGGATGTAACGGCTACCAAGAATGTTGTGCTGCTGCCCGGACCGACCACGGAAAAATTAACGGCCGTAAAGCATTGTAACGGAACGGATTTCTGGGTGCTTACACGGGGATATGGTAATACACAACTGATTGCCTTCCTGGTAACTGCTGCAGGCGTTAACACGACACCTGTTATCACCAATTCTCCGCTCAGCACGGCCGGCCTTCAGTTTAACAACAGCGGGCATATAAAAGCATCCCCTAACGGAAATCGTGTTGCTTTCTTCAATGCATGGAATAACACGGTGGAGCTGACTGAATTTAATCCGTGGACGGGCGCATTTTCCAATATTCAGTTGCTGGAAGCATTACCAGCAGCTCATATGGCGATACCCAGTGCTCATGTCTGCTCGTTCAGCGGTGAATTTTCTCCTGACGGGCATTACCTGTACACGATCCCCAACTATTATATCCCTGCTATGGGAGCAAGATCCCGGACATTGGTTGTCCAGTATGATATTTCATCCATGAACGCGGCAGCCATCCACGCCAGCAGGTACGTGCTGGATTCATTCCAGGGGCTTAGCTCCAACTTCAGGGAGGCAGGCGGCTCCATGCAAATTGCCAATAATGGTAAAATATACATAGGAGCCATCTGGGATAATGCACTCTCAGTGATTCACAATCCCAACAACGCCGGAGCTGCCTGTAATTACCAGGCTCGGACAATACCATTGACCAGCGGGACAAATTTTAATGCCTGTTTCCCTAATTTCTTCCCTTACTTTGCCGCGCAGTATCTGCCGTCAGATTTTACATTCACGGGTAATTGTGAAGGGCCGGATGTATCTTTCCGGTTTAATAATCCTTCCCTGGCGGATTCCCTTATCTGGGATTTCGGAGATCCTGCTTCCGGTGCTGCCAATGCTTCGAGGTTGGATAGCCCTACACACCTGTTTACCTCCCACGGTCTTTATACCGTCCGGCTGGTCGTTTATAAAACGGCTGCTACTATTTGCGACGATCCGGTAGACACGGTGATCAGGCTCGTCTACATCCCGCATCTCGATATAGGTAATGATACTACTCTCTGCAGCGATTCGCTCCGGCTGCCCCTTCATCCTATTACTTATCCGGGGGGGACTTATCTGTGGAGTACCGGGGATACGACGCCTGCCATAACTGCAAAGTCGTCCGGCATCTATTGGCTGGAGCAAATACAGCATGGCTGTACGACGAGAGACTCAATAGAAGTGAATCTGGATGGTAATCCTGAGCTGAACTTAGGTAATGATACGACAATATGCGATAGCGATCTGCCATTTACACTGGAGGCACAGCACTATCCCGGCGCCCGCTATACATGGAGCACCGGTCTTACAGGTACGCAGATCAGTGTTACCAAGAGCGGGATGTACTGGGTAGAAGCAGAAATGGAAAAGTGCCGGGCAAGCGATACGATCTATATAGAAGTAGTGCCGGTGCCTGAAGTATCGGCGGGCAGGGATACGGTTATCTGCGCCGACCGGCCGATACGTATAGGTACAGTCGTTGCGGACGCTGCCTACTTGTGGAATACGGGAGAGACAACGCCTTATATAGAGGTGTCCGAAACAGGCACTTACGTGCTGTCTGTAGATCTGAAAGGATGTATAGTATATGACACAGTACACATTACTGCGATGCCGGTTCCGGATATAGATCTGGGAGGTGACCGGGATATCTGTGCGGAACAAACGATCATACTCGACGCGAGCTATGGGAACAACACCCGTTATGTATGGAGTACGGGTGAAACAACGTCGTCTGTTGCCGTAACGGAAGCGGGAATATATAGTGTGACGGTGATTACAGAATATACCTGTGTCGGCGGAGATACAGTTGCCTTCACTTACTATCCGGATCCGGTAGTGGCATTGGGCCATGACACGAGCGTGTGCGAAGAAACCCCGCTGCTGCTGTCGGCTTTCCATACAAACGCGGACTCATTGGTATGGTCGGATGGCCGTATAGGAAACAGCATCTTGATACAACATGGAGGTATTTATACCGTCACCGGTATCAACAAATGCGGTACGGATACCGATACAATAGAAGTGAAGCAGATCTTCTGTGATATCTGGTTGCCGAATGCGTTCACACCGAATGGAGATGGAAAGAATGACGTGTTCCGTATCCTGGGGAACATCGGCCGTCTTGAAGGCGTAACCTTCAGTGTATTCAATCGTTGGGGTGAACGTGTATTTATAACGAACGACAAGCTGGAGGGGTGGGATGGTTATCACAGAGGTATAGCGGCACAATTGGGTACGTACGTTTACCTGTTGCAATATAGCCTGGACGGCCATCCTTATACGCAGAAGGGGAGTTTTCACTTGTTACGGTAGATGCTCATTAGCTAATGCCTGCATTGGCTAATGAGCGCTACCTGTCCCGGCTTGCCGGGATCAGCTAATCGGCTAACTTAAAACTATATAGAATTCATGAGACAAATCAGGCGAAACGTGATCACAGTGGCAGGTGCTTTATTCATCTCTCTTTCCGTAAACGGACAATCTCCCGGGTGGTTTACCAGGGCTAATACAGAAACAGGATTGGTCATAGGGACAGGCGTACAGGGGCTGCCATGTATCGCAGATGTAAACAACGATGATTTTCCCGATATCATATCCACATACATCGTCCCCGGTGGAACACTGTTCACAGAACGCAATCCGATGATGATCCATCTCAATATACAGGATCCCGATAGTAATGATCCGAAGGCACGTAAATTTATTGATATAACCCCACAGTCACAAGTGCACGATATCCCCGGAGATACGGGCTATCATGCCAATTGTTTTACACTGGCCGATTTTAATAATGATGGCAATATAGACCTGGTTACCGGTAACTTCTACTACAATAAAAACACGTATGCCTTTCCAGACGACCGCTGCCAGGTATTTCTGGGTGATGGCACCGGCAAGTTTACCTGGAAACCCGATCATGGATTGTCCTCTATCGGTCTTCGTAATGTCCGGGCACTGACAGCGCTGGATTACGACCGTGATGGCAACCTGGATATTTTTATAGCCACATTCTATGAGAATATCAACACCGGATTACGCGATCACGGCTACCTGATGAAAGGAGACGGAGACGGAACCTTTACGGATGTAACGGATATAAGTGGCATAAGTGCGTTTCCCGAAGCAATGTATGGATCTGCGGCTACCGATTGGAATAATGACTGCTACCCGGATATATTCACGGCGCCGTATTGCCGTAGCGGAGGTATGATTCTGGAGAACGAAGGGAACGGTACGTTTACGGATGTTGCGGCTTCGCTGGGTTATAATCTGGAGCTTACAGGGGCCGGGCAACGTTCCTGCACATTTTCTATTACACCGGAGGATGTGAATAACGATGGCTATATGGATCTTTTCTTTGGTGTCGTACACGGAGGTAATCTTCCCGGACAGTTTCGATCTACGATAGGTATAAACAAAGGGCCGGATTATCATTACAGTTTTGATATCCGTGAAGATTTTCTCCCGGTCAATCCTCCGGCCAGTTCAAGTCGGGGAGATTTTGAAGGTATATTCCTTGACTTTGAGAACGACGGACTTAAAGATCTCGTTATGATACAGGGTGCTTACCAACCGGCTACAGACCGTACTTATTTCTGGCATCAGCAGCCGGATCATTCCTTTACAGATGCTACCGCAACGCTCGGTCTGCTGGTTCCTGATCTGAAATCTACGAGTGCTATCGAACCTCTGGATTACGATATGGACGGTGATGACGACCTGCTTATCACAGGGCCGAATGGCGGAGCGTTGGACCTGTGGAAAAATAATGCCGGACAGGATAAAAGCTGGGTGGCCGTAAAGCTTCTTCCCCTCAGTAGTGGGATCAATAAAAGTGCGATCGGTGCCCGTATTTATGTCCACTATGACGGTAAAATGCAGATGCGTGAAGTGATGTCAGGGCGTGGTCAGCACACCGGCCAACAGCCGTTCATCCTGAACTTCGGTCTGGGTGATGCTACAGCGATAGATTCGATTGTAGTGAGGTGGCCGGATACGAACTGCACCCGTTCGACGGTTTATAATCCTCCGGTAAACCAGGTTGTGACGATTAACAGTTTTCCGACGGGAGTAGATGAGGTACAGCCTGTTATTCCGGAAGTAAAAATATTCCCGAATCCTACGTCACGTTATGTCGTAGTGCAGGGATACGGTCTCACAGACCGTATCCGGGAAGCAAGGATGGTGGATGTAACCGGTAAGATAATGCATATACAGTACAGCGTCAGTGACGGCGACAAGCTGATCTTTGACCTCGGCAGATTGCCTGAAGGCACTTACTTTGTACATCTTGTAATGGAAGATGCTTCCGTATCTACATACCGCGTGGTAAGACAATAGATTAATCCTGCTTTTTAATACAGGTATAATTAATCCTGCCGGTATGATTACCGGCAGGATTAATTATTTACTTTAACAAGTACATAAGCGTGCTGAATCTGATCTGATACTTGATCAGACAAAAACCTCCCTCTGTCGAAAGAAAGTCATCTTTCATCATGTAGCGCATCGATTATACCGGCGCTATGCTTAATGTTATATCAATACCGAATAAATATGCTATACATTTGATTTCCCAAGTGTATTTTATATTGTGTTTTCGTAATAGTAACGTCTGTTTTATACGGTGTTTTTTATATGTATATTCCGAAATGCATTTTAAAATTGTTTCTATTGTTTCCTGTAAGACAGCGTATGCGGGTAGCGGGAATATTGTTACCGCTGGTCATTTTCCTTGGTTATGCCGCTCCGGCCACACCGGTACCTTATCGCCTGCAGGTGCATGACGGACTCCCGTCCAACTACATTTATCATATGCTGGTTGACCGGAATGGTTATTTATGGATGGCTACTACGCAGGGAGTGGTAAAATACAACGGATTTGAATTCAGGACATTTGATCTGTCTGCGGGAGTGCCGGGTAATGATATCTGGGGAGTATATGAAGATGATCGTGGTCGCATCTGGTTGTCGTGTATTTGTCCTTCTATCGGGTATATATATAATAATACTTTCCGAAACGTACAGATCAAAGACCCGCCTTCACGATTGCATCCTCTGTTCTGGAAATATCAGAACAGTATGCTGATGCATAGCCAGTACAATCCGAATATGGCACATAACAGGATTTACATTGAGCAGGGGGATACGATGTATGGTTATCAATCGGAGGCAATAGCCCATGCATTTCACGATCCGGCAAGAAATGAAATCTTTTATTTGCGACATCCGCGTCTGATCAGGCCTGAAGATAAATGGCATACTATATATGCCCGGAAGATATCGCCTGCCGGAATTTTGAACCGGCTCCATTACCGTCTGGATAAAGAGTTTCTAAATAATAAAAAAACAGTTTTTTTCAGCCGATATATGATCCTGCATCCGGCGCTCAGTGGTAATTACCTGCAGGTACTGGATATCACAGATACAGCCTGGCAGTTTTTTTATCTGGATGAAGACACTTCAGTACGGCAGGATATGGTTATCAATGTGACCAGGGATGCGCTTTTTGTAGTTTCCGGGAACTATTTATACCGATTTAATGATGCTATGCAGCCGGCAGGGCAATACAGGATGCCGGAGATGCCTGCGGCGCATATGGTTTCTGCTGCGGTTTATGACTCCCTTTGGGGTACGTGTATCGGAACATCAGGACAGGGATTATACATCAGTCATGCAGCGGATGATCCGTTTATGCGTCAATCCGGCGAATTTTCCAACTATCGTTATATGGGCAAGTCATCAGACGGTCAGCATTTCTGGTGGGACAGGGCGAACACTCGTATGGCGTTATGGGAAGAGTCGGGGACAATCAGGTATCATACTTATCGGGGACTTTCCAGTGTTTTGAAAGTGATACCGTGGACACGTGAAAAATCGCTGTTGCTGCATTATGCCAATATCTATATGCTGGATAACCGTACGGGGGTAGTTACGCCTTTCATGCACGACAAACGTTTTCCCGGAGAGGGATTGTGGCCAAGTAATACTGCCGGGTATATCCGGAATCTGGATATTGCAGTGGTAGATACTTCGGAATTTTTTCTCCTGTCCCGTTCCGGATTATTTCATTTCCGGCTGGGTGAAAGTATGCTGTCCGTAAAGCAGATAGAGGACAGCGCCAGTATACACAGGGGGGAAGCGTATACGAATCTTACTTATGATTCCGTACAGCAGTTACTGTGGGCCTATAATGATAATGCCATTACAGCTTATGAAAGATCCGGAAAGGTCAGGGTGACGATCCGGAGTAATAACCCGGGGCAACCAGGTATTCGAAATGTTGAGCGGATTATTGTTGATAACAGATACGGGAATGTTTTTCTGAAAGAATTTGACCGGCTGTTGGTCTATAATATTTATACGCGCCGGTATCGTTTATTGTATCCGCATATTAACCTTGAAAAAAGTCTTGTGTACCTGCATGAAGATATGTTGATTACTGCAGGTCGGTTTGGAATAGCATTCAGCAGAATAACCGGTGAAAGCCGGTTCTCCGGAAATGTGGTATACGGTAATATAAAGAACAGACATTACAATGATGTGCTGGACATTCAGGTTTCTGCGGGAGTTGTATGGCTGAATACAGATAAAGGCTTATTGTCGGTACCGGTGCCGGACACCCTTGCTTTTTTATCAGGTCACAGGGATAAGGGTCAGCAGTCTTACCGTTTTGTATTGGGATATGCAGATGGCGAACGCCGGGTATGTACAGGCGATACTGTATATCTGGACCAAAATAATTTAAAGTTGCGGTTTGATGTGATCCGGCCGGCGGGTAATGGTCGGCTTAAATACCAGTATTGTATGGATGAAGCGGATGCCCGGTGGTATCCGCTGAATGGTAATGAACTGCTGTTGCCCGGACTTGTACCCGGTAAAGTCGCCAGGCTTTCCGTAATGGCTGCCGATGATGTCTGGAAAAGTAGCCGGATGGATCTTTATTTGTATCCTATGCCATATTGGTGGCAGACAACATCGGCTAAACGTATTATTATGGGGACAGCCGTTTTAAGCTTTATATGCCTGGTATGGGGTATTGCCTGGACAACGAAGCAGGTTGTTGTAAGAAAAAATGTAAAACGCAACCTGCATATGGAAATGGAATTGAAATCCATTTATGCCCAGATCAATCCTCATTTTATTTTTAATACGCTTAATTCGGCATTGCTGCTGATTGAGACACGGAAAATAGAAGATGCGCACCGCCACGTATCCCGTTTTTCACGATTGTTGCGGGCGTATATAAAATCATCCCGCAATCGTTTTATTACTATCGCGGATGAAGTGGAAAATCTGAAAAACTATATCGAGCTTCAACAGATACGTTTTAAGGGAAAATTTGACTACGAAATCATACTGGATGATTCTATGGAAGTGCGGGCTACCAAAATACCATCTCTCCTGCTGCAACCGATCGTAGAAAATGCTATTAATCATGGTCTGTTTCACAAAAAAGGAAGGGGCTTGCTGAATATCGCTTTTAAAAAAGGGGACGCTCCCCGTGAAATCATATGTACGATAGAAGATAACGGCATCGGCCGGAAACAATCAAAGCAAATACGGAAAGGCAGCTCACTAAAACAGGAATCATACGGTGACCAGTTGATAGAAGATCTGGTCAGAATATTCAATAAATACGAAAGGATGAACATCGCTATTACCTACATCGATAAAGAAATGCCCTTATCGGGGACACTTGTAACACTCTCAATAAAACGTACCATATGACAGAGCAAATTACCTGCATGATTGTAGATGATGAGGCTGACGCAATCGAACGACTTACAATGAAGCTGGGAAAGCTTTACCAGCATTTAACGATAACGGGCTCTTATCAGTCGTGGGAAGAAGCGTTAAATGCATTGCGGAAACAGCAGCCGGACATACTGTTTCTTGATATCTCCATGCCCGAAAAGAATGGGATGGATATGTTGCGTCTGCTGCCCGAAATAGAATGTGAGATTATATTTACGACAGCATATGCTGATTATGTAATGGAGTCTATCCGCTTTTTTGCCACCGGATATCTGCTAAAGCCGATAGATGATGAAGAAATGGTGGCGAGTATTGATAAGGCAATTGAGCGAAGTCAGCATAAACGTCTTGCAAAACAGGAGCCCCCTGCCGTATCCAATATGAAGCTGGGGATACCTAACCGGAAAGGAATAGACTACGTGAACATTAATGATATTATATACCTGGAATCTGTCAATAAATATACCCGGATTGTCATGACGGATTCAGAATTGCTCAGCTCTCATTATCTGGGTACGTTTAGGAAATTGGTCGAAAATCATTCCTTTTACCCGGTACACCGTTCTTATATTGTCAACCTGGGATGTATCGTTCGCTACCAG
This sequence comes from Flavipsychrobacter sp., assembly GCA_037190845.1. GTDB lineage: Bacteria > Bacteroidota > Bacteroidia > Chitinophagales > Chitinophagaceae > JBEBVQ01. The sequence continues at coordinate 130,994 of JBBCJI010000023.1, read as the reverse complement.
TCAGAAGGTTTTGTCGTAATGTCGGATAAGAAGGAAATACCTGTTTCCAAAAATCTGCGTGAAGATTTTCTGGCGCGCTTTGTAACCGTTACGAAAGCCCGGCTGGACGATAAGGCTGGCTGAAGACCGCTGTTGTAATCTTATTGTGAACCTGGCAGAGAAAGTATATCAAATAAACTGATGGCTTCATCAGGTGAAATCATCGGTTCATCATATAGTTGTATTGGTTGTTTTACAGCTCATTTAATATTGTATAGATAATTTATTCTTCCGCCATACAAATTTTAAATGCAAGCATGATGAAACAATTATTCCTCCTTCTTTTTTCACTGTTGTGCAGTGCCATAACCGGTAAATCCCAAATAACAGCGCCCACCACTGCAACTGTCGGCGCCCCCGTCACTTTTACAGCACCGTCTGGTCAGCAGACATATACCTGGAGTCTGGAACCGGTGAGCTTGGATATGCCTGTGTCAGTTACACGCACAGAGGTCGCATCCGTAACTCAACCCCAACATGTTTCCATATTAAACGATAAAGGTCATTGGTATGCCTTCTGTATTGCCCAGAACACACGTGCGCTGATGCGTATCGACCTTGGGGCTAATCCTACTGTGCCGTCTGTCAATGTTACCAATCTCGGCACATTCACCACGCTTACAAAGACGGAGATCGGTACAACTTTCATATACAATGATGTCACCGGAAACTGGCATGGATTCATTGCGCAGATCGGTGATGCTACCAACGGTTGGTTATTAATCAAGCGACTTGATTTCGGCAATTCTCTTGCAAACACGCCAACGCTTGTAACTGTTAATATACCTGCTGCTTCAGGGGCGCAGGTTTGTGACATAAGTGTTGTGAAGGAAGATAATGAATATATCATGTTTGTGACACACCGGGGCGGTCCTCCGACACGTGTGGATCTTGGTACTGATATTACTAATATAAATCCCCTCGCCGTCATTGAGCTGCCTGCTGCCAGCACCCGGATCACTTCACTTGCTTTGTATAAACAGAACGGACTTTGGTATGGATTGATGGTACATACTGATAACGGTACGTTGAGGCGTTATGATTTCGGTACTGCAGGTCTTAAGAATAACACACCTGCTGTTACTACCGTTGGTAGCAATGTACTCGGAGCCGGCAATAACTGGGCTATACGAATTGTATCGGGAGACTGCGGGAAAGAGCTGGTAGCCTATGTGCATTCCGGGAGTAACACCAAACGGCTTGACTTTAACGGAGATATTACCAGTATCCCGGCCGCTGCAGTTACAGTGGGGAGCAGCAATGTGGGAGGGACTATACAACAAGGGCTTTATCCGTATGTATACAGGGATACGCTGTATGCGATGATCAGTGCTTTTAGTGACAATAAGATATATAACATGAAGCTGTCTGATCTGCCTTCCGGATCAGTGCATAAATATGCTGATCCTGTTTTTACACATACATTTTCTACTACGGGGACGTATAATGTCAGTCTCGTTGTGAACATGGATGGGAATTACGTACGCACGTTCTGCCATACTATTGACATCGTAACGCCGGCTCCTGCTCAGCCTGCCGCATATACGGTCGCGAAACCGACAGTCTGTGCAGGGGAATCGAATGTTACTTATACCGTACCTGCCGTTACAGATGCGGTGTCTTATGACTGGCAATATACGGGTACGGGTGTTAGTTTTTCCGCTAATACCTCAACACCGTCCAATACGCTTGGCTTTGCCGGAAATGCAATAAACGGAATACTGCAGGTACGTGCCGTTAATTCAGGTGGTAGTGCCGGTCCGTGGCGGGATACCACGATCATCGTAAATGCGTTGCCGACGGTAACGTCTACAAATACGGGCGCCCGTTCGATCTGCGCGAACGACAGTCTTCAGTTGACAGCCGGCGGGAGCAGCGGAGTGAGCTACCAATGGAAACGGGGCACAACGAATGTAGGTACAAACAGCGCTACCTATTATGCCAGGACTGTGGGGAATTATACAGTCACGGTAACGAATACAAGTACAAACTGTTCAGCGACTTCAACACCTGCAACGGTTTTGACGGTCAACGATTTGCCAACAGTAGCATCAACGAATACGGGCGCTCGTTCGATCTGTGTGGGCGACAGTCTGCAACTGACGGCAAGCGGCAGCAGCGGCGTGAGCTATCAGTGGAAAGAAGGCGGTACGAATGTCGGTACCGGCACTACCTGGTATGCAAAAACCGCCGGGACTTATACGGTAACAGCAACGAACACGACAACGCAATGTGCTGCTACTTCCGCTCCCGCTACCGTACTGGCTGTGCATCCGTTACCGGTTGTTTCGGTAACGGCAGGCGGCGCTACTGAAGTATGTACGGGAGAGACGGTTATCCTGACAGCTACGGGTGGGAGTGGTATTGATTATCAGTGGAAAGATGGTGCAACGCATGTAGGTGTGAATGCGAATAGCTATATGGCCAGTGTTACAGGATCATATAAGGTGGTAGCGACTAATAGTTCAACAGGTTGTTCAGACAGCACGACTCCTGTGGACGTCTTTGTGTATGATCGTCCTGTGGCATCATTGGACCCGGGAGATACGGCTTTCTGTAATGGTGGGTTAGTGACGCTTGAGGTTGAGAGTCAGGATACCGGTCTGACGTATCTATGGATGAACGCTGGTACCATGATCCCGCTGGCAAGCGCTTATTTTCTGGAAATTACGGAAACAGGCGTATATACAGTTGTCGTGGGGCGGTCTTCAGTGCCCGGTTGTGAGGATACTACAAATGAAGTGGCTGTAACAGTTCATCCCCTTCCGGTTGTGAATATTACCTGGGATGGAGTGCTGCTTCATGCAACGCCTGGCCATTCTTCTTATCAGTGGCTTACAGGTGGTCAGGGTATAGCTGGAGCGACGGATTCAATTTTTGAACCAACGTCAGACGGGGGATATAGTGTGGCGGTAACGGATGATAACGGATGTACGGCTACTTCCGCCGTATATAATGTTACAAAAGTATCAGTAGCGGAGATAGCATTATCCCGGCAGGCGAGCGCATATCCGAATCCGGCCTCCTCGGTATTATATGTCAGGGCAGAGATACCTGTACAAGCCACATTATCTACGGCAGATGGCAGGAGTCTGCTGATGCAGTCCGGAGAAAAAATACTGACGTTTGATCTCGAAGGTTATCCGGATGGCCTGTACATATTGCGCATTACAGACGGGAAGGGGATGTATATCCGGAATGAAAAAATAATGATAAAAAATTACCGGTAATATCATATTGAATGTATAAACCCTAAATGATTCCATATGAGGTATTTAATAAAAACCCTGTTTTTGATTTTATGTACCCATTACGGTATGGCGCAGATAAACAGCCCTGATACCGTATGCGTTAACGAGATCATCTCTTTTACTACACCTGTCCAGGGCTATGTATATTCCTGGAATTTTGATTCGGTAAACCTTAATTTTTCGACCCCGACGGCTTCCGCTGTATTTTCCGGAACTCCGCTTTCAACACCTGGATTTATTGCAATTAATCATGACAATGGTAATTGGTATGCGTTTACGGGAAATTATAATAGCAGCGAGGTTGTCCGTCTTGATTTTGGCAATAGTCCGTATAATGCACCTGTAGCCACTTCGCTGGGAACGTTTGGTCGTCCTGCAGGGCAGAGGCTTCAGGGGGTTGAAGTACTGCAAGATAGCACGACGGGTAACTGGTACGGGTTTACAGTCAATTATACGCCGGAGCTGATGCGCCTTGATTTTGGTAATTCGCTGGCGAATATACCCACAGCTACCGTAATGCCTTACACCTTCTCTGAATTGGCCTGGCCGCATCAGTTAGGAATAAGAAAGATTGGGAATGAATGGATCGGCTTTACCGCAAACCGGGCCGGGGGCATTACACGATTTGACTTTGGTACGCAGATTACCAATACTCCGGCTGCAATAATGCTTCCGGTAAACAATTATAGTTCCCCTTGTAATTTTTCATTACACCAGCAGGGGGCAAACTGGCATATGCTGGTGACAAACCTTACAGGTACATTTACCGGATATTCGCGTTTTGATTTTGGTACGAATCTGAAAAACAATATGCCCGCAGTGACCTATCTGGGTAATCCTGGAAGCCTGATGAGCCTTCCGCGCGGGGTTAATGTATTTTCCGGATGCGGAGCGTTGTATGCCTATGTAATGAATGAAGGAGGGCGGCTGATTAAAATTGACTTCCAGAATGATATAACAAACCCGGCGCCTGTCGCGACATCGATGGGGAATATCGTTTCCAGGGCAAATTCGTTTCAGCCGTACATCTACAATAATGATCTGAATGCGTTGGTCGTAGGAAGTAATTCGGTAGAGAATATAAACCTCCTGACATTACCGGCTGGTACAATTAATGCATATAATACTCCCACAATAAACCATAGCTTTTCGACTCCGGGTATTTACGATATTACCCTGATGGTAGACCAGGGCGCTATTATGGGCGCCTATTCCTTCTGCAAGCAGGTTGTAGTCGTTTCCGGCCGTGATAACCTGCTTGGCCCGGATACGGTTCTGTGTGATGGTACAAGCTACATACTCAATGCCGCACAAGCCGGCGCTACCGGCTATCAATGGAGTAATGGGGAAACGACTCCGTCTATTATAGTTACTCCGCCAGGCGGTACTTATTCGGTAGCGGTGTCTGGTATGGTATGTGGCGCGGCAGATACGGTTACGGTTTCATTTATAACAACTCCTGTGGTGGATCTGGGTAACGATATAGATATATGTGAAGGTGAACTACATACCCTTTTTACGCCAGGCAGCTCGTCACAGTACAGATATTTATGGAGCACGGGCGCCACCACATCTTCCATAACAGTCAGCGCTTCCGGCAGCTATTCATTGCAGGTGACGGACCGGGGGTGTACGGGGAACGATACAATAGATGTTACTGTCCATCCGCTGCCTGTAGTAAACCTGGGCGTCGATACTAATTTCTGTGCAAGCGCTTTACCTTATACACTGCGGTCTGTACAACCACCCGGCAGTCACTATCTCTGGAGTAACGGATTGTCTACGACAGAGATGAATGTTACACGCAGTGGTATCTACTGGCTGGAGGTGTCAAGATATGGATGTACTATAAGGGATTCTATTGCCATTGTGGCTGTCCCGGACCCGGAGGTATACATCGGGGCGGACAGTATTATTTGTACGCAACTGCCGGCCCGTATCGGCACGGAGATTGCCGGTGCTGTGTATAGTTGGAATACAGGCGCCACCACGCCTTATATTCATGTTGCCGAAACAGGAGATTATGTCTTATCTGTAAATCTCAATGGTTGCGTGGTGTTGGATACAATAAGTATCACTGCAATGCCTGATCCTGATATTAACCTGGGCGCCGACGGGGATATCTGCTACGAACAAACGATCATCCTGGATGCTGGTTATGGCAGCAACAGTTCTTATGCGTGGAATACAGGTGCCACTACATCTTCCATATCTGTAACGGATGCTGGGACTTATATTGTTGATGTTACCACGGAATATAATTGCACCGGCAGAGATACGATTGTTCTGTCTTACTTTCCTGACCCGGTAGTGTCATTAGGCCCCGATACAACTGTTTGTGAGGAAACGCCATTACATCTGTCGGCTTGGTCATTGAATACGGATTCATTGCGGTGGTCGGACGGAAGTGTGGGTAAATACTTGCAGGTTCAGTATGGTGGAACCTACATTGTAACCGCAATCAACAAATGTGGTACGTATCAGGATACGATCGAAGTGAAGCAGATATTCTGCGACATATGGCTTCCGAACGCCTTCACTCCTAATGGCGATGGTGTAAATGATGTATTCCGTATACTGGGTAATATCGGCCGTCTGGAGGGTGTGACACTTGGTATATATAACAGATGGGGAGAGCGGATATTTACCACAAACGACAAACTGAAAGGGTGGGATGGTAATCATAAAGGGTTACCTGCATCACTGGGTACTTACGTATTTCTGTTACAATACAACATAGATGGTATGCCATATACACAGCATGGGGATTTTCACCTGTTACGTTAGTGATAGCCAGGTGAAGTTGTCTGTTGGTTATTTACAGGGCAAGAAATATCATGCCGCTTCCATCTATAAAATATCAGCATAGTTTATTTATTAAAACATGAAAAATAGCATTAAAAAAATCTCCCTCGCAGCAGGTATGTTATTGATTGCTGGACAACTGACTGCCCAGGCTCCGGGATGGTTTAAAAAAGTAAATGATGAGGTAGGCTGGGATCTGCCGAAAGGAGGGGCGATGGTCAGCATAGCAGATGTCAATAATGATGATTACCCCGATATTGTCACGGTAGAAACGCCGCCGGGGACAACCATATACACTGTGCTGAATCCGGTACGTATATACCTCAACATACAGGACCCTGAAGATGCCGGAAAGAGAAAGTTCATTGATATTACCGCCCAGAGCGGGGTAAATGTTGTACCGCCTGATACCGGAAATAATGCTAACTGCTATACACTGGCAGATTTTAATAACGATGGAAATATAGATATTGTAACCGGTAATTACTATCACCGGCTGGAGCATTATTCGTTAAAGGATACGCGTTGTCAGGTATATCTTGGAGATGGTGCCGGAAATTTTACCTGGCTTGATGGTAATGGTCTGGACAAGCTGCCATTAATAAATGTTCGTGCTATTTCTGCCTTAGATTATGACCGGGACGGCAATCTGGATTTATTTATTGCAGCCTGGTTTAAGGATTATCAGAACAATGTATGGGATCATGGCTATCTGCTAAAAGGCAAAGGCGACGGGACTTTCTCCGATGTGACAGATGTCAGTGGAATAGGAGACCATAAGGAACCCATGTACGGATCAGCAGCTACCGACTGGAATAATGACTGCTATCCTGATATCTTTACAGCTCCTTATTGCCGCACGCCGGGAATTGCATTCCAAAACGATGGGAACGGAGGATTCACCAATATAGCGACAACCATTGATTATAATTTATATCATAGGGGGAGCGGTCAGCAGGCGTGCACATTTGCCGTAATTCCGGAGGACGTGAATAATGACGGGAACATGGATCTGTTCTTTTCCGTAGTACATGGTGGTAATGGCGCCGGTGAGTTTCGCTCTACGATAGGTATTAACAAGGGGCCGGATCACAATTATGCTTTCGACATCCGGCCGGATTTTCTGCCAGTATCACCACCGGCATCTTTTCATCGGGGAGATTATGACGGATCATTCCTTGATTTTGACAATGACGGTCTTAAAGACCTCATCATGGTGCAAGGCACTTATGTACCTGCTACCGACCGTACATACTTCTGGAAACAGCAATCAGATCATTCTTTTAAAGAGGTTGCTGCTGAGCTGGGATTGCTGGTGGCAGACCTCAGGAATACAGCAGCCATAGAGCCTTTTGATTATGATCTTGATGGAGACGACGACTTTATTGTTCTGGGTGCTGGAATAGGTTTTGTTGATATCTGGCGTAATGATGTCGGCAATAAAAATAACTGGATCGCCGTAAAGCTTATATTGAAGAGTGGAGGAGGAAGTAATATGAGCGCTATTGGTACGCGTGTCTATGTATATTACAATGGCAAGATGCAAATGCGGGAAGTAATGGCGGGAAGAGGTCAGCATGCAGGCCAGCAGCCTTTCATAATGAACTTTGGTCTGGGTAATGCTACGCATATAGATTCAATTGTCGTGAGATGGCCGGATCATAATTGTTCCCGTAAAACAATTACGAATGTGGGGGTTAATCAGAAAGTGGTTGTTAATAACTTCCCGGTGGATATACCTGAACCCGGAGCGCATGCTCCGGAGCTGAAAGTATTCCCCAATCCTACGACTCGTTATGTAGTAGTGCAGAGAGAAGATCTCACAGACCATGTCCGGGAAGCGAGGCTGCTGGATGTAACCGGTAAGATGATGCATATACGGTACAGCACCAGCGATGGTGACAAGCTAATCTTCGACCTCGGCAGTGTTCCGGAAGGAATTTATCTTATTCATATTACGGACAAGCGAGCGCAGACAACAATACACCGGGTGATCAAAAAATAACCTCATCCGGCACATTCATTACATTAATACCAGTATTTTTTTAACTTTCCGGATTACTTTGCAGCAACACAAAATATTTCGTAGTTGGCAGGTTATCCGTATTCTGGGGCATTTATTGTTGTTCAACGGAGCATATACACTCTATTGACGGGTATTTGTGCCCGGTGGCTATGGCGGGCGGGCATGCCGGCCATAGTTCTTTTTTATGCTTCGGTTGCTGCCGCCAGCCCTGTTTTTTACTACCTTGATATTCACAGTGGACTTCCGTCCAACCATGTATATCATATACATGCAGACCGGAATGGCTATATCTGGATCGGTACACCGCAGGGTGTTGTGCGGTATAACGGATATACGCCCCGGATATTCGACCTGTCCAAAGGATTACCTTCCAATGATATTTACGGATTTTATGAGGATAACCGGGGGCGTATATGGCTGAAGTGCTTTTGTTCTTCATTAGGCTATATCTATAATAATGAATACAAAGAGGTGGTCATTGAAGATCCGCCCGCCAGGCTTTTTGCCGAAATGTGGGATTATGGAGGGCATGCGTTCCTGTATAGCAGATATGATTATTATCATGCCAGGAATAAAATATACTTTGAGCAAAATGATACACTTAAAAGTCTCAGGTTTGATAATGGCGCCAATTGCCATAATTTCCGTATTACGGAAGACAAGGGACTTATGTACGTCAAAAGTATACCGATGGCTTCCGGTGAAGATGAATACGACATTTATCACACGAAAATTATTTCCGGCCAGCCTGTTACCACGCGGGCAGGACAATTGCCGTTTAAGCTTAGAATAGGACCGGATGGTACAGACCGCTTGCAGTTCTTCAATGATCATGTGCTGTTATTTTCACCCGCAAAAAAGGAGATAAGCGTATTTAACTGGGCCAAAGACCGGATCCTGTGGCAATGGACCCCTGTACCGGATGCTCCTGTTCTGTCGGATGTATATGCCCAGGATCGTTTTTGCTTTGTTACAGCCGGCGATAGCCTGTATGTATTCGACGAGTCGTTCCGGCGCAATAATGCATATCATACCGGGGATATATCATTCCCCGGATACTCTTCTTCTTACCAGATCATAAAAGACACTTTCTGGGGGTTGTGCGCGGGTACCGCAGATGCCGGTCTGTATATACATATCGCAGATGCCGGACGTTTTCCGGTCGTATCCGCTGCTACTGCCGGATTCCGGCATATTGGTATTTTTCCGGATGGTGTCCGTTACTGGTGGGATGGGGCAAAGAATGACCTGGTATCCCTCGATCATAACGGCCGGGCAGTATACAGCGCCCGTTATAAAATGGGTATGGTCTATAAAATGATACCGCGGACAGATCACCGGTCATTAGCGCTTACCAAATACGGACTTTATATCTTTGATCATGCAACAGGTAGTTTAACTCCTTTTTTTCATGGTCACCGCCTTGCACCGGGTACAACGCCGGAGCTATATGAACGGCTTACCCGGAAATACGCGCAGAGCATAGATATAGCCCTGGTGGACTCCAATGAGTTATTCTCCCTGTCGCGTTCCGGCTTGTTCCATATCAAATTAAAGGACAGTATGCTGTCTGCATATGTATGTGATGACAGCGGTGAAGAATCGCGTGAGTCCTATACCCGGATTGTTTATGATCCCTTGTTGCAGGCTCTTTGGGCATACAATACGCACACCATCATGCTGTATGACCGGAAAGGCAACCATACTCCGTTAGTCAATAATGCCCCGGGGCAGGCTTATTTCAGGAATATAGAATCCATACTGCTGGACAATACGCATGGTAATGTATTCATCAAGGAATTTGACCGCCTGTCAGTCTTCAACAGGTATACAGGCAGGTATGCGGTATTGCACCATAATATTAACCTCGAAAAAAGCCAGATACTCCTGCATGACGGAATGCTGATCGCTGCAGGCCGGTTTGGTGTGATTGTGAATGAGATTGCCGGTCCCGTACGTTTGTCTCCGCCTGTGCAATATGTGCATCCCAAAAATATCCAGTATAACGAAGTGCGTGATCTGTATGTGCACGACAGTTCTATATTCCTGAACACGGATAAAGGACTTTTTAAGGTGCCACTACCCCATAGTAAACAATTTCAGCTCAGCACCACTAAAAGCGTTGCGTCATACAGACTGCTGGCGGAGCATGCAGGTAACAGGCAGGCCTTGCACGCCGGAGATACGTTGTTGCTCAACCAGGAGGACATGAAGCTGATACTCGATCTGATCCGTCCGTTGGGTAACGGCACGCCTAAGTTTCATTACCGGCTGGCAGGTACAGATAAGAAATGGAAAGAGGTGAACGCCGGGGAGCTGACACTTTCGGGTCTTGTGCCGGGCCGGTTGTATACATTTTCCATAGCAGCCTCCGACCTGGTATGGAAGAGTAATTACCAGGATGTGTATTTGTATGTAACCCCTTACTGGTGGCAGACTCCTGCTGCGAAGCGGCTGATGTGGATTGCGGGTATTGCAGCAGTCGGTTTGGTGGTCGGCATTGCAGTATGGCTCACCAAGCGGGTTGTGGTGCAGAAGAATATCCGGCGTAATATGCATATGGAAATGGAACTGAAATCGATCTATGCACAGATCAACCCTCATTTTATTTTCAATACCCTCGGTTCCGCTATGTTGCTCATCCAGAAAGGAAAGATACAGGATGCTTACCAGCATGTTTCCCGTTTTTCCCTGCTGCTGAGGGCTTATATGAAATCTTCCCGCAACCGTTTCATCACGATAGCGGATGAAGTGGAAAACCTGAGAAATTATATCGAGTTGCAACAAATCCGTTTTAAGGGTAAATTTGACTATGAAATAATACTGGAGTCTACAGAGGTCGGACAGGTGCGGATCCCTTCATTGTTGTTGCAGCCGGTTGTGGAAAATGCCATCAATCATGGCTTGTTCCATAAGCAGGAAAAAGGTTTTTTGCACATCTCATTCAGGAGCGGGACAGAGTACCAGGAGGTTGTCTGTGTTATTGAAGATGATGGCGTAGGGCGAAAACAATCAAAGAATATCCGGAAGGTCAGCTCGCTTAAGACCGAATCTTACGGAAGCTTCCTGATCGAAGACCTGGTGCGGATATTCAACAAATATGAAGGAACGGACATTTCTGTAGCATACACGGATAAGGAAGTGCCCGGTACGGGTACTATTGTAACCATTCATATAAAACGAACCGTATGAGCCATAAAATAACCTGTGTGATTGTGGACGATGAGCCGGATGCTGCGGAATTACTGTCCTTTAACCTCGGGCGACTATACCAGGATATAGCCGTCGAAGGAATTTATTTTTCATGGCGTGATGCATTGAACGCATTGCGCCAGCAACAGCCGGACATCCTGTTTCTCGATATTTCCCTGCCAGAGAAGAACGGGATAGATATGCTGCAGTTACTTCCTGAAATAAAATGTGAGATCATTTTCACAACTGCTTATGCTGAATATGCATTGGAGGCGTTCCAGTTCTTTGCTATAGGATATCTGCTCAAGCCATTAACGGATAAGCCATTGACGACGGTAGTGGATAAGGCGATAGAGCGTATTATGGAGAAGAAAGGACTTGTTCCGGAGGCAGACTCGTTCAGGAGCCATCCGAAGATCGGTATTCCCAACAGGAAAGGAATAGATTATGTAAACGTCAACGATATCCTGTACCTCGAGTCTGCCAGCGGTTATACACGGATTGCCCTGGATGGATCGGAGCTGCTCAGCTCACATAATCTGGGAACTTTTAAAAAACTGCTCGAATCCAGTTTCTTTTACCTCGTTCACCGTTCCTATATCATCAACTTGAATTATATCGTCCGGTATCAGTCTGAAGGATATGTAGTCATGTCTGATAAAAAAGAAATTCCGGTTTCCAAAAACCTACGTGACGACTTTCTGGCGCATTTCTTCACGGTTTCCAAAGCAAAGGGCGGAGCGTAAGTCATCTCAACTGGTTGCCGGCACTGCATACGCACTACGGCGCCGTGTATCCTGTACTATCTGTAGCCCGCGGCTTAAACCGTGGGCTACATTCATTTTAATGGATCATCCGCATCTTTTATTTGATGAGGCGGTCATTTCATTGGATAACAGAAATATGGACTGATTGTCCTTGCTAACATTGTTTCTTCAACCACATAAAAAGATACATTATGAGGAAACAATACTACCTGATCACTACTTTGTTCGTTATGCTGTTATTCCCTTTTACAGGTAATGCACAGATATCGGGTCCATCGACGGTATCAGTCGGGCAAAGTATTACCTGGACGCTCAATAACGCTCCGGTGAACAATTCATACACCTGGTCGCCTGGTTCTGTAGTTCAGCCTGGGAGCGGTCTGTCGGCGACTTCCCTCACTGGAGCCAAGCTGGGTTCTAATACGGCTATGTCAGTTGCCGATTATCCGTCAGTTTGGTATGATTCAGTCAGCGGTCGGTGGTTTGCATTTACGATCAGCCGCGGTATCACCCCAACAGCCGCTGCCGCATTATACCGTCTGGACCTGGGGACTGATCCTACCCCTTCTAATATCAATGCGGCTAATACAGTGACGACATTTGATCTTACGTCTTTAGGTCTTCCCGGGAGGTCAGGCGGGGGTACCGGTGAGGTTGTCCATGCCGTAGTTTATAATCAGCCTGCCAGGACCTGGCATTTATTCTGGATCAGGAGCGGCCATAGCGCACCGGCGAGCAGTACTGCCTTCCGGATACGGCGCCTGGACTTTGGCAACTCGCTGTCCAATACGCCTACGTCAGCGGATGCGGTTGAAATAGACGTAAGTGATTTTACCGATCCGCAGCAGAGTCAGCCAGGTGTTAATGCCCAGATAGCACAGTCCAAATTTGCCCGTGCAGATAACGGAGACTATATATTGTTTGTGGGCAGCAGATGGGGGGCGCCTATCCGGGTCAATTTCGGACAGAATATTACAAATCTCACACCCAAACTTGACCGTCTGAGTGAAACCGTTACCCATGGGACGGGGATCGGTGCGCTGATTGGGAGGTCATCGGCAATCGATGTGGTAAAACAGAATGGGAACTGGTTTCTTTTTTGTTCGACAACAGATGCCAGCGGAACTGTGGGGAATGAGCTGTGGCGTATAAACTTCGGAACTGATCTTTCCAGTGTTCCTGCTACCGTTGAAGGTCTTGGAAGCCTCCCCAATCAGGGTCACTGGGGCCTTCAGATCGTTCCTTCTGCATGCGGGGACGAATATTATGGTTTCATAAATGCCCGGGGTAATATATACAGGTTGGATTTTGGTAATGACCTGACATCCGTACCTGTCAGCGAGTTGATAGGTACTGCCAATCAAAATGGACTGTCACCCCAGGGCGATAACAGCGGGTTCTTTGCCTATGTATATGGAGACAGTCTGTATGCCATATATGGCATGGCCGGACAGAATGGATTGACTTCGGTGCGTTTGCCATATAATACATCGAATCGGGATCTTGCGACGAATCAGGCCGGTAACAACAGTTATACACACACGTATACAACACTCGGATCTCATACCTTGACTGCTACGGTAAACCTGAACGGTGGCGGTGCAGCCATATACTGCCATACGGTCAATGTAGTACCTGCCCGCCCGGACCAGCCGGGTCCTTATACAGCAGCCCCGACGCCGGTGTGCCGTGGTCAGCAGAGTGTAACGTACACAGTGCCTGCGGTAACGAATGCAGCCTCTTATCGCTGGCATTATACGGGAAGTAATGTCAGCTATACGGCATCGACCACCCAGCCGACCAACAGCCTGAGTTTCCAGGCGAATGCTTCCGGGGGTACGCTGCGTGTATGGAGTGTAAGTAATAGCGGAGACAGCAGCAGCATTCCGCGTGATACGGCGATCGTAGTGAATGTTCTTCCGAATGTGGCTATCACACCTGCTACAGCATCGGTATGCGCCGGTGGAAGCGTAACGCTGACGGGTACGGGAGCTACGACTTATAGCTGGTCGCATAGCGGAGGTAATACAGCGACAGCAATATTTACGCCTGCCGCAACAACTACATATACGGTAACGGGAACGAGCCTGGGCTGCTCTGTCACAGCAACGCGACAGGTTGTCTTTCATCTGCTTCCGGTGACGCAGATCACCCTCACAGGCGGCATTACAGATATCTGCACGGGCGATAGTATATTATTGACGGCTTCGGGAAGTGGATACAGTTATGAGTGGAAGGATGGTACGGGTATCGCAGGCACAGGTTCTTCGTATGCGGTATATGCGACCGGGAGCTATAAGGTAGTAGCTACAGATATCAACAGCGGTTGCTCTGACAGTACTCAGGCGGTAGATATTCACGTGTATGATCCTCCGGTGGTGTCGCTGGATCAGAACGATACCTCATTCTGTATTGGTGGTGTGGCAACATTGGAAATAGAGACACAGGATACAGGACTGACGTATGTATGGAAGCAGGATGATGTGAGCATCTCCCAGGCGACTGCTCATTTCCTGGAGGTAAGCGAGGGTGGTGTGTACAAGGTGATTGTGGGGCGTTCCGGTGTCGGCTCGTGTGAGGACAGTACGAATGAGGTAACGGTTGTAGTTTATGATCTTCCGGTCGTAGATATTACATGGGACAATCAGCAGTTGCATGCTACGCCGGGTTACGTTTCTTATCAGTGGAATACAGGCAACCAGGGCATAGCAGGGGCTACGGATTCGACTTATACGCCTGCTTCCAACGGTGGTTACAGTGTGACGGTGACGGACGGTAACGGATGTGAGAACACATCGGCAATTCAGAATCTGACGAATGTAAGTGTAAGTGTTATGACCTTCGATGGGGTATCGGTGTACCCGAACCCGTCTGGCGGGATGATCTATATCGGGGCTCCTGTTCGGGTGGATGTGTTGCTGCTGGGTATGGACGGACGTTTGCTGCAGCGGGTTGAGGATGCAAGCCAGGTGGATCTGAGCGGTTATACGGACGGTTTATACCTGTTACGTATCACGAATGCGGAGGGTGTGGTACTGCGTAATGAACGTGTGGTGAAACAATGACTCCCCGACATATCACCCATAGAGACAAGGCCTGCCTTGTCTCTATGGGTGATATGTCGGGAATTTTTCTTTTAATGGATCATCCGTGTGTTTTAATGGTCAGGATGTGCATTTCAATGGTTCATTCTGTTGTTTCATTGAATAGCGGAGCTTTTCACAGGGTGATTGTATTAACATTGTTTATTCAATCTATTATAATACAAAAGAATGTATGGCGAGAGTGTTCTGTTTGCTTGCGGTCTTGTTTATTATACAGTTATCACCATTATCCGGTACGGCACAGATATCCGGCCCGTTGACAGCAACCGTCGGGGATCCGGTAACATTTACCGCAGATAACATCGCTTACACCTATACATGGGTGGTAGATGATACGATACAGTTTAGTAATCCGTTTACACCTGTCCGGAAAGATAATGCAGTTGCTGTCTATACAGCTAATGGAAGTGGTACATTAATATGTGACAGCGGTCAATATTATTTGTTTTCGGTGCAAACTACTACCGGGCAGGTTTACCGCCTGGATTTTGGAACGAACCCCGATGGGCCGGCTGCTCCTCAGGTGGTGCTGAATACTTCGTTTGGCGGCGGTAATACCAAACAAGGGTTCGACATTGTAAAGGATCATGCTACAGGTAACTGGCATGGATTTGTCGCTGACCAGGCACAGCTCTGGCGGCTCGATTTCGGTCCTTCCCTGAAAAACGCAACGCCCGTAGTCAGCGCAGCCATGACATTTCCTGGTACACTGCCGGATGTGCGTCCGGTCATCGTTATACATGATGGTAGCGAATGGTTTTTATTTGTTGGCATCAACGGAAATAACAGAAAAGTAAATGCTTTTCGTTTTGGTGCAGGGAATCCGCTGACGGTGACTCCCACGATAATGAATACTTTCGATACACACCCCGCAGAGACCAGTCCTATCCGTCCTGCGTTCTATAGGGAAGGTAATGACTGGTATATGCTCCAGTTCACCTGGGCTAATACGGGAGAGTTGATCCGTTATCGTTTTGGTAATTCGTTGTCCAATATACCTGTACGGAATAGTCTGGGGACATTTGGAGGAAATATGATCGGCTACCCGGCGGCGCCTGTGCTGGTAAATGATTGCGGACGTGTAGTGGCTTATGTTTTTAATCAGAGGGCTAATTTTAATCCGCTGGTGAAATTTGACTTTGGCAACAGTATTGCCAATACACCTGTGCCGACGGTGATTCTCCCGCTTGGGCAAGCAGTTATACCCCTTGCCGCAACCCAGTACGTTTATCCTTATGTCCACAACGATACATTGTCTGTGTTGCTGAACTACTGGAATCAGGGCAGCGTTGTACCACGGGTGCGGTTGCTGCCATTTCCTGCGGAGACTACGAACACGATGGAGCAAAAAAGCTTCACTCATACATTTACAGCTCCCGGCACATACACGGTATATCTGCACGATAACGTGGGGCGCTTAAACGGTACCAGTTCTTATTGTCATACCATAACGATTAACCCGGGTACTGTTGCCCAGCCGGGTACATTTGTGTCTCCTGTTACTGCCCTGTGTACCGGAGCGGGTGCCATCAATTACGAAGTGCCCGCCCAAACCGGAATAGACAGCTTCCTTTGGGAGTATACAGGTTCGGGTGTTTCTGTCAATGGTACTCAGACTTTTCCGCTGGCCCTCCCTGCTGCCACAGGCAATATCGTTACCGTAAACTATGGCGCTTCTGCTACCCCGGGCACGTTGCGGGTAAGGGCCAAATCCGGTACGGATACCAGCGTTGCCCGTACACTTCCTGTCACGGTAAATGCCGTTCCTGATATTTCATTAGGGGTCAGCCCTTCGATATGCGCGGGTACAACCAATGCTTCGTTACCGTATACCAGCGTTACCGGCACTCCGTCCCAGTATAGTATTACATGGAGTAATACCGGCCTGGTTGATGTGACGAATGCTGCCCTCCCCGCAAGTCCTGTCAATATTTCTGTGCCGGGTAGCATCATTCCTGATACGTATACCGGAACGTTTACGGTTCGCAGTGCTGCCCCCGGCTGTGTCAGCAGTGAAAAGAATATTTCAGTAACGGTGCATCCTGTACCGGATGCAGTCATTAACCCCTCCGGTCAGCAATCCGTATGTGATGGCGACAGTATCCGTTTGCAGGTTCCTTTAGGAGCAAATCTTGTTTACCAATGGGACAGGGGAGTAATAACAGGTGTGGGTGCTGCGCATGAATATTATGCTTCTGTAGCAGGCAATTATACGGTTACCGTCACCAATACGGTCACGAACTGTTCCGCAGTTGCTCCGTCTGTTGTGCCGGTAGGTATAGATACATTACCTTTTGTTGCGTTAACACCGGCCGGTACGGCATTGCTTTGTGAAGATGATTCCCTGGTGCTGAAAACAGGCACAGGAGCGGGATATGCCTACGACTGGCAAAAGGATAATACCCCGATTGGGATGTCTTCTTCAGACAGCCTCGTAGTAAGATCCGGAGGGGATTATCACGTTATTATAACAGACGGAAATAATTGTAGCAGCAGCTCATCATCAGTCTCTGTCCTGGTGCTTCCCAAACCGCTCGTAACTGTTACTCCGGCTGATACATCTATATGTCACGGTACGATCATCACATTACATGCGGTCACTGCCGACACAGGCATTGATTACCGCTGGCAGGAAAGCGGGGTTGTTATTCCGTTCGCAACGGCCTCGTTTATGGATGTTACAGAAGCCGGGAGCTACACCGTGGTAGTAACCCGGAGACATGTGCCCCACAACTGTGCTTATCCATCAACCCCGGTTGATGTACATGTTTATCCTTTACCCGGGGCGATAACCATAACCTGGGATGGATTGGAGCTGCACGCTCCCCCAGGGTTTGCAGCTTACCAGTGGTTTATTGGCGGACAGTCGGTTGCCGGCGCCACTAATATTTCATTTGAGCCGTCCGAAAAAGGAATTTTTACCGTTGATGCCACAGATAGTAATGGTTGTGTGCACACTTCCGGACCATTGAATGTAACCAACGTAACTATACCATCTGCAGGAGAGGCGGAATCTGTAGCGGTATGGCCAAACCCGGTTTCCGGATTGCTGCATATCCGTTCAGAAGCATGGATCCGTGTTGCTCTAACCGGTCTGGACGGACGGATGGTATTAGCGGCGGATGACATCAGGTCTGTTGATATGAGCAGCTATGCCAATGGTGTCTATCTTTTGCGGATTGCCAACAAAGAAGGTGCTCACCTGTACTACGAAAAGATCATTAAACAATAAAACAGCAGATGATGAGATTTGTTTTTTTATATGCCTTGTCCTTGTTGTTTATGCAGTCCGCATCTGTACATGCCCAGGTGTGTAACGGTGTTTTCGGGCCCCCGTTGCTGTTTGCCGACTTTGGCCAGGGTAATGCAACACAGACCTGGTATGGCCCGCTTGCGACCTATGCGCCGGGATTAAGCACCAATACCACCTTTGTCACCAGCGGCGGGTTGTCTGCGGCTAATGTTTCCGGATTGGTGAAGCATACCTCTGCATTCGGCTCCAGTCCTTCCTGGGTGCAGCGAGGCGATCATACCGGGAATACAAACGGGTTGCTGTTCGGGATCAATATGCCGGATAATATAGGAGATACCGTGGTTGAGTATCTTATGACAGACCTGTGTCCGAATACCACACTGGAGTTTTCCGTATGGCTGCTGAACCTGATGGCTACCACCAATGGGTCGGTAAATAACCCGAATATGCAGCGCCCGAATGTTATTATGCGCATTAGCGACCCGGTTTCCAGTGCGGTGCTTGCTACGTATACTTCTGGCGATATTCCTGTGGATGAGCGCTGGCACCATCATGCGGTAGTTTTTTCCAACGGCGGCAGCTCGTCTATATTATTGCAGATCATTAACAACAGGCAGGGAAGCGGGTTAGGCAATGACCTCGCTTTTGATGATATTATGGTCCGTCCCTGTGTGCCTGTATTGACGCTGGCGCCCAACAGGGATACGCTACTTTGCGATGCCAGCTCTTTTTTGCTTACGGCGGATATTACGCCCGGCATATATACCCCTCCGGTTTATGAATGGGAGTTTCGTAATGCGAATGCTTCCGTATGGCAAACCGGTCAGTCTGGTCCCGGATCTGCCTGGAATTTTTCACCCGGCAAAGGAGAGTGGTGGGTGCGCTACAAAGTGTTCCCTTCAGGTATTTCGGGTAATACCAGTTGTATGGTGGTCTCCGATTCTGTAAAGATCACGTTTGGTGAAAGACCGGCTTTGGATCTTGGCCCGGATATAGCATTATGTGCCGATTCTGTTGAGCTATCTGTTTCCGACGGGGATAGCTGGATCTGGAGTAACGGCTCTGTTGATTCCCGTATCACGGTCACCGCAAATGGCAGTTATCGGGTCATGGTATCCGACTCTTTTGGCTGTACCTCATCCGACTCCATCAATGTAGATTTAGGTGCTCCCCTTCATGCAGACCTGGGGCCTGATTTCAGCATCTGTGATAAAGACCTGCCGGTTGTCCTTACCTCACCACAGGCTCCCGGCACCAATTATTTATGGAGCAACGGCTTTTCATATACCGCGATGACTGTATCGCAGGGTGGTACTTATTGGCTTGAGGTGGAGCGGGACGGATGTACCGGCAGCGATACCATTACGATAACGGAAGTGCCTACCCCGGTACTGGACCTGGGGCCGGACACGACGATTTGTGAGCAATTCCCTTTGGAAATCGGCAACTATGTGTATGAGGCAACATACTTATGGAGTACGGGAGCAACCACATCTTATATCTATGCAGCTACTACGGGGATATATACACTGACCGTTGACCGGAACGGTTGTATCGTTCATGATACAGTCAGCATCACCGCAATGCCTGCGCCTGAGATAGATCTGGGTAACGATGGCGACATCTGCCCGGAGCAGACGCTCGTTCTTGACGGAAGCTATGGGAGCAGCAGCCGTTACGAGTGGAGCACGGGAGATACCACATCTTCGATCGCAGTTACATCAGCAGGTACGTATAGTGTGATGATTACAACGGAGTATAAATGTGTTGGTAGAGATACGGTGACATTAACCTATCATCCGAAACCGACGGTATCGCTAGGGGCAGATACGACGGTGTGTGAGGAAACACCGCTACGCTTATCCGCCTGGGTATTGAACACGGATTCTTTGTTGTGGTCAGACGGGAGCTATGGCAACGAGTTGCTGATCCGTTACGGCGGCGAGTACATAGTCACGGCGATCAACAAATGCGGTACGGACAGCGACACGATAGAAGTAAGGCAGATCTTCTGCGAGATTTGGCTGCCGAATGCGTTTACACCGAACAGCGATGGCCGGAATGATGTATTCCGGATATTGGGCAACCTGGGACGGATGGAGGGGGTGACGCTGAGCATTTTCAACCGCTGGGGAGAACGTGTGTTTACTACCCGCGATAAGCTGGAGGGTTGGGATGGCTTCTACAAAGGCACAGCATCGCAGATAGGCACGTATGTATATCTGCTTCAGTATAGTATTGAAGGAAAGCCTTATCAGCAGCAAGGTAATTTTCATTTGTTGCGGTAGGTATTCAATCAGCTAATTGGCTGATTAAAATGATTATTTTATTCAGAATCCATGAAACAGATCAGCGTGCAATTATTAGCCGTAGCCGGCATATTGTGTATATCATTGAACGCTACAGGGCAGGCGTCGGGATGGTTTACTCCGGTACCGCCGCCGGTGTCGGGACTGGATGTGCCGCCGGGCGTTCAGCTCTACCCGGGTGTAGCGGATATTAATAATGACGATTACCCGGACCTTGTAACGCTCTATCTTGCCCCTGGCGGATCACTGTATACGGAACGTAATCCGATGAAAATCCATCTGAATATTCGTGATCCGGATAGTGATGATCCGAAAGCACGAAAATTCATAGACGTGACTCCTCAGTCCGGTGTTCATGACATCCCCGGTGACACAGGTTATCACGCCAATTGCTTTACGCTGGCTGATTTCAACAATGATGGGAATATGGATCTGGTGACGGGAAATTTTTATTACAATAAACATACGTATCTGTTTCCGGGCGACCGCTGCGAGGTATTCCTCGGTGATGGGACGGGTAAATTCAGCTATAAGCCAGGTCATGGACTGTCGTCCATCGGACTTCGTAATATCCGTTCGCTGACGGCGCTGGATTACGACCGTGACGGCAATCTGGATCTGTTTATTGCAACAACTTATGAAGACATTACCACGAATCTTCGGGATCATGGTTATCTGATGAAAGGGAATGGAGATGGTACGTTTACGGACATGACGGATATAAGCGGTATCGGTGCTTTGCCGGAAGCCATGTATGGTTCCTCATCTACAGACTGGAATAACGATTGTCTCCCGGATATCCTGACAGCTCCGTATTGCCGGAGCCCGGGTATGGTGCTGCGTAACAACGGCGACGGTACATTTACTGATATGGCATCTGCTCTGGGTTATAACCTGGAACGGACGGGAGCGGGTCAGCGTTCGTGCACATTTGCAATTACTCCTGAGGATGTAAATAATGACGGAAACATGGATTTGTTCTTTGCGGTGGTACACGGTGGGAATGCACCGGGGCAATTCCGTTCTACGATCGGTATCAATAAAGGGCCGGATCATAATTATGCGTTTGATATCCGGGAAGATTTTCTTCCTGTCAGTTCCCCTGCGAGTTCGCATCGGGGTGATATGAAAGGAGTATTCATAGATTTTGAGAATGACGGATTAAAGGATCTTGTGATGGCGCAGTATGTCTACGCACCGGCAACTGACCGTACTTATTTCTGGCATCAGCAGTTAGATAATACCTTCAAAGATGCTACGGCAGCGTTAGGGTTACTGGTGCCGGAACTGAAGAGTACGACGTTCCTGGAGACGATAGATTATGATATGGACGGCGACGATGATCTGCTGATCACGCCTAACGGTGCAACGCTGGCACTATGGAAAAATACGGCTGGCCAGAACAACAATCATGTATCCGTGAAGCTGCATCCGGTGACGGGAGGTATCAACAAGAATGCGATCGGGGCGCGTATTTATGTGCATTATGAGGGTAAGCTGCAGATGCGTGAGGTGATGGCAGGCCGGGGTATGCACACAGGTCAGCAGCCGTTCATACTCAATTTTGGTCTGGGATCGGCTACGGCTATAGATTCGATCGTCGTGAGATGGCCGGATGCGAACTGTACCCGTTCGGCGATATATAATCCCCCGGTGAACCAGGTGGTGGGTATCAACAGTTTTCCGACGGGAATACATGAGGGAACGTTGTCTGCTATTCCGGAGTGCAAGGTGTTTCCGAATCCGACGGTGCGTTATGTTGTAATGCAGGGAGCGGGGCTCACGGCGCGTATCCGGGAGGCATATGTGGCAGATGTAACGGGTAAGCTTACCAATATAAGATACAGTATCAGTGACAACGACAAGCTTGTTTTTGATCTGGGTAGTCTGCCAGAAGGGATTTACTTTGTACATCTGGAGATGAAAGACACCAGAACTGAAGTACATCGGGTAGTCAAAAAATAATTCGACATAATATTGCTTATTCAGCCGGCTTGCTGAATAACATTTCACCTGCAGGGATGGCAACCGGCAGCCTGTTGGCATCCGGTGGGATCGGACAGGAATATCCATCTGCATAGGCACAATATGGATTATAGCATTTGTTGAAATCAAGCATTACTGTGTCATTTTTAATATCGCCTGTCCGGAGTTCGAGATACCGGCCACCCCCATAAGTGGTAGTATAGCTTGTCTGATCGGTAAAGGGAATGAACAGATAATCTTTCAGCCCGCGTTTTTTCATCAGTGCCTGGCTTTGGTATGCCCGGAGGGTTACAATGGTATCATTTACGGTAAACGTCAGCAAGCCGTATTGACGGTATTTTTTCAGCTTGCCGTTATATGTTGGCATATCAAATTCCTTCGCCTGAGGAGTCGTTGTAAAGTGAGCTTTGATCCTATAGTTTGTATCCGGGGCGTAAAATTGCAGGTAACCAGTATCGGCTGCCCGGAGCGGACTGTTTGTATCCAGCACAAAGTGAAGTTTGTATGACTCCCGGTACTGGTACAGCACGTTTTCATAGGTTTGTGTATAACCGGTGAATGAAAACAATATCCAGCACAATAAAAAGAATGGTTTCATCGGGAGATCGGGGATTATACTATCCGGGTATTCAGACGATTTATTGAATAAAAATAAAATTCAAATATTTCTTAATTATCATATTAATGCTATCCATCGGGCGGCAGTAAAAATAATAAATTAGTGATAAAACTGCCTTTGTGTACACCTGCATATTATTGACACCGAATGCCAGTAATTATTTTAGTGTTATTATTTCAATATGTTTTGTCTCATATAATCAGAAAGTCATGCCGGATACAGAACGCTTTAAAGTAACAGACTCAGCTCCCAAGTCCTTCCGGGAAATATTTGAAAAACAATATAGGTATTAATAAATAATTAATGACATGAGGGAAAAAATGTTTTTGAATTCGAATCCTTTTTCAGATATTTGCTATGCTTACGATGGGTTAGTAAGTATAGTCCTGCGCTCCGGATCGTATTGATCCGGAGCGTTTTTTATTAGGTATGAATGATGAATTATGAGTGATGAACGATAAATTCATCACTCATAATTCATCATTCATAATTGCAGTTTCATATAGTCGTCCACATTTGAAAACAGAAAATCAGGGTATTCGCTTCTGAATTTTAGACAAACAAAACCGCCGAGCAATGGACGTACTGCCGGTTGTTTCAGTTCGCTTGTACTCATAGGCTGAAGGTCATATGACGCATCGGGGAAGTAATGAAGTACACGCAGGGCAAGCTCTACCCGGTTCATATAATCCGTCCCTCCCGTATGATATATTCCGGATTTTGTATCGCGCAATAAAACAAACATAGCCCGTGCAATATCATAGGCATTGGCAGGGGAAGCAAACTGGTCGTAAGGTAGCTTCAGGGTAAGGTGATTGTTTTCTTTACATTGCTGCACGATGCGCGCTACAAAATTCTTTCCTCTTGCTTCATCTCCGTATACATTGGTAATACGTAATACCAATGCATCAGGTATTTCCCTCAAAACCAATTGTTCGGCAAGGAGTTTATGTTTCCCGTAAACACTGACCGGGTTTACCGGTGCATCTTCGGTATAGGGGCCATCTTTACCATCAAAAACATAATCGGTCGAGATGTAAACCAGGCGGGCACGGATACGTTGAGCTGCTGTTATCAGATTGATTGTACTTTCAACCGTCTGGCGATAGCTTTCGTCTTCGTGTGTTTCGCAATAATCAACATGGGTGAGCGCCCCGCAATGCACAATCACATCTGGTGCAAATGCATCGAGATCGAAGTTGTCCGGATGCTCAGGTTCCAGTGTATTATAGTAAGTGGTTTCGGGAGTCGGATAATTCAGATGACTTCCTGCCACCGTCCAACCCTGTTCTCTGAAATAAAGGAGGCAGTTGCCGCCCAACAGGCCGGACGCTCCGGCAATAAATACTTTCATGAAAAATCAGTCGGATTATTTAGATTACATATTTAAAACGACACGAGAAAAAGCTATCTGAATACGTTATTCTGTACGCATTCATTCCTCATCCTTGTTTACCGCAATAGCGTAACATTACCATTGTGTGTTTCTTCAATATGGCTGTCTATTTCGGCTTTGATCATATAGACATATACACCGCCGGGTTGTATTTCACCATTGAAACGTCCGTCCCAGCCACGTCCGTCTGTCCGGGTCGTTTCGAACAACAAAGTGCCCCAACGGTTAAATATGCGCATATGAAATCTGGTAACCTTCATGGAAAGCAGTTCCCTCGGGAAGAAATAATCATTCAGCCCGTCTCCGTCCGGGGTGAAAACATTAGGAATGTCAATATAACAGGAACGGGCAACAGTTACGGAATCTGTCGTTTGACAATCGGAGCTGGATGTAATGGTAAGGTGGTACACGCCGGGCTCATATACAAGAATGCCCGGGGTTGTTTCGCCTGTATTCCAGAGATAGCTTGCTGCAAGCTCTTCATACACAAGATTCTGCAGATCAATTGGCTGGGCATTAGGACAGATGGACGTATCTGGCCGCAGGTTAACAATAGGGTGCCGGGAAACAAACACAGTATCTATATATGTAGAATCGGGACATGCCGGGAAATGGCCGGTCAGCGAAACAAAGAATATGCCTGCATGGTCATAGAGGTAAGATCTGGGGGTGTCTGTCGCAGGTACAACCGGTACCCGGACTCCCTCAATATCCCATACAAGGCTATCTGCATTAACGGTAAACGAAGGGGAGAAGATTACGGTTTCACCTTCACAAATCCGGTCCTTGCTGATATCAAAAACAACACGCGGCGTAGAGTCAACCACTATAGTCATATAGGCGGTGTCCTGGCAGGGGAAATCCGTTGTTCCTGTGAGCCGTACAATATAGGTGCCCGGAATGGTATAGGTATGTGTCGGATCCCGCTGGGTAGAAAGGGTGCTGTCACCAAAGTCCCATTCCCACGCGTTTATATCGTTGGTAGATGTGTTTTCAAAATCGACTTCGTGGAGCACACATACGATGCTGTCTGTTACAAAGGATGCTTTATAGGTTGGGGGGGCTATGGTAATTGCAGATGTGGCTACACAACCATCAGCATTACGGATGTGGACGGTATAGGTACCGATAGGGACATTAAACAAAGTATCCCCCGTTTTTGTGGTATTCGACTGAAGTTCCGTTGTGGTGCTGTCCCACCAGGTAATGGTATACTCCATAGTGTCGTTCGGATTTTTGACCGTTACCCAGACCATGCTGCTTGAATCATAGGCACAGCCCGATATGGTGCCTGTATCGAAGCTGTTCATAAGCGGCGCCACCTGTATGGTGTATGCAATCGTCTGCCTGCTTGAGATCGGGCAGCCGTTATCGGTCAGCGTAACAAAAAAGTTATAGGTGCCCGCCGCGACATTGGTTACATCCCATTGAAAAAAGAAAGAGGGATTCGTGGTGTTATTATCTACAATGTTGACAACGGCTCCGGTCGGTATGCCGGTATAGGTGATCGTAATGCTGTCGCCGTTTACATCCGAGCAACTAAAATTAAACGACAGTACCTCGGTTTGTCCCTGGCAGGTGGAAATTTCATTCAGCGCGCTGTTATAACCTCCGCTCAGATCCGTAACAAAACCGGGATCGGGTGGGGAGTTAAGACAATTCGGCATAATGACAAATGTCATTTCCCGCATACTACTGCCCATTAATACGCCATTCTTGTATTCATTTACCTGGTTGACAACTACACCGTTCATGACCAGATTTGGTGTAAAGCTTAACTGCCCGTTGACAGGGTTATAATTAAATCCTCCTACAGCTGTAGCGATTGGTTGTGTGGGGGAATATCCTGAAATATATGTGCAGTTGGCCTGAGTGGATTCCAAGGCGGAAACAAGACTGAATCCCAATGAATCGCCATTGGGGTCAACAGCGCCAAGATTATATTCCTGTGTGAGGTTGATACAGAAAAACGGCGTAGGCTCGGACGTGAACTGAGTAGATGAGTTAGGGCCGGTGGTATTATTCAGGGTGGCCCGTAACGTAATCATGGAATTGCCGATGTTGAAAATGTTCATAATACTGGTGCTCCGTCCTGCAGAACTATTGCTGTTTAAAACACCATTAAAAAGGAAACGCCAATCATTGGATGTGCCATTTAGTGTTATCAGCCCGGAATATATATACCTCGTTACACCAAGCAGCGCACTGCCCGGGATATTACAATTGGTACTGTCTTTCTGGGCCGGGCAAACGGGGGTGATCTCAATATTGCTTGCCGGATAAGGTTCCATATTCAGCATTATCTGATTTACCAGCGTATTGCCATTGTATATGTATATGGAAGGCCTGGAAACGATCAGATCTTCATAAGCCCCGTTACCACCGTTTAAAGCATTGGAGCCGCAATCCCCAAATAGCTTCAGCGTGATCCTGTATGTTTCATCCCCGTTACTGTTAGTAGACAGGTATGTATAAAACAATTCGGCTCCCAGGATATGGCTCGCTTTTGCAGCGTTGATTTGGGTAATAAAAAATGATAACAGGCAAAAAGGATATAGTATCAGATGCTTCATACAGTTGCAAATATGCAGGTAACCATGACCAACAGCCACCGCTCCCAAGATAATTTTAGTGATAAAAATAAGCAATTCTGATCTTTTTTAATAAAAAAATGATTGGCAGGGAGAAATGTTTTAATGTGTAAGGCCAGGGTCTCAGTATCAGGGTGCTGGGATGCTTTCATAAATATGGCCGGATTGCTGCTATATACAGTAATTTCGCACCTCTTTCCGGTTATCCGGAACAATCTTAGGTAATCTACGGCAGGAAGCAATATTTTTGCAGCTTTATTATACACAGGCAGACGCGCATAATGCACTCAATTGATGGATGAACAAACACAAAATGACGGGCAGAGTACCCTGCACATCGGGGATATGTATGAAAGCTGGTTTCTCGACTATGCCAGCTATGTGATACTTGAGCGGGCGGTGCCTGCCGTAGAAGACGGATTAAAGCCGGTACAACGCCGTATACTTCATGCCATGAAGGAAATGGATGACGGCCGGTACAACAAAGTCGCCAATGTGATCGGGCAAACGATGCAGTACCATCCGCACGGAGATGCTTCTATCACCGATGCAATGGTGCATATCGGGCAGAAAAACCTGCTCATTGATACCCAAGGTAACTGGGGGGATGTGCGTACCGGCGACAGCGCTGCCGCTGCCCGGTATATTGAGGCGCGTCTTTCAAAATTTGCGCTTGATATCGCATTTAATGCCAAAACAACCAACTGGCAGCTTAGCTACGACGGCCGTAAGAATGAACCTGTAACCCTGCCCGTAAAATTTCCGCTGTTGTTGGCGCAGGGCGCTGAAGGGATTGCGGTGGGGCTTTCTACTAAAATATTACCGCACAATTTCTGTGAATTGCTCGAAGCGGCTGTAAAACACCTCAAGGGCAAAAAATTTGATCTGTATCCCGATTTCCTGACCGGCGGTATGATTGACGTCAGCAATTATAACGACGGTGCAAGGGGCGGAAAGGTGCGTGTGCGCGCCCATATCGAAGAAGTAGATAAGAAAACCCTTGCCATCCGTGATGTGCCATATGGCATTACTACCCAGCAATTGGCAGACAGTATCATCAAAGCCAATGACAACGGTAAGATCAAAATAAAAAGCGTTGCCGACAATACGGCAAAAGAGGTAGAACTGATCGTACAACTGGCTCCGGGCGTTACTACCGACCAAGCCATTGATGCCCTGTATCTGTTTACTGATTGTGAGATATCCATTTCCCCGAATGCCTGCATTATTATCAATGACAAGCCGCACTTCACGAATGCGTCCACCATGCTGAAATACAGCGTGGATCATACGCGTGGATTGCTGCTCCGTGAGCTTGAAATAAAGCTTGGAGAGCTGGAGGATGACTGGCATTATTCTTCTCTGGAGAAAATATTCATTGAAAAAAGGATCTACCGCGATATCGAAGAGGAAACGACATGGGAAGGTGTATTGCAGGCTATCGACAAGGGTTTGAAGCCCTATAAAAAGTTGCTGCGCAGGGAAGTAACGCAAGATGATATTGTAAAGCTTACCGAAATACGTATCAAGCGCATTTCGAAATTCGATTCCTTCAAAGCCGATGAGCATATTAAAGGTGTTGAAGATCAGATGACGCAAACACAGCATCATATTGAGCATCTTACCGAATATGCTATCGGATACTACGAAGGGCTGTTGAAAAAGTATGGAAAAGGCCGGGAGAGATTGACGGAGATACGGCAGTTTGAAACTATAGAAGCCACACAGGTTGCTATCGCCAATACAAAGCTGTATGTCAATTATAAAGAAGGTTTTATCGGTACCAGTCTTAAAAAAGATGAATATGCCTTCGACTGCTCTGATCTCGACAATATTATCGTATTCCGTAAAGATGGCACGATGCTGGTTACCAAAGTTGCCGATAAAACTTTTGTAGGGAAGGATATCATCCACCTGGCTGTATTTCAAAAGAATGATGAACGTATGACCTACAACCTGATCTACCTGGATGGGAAGTCGGGTATCGTTTATGCCAAGCGCTTCAATGTTACTGGTATTACCCGTGATAAGGAATACGCACTGACCAAGGGTAACCCAAACAGCAAAATATTGTATTTCAGTGCTAATCCCAACGGGGAAGCGGAAGTGGTGACCATTACCCTTTCCCCGGGTAGCAAAGCCCGTGTCAAGCAACTCGACTATTATTTTGAAGAGCTGGATATTAAAGGTCGCGGCGCCGGAGGCAACCAGGTAACAAAATATCCCGTAAAATCCATCCGGTTTAAAGAAAAAGGACGTTCTACCTTGTCTGCGCTTAAGATCTGGTACGATCCCGCTACCGGGCGGCTCAACCGGGATGGCGGAGGTATTTCGCTCGGACGATTTGACGAGCAGGACAGGATCATTGCTTTTTATAAGGATGGTACGTATGAACTGACGGATATCGAGCTGACTAACCGTTTTGACACAGATAACCTGATGCTGATCGAGAAATTTGGTCCGGCGAAAATCGTCAGTGCTGTTTATTATGATGCAAAAGCCGGGCAATACAATGCCAAGCGTTTTGTGATCGAAACACAAACACTGAAGAATAAGTTCCTCTTTATCCGTGAAGGCGAAGGGAACAGGCTGGAATTTATCACGACCCTTGAATCTCCGGAGATCCTGCTGCGCAGTGGAAAGAAAAAAACAGAATTAACAGAACGGGAAGTAGTCCTTGCCGAAGAAATTGAAGTGACAGGCTGGAAAACAGTTGGTACACGGATAGCGGAAAACGACCTGAAAGAGATTGTGCTGCTGAATCAGCCGGACAGCCAGCCTGAAGCTACCGCGCCCACGTTGTTCTGATGTATATATAATAATTGTTGCAAAATAATTATCTTTACCTTCCATTTGTTTGAAAGACGGTTGCTGACTGATGAAAAAAATTGAACTGGAAATTGTGGCCCTGTCTCACAGCATTACACAGACCCATTCTTATGCAGTAGTACTTGGAGAGGTGAACGGCCTCAGACGGCTGCCTATCGTTATCGGTGGCTTTGAAGCCCAAGCTATAGCAGTAGCACTGGAACGCATGCAGCCCAGTCGCCCGCTTACCCATGATCTTTTTGCCAATTTTATGACCACCTTCAGCATTGAGCTTTCTGAAGTGGTTATATATAAGCTGGAAGAAGGCATCTTTTACGCTAAGCTGGTCTGCCGGCATGAAGGTGAATATATTGAAATAGACTCCCGTACCTCCGATGCGCTGGCGCTGGCTGTCCGTGCCAACTGCCGTATATGGACCTATGAAAATATCCTTGATGTTGCCGGCCTCTATCTCGACCAGACCGTAGATACGCCCCAGAACGAACCTGCTGCGACTGATCCGCCGCAAAATCCGGCTACAGCCAGTTCCAGGGTAGATATGGATAAAGATATGAAGAGCATGGATCTGGAGGAACTGAACAAACTGCTTCAACAGGTGCTGGAACAGGAAGATTACGTACGCGCCATTTCTATCCGGGATGAAATAAACAGCCGGAAAGGTAAGTAAGCCGGTGAAATTAATGTGACAGATGTGTTGGATGTGATGAATGTGTCAGCACATTTTCCACATCCAACACATCTGTCACATCTAATAGATTATTAAAGCTCCGTACCTTTGCAGCGATAAATAATCTGCTTCACCTCAAAAGAAAAGGAAGGTACACCATGCCAGTGTTACACAACCGTATCTCCAACGAGGAACTGAAGAAGCGCATGCTGGAAGAAACAGAGCCGCGCAAAACAGTTTCCTTTTATAAGTATTTCCTTATTGCTGATCCCCAGGCTTTTCGCGACGACCTGTATATCCGGTTTGAAGCCCTGAAAGTTTTTGGGCGTATCTATATCGCACAGGAAGGTATCAATGCGCAGATCAGTGTTCCCGAAAGCAATTATGAGCAGTTCCGGGAAACACTTTTCGGGATGGCCCCCGAGCTGAACGGCATCCGCCTGAACATTGCCGTGGAAGACGACGGAAAGTCATTCTGGGTGCTGCGTATGAAGGTCAGGCCAAAGATCGTGGCAGACGGTATTGAAGATCCGTCTTTTAACCCGTCGGATATGGGGGTACACCTTGACGCTGCTGCTTTCAATGCGTTGGCAGAACAGCCAGATGTCGTGATCGTAGATATGCGTAATCATTACGAATACGAGGTCGGGCATTTCGAAAATGCCATAGAAGTGCCTTCGGATACTTTCCGCGACCAGTTGCCGATGGCTGCCGGCATGCTGAAAGACCAGCAGGATAAAAACATCATCATGTACTGCACAGGTGGTATCCGCTGTGAAAAAGCCAGCGCTTACCTGAAGCATCACGGCTTTAAAAATGTCTTCCAACTGGAAGGCGGGATCATCGAATATACCCGTAAAGCCAGAGCGCAGGGGCTTCCGCTGAAATTCAAAGGGAAAAATTTTGTTTTTGACGAACGTATGGGAGAACGTATTACCGAGGATATCATCGCGGTATGTCACCAGTGCGGAAACCCCTGTGATACACATACCAACTGTCAAAATGATGGTTGTCACCTGCTGTTTATCCAGTGCACAACTTGCGCGGTTGCCTATGAAGGATGCTGCAGCAGCGATTGCCGGGAGGAAATGCACTTGCCGGAGGAAGAACAGCGGCTGCGCAGGGCCGGCAGGGAAAACGGCCCGATGATCTTTAACAAATCCAAAGACCATCCCCTGCGAAAGCACCGGAGCGAATGGAAAATCAGCACCGGGAATGCCGAGGGGACTAAACTGGTTCCTTAATGATCTTAATTCCTTAATGCCCTTAATGTTTTTATTTTTCAACATTAAGAACATGGAGAAGTGAAGCGCATGAAGATGTAAGTGTATGAAAAAAGTTGTGGGAATAGTGAAAAAAGGCTATATTCATAGTTGAATTCCGAATCAAAACCAATCACCATATTTTATGTTAAGTCAGACACTACAGGAAGCATTGAATAAACAGGTGGCGCTTGAAGCCGCTTCATCACAGGCCTACCTGGCCATGGCATCCTGGGCGGATATACAACCCGGCCTGGAAGGCGTTACCGAATTTTTTTACAGCCAGTCCGAAGAAGAGCGTGTGCATATGCTCAAGCTGATCAAGTATATCAATGAGCGGGGCGGCTTCGGCATCATACCGACGCTGGAACAGCCAATTATCACCTTCCAGTCATTGAACAGGGTTTTTGAAGAGTTCCTGCGTCATGAAAAGGTAGTCTCTGAAAGTATCAATGACCTGGTACATCTGGCATTCCAGGAGCGCGACTATGCCACGCACAATTTTCTCCAGTGGTATGTGGCCGAGCAGATAGAAGAAGAACGCCTGGCCCGTACGCTCAACGACAAGCTGGAGCTGATCGGCGAGGATAAGAGCGGTCTTTATCTGTTCGACCGGGATATTATGCGCTACAGGACGGAATCGGGTGGTAAAGGTTGATTATGAAATGATCAGGGCTATTGCCTGGTGGGGATGAGTTTAATCAGCTAATGTGATAATTAGCTGATTAGCTAATCATTGTTGTCCGGGAAAAGAAAGAAAATGTAAACTTCCGGGATTCTTATTGGGCAGCTGTTCCTGGCATTTATGTACAGTAAGGAGCTTACTTCTGACAGAAGCAGGCAGTTTGAGGGATGATGATTGTGTTTGTCCTGAAACACGATGTCATCCTGACGAAGGAAGGATCCCGCGTTATGTATGATTTTCAGTATTTTGTGAGATGCTTCCCTCGTCAGCATGACAAACGTCTGTTAACCAGATGATGTATAACAAACGTTACTGGGTACGGCTATGATTGATTTTCCGGACAACAGTGATTCGCTAATTTGTTCCTCGCGACAGACATCAGCTAATCAGCACATCAGCTAATTGGCTAATTAAAACCATGGCTTTGTGTAATCACCATTTTCTCGTAGGTTTGAGGGAAATGTTTTAATACCATGAGGAAATATATTTTTCTTCTGGCCGGAGGGTTGTTTTGTATATTGTGTGATATACAGGCACAGTCCGGCATTGACAAAAGCGATCTGGATTCGCTTCAGAAGTATGAGGCAGAAATGGTATTGCTGGCCGATTCCATGTACCAGGCGCCCATCGTAGATTTGCGCGGTACTTATTGCGAACAGTTGGGGCGGCTGCTTGTGAAGGCTTTACGGATCAACGGATCATATACATACCCTTTTGAAAAGTTGGGTGAAAAGATTAATATTTTGGTTCCGGATGATAATGCCTTCCGCATGTTCAACTGGAGTATGTTGAATACGGAAGTGACGCTCCGTTACTATGGGGCGATCCAGATGAACAGTGATGTACTGAAGTTGTATCCTTTATCCGATCAGTCCGACAAATTGGGGAAAGGGGTGGAAGACAGCGTGCTTACAAACGGCAGGTGGTTCGGCGCTTTGTATTACCGGATCATGGCCCATGAAACCGAGCATGGAACTATGTACACATTGTTCGGGCAGAATAAGGGCGGCATCGTTTCCACAAAAAAAGTGATGGAGCCGATGGTTTTAACGGAGCAGGGACCCGTGTTCGGCTTTCCTGTTTTCAGGGTGCGCGATGCACAAAGCGGAACGTACGCCATGCAACATCGTTTTATCATTGAATATAAAAAGGAAGTACAGGCTTCCCTCAACTGGGACGACAAGATGAAGGCTGTTTATTTTGACCGGCTGATCTCCCAGGTGAATGATCCCAATCGTAAGTATACCTATGTACCCAGCGGGCAGTATGATGGTTTTCGCTGGAAAAGCGATCGTTGGGATATGGTGGAAGACCTGATCCCCGTACAGGAGATGAAAGATGGAGAGGCTCCTGTACCACAACCCCGGAAAAAGAACCGCGGAGAATAGTCGTGCAAGTCAGTCAATTATTATAGCTTTGCATCCGCAATAGCAGGTCCGGTAGCTCAGTTGGATAGAGCATCAGCCTTCTAAGCTGAGGGTCCTTGGTTCGAATCCAAGCCGGATCACATATATTGAAAGCCGCTACTATAGCGGCTTTTGTTTTTTATGTTTATGATATTTTCCGCGCCATAAGATATAGATAAACAAATCCTTACCGGGTCTGCTGTAATTGTTCGGTGAAACTTCTTTATATCTGAGTCGCCAGTCATTCGATTAGACTTCCGTTAGCCGGATTCAGGACAAAAGTTGGTAATAGAGTGTATCAGTCATTATATTCAAACATGGTTATAAACTGCGTCCGTTCCCGTGGCTGTGTGGCTATATCCCAGTTTCCGTCATACTCGATCCGTACAGGCAATAGCTTGCTGCCAACCGGCTCAAGCCGCACTTTCATGCGCACGTCGAAGTCGTAAACGATAGTGCTGTATGAAAGCGTATAATCCCGCGCCATGATCGAATAGTCGGTTGCGCGGAACCAGGTGGAGAGGTCTTTAAAAACAACGTCTTTTTGGTATTGTGGTTTCGGTACTGCCCGGAAGAGATAACAATGTTCCCCTGCATAGGTTACGGACATGAGTCTGAAGTCGTACATCTTTGACGTTTCCGGCTCAAAAAGAGAAGCTTTGTCTCCCATGAGCGGCACGCCGCTGATCTTGCTCCCGGGGCTGAAGATAAGCTGCTTGAGCTGTGCCTTGCTGCGTTCCAATCTGCTTTTTCCCGGTTCTTCCTGCGTGCCGGCGATGATGTCGGTTTCATTGCATACTTTTCCTTTTGTGAAAAACAGGTGTGCATACAAGGCGGCGGTGTAGTAGCGGTAATCGCCGTTGCGTTTATAAAACTTGCCGCTCGTTTTTTCTTCTACGACTTTCATGGACCGGCATCGCCCGTCATATGTTTGTTCTGTAATGCTGTACAGGGAAGCAGTGGTATTATCTTTTTTGTCCCGTATCCGGATATCGTTGGTTGCGGTGTGATTCGTGAGCCGCAGAGAGCGGAATGCCTTGTAGAAAGTAGTGTCGGTTTTTATTCTTTTGATAAACGCATCCACATCCCAGCCGTCTCGGATGGCAGAAACGATCACCTCGTCCATCTCAATGGAGATTCCCTGGATGGAACTATCGGGTGTTTGCGCCAGTGAGAAGTGCCCGTAGCAGCAGCAGGATAGCAGTATGTATATGATCCGTCTCATGCCTGATCTTTAGCCAACTCCATCAGTGCTTCGGCAATAACAATATCTTCCGGCGTAGTGATCTTAATATTGTTTTTTGTGCCTTCGGTAAGAAAAACAGGATGCCCTGCGGCTTCGCAAACCGTGGCTTCGTCCGTAAATCTTTCGTGATATGCTTGCTCAAATGCAGGGAGTAATATCTCTGTCCGGAAGGTTTGCGGTGTCTGGATCAGGCGAAGGTGTGTGCGGTCAACCGGTGAGGATTGATTCCCTGATGTCTGCCGGACACTATCTGCGACCTGTATGGCAGGTACGGCGCTGCCTTTTTCGATTGCCTGTTGAAGACAACGCTCTATCAGTTCCCGGCTGACGAGTGGCCGTACTCCATCGTGTACCATGACGATGCCGGGTTGTGTGATGGCTTTTAGTCCGTTCTGTACACTGTGGAATCGGGTTTCACCACCTGCAACGATAGTGAGATCTATCCGTGTACCAAAGTGCTGCAGTACCATTTGCGCGTAGCTGATTTGGTGAGCGGGTAGTACGAGGATGATTTCTGCCTGAGGCAATGCATCCACAAATGCCTGTATGGTATGGTATAGTATAGGTTTGCCGTGCAGCTCAAGGAATTGTTTGGGCAATGCGCTGCCCATTCTTACGCCCTGTCCTCCGGCTACTATTACTATGTATGTCGGTATGAGTTGTGTCATGGTTTAATTTGCAGATTGTAACATCCCTCTGCTTCTTCACGAGGGAGAACATCCCCCCAACCCCTTCAAAGGGCGACTTTGCGCCGTTCCCTTGTCGTAGTCCGGTTGCGGAGCAAAGTGATCGTTTCCCTTCGAGGGGAGACAGAGAGGGGGGCGTTAATTCCAGATCCAGGTGAATTATTGCTGTAATGTTACAAAAAAAGAGCTGCACATACGTGCAACTCTTTTTCTTTATTCAGTAAAGCGAGGTCAGTTTTGCCCTGCTTTGAAGTTTTTTACCGCTTCGGTCAACTTTGGTATGATTTCCAGCGCATCGCCTACGATACCGTAGTCGGCGGCTTTGAAGAACGGTGCTTCAGGGTCTTTATTAATCACCACAATTGTCTTGGAACCATTCACGCCTGCCAGGTGCTGGATCGCGCCTGAGATGCCTACGGCAATATACAGGTTCGGACGGATGGTGCCGCCGGTTTGTCCTACGTGCTCGTGGTGCGGACGCCAGTGGCTGTCGGCTACCGGCCGGGAGCAGGCGAGGGCAGCGCCCAGCGATTTGGCCAGATCTTCGAGGACGCCCCAGTTTTCAGGGCCTTTCAGGCCACGGCCACCGGATACGACCAATTCTGCTTCGCCGAGTGGTACTTCGCCGGTTACCTTGTTTACTTCTTTCACTTGTATGCCAAAGTCCTTGCCTTCGAAAGAAACGGACAGTTTTTCCACCGTAGCCGTGCCTTCTCCTTTCTTTACCGGAAAGGTGTTGGGCATGAGCGTGATCACTTTTTGCTCGCTTGTAATATTAACGAAGGCAAAAGCTTTGCCGGAGAATACGTTTTTCTTCAGCACAAAACCGTTATCCAGATTGGGTGTGGAAACAGCGCCCGCTACCATACCTGCTTTCAAATGGGCGGCGACGCGCGGGGCAACGGTCTTGCCGGTAACATCGTGCGACAGCACGATCACGTTAGCTTGCTCCTGACTGGCAGCGGTCGCAACAGCCTTGGCGTATGCACGGCCATTGAGATTGTTCAGCCGGTCGTCTGCCACATGCAACACTTTATTAGCGCCATAAGCGCCCAGTTGTTGCAGCGTATCATCTGCAATATTGCCAAGTACCAGCGCTGTAGTGGTAGTGCCCAGTTGCTGCGCGATGCCGGATGCATATTGTACCAGCTCGAATGTTTTTTTCCGGAAGGCTCCTTCTGTATGTTCTGCTAAAACGAGTATAGACATGGAATGTAGAATGTAATACGGTTATTGAATAATAATGTTTTAACGGGATACCGTTATATCACTTTCGCTTCATTGTGCAGTGCCGCTACAAGCTCGTCAATGTTGTCGGCATTGAACATTTTTACCCCGGTTTTTGCCGGAGGCAATTCATACGAAACGATCTGGCTGAGCGGGGCAGCATCTGAAGGCGCGACCACTTTCAGCGGTTTGGTGCGGGCAGCCATGATACCCCTCATGTTCGGGATACGTGCTTCGGCTACACCCTTCTGGCAGGAGATCACCAGCGGCAGGGATGCTGTGTCGGTTTCTGCTCCGCCTTCGATCTCGCGGGTCACCGTAGCAGTGTTATTGCTAATGTCCACTTTGGTAGCAAACCCGATATAGTCCATATCAAGCAACTCGGCGAGCATAGCGCCGGTAGTGCCGTTGTTGTAGTCAATGGATTCCTTACCGCAGAGTACCAGGTCGTAGTTTTCGTTTTTGGCAAAAGCCGCTATTTGTTCGGCAACTACATAAGGGTCATTGCTGTCGGTATCAATACGAATCGCTTCATCGCCGCCCAGCGCCAGGGCTTTGCGGATCACCGGCTCGGCATCTGCTTTTCCCACCGTTACGAGATGTACGGCGGTGGCGGTGCCGCTTTCTTTAAGTTCCAGCGCGCGCACCAGCGAATACCATTCGTCATAGGGGTTGATGATCATGGTCACACCCTGGGTATTGAAATGGGTATTATTGTCGCTGAATGCGATCTTAGTGGTGGTGTCGGGCACCTGTGCAATACAAACTAATATCTTCATCAGATGTATGATATTTATTTGGTCAATAAAAACTAAAATATATGTTAGCTAAACAGGGTGCAAACCTACGTCAAAATGTTGATAGCTGGTTTGTAAAATAGGGAATAGTTGATGTTGTAATAATGTGTTTTTTGCTATTACAAGCCAGTAGGGTGTATACCTGTTGATTTTGATTTAATTTTGCAAGCTCTGTTTTTTTGTATATGAAAATATTAATGGTTTGCCTGGGTAATATCTGCCGATCGCCGATCGCGGAAGGCTTGTTGCGCCATAAGGCGGATCAGCATGGCCTTGGCTGGATCGTGGATTCGGCCGGTACCAACGGTTATCACACCGGAGAACCACCACACAGGCACTCGCAGGAAGTCTGTCTGCAGCATGGTGTTGATATCTCCGCACAGCGTGCCCGGCGTTTTGAAAGCCGCGATATGGTGCGTTACGACAAAATATACGTCATGGCAGATGACGTGTATCGGGACGTCCGCCGGATTGCCGGTAATGGCGCTGACCTGAGCCGGGTGGATTATTTTCTGAACGAATTGCACTCCGGCGCAAATGCCTCCGTTCCCGACCCGTGGTATGGCGACCGGGACGGCTATTTGCCGGTGTATGAAATGATAGATCAGGCTTGCGAAGCCATTATCAGAAAATACAGCGCCGGTAATTCAAAATGATGATTTTGAAAGTGACTTGCGAAACATAGACATTTTCAAATTCCCAATTTTTCAAATTGACTAATTAAAACAGCATGTCCAAACCGTCCATTCCCCAGGGAACACGTGATTTTTCGCCAGCCGAAGTACGCCGCCGTCAATATATCTTTACTACACTGAGGGAGATATTTGAAACCTATGGCTTTCAGCCACTCGAAACGCCTGCCATGGAAAATCTGGTCACCCTCACCGGGAAATATGGCGAGGAGGGTGATCGTCTGATATTTAAAATTCTGAACAACGGTTTGCACGAGCAGCAGGAGCAGAAAAAGGAATCGCTGCGCGAAGAATGGAACAAACTGCTCAGCCGCGCTTATAGTACTCCTGTGGTTACAGAGCGTGCTTTGCGCTATGATCTGACGATACCTTTTGCGCGGTATGTGGTGATGCACCAGCATGAACTGGCTTTCCCGTTCCGCCGTTACCAGATGCAGCCGGTATGGCGTGCCGATCGCCCCCAGAAAGGGCGGTATCGCGAGTTCTGGCAGTGCGATTGTGATGTGGTGGGCAGCAACTCGCTGATCAATGAGGCGGAGTTGTTGTGTATTTACCGGAGTGCTTTTTACAAATTGGGTTTACCGCAGGTACAAGTGAAGATCAACAGCCGCAAGCTGCTGGCTGGCCTGGCCGAGATTGCCGGTGTGCCGGATCTGATGATGGATATGACCATCGCGCTCGACAAGCTGGATAAGATCGGGTGGGATAGTGTAGCGCAGGAACTGGCGCAACGTGGTATCACTGCGGATGGGATAGAAAAGATTCGCATGGTTATTACAGTGACCGGCACGAATGACGAAAAGCTGGCCAAGCTGGCTTCTGTTATGGCAGGAAGTGAAACCGGTACGCAGGGTGTGCAGGAACTGAAGAATACATTGAAATATCATGGAGAGCTTGCCAATGAGGAATGGGATTCTGAAATAGTTGTAGACATCAGCCTCGCCCGCGGATTGAATTATTATACAGGTGTGATCGTAGAAGTAGCCTGTGGCGCGGTGAAGATGGGCAGCATAGGCGGTGGCGGTCGCTATGATGATCTGACGGGTCTCTTCGGATTGAAAGGGCTTTCCGGAGTTGGGGTGTCATTCGGCATTGACCGGATATACGATGTGATGGAAGAGCTGCAATTATTCCCCGGACAACTGGCGACAGGCAGCCGCGTGATGCTGGTTAATTTTGGCGGCGACAATGAAGTATATGCTCTGCATGTATTGCGTCAGTTGCGTAATGCCGGCATCGCTGCGGAAATATATCCCGATGCGACCAAGTTCGACAAGCAGATGAAATACGCGAACAAGCGTGGCTTTGCCTATGTGATCATTCCCGGCGACGAAGAGCGGGAAAAGGGAATGGTGAGCCTGAAGGATTTCGCGACCGGACAACAGGATATGATTACTCTGGCGCAGGCGATTGACCGTTTATTGCCGTAGAGACGCGATTCATCGCGTCTCTACCGTACCAACTCACCCTCCAACTCCCGTACCACTGTTTCATTCACCTTCAGGTTGTAAATAGCTGTGTACAGCCGTACCAGCGCCTGCACGTACCCGTTTTCGGCTTCGCGGGTCTCAAGTGTAGTGGATATACCTACCTTAAACCGCTCCTGCTGGATATCCAGGTTTTCTTTGGCATATTTGATGTTGTCTATCTCGAGATTATAGGCGCTTACGGAGACTTCATAGTTGCTCCATGCGGTACGGTATTGCCTGCTTAGTTCGGTATTTTGCCGCTCGTAAAGCAATTCATCACTTAATGCCTGTAATGAAGCGACCTTGGCCGTACGTCGGATATTACCGCCCTGGAAGATGGGGACATTCAGGTTAAGCGATCCGTTAGGTCCGGTGCTGCGATTGAATAAAGCAAAACCGGCCTGGCTGGAAGTCCGGGTATATGTATAACCGCCGTTCAGCGCCAGGGTCGGCAGATACGAAGACCGCGCTATTTTTGCTTCGAGGCGGGATACTTCGGCATTCCGGCGGGCAAGATCCAGACCGGGATTGATCTGTTTTAATAACTCTTTGTCTTTGGGTTGTAAGGATGTGAGTACCTGCAGGGAATCGTCTACGATATACGCCCGGTCAGCTTCTTCGCCCATGAGTGCATTCAGCAGTGCAAAAGATGCGTTGAGTGTTGCCTGCTGGTACAGGGAGTCGGACTGCCGTGCGTTATAGTCTACACGCGCCTGCAGAAAGTCTACCTTGGCAGATGCACCGGTTTCATAATTGGCCTGTGAAAGGACCATCCTGATCTTTGCGAGTACCAGCCCTGTATCTATGGCCACCAGCTGCTGCTGCTGCAATACAACCTGTGCATATGCCTGAATGACTTGTGAAACGGTGGCCTGCACCTGTGCCTTCAACTGTACCTGTCCGATATCTTCCAGTTCGTTCAGTTGCTTTTTCCGGTAAAACATACGTCCGCCGTCAAACAACGTCCAGTTGAGCAATACACTGCCGCTGATGGTTTCCGAGAGGGCATTGTCTACTTCCTGTATCCGCCCGTCCGCAAATTCGATATGCGTATTGGCGCTGCCGCCGCCGTATGAGCCGGTAGCATTGAGGTTGGGTAGCATGCCGGCATTACCCGCAGTATTGTTGACTGCAGCCTGATTAGCGGTTACTTTGGTTACCCTGATGTCAAAGTTGTGTGCCAGCGCTTTGGTGATGGCATCCTGCAGGGTAAGCCGTTCCTGTGCACGGATCCCTGGTGCATATATCATGAGCAGCAGACAAATGGAAATAGTTATAAAACGGTTCATTTAATCGTTCAGTTTATCTATGGCTGTTACCGGCCTCGGCTTTCTTCTGGAAAGCAGCGTGTACATAACAGGTATAATAAATAATGAAAGAAGAAGGGAGAATAATAATCCTCCTACAATTACGATCCCTAACGGCATACGGCTGGTGGATGCTGCGCCCAATGATAACGCCAGCGGCAGAGCGCCGAACATCATCGCAAGCGTGGTCATCAGAATGGGACGGAGACGCATAGCGGCTCCACGTATGGCGGCATCCGTTTTACCTGCGCCGCGTTCGTATATTTTGTTGGTATACTCTACGATCAGAATACCGTTTTTGGTTACCAGCCCGATCAGCATGATCATGCCGATCTGTGAGAAAATGTTCAGCGTCTGGTCAAACATCCACAACGAAATAACAGCTCCGGCGATCGCCAGCGGTACGGTAAACATGATGATCAGCGGATCCATAAAACTCTCGAACTGCGCGGCCAGGATCAGGTAGATAAGTACCAGCGCCAGCACAAATGCAAAGAGCACATTTGATGAGCTCTCTTCATAGTCTTTGGATGAGCCGCTCAGGGAAGTGGAGAAGGTGTCGTCTATTATTTCTTCTTTTGAGAGCTTGTCATATGTTGCACGCATGGCGGCGATACCATCTCCGATTGTTTTTCCCGGAGCAAGCTGTGCAGAAATCGTTGCGGATTTATATCGGTTGAAATGGTATATCTGGGAAGGGCTGGTTGTCTCTTCAAGCTGTACCAGGTTGTCAAGGGAGATCATTTCTCCGGATCCGCTGCGGACGTAAAAACTACTCAGGTTAACCGGCGCTTCGCGGTTGGGACGGGATACCTGCCCGATCACCTGATACTGCTTGCCGCTGCGGGTAAAATAGCCGAGCCGCCGGTTGCTTAATGCAAGCTGAAGCGTCTGTGAAACATCTTCGATAGACACGCCCAGTTGTGATGCTTTGGCACGGTCTATGGAAACGGCGATTTCCGGTTTGTTGAATTTCAGATCTACGTCTACCCCCTGAAACACCGGGTTGTTATTAGCTTCATCGAGAAATTGTGGCAATACTTTAGAAAGTTTTTCGAAATCAATATTCTGAAGTACATATACTACCGGGAAGGCGCTGCCTCCGCGCTGTACGGAGATCGTTTGTTCCTGGATAGCAAAGGCGCGCCCGAAATTAAACTGTTGCACAGCCCGGTTCACCTGTTGGGTGATCTCATTTTGTGTGCGCTCTCTTTCTTCCGGCTCTTTAAGCCGTACGTTCAGAAAACCGGTATTCACAGCACCGGATCCTGTAAAGCCCGGGGCCGTTACTGATAGTACAATGTGTCGTTCAGGAACGGAGTCCATTACCATTTCCACTACGCTGTTCACGTATTGATCCATGGCATCATAGGATGTGCCTTCCGGAGCAGATAACTGCATCCGGAAACGACTCCGGTCTTCGAGCGGCGCCAGCTCGCTTTGCAGCCCTTTCCCGATCAGGAAGATCAGAGCGAAAGACACAACCATACCTGTGAGGGCTACCCATTTATGCCGCATGATCCATATCAGCCCTTTTTTGTAACCGCGTTCCATGCCGAGGAAGAAAGGTTCGGTCTTAACATAAAACCAGGACGGCTTGTGCTCTTTGCGGGTGAGCATCACGTTAAGTACCGGTGTAAGCGTCAGAGATACAAAAGCGGAGATCAGCACGGCGCCGGCCACAACCACGCCAAATTCCCGGAATAAACGACCGGTAAAGCCTTCGAGGAATATGATGGGGAGGAATACGATCGCCAGCGTAATGGATGTGGAGATGACGGCGAAGTAGATCTCTTCGCTGCCCTCCCTTGCTGCCCGGTGCTTTTCCATCCCCCGTTCTATCTTTTTGAAGATGTTCTCCGTAACGACAATCCCGTCATCCACCACAAGCCCTGTGGCAAGTACAATCGCCAGCAGGGAAAGTACATTGATCGTAAACCCGCACATGTACATGATGAAAAATGCCCCGATCAGACTCACCGGGATGTCTATCAGCGGCCGGAGTGCAATCAGCCAGTCGCGGAAGAAAAGGTAAATGATAATAATTACGAGAAGGAACGCAATCAGCAATGTTTCTTCAACTTCAGCGATGGACTTACGGATGCTGATGGTATTATCCATAGCGATGTCTACCTTGAAGTCTTCAGGGATATCTTTTTTTAATTGTTCATAACGTTTATAAAACTCATCCGCAATGGCGACATAGTTGGAGCCAGGCTGAGGGATAACCGCCAATGCGATCATGGGAATAGTACTTTCTTTTAATATTGTCTCTTCATTTTCCGGCCCAAGAACGGCTTCGCCGATTTCCCGGAGATGGACGTCGACCCCGTTTGCGGTTTTGATAATGAGGTTATTGAATTCTTCTTCTGTGAACAGCCGTCCAAGTGTACGTACCGATAATTCCGTATTATTTCCGGATAACTTACCGGCAGGCAGCTCCACATTCTGCTGGTTCACCGCAACTTCCACATCCCGGAAGGTAATGCCCAGCCCGGCCATGCGCACCGGGTCGAGCCAGAGCCGCATGGCATATCTTTTCTGGCCCCAGATCTGTATGCTGCTCACGCCTGGTATCGTCTGGAGCTTTTCTACAAGTATATTTTCTGCATATTCGGTCAGTTCCAACTGGTTGCGGGTATCACTTTGAACCGTCATAGAGAGGATGGGACTGGAGTTGGCATCTGCTTTGGCCACCACCGGGGGAGCATCTATATCCTGCGGCAGGTTACGGACCGCCTGTGATACTTTGTCCCGGACGTCGTTGGCTGCGGCCTCCAG
Organism: Flavipsychrobacter sp.; assembly: GCA_037190845.1. GTDB lineage: Bacteria > Bacteroidota > Bacteroidia > Chitinophagales > Chitinophagaceae > JBEBVQ01. The sequence goes on along the minus strand of JBBCJI010000023.1, from coordinate 86,602 downwards.
ATCTACTCCCAGGTCAAACTCGACAGTGATGTTGCTGTTTCCCTGCGCACTGGTGGAAGAAATGTTTTTGATTCCGGCAATACCATTGATAGATTTTTCCAGTGGCTCCGTGATCTGGGATTCCACAATGTCGGGATTGGCTCCTGCATAAGATGTCCGTACATTGATAATCGGAGGATCAATAGACGGATAGTCCCGCACCCCCAGGAAATTAAAGCCGATAATACCGAATATGACAATGATGATATTGAGTACAATGGCCAGTACCGGTCGTTGCAGGGAGATGGATGGGAGGCTCATGCGGTAGCTTTCTGCTTAAATCAGGGCCAAATATACGCAGATAACTATGTCCGGGTTTTATCGGGAACGTTAAATAAAATGGAATGAGGGGGTTGCACCGGCAAATGTTACGGGCTGATAGACGGATAACTGCTTTCGATTTTGGGAATCGTCTCTGTCCTGTTACCTTTGGGGTCCTTAACCAAAAAACATTTTAATTATGGCACATTCACTTCCTGCATTACCGTATGACTTCGGTGCGCTTGAGCCGCATATTGATGCGCAAACCATGCAGATCCATCATGGGAAGCACCATCAGGCTTATGTAGATAACCTGAACAAAGCGCTTGCCGGCACTGATAGTGAGGGTAAATCCCTGGAAGATCTGATGGCAGATATATCCAAATACCCTGCTGCGGTACGTAACAATGGTGGTGGTCATTTTAACCACAGCCTGTTTTGGACCATACTGTCGCCTGATGGCGGACAACCGTCCGGCGATCTTGCTAAAGCGATTAATGAGACATTCGGCTCCCTGGATGCATTGAAAGAAAAGGTGAATAATGCCGGTGCTACACGTTTTGGCAGCGGCTGGGCCTGGCTGATCGTAAAAGATGGAAAGTTGGAAGTTACTTCTACGCCCAATCAGGATAATCCGCTTATGGATGTAGCGGAAGTGAAAGGCACACCTATCCTCGGCATTGACGTGTGGGAGCATGCTTATTATCTGAAATATCAGAATAAGCGTCCCGACTATCTTGCTGCTGTATGGAGTGTAATTAACTGGGAAGAAGTAGGGAAGAGATACCAGGCAGCTCTGTAAACAGAGATGAGGAATGAATGACGTGGTATGAATGGGATGATGGTTGCAGCGGCAATCCTTGCTGTTGTCCAATAATACGCCGTCCAATTTATTTGTTTATTGATATTCAGTACGCATAGGGGCACGATTTTTATAAGTTAATTATGAAAATTCCCCTTATGCGTATTTTAGGAATTATACTTCTTGTAGTTGGAATAGCCATGATGATCATCAATGGCTTCAGTTTCCAGAAAACGGAAAATGTCGTAGACATAGGTCCGCTTGAGATCAATAAAAAAGAAACAAAACGGGTTAACTGGCCTGTTTATGCAGGAGTCGCGGTTACTATTACCGGCGTGGTGCTGGTGATAGCCGGGAAAAAACGCTCTGATTAATCAGTTAATTTATTTGAAAATTTGAGAATGAGTCAATGAATGTAATTATTACAATAATAACAAGAGCATTTTCAAGTGCTCAAATTTTCAAATTGTTTTATTAAAATGGTTCATCCTGGTTTGTACATAAATTATAGCCCCGGAAAAGGGCGTGGTATATTTACAAGTACGGATATCCCCGCTGATACAATGCTGGAAACTGCTCCGGTTGTAGTAATGACTGCGGCTGAGCGTGTGTTGCTGGACCAGACGATTTTACACAATTATATTTTTGAGTGGATGCCTGACGGTCAGGATATGTGTTGTATGGCGCTGGGCTATATCGCCGTATATAATCACTCTTACACGGCCAATTGTGAGTATTTCATGGATTATGAAAATTGGGTGATTTCCATTAAGACGGTGCGTGCTGTTGAGCCGGGAGAGGAGTTGACGATCAATTATAACGGAGATTGGGACAATCGTGATAAAGTGTGGTTTGATGCACGGTAGGGACTATCCTGCGTGATAAAGTGTCGGGTAACATGGGCGGGCATCTACGCTTGCAATATCCGGGAAAGAGATCTTTCATAGCCAGGATAACCATAACCACTGTACATTTACCGTATGGATATCCGGATTTTTACCGATATGACTGACAGGAAGGTGCATATCCCCTGGCCTCCGCAGCGTATCGTCTCCCTCGTTCCTTCGCAAACCGAACTGTTGGCTGATCTGGGGCTGGAAGAACAGGTCGTCGGAATTACTAAATTCTGTGTACACCCGGAGTATTGGTTTCGCAGTAAAACCCGTATAGGCGGCACGAAAAATATTCATCTGGATCAGATCCGGGCATTACGTCCCGATCTGGTCATCGCCAATAAGGAAGAAAACCAAAAGGAGCAGGTGGAATCGCTTATGCCGCACTGTCCGGTATGGGTGAGCGATATACAGACGGTAACCAGTGCGCTGCATATGATACGGCAGGTGGGGGCGATTACGAACAGAGAAACGGAGGCTGCCCGTATTACACAGCAGATAGAAGGAGGTTTCGCCGCATTACAACGGGATGTTGTTCCGAAAAAAGTAGCTTATTTTATATGGCGTAATCCCTGGATGTGTGCGGGAGGGGATACATTTATTCACGACATGCTGGAACGTATCGGCTGGCAAAATGTTTTTACCGATCTTGACCGCTATCCGGAAATTAATAATGATGAGCTGATGTCGCGTTGTCCGGAGCTTGTACTGCTTTCGTCCGAGCCTTACCCTTTCCGGGAAAAGCATATCCATGAGTTACAGGCGTTGCTGCCGGATGCTACGGTCGCCCTGGCAGATGGAGAGATGTTTAGTTGGTACGGTAGCCGGATGATACAGGCCACTGTATATTTGCAGCAATTTATTAAAACGCTGTAATGATTTTTATCCAACGTATCGCACGGCTGGTGCTGACGTTATTGTTTGCCCTCAGCGCTGTCCTGTCTTATGCACAGCAGACGATATCTTTTTGTTCCTGGAATCTTCAGAACCTCGGTAAGTCGAAGCATGACACGATGATCGCATTTATTGCCGGTATACTGAAAGATTATGATGTCGTGGCTTTGCAGGAAGTAGTGCCGGGGCCAGGTGGGGTACAGGCGGTTGTTCGTTTGCATGATGTATTGAACCGGGCTGGAACGGAATGGAAGTACATAGTAAGTAGTCCTACCACCGGAGAGCAGGGTAAAGAACGATACGCGTTTTTATGGAAATCGTCTGTCCTTAAGATGAAAGGACGAGCTTTTTTAGACTCGTTTTATGCCGAAGCGATACAACGGGAACCCTACATGATAACACTCGAAGCTAAATCGGGTAGAATATTTACGATTGTAAATTTCCATGCAGTGCCCAAAAGCAAACAGCCGGAGCAAGAGATCAAATACTTTAGATTTTTCCCGGAAAAATATCCCGGACACAACATGATCTTTGCCGGTGATTTTAATTGTCCGCAGTCACACAATGTTTTTTACCCGTTGAAGCGAATGGGTTACCAGCCAGTCCTGGCAGGTCAGAGGACAACTTTAAAACAGGAGTGCATCAGAGGAGAATGTCTGGCATCGGAGTATGATAATATTTTTTATCTCCGGGATAAGATCCGGATTATCCGGTCAGGTGTTATTCCTTTTCACCGGCAGTTCCGGTCAAATATGGCTGCTCGGAAATTATCAGACCATTTGCCTGTATTTGTTTATTTTCAAATTAAATAACCGGACAATTGGCCGTTTTATTCGGACAATTGTCCGGTTAGTTCTGAAAAAATACAGGAGAATGCTCATTCGCCAAATATGCTGTATTTTATTTCTCACTCACCATCTCTTAAAATCAGGGTGTCCGTCGTGTCCCGCCCAGCCGGTAGCCCAGTGAGAATTGCAGGGAGGGCACTTTGAACAATTGGCCTGAAACCTTCTTTGCTCCGTTGGTACCGGCATTGTCCCAGAGTGTATGCGTCAGGCGCAGATCCAGGTGGAGGTTCGGTGTGGCTTTATAGCCTGCACCCAACAGGTATCCGATGCCAAGCCGTGCCCCCAGGTCGTTTAGCTGCATCATGTTTTCCGGTTGATTCCATGACGCGGGTAACTGCTGTCCCGCAGGGATTGTAGTCTCACGTATGCCGGTGGCGGCAATCGTGCTTACCTCTTCTGCATTCATGCTGAAATGATAGACAATATCTACACCGGCCAGTAAGAACAAGCGGTTCACAGAGTATTTGACCGTGATCGGCAGGTTGCCTGTGCCGATGGTTGAAAAGTTGAAATAATGATTGATCGAATCACGTGCATACTTTGTCTCAGTGGCTCCCACGGAAGTGAGGTAAGCCTTGTCAATATACGGGTTGTCAATGGTCTTGCCGTTATTGAAACGATTGATGTATTTCAGCTCTGTATACACACTCCAGCGCTCGTTTAGTTCCAGTTCGCCACTCAGTCCCAATTGTATGCCGGGCAAAATTTTCCCGCCGCTGGACATGGCATTAATACCCCCTGTAATGCCGAGATAGAAAGGTGCCTGCGACAGGGTATATCTGGTTTCCATAAACATATCCTGGAACGACCGCCCTTTCCGTTGCTGTTTCGAATGTTTGGCCTGCACTGCTGTTTCTTCCGTGTGTCCCGTTATCGGTTGGATGCCGGCAGCAGGAAGTATTGCATTGGAATGTGGTGTAAGCAGGGAATTGGATGCTTTTCGTTCCGCCGTGGCAAAAGTTCTCGATGCCGGTACTTGTTTTTCAACGACCATCTGCTCTACAGAAGCAGTGTCTAAAGTACGGGTACGTGCGCGGGATATCGGGTCAATCACTGTCCGGTATACAAGATTGATCTTTTCCACTGTGTCCCAGTGGGTTACAAAATTTCCGGCGTTATGTTTGCCGGGTAATTCACCTGCCGTAGCTGCCGGTATACGCGATGGCGTGTTATACCCGTCTCCGCTGTTTACAACACGATTCGTGGTTGTCATATCCTGTTGTTCCTGCATGGGATTGCTTCGTTGTGTTCGCAATGGCGAGGCTATTGCGGTGGCCTGTTGTCCCTGACGGGATGCAGGTTGCTGTACGGCACGAGTTTGCAGACTTTCCGGAACCGGTATCATTGCGGCAACCGGATTGTGCTGCGTGGCGATATTGTTTATGTCCGGAACTGCTCTGCGGGTTGAAGGGGTATTGCTTCCGGATCCGGATGATAATGCTGCGTGAGGCTTATTCGTTTCTTTGTGTAAGCCGTCTGTGTTGTTTCCGGATGAAGCCGTGCCTGTAGCGGGTATGCCGGTTTTACCGGACTGCTGACCGGCCGCTGCAACAGGTTTTGTGCTGACGGAATTTACAGTTGCTGTTGCTTGCATACCGGGAACGGTTACCCGTGCTGTAGCTGGAAGTGAAGCGGCAGTTATCGTTATGCTGTTGCCGTCACTATTTTTTTGTGTATTAGCCGCTTGCTCCCGGATATTTGTATGGGTGGGAATTTCTGCATCCGTTTCGGGCGTATTATTAGCCCGGGAAGATACAGGCATATCTGATGAAGCTATGCCGGGCACCGCAGAGCTGCTGCCCGGGCCGGATGGGTTTTGCATGATCATATAACCGCCTGTTACCATTACAGTAAGCAATGATAATAGCGCCATATAACCACCGAAGCGCCGCCAGTTGAACGGAACCGGTGTGCCTGCCGGTATGTTTTTATCCAGCAACTCACGCATATGCAACCAGGCGCCGGGGCGTTCGTCCTCTTCCCTTCCGGAAAGCTGCCCGCGTACGAGGTCGTCTATATGAATCATATCCTTCCTATCCATGCCGGATAAAGTTTATCTTTTAATATGCAATTGGAGTTTTTCAATTTTTTCTTTCAATATCCGTCTCCCTTCCGATAAATGCCACTTGGATGTTCCTTCGCTGATGCCGAGCAGTTTCCCGATCTCCTTATGAGAGAATCCTTCCATCACATACATATTAAACACAGCCCGCGTTGCATCTGGCAAGGAGCGTACCAGCTCAAGCAATTGATTGTAATACAGCCTGTCTGCATGGTCTTTATGTATATATTGATCTTTTTCAACCAGTACGATCTGTTCCGTATACCGGACATTTTGTTTCACATAATCGGATATGGCATGAAAAACAATCTTTCGTAACCATCCCTCAAAAGATCCCTGAAATGTATATTGCCGGACCTTCTGGAAAGCACGTAAAAAACCATTGTTCAATATCTCCTCTGCCTGAGCATCCTGGTTAATATACCTGCGCACAACTGCCATCATACGCGGATAAAATAACCGGTATAGCTGCTCCTGCGCGCTCCGTTCATTACGAATGCACCCACGAATGAGTTCCTCTAACTCACTGGTTTGGCTGGATACCCTATATGCCAATGACAGAGACAAGTAATATGATTGACTAATTAGTTACCCATATAGACTGCTTATAGCACATCAATGGTTGGGCAACTATTTTGAACAGGTGTAAATTAATGACTTTTTAGCTAATAATCAGCAGAGATTAATTTGAAAATTTGGAAATGTGCCAATTTGAAAGTATCTGCGTTGTTGTCGGCATTGGTGATTCATTTTCAAATTAAATAGAATATATAACCTCCATATCCAGATATTCCAGGCTGCGTAGCTTCATATCTGCCAGCAAAAAACGGGGATCGTCAAAGTGTAGCGCATGGGGTATGGCGATTACCTTCATACGGGCGGATTTGGCAGCAATTACGCCGTTTAGGGAATCTTCGAGCACAAGGCATTGGAGCGGGGAGACGTTCAGTTGCTGCGCAGCGTGCAGAAATACGCCCGGATGTGGTTTCCCGAATGCTACGGCATCGGCAGAGGTGATTATATCAAAATAGGAAGAGAGTCCGAAATGTGTGATCAGCTCTTCGATCATCCGGGAAGGAGAGGATGAGGCCAGCCCGATCCGGAAGCCCTCCTCGCGGAATATATGCAGCGATTGCATCACGCCGGGCAATACACTTCCGTATTGTTTTGCGGATGCAATAATATCGCCCAGTATTTCATCTGCAACATCGTGTGCGGCAGCGCCCTTCCACGGGTATTTCAATGCCCAGTAATCCGTGACTTCATATATGCGAAGGCCGGTAGTTTCCCGAAACTGCTGCGCTGTAATGGGTATGGCATGTTTTCGGGCGATACGCAACATGCTTTCGCCCCACAACGGCTCTGTATCAAGCAGCAGGCCGTCCATGTCGTATAGTACCGTGTTGATCAAGTCAATTTGAAAATTTGAAAATGAGTTAATTTGAAAATGCACATGTTTTTCAAATGAGCTCATTAAAAAAGAATGACGGCGTCTGCAAACACAGGTTGTGCGAGATCTTTCTCAGAAATGATCGCTTCGCGGAGGTCAATTTTCCAGTCAATCTGCAATTTTTCGTCTTTATATGAAATGCCGGCTTCACTTGCTTTATCGTACAGATTATCACATTTATACAGGATTTCCGCAGTGTCGGTCAGGACGGAATAGCCGTGTGCAAATCCACGGGGAATGAGGAGCTGGCGCTTGTTCTCTGCAGACAATTCCACCCCGAACCATTGCCCGAAGGTCTTGCTGTCTTTGCGTATATCCACCACCACATCCCAGATAGCGCCTTCCATGGCGCGTATCAGCTTGGCCTGTGGTACAGGAGGATTCTGGTAGTGTAAGCCCCGCAAAACATTCTTTGCAGAACGGGCCTGGTTGTCCTGTACAAAAGTATGGGTGAACCCGGTTTTTTCGGAGAAAAGCTTTTGGTTGAAGCTTTCAAAAAAATAGCCCCTGTCATCGTGGAATATGCGCGGCTCAATGATCAGCAGCCCTTCGAATGGTGTGGTAATAACTTGCATTGTTTAGGTTAATGTCTCTATAATGTTAAGAAATTTTCCGGTGATGAACGTTAGTTCGTCTTCCGTAAATTCTGTGTGGATGGGTAATGACAAAACGCAGTCTGTAAGTGCATCCGTAATGGGTAATGGCTGCTGTCCGGCCGTGAATGCTTTGAGCATCTCCTGCCGGTGGCTGGGGACGGGGTAATAGATCATGGAAGGGATGCCTTCATCTGAAAGACGTTTTGCCACTTCATCGCGATCTACTTCTTTCAATTGCAATGTGTACTGGTGAAAAACGTGTTTGCTATAAGGCGCACGATATGGTGTAACGATGTGTTCATTATCTTTAAATGCCTCGTCATAAAAATCGGCCACAGCGCGGCGTGCGGAGCAATAGGTGTCGAGGTGCTTCAGCTTGATGCGCAATATGGCGGCCTGGATACTGTCCAGGCGGCTGTTGCAGCCGACCATTTCATGATAATAACGCACCTTCTGTCCGTGGTTGGCGATCATGCGCAGCTTTTCAGCCAGGATATCATCGCTGGTAAAAATTGCGCCGCCGTCTCCGTAACAACCCAGGTTTTTTGAAGGGAAGAACGAAGTGCATCCGATCAGTCCCATGCTGCCGTTCATCTTTGTCGTGCCGTCAGAGTACGTATAGGAGCCGCCGATCGCCTGGGCGTTATCTTCTATTACCGGCAGGTTATGCTCCCGTGCAATGGCCAGCAATGGCTCCATATGTACCGATTGTCCGTACAGGTGTACGGGGACAATTGCTTTTGTTTTGGAGGTAATGGCTTTCCGGACGCTATCCATGTTCATGGTGAATGTATCCGGATCTACATCTACGAAGACCGGTTTCAACTGCAGCAGGGCAATTACCTCTACGGTAGCTATATAGGTGAAGGAGGGCGTAATGACTTCATCTCCGGGCTGCAGGCCGAGCGCCATTAATGCGATTTGCAGCGCATCGGTTCCGTTGGCGCATGGGATCACGTGCTTCACGCCGAGGTACTGTGCCAGTTCTTCACCGAAATATTTTACATCCGGGCCCTGGATAAACAAGGCGCTGTCCAGTACCCTTTGTATCGCTTCATCTACTCCTGGTTTTATTTTCTGGTACTGACGCTTCAGGTCTACCATCTGGATGTTGTACATAGCTGTATATTGCGGGGGCAAATTTATGCTTTGTTGATGACTATCTGTATTGGAGCAGTAAAGTATCTAATGTGGAATCCCCGTTTCAGGAATTTTCCTTATTCAATGCCTCTACCGCTTTTTTATGGAATGATTTTGCAAATTCTTTCAGCTCGTTTGCCAGATCGCTGTTGCGGGTGGCCCGCTCAAAGGTGTCTGCCATGCCGAAGAGCGATTGATAGAAAAAGTCATTCATTTCGTCTACCATCATTTTTTTCGTCCAGAGATCTATGCGTAAGGCCGTTTTTTCATGCCCGTCCCAAAGCCCGAGTAAAAGCCCTTTCGCTTGTTGTAACTCGGGCATGCCACCGTCCGGAGCATTCCATTCAATGGTTTCCGGCATTTTATCTTCATCCAGGGTTATTTCAATGCTGATATTTGATTTCATAAGAAGTAGTTTAAGAGGCTGTCTAAAAATGATTGTGAAAAAGCAATAAGGTAAAACACCCCTCACATTCTCCCCTCGAAGGGAGACGCCCCGTCCGTTCTGCAACAGAACTATGACAAAAGAACGGCGTAAATTCCTCCTTCGAAGGGGGTAAGGGGGATGTTTCCACTATTATAAATGATGATTCGGATGAATTTTACCAAGCACTAAGTTAATTGTTTTTTCAGGTTAATGACCGGCAGGCTGTGTCCATTTGCTGAGTTGGCGTACACATGCTGCAATGTCTTTAGGTAAAGGAGCTTCAATAGTAATGGTTTCCCCATTCTCCTTCCGGAAAGATAATCGCTGTGCGTGCAGCGCAAGCCGGTTAAGCAAAGGCTTTTCACTTTCTTCCTTGTCTGCGAGTTTATATTTCCGTTTGATCGAAGACAGATAAAACGGCTGTCCGTCGCCATATAAAGGATCGCAGACAATACTGTGTCCGATAGATTGCATATGTACGCGTATCTGATGCGTGCGGCCAGTATGTATCCGGAATTGCAGCAACGAATAAAGCGGCCATTGTGCAGTCAGGGTGTAGTCGGTAATGGCGGGTTTGCCGCGGCGGCTGGTGATCATCTTTCCCTTTACGGAGGGATGGGGTACAACCGGGGTTTCTATACGTCCCTCTTCCCGGATCACATGTCCGTGTACCAGGCCGGTGTAAAATTTCCCAACTTCATGCTCCCGGAACAGGAGGGATAGATGCTTGTGGGTAGCTTCATTCCGGGCGAAGCAGATGGCGCCGCTGGTGTCTTTGTCGATCCGGTGCACTACAAATATTTTCTGGCCAAAGCGCTTTTCCAGTATGTGTTTCAGGCATGGGAGCTCTTCATTAAACCGGTCGGGGATCACAAGCAGGCCGGATGGTTTGTTGACGACCACCAGATCTTCTTCTTCGTGCAGTATTTCAATTTTCATAAAGGGTATTATGCAGTATCCTTTTCGGCTTTCGGTTTAAAATATGTGTCGAGACATTTATCTTCCAATGATCTGATTTTTCTTTTCTCTGTCTCAGTTTTATCCTTGAATCCGCATAGATGAAGCGCTCCGTGAAAGATGACGCGGTGCAGCTCGTGTTCATAAGTTGTATGGAACAAGGCAGCGTTTTCTGCTACCCGTTCCGTACTGATGTATATTTCTCCGAGCACTACGCCGGGTTCTTCGCTCAGATCGAAAGTGATAATGTCTGTAAGCGTATCGTGATTAAGGAACTGGCGGTTGATCGCGAGCAGATATGTGTCGTTACAAAAAATATAATGGAGATCTGTTTTTTGTATGTTTCTGTGCTGCCTGAGCAGGGCATCCAGAACGGTTGAAAGCTTCCGCCGGTCTTTTAATCCGGAGCGTACGTCTATTTCATAAAATTTGGCAGGCACGGTGTGAGCACTTTTTGCCTGCGAAGATCGGATAATTATCCGGAGGTTGGATGTGTTTGATGTGTGAAATACAGATGCGTCTTATGCCGGACGCCTGGAACAGCAGGAGACGGCCTGCATTTACAGCCTGTTTATCTTAATGACCTGTTCGCCGGAAGTATCGCTGTAGCGGATAAAATAGATACCTGCAGGAAGGTTACCCATGTTCATTTGCACCAGTTCCTGGCTGCAGGGAGTGACGCCGAGGATTTTCCCGTCCCCGTTTACAAGCTGAAGAACAGCATCTCTCCCACTGCTGCCGGGCAGCCGGATGTATAATGTTTCTCTTACCGGGTTTGGCCAGGCAATTACTGCAGTTGTGGCTGGTCCGGTAGGTGGGATGGAAAGCGTCACTCCTTCGTTGACAGCGGTGATCCGCGCAAGCGGAACCGCATTTCCGAATATATAGGAAACGTATCCTGTGGCCAGATTGACCGTACTGCCGGTCGTAGTGATAAAGCCATTGCTGGTATCATAGGCGATCTGCAGCATTGAGGCCGTATTGCCATTCAGGTCGCCGGCATTGAAGCGGATACCTGCCGTTCCGCTGAACGGCAGCGGGGGATTGATGGAGTAGACCTTTGATACGCTGCTGCCTCCTGTGCCTGTAACCGGGGCATCACTTTTCTGTATGGTAAAACCTGAAACAAACAGGTCTGCATCCGGTGTAAGCACGAGGCTGTCCGCAAATAGTGGCATGCCGCTTTTAATATACAGGGAGCTGCCCGGCCCTACATATAGCTGCGCAGAAGACTGCCCTGCAAGGAATACCGTTATGCCGGCGAGGAGATATATGGCGCTTGTTTTCATCTCTTATTGTTTATGATAATCATAGCCTGATGTTATTGTCCGGCGGTTGCCAGCTCTTCCTCAGTCCTGCGTTCACGGGTTATTTCCAACTGTGCTACCCTTTGCACCATGTCTGTCACCTGTGCTTCCAGGACGGAGAGCTTTGTTTCGAGCTGTTCCTTGTCCGTCTTCAGCTTCGCGTTCTCTGCCTTCAGGTCTGCTGTTCTTTTCTCCAGCGCCTGGATGGCGATCAGGTTTACACCATCGAAGTCCGAGGAACTGATTGTCGTATCATTTCCGATCGTGCCCGTACCGTCGTGCCCGAATGCTGCATAGAAATCCTGTGCCATCGGGCCGTAGTGGCGACGGGTCTTTGCATCCTGCCCGATATAGTTCCAACTGGTAAGCTCCATATTGCGGATGCTTTTCAGGAAATCCTCTCCGTTAACAGTCCGGAAGTTTTCCTTTTTGCGTCGGTCAGAGATGACGTCCCAACTGGAGCTGCCGGGCATGAGGTAAGCGCCGACTGTAGTATTTGCATCCGAGTACAGCTTATAGCCGCCTGCGAAGCGCATGTTCATCTCGTTGTTGTTCTGCGCCGACATTGCTACCGTCGGGCTGGAAAAATCGCCGATACACCAGGCGCCCGTTTTACTGTTGGTATTGACTAAGTTGCCGATAGCATAGCTGCCCGGGCCTGAGGCCACCGCTTGGTTCCCGATAGCGACTGCCGCTGAGGCAGACGCCCTGCTGTGATCTCCTATGGCTACGGTGCTGTAGGCGCTGGCAGTATTGTTATTGCCCATCGCTACACCGTGTTGTCCGGATACCGTGTTGGAGTTGCCTGCTGCAAAGGCATGGGAGGCGCTTGTTTGGTTCAGGGTGCCCAGCGCGGTAGACCACATGCCGCCGGAGGTGATGATGTTCCCATCGCCGGCAGTAAAGGAGCTGACACCATCCGTAGTGTTCTGGTAACCCAGTGCAGAGCTGTATATGCCTGATGCCGTATTGTTTTGTCCCATCGAGAAAGATCCTGTTCCTGATGCCGTGTTGTTATTCCCACCGGCAAAGCTGCTCAATCCGATCTGTGTGTTGCTCCACTCAGTGCCGGATGCTTGTCCGGCTCGGAAAGCGCTTTTTGCTGGTATCCACATCATCCGGGTTGTGGCAGTGGTTGTAGGTGTGACGCCGGTAGTTATGTTTCCGGTAGCCAGCAGCGCGCCGCCTGCGGTCATACGGAAGCCTTCATCATTATTTCTTTTAAAAATCACATCGGCATTGCTTGTTGTGCCGATAAAGTTGGTGCCGCTCACTCCGCTGTTGCCGCTGAGTCCCCAGCCGCTTCCTCCGCTACCGCCGCCGCTGATGCTCTGCCAGTCGACACCATCGTGCCACTGGAACTGGTGCAGGGTAGTGTTATATCTCAATATCCCTTCTGCGGCTGAACCTGTTGCGTTCGTTGATGATCCGAAGAATTGGATGGCGCCATTTATGGTGACCCGCTCATCGCCGTAGCTTGTCCCGAGCCGTACCTTTCCCTGCCCGGTCTGCAGCGCAGTGCCGGTGAAGTTGTTACTGGTAAAATAGCCGCCGGCGCCGAATTCGCCGCCGCCATTTTCATTGACGCCGTATACGCCGTACACTTTCCCTTCGCCGTGTACACCTGTATTCCCGGTAGATGTGCCCCTCACACCAACGCCCTGTGTGCCGTTCGATCTGCCCAGTACACCGTTCCCATAGCTGCTGCCGGACACAACCCCATAGACGCCTGCCGATCCTATCGTGGCAAGGCTGGCCGTATTGTCGCCTTTGACGGCATATCCTGCATCCGTATTGGTAATGTCCAGCACGGCATTGGTCATACTCGCGGCAGCGCTCCCGGTATACGGCAGGTTCAGGCCGGATGAAGGGATATTATCCCATACGGCATTACCCTCGGCATCCATCGCCTTCAGGAATTTACCTGCATCCGCGCCGCTTACACCCAGCTTCACAGGCCCACCAATCGTCTGCAATGCTGTGCCGCTGGTGGTAGTGAACAGGCCCGCAGTACCAACAGACGATGTTCCGTAGACACCTGCGCCTACGCCTGCAGCGCCATCGCTATGCCCCTGGATACCTACGCCTGAAGTACTGGTGGCATTGACGGCCGTACCTGACGTTACGGTAGCATTAACCGCTGTTCCCGCTGTTGCAGTTGCATTGACCGCAGTGCCTCCGCCATTATTGGTAATTGAAAAAACGGATCCTCCGGCCGTAGCGCTGCCGGTATACGGCAGTGTAAGCGGTACGCCGAAGCTGACCCAGTTGCTACCGTTATAACCTTCAAAAACGCCATTATTATAGCGGATAACGCCGGGGTCTCCTCCCTGTGTGTTGCCTATTCTGATAGCGCCGTTGACCTCCAGTTTCTGTACCGGCGTTGCGACTCCGATACCCACGTTCCCTGTGTCCACCAGCACATTGCCGCGCCGTACACGTACATCGCCGCGATTTACGACCACATTTCCCGAATCTGTATAAATCGCATTATGACCATCGCGGGAAGACGCATACAATGCAGTGACAGTCCCTATACTTGCGGGTGTCGACTTGAAATATCCGCCATATGCCCCCGCGCTTCCGGTTCCTGCTACGGCTTTGCTGGTCAGTGACGACGCTTTACCGAGTACAGACGTTTCTCCCAGTTCTGTTGTCTGCACATGCAGCTTCGCTTCCGGGGCAGTCGTGCCGATGCTTACAGTTCCGGTGTCCACCAGCACATCGCCACGTCGTACACGCACATCCCCGCGGTTGACAACTACATTTCCCGAATCTGTATAAATGGCATTATGACCATCACGGGAGGATGCATACAAGGCAGTGACAGTACCAATACTTGCGGGTGTCGACTTGAAATATCCGCCATAAGCTCCTGCGCTTCCGGTTCCTGCTACAGCTTTGCTGGTCAGTGACGATGCTTTGCCGAGTACAGAAGTTTCTCCCAGCCCTGATGTCTGTACGTCCATCTTTGCCTCGGGTGAGGTCGTTCCGATACCTACGTTTCCTGTGTTGTTACTGTAAATATGATTTCCTGTCTTTGTCCAGTCGCTTGTTTGCGGAGCAGCAGTCAATGACTTCCATTGCCCGCTTACGTAACCTTCAAGATCGCTACCATTATACCGGATCGTGCCGGGGTTGTTATTGGTGGTAGAGCCCAGACGGATGGCACCCTGCACATCCACCTGTTCTGTCGGGTTCAGTACGCCAAATCCTGCATAGCCCTGTGTTACGATAATTGCTTTTCCCGTAGTACCACCGCCATCGGCCGTAATAGCGGCGCCGCTGGTTGTGCTGAACTTTCCGGCAGTGCCCACGGCGCTGGTTGCAGTGATACCGGTACTGTTCGTGCCGATCCCGAAAGCCGTGATCGCATTGCCGTTGGCGGCCGTATTGGTCGCCGTAATTGTATTGGCAACAGCGCCGGTCACATTCAGCTTGCTGTTGGCCGCTGCAGCGCCGCCGATACCCACATTGCCGCTATTGCTGTTCTGTATATCATTGCCTGCCGCCGTCCATACGCCGGTTACCGAGCCGCCGGTCAGCGACTGCCATTGCCCGCCGACATAACCCTGCAGATCGGAGCCGTTGTAGCGGATCGTACCGGGGTTGGTACCTGTAGTGTTGCCTACTTTGATCCCTCCGTTCACATCCAGCATCTCCAAGGGGTTAGATGTGCCGAAGCCGGAGCGCCCGATATCGGTAATGATGGATCGGGAGCCTCCCACGAACAGCCCCGTCCCGGACGCGCTGGTGAAATAGCCGCCTCTGCCACGCTCGCTGTATCCATATACGCCGGTGCCGGCGTCCGTTGCACTGGCGTTTATTGCCTGGGCATTACCCGCGGAATTAGCTACCACCATCGTAGGAAATCCACTCGCAGTGCTTGACGCTACGATGGCAGCACCTGCACCTGCGCTGACCGACAAACGGGAGCCTATATCGGGTGCTGAGCCAATACCTGTATTTCCCCACCCGTCAATAGAAATGACGTCGCCCGCCGTGCTGTGATAAATATTAAACCTGTCATTTAACCGGTTGCCCGTAGCCATACCGGCGACTGTCCAGTTGTTCGAGGCCTGCGTGTTCCGCAGGGTTATACGGGCATACTCGTTAACGGCAGTCTCCGTCAGCATGAGCTGGGGATTGGTCACGGAAGATGCTGAGCTGACCTCTTGCTTTGCCTGTGGCGTGGCAGTACCGATCCCTATATTTCCATCCCCGGTCATTTCCATCACCTGACCGCCCCCGGAATGATAAATACCCAGCCGGTCATCCGCATTCGTACCTGTCCCGTTCAGACCTGCGATCGTCCAGTATTTACCCGATGCCGTATTGTCCAGCACCAGCCGTGCATGATTACCGGAAGCTGCTTCCGTAAGCTTCAGCTGCGGTGCTGCAGGCGTCGAGTTTGTCTGTATTTGCGCCTTTGCCTGCGGTGTGGCGGTGCCGATACCTACATTACCGCTGTTGCTGCCGGAAATGTTATTCCCGTTCTTTACCCAATATTTATCCTCTGCCGAAGTCATGATCTTTGTCCACGCGCTGCCGGTGTACACCATAAAAGCAGCGGAGTCCGTGTCATATACCAGCAGCCCGGTACCCGGCGATGTGATGCTTGTCCTTTGCCCTGCGGTCATGCGTGGAAAAAGCACGCCACCCTGTGTGGAGCGTATTTCCAGCTCCGCACTCGGATCGGGATTGCTGACGTTGGCGATCTGCGCACGCACCAGCTTTGCCGGTAACATGCAACAAAGGATGATGACGCAGAGAATATAGCCTTTCATAACAGTTGGAGTTTAATGCAAGTTTTGAAATAGGGAGATGATTATTTTTTTCGTTGATTGTTTGGATATGGCTTTTGAGTAAACGGTATATTTCATTGAGTATGGAAGAACGCCTCCTGCCGGAAACCGAAGCTACCCGCTACCAGCTTCCCGGGAAAAACGGCAATACGCTGATTGTATTCCCGTACCAGGCTGTTGTAATACCGCCGGGCGTAGTTGATATTCTCCTCAACGGTTTCCATCTTCCGTTTCATCCGCCGGAAGTCGGCATCGCCTTTAAGCGCAGGGCATGAGGTGGCGAGCGCGAGTAGTTCCGGCAATGCCTTGTCCAGGCCTTCCATAGCCTGGTTCTGACTATCGGCGTCAGCAGCATGCATGCTCCTGTTGCGCCACTCCATCACCTGCCACAGTACCGGGTTATCGCGGCCTACATGGCTTTTTACGGCTTCCACAAGCACGAACACCAGGTCGTTTCGCTGCTTCAGGTAAGTGTTCATGCCGTTAAAGCTTTCCTGCATCAGGATGCGTCCTTTTGTAAGCGTATTGTAGATGTTGACTGTGATCATAATGACCACACACAGGCAAAACAACACAATGCTGAACATGAGATAGCCGTTCATATACCTGCAAAGTGCACCCTTTCAACAGGCTTTCCCGGGCGATTGAGCAAATGGCGGTGGTGATTGAGCAAACGGCAGCTCTACCTGTTTTCCTGTTGCAGCAGAAGGGCGATAAAGGCTTCTTTTTTCTGCCTGGAAATGGCCACGTTACTACCGTCAGCCATTTCAATATACCCGCCATCGGCTTTTACATAACGGCTGATGTGGCGAAGATTGACGAGGTGGGAATGATGCAGTCTGTAAAAGGAAAAAGGCTTCAGCATTTCTTCTATCTCCTTCAATGTCTTGGCGATCAGCAGCTTTGGCTGGTTTGTGAAATAGATCCAGCAATAGTTGCTGGAAGATTCGCAGCGGATGATATTTCCCGGATCGGCAAACAGGATGCCGTCCTGTGTGGGCAGCGCGACCTTTGCGGCCTGATCCTGGCGGAGCTGCCGGAGCAGTATGTCGATCTGCGATCTTTCCGTCGCTTTTTTCTTCTGCTCAAAACGTAATACGGCCGCTTTCAGGTCTTCGGCGTCAACGGGCTTCAGCAGGAAATCGAAAGCCGCGTATTTGAATGCCCGGACGGCAAACTGGTCGTAGGCGGTGGTGAAGATGACATTAAAGGCAGGTGTATCAAAGGCTTCTATCAGCTCAAAGCCATTCTTCTTCGGCATTTCTATATCGAGGAATACCAGCTCGGGATCATATTTCCGTATCGCCGCGATGCCGTCCTGCGCATTATGGCACAGCGCCAGCGGCTGCACCTGCGGACAAAAGGTCGTCAACTGCCAGCGTAGGACTTCCAGCGCATTTTTTTCATCGTCAATCAGTACCGCTTTTATCATTTTCTTCTCCGGTTTTTTGAATGGGAATAATCAGGATCACCCGTGTGCCTGTCGGGCTGCCGGCGCGTTCCAGGTCTATGATCTCAACGGAAGAGCGCCGGCCGTGCAGGTCGTTGATCAGCTGCAGCCGTTCGTTGCTGATGCGCATTCCGAAGGATTTGTGCCGGACGGTCTCCCGGCTTTTCAACTCGCGCGCACGTGCCCGGCCGATGCCGTTATCCTCCACGATCACCTGCAGCGTATGGCGATCCAACTGCAGGAAGCTGATCCGCAAATGTCCCTGCCCGCCTTCCTTGTGCATCAGCCCGTGCCATATCGCATTCTCCACAAACGGCTGTATGACCATGGACGGTATCCACACCCCCTCCGGCGCCAGCGGGGGATGTATCTCTATGTCGCAGGCAAAGCTATCTTCAAAGCGCAGCAGCTCCATGTCGGTATACAGGCGCAGGGTCTGGATCTCCTTGTCCAGCAGGATGGTGTCGGCGGTGGAGTTTTCCAATATCAGCCGGATGAGCTTCGAGAACCGCGTGAGGTATCCCGAGGCCGTCACGATATCGCTGCCCACGATATAGCGGTTGATGGAGTTGAGGCTGTTGAAGACAAAATGCGGGTTCATCTGCGCCCGCAGCGCTTTCATCTCCGCTTCGATCATCTGCCGTTTCACCCGTTCCTTTGTGCGTATGCTTCTGTCTCGTAGCCGCACAATATACAGCAACGCAGAGACGATCAGGATACCCAACAGCACGCGGAACCAGATCGTCTTCCAGAACGGCGGTACAACCGTCAGCATCATCTGCGCCTCCTGCCCGCTGTAATATCCGTCACTGTTCCGGGCCCGCACGCGAAACGTATAGACGCCTGCCCGCAGATTGGAATAAGTGACCACCCGCCGGTCGCCTGCCGGTATCCAGGTTTTATCGAGCCCCTCCAGTTGGTATTCATAGACATTACCTTCCGGCTCGCCGTAGTTGAGTAATGCGTATTCGAACGTAATGCTGCGCTCCTTCCACGAGATCTTCAGCGGCTGATCCCTGTGTTGCAGCGGATACGGCACCAGGCTGTCGCCGTAGCGCACCTCCGTTAAGTAAAGGGGAGCGCTGAAGGTATCCTGTAGCAGCGCCTGCGGCTCAAAGGCATAGATGGAAATATACCTGCCGAAATAGACATTCCCCTTTTCGTCCATCGTAAGTCCCCCCCCGTCAAACGTAGGTCCCACCACGCCTTCCCGTTCCCCGTAATGCCTGAAGGCGCCGGTAGCCGGGTCAAGCGAAGAAATGCCCCGCAGGTGCAGCAGCCAGATACGTCCCTGCTTATCCGGCAGGATATGACAGAATCCGTTATAAACAAATCCCTGCTCCGGTGTATAAAATTTCAGTGTCCCGCTATTGTAAATACCCACGCCGTTGGATGCCGCAATATATATGTTCCCCTTTCCGTCGCCGGTGATGCTGTTGACGGTACTGCCGGACAACTGCCGGTGTGCGGAGTCTTTTCCCGAAATCATGAATACCTGCCCGTCCTTAATGCCATACAATCCTTTCCGGCTTGTACCAGCCCAGACAGTACCTTCATTGTCGGCATACACACAGTTGATATGAATATCGTATAAAAAGGTATCCGTACAGGCAGCTAATGTTGCGTCTGTGACGAACAAGCCGTCTTTTGTGCCAAACCAGTATCGCCCTTTTTTGTCACGTGCAATACCTGTCACGGACCGGTCCTGCAGCGGAAGTATTTCCACGGGTTTCCCGGACCGGTCATCCAGCACAAAGGCGCCCTGATAGCATCCGAACAACAGCCGGTGACCCTGTCGGGATATACATCTGACGGCATTGCTTTCCGGCGACCGGCTGATGCTGAACAGGGAAAGGTCTATCTTTTTCCGTAACCTTCCCGTAGCTGCATCGCAGGCATAGACACCGTTGCCGGTAGTGCCGATCCACAGCAGAGGCCCGTCAGCCAGCAGACTCCATATCCCGATATCCTTTTCATAGCCAGGTATTTTGTCGAGATTGATCTCGGGAAACCGGCTGGCGGCAGGACTGTATTTGTCCAGCCCGCTCTCTCCCGCATACCAGATATTACCGTTGCGGTCACGAAGCAAACAGATGCCGGCATTGTTGGACAAGGAGTAATAATCATTGCTGTTATGACTGATGGTGCGGGCTTCTTTTGTCTCCGTGTTGAAAACCACGATCCCGAGTTCGGGATCCATATTGCTGATCCAGATCTCCGGGTCGTTGGGACGGGACGTGGGGTGGGTCATAGACAAGACATAGTTGTGCGGGAAATTTTTACCGGTATCATTAAACCGGAAGCTGGTAACGCTTCCACGGTCCGGATCGAACAGGCCGATGCCGTTGCCCCAGGTGCCCAGCCACAGACGCTGCCGGTTGTCTTCAAACAGCCTGAAAATATTTTCGATGAAGCCTGTCTGCGCATTGCCTTTATATGCCTGTATTTCCCCGGTTTGTGCGTCCAGCCGTGCCAGCCCTTCATTGGCGGCTATCCAGATACGGCCCTTGCTGTCCGGCAGGATATGGTTGGTCACCAGATCGCTGAGCCGGGCTACCTGCTGTACCCGGTCGCTGCCGGCTTCTTTTTTTCTGACCCACTCATCCGTGGTGACGAACCACATGGTATGCTGCCGGTCGAAGCCGATGGCGCGTACGCCTTTGCTTTCCGCGGTGCTATCCCATACAAAGCGGACGAAGCGTCCCGCATGCGCGTCGAAACGGGCAAGCCCTTCTCCGGAAAACGCCCAGATATTTCCCTCCCTGTCGCTGCATACATACACACGGTTGCCGGGAGGCGTGTACGGATCACCGTCGCGGTGCTCATAGTGCCGGAACGAGTGGCCGTCGAAGCGGTCAACACCGGCATCCGTTGTCATCCAGATATAACCCTGCCCGTCCTGGGCAAGACTATAGAGAATATTGGAAGAAAGTCCTTCGCGCGTGGTATAGTGGTAGAAGCGGACCGGATAAGACCGGGCATCCGCCGGGGGCAACAGGGCCGTCAGCAGGTAAAGGCACAGGAGACCGACAGTGATACAGGATCGCATGAAGGGGATAAAAATAGATAAAGATAGATATATCATTATGCATGCCATTGTAAAAAAGCCCCAAATACATAAAACGGTGGCCGACAATCATGCTGGCCACCGCACTTTCATAGGGAAAGGAACGGGATGGTACCCCGGAAAATTATAACTATAACCCCGCAGAAATATCGAACTGCAGCGTGGCTTTGCAATCAATAGTATGGGTCGTGGGGCGCACGGCTGTACCGGTGATACGGTAAGAGAACCACGTTCCTTTAAA
Source organism: Flavipsychrobacter sp. (assembly GCA_037190845.1). GTDB lineage: Bacteria > Bacteroidota > Bacteroidia > Chitinophagales > Chitinophagaceae > JBEBVQ01. The sequence continues at coordinate 65,363 of JBBCJI010000023.1, read as the reverse complement.
GTAATCTTTCAGCTCCAGGCTGCTGTTAACTGGCAACTCCAGCTTGTGGGGTGTCTCTACCGGGCTGTCTGTATGCGCTATGGTTTCCCATGCCGTTTTGGTGTTGGAGGAAAGCTCCGCCCGGCAGGATTGCAGCACCGTAAAGTTATCATCCGGGTAGATCGTATCATCCAGTATCTGCACGGTGCATGATTTTATCTTTACGGATTTGATGTGCTCCGCGCCCAGCTTGGAATTTTTCGCTTTGATGATGCTGTCCACGTTTACATAGACGTCAAATTCTCCCAATGTCACCGCTCCTTCGTGCTCAATGACGGGAATGGTAAAGCTGATATCCGCCATCTGCAGGGCGACATTGACCTTGACGGCATCTTTTATCTTCTTGCAGGATGCCAGCGCAAAAGCGCAAAGGGAAGCGCCGATTATTAAAATGATAAGATAGTTCCTTTTCATACGGTCTGTTTTTTAGAGGGTGAGTTTTATCCTGCTAAAGTGCTGTGCTGTGGGGAAAGATATACGGCAGATGAGCAAACGGTACGGAGGAATGAGTAAACGGCGGATGCCGTTGAGTTACCGTAACTTCAGATTTGCCTATTCCCCCGCAGATTCCCTGCAGACCATCCAGGAGTTGAGCAGGCTCTGGTGATGCTGGCTAGGCGTGCGGCCGGAAAAATGCCTGAACTCATGGATAAAATGCGCCTGATCGAAATAGTTATGGGTATACACGATGTCCTGCCAGCTTTTCGGCGTCTCCCGGCAGATGGTATCATAGGCATTGCTGAAACGGATGATCCGGCTGTACATCTTGGGGCTGACACCGATCTTTTCGTTAAAATGCCGTTCCACCGAGGTTTTGGACATACCTGTCTGCCGGCAAAGCTCCTTTACGGACATGTTGCCTTTTGCCTTACAGATCAGCGAGCAGGTATATGCCAGTGCGGCCTGGCCCGTCTGCAGGCGGTCGTGGGTATGGCACAACTGCTGCAGCATCCAGGCTTCCAGTATCCGGATAACATCCTGCGGCTGCCAGGGCTGCTCCGTCAGCCGGGCAAAGGTGTCCCGGATGCGCCGTGTCAGGATATCGTTGAGATCCATCACGCCGGTATCGGTAAGTTCATGCTGTGGAATATGCAGGAAGGGCCAGGCGCCAAACGGCCGGAAGATGATGTAGACGAAGGCAAAAGTGCCGCAGGCCTTTACAGGACAGTGCCTGGTGACTTGCCCGGTGAAGTTCAGGCGGGCAGATACCAGGCCCTGCCGATCCGTGTCGCCCGTCATGTCCAGTAGGGAAAAAGCCATTACGCTGCCGCAGTCTACGGGGAAAATATCTACGTCCACCGTAGCGTCTTCCGTATTCATAGACATAAACCGATAAGCGGATATGTACGGCTGCAGCAGCGGATGTGGGACAAATGTGCGGAGCGGTAGTATGAACTGCTGTGTCGGCATAATGACAGTACCGGTGTGCAACTTGGCAAATGCAACAAAAATCCGTAGGGTAAGCTGGACGGTGATACGAAGATAGAAACAATTATGGAACGTCATAGCCGACGGGGAAAAAACATCCGCCGAATTCTGGAAATAAAAAGACCGTCTCAGATACTTTTGAGACGGTCTCTTATTATTAGAAAATGTGTGAGATTATTATGCCTGTTTTTTCAGCGCAGCAATACGTTCGTCCCGGTCTTCTTCCTGCTGCAGGTTGTCTTTTTTATCCATATCCACCAGGATAGGGGCTGCGACAAATATAGAAGAATAAGTGGCGACGAATACGCCGATCATCATCGCAAAGGCAAAACCGCGTGTTACTTCTCCGCCAAAGATAAACAGGATCAGTACGGTAAGGAATACGGTGGCTGAGGTCATGATGGTGCGGCTGAGCGTATCGTTGATCGCCCGGTTGATCACCTGTTTCTTATTTTCGGTTTTGTCTTTTGATTTCCGGAAATATTCACGCATACGGTCAAATACGATGATTGTATCATTCAGCGAGAAGCCGATCACTGTCAGGATAGCTGCAATGAAGTGCTGATCAATTTCGAGTGAGAACGGCATAACGTGTTTCAGGAAAGAAAATACCGCCAATACCAGCAATACGTCGTGCAATACCGAGATAATTGCCCCCAGCGAGTACTGCCATTTACGGAAGCGCAGCAGGATGTACAGGAAGATCGCCACGATGGAAATGATAGATGCTTTGAATGCACCGGCTTTCAGGTCATCGGAAATGGTAGGCATTACCTTTTCGGTTTTCTGTAAATATTGCGTATTGAAGGCTGATTCTGTTACGGAAGCTCCCAGCAGGTTGCCGGCTTTCAGCCCTTCATATATCTTATGGAGTACGATACTGTCTGCACCAGTGCCGCCAATTTCTATCATGTGGCCTGTGGTGATGATAAGATGATTATCAGCGCCGATCGTTTTTACCACAGGAGATTCTTCGCCGAGGAAAGGCTTGAGCTTTTCCCTTACTTCTGATACGGTATGCTTTTCATCAAATTTGATAGTATAGCTGCGTCCACCGGAAAATTCCACGCCATAATCAAAGCCGTTTATGAACGAACCTACACCCAAGATCAGGACAATCACAGAGCCGACATACGCATATTTACGGTTTTCGATGAACCTGAAATGGGCTTTCTGGAATACTTTCTTGGAAAGATTGGTAAAATAGTTGAAATGCCGGCCGCGTTTCATGTAAGTGTCTGTGATCAGGCGGGATACCATAATACCGCAGAACAGAGATAATACCAGCCCTATAAAGTGAGTGGTAGCAAACCCTTTAATCGGGCCAAGACCGTATATAAAGAGGATCGCTGCAGTAATCAGAGACGTGACATGCGAGTCGAGCACAGGTGCATAGGATCGTTTATAACCGTCTGCTACAGCCTGCGCATGGGTTTTGCCCAGCGCCAGCTCTTCCTTGATACGTTCGAAGATCAGTACGTTTGTGTCCACAGCCATACCGATCGTCAGTACCAGACCGGCAATGCTGGCCATGGTCAGCGTGGCATGCAGCGAGGCGAGGATGCCGATGGTAAACAGGATGTTGAGCAGGAGCGCAATATTAGCCACCATACCGCCGGTATTGAAATATACCAGCATGAGTACGAAGATGACTATAAAAGAAATAATCAGTGAGTTCATACCGGCAGCGATATTTTCCGCACCGAGTGTGGGTCCGACTACCTGTTCCTGCACGATACGCGCGGGCGCCGGCAGTTTACCCGATTTCAGGATGTCGGCAAGCTGAGTGGCATCTTCTGTAGTGAAGCGTCCGCTGATAGACGTCCGTCCTCCGGGAATTTCGCCATTTACGACCGGACAGGAGTACACCTTGTCATCAAGCGTTACAGCAACGTAGCGCCCTACGTTTTTTGCCGTCATTTTGCGCCATATCTGTGCGCCGGCCATATCCATTTCAAGGCTTACTTCCGGTTCGCCGGTAAGCGGATTGAAGTCCATGCGGGCTTCGGTAACGCGGTCGCCTTCAAGGGGCGCACCACCGCCGGGCGCCAGCTTGATGGCATACAATACCAGCGGAGCATTGGCATTCTTTCTTTCTGAACGTGCTTCTGCACCAAATACAAATTTTACATTGTGCGGGAATTTACTTTTGACCACATCCAGGTTGATATACCGGTTGAATGCTGCTGTATCTTTTTTGGCCACCAGTCCCACAATCGCACCAGGAACCACCTGCCCCTGCTGAGTAATGTTGGGGTTCCATACGCTGAGCAGCGGCAGCTTTTTCAGCTCTTCAGCGGCAAGCTCAGATGTTTTTTCCGGATCTGTTTCTGTATCCGTTCCACGGGCCAGCAGGCTGCTCAGGCTGGCGGTATCGGATGTATTGTCCGGTGTATCTGGCGTGGCTGCAACTGTAGTGGGCTGGTCTGTTTTTGCGGAATCGGTTGTGCCGGTTTTCTCGCCCGCAAGGTATGCTGCCAGTGCGTCGTTGGCCGGCTGGAGGAACTGTATGATCTCTTCGTTGGTGAATGTTTCAAAAAACTGGAGCTTAGCCGTAGACTGAAGGTATTCACGTACCCGCTCAGGATTGCGTACACCTGCCAGCTCTACTGTAATAATACCGCGTCCTTCGTCAAGGTTTACGTTGGGTTGAGCTACGCCGAATTTGTCAATACGCGTCTGGAGTACATTATAGGTACGGTTGATCGCGCCGCCTGCTTCGGTCCGGATTTTGCTGATGACCTGATCGTTAGTGGAGCTAAGCGTTATATCCTTCTCAGACGGTTTGGTAAACAGGTAAGCGATCTTTTCGTTCGGGTAAAGCTGTGTGAACGACTGACCAAACAATGTTACAAAATCTGCCTGGCTGTTTACTTTCCGGCGGTTTGCTTCTTCGATCGCTTTGTTGAGCCTTACGTCTTTCGGGTTGTTTGACATAGACCTGATCAGATCATCAAGGCTTACCTCAAGTGTCACGTTCATACCCCCCTGGAGGTCAAGCCCCAGGTTCAATTCCTGTTCTTTTGCTTCCTGAAAAGTAAATTTAGTAAAGAGCAGGTTGTATACGGTTTCGCCGAGCATACTGTCGGTGATGGCTTCGTAGCGGGATTCTATCAGTTTGTTCAACTCTGTCTCTTCGACACCGGAATTTTCTGCCAATACGGCGCTTCGAGCTTTGCTATGTGCCTTTTTCTCTACACTCCGGACTACAAATGTGAATGAAAGCTGATACAGCGAAATAAGAATAAGCGCTGCGGTAAGTAGCTTAACCAACCCTTTTAATTGCATAGGTTTCGTAATTATACTATGATAATGTTAAAAAAATAGTGGGCAAAGATAGCATTTAATATAAAAAATAGAAGGTTTACAGGAAAGAATAATATACATTTGAAGCGGACAGTTGAATTTTGATATTGTTTAATGTGAAGTCGGTGGGATATTGTACCGGACACTGACAAAATGAATGAAGGGTTTGCCGTTATTTATGAAAAATTGACGGCAGTTTACCTTGCCTCATTTTTTACGGGGGGAGTTTCTGCAAAATTGACGGACATTTGCCGCTGGCATAAAACATGCTATCAGTTTTATTATCTGGAAATATTCATCTTTTAAACTTCTAAAAATAGAAACAACTATGGCTAACAAAGTAAGCATTACGCCGCTCCACGACCGGGTAATTGTGCAACCCGCAGCGGCAGAGGAAAAAACAGCCGGCGGAATCATCATCCCCGATACGGCAAAAGAAAAACCGCAACGTGGTACTGTAATTGCTGCCGGTCCCGGCAAAAAAGATGAACCCGTAACCGTAAAAGCCGGAGATACGGTATTATATGGTAAGTATGCCGGTACGGAAATCTCGCTCGAAGGAACCGATTACCTGATCATGCGTGAAAGCGACATCCTGGCAATCGTGTAAATGTGACAATTTGAAAATTTGAAAATGTGCCAATGAGTTATATCAAATATGGAGATTTTCAAATTTTACAAAGTCCAATTTTCAAATTCCCAAATTTTCAAATTCTCAAATTAAAAAACTATGGCAAAGCAACTCTTCTTCAATACAGAGGCACGCAATAAAATGAAAAAAGGCGTGGACGCCCTGGCGGATGCGGTGAAAGTGACACTTGGACCTAAGGGCCGCAACGTAGTGATCGAAAAGAAATTCGGCGCTCCCGGCATCACTAAAGACGGTGTATCCGTGGCAAAAGAAATCGAACTGGAAGACGCCATCGAGAACATGGGCGCCCAGATGGTGAAGGAAGTGGCCTCCAAAACGGCTGATGTAGCTGGTGATGGCACTACTACTGCTACCGTATTGGCTCAGTCCATCATTGGTGAAGGTCTGAAAAACGTAGCTGCCGGCGCTAACCCGATGGACCTGAAGCGTGGTATCGACAAAGCGGTAACGTCTGTGATCGAAAACCTGCGCAAGCAAAGCCAGACGGTGGGTAACGACAACCAGAAGATCGAGCAGGTGGCTACCATCTCTGCCAACAACGACAGCACGATCGGCAAGCTGATCGCCGAAGCCATGCAGAAAGTAGGTAACGAAGGTGTAATCACTGTAGAAGAAGCAAAAGGTACGGAAACTACTGTAGAAGTAGTGGAAGGTATGCAGTTCGACCGCGGTTACCTCAGCCCGTATTTCGTGACCAACACGGAAAAAATGCAGGCTGAAATGCAGAATCCCTACATCCTGATCTATGATAAAAAGATCAGCACGCTGAAAGACATCCTGCCAATCCTCGAAAGCTCTGTACAAAGCGGCCGTCCGCTGGTGATCATTGCAGAAGACGTAGACGGTGAAGCGCTGGCTACTCTGGTGGTGAACAAGCTGCGTGGTTCGCTGAAAATCGCTGCCGTAAAAGCTCCGGGCTTCGGCGACCGCCGCAAGGAAATGCTGCAGGATATTGCCGTTCTGACCGGTGGTACCGTGATCAGCGAAGAACAAGGCTATAAGCTGGAAAACGCTACGCTTGAATATCTTGGCCAGGCTGAAAGCATTACCATAGATAAAGATAACACTACTGTTGTGGGTGGTAAAGGTGAAAAGTCTAACATCGAAGGCCGTGTAAACCAGATCAAGGCGCAGATCGAAACAACTACTTCCGATTACGACCGCGAAAAACTCCAGGAACGCCTGGCCAAGCTGAGTGGCGGTGTTGCCGTACTGTATGTAGGCGCTGCTACGGAAGTGGAAATGAAAGAAAAGAAAGACCGCGTAGACGACGCCCTGCATGCTACCCGTGCTGCTGTGGAAGAAGGTATCGTGCCCGGCGGTGGTTCTGCTTTCATCCGCGCAATCGAAAGCCTGGATAACCTGACAGGAGACAATGCTGATGAAAATACAGGTATCGCTATCGTACGCCGTGCGCTCGAAGAACCACTGCGTCAGATCGTTGCCAACGCAGGTATCGAAGGTTCGATCATTGTACAGAAGGTGAAAGAAGGTAAAGGTGACTTCGGCTTCAATGCCCGTACGGAAGTGTATGAAAACCTGCTGGCTGCCGGTGTGATCGATCCGACTAAAGTAGGTCGCGTAGCACTCGAAAATGCAGCTTCCATCGCAGGTATGCTGCTGACCACCGAATGTGTGATCGCAGACAAACCTGAGCCTAAGTCCGCAACTCCCGCAATGCCGGGTGGCCCTGGCGGAATGGGTATGGATTATTAAGACAGTGCTCCGGGTTTTGATCCGGAAAATGATAGCAAAAGGCTGCCGGCATTTACCGGCAGCCTTTTGCTGTTTATGACATTCTGCGGGCAGATCAAATACTCTTTCCGTCTTTGCTGCACTTTATAATGTGCAAATGGATCTATAGAATATTTTTCATTATTTTGATGTTGATCGCTATATTTGAACGACAACATTGCATAAAAATCTGTGTTATAATGTTGCCATTGTAAAAAGAAAATACCAAAATCCCGGTATAGGTTTTTATAAGTGTATTTTTTTCTTTTGCTACACAGATCGTGGGCTTCAATTGCAGCTCAATAAAATAGAGCATAATCGAACCGATTATGCTAACCGGAAATATCACGCAAAAAACCAAAACAATGGATATGAAAAACGTAATATGCGCACTAAGTATGATAATGCTGTTTACAGCAACGGCTTCTGGTCAAATCGGTACCATTGATGGAGGGTTTCAGCTTGGTTCCGGATTTGGTCCCGGCAACTCGGATGGCCGTTGCGAAACCATCGTACAACAATCGGATGGAAAACTACTGGTTGGCGGCTTCTTCACCGAATACGATGGCGATGATATTGTCCGGTTGGCACGTCTTAATCTCGATGGTTCTATTGATGTGAACTTTCAGACCGGAGACGGTTTTACCGGAGTGTCTGCTTATGTGAAGGCCATTGCCCTGCAGTCTGATGGTAAAATTCTTGTCGGAGGTAATTTCCTTGAGTATGATGGCGTTACCCGCCACCGGATAGCGCGTCTGAATGCCGATGGTTCGCTGGATACGGGATTTGATCCCCTGACCGGATTTGACAGTGACGTAAGCTCAATTGCTGTACAGCCTGATGGTAAAATTATTGTAGGCGGGGTTTTTACTAAATATGACTGGCAGAACGGAGGGGGAACCAACCGGAGCTGCATTGCCCGGCTGAATGCTGATGGCTCTCTGGATACGTCATTTGATCCCGGAAGCGGGATGGGATCTTCTGCGGGTCAGAAAAGAGTGCATCAGGTGATCGTTCAGCCTGATGGAAAAATATTGGCCTGTGGTCTCTTTACAGACTATCAGGACAGCGCGCGTATCATTATTGTCCGGCTGAATGCAGATGGTACGCTCGATCCTTCTTTTAATGCAAGTAATAACTTTAATCAGGTAATGGGATTTTACGGTGAAGCATGGCATATGGAGTTATTACCGGATGGGAAAATCGTTATAGGCGGTAATTTTCATTATACCGGTTCCGGCAAAGGGCTTGCAAAGCTCAATGCTGACGGAAGCCATGATGCCTCATTTGCGCTAAACAATGGCGGTGTTACTGCTTTTGCCGTACAGTCAGACGGGAAAGTTATAGTCTCTGCCAGTGGCCCATACACAGTAAAGCGGTATAATGCAGATGGAACAGCGGATGCCGGCTTTTCTGAAACAACATTAAACGACTGGGCTAAAAAAATGATCGTACAGGCCGATGGTAATGTCACCCTTGTCGGGCATTTCTATTACAATCCCGCGGGTATTATGAGGCTCACCGGCGATACGCCCAATACAACAGGTATCGGTATTGTTGAAAATCCGCTCGCCGGTATCACACTTTATCCCAATCCTGCCGGGGATTTCCTGAATATCGGTAATATACCTGCGGGCTCGACAGTGAAAATCACAGCATTGACGGGGAAACTGGTTTACAGCATCACTACAGGCAATACACAGACCGTTATCAGCACCGCAGGCTTTGTGAACGGTGTGTATATGGTCAACATTGAAAATGCCGGTAATGTAATGAGCAGGAAGCTGGTCGTGAACAAATAACTTTGACGTAGTTGTTGTAATCCCCGCTGCTGAAAGGTTTGTTTAAGAAAGATTGTCTACAAGCCGAAGGTAGTTTCGTTATTGTGGCAGATCCGGATCATTTTATGCACAATGAAAAAAATTTGATGCCCACAAAATGGTAATTTGGTGCTTACCAAATTTATTTTGGTAAGCACCAAATTGTAACCCGCTACCGGTGCGGCTTTCCGGAGACGGTTTTCAGGGCAAAACTGCCAATTCATTACCTCATCCAATGGGCATGGTACTGTTTTTTAATTTGGGTGTCCCGCCTGCGAAAATGATTGAGCTTTCAGGTCTATTATCAGATATATTTTCTGCATAAATATTATCGCAACATGACTTTGCTTTTATATTATTTATTTTAATGGTAATATTGAGCAAACAAATGCGGGAAATCTGACACTGCAGTAAACTATTATAGGATGGAAAACAAAAGAAAGATAACTCGTGTGAGTGGGGGAGGTCCCTCATCAGAACCGGTGACAGAAAAATTTGTTCCTACGGCTGAAAGTAAAGGAAAAGCAACACGACTACGGGTCATTGCCGGAATTTTGTGGTTTTTTGCCATTGCAGCCCAGGTTGGAGCAATCGCACTGTTGTTTAAGCCACCGGTCAATATGATGTGGATCATCGTATTGATTGTTATAGACCTGGTTCTGGCTGTGATCGGTTCGTTCCTGTGGAAAAAATCCAACAGGTTAGACCCGGCTTCAGAGAAGAATAAGTTTATGTTCTTTATGCAAAGCCAGTTGGGTCTGGTGGTAAGTGTTATCGCTTTTTTTCCGTTGATTATTTTTATTCTGACTAATAAAAATATAGACGGCAAACAGAAAGCTATACTGGGTGGTATTGCTGGTGTTGCATTTCTTATCGCAGGTATCAGTGGTATAGATTTTAACCCGCCATCTGTGGAGCAATATACTGAGCAAACCAACCGTGTAGAATGGCTTAATGAGGGTAGGAATGCTGTATTCTGGACAAAATCGGGTAAGGTCTATCATCTTTATAATGAGTGCTCTTATATCAATACAAATAAAACTACAGAGATCTTTGAAGGAACAGTTGCTCAGGCTCGGGAATTAAAGAACATAACGGATCTCTGCAGTCGTTGTGAAAACAGGGCTATCAAGGAACGCAGGCTTAACGAAAATGATTACCAGAAAGCAGAAGGAGTTGAAAATGGCCTCGGGGAAGCATTGGAGGGGATTTAACGGAATATTTTTTAAATCATCATTAAGAGTCTGCTTAAGTTTTAGTCATGGAATTTATTAATGAGAAATTTTTGAGCGAACGGCGTAGCCATCAGTGATGCCATTGAAAGTAAAGATGCAGTCACTAAACAAGGCGACTTTTGAAGCTATAGTCGAACCTGTGGCGAAAAATCCAACGCAGTTGCAGCCGGAAATTGCCATTAATGATCCTAATGAATGAATTTTAAACCATTATTGTCCGGTGAAAATATCAGGTATGGTTCCGCTCCGCAGGAGTGCCCTGTTTATAGCCAACAAATACAACACACGCCAGCTCCATAGGAGCCTCCTGTTTCAGCAGGTTATGTTACACGTAATTAATAATCACCCTGTAAACAGGGCACCCCTGCGGGGTGGTTATGGATATACTGCGTTCTGTAAACAGGGTGCTCCTCCGGAGCGGAGCACATCGTTCTGCTCAACAGCAAGCCCCCTGTTTATAAGAATGACCGAAACAGTCTACGGAGGTGCATTACAGACGTTCTCCTGAAATTTCCCCGGACAGCAGTGATTTTAACAGGCTTTAATAAATCCCTTCATGATTAAAGCTTAATCAGGCTCTCATTGTCGCGGGAAAATTACATGATTCATCTGCTTGGTTGTAACTTTCCCGGCAGCAGGTTTGTATTGAAACCTCCGCACCCGCTGCCAGGAATTAATTACAGCCGTTTTATTGATGCACCCACATATTTTCGGCATTTTTCTCTCCGGTTTGCAGCCGGTCTGCAACAAATATATATGGCATATTCCACTGACGGGAATTATACAGCTACTTTATTCCCTTTTTTGTCAAGCATCAGCAGCTCATTGACCTGTATCTCTGTGATATGCTTAGTTGCTCCCTGCTTGTCGGTATATTGCCGGACCGTGAGCCGCCCTTCAATCATGATCTCGCTGCCTTTCTGCAAGTATTTTTCTGCAATTTCAGCCAGGTGCCCCCAGGCAACAAGCTGATGCCAGGTGGTTTCTGTGACCTTTTCTCCCTCGGCATTTTTGTATGTTTCATTGGTGGCCATACGCATACGTGCCACTTTACGGCCGGATTCCATATTGCGGACTTCCGGCTGCAGGCCAAGGTGACCTATTAACTGCACTTTGTTTTTGATCGCTTTCATCTCAATTTCCTTTTATCGTTTACAATTTGTTTTTTCCCGGCAGTTATTCAATAGTTCCCTGTTGCTTATATAAACCGGCCGTTTTACATAAACTTCCAATGTTGCTGCTGCCGGAAACAAAGATGAGATACGTCCGTTATCCAAGCCGGTATTTAAACGTTTATGATCGGATATAAGCGTTTATAAGCGTTTGTAGTCGTTTGTAAATTACTGATAATCATAAATGTCGTAACTTGGTTGTTGTGAAACGTGCTGAAAGAGAATGCCTGCAATGCAGCCACCCCCTGAAAGGCCGCATTGACAAGAAATTTTGTGATGATACCTGCCGCAATACCTATAACAACAGCCGCAACAGCAGGGATGCGGAGATTGTGCGCCGGATAAATAATATCCTGTTCCGAAACAGGCGCATACTGGCGTCCGTTATCCCGACGGGTCAGACAAGTTACAAATCTACCCGGCAGGTCTTGCTCCGGCAGGGTTTCGACTTCCATATGCACACGCACCATTATGTCAATAAGAAAGGTATGGAATATACCTTTTGTTATGATTATGGTTATCTCCCCCTCGAAAACGGCTGGTTGCTTATTGTAAAGGGTAGGGAGAATCTGTTCGCATTTCCCGGCAGGCGGGTATGATCATGTAGCATGTATGGATGCGTAAACGCTGGAAACATCCGGGAAAGCATCGTGATAAGTGAGTCTTCATCCTACCGCCTTCCGTATCGTACAGCGTACCAGCCAGAGGATCAGAAAAAGACATGTTGCTGTGATGGCCCACACCGGCCAGCCGGGCAGCCAGCCGGTTTCTATCCCCTGCCGGTGCATGTAGCTGTGGAAGAAAACCTGGATGAGCATGACCGGTATCACTGCCGTTAACACAGCGCTGAGCAGCAGCGGCACAAACCGTTGTGTAACAAATCGCCGGAGGTAAGCCGGGCTGTATCCTGTTTGCAGCAGCAGTTGCATGGCCTCGCGTGCGCGCGTTAGCGTCAGTTCAATAAACATCAGGAACACCAGCGCGCTGATACCGGTGAGGGCAACAGCCAGCATACCCATAGCCAGGCTGATGAACTGCACCGCCGCACGGAGCTTGTTCCAGCGGAGCTGTTCTGCATTTACCTTATAATTCCGTGCTTCGAGGTACTGCGTGAATGTCTGATCTGAAGGATCTGCTGTTTTAAGTATCAGTCGTGATGGTCGTACTTTCCGGTCATTACCGTGACGGGTATTGCCATACCGGATAAAACTTTCCGGCACGAGCACGGATGTGATCCTGTCCGACAGACCGGCAACCCGGCCAATATATGACTCCCTCATTGTGCCGATCTCCAGCCGGAAAGTGAGCGCTTTCACAGCATCTTCCGTCAGGAGCGGCAGCCCTTGTGACGGGGCAAATACATAGTTGTACTGGTTCAGCAATTCCGACGAAAGTATGATGGGCACTTCCATCATACCCTCTTCCCAGTGCCAGTTACCGGTAGCAGCGTCTATAAAACGGTCGGGTACAGACTCCAGCGGGAGCAGGGTAGAGAAGCCGAGCGCTCCCCCGATGCTGATGGCAGCAGGAAATGTGGCCGGGGTCAGCGCTCCGGCATCCTGCACTTGCGGGGTTTGCAGAAGCGACTGTATCTCTTCCGTTGTAAAGGCATGCGTACCGGTAACATTTTCGGGTGTCACGAATTTGCTGATCGTAATAAAAGTACTTCCCAGACTGTCTTTACTGCTTTTTCCGTGCATGATCAGCCTGAGGTTCCACCAGGCAGCGACCGATAATAGTAACAGACATATGCCCGTCCACAACGATAGCCAGGCAAAGACAAGACGGGATTTGCCACTGTGCTGCAGGAGTAGCTTTTTTAGTATGGTTCTGGTATACTGGCCGTTCACAGGCTTATTGTTTTTGAATAATCAAAATAACGGTTTTCGTCCAGTGCCGCCAGTAATAGTCCGGCTTTGTTTCCTGCTGTGACTTCCTGTATCAGCGTAGTTGCAATCCGCGTATTGTCCGGGTCCAGATGGCTGAATGGCTCATCCATCAGCAGCCACCGGAATGGTTGTAGCAAGCTCCTGATGATCGCTACTCTTTGTTGTTCGCCATAGGAAAGCGTATGAATAGCAGCATGCTGCTTATTGCTGATGCCGAGACGAGTCAGCCATGTCATCATTTCCTCACGGGAGATGGTATCCGTAAGGCTGCGTTTCAGTTCCAAGTTTTCAAGTACGGTAAGCCGGGGAAACAGGCGAAGGTCCTGGAATACGATGCTCACCTGTTTGGCGCGCAGCGTAGCTAACGATTCCGGCGACATTGTCTTGACCGTGGTATGATCCCATGCTGCGTCGCCTTCATAGTCATCCCGGATACCATACAGAATGTGGAGCAGAGTCGTTTTACCCGTACCGGAAGGCGCCAGGAGCAAAACGGTATCACCCTGTTCCAGGTTCAGCGACTGAAGCCAAACACCGGATTTCCGCCTGCTATGTTGTTCTTGCAGCGGGATGGGTAATAGTCCGTTTAACGACAGGGTCATACAGTTATATAGTTGACATGTTTATAAAGGTCAATTAATTTGAAAATTTGGGAATGTGCCAATTTGAAAATGTACTTGTTATTGTAAATATTACAGTCATTGACTCATTTTCAAATTTTCACATTGAATAGATCTATTTATTTAACCTGCTTCCGGTACAGGTACACTGCCACCATGCCGAAAACGATATTGGGTATCCATACCGCAATAAGCGGGTTCAGGCCGGCTTTGACCGAAAATGTATTGGAAAACTGCATCAGCATGATGTATACGGCGCTGATCGCAATGCCAAGAGCCAGGTGCAGGCCGCTCCCGCCGCGGATCTTCCGGCTGGCTATACAGACGCCGATGATGGTGAGAATAATGCCTGAAAACGGCTGGGCGGAGCGTCGATATTTCTCTACATGATAAAGATTCAGATTTTCGACGCCTCTCGTGTGCTGCTGCTCGATAAAATGTTCCAGTTGCGGGGTGGTCATTGCCATCATTTTTTCTTCGTCCTGATACAGATCTTTAGGTGTAAAAGGAAAATTGCGCACTGTTTCATGTTCCGTTTTCAGGGATTCCTCCAGACCATTGTTGGTGCGTATGGTGACATTATATAACCGCCATTCTTTTTTGACCGTGTCATAGCTGGCACGGTCTGCCATTATTTTTTCCTTTAGTTCTATGCCGTCAATCTGTTCTGCTGCAAATTGGTACCCCATGTTCAGCGTGTAATCGTAATGCTGCATGTATATGTACAGATGCGGACTTAGCCGGAGATGAACATTCTTGTCCGAATATTTTACAGATTCATGTGTATACAGATCCTCAAAGTGCAGCCGGTCGCGATTGGCTACAGGCACCAGCCAGTGGTTGAAAATAAGAAAGGTAATACCTAACAGCACTGATCCGACGACGTAGGAGCGGAGCAGTCTTGTAAATGACATGCCTGCAGCCAGCATGGCAATGATCTCCGAACGGTAAGCCAGCCGGGATGTGAAAAAAATGGTGGCGATAAAGATAAACAGGGGATACAGCAGGGCTACAATATGCGGTATAAAGTTTTTGAAATATCCCAGGATAGCCCCAAGCGGCGCTTTGTGCTTCACAAAGTCGTCCACTTTTTCTGAGTAGTCAATAACACAGGAAATAGTGGCCATAATAATAATGGCATAAAAAAACGTCCCGAGGAATTTTTTCAGGATATACCAGTCTAACTTTTTCATCACACTAATTTGACAATTTGAAAATGTGCTAATTTGAAAATGCCTGTGTTATCGTAAATATTACGCTCATTGCCTCATTTTCAAATTTTCAAATTGCCACATTAAATCTGTTATTTTACCGGTGCGTACGTTTCTTCGATGGTATTGCCTGCCGCTTCATATTGTATCTTCAGGGCTGTCTCCGAAAGCTCTTTAACCTGCTCGTCGTAATAGCCAACGCCTTCCACGTACATATGAAGCACCTTGCTGTAATTTTTTAATTCCCAGGTGCCGCTACGCGATATTTCTTCGTCATAGCAAAGATTGCCCCCTACATGAAGATTATATTTACCGGTAGTTTCATATTCCCGGAGATCATCAGCGCGGCATTCTGCTACGTCTGCATCTCTTTCAGTGCCATCTTCCGCTATCCACTTGGTAGCAACAACTTTCCATTTATGTTGGGTCAGTAAGGTATAATCACCTTTGGGTTTGTTTTCGTCTTTTTTACATCCTTGTATGCCAAAGAATACGATGATGGCGATCACGCCAGGTAAAAGGCTACGTATGGCTTTCATATTTGTCGGACTTGTTTCCTGCAATGATAACAAATATTGTTTGTATGATAAAACAGTAATGGGCCTTAGGCGAAAACAGTAATGTATAGTCTTGCCTGTTTACAAACGTTGTTTAAGCACTGGCAGGATATTATTTTTCCAGCCGGTAAAATCTCCCAGCAGGATATGTTTGCGTGCCTCCTGCACTAAGTGCAGATAAAAAGCCAGGTTGTGTACACTGGCAATCTGCATGCCCAGCAGTTCATTAGCAACGAACAGGTGGCGGAGGTAAGCTTTGGTATAGTGATTGCTGGTATGACAGTCCAGCCCTTCATCTACCGGGCTGAAATCCGTTGCCCAGCGTTTGTTCTTTATATTGATAACGCCCTCTGTGGTAAACAACATGCCGTTTCGTCCGTTTCGTGTGGGCATGACGCAATCGAACATATCCACGCCGAGGGCGATATTCTCCAGGATATTCCAGGGTGTGCCTACTCCCATCAGGTAGCGTGGTTTGTGTGCTGGCAGGTGGTCGCAGCATAAAGCGCACATCTCGTACATCATTTCTTCCGGCTCGCCTACGGAAAGACCACCGATCGCATTGCCATCGCATTCCGTATCTGCAATGAATTGTGCCGAAGCCGTACGCAGATCTTTGAATGTGCTGCCCTGGATGATCGGGAACAGGCTTTGCCGGTATCCGTATGCCGGTTCTGTTTCGTCCATACGCCGGATACAACGCGTCAGCCACCGGTGCGTCAGATCCATTGATTTTTTTGCATAGGTATATTCCGAAGGATAAGGCGGACATTCATCAAATGCCATAATGATGTCGGCGCCGATCTGCCGTTGTATATCAATAACATTTTCCGGGGTAAACAGGTGACGGGAGCCGTCAATGTGGGACTGGAATACAGCGCCTTCCTCTTTAAGCTTCCGGTTGGCAGCCAGCGAAAATACCTGGTATCCGCCGCTGTCTGTCAGGATCGGTTTATCCCAGCCCATGAACCGGTGTAAGCCGCCGGCTTGTTGTAGCACTTCTGTACCCGGACGTAAATAGAGATGGTATGTATTGCCCAGGATAATCTGTGCTTTTACCTCCAACTGCAGTTGTTGCTGTGGTACGGCTTTTACCGACCCGACAGTACCTACGGGCATGAATATAGGGGTCTCAATGACGCCGTGATCCGTGGTGATCCGTCCTGCGCGCGCTCCGGATGCACTGTCCTTTGCTGATAATTCAAAATCCATTTTCTTATCTTACTCCCATATGGGATCGCTAATCTCTGATTAATTCTATTACTTTGCCCCGTGCTGCCTTTATGCCTGATGATTGTATACGGTTGCTGCATTGCATTGCAATGCGGCTATGTGTTCTTTTTCTTCATCCGGTTTTTCTTCATCCGGCCGGTGGTGACTGTTCCCCGGTCAGCAGCGATGCCGCCGGTTTCCGTGATCATCTGCGCCCGTAACGAAGCTATGCAATTGAGTCGCAACCTGCCGGCTGTTCTGGAGCAAAGATATGTTAATGGAGCGGGCAAACCGAACTATGAAGTTGTGGTTGTAAATGACGGATCTGTGGACGATACCGGCGATGTATTAGCCGGGATGACCGGGAGATATCCGCATTTGAGGGTGGTTAATATCGCTGAAGGCACGGAGCGGGATCTGCCGGGGAAAAAATTCGCATTACGGGCCGGTGTAAGACGGGCGCTTAACAGTTGGATACTGATGACGGATGCTGATTGCTGTCCCGTAACTCCGGAATGGATACCCCGGATGGTAAGCCCGTTAGCTGCCGGAAAGGAGATTGTGACCGGATATGCGCCTTATCTGTCCGGGAGTAGTTTTCTGAATGCTTTTATCCGCTGGGAAACGATGCATACCATGCTGCAATATAGCGGATATGCGTTGGCCGGCATTCCTTATATGGCTGTGGGAAGAAACTTTGCCTGTACCAGGGACGTATTGGATAAGGCTATGCAGCATCCGTTGTGGAGCGTCGTGCCGTCGGGGGATGATGATCTGCTGATGCGTATAGCGGCAAACAAAGGAAATACAGCTATCGTTGCCGGGCCGGAAACGTACATGTATAGTCCTGCTAAATATACCTGGCGGGAATGGCTGAAGCAAAAGCAAAGGCATATGTCTACGGGTAAATACTATAAGCCTGCGGTGCAGCTATTGCTGGGAGGATATGCACTGTCTCACACTGCTACCTGGTTGTTGTTCGGTATCCTTATTTTTTCCGGATACGTATGGATCGCAGCGGGAATGATGATATTCCGTTGTCTGTTGTACTGGCTGTTATGGTTGCGGGTTTCCCAGAAGCTGAGGGAGCGCCGGCTTGCCGTTTTTTTTCCGTTTTTCGATTTCGGCTGGATGATCTATAACTTTGTACTCGCCCCGTATATTTTATGGAAAAACAAACGCCAGTGGACATAATACTTAAATATTTTCCTGACCTGACTCATACACAGCAGGAGCAGTTCCGGAAGGTGGACCCGTTATACAGGTCATGGAATGAAAAGATCAATGTTATTTCAAGAAAAGATATTGATGCGCTGTACGAAAAACATGTGCTGCATTCTTTGGCTATTGCGCAGGTAATCCGGTTTGCCCCCGGCGCCAGGATCGTGGATATTGGTACCGGGGGCGGTTTCCCTGGCATACCGTTGGCGATCCTGTTTCCGGAGTCCGAATTTCTGCTGACAGATAGTATTGGTAAAAAAATTAAAGTCGTGCAGGAAATATCGGCAGTAGTCGGTCTGGATAATGTAACAGCCATACACAGCCGGGTAGAGGATGTCCGCGACCGGAAGTTTGATTACGCCGTGTCACGTGCAGTAGCACCTCTGGGGGAATTGTGGAAGTGGATACGCCCTATGATTGAGAAAGGCAGACAGACGGAAGCATTTGCGAACGGATTGTTTTGTCTGAAAGGTGGAGACCTTACGGAAGAAATAGCAACATCGGGACTGAGGCCGCATTTGTGGCCGTTGGAGCGCATCCTTCCGGAGCCTGCACTGGCGGATAAGTATGTGGTATATGTGCCGGCATGAATGAAGTTGTGGGTTATTAATGATAGATGATGAATGATCGTTCCCATGTGTAATTCGTAACTCATTTCAAAAATTAACGCCTGCTTAACCCGGTAACACGTACATTGCACTGATATTTTAAACCGGTCAGTCTGCTTGTTATGAATGGGCATAAGGATACTGTCCTTAAGATACGTGATATGCACAAAACCAAGATCATAGCTACTGTAGGCCCGGCATGCAGCAGCTATGAAAAATTACTGGCGCTGGTAGAAGAAGGCGTCAATGTATTCCGGCTTAATTTTTCTCACGGGACGCACGAACAGCATAGGGAGGTAATAGAATATATCCGCCGGATCAATGCTGATTTTCCGTTTAATATTGCAATTCTTGCTGATCTGCAGGGGCCGAAGTTGCGGGTAGGAGAGCTGCTGGATGGCGGCTTTATGCTGCATAAGGGGGATGAGTTTTATTTTACCAATGAGCAACTTCCCGGTACTCCCGGGCAGATTTATATATCGTACCCGGATTTTCACAAGGATGTGCGGATCGGTGAAAAGATTCTTCTTGATGATGGAAAAATAGAAGTGCTGGTGACGGAAATAACCAAAGATAACCGGGTGAAGGCACAGGTGATTACTACGGGTTTTTTGTCGTCGCGTAAGGGCGTAAATCTGCCCGATACGAGCATTTCATTACCTTCCCTTTCCGGGAAAGATCTTTCGGATCTGGATTTTATCATTGAGCAGGGTATTGATTGGGTAGCGTTGTCTTTTGTACGGCGGCCGGCTGATGTAACAGCTCTTCGTGCTATATTAAAAGAGAAAGGTAGTCAGGCCAAGATCATTTCAAAAATTGAAAAGCCGGAAGCGCTGGAACATCTGCGTGAGATCATCCTGGCCTCAGATGCCGTTATGGTAGCCCGCGGGGATCTCGGTGTGGAATTACCGTTGCAGCAGATACCGATGATACAGAAAAAGATTATCCGCATGGGTATTCACAGAGCCAAGCCGGTCATCATTGCCACGCAGATGATGGAGAGCATGCTTGATCGTACCCGCCCCAACAGAAGCGAAATTACGGATGTGGCCAATGCCGTGCTGGAAGGCGCTGATGCTGTAATGCTCAGCGCGGAAACTGCTGTCGGTATGTATCCGGAACTGGTGATCCGTACGATGGTGAGCATCATCACGGAAGTAGAAAAAGAAGAACTGGTGTACAACAGAAACCTTGTGCCGCAACCGCACTCACCTTCGTTTTTGAGTGATGCGTTGTGCTATAATGCCTGCCAGATTGCACATGATATCAATGCCAATGCGGTGATCGGGATGACACAATCGGGCTACACCGGCTTTATGCTGTCCAGTTTCCGTCCACGTTCCCCGCTTTTTGTATTCACCAAAACAGAAGCCCTGGTCAATCAGTTAAGTCTTAGCTGGGGTGTGCAGGCGTTCTTTTATGCACATGAAGAAAGCATGGATAAGATTGTAACAGACCAGATTGAAATCTTAAAGGATAAAAATCTGATAAAATCCGGCGACGTAGTGGTAAATACCGGGAGCATGCCGATAGAGGAGCATGGAAGCACCAATATGCTCAAGATTTCCCGGGTGAAATAGAGAGGCTGCTATTCATCAGCCTGGCCTCATTATATATCCTCTGGTTGTGATAGTAAGATATTGTCTATCAGCCGTGTCTGTCCTATTTTTGCAGCAATCAGTACGATCATGGGGATGCTGTGGTCAAAATCTGCAAGCAGGCTAAGGTTGCGGGCGTCTGCAAGCGCTATGTATTCGGGCTCTATACCTTTTGCCTGCATCAGTTCAGTACATTCTTTCTGTAATACACTGAACCGGGCTGTTTTTTGCTTGCTTTGCACCGACACGAGGCATTGGTATATAATACCGGCAATGGCACGTTGCGGTTCAGTGAGCCGGCGGTTGCGGGAGCTCATAGCCAGGCCGTCTGCTTCCCGTACTGTAGGGCAGATATTTATCCGGACGTCCTGCGATTTTCCGGTTTGCTCCAGCATTTCACGGACGATCAGGCATTGCTGGTAATCTTTGCCGCCCATGTAAAGAATATCAGGTTGTACGATCTCAAGCAGGCGGTTCACTACCTGTCCCACTCCTTTGAAATGTCCCGGCCGGTGGAATCCTTCGAGTACTGTTTCCAGGTAGCCGAAGGTGAAATTGTTGGACTGTTCGGTGCCTTCAGGATAAATTTCATCAGTATCCGGCATGAAAACGACATCACAACCGGCGTCGGCGAGGAGCGCCAGGTCAGGCCCCGGGGTGACCGGATAAGCGCTGAAATCGGCTTTGTCGTTAAACTGAGAGGGGTTCACGAATATACTGCATATGGAATAGACACCATCCGCCACAGCCTGTGCTACAAGCGACTTGTGCCCTTCATGTAGCGCACCCATTGTAGGGATAAATCCCAATTGTTTACCTGCCTGCGGATTGCTGTTAAGCCATGCCTGCAGATCTGCTATTTTTTTGAATAAAACCATGCAAATGAAGGCTGAAGGTGCAAAGTAACGTTTCGCAATTAATATTTTCGTAATTTTGCAGACCATTTTTCCGGAATTTTTACATTCCCCCATTGTATAACTTAAAACAAGCACATGTCTGCAGACGCCAAAAAACGTGTTTTAATCATAGCCAATGAACTTTCCCCCTATCTTGAGTTTACTGATTTTGCACAGATACTGAACAGGTTGGCTATCAGTACTTTCGACGCGGGTCTGGAAATCCGGGTGATCATGCCGCGGTTTGGAGTTATCAATGAAAGGAGGCATCGCCTTCACGAAGTGGTGCGCCTTTCGGGTATCAATATAATTATAGATAAGGATGACTATCCTTTGATTATCAAAGTGGCATCGTTGCCTAATGCCCGATTGCAGGTGTATTTCATGGATAATGATGATTATTTTAAGCGTAAACATGCATTCAGAGACGATCAGGATCAGTTTTTTCCTGATAATGCCGAGCGGATGATCTTTTTTTGTAAAAGCGCTCTGGAAACGGTTAAAAAATTCGGATGGCCGCCGCATGTTATTCATTGCCACGGATGGATGACTTCGCTTGTGCCGTTGTACCTGAAAACGGCTTATAAAAAGGAGCCGGTGTTCAGTTATTCCAAAACTATTTTTACGGTTCAGGAAGATCAGTTTAAAGAAAAGCTGAGCGACAATTTTGTGAAGAAGGCACTGATCAGTACGGATATCAGGGAAAAGGATTTTGAGCTATATAAAGACGGTACGAACGAGGCACTCACGCTGGGAGCGGCAAAAAATGCCGATGTGGTGATTTTCGGATCGGAAAAAACAGAGAAAAACGTAGCAGCAGAAGTAAAACCAAGCAGGTATAAGAAGGTTGTTAAATATGACGAGAGCTGGAAAGAAGATGTTACACCTTTGCTGGACCTTTACAAAAGCTTAACGGAGTCTTAGCGTATCTTTTATCATTTTTGCGAAAATAAAACAGAACTTGAAGCAGCATATCAGGAATGCAACAGTCATTTTGATTGTATTCATAACCACTATGTATGGCTGTAAGGAGAGTACGATTATTAATTCTAATCTGCTTTCTTCTGCCGACAATATTAACACCGTGACATTTCCTGATACTTTATCTGTCATTACCCGTACTGTATATGACGATTCTGTTGTGACGAGCTATAATATTTCACCGGTATACGCCGGTCTGGGTACGGTCAATGATCCCTTTTTCGGTCGTACAAACGCCGGTATAGCCTTCCAGGTCGTGCCTCCGTCTACATCTTATGCCTTCGGAATCCTGCCGGATTCTGCCGTGCTGATATTACCTTACAGTGGTTTTAGCTGGGGAGATACTACTTCGGGCAATGTGCCGCAGCGGTTTACCGTATACCTTCTATCGGAAAATATGTCGCTCGACGACAATTATTACTCTTTTCACCGTTTCCAGATAGATCGTAATAATCCGGTCGGGTCGGCTGCCGCGGTAAGTGTCGGGGACATAAAGTCAGGCGAACAGCCCCAACTGCGTATAAAACTTTCCGGAGACTTTATCAATCTGATCAATAATAATGTGAGTCGCTTCTCATCCTATCCTGAATTTTTGTCTTTTTTTAAAGGCCTGTATATAGAGCCGGATACGAACAGCTCTGCTGCGAATGCAATACATTATTTCAGGCTCGACGGTACGAGCAATTATAACACTGCGGGCATCCTGTTTTATTCAGCAGATACGGTACGGGCTGCCTTTAGTTTCAGTACATCTTCTTGTGCGCATTATACCTGGTTGAGCCGCCGCTATACGCCCCAGATAAATCATTACTTTAGCTCGCTTGCCGGCGCGGATACAATATTGCTGCAGAATGAGCCCGGCGCAGCGTTGGATATTGTGATCCCCAATATTCAGGCAATTCCGCAAGCCCTGATTAATAAGGCCCGGTTAGAGATATCCCTGCTGCAGGACCCCCAGAGCGCTATATTTACACCGCCTGCCCGTATTTATCCTATTGGTATTGATGCCGGCGGTGCGTCCTATAATATTGCAGACCGTCTGCCGCTCAACAGTGCTGCCCCGCTTGATTTTATTGATGGTAGAGGGCGCCCGGTTATTTCAACTGGCGGCTCGCGTATGGTATATACGATTAACTTTCCCCGCGAACTGCAGCAGGCGATACTACAGGGGAAAAATGAATTGCGTTTACGTATCAACGGAACCCAGACCTTTCCTGGCGCCTACCGCCTGATTGCCGGTGGCCGGAACTTCCCTGATCCGGATTACCGGCTGAAGCTTACTATTGTTTATTCCAAAATTAATTGATCCTATGTGTGGTATTGTCGCCTATATCGGCCGGAAGGAAGCATTCCCGATCCTGATAAAGGGTTTGCAAAGACTGGAATACCGTGGTTACGACAGTGCAGGTGTTGCCTTGCTCAACAGTGATCTGCATGTATATAAAAAGGCAGGAAAGGTAGCCGATCTGGAGGCCTTTACGAAAGAGAAAGACGTTTCCGCAACAATTGGTATCGGTCATACCCGTTGGGCGACGCATGGTGTCCCAAACGATAGTAATGCACATCCGCATCTCTCGCAGTCCGGGAACCTGGTCATTATTCATAATGGCATTATTGAGAATTATGACGTCCTGAAAACCGAGCTGAAAAAAAGAGGTTATGTTTTTCATTCGGATACGGATACAGAGGTATTGGTAAATCTGGTGGAGGAAATAAGAAAGCAGGAAAATCTGCCGCTGGAAGATGCTGTACGTATCGCGCTCAACGAAGTGGTAGGGGCTTATGCTATCGTAGTGATGGATAAGCGTAATCCGGATATGCTCATCGCTGCGCGTAAAGGAAGCCCACTGGTGATCGGTGTCGGTACGGAGGAGTTTTTTGTGGCGTCAGATGCTTCCCCGATTATTGAATACACAAATAATGTAGTGTACCTGGATGATGAAGAATATGCGGTAGTGACCAGAGACGGGCAGTTTACGATCAAAACGCTGGGCAATATCGAAAAATCCCATACGATTCAGAAGCTGGAGATGAGCCTTGAAATGATCGAAAAAGGAGGCTTTGATCATTTCATGCTGAAAGAGATATACGAACAGCCTAAGGCTGTTGCTGATGCCATGCGCGGCAGGATGAGCGCACAGGAGGGCTGGATCAAAATGGGCGGGATGAATGAATTTGCGCCCCGGATACATAAAGCGGAGCGTTTTATTATATCGGCGTGCGGCACTTCCTATTATTCCGGCCTGATCGGGGAATATCTGATTGAGGAACTGGCGCGTATACCTGTGGAAGTGGAATATGCTTCTGAGTTCCGGTATCGCAACCCGATCATCAAGGAATCGGATGTGGTGATTGCCATCTCGCAATCGGGAGAAACAGCCGATACGCTGGCGGCGATACAACTGGCTAAAGAGCGTCAGGCGCTGATTTACGGCATCGTTAATGTGATCGGGTCGTCTATTGCGCGCATGTCTCATGCGGGGTCCTATGTACATGCCGGGCCAGAGATTGGTGTAGCCTCTACCAAAGCTTTCTCAGCCCAGATCACGATTCTTATACTGATTGCACTACAAGTCGCGCAGGAAAAAGGTACGATATCGCTTTCACGGCTTCGTCAGATCTTATACGAACTGGAGCAGATACCGGCCAAAATGGAAGAAGCGCTGAAACTGGACGCACAGATAAAAGAAATTGCGGCAATTTATAAGGATGCCAGCAACTTTCTGTATCTCGGCCGCGGGCTCAACTATCCGGTTGCGATGGAAGGGGCGCTTAAGCTAAAGGAAATATCATACATACATGCGGAGGGATACCCGGCGGCTGAAATGAAGCACGGACCTATCGCGCTGATTGACGAAGATATGCCGGTTGTATTCCTGGCAACTAACCAGAGCGCATACGAAAAGATTGTTTCCAATATTCAGGAAGTACGGGCCAGGAAAGGCCGTATTATAGCCGTGGTCAATACCGGCGATGTCCAGATCCGGAACCTGGCCGATCATGTGATCGAAGTCCCGCAGACCGAAGAGTTGCTTTCACCCCTGGTGACCGTGGTGCCGCTGCAATTGCTGGCCTATCACATAGCAATTATGAGGGGGGCAAACGTAGATCAGCCGCGTAACCTGGCGAAGTCGGTGACGGTAGAGTAGTCTGGATTTTCCGTTTTTTGAAATATAAATAGTAATAACAACGTACCTTTGCAGGCATGTCGGAATCTAAACCTGCATTGCTGCCCAGTATGCTGGGTATGAAGTGTCCCAACTGCCGCAAAGGGCAAATGTTTACCAACAAAAGCATTTTCCCGCTGAAAGATATGCTGCATATGCCTGAGCGTTGCTCTGTATGCGGCCAGAAAATGGAGCTTGAAGTGGGATTTTATTACGGTACCGGTTATGTAAGCTATGCGCTTACCGTGGGTATTATCGGTATGCTGTTTGTATTATACTGGATTATTTTCGGGCTCTCCTACAAGGATAACAGTATATTCTATGCCCTGGGCAGCTCGGTAGCTATTGTGCTTCTGATACAGCCCTGGCTGATGCGCATCTCCCGTGTGATCTACCTGTATGGTTTTGTAAAATACGGCAGAGGCGCTACGATGAAATCGGAAGAATAGACTTTTGGAGCCTTTATTGTTTTTTATGTGGCAAATCTCTTTCCCCTTTCCATATAATTCGTACTTTTGCACCCAAAATACCCCTTTTATCAAATTTTAATATGTCAGGCCAGCTTAAAGAGGTTCGTAACCGGATAAAGTCAGTAACATCCACACAGCAGATCACAAAAGCGATGAAAATGGTGAGCGCGGCCAAGTTGCGTCGTGCCCAGGATGCCATTATACAAATGCGTCCTTATGCGCAAAAGCTGCAGGAGATGCTCAGTAATATAGTCAGCAGTGTTTCGTCTGATATGGATCTGCCGTTGGCCAATGAGCGTCCGGCCGAGCGGATATTATTGATACCTGTTACCAGCGACC
Organism: Flavipsychrobacter sp.; assembly: GCA_037190845.1. Lineage (GTDB taxonomy): Bacteria > Bacteroidota > Bacteroidia > Chitinophagales > Chitinophagaceae > JBEBVQ01. The sequence goes on along the minus strand of JBBCJI010000023.1, from coordinate 39,208 downwards.
GCGGTCTTTGCGGCGCCTATAATGCCAATATCATCAAGCTCACCCGGCAGGCAATCAATGAACGTTATTCGGCGCAGCATGCGCGGGGAGGAGTTACCTTACTGCCGGTTGGTAAAAAGGGATACGATTATTTTGTCCGTTACGGCTACAATGTGGTAGATAATTACTGGGGCCTGTTTTCCGATCTCAGCTTTGATCACGTTCGCGAGGTGGCCGTATACGCGCAACAGGCGTTCCTCAACAAGGAATATGACCGCGTCGAGATCATCTACAGCCAGTTTCGCAATGCAGCCACACAGGTTTTTGTGGTAGAACCCTATCTGCCGATACCTAAGGTGGAAAATACGGACAATAACAAAAATAATGACTTCATTTTTGAGCCTTCAAAAGAAACGCTGGTGCAGGAACTGATGCCTAAAATACTGAATACGCAGGTATTTAAAGCGGTCCTGGATGCGAATGCTTCAGAGCATGGCGCCCGTATGACTGCAATGGATAAGGCCAGTGAAAATGCCAACGAGTTATTACGGAACCTGAAGATCAGCTACAACCGTGCCCGTCAGGCTGCCATTACTACTGAACTTACGGAAATCGTAAGCGGTGCGGCTGCGCTCCAGGGAGGGTAATCAACCGGATATGTCTTATTCAGGGAAATGCCGCATAAGATGGTTATGCGGCATTTTTTTGTGCAGGTATCGGAACGGTATAAAGCCTAAATTTGTGGAGTATGCTGTATCGGAGACTTTATAAAAAATACGTCATTTCAAGGATTAATTTGGGCATCTCCAACAATGATAAATATGATAGACATTCGCCATAAAGCTTCTATGTTGAAAGAAACATCCCTCTGCACCCCCTTCAAAGGGGGATTTTGCGCCGTTGTGTCGTCCTGCTTCCGGGTTGGGAATCATGTGATCGTCTCCCTTTCAGGGGAGATAGAGAGGGGTGTTGTTTATGAGCGATTAAACAACTGTTAAGGATTATATGAAGCTGCTGTTTTACCTTACCCTTGCTCTGCGTGCCCTTCAGGGCAATCGCCTCCGTTTTTTCCTGACGGTGGCGATCATCGGGCTGGGTATTATGGCGCTGGTAGGCATACTTACTGCGTCGGAAGCACTTAAAGCTTCAGTACATACCAGCTTCAGTAGCATGGGCGCCAATACGTTCCGGATCACGGGGGCCGTATTGAAAAGCAGCAGACATGGCGGCAATAACCGGTTTTCGGTATATGAAGATAACCGTATCACTTATGACGAAGCTGCTGCATTTTCCAAACGGTTCAGGCATTCCACTGTTGTAGGGTTGTCTGCGAGTGCCACATCTACTGCCACGGCATCAGCCGGGTCAAAAAAGACTAATCCCAATGTGCGCGTTACCGGAGTGGATGAACATTATCTTGAGATATCCGCTACGCAACTGGCTGCAGGACGCAACTTCTCGGCGTATGAACTACAGTCCGGCACATATACCTGTATCATCGGCAGCGGGGTAGCAGCCCGTTTATTCGGGGTAAACATGCGGGAGGGGGTAGGCCGTACGATCTCTGTGGGTAATGCGGTTTATAAAGTGATCGGCATTATGGAGTCTCGCGGAGGCAGCATGATCATGGATACGGATAACATGATCCTGGTGCCTTTACAGAATGCAAGAATATTGTATGGTGGCGACAAGTCGTATGTGATCAGTGTCGCTGTAAAAGACGTGAGACGGAAAACCGTTATAGCAGAAGAGGCGGAAGGTGTTTTCCGGGTTATACGGAAGCTCCCGCCGGGAGTGGAAAGTAATTTTTCGGTGAACCTGAATGATTCCCTCATCGTATCACTATTGGATATCATCAAATATATCAGTTGGGCGGCATTGGTAATCGGCATTATTACTGTGGCCGGTTCTGTAACAGGGCTGATGAACATCATGCTGGTTTCCGTCGCGGAGCGTACGCGGGAGATCGGCATCAGCAAAGCCCTCGGTGCACGTGCAGGTACTATAAAGGGGCAATTCCTCACAGAGTCCGTACTGATCAGTCTGGCCGGAGGCTTTGTCGGTATTGTTGCCGGTGTTCTGACCGGCAATCTTGTTGGTTCCCTGTTAAAGGGCCCTGTTGTAGTGCCCTGGATATGGATACTGGTGGCGGTTAGCTTGTGCGCAGGAGTTGGTATTATATCAGGTATCTATCCGGCTGTTAAGGCCTCGCGTCTGGATCCTATTGAAGCATTACGTTATGAATGAGCAACTGCAGCATACCGTTAAAGGCCGGCAGATGGAAGGGCTGGTGTACCGTTCAACGGGTAGCTGGTATGTTGTCCGTGATGCCGCTGGTGTAAGCTGGAATGCCCGGATAAAAGGGAAATTGAAGACCGATACGGATATATCATCCACCAACCCCGTTGCGATTGGTGATAAGGTTATTTTCACGGTAGAAGACCCGGAAGTGAGAACAGCCATAATACATGAAATTACCGACCGGCATAACTATATCGTGCGTATATCGCCCCATAACAGGCATCAGAAGCATATTGTGGCGGCCAATATAGACCTGGCGCTGATCGTCGTTACGCTTACCGAACCACGGACTTCCCAGGGGTTTACAGACCGTTTCCTGCTTACCGCAGAAGCCTATCATATACCGGCGCTTATTGTGATCAACAAGACAGACCTGCTTCGTGATAAGCATGAGCAACAGCTCAGATATTGGCAGGAGATGTATGAAGCTGCAGGTTATGAGGTGCTTGCGCTTACGGCATTACAGGTGGATTCTGTTGCTGTGCTGGCGGAAAAGATCAAAGGCAGGACAACTTTGTTCAGCGGACATTCCGGATCCGGTAAGACGACCCTGATCAACCAATTATTACCCGGCCTTGATCTGCGGACTGCGGAGGTTTCCGGATGGAGCGGCAAGGGGATGCATACGACTACCTTTGCCGAAATGTTTGATATGCCGGGTGGTGGCGGCAGAATTATTGATACGCCCGGGGTAAAAGAATTTGGCCTGGTGGATATGGAACGGACAGAATTGTCGCACTATTTCCCGGAGATGCGTCGGTTGTTGCCGGATTGCCGTTTTAATAATTGCCTGCATATAAATGAACCGGGGTGCGCTGTCCTGGATGCCGTTGCCAGTGGCGCCATCGCAGCAGACCGGTATGTAAGCTACCGGACCATTCTCGATTCTGTTGAGGAAAAATGGAAATGACCTGTCTAATTTTCAAGCTATGATTATCTACAACGTTACTATCAAAACGGAACCCGCCATAACGGCGGATTGGATCAACTGGATGCATACAGAGCATATACCCGTAATGATGGAAACGGGTCTGTTTTCAGGATATCGGTTTTGCCGTTTGCTGGAGCAGGATGAGGCAGAGGGTATCACCTTCACGGTGCAGTATTTTTGTACGGATATGGAGCAGTATACTACCTATATCCGGGAACATGCCCCGGCTATGCGGGAGCAGGGTTTACGCAGGTTTGGCGGCAAATTCATTGCATTCCGTACTGTTATGGAAACGTTGGCAGAGTAGGGAATGGTGGGCTTTTGCCCCCAAAATGTTGATAACCTGTGGGAAACCGGCCCCGGTCAAGGGATTTCGCCAAAAAAACTTTTCTTACATATTTGGAAGTGTAGTCAGACTGAGTATATTTGCTTATCACTCAAAAAATTATTCTATAACTTAAAACACACACCAATTATGAACAAAGCAGAATTGATTGACAAAATCGCCAAAGATGCAGGCATCACTAAAGTACAGGCTAACGATGCACTGGATTCTTTTACTAACACTGTTATTGGTTCTTTAAAGAAAGGTGACCGTGTTACGCTCGTAGGATTTGGTACATTCTCTGTATCTGAGCGCTCTGCACGTAATGGACGTAATCCGCAAACAGGTGAAGTGATCAAGATCAAAGCCCGCAAGGTGCCGAAATTCAAGGCTGGTAAAGAATTCTCTACCAGGATCAGCAGTGGCAAAAAATAAATTACCGCCACACAGGAAATGAAAGCAGGATATGTTCCTGCTTTTTTTATTTTTGCATCATTAAATCATTAAGTCATGGGAAGAGGCGATAAACGCACCAGGAAAGGTAAAATAGCAATAGGTACTTTTGGTAAAGTACGCCCGGCACGTCCGGCCAAAAAGACTACTGCTAAAACGTCCCCTGAAGCAAAGGGGTAATATAATGCCAGTACAGAACAGTGCAACGAAGGAATACCATGGTGGTATTCCTTTTTTATTTATAAAAAGTGCTGACGGGTTCGCATATAATATGCTATTTTTGCCCCCGTTTTATAATGGGTTAGTTTGAGCGTGAGGAGCATATAATACAGGCATTTTCAAATTGGCACATTTTCAAATTTTCAAATCAATCTGATCCACCCCTTATGTATCAACAACTGCTGAATAAAGAAGTAAAACTTGCCGTTATTGGTCTGGGTTATGTGGGCTTGCCCATAGCCCTGGCTTTTGCCCGTAAAATATCCGTTATCGGATTTGATATAAACCCGGACCGCATTGCGCTGATGCGTCGTGGTATAGACCCCAGTAATGAGCTGGATAAGGCAGCGTTCCAGGATTGTGACATTATGTTTACCCACGATCTCGAAGCGCTGAAAGATGCCCGTTTTTTTGTTGTAGCGGTTCCCACGCCGGTTGACCGGCATAACGTTCCGGATCTGACGCCCGTGCTGAAGGCTTCCGAAACGATCGGTCACGTGATCCGGAAGGGAGATTATGTTGTTTTTGAATCCACTGTCTATCCCGGTTGTACTGAAGATGATTGCCTGCCGGTTATTGAACGTCTATCCGGGCTGAAGGCCGGAACGGATTTTAAATACGGCTATTCTCCGGAACGCATCAATCCGGGCGACAAGGTACATACGCTTGAAAATGTAGTTAAGGTTGTTTCCGGTTCGGATGAAGTGGCGTTGGATGCCATTGCCCGCGTATATGAGCTGGTGGTTAAGGCCGGTGTCCACCGGGCATCTTCCGTGAAAGTTGCTGAAGCAGCCAAAATTATTGAAAATACCCAACGCGATCTGAATATCGCCCTGATGAATGAACTTTCCATCATTTTCGACCGCATGGGGATCAATACATTTGAAGTACTGGAGGCAGCCGGTACAAAATGGAATTTCCTGAAATTTTTTCCGGGACTTGTCGGTGGTCATTGCATCGGTGTGGATCCTTACTATCTTACTTATAAATCGCAACAGCTCGGTTATAATTCTAAGGTGATCCTTGCCGGTCGTGTGATCAATGATGAGATGGCCGCCTATGTAGCTAAGAAAACAGTTCAGGCGATCATTCGGAATGATGTGAATGTGGCACATGCGAAGGTGCTGATTATGGGCTGTACCTTTAAGGAAAATGTAGCTGACATACGTAATTCGAAGGTGGCGGATGTTGTGAAGGAATTGCAGGGTTATCATGTTACTGTGCACGTGGTGGATACACACGCCGATAGCAATGAACTGCGGCATGAGTACGGTTTCGGTCTGCAGGAGGAAACCGATACTGATTATGATGCTGTAATCGTAGCGGTGAACCATGATGCCTATGCGCAGCTTGATGAATCTTATTTTCATGCTATCACCAAACCGAAGGCTTTGCTGGTAGACGTAAAAGGTATTTACAGGGGTAAGGTGAACGGGCTTGAGTACTGGAGCTTGTAACCATTAATTAGCTGATGTGCTGATTAGTCAGTTAGCTAATGCCTTTCGTGAGGGAATCATTCGCTGATCAGCATATTAGCTAATCGGCTAATTAAATTAAAATCAAACACGATGCAGGTCTTTCACCAAAAAGATATAAGTAAGTCTACATTCCTCATTACCGGTGGGGCGGGATTTATAGGTTCCCATATAGTGGCCTACCTGTTGCATCACGGGGCCGGGAAGGTACGTGTGCTCGATAACCTGTCTACAGGATTTCAGAAGAATATAGACTTGTTTACGGGGCATCCGGCTTTTGAATTTATAAAAGGGGATATACGGGACGCGGAAATATGCCGTACCGCATGTAATGGTATTGATTACGTAAATCACCAGGCGGCACTTGGTTCTGTACCCCGGTCAGTGAAAGACCCGGTTACAACTAACGAGGTGAATATTTCCGGTTTTGTTAATGTCATTACCGCGGCGAAAAACGCCGGTGTAAAATCGTTTGTATATGCTTCCTCTTCTTCTGTGTATGGCGACGAGCCCAACTTGCCTAAGGTGGAGGATCGTATAGGTAATCCGCTGTCACCCTATGCAGTCACCAAGAAGACTAATGAACTGTATGCGGATGTATATGGACGCCTATACGGATTGAAAGTGATTGGTCTCCGCTATTTTAATATTTTCGGACCAAGGCAGGATCCGGATGGTCCTTATGCAGCTGTGATCCCTTTATTTGTAAAGGGGATCATTGAACAGACACCTGTATATATTAATGGCGACGGGTTGCAGACAAGGGATTTTACTTTTGTGGAAAACGCGGTCCAGGCTAATGTCAAAAGTATGCTAAGCGACAACCAAGCGGCGTTCGGAAATGTATACAATATTGCGGTTGGTGAAAATTTTACTGTCAACTTTCTGTATGAATCCATTCGCGACATTCTGGGGCTTGAACACCAGCCTGTCTGGCGCGAACCACGTGCCGGAGATATCAGGAACTCACTGGCGGATATTTCGAAAGCCCGCACACTTCTTGGTTATGAACCTACCCAGCGTTTTATGGATGGATTGAAGGATACGGTGGCATTTTTTAGAGTAGAAGATTGAAAATGAAAAATTGAAAGTGAGGGGTATTCCCCTTATTTAATGCTCAATTTGCTATTTTCAACTTTCCATTTTCCATTTTTAATTGTGTACTATGGGTTTTTTTGATAAGCTGTTTAAGCGGAACAAAGAGCAGCAGGAGCAGAAAGAAGCGCTCGACCAGGGATTACAGAAAACGAAAGAAGGTTTTTTCTCGCGGCTTACCAAGGCGATCGCCGGTAAGGATAAAGTGGATGAAGAAGTGCTTGACCAGCTTGAAGAAGCCTTGGTAAGCGCCGATGTGGGTATTGATACGACGGTAGCAATCATTAAACGTATTGAAGATCGTGTGGCAAAAGACAAATACCTCGGCACGGCACAGCTCAACCGTATACTTCAGGAAGAGATCATGGGGATGCTCACAGATGCCCCCGGCCCGGAGTTTGCTACGTTTGATGTGCCCGCAGGTAAGAAGCCCTACATCATATTGGTTGTTGGTGTGAACGGGGTGGGTAAAACCACTACAATCGGTAAGCTGGCCTATAATTTTAAAAAGAACGGGAAGTCCGTATTGCTCGGTGCGGCCGATACATTCCGTGCGGCGGCGGTAGACCAGCTTACTATATGGAGTGAGCGGACAGGTGTGCCGATCGTTAAAAAGGAGATGGGCAGCGATCCGAGCTCTGTAGCATTCGATGCTGTGACCAGTGGGATTGCACGGGATGCCGATGTTGTGATCATTGATACGGCAGGTCGCCTGCATAACAAATCCTACCTGATGGATGAATTGGGTAAGATCCATCGTGTGATCAGTAAGAAGCTGCCGGCTGCTCCGCATGAAGTATTGCTGGTGCTGGATGGCAGTACGGGACAGAATGCGCTTGAACAGGCCCGGCAGTTTACCGCAGCGACCAATGTTACCGCACTGGCGATCACCAAGCTCGACGGAACCGCCAAGGGGGGCGTAGTGCTGGCTGTGGCCAACCAGTTCCGCATCCCGGTAAAGTACATAGGGGTTGGAGAGAAAATGGAAGATCTGCAGATTTTCAATAAAGAAGAATTTGTAGACAGTCTGTTCAGCCTGGAAGAAAAGACCGGCTAACCTGTAAATGACCAACAGATGATACGCCCCCTCTTTCTTTTTTTGGTCATAGCTGTCTGCCTGATTTCGGTGGCCATTGCCTTTCAGACAAAAGAGCGCAGCAATGAGGAGCAGGAAATGGATATGATAGCTCTCACTTTACGGCAGGAGCTGGCTATGCTGAATCCTCATGCTACACTTGTTTTCAATCCTGTAAATGGACGGCCCGAGCTACTTGCCTGGGCAAGGCTGGGGCTTATGCCACGGACGCTCGAAGAGTTGAGGCACAGTCCGGATCCGGATACCCTGCTGATTATTTTTCCTGCTTCATCGGACGAACTTAAGACCGGCACTTATGAGGTAAAGGGGCGTATCATGCACTCTTTTCACGATACTGCATTTCATTATTATCTTGTTGATCAAACTGAATAGACATGCAGTATTCATCCCTTGCCATTATCCGGGTTGCAGGCGTGCTGGCCATTACAAGCATGACATTCTTTTTGTCCCTGCCTGGGCAGATCCCGTTTGTAGTAACTGTGATGGCAGTTATTGCCGGATCGCTGGGTTTATGGAGATTCACAAAATGCCATGCCGGAGGGGTAGGGGGACAGGAGTCGGATACAACACCCCGGTACTACGGTCTGATATTGTTGGCTGGTCTTGCAGTAATCAGTGTGCGGGGCGTATTATTAGCTGAAAAATATGGAGGATGGGATGCCTGGGCAATATGGAATTTTCATGCACGTTACCTGACGCTGCCGGAATACTGGCAGCAGGTATACAGCTCCGGCATCAACAGTCACCCTGATTATCCACCGGGACTTCCGGCTATCATTGCATTTGTATGGAAGTTTACGGGGGGATACCCGGAGTTGGTTCCTTTCCTGTTCTGCATGCTGATCATGCTGCTCACAGTGTCTTTTCTCTTTCTGGAGGCTGGTCGGGTACATCCGATTATGGCAGCTGGTGTATTGATTTTTATGTCGGTAAGCAATTCGTTCATTGAAAATGCAGTTTCGCAATACGCAGATACTTTGCTTGGATTCTTTATTATGTGCACACTGGCATGCGTACATCATTTCAGGCAATCAGATGATAAACGTTTTCTGGTTTTGGCGGGTATGTTGACAGGAGCCGCATTGTGGACGAAAAACGAAGGTGTTTTATTTGCAATCGTACTGGCACTATTCCTTTTTATTCGTCTCCCGAAAAAAAAGAACCTGCTGATATGGCTGGCAGGGGGTGCAGCCCCGTTAGTCGTATGGGCAATACATAAAAGTCTGGCGCCGGATAATGACCTGATGCGCCAGCAGGGTGTGTTTTGGGAGCGGCTCATGGATTCTGAGCGTGGATGGATCATATTGAAATATTTTTTCAGGATGATGATAAGCCGGTTTTTGCCGTTGGTGCTTTTAACGGCAGGAATGGTACTGTGGCATGCATTCCGAAAGAACAGGTTGCCGGCAGAGATATGGGTCATTGCATGTTGTATGGCCGGTTTGTTGAGCATATATCAGATAACGCCGCACGACCTGGTATGGCATCTTAATACTTCGCTTGAACGGTTGGTGCATCAACTGCTGCCGGCAACCGTCTATGTATTTTTAACAGGCTTCCGGAGCACAAAAGCTGTTTTTGTGCTATAAAATATTTCCGGACAACAGTGTTTCTGAAATGCTTTTTTATAATAAAAATTCATATGAGTTGTGTTGTAGCGATTAAATTAAACACCTGTTTTTCTTTTTTCAGTAATATATCCTACCTTTGCCCTCCCAAAAATCTACTCAAAAGGAGGACCTAAAATTTGGAAGACAATCAAATCATTTCTCAACCGCAAAGCGCCCACGACGATTTCGACTGGAGCGTAGACAAACGCAATGTTGCTTCTTATCCCAAAGAAAAGCGTGAGCAACTCGAACAGGTGTACGACAGCACCTTTAAACAAATCGGGGAAGCCGAACTGTTGCAGGGTATTATCGTTGGTCTGACCAAAACGGATGTGATCATTAACATCGGTTTTAAATCGGACGGGCTGATTTCCCTGAATGAATTCCGTGATGTTTCCGATATCAAGATCGGCGACGAAGTGGAAGTAATGGTCGTGGAAAAAGAAGACCGGAATGGTCATCTGCACCTGAGCCGCAAAATGGCTCGTGCAACCCGCGCATGGCAGAAAATTGTTGACTTCTACAAAACCGGAGAAGTCGTTACCGGTACTATTACATCCAAGACCAAGGGAGGTCTTATCGTGGATGTTAATGGCCTGGAAACGTTCCTGCCCGGCTCTCAGATTGACGTGAAACCGGTAACGGATTACGATCAGTATGTGGGTAAAACGATGGACTTCAAGGTCGTGAAAATCAATGAAGCCATCCGTAATGCTGTAGTAAGTCATAAGGCACTGATCGAAAGCGATATCGAACAGCAGCGTAGTGTGATCATCGGTCAGCTTGAAAAAGGTCAGGTACTGGAAGGTACTGTTAAGAATGTTACCGATTTTGGTGCGTTCATTGATCTGGGCGGCGTAGATGGTCTGCTTTATATTACAGACATTAGCTGGGGCCGCGTAACGCACCCGAGCGAAGTACTGGAAAACGGACAGAAACTGAATGTGGTTGTTCTTGACTTTGATGACGAGAAGAAACGTATCAGCCTCGGTCTGAAACAACTGACGCCGCATCCGTGGGATAACCTCTCCGAAGAAATCGTTGAAGGCGCCCGCGTAAAAGGTAAAGTAGTTAATATTGAAGATTACGGTGCATTCCTCGAAATCCTTCCCGGAGTAGAAGGTCTGGTACACGTATCCGAAATCACCTGGTCTTCCCAGCCGATCAACGCCAAGGAATTCTTCAAAATGGGTGAAGATCATGAGGCCGTTGTGGTGACACTTGATAAATCTGAGCGCAAGATGAGCCTGTCTATCAAGCAGATGACCGAAGACCCGTGGGAAACCATCGAAAATAAATTCCCGGTAGACAGCCGCCACAAAGGTGTTGTCAAAAATATCACTCCTTACGGCGTATTCGTTGAGCTGGAAACAGGTATCGGTGGTATGATCCATATCAGCGACCTGAGCTGGATTAAGCGTTATAACCATCCCAGCGAGTTTACCAAAGTTGGTGAAGACATCGAAGTCGTGATCCTGAGCATCGATAAGGAAAACCGTAAGCTGGCGCTTGGTCACAAACAACTTGAAGACGATCCCTGGAATACTTTTGAAACCGTGTTCCCCATCGGTTCTGTACATGAAGGTCATGTTACAAGAAAAGATGAGAAAGGTGCTACGGTACAGCTGCAATACGGACTTGAGGCTTATGCGCCCGCCCGTCACCTGCGTAAGGAAGACGGCGGTAACGTTGAGTCTGAAGAAACGCTGCCGTTCCAGATTATCGAGTTCGATCGTAACGACAAACGTATCCTTGTTTCTCATACCCGCGTTTGGGAACAGACAAAAGCGGAAGAAAAAGAGGTGGCACGTAAAGATGCCCGTACAGAAGCTGAAAACACCAAGAAAGCTGTAAAAAATGTACAGAGCAAGGTGGAAAAAGCAACCCTGGGTGATCTTGGCGCACTGGCCGAACTGAAGGAAAAAATGAAGAAAGCAGAGGGCGGTGAAGACGCCGAGGGCTGATAACTTACCCTGCTAACGATTCAATCATTTACAGAAGCCGTCTCTGATTTCCGAGACGGCTTTTTCTTTTCTAATTAGTCGGCCCTTAAAAACGATTTAATGAATTACCTGCTAGTTATATACTCAAAATATTGGACGAGAAAAATTGCAAGATTTTCGTGTGCATAAAGAAAATCCTGCACTTATAGACCCACGTACTGAATGAGATGGCGGCTCAAGGCCGCCATGACAAAGTGGTTATTGGCTGGTCACGTCCGTTAAGCGTACTGAATATGAATCTGTCTACTATGTCATCCCGGGCTTGACCCGGGATCTTATGGCAGCATTGACTTTTTAAGGGTTGACTAATTATAAATGTTGTCCCGTTTTTTTGAGTAACGTTTCCAGCTTGTCGGCGGCAACGGAAATCCGGTGTATTTTATCGACCACAAGATAGCCGCCGTCGGTCTTAATATAACCTGTAATGTGCCGGACATTTACGAGATATGATTTATGGCAGCGGAAAAAGTCCGGATTCCCCGCAAGTGTACGTTCAAAGTTTTTTAATCCCCGGCTGACAGTGAGGGGATCTCCTTCTTTCATGATCACTTTTGTGTAAGCGCCTTCAGCCTCAAAAAACAGGATATTGTCTATTTCTACAAAAGAGATCGCATTGAGCGTGGCCAGTCCGATTTTTTTCGGCCGGGTACCGGCCAGATTATCTTTCAGTACGGCATACTGCTGCCGGATTTTATTTTTTTCATAGCGGTCAACTGCTTCTTTGAGCGCAGTTGCTTCAATAGGTTTCAGCAGATAGTCTACTGCCGACAGCTTCAGTGCCTGAATGGCATACAGGTTGTATGCCGTAACGAAAATGATGGAAAATGTGATTTCTTCCTCATTAAAGAAGTCCAGCAATTCCAAGCCGCTGTGCCCCGGCATCTCTATATCCAGGAAAACGATGTCAGGACTGTATTTCCGGATCGCTTTTACGCCTTCGGACAGGCTTTTGCAGGTTTCTGTAACGATAATATCAGGGGTATATTCCCGGATCATTTCCTGGAGCAACACTCTGGCCATTTCTTCGTCGTCTATAATAACTGCTGTGTACATATTATATGGGTATGAACAATTCGACTTTTGTACCTGCAGGGATGCCATTGTCATTCATTTTGTCTGTAGTGCGGACAACTACTTTTTCTTTCCTGCCGCTGTTTAGCAACTCCAGCCGCTTCTCATTGGCACGGGTTGCGAATGACTGGTATTTCTCCCTTTTGATCTTGTTGAGCGCCTCCGAACGTTTCCTCCCGATACCGTTATCCTCAATCATTACCAGCAGATGCTCCGGAAGCTGTTGAAAGCTGACTTCCACATTTTTGTCTCCCTCCTTGTGCAGCAGCCCGTGCTTGACAGCATTTTCGACATATGGCTGAATGATCATGGACGGCAGTTCGACGGTTTCCGTATGTATCATACCATGTGTCTGGATCGTATAGGTAAATTCTTCTTTGAAACGCATCTGCTCCAGCTCCAGGTATAAAGTCAGGGCCTCGATCTCTTCATCCAGGGTTATGGTTTCTTTTTCCGACATTTCGAGGATCATACGCGTCAGCCGGGAAAATTTCGCCAGGAAGCTGGTGGCCTTTGCCTTGTCGCTGGTAAAGATATAGGCTTGTATGGTATTCAGGGCATTGTAAAAGAAGTGAGGGTTCATCTGTGCCCGGATGGAAGCCAGCATGGATTTTCCCAGTGTCTGCTCCAACTGCAGCTTTTCATTCAGAAACTGTAACTGCCGCAGCTTTCTGCGCAGCAGGTTCCTGTAATAAGCATAACCGGCGCCGGAAACGATGATGAAGCCGGCAAGATAAAACCACCATTTGTTCCAGAAGGGTGTATCAATATTAAACCGGATAGTGTCTGGCATTATTTGTTCCCCGACCCTGAAAATGAGAGAATCCCGGCCCGGCGCCAATGCGGGAAATCTCAGTGAGCGGGTGCCGGGGGGGATTTCTTTCCAGCCTCCGTTACTCAGTCTGTAAAAAACGGGTGGTGGGCTTCCGGAACCGAAATCCAGCACCGAGAAGTTAACGGCTATGTTGTTTTCCCGGTACCTCAACTGCGTCAGTTGTGCTGCATTTACTTTTTTATCGTTTACCGTAATGTCGTTAATATGAAAGAGCGCATTGCTTTTATCTTTTTCCGGGGGCTGGTCTCCTGTTTCTATAACTCCGGATCCGGTAACGATCAGTACCGAACTGTCACGCCTGAGTATATCGCTGATGCCGTAGGGAGACAGGTCAATATCGAATGTTCTGGTCTGCTCCGTCGCAGGGTCATACCGGTACAGTCTCCGGGAGTCCGAAAAATAAAGATGTCCGTCGATCATTTTCATCAGAAGCATATCTCCTTGCGGGAATCCGGGTTTCGTGCTGAGTGGTTCGAAATGATCCCGGCCGGTGATACAGTACAATCTTCCTGTAGTTTCCAGGGCATATATGGCGCTGTTATGTGCAACTACCGATACTGCATGGAAGTCTTTTTCTCTGTTTTTAATCCTGTGGGCGCTATGAGGCGTAATCACGGATATACCTACGCTGGATGCACAGATAATCCTGTTTTCTTTTCTGTCGTACGTAATTGATTTCCCCCGGATGTTTTTTTCCAGGAAGGCAATATCATTATATTCCTCATGCCTTTTGTCCGTGAAAACCGTATCCCAGGGTGATTGTATCCCGGCGGGCGCTGAGGGATTTAACAGTAAGGCGCAGAAGCCGTTTGCTGCGATGGCGTAATATTTTGCATCTACCTGTACGATGCTTTTTACCGCGATTATATAATGCTGTGGTGCGGAAAAATTGTTGACGGAGTATCGGGAAAACCCACGCGAAGAATAGAATACGTTATTACCGGTATCATTCGTATACAGATAGTAAATACCCGCCTTCCCCGGGGTTGCGCTCACTATATCCCGCTCCCGGAAGAACCGGTCTGTTTTTACAAGATATCCGTTTTGCGTGCCTATCAGGAACCCTTTCCCGGAGGGTATCATCCGGGCCGGCGGGTTGTCGCGGAACAGGTATACACGGTTCTGCAAGTCCGGTACAATAAAAACACCTTCTCCGATGGTGGTGAACCAGTAATTACCCTGCCGGTCTCTGAACATACCCGATATGTTCTTTCCCCGGAAAAAAGAATCCACGCTGTTGGGCGCATCATGATCCAGCGTGTATGCATAGCTGCCGTCCGTCGTATGGATCCAGACACGCTGATCAAGGTAGTGACTGTATTGTATAAACTCCGGATGTGGTATCCGGTATGTTTTTTTCAGCGCCATATTCCGGTCAAGGAGATAAAGCGTGTTATGCTCATTATGCTTCGAGATCACATAGACATCCGTTCCACAGGGGTAAATCTGTTTGATCCGTTCGTTCCGGTCCTTGGGCCATGCGCTGGAAGTGAGCTTTAGTGAACGGTCGATCTTATGTATCACATCGTTTGCGATCAGGAAAAAACCATCGCTTCCACAGGAGGCATGCTCTGCTTTGTCAACAAAAGGTATATGAAATGTCCGGACCAGCGCCAGGCTTTCGAGATCAAAAACATCTATGCCATTTTGCCCGACAACAAAAAGATGCTGGTCATTCAGTCCAAATGGGGTATAGGACAGTAGATTATTATGATGCCGGAGATGTTTCAGGCTGTCGTCTGCTACGTAATACAGGTACCCGTCGAAGTTTTCGTACCAGATACGTCCATACCGGTCTTCCCGGATACAGCTCCCCCCGACGGACGTCTGTTCGTCCGACCTGTAGGTCACGAATGAGGAACCGTCATACCGGCTTAACCCTTCGTCAGTAGCCAGCCAGATAAATCCCTGCCGGTCTTGCATGATGTTATAAACGTTATTGGATGGCAGTCCGTGTTTCCGGTTCAGCTCAAAGTAATATGGATACTGCCCCAGGGCCGGGTAGCAGCACGCCAGCACAACAAGGGCATATATCACCGTATTGATCTTCAAGATATGGCAGGTAGAGAAACAAAGATAGCTTTAATAGGAAGCTGCTCATTACCGTTTTACCAAACTGCATTCCGGTTCTATAAAATTGCCTGCCGGGTTTATATCGCATCTTCGTAAATCCATCGGCGGGTTTTGTCAATTTATCCCGGGGTTTGGTAAAAGGAGAAAAAAAGTCCAACCATGGCTTACGAGTTTTGTATGCACAAAATCAAAGAACAATGAAAAAACTTTTATTAGTATCCCTGATTTGGGTCATGGCCGGCTTTTCCGGTGTGTTTGCACAGACCTGGCAACGTGTTACGGCGCCTGCCGGAATGGAAGATGTGCAATTTGAGCGGGTCGCTTGTCTCGATGATGAACAGACCTGCTTTATGATCGGGTATAAAAACGGTAGTATCCTGTTTCGCTCCCGGGATGCCGGTAGTACCTGGGATTCACTGCTCGCTTTCCCCGGGCAGGCGCTCACCTCCCTGTTTTTTCTGCATGACACCATCTCCTGGATGCCAAACGACAACGGTGTCGTTTTTAAGACGACCAACCAGTGGGCATCCTGGGATACGTTATATGTAAAACCCAATGTCCGGTTGAATGATATTCAGTTTATTGACGAAAATACCGGCTGGGTCGGCGGACACGAGATATTCGGGACAACAAACGGCGGTGCAGCATGGACACAACAGAGTAACGGAGTCTATTTCATACAATCAGTGGCTATCCGGAACGGCCAGACAGCCTTTGTCTGCGGCAATAATGGCATTATCGGCAAAACAACCAATGGCGGTGCGAACTGGCAGGTATTGGTTCCCCCGGGAGGTGACCATCTGTATCAGATGCGCATGGCAACAGATAACATCGGGGTAGCGGTAGGGCACTTCGGTACAGTATTGAGAACAACAGACGGGAGTGGCTTTAACACCGTGTCGGTACCGACCACGAATATCCTTATCAGCGTTGCCCATGCGGGTGGCGGCCAGTTCTGGGCAGTGGGTGTGGCCGGTACGATTATTCACTCTGCAGACTCAGGCGCTACCTGGACAGACCAGAGTGTGTCAACCGGGGCGGAGCTCAGGGGTGTCTACTTCACCTCGCCGGCTCTCGGATTCGCAGTAGGTGACTCTGGCCGGGTGTACAGGTACACCAACTGCAGCCTGCTTTCGGATTCACTGGTACAGACCGGCAACCAGCTCTCCGCCTATGCCGATAATGCTGCTTATCAGTGGGTGAATTGCGCTGATAATTCAGACATTTCAGGCGCTACCGGCAAAACGTATACACCGCAAGCAAGCGGGCGCTATGCTGTAAAGGTGAAGGCGCGTGGATGTGAGCAACTGAGCAGATGTGTGACTATTGATATACCCGGATCCGGTATCGTTACGCCCGGGCAATTGTCCAATACGCTCCGGTTCTATCCCAATCCTGCCGGCAACCTTGTGACTGTGGAACATACCCGTCCCGGCAGCGCCATCACTATACTGGATATTTCCGGCCGGGAGATTATCCGGACAACTACTGCCGGGACGACAGCCACTGTGGATGTCACGCCCCTGACAAATGGCATCTATCTGATACAGACAAGAGAAAATGCCACAGTAACCGGAATGGGTAAGCTGGTCATTCAAAAATAAACAACCGGTAAAAACCTATCACCATAGGGCTGGCCGCAGGGCCGGCCCTTAATTTTTGATAATTATATATCAGTTGGGACAAGCGGCAGGAATCAGATATTATTTTATAGGCCTCTTAATAATTAATGCATAGTGATTTTTGGAGTCGGTGTATTTCGGTATCATGATGTCATCCAGAGTTATTCATAAGTTGCCCTTAATGAAAGGGGAAATAACAAGAAATGAACGCAGTACTGTGATGGCATGGCGTGGTCGTCCCCCATTGAAGTGGGATAGAGGGGGCTGTTGGTGAAACATCCCTCACGTTCTCCCTTCAAAGGGAGACGACCAGCGGGTATTCCTTTTCATACACGGTAAGAAAATGATTGCTCAAAATCAATTCATTATAAACTTTTCATTGGCAGCGAAATGCAATGGAGCGAAGGATTTCATGAAATGTAGGGCTATCCAATATTACGTGAGATCCTTCATTCCGCTCCGCTCCATTCTGGATGACGGAGTAGTTGTTCGGAGGGATTGCCACTCCGGGCAGCACCAGATGTCGCAAAACATTATTAACAAAGTTTGTCCCAACTCGTATATCGTCCATCCCCGAAAAGGGAGTGAGGGAGATGTTTCACCACACTATACGATCAGGCTACTATACACGGATACCCCTACCGTCCCTGCTGCATCAGCATTTCCGCCATGCGCCCATCCCGGTTATAAATGTCATTCCGGAAATGGATCTGCCCGCGGGGATCTATAAATGCTGTAAAATAAGCGATAAATACAGGTACGGTCTCTTTCAGCGTTACATATTGTTCCTTACCTGAGTGCATCGCCGCATGGATCTTTTCAGATGTCCACGTTGCGTCTTTACGTAATAAGAATTGGGCAAGCCGCTCAGGCTCCGACACACGGATACAGCCATGGCTGAATGCACGGGATTCTTCGTTAAAAAGGGATTTGGCTGGCGAATCGTGGAGATAGATATTATAACTGTTGGGAAAAAGGAACTTCACAAGCCCCAGCGAATTACGCGGACCGGGCTTTTGCCGGACTACAGGCAATCCCCCGCGATTTCCGGTGATCTCCATGTTGTGCCGTGCTATGTAATCTTTATTTTTCTGCATCCCCGGCACAACCTCATTACGTACAATACTCGGAGGCACATTCCAATAAGGGCTGAACACTACATACTTAACATCACCATGGAATACTACCGTCTTATGCACTTCCTTCCCCACTACCACATTACAGCTCCAGATAAGGCTGTCTTCCTGGTACACATGCAGCCTGAATTCGGGAATATTCACGATCAGGTAGTCGGAAGCGACCTCAACCGGAACCCAGCGGCTCCGCTCCATATTCACCAATATCTGCGAGATGCGTGATGCAACAGGTACATTCATTGCAGCTACTACTCCTTTCCCGATCACACCATCCTGTGACAATCCGTGCCGGTACTGGAAATTCTCTACTGCTTCTTTCAGCGAGTCGTCATACACATGCCCTGTGGTATCACCGGAGAAATCTCCCAATAAAGACAAGCGCTTCCTGATTGCCGCAACCACCGGTGTGCTATCGCCCGGCTTTATAGATCTCTGGCTCAGAACGATCTCCGGCCAGGGTACGGCTGTAAGCCGCCGGTACAGCTTCAGATAGGTACGTAAGCGCTCATACTGCCTGTAAACCGGCTCATCTCCGGAAAACACATCCCCGTTCTCCTTCAGAATACTATCCAGGTATTCCTGATAAGACACCTTCTTACGGGGGAGGAACCACTGGACGGACCGGGCGGCCGTATCGTCCATTCCCTCCCATACCGTATGGGCAAAAGCAAAATAGCTGCTGGTAAGAAGCAGCTCCGTACCAATGTTATCCGCACGGCCCATATGATCCTGCACCAGGCTGTCCAGTTGTTGCTGGTAGGGCAATTCCCGCATCACTCCTTCATCACGGATGTTCCGTATCCTGTTCAGGAGATTATGAGCCTGCTCGATCAGCTCGCCATCCTCAAACCAGGCATAGGCATTATTGCGTCCTTCATAGAAGCGGTGTACATCATTTCCATAATCCCTGAATCCCGTATAGAGGTTCAGAAAAGAATCAATTTCAGTACTGTCAAGGATCACGCCTGTCTGTGCGCTGAAATTACCACGGATACTTTCATTCCAGTCCTGCATACCATTACCGGCAGGACGGGTATCCTGCTGCTTTTCAGGCGGCTCCGAGCAGCCGGCAAATACGATCATACCGTACAATAACCATAAAAAAATACATTTTTCAGGCTTATGCAAAAATCCCATAGAGCGTTTACATTTTATATTTCAGGATAAACACATTAAATGTATACTAAAAATCCTGCCAAAAATACTACAGGATATGCGCTGTATAAAAAATTAGGCATTTATATATCAGTTGGGACAACTGAATTATATCAAAGTGAGGAACTATGCCAAGCTGCCATTTATTGTTTGGTATTCATCAGAGCCGACACGATACAACAATTACGATGTCATCCTGAGCGTGGAGCGAAGGATTCCACACAATGAGTGTCCCACATTACGTGAGATCCTTCATTCCGCTCCGCTCTATTCTGGATGACGGAGTGGCTGTTCGAAGGAATTACTATCCTGGAAGCATCAGATGCCGGAAAACATTTTTGACAAACCTTGTCCCAACTCGTATATAGGCGCACTTTGAAGAGGGACGATCACTTTATAGCACAGACGGAAGTACGTTTCATAGCCTGGCGTAATCGTCTCCCTTTGAGGGGAGACAGAGAGGGGGCTTTCATTTATCCCAAACTCAGGTTAGTCTATGAATTTATAAAAAAGCTGTATCCCTTCAGGAGATACAGCTTTTTTAAACAAGATAAAATTTTCTCTTTCTACCTGCCCGCTTCCTGGCGGATCACGTTCAGCGCACCGCCGGCTTTGAACCATCCGATCTGCTGTTCGTTGTAGCTATGGTTCAGCAGGACCTCATCCTGTGTGCCGTCTGCATGATGCAGGACCATAGCCAGTTGTTTGCCGGGGGTGAATGAAGTGAGGCCAATGATGTCCACGACATCATCTTCCTGCACCTTGTCGTAGTCTTCCTTATTGGCAAAGGTGAGGGCGAGCATACCCTGTTTTTTCAGGTTGGTTTCGTGGATACGCGCGAAGCTTTTTACGATGATGGCCCGTACGCCGAGGTGGCGTGGTTCCATCGCGGCGTGCTCGCGGGAGCTGCCTTCACCGTAGTTTTCGTCACCGATTACCACACTGCCCAAGCCGGATCCTTTGTACGCACGTTGTACTTTAGGTACTTCATCGTATTCGCCGGTAAGCTGGTTTTTTACGGTGTTGGTCTCCATGTTGAAGGCGTTGATTGCGCCGATCAGCATGTTGTTGGAGATATTGTCGAGGTGTCCGCGGTATTTCAGCCACGGGCCGGCCATAGAGATGTGGTCAGTGGTACACTTGCCGAAAGCTTTGATCAAAAGTTTCAATCCTTTGAGGTCTGTGCCTTCCCATGGTGTGAAGGCATCCAGTAGTTGCAGACGATCGCTCAGCGGGTCTACGATTACCTGTACCTGGCTGCCATCTTCTGCGGGGGCCTGGTATCCTGCGTCTTCTACTGCAAACCCGCTCGGCGGCATTTCAAAGCCTTTTGGTTCTTCCAGCATTACTTCTTCTCCGTTTGCATTCACCAGCTTGTCTTTGAGTGGGTTAAACGTCAGCTTTCCTGCAATGGCCAGCGCGGTTACGATTTCCGGAGAGGCCACAAAAGCATGTGTGGAGGCCAGTCCGTCATTACGCTTCGCAAAGTTGCGGTTGAAAGAAGTGATGATGGTATTCTTACGGGTGGGGTCGTCGATATGACGTGCCCATTGGCCGATACAGGGGCCGCAGGCATTAGCCAGCACAACACCGCCCATTTTATCGAATGTATTGAGGATGCCGTCTCGCTCAATGGTATAACGAACGAGCTCGGATCCCGGTGTGATCGTGAATTCACTTTTGGCTTTCAGTCCTTTGGACATTGCATCCCGTGCGATGAACGCCGAGCGGGAGATGTCTTCGTAGGAAGAATTGGTACAGGAGCCGATGAGCGCTACTTCTACATCTTCCGGCCATTCGTGCTTGCGTACTTCTTCTGCCATCTGGCTGATGGGCGTAGCAAGATCCGGAGTGAAAGGACCATTGATATGTGGTTCCAGTTCGTCGAGGTTGATCTCGATCAGCTGATCGTAGTAGATAGAAGGATTATCATAGACTTCCTGATCAGGACGAAGGTGTTCACGAACGCCATCCGCAAGTCCGGCAATGTCTTCACGTCCGGTACCGCGCAGGTAATCAGCCATTTTTTCATCATAGCCGAATACCGAGCACGTAGCTCCGATCTCAGCACCCATGTTACAGATGGTGGCTTTGCCGGTACAGCTCAGGCTATCGGCGCCTTCGCCGAAATATTCAACGATCGCACCTGTTCCACCTTTTACGGTGAGAATGCCTGCAACTTTCAGGATCACGTCTTTCGCAGAAGTCCAGCCATTCAGTTTTCCGGTGAGTTTCACACCGATCAGTTTGGGTTGTTTCAACTCCCAGGGGAGTCCGGCCATAACGTCTACCGCATCAGCGCCACCAACACCGATCGCGACCATGCCCAGACCGCCCGCATTCGGCGTATGACTGTCGGTGCCGATCATCATGCCGCCGGGGAATGCGTAATTTTCCAGTACTACCTGGTGTATGATACCGGCCCCGGGTTTCCAGAACCCGATACCATATTTGTTGGATATGGAAGCCAGAAAGGCGTATACTTCTTTATTGACATCAACGGCGGTAGCCAGATCCTGATCCGCACCTACTTTTGCCTGGATCAGGTGATCGCAGTGTACCGTACTGGGAACGGCAACCTGATCACGTCCGCAGGTCATAAACTGAAGCAGAGCCATCTGGGCTGTAGCATCCTGCATGGCTACGCGGTCGGGAGCAAAGTTTACATAGTCTTTGCCACGCTCATAAGCGCCCGTAGCCGCTTCTGCAGTGTGTGAATACAGTATTTTTTCTGCTAAAGTAAGCGGACGTCCCAGCAAAGTGCGTGCGGCTTCAATTTTTCCGGGAAGCTCCTTATACACGCGCTGGATCAGGTCGAGGTCAAATGCCATTGCAAGAATGTTTTTTAATTAGAAAGTAACGTGTTGAAAAGTCCTGCGAAATTATTCAAAATGAAAGACAAAAAGAAAAGAGCGCCCTAATTAATCTGCCATGTTGGTATATACAAGATTGATAGTTGATATAGATTATTTGGCTGAAAAGCTTCCAAAATCAGAAATATAATCTCTTTTATGTGTTTCATGTGTTTTCTTTAAGCGTTTATGTTTTGTGTTTGCTGTCATGTATGCGTTTTGTGTTTGTCGTATCCGGAAGCGGCAGAGTGGTTTCCTATTCTCCGGTTGCTTTCTTAATTTCACCCCATGGAAAAGAAAGAACGTCCACCTGTTTATTACAGTGAATATCTGCAACTGGATAAAATACTCAATGCCCAGCAGCCGGAAAGCGCTAAAGAAGGTATCCGGGCAGATGATGAAATGCTCTTTATTATTATCCATCAGACGTACGAGCTGTGGTTTAAGCAGATATTGCATGAATTATCTATTGTACGCGGCATTTTCAAACAATCAAGCATACCCGACAATACTCCGGATATATATAACGCGGTACACCGTCTGAAACGGGTTTGCCGGATATTGGAAATAGGTGTCAGCCAGTTGGGGGTAATAGAAACAATGACACCACTCGACTTTCTTGATTTCAGGGATCTGCTCAGGCCGGCGTCAGGTTTCCAGAGTATACAATTCAAGATAATAGAGGCGTCGCTGGGATTGACTTATGAGCGTCGTCATGGCAAGGATTATTATCTTTCCCAGCTTAATCAGTCTGATATTAACCGTGTGAAACAGGCTGAAAATGAAGTGTCTTTACTGGTTCTGATCAATAACTGGCTGGAGCGGATGCCCTTTACAAAAGATCCGGATTATTGGAGGAACGCCGGTGGCGGTGAGCTCTTCTGGGATCAGTATGAGGCTTCATATAAACAAAGCCTGGGAGATCTGGAGATGGCCAATCTGGAAACTTTTCATCGCTTGTTTATAGAGAAAGGAGCATATCCCGAAGATCGCCGGCTTAGCAGGGAGGCAAATCGCAGCGCTCTGTTTATTATGCTGTACCGGGATCATCCTATGTTGCATCTTCCGTACGAATTGCTGAATATGCTCCTTGAGGTAGACGAGCAGCTTTCGTTGTGGCGGCACCGGCATATCCATATGGTACAACGCACGATCGGTAAGCGTACAGGTACCGGCGGCAGCAGCGGCGCTGCTTATCTGCAGGCGGCGGCAGACAGCCACTACATTTTCAAGGAGTTGGCGGAATTGACATCATTCCTGTTGCCCCGGCATATGTTACCTGTTTTGCCGGAAGGCGTGGTAAGCGATCTTGGGTATCGCTGAGTAGTTAATTGGGGAATTTGAAAATTTGAGAATCCCGGTTTGTACCGGGCAAGTTTTTAAAATGCTCATGTTACTGTACGTATTACGTTCATTTTCCAATGACATGCTGCTATGTCTTTAGCCATTGAGGTATATGATCTGCATAAGCGATATAAGGGCGCTCTGGAGCCTGCACTGGACGGGCTGTCGCTCCAGGCCCGGAAAGGGCAGGTTATTGGCCTGCTGGGACCTAACGGTGCGGGAAAATCTACTACGATCAATATACTTTGTGGTCTGGTAACGCCCAATTCCGGAAGTGCAAAGATCTTTGGTAAGAATTGTATACACGATACGGTGGCGCTCCGGAAGGAAATAGGTGTGGTTCCGCAGCAGATTGCCCTGTTTGGTAATCTTTCTGCCCGCGAAAACCTTATGTATATCGGCAGACTGTATGGTCTGAATGACAATACGATCCGTGAACGTTCGGATATGCTGCTCGACCGGTTGGATATGACGCGCCATGCAGACAAGCGTGTGATCCGTTATAGCGGTGGTATGAAACGGCGTACCAATATCATTGCCTCATTACTGCACCAACCCTCCCTGCTGATCATGGATGAACCCACGGCAGGTGTCGATGTGCAGTCGCGTGCCTTAATTCTGAATTTTCTTGAGGAATATCATGAGCAGGGTAATACGGTTTTGTATACCTCTCATCTGATGGATGAAGCCCAGAAAATATGCGATGAGGTAGTGATTGTGGATGACGGAAAATATGTCGTCAGTGGTACACCCGGTGAGCTGATCGTCAACACACCGGATTGCACCACGCTGGAAGATGTTTTTTTGCATTATACCGGACATACGGTGCGGGATTAATAGTTGAGCCGACCTTATGAAGAAAATTATAGCAACGATCGTCAAGGAATGGATACTGCTGCGTCGTGATGTGGCGGGCATGGCATTATTACTGATCATGCCCGCGATTCTCATCGTCGTAATGGCTATGATACAGGATGCGCCTTTCCGGGATTATCAGGAGATGCAGTTTGATCTGCTGGTAGCGGATCATGATCGGGGGAGCCTGGCCAGGGAGGTAAAGACGGGATTAGGCCAGAGCCGTAATTTCCGCGTAGTGGACAGCCTGGATGGCGCTCCGGTGGGGGAGGTGCAATTACAGCAATTATTACAGGAGGGCAAATACCGGGTCGGTATTGTAATACCGGCAGGTGCAACTGCAGAAGTGGCTAATTCGGCGAATCGCATTGCCAACCGTATCTCCGAAAGAATAGGGTTGGGGACGATGCCCGCCCGTGAGCCGCGCGACAGCGTATATGTGCGTATCTATTATGATCCGGTGGCCAAACCTACATTCCGTATGTCTGTCAGCTCGGCGTTGGAAAAATATATTACCTTCTCCGGCAGCAGCCTGCTGATGCAGCGTCTATCCAGGTTGAGCGGGATGGAAGGAAGCGACAGCCTGCTGCGGGATGCTGCGCTGGAGCAGGCTGTCCGTGGGCTTGAGGTACGGGAAGAAAAACTGTTCGAAACCGGTGTCGCTAATACGTTAGTAAACTCTGTACAGCACAATGTGCCTGCCTGGGCCATTTTCGGGATGTTTTTTATTGTGATACCGGTAGCCGGAAACATGATCCGGGAGCGGGAAGACGGGAGTGCGCTTCGGGTAGCGCTGGTGCCGGGAGTGATTCGTTTTGTGAGTCTGGGAAAGATATTTTTTTACGTGATCGTATGCTGTATGCAGTTTTTCCTGATGCTGGGTATCGGTATGCATATCCTGCCCTGGATGGGATTGCCACAGTTGCACCTTGGCGCCTATCCGCTGGCTGTTGTGCCGGTGGCGATAGCGATAGCTTTTTCGGCTACTACGTATGGTTATTTCATTGGGTCCTGGTTCCGTACTACGAATCAGGCTCTGCCATTCGGCGCCATTTCAGTCGTGATCTTATCGGCAATGGGCGGTATTTGGATACCGGTGGATATTCTCCCCAAACCGGTACAGCACATGGCTATGTGCTCTCCGTTGTACTGGGCGCTGGATGGCGTGAATCAGTTGTTTCTCCGTAATCTTGGACTCGCATCGGTCATCAAACATCTGCTCATCCTGACCGGATCCAGCCTGTTATTGTGGTTACTGGCTTATCTGAGGAATACACGCAGGGCGGCAAGTATATAATTGAAAATGGGAAGTGGGGTACGGTGAATTAATTTTCTATTTTCAACTTCCCATTTTTAATTCTTTTACAGCCACTTCAGGGGATTGCGCCGGCTCATCCAGATGTATCTTTTCAGGTTCATCCAGAAGGCCAGTATCATATACACGATCAGCGGAGATCCGAGTGTCATGAAGGAAATATAGATAAACCACAGGCGGATGCGCGAAGTTGCTACGCCAAGTCTTTCACCGATGGCGGTGCATACACCGAAGGCTTTCCATTCGATGAAATTCTTAAACGATGACAAGTGGTGATACATGCTCCCTGATTGGGAGGTAAAATTAAATAATTCTGCCTGTACGGACAAAATAAGTACGATGCTTTAGCGGATCACTGTATAAACGTTGTGGTTATATGCCGGTCATTTATTAGCTTTGCACGCATTTATTTTATAACTCAATAAAAAAATCCATTTAATGGCTTACTTGTTCACCTCAGAATCCGTATCTGAAGGACATCCGGATAAAGTTGCGGATCAGATATCAGATGCATTGGTTGATAATTTTCTGGCTTGGGATTCCGAATCGAAAATTGCCTGCGAAACATTGGTAACTACAGGGCAGGTCATACTGGCCGGCGAAGTGAAATCAAAGACCTACATTGACGTGCAGCAAATTGCCCGAGATGTGATTACCAAAATTGGCTATACAAAGAGTGAGTACATGTTTGAGGCCAATTCCTGTGGCGTACTTTCTGCTATACACGAACAGTCGCCGGACATCAATCAGGGTGTAGATAAAAAGAAAAAAGAAGACCAGGGAGCGGGTGACCAGGGTATGATGTTTGGATATGCTACCAATGAAACTGCCAGCTACATGCCTCTGGCATTGGATATGGCCCATGTACTGCTGCGTGAGTTGAGTGCCATCCGTCGTGAAGGGAAGCAGATGAAATACCTCCGCCCGGATGCTAAAAGCCAGGTGACACTCGAATATGATGATGATAACCGCCCGGTGCGTATTGATACGATCGTGATCTCTACGCAGCATGATGATTTTGCGGAAGAAAAGGCAATGCTGGAACGCATTACTAAGGATGTCATTGGCATTCTCATTCCCCGTGTAATCAAAACGTATCCGCAGTATAAGCAACTGTTCAATAATAAGATCAAATATCACATCAACCCTACGGGTAAGTTTGTGATCGGCGGTCCACATGGGGATACCGGACTTACCGGTCGCAAGATCATCGTGGATACTTACGGTGGTAAAGGTGCACATGGCGGCGGCGCATTCTCGGGTAAAGATCCCTCCAAGGTAGACCGTTCGGCAGCATATGCTACACGCCATATCGCAAAAAATCTCGTTGCTGCCGGTGTTTGTAATGAAGTACTCGTGCAGGTGTCTTACGCGATCGGTGTCGCACAGCCGATGGGGATTTATGTAAATACATACGGTACTGCTAATGTAAACCTGACAGATGGTGAGATAGCTCGTATCGTAGGTCAGGTGTTTGATATGCGTCCTTACTTTATTGAGCAGCGCCTAAAGCTGCGCCAACCGATGTACAGTGAATGTGCCGCTTATGGCCATATGGGGCGTGAGCCACAGATCGTAACTAAAGAGTTTCGTTCTGGTGACGGTAAGACCAAGAAGGTTAAAGTGGAATTGTTTACTTGGGAAAAGCTGGACTATGTGGCAAAGGTGAAAAAGGCGTTTAAACTCAGGTAATTTTGATTTACCTGAATGATAATGCAGCAGGGCTGTCCAAACGGACAGCCCTGCTGTTTTTATTCTTTGGGGTGTCAAATAGGTAGTAGTGTTAGTGCCTTGCTTTAATATTAACCTTTCCTTCCCCTTCGGGTGCAGTTTTTTAGCTTACCATTCTTTATTGTGATCCCTGGTGCTGGTTTAGATTACGATGTTGTTGTTCGAAAAATAAGCGGTACCTTGAGCAGGAGATTCACATGATTTTGGGACGCTTCTTCTTCGTGCATTTTCGTAGTGATTAACGTTACTTCCTTAATGATTTCCTTACATTATGTACGTTCGTCGCTAAATAAATGAGAACTGGACGGGTAGCAGCGTAGCTATCCCAATGATATAACACTGAAACATAACTCAGCAGTATGAACAAAGTAAAGATCAAAAACACGGATCTTGAAATCGCGCCTATCAATCTGGGCGGTAATGTATTTGGCTGGACATTGGACGAAAAGCAGTCTTTCGATATCCTGGACAGGTTTGTAGCCGGTGGCTTCAACTTTGTAGATACCGCAGACACGTACGCCTGGTGGGTAAATGGTATAGGCGGTCAGTCGGAGACCATCATCGGCAAATGGATGAAGGCACGCGGCAACCGTGAGCAAATGGTGATTGCCACCAAAGTGGGCTCCCACACGAAGGAACACCCTTATGACATCAGCCGGCGGCACATCCTGAAATCGGTAGACGAATCCCTGCAAAGACTGCAAACCGACCATATTGACCTGTACTATACCCACTTCGACGACGACAAAACCCCGGTAGCGGAAACGCTTGGGGCATACGATGAGATCATAAAAGCCGGGAAAGTGCGTTATATCGCCGCTTCCAACCTGTCTCCGGCAAGGCTTACGGAATCTTTTGCCGTTGCGGAGCAGCACAGCCTTCCGAAGTATGTAGCCCTGCAACCGCACTACAACCTGGTGGAACGGGAGCGGTTTGAAAAGGAATATGCGCCGCTGGCAGCACAATACGGACTGAGCGTATTTTCCTACTGGTCACTCGCGGCGGGCTTCCTGACCGGGAAATACAGGACAGAAGCCGACCTGGACAAAAGTCCGCGCGGCGGCGGCGTCAAAAAATACCTGAACGCGAAGGGGCTGGCCGTACTTGATGCGCTTGATAAAGTATCTGCAAAGCACCATGCCAGGCCGGCAACCGTAGCGCTGGCCTGGCTCCTGGCCCATCCGCTGGTCACCGCTCCGATCGTGAGCGCTACCAGCGAAAGCCAGTTGCAAACCATCTTTGACGCGCCCGCATTGAAACTGGACAAAGAAGACATGGCGCTGCTGGATGTTATGGGCTAAGACGCTTCTCTTCGGGTGGTTCGGGGTAGGAAATGAGACGTCTGCTGGGGCCGTCTAATCGGCAATCCGGTACAGTTGCGTTCCTGCTGCATCAAAAGTGACTTTCCATTCTTTGGTAAATGTCTTCAGCTCGACTATATAGGTGATCTTGTTACCCTCTGTTATTTTTGTCACGTCGTCTATCCGGTAGCCTTTATAATCTCTGCTGATCGTGGCGAGCACCTGCCGAGGCAGGCTGCTGCGGGTGATTTCTTCTTTATGCCTTACCAGCTTGCCGGTCCTGTCGTACCAGGCATCATGATCTTTTCCTGCCCAGCCTGTTTCAAATTCCACCTTATACAATTCCCCGTCCATTTCCCACTCCACATCAGAGGCCCCGGGGAATGCCTGTTGGAAATTGTTGATGATCACGGAGGACACCCCATTGTGGAGCCCATGCTGGCCATACGAAACGGCTGCCGTTAAAAGCAGCGCAAAACAACTCAATACGAAACTCTTTTTCATTTTATCGGTTTTATATTTCAATACAAAATAAACCTGTGATTCTGGAAACAAACGGGAATGCTCAGGGTTCATAAATGATCCTGAAAAATGAGCTGATACCCTCTTTGTCCGTATAGACGGGCAGTCCCGTCACAAAACCGACGGCAAGCCGGTTATTTAATTTTATCTTAGCCTCCGGACGCAGGATCATCAGGCATCTTCCCCGGTCGATTTCATTATTCACTTCAATGCCGATAAAATACCCGGTATGCGGAACGGCATAATGAAAGGAGGTATTGACCTGCCACGTTACATCCACAGCACGTTCCGGCCATTCTTGCCCGATGACAGGATACGTATAGATCAGCGTATGGATATTATTGCCCCAGCGTTTGGCTGCTATAAAGAACGGGTTGTATTTCATTTTCTTCAGGGCCGGTTTACGGCTATAGCGGCCCTTGCCGAAATCGAACACTTGCGTATATCCTGCCGCGAGGGTCGTCTTATATTCCGGTGAAACAAAAAACGAATACTGTGCCGATAATCTCAAAGATGTCAGTCCGCGTTCCGGGAGCTCATGATCATTACCGGTGCTTTTAAAGAAGGAAAAATCTGTTTCCGCTTCCAGCCCGAGGCGGTTTACCGGTGCAAATTCATATTCTGCCAGCAGGGCATATTCTTTATAATGTCCGGTATTCATAAAATCTGCACCGATATTCCATTCCCGTTCTCCCTTTCGTGCCCCGAGATCTCTTACCAGGTCAAAATACAGGGGCTCGGCGTGTTTCACTTTATCCGGTATGCGTGTGGTGTCGCCGGTACGGGCAGCGGTGCCGGGCATGCTGGTAAGGATGGCAGACAACCCGATAAATCCTCTGAAGAAAAGTGCGCTGATGTTGTTCACATAGCAAAACAACAACGGGATACTGGAAGGAATTGGGAATGGACGCAGCGAAAAAACAGGCAGGCTCAGGCAAAGCTGATCTCGAAGCAATGCATGTCCTCATCAAATTGATACGAAACCGTAAAATTGTATAACCCGCAAACAGCCTTTACGATAGCCAGGCCCAGCCCGGTGCCTGCTGTCCCGGCATCCGGTTTGTAGAAGCGGGTGAATATCTTTTCCGGTATCAGCGGCTCTGTCTTTCCGGTATTGCACACCCGGACCGCATGTTGCAGGATGTGCACATGTACCATGCCGTCCGGTACATTATGAAATACGGCGTTCCTGAGCAGGTTCAGTACGGCAACGCCTGCCAGCGCAGCATCCATCCGGACCGACAATTGTGCGGTTTCCTTGAGGGAAATATGCACATTTCTAAACGCCGCTATTTCTTCCAGGTCATTGATACCTTCCCGGACGATTTTATTGATGGATACCGCCTGGTTGTCTAAAAACTGCCGGTTTTCGATTTTGGCTAAAAGCAGTAATGACTTGTTCAGCCGTACCAGCCGTTCCACAATCTGTAATACTTCGGAAATGCTTCCGGCCTGTACTTCATCCAGGTTCCCTTTTTCCAGCAGCAGCTCCAGCTTGCTGATCGCTATGGCCAGCGGCGTGCGCAGTTCGTGCGAAGCGTTGCCAATGAATTGCTTTTGCTGCTCGTAAGTAGCGGTGGTATGCTGTAGTAAGATGTTGACGGCCTGCTGAAGGTTCTTGAACTCCCGGGTGTCTGTTTTTGCCTGAGGGAGATGTTCACTGCTGCCAAGCCGGTATTGTGTGAGCTGCTGCAACAGGCTGTAGAACGGCTTCCACAGCCGTTTAAGCACAAAATTGTTGATCAGGATGATGCTCGTTACCAGTATCAGATATAACCCGATCGTCTCCCGGAACAGTTCTTCGATCAGATCATCTTCTTCCACCATCGGGTTGATGATATGTAAGGTATAGTAGCGGCCGTCTTGCTCAAAAGCGGTCACGAGCATGCGTACGGGTTCCGGTTCCGGGGTTTCGTCGTCGGCATCCTGCATATCGATCAGCGTATCCACATAACGGTCTCTGGCCGAAAGCGCCCGTTCCCGGCTGATCTCGCTGACGGAGAAAAAGTTTTCCCCCATCCGGTCCTTTGTTAATATTTCCGGGCTCGTCCGTGCTTTCTGAATAAGCAGGCGCTTGTAGTTTTCCAATCCCTCGTCCACACTTTCTTTGATTTCATCCAGCATGTTAAAGTAGAAAACAACTGCCCACAAGCTGACCACCGGCAGCAGGGAAATGGACAGGTACTTTAAGGAGCGGTTGAGCAGCGTCATTTTTCCTCCATTTTGTAACCGATGCCGTAAACGGATACTATTTCCAGGTCTGCGCCGGCCGCCTGCAGTTTCTTACGCAGGTTTTTGATCTGGTAATAGATGAAATCAAAGTTATCCGCCTGGTCAATATCGTCGCCCCAAACGTGTTCGGCCAGTGCCGTTTTGGTGACGAGCCGTTTTTTGTTGAGCAGGAAATAGTTCAGGATGTCGAACTCTTTCCGGTTCAGCGGCACGTTTGCTTCGTTCACCAGCAATTGCCGCTCGTTGATGTCCAGTACGACGTTGGCGGCTTCGAGGCTGTTTTTGCCGTCCAGGTTTTTCCGACGAAGGACGGCTTTTACCCTTGCGGTAAGCTCAGCCAGGTGAAAGGGTTTGGTCAGGTAATCGTCGGCGCCCAGCTCCAGCCCGGTCAGCTTGTCGTCGAGTGCATCCCGGGCGGATATGATGATCACGTTGGCCGGCTTCCCGTCTTTTTTCAGGTGTTCCAGCAGTTGCAGGCCGGTGCCGCCGGGGAGCATGATGTCGAGTATGATGCAATCATAATCGTACACCAGGCTCTTCTCGAGCGCCGTATGAAAATCACCTGCGGTCTCGATCACAAAATGCTCCTCTGCCAGCGAAGCGCTGATCGCATCCCGCAGGCCAGGTTCGTCCTCGATTATTAGAAGTTTCACAAAAACAAATGTAGCTATTGAAATCTGGAAAGATCAGGGAATGGCGGGATCCGCATCAGAAGCTATCATTTTATTGTACATGACCGCTGTTGTCAGATCACCGGGCAATTCCAGCTCCGCCTCCGGATTTTGTGCGATTCCGAAAGCCCTCCCAGCACCCACTGCGAAACCCCTGTATTAGTGGTGGTTGGGAATTCTGCGAAACGCAGTTAGCTAATATTTAACATGCCCTCATTAGGTACTTTCACAAACTCCTGTAATTTTGACCCCCGAAATGAAGCCGCAATTCAGGTTGTTCTTTTGGCTGTGCCTGCTCACGCTGGTCGGATATGGTGGTGTCACCGTTGTTAAGACGGCACGTCCTGCTGCCGACGGACCGGTACGCATCGCCGCCCGTTATACAGGAGACACCGGCTATCACCTCTCACCACAGCATCAGGATGCGTCTTTCCGGTATGTCCCCGATGTCACGGAGAAAAAAAGGATTGATTTTTTTGCTACCGAAAGTGATGATACGAGCAACCAGGTTCAGCTTAAAAAACATCACCCCGCCGTCTTCAACTATTTCGCCGACTTCTACGGCGCCGGCGACCGGTATGCTCATCTGTTCAAGACGCGCCTGCCTCAGGACGCACGCACGTTCCACCCATCCGTACAACGGTATATCGCCCTCCGCGTGATCCGGATCTGATCCCTGCAGACTGCCTGTCGCGGGCTGTTCCCGTATGATATCATCCGCCCGTTCCGCAGCGCCCTGATGCGCCGCCGGACCACGGCAGGGATGAAAGCGTGTCGTGATATACGCAGTTCCCGGGGGTGATCCTCCGTATCCCAAAATTCAATCTTTTTAAACAGTAACACCTTATTATGAAGCAATTGCTCCTGCTCGCGGGCCTGTGCGGCCTGCTGGGCTATACCGCCTGTACATCCCACAAAGCGGAAACAGAAGCTGGTATCCGGTTTCTCGTTACCAGCGCGCTGCAGATGGACACAGCGATCGTCAACGAATATATCTCCCAGATCCGAGCCATCCGCCATATTGAGCTCCGGGCGCAGGAGCGAGGGTACCTGCAGCAGATATTTGTCGACGAAGGCCAGTTTGTGAAGGAAGGCCAGCTCCTGTTCCGTATCATGCCGCGGATCTACGAGGCCGAGTTGCAGAAGGCGCAGGCCGAGGCCAGGGTAGCGGAGATCGAATACCAGAACACCAAGGGGCTGGCCGACAATAATGTCGTCGCACCCAATGAGCTGGCGATGGCAAAGGCCAAGCTTGACAAGGCCCGTGCCGAACAGTCGCTCGCGCAGGTACATTTGCAGTTCACCGAGATCCGTGCGCCGTTCAGCGGCATCATCGACCGCTTCTACCTGAAGCTGGGTAGCCTCGTGGACGAAGGTGACCTGCTCACTACGCTGTCCGACAACAGTCAGATGTGGGTTTACTTCAACGTCCCCGAACCGGAATATCTCGACTACCAGATGCGTGCGCAGAAGGACAGCCTCCGCCAGGTGCACCTTCGGATGGCCAACAACACGCTCTTCCCTTATCCAGGAGTAGTGGATGCCATCGAGGCCGACTTTAACAACGAAACCGGTAACATCGCCTTCCGTGCCTCCTTCCCCAATCCCGACGGACTGCTGCGGCATGGGCAAACAGGCAACATTCTGATGAAGGAACCGCTGCCCGGCGCGGTGGTCATCCCGCAGAAAGCCACGCTCGAGATCATGGACAAAAAATACGTCTATGTCGTGGATAAAGACAGCACTGTGAAGCTGCGGCCCATCGTTATCGGCGCCGAAATGCCCGATCTCTGCATCATCCGTGAAGGACTTGCACCCAACGAGCGTATCCTGCTGGAAGGCCTCCGGAAGGTGACTAACAACGACCGCATCCCGTTCGACTATGAAGCCCCCCGGGCGGTGATGTCTCATTTGAAATTGCCCACGGAATAATCCGGTCATTCCCAAAACAACAAGCATATGTTTGATATATTCCTGAAGAGACCGGTCTTCGCGATCGTAATCTCAATCCTTATTTTGTTCATGGGGATGCTGGCGATCTACACCCTGCCCACATCGCAGTTCCCCTCCATAGCGCCGCCGCGGGTAATGGTGAGTGTATCATATCCCGGCGCCAGCGCCGATGTGCTGGTGCAATCGGTGCTCATCCCGATGGAAAAAGCCGTAAACGGCGTGCCGGGCATGAAATACATGACCTCCGACGCCACCAGCGCCGGCGAGGCCAACATCCAGGTGATCTTCGACCTGGGTACCGATCCCAATGCGGCAGTTGTCAACGTGAAGAACCGCATCGAACAGGTGACGAACCGCCTGCCGGTACTGGTGCAGCGCGAGGGCATTATTGTAAATGTAATGCAGCCCAACATGCTGATGTATGTGAACGTGTACAGCAAAGACTCGCTTGCAGACGAGAAGTTCCTCTACAATTTTGCCAACGTCAACATCCTCAACGAGCTGAAGCGCGTCACCGGCGTCGGCAGCGCGCAGATCCTCGGCAGCCGGCAGTATGCCATGCGCATCTGGCTCAAGCCTGACCGGATGCAGGCTTACAATGTCTCCGCTGAGGAGGTAATGGAGGCGCTGGGCAGCCAGAGCATTATCGGATCTCCCGGGCGGCTGGGGCGCGCCGATGGTCAGCGCTCAGAAGCATTGGAGTATGTGCTGACCTACCAGGGCCGTTACAATCAGCCCGGGCAGTACAAAGACGTGATCATTCGCGCCAATCCCGATGGGGAATTGCTCCGCCTCAAAGACGTAGCCGACGTAGAGCTGGGCAGCGAGTATTATGATATCTATTCGAATCTCAACGGTCACCCCTCGGCGGCCATTGTGCTGAAGCAGACCTACGGCAGCAATGCCAATGATGTGATCAAAAGCATCAAGGCGAAGCTGGAGGAGATAAAATCCAGCTCCTTCCCGCCGGGTATGGATTACGAGATCAGCTACGATGTGTCGGGCTTTCTGAATGCTTCGATCGAAAAAGTGGTCCATACGCTCGGGGAAGCATTCGTGCTGGTGGCGCTGGTGGTGTTCCTCTTCCTCGGCGACTGGCGCTCCACACTCATACCGACACTTGCGGTGCCGATATCGCTCGTGGGGACATTCTTCTTTATGCAGCTCTTCGGGTTGAACATCAACCTGATCACATTATTTGCTCTTGTGCTGGCGATCGGTATCGTGGTAGATAATGCAATCGTGGTGATCGAGGCAGTGCATGCGAAAATGGAAGAAAAAAACCTGTCCCCGTTCAGTGCCACACAGGAGGTAGTAAGAGAAATCAGCGGCGCCATAGTGGCGATCACCTTCGTGATGGCGGCGGTGTTCATCCCGGTGGCATTCATGTCGGGGCCGGTGGGTATTTTCTACCGGCAATTTTCGATCACGATGGCAACAGCGATCGTGCTCTCCGGCGTGATCGCACTGACACTGACGCCGGTACTTTGTGCCATACTGCTGAAGAATAATCATGGCAAGCCGAAGGAAAAATCACCAATAGATCGCCTGCTTGATGCTTTTAACAGGGCATTCGAAAAACTGACCGGCCGCTATGCGGACTTCCTGAAGCGGATCGTGAACCGGCGCGCGGTGACATTCGGCCTGCTGCTTGCCTTTGGCCTGGGCATCTTCGGGATCAGCCACGGCCTGCCTTCCGGCTTTATCCCGAATGAAGATCAGGGTATGATCTACGCCATTATCCAGACTCCGCCCGGCGCTACGCTGGAGCGCACCAATGCACTCGCTCGTCAGTTGCAGGAGATCGCCGAACATGTGGAAGGCATCCGGTCTGTGTCTGCCCTGGCCGGATACGAAGTACTGACGGAGGGCAGGGGATCGAATGCGGGTACCTGCCTGATCAACCTGGAGGACTGGTCGGAGCGGAAACATTCGGTGACGGAGATCATCGAAGAGCTGGAGGAAAAAGCCCGCGAGATCCCCGGGGCAACGATCGAGTTCTTCGGCCCGCCGGCCGTGCCGGGTTATGGCGCTGCGGGTGGTTTTGCCATGCGTCTGCTCGACAAGACCAACAATGATGATTATAAAGAACTTGAAAAGGTAAACGATGACTTTATGGCTGCGCTGGCCAAACGTAAAGAGCTGACGGGCCTCTTCACTTTCTTCAGCGCCAACTATCCGCAGTATGAGCTGGAGATAGACAACGCAGCCGCTATGCAGAAGGGTGTTTCTATCGGCAAGGCAATGGATAACCTGTCTGTGCTGATCGGCAGCTCCTATGAGCTTGGTTTTATCCGTTTCGGAACATACTTCAAAGTATTCATACAAGCTGCGCCGGAATACCGCAGGCTCCCCAACGACCTGATGAAGCTCTATGTAAAGAACGATCGCGATGAGATGGTGCCTTATTCGGCCTTCATGAAAATAAAGAAAACGCACGGGCTCAACGAGATCACCCGCTACAACATGTACACCTCGTCGGCCATCCGTGGTGAACCCGCCGCAGGCTACAGCAGCGGCGAAGCTATTGAGGCGATCCGGGAGGTGGCAGCACAGACGTTGCCGCGCGGTTACGACATAGACTGGGAAGGTCTTTCGAAAGACGAAGCAGGGCGCGGCAATGAGGCGCTCTATATCTTCCTCGTCGTACTCGGTTTTGTGTACCTGATCCTGGCGGCACAGTATGAAAGTTTTATACTGCCGCTGGCGGTAATTCTGTCGCTGCCGGCCGGTGTGTTCGGCTCTTTCCTGCTGATCAAAATGATGGGGCTGGCAAACGATATCTATGCGCAGGTGGGACTGGTGATGCTGGTCGGCCTGCTGGGTAAGAACGCGGTACTGATCGTGGAGTTTGCCGTGCAGAAGCACCGGTCGGGTGTTTCTGTTTACCAGGCTGCGGTAGAAGGCGCCCGCGTGCGTTTCCGCCCGATCCTGATGACCTCGCTCGCCTTCATCGCCGGCCTGATCCCACTGCTGTTCGCTACGGGGCCGGGTGCGATCGGCAACCGTACCATCGGTGCGGCCTCCGCTGGTGGGATGCTGCTGGGTACGATATTCGGGGTAATCGTCATCCCCGGGCTGTATTTTGTATTCGGCACGATCGCGTCGCGTCGAAAGCTCATCAAACACGAAGAAGAAAATCCTTTAACCGAAGAACTCGAACACAATGTTTAATAAAAGCATTTCCGGATACCTGGGGATGGGTTTACTGTCCCTTGCCATAGCAGCCTGCAATGTGCCGACACTGGTTACTACTACAGCAGAACAGGAAATACCTGCGCATTACGGCAACATGCAGGACACCGTCAACACGGCACAGCTTTCCTGGAAGACCTATTTTGCCGATCCCAACCTGGTGGCGCTGATTGATACTGCGCTGGCACGCAACCAGGAGCTGCGGATTACCTTGCAGGAGATCGAAATTGCCCGCAACGAAGTACGCGCACGGAAAGGTGAGTACCTGCCGTTCGTCGGTGCGCGTGCAGGTGCAGGCGCCGAGAAAGTGGGGAGGTACACCAGCCGCGGCGCCAGCGAAGCCACGACCGACATCAAGCCCGGCATGGAAATGCCTGAGCCGGTACCTGACTACATGGCCGGCCTCTATGCCACCTGGGAGGTAGACATCTGGCGCAAGCTGCGTAATGCAAAAAGTGCAGCCGTATCGCGCTATCTCGCCACGGTAGAAGGCAAAAACTTTGTCGTCACGAACCTGGTAGCCGAGGTGGCGAATGCCTACTACGAGTTGCTCGCACTCGACAACCAGTTGGCCATTGTGCAGCAGAACATTGAGATACAGAGCAACGCGCTGGCCATCGTGAAGTTGCAGAAAGAGGCCACGCGCGTCACCGAACTGGCAGTGCGCAAGTTTGAGGCCGAGGTGCTGCGTACGCGGAGCCTGCAATACGATATCCGGCAAAGAATTACGGAGACCGAGAACCGGATTAATTTCCTGCTGGGCCGTTATCCGCAGCCTATCGTGCGGAGCCCGCAGGGGTTCGGTGACCTGATGCCGGAGGTGATGCATACCGGTATCCCCCCGCAGTTGCTGGCCAACCGTCCCGACATCAAACAGGCAGAGCTGGAGCTCACAGCTGCACGATTGGATGTTAAGGTGGCACGGGCACAGTTTTATCCCTCGCTGGGTATCACGGCAGGCGTCGGTTACCAGGCCTTCAGTCCGTCATACCTGGTCAAAACACCGGAGTCGCTGCTTTATTCGATAGCCGGCGACCTGGCAGCCCCGCTCATCAACCGCAACGCGATCAAAGCCAGCTACAAAACGGCCAACGCGAAGCAACTGCAGGCGGTGTACCATTATGACCAGACAGTGCTCAACGCATACCTCGAGGTCGTCAACCAACTGGCGCGGATCAGCAACCTCGAAAAAAGCTACGAGCTGAAATCAGGCCAGGTGCAGGCACTCTCACAGTCAATAGATATTTCCAACAGTCTGTTCAAATCCACCCGCGCCGACTACATGGAGGTCCTCATGACCCAGCGTGACGCCTTGGAGGCGAAATTTGAGCTGATCGAAACGAAGATGCAGCAGATGAATGCCACGGTGCATATTTACCAGGCGTTGGGAGGTGGGTGGCGTTAATCTTAACCCGGGGCCGGTGTGTTTATTCTGCAGCCGGTCATTTGTAGCGATCAAGCACGAAAGGTAAGTGAAGGTGCAGATCAAATTCATATGGCCGGTATGTGGATAACTTTGCCCGTTGAAAACAGAATAATACTTGGTAGTGAAAAATACCCGTCCTATCTTTGCACCCGCTTCGGCGGAAAAAGTTCTTTTAAAAATAAGATTCAGATAACGCAGGGATAATCTGGAAAATTTATTTACCATTTTTTTGGTGTTGTAAAATAAACTTTCTACCTTTGCGTCCCGCTACCGGGATATGGTGGTTGGTGTTATAGGTCTTAAGTAAATAATGAATAGCGTTTAGCCGGTTGGTAACTGGTGTCCGGATTTGGTTCCGGGGGCGTTGCAGGAGTATCTGGCGGGAGACTGTCGAGGTACAAAGTTCTTTGAAATCAGGGAAAGCAAAAACAA
>JBBCJI010000022.1:0-94099 GCA_037190845.1 Flavipsychrobacter sp. | reverse complement strand
ACCCACAATCTTATTCTCCTCCAAAACCACCTCCCGGCAGGATGAGGTATCTGCACAAACACCATCTACACCCACAACTACAGCATAACGCCCATTTGCATGAACCTCATACTCCTGATCCGTAGCGCCGTCTATTGCTTCACCTGTAGCACAATCGATCCATTGCCATTCATCTCCTTCTGTTGCCTTCAGCACGTTGCCGTTCTGGGTAAACGAGGCTTCCGGAACGGTATGTATTGTCAGATTCAGGATCACTGTACTGTCACAACCGGATGCATTGGTAAACGTGACCACGTGAATCCCGGAGCTTTTATATACCAGCGTATCATTTAAAGAAAAACTGTCGCAGGCATTTACAGTAAGCGCCTGCGCATTACTGTTGCCAATGATCAGATCATATTGTATCGTGCTGTCACAGCCATGTACTGTCTGATAATGCTGAGTAAACTGTCCCGTAGTTTTATAAGTAATCCCGTTAAATTCAATAGAATCACAGTAATGTCCGATGACAACGGGATTGTTGGCAGATTTATTTACAACAAGATTCAGGATCGTTATGCTGTCGCAGGAAGGTATCCTCCCGGCAAAGGTATCTTTGTAGATACCCGTTTCCCGGTATGTTTTCCCATTGAAAGTGAAGCTATCGCAAACCGCTTCATTAAATTCCTTGTATACCGCACAATCGGGTTGCAGCTTTAGCGCAAAAATGGATCCGTTGGCTGCAGCCGTGAGCTCTTCTTTATCCGTTCCCGGGTTAAAATCAACTACAGTTCTGAAGATGCCTGTAATATACATTGTGCTGGTTTCATCAAGTTCCAGATCATTCGCGGCGTCAACATCCGCATTCCCCATTGCGTCTCCCCAAAGATATTTACCGTCAGTATCGTATTTGCAGATGAAAATATCCCTGCTGTTGCTCACTCCGGTAACCGTCTTTGTCCCGACAGGATCCGGATCAAGGTCTACAGAATTCTCAAAATGCCCTGTTATATAAACATTACCAACAGCGTCTACCTGTACAGCAACAACATCATCATTGCCGGTACCTGCTATATGATTTGCCCACAAAAAGTTGCCGGCAGGATCCAGTTTGGCTACATAACCATCGGTCCCTCCGGTAGATATATTACTGAAAGCAGCTGTTGCTCTCGGTCCGAAGTATACGGTATCTCTTGCCGTCCCTGCTACATAGACGTTACCGACTGCATCAATGGCAACAGAATGAGTAACATCCGCATTGTTGTTATTTCCTCCTATATTTTTTGTCCAGACATGGCTGCCGGTGGTATCAAACTTGCTCACATACCCGTCGCCATTACCGCCCTTAGCGCTGTTAGGCGACACCAGATAAGAACCTCCATTGGGATCAAAATTCACATTACTTCCGGCAAATGATCCAGTAAAGTACAGATGTCCCTTCCCATCCAGCTTAATCGTTTTACCGTATTCGCCCGTAAAGGTACCGCCTATTTTTTTGGCCCATACCAGATTGAATGCGGGATCCAGCTTGCTGATATATATATCCTGTGCGCTGGATCCTGCAGACGTCATGTTGAAAGTCCCTGTGCCCGGATTAAAATCAACCGTACCGGTAAAATTGCCCGTATGATATATGTATCCTTGCTCATCGACCGCGATTCCCATCCCCTGATCTCCGGAACTCGAGCCTATTCTGACGGCATGTACATAATTGCCGTCCTTATCATATTTTGCAATGTAGATATCAGCGTTGTCTGCCGTCAGCGAATGTGTTGCTGATCCCGGATCAAAATCCAATGCGGCAAAAAAGAACGAGCCTATTATATAAATATTGCCATCCTTGTCAGTGGTAACATCATTAACGGCATCACCATAAGCATTGCCGATTTTGAACCCCCATTTAAAATCACCGTCAGCGTCGAACTTTGAAACAAAAATGTCAGCCTGTCCGGAAGAAGTAACACTTGTTGTACCGCTTCCCGGATTCAGGTCAGCAGTACCGTTGAAATGGCCCACACAAATAACATTTTTATCCTTATCCACAGTAATAGCCTTACTGGCTACTGCTGCAGTCCCTCCCCATCCACGGACCCACTCAAATTTCTGTGCCCACACAGGTAATGCACCCAATAAAAGAGGACAGATAAAGAATACAGCCTTCGTCCAAACCATGAATTGTGTAATTTTAAGTTTTTTCATATTCTCAATGTTTTAAGACTAATGATCAGAAAGAAAAAGTAAGTGACCTGCTCGATCCCTTTTTACAAAAGTATTTTTGTTACACGTACGTCACAATACGGGAAAACCCACCAATTTGAAAATACCGTGTAAACACCCGGTTTTTCGACAAGGAGATTGGATATTTTTGCATAATAGTATGAAGCGTATCATTCAAATAATACTGTACTCGCTTCTGCCGGGAATTCAGACCACCTCTGCTCATATTGATTCTATTGCAGGACAACATCTGCCAGCTATCATAGCAGCAAAATCTGATACAGCAAAGATCATGGCAGTATTGGATTATGCTACGGCATTATACCCATACGATAAAGACAGCGCATATGCAATCGCATTAAGCTCATACAGCCAAAGCAAAAGCATAAAATTCCGGAATGGAATAGGCCAGGCTCTGTTCAAGCTTGCTGAATGGGAATATGGAGCAGGCAGGCTGTTTGCAAGCGATAGTTTTTTCAATTTAATGCTGATTGAAATTCCAGCGCCTTCGCACTGGCATATTCCAGCTTATGCCGGGGTCGGTACATGCTCCTTTTTACAAGGATTTCCTGAAGAAGCGGCAGAATACTATTATGCTGCAATAAGGCTTCTGTATCAATACGAAAACATTAAATTGTACCGGGCGTATATTTATAACAATATGGCCGGGATATGGAGACATTTGGGCAACTCCGACAACTCTCTGCTTTATCTCAGGCTGGGGAAAGAATGGGCAGAAAAAGAAAAGGACATGAAACAACTGGGGAACTCATGGAACCGAATCGGTAATTATTACCTGGCAAAAAATGATTCCGCACGGGCTCTGCACTGTTATCATGAGGCACACAGGATCAGCAGTACGTTCGGAGATACGGAAATGATCCTGATCACCACCTGTAATATTAATCTGATTCAAAACAAGGAACCGGAACTCAAAAAAGAAGCATATCGTTATGTATTGGAGCAGGCAAAAGACCATAACCGGTTGGGAATACTGGCTCCGGTAGCAAACAGCTTATATCTTCTCGGAGAAAAACGCTGGGCTGAACAGATATGGAATGAATCCATTACCCTCGCCACGAAACTCAATATGCGGGTATTCCTGACAGATTCCTATAACGGACTTTCGAATCTACACGCAGAAGCCGGAAATTTCAGGATGGCATATTTTTTCCTTGATAAATACATATCGCTAAGGGATAGTGTATCTAATCAGGAGGCATTAAAGACTATGGCCATAATGGAAAAACGCGCCCAAAAAGTAAAGCAGGAACATATTCTCGCAGCCCAGGAATTATCCCGGATAGAAATCACAAACGCTATTTCCGAAAAAAACAGGATTGTTTACCTGCTCGGTGCGGGAGGTGCATCGGGTATGTTATTACTTTTCTTTTTCAGAAAAAATATCCGGAGAAAAAAAGAGCTCCTGGAAAAAACAATCCTGCTCAAAGAAAAGGAATCCGTCCTCAGAAAAATGTACGCAGCCATAGAAGGAAAGGAAAATGAAAGAAAAAGAATAGCGCAGGAATTACACGATGGAGTGGGAAGCCTGCTGTCTGTCGCCAAAATGAATGCAAGCATACTTGCAGGAAAAGAGCAGGATTTATTACACTCTGTACCGTTTCAGGAAGCCATCCGCATCCTGGATAATACAGCAAGGAACGTACGGACAATTTCCCATAATCTTATGCCCGACATCCTGCTGAAAGGCGGCATAGAAGAAGCGCTGCAGTTGTTCTGCAAATACACTTCCAAAGCCAACAATATCTCTATAGACTTTCAGTCGTATGGAAATAGTATTGAGCTGAACCCCAAGCTGGAAAAAAACATCTTCATCATGCTGCAGGATATCGTTATGCAGTTGCTTCACCAAAGCACACATATCGAAAAAATGGACATCCAGTTGAACTGGTCTTCTCCATCCCTTTTTGTCACAATCGAAACAAACGGTCTTTTCAGTCCGGATAATAACAATGACGCATCAGAATGGCATATATTGCAAAACAGGATCTCCGAAACCGGCGGCAACATGGAAGTTCAGCATGATGAAAATGCCGGCAGCACGATTGATCTTGAATTTGATCTGAATAATGACAAAATAATACGCGTATGATCCGTATCGCTATTACAGATGATCACCCGATGGTCATCAGCGGCATAAAAAACATGCTCTCGCAGTATGAACATATTCGTGTAACCGGCGAGTACCAAAACGCAGCGGCATTAATGGAAGGTCTTAAACAGAACGCTCCGGACATTCTGCTCCTGGATATACAAATGCCGGGCATTACCGGTGATGAGGCGGCAGTATCCGTAACAAAACATTACCCTGATATCAGGATTATTGCGCTTACCGGCTTTGATACCCCTTTTTATGTAAGGAGTATGCTGCAAAACGGATGCAAGGGGTATCTGTTGAAAAATACAGACCAACAT
Source organism: Flavipsychrobacter sp. (assembly GCA_037190845.1). Classification (GTDB taxonomy): domain Bacteria; phylum Bacteroidota; class Bacteroidia; order Chitinophagales; family Chitinophagaceae; genus JBEBVQ01. The sequence goes on along the minus strand of JBBCJI010000022.1, from coordinate 89,467 downwards.
GCGCTCATCACCGCAATAGAAGCAGTATCCCGCAATGAGCAGTATATAGACCCTGCTCTTAAAGAAGAATTGCTGAACAATATGCTCCGGCTGAAAAAACAGAAATCATCATCCGCTCCATCCCTCACCAGAAGAGAAAAAGAGGTACTGAAGCTTATCGTGGATGAATTTACAAGCCAGGAAATCGCGGACGAGCTCTTTCTCAGCCTCAGAACAGTCGAAAAATACCGTATACAGCTACTGCAGAAATTCAAGGCAAAGAATACGGTAGGACTGGTAAAAATGGCGCTGGAACTAAATATGCTGGACAGCAGCGACTAAAAATTATCTGAAATGAAGACTGCTGCTAAACTCCCGTTAGTATTTATAGCGCTCCTGGCCTACTTCATATGGCTGCCCCTGATATCAGATGCGCAACACCGGCAGGAAGTATCAGACACACCCGATAGCCTTATTGCAACATGCGGAAAGCTGCTGCAGGAGCGCCGTATCTCATCGGCTAACACGGTCATTACTTTGCTTATACTTTTTGCCGATACTGCTGTCTCCAGACATCTCAGTTATCGCACACAGGAAAAAATATATAAGCTGCTTTCGCACGCATATACCGAAAAAGCCGATTATAAACATGCCTATGAATACCTGCAGCGATACCAGAATATTCATGACACCCTCATGAACCATGAAAAAGAAACACAGATAAACAGTCTCAAACGGGACTATTACATACAGAAAGGGAGCAGGGATATTATTAACGGTAGGATCCTGATGATGGAGCAGAACAAGATCCTGAAAAAAAAGGAATTCCTTATTACCCTGATTTTGATAATCTTCGCTTCTGCAGCTATATTATCCGTACTATATTACCAAAGCTATAAACGCAAGCTTTCACTGATGCGCCGCACATTGCAACAGGCAGATCAGGATCACAGCCTTCGCATCCTGGAAACAAGAGTGGAAGCCGAGGAAAAAGAAAGATCGCATATTGCCCACTATCTACGGCATACGTTATATAAAGACATTGAGATGATCAGACATGAATTTATCCACCAGAAAACAAAATATACCGATCCGGCGATAAAGGGTCGCTTTGAAGAGCTCATAAATGTGCTTTCCTCAGCTAAAGATATCCTCCATCAATCCGTATACAATCTGAATACAGAAGAATTTAATCTGGAACAGGAGCTGCATAAGTTTGTCAATCATGTAAACAAAGGGCTTTTTATTGGAATCACGATCACACATGAACAACCACAGGCAGAACGGGATGTGAATAACGAGTTACTCATTTTCAGAGTAGTCCGGGAACTCATCCAGAATGTGATCAAACATGCATATGCGACAAAAGCCAGTATAGATATCCGTTTTGATGCTGAAAAGGTTAAAGTGCTGGTCGAAGATAACGGCAGGGGTATTGACCCGGAAAAGCTGAAAGATGGTATGGGGCTAAGCAGTATACTTAAAATTGCGGACCACTATAACGGATCTGTAAGCATTAACGCCGCAGAAGGTACACAGATTCTACTCATATTACCCAATCACGCAGGCTCCCGGGGCGAAAAAGCTTTCCCCAACCAATGGGAACCGCTACCGGCAGGCCATAACATATAAGAAACAGAGAAGGAAAGTCGGTGTCTTAAACATAAAAACATGTAACTTGATTTTAATCCCCATAAAACCACTGAAACAATTACCTTTGCAAAAATTTTCCGTAGAATGAACCTGCATGAATATCAAGCCAAAGATTTACTGAAACGCTATAATGTACCCACTCAGGAAGGTATTGCTGTGGACAACACAGATGAAGCCGTAAAAGCTTATAAGGAGATCGCTGCTGCCACAGGTAGCAAATTTGCTGTATTGAAAGCCCAGATCCATGCAGGCGGACGTGGGAAAGGAACCATCAAAGAAGTACCGGAACAGCATGGCGTAAAAGTGATCAAAAGCGCTGAAGATGCAGAAACCGTAGCCAAAAATATACTCGGCAACACCTTGGTAACCATACAGACCGGTGTAGCAGGTAAAAAGGTAAATAAAATACTGATCGCCCAGGATATGTACTATGACGGGCCAAGCGAACGAAAGGAATTTTACCTTTCCATCCTCCTCGATCGCGCCAAGCAACAAAATGTGATCATGTATTCTACCGAGGGAGGCATGGATATTGAAGAAGTCGCACACAATACGCCCGAAAAAATATTCAGGGAATGGGTAGCCCCGAATCTGCCTTTACAAGGCTTCCAGGCCCGTAAGATCGCATTTAATCTCGGGCTGAGCGGGGCAGCGCACAAAAGTATGGTACAGTTTGTTACAAACCTGTATAATGCCTACGTTGGGCTGGACTGCGCCATGCTGGAGATCAACCCGCTGTTCAAGACCGCAGATGACAAAATTGTGGCTGTGGACTGCAAGATGAATCTTGACGACAATGCATTGATCCGCCACCGTGACCTCGCCGACCTGCGCGACAAAAGCGAAGAAGACCCCACAGAAGTAGAAGCCGGCGAGCATAATCTGAACTATGTAAAGCTGGATGGCAACGTAGGCTGTATGGTCAATGGCGCCGGACTTGCTATGGCTACTATGGATATGATCAAACTGGCGGGTGGCGAACCGGCCAACTTCCTGGATGTGGGCGGTACCGCAAATGCACAAACCGTGGAAGCCGGATTCCGCATCATCATGAAAGATCCCAATGTAAAAGCGATCCTGATCAACATCTTCGGTGGTATCGTTCGCTGCGACCGCGTAGCCGCAGGCGTTATTGAAGCCTATAATAATCTGGGGAATATCAATATCCCGATTATCGTACGACTGCAGGGAACCAATGCCGAAGTAGCAAAGGAACTGATAGAAAATTCAGGCCTGAAGGTACAATCCGCCATCCTGCTGAGCGAAGCAGCAGAACTGGTGCAGCAGGCTGTTTCAGCATAAGTTATCATCCGGTAGCTGGAAAATGTGTGAAATGTGTTTGATGTGGTAAATGTGAATAACACATCCCCCACATCAAACACATTTCACGCATCTAATAAGTATTATTAATCCTTCCTGGTATCGTACAGCAGGAACTCTACCCTTCTGTTGGCCTGACGCCCTTCTTTGGTAGCATTACTCTCAGCAGGCTGTGATGCTCCCCGGCCGTTTGTGTGCATACGGTTGTCCGATATACCGTTATCAACCATCAACTGTTTGGTATTTTTTGCCCGGCTTTCCGACAATCCCCTGTTTACATCATCACTTCCGATACTGTCCGTATGTCCATTGATAATGAAATGAATGCGGTCATATTTTTTCAGAACGGATGCAAATCGCTTAAACGATGGTAGTGCATTCGGTTTGATCTCATCTTTACCAAAATCAAACATAGCCAACTCAGGATAAATTACTTTTACCGTATCACCTGATTTGAAAATCCTTGCGTCTGGTATTTCCTTCTTCAATTTTAAGTAAAAACTGTTTACATAAGGGCCGGTAGCGGCCTTTTTACTGCTGCTGCAGGCGGTTAGTCCGGTAATAAATACAACAATGACCAACGCAGATACAATTTGCTTCATATACTCTCATTTAAAGTGAAACAATACTTTTATCAGATAGCATTCTATAAAAATCATACCTGTAAGTTTTGTGTTTGTGATAATATTCCATATAACTATTATAATCAGACAACGTAATCAAATCAAAACGGTTAATTACAGATAAAAAGATGGCGGGCATTGCCTGAAATTAACTTATATTGCACATGAAGTTGTATCTCTCCGTGAAACACGCCGCTTTATTTGCCTCCCTGTCGAATACATTAAAAAATGAAATACTCGTGAAATACCTATGCCTTGGATTGATACAATCAGATACTTTTGATCATTAGGCTTTCATGAAAAATACTCCCTTAGCAATCTTAACGTAAAAACAAAATGATTCCAACGAAACAACTTTTCGGATTTGTGCTGATGATCTTGCTTATAAATCCGGCTACAGGGCAGGATAACATTCATTACAGCTATTCTGTGTTTTCACGCTTTCATGCACTTCCGCATACTACTCAGGTGGCTCCGGCCTCCTTTCCCGGGTATATGACCGGATGGGTCAGTCACCGGGACAGGATAACCGGCATGCACCGTGATTTGTACGGACCTGCAATCACGGTACCGGGAAATTCGCTTACAGAAAAGGCAACTTACTGCCTGGAGCAGATATTACCGGCAGTTGGCATTTCTAAAAACGGCTGGAAATTGACGCACACCAGCACGGCGTCCCATGCCGGGTATGCACACTTCGAGCAGCTTTTCTCCGGGCATAAAGTAACATTTGCCCGCCTGACCCTGCGGTTTACACAGGATGGAAAACTCGTACGCATACGGAATTACTCATACGGAGATCCGGAAATGCACAGCACACCAGCCATATCTTCCGAAGTTGCTTTGGCGACAGCAATAGAAAATATTAATCATTTCTCAATTTCAGGACAAACAACAACAGATTGGGAATGGTTCCCTGTCCCTTCAGAATACGGATACGCCCTGCATCCGGCATGGCCTTTTAAAATCGATGGTATTGTCAATGGTGCAGAAACATCCCTGACCGGTTATATAGACGCAGTAAACGGGCAATTATTATACCGTGACAATGAAGTGAAAGATAATGTGGACCTGAATGTACAGGGAGCAATCCATCCATTGACGCCTTCCGATCCACCGCTAACGGAACCGCTGGCCAACCTGCGGATCACAATTGGTGGCAACCAATATTATACCGACACGGCCGGAATCCTGAACGAGCCATCTCTAACATTACCCCAAACCGCTACTATTGCACTCAGAGGCAGGTGGGCCAGGGTACGTGATGCACAAACCGGTGGCAATAACAATACGCCATCATTCACTCATACCATTACCTCAAACGGTACTACATATACCTTCCCCGATACCAGCCCATCCGCTACCCGTTTCGTAAACGCATACTATCACGTAAATAAAGTACATGATTTTATGAAAGGGTACCTGACAAACTTCACAGCGCTGGATATCCCGATCAATACCAATGTGGATGTTTCAGGAAATTGTAATGCCTTTTATAACGGAGGTCCGAATACACTCAACTTTCTTCAGGCCGGTAACGGGTGCAACTCATTTGCTATGTGCGCCGACATTGTATACCATGAATACGGACATGCTATTGCACAAAATTTTTACACATGGCAGGTCGGAGACCGTATGCGCAACGGCGCACTGAACGAAGGACAAGCTGATATCTGGGCATTAGGCATTACACATAATCCGGTATTGGGTAGTGGCGCCTATACCAGCGGCAATGGCTTTATACGCCGGTACGATCAGGATCTGAAAGTGTATCCTCAGCATATTCGGGGTGAGGTGCATGCTGATGGGGAGATTATCGCCGGAGCCTGGTGGACACTCGCCACCTATCTGGGAGATGTACCGAAAATGATGGAAATTTTTACAAAGACATGGTATGATACCCCTGACGGCCCCAACGGTATGGAAGGCGCCGTATATCATGATGTACTGATCTCAGCTTTGCTGAATGATGATGACGATGACGATATCAGCAACGGCACACCTAATTTTGAAGATATAGTTGCTGCCTTTGCCCGCCATGGCATCTATCTGCTGGCCAATGCCATAGTAATACATGACGAAGTACCCAACCAGCAGGCAAGCACTGTCGCTGCTGTTACAGCAGAAGTACAGCTCCCTCCCGATAATTTCCCCTTATTCAGAGACATTAAGCTCTGCTACCGCTTACGAGGCGATACGGCATGGATCACCGCAGATATGACAGCATCGTCAACCAATAATATGCTGTTTTCAGGAAGTATCCCCGGGCAGGCAGCCGGCAGCATTGTAGACTACTATTTCGCGTTATATGATTACACAGGAGCAACTGCGACTTCATTTGCTCCCGCAGACTTTAACCCTACCCTACCTACAACACAGTCTACGATCCCTTATCAGTTCGGCGTAGGTATCGGCTCCAAAGAGCGGATTAATTTTGATTCGGAACTCAGCGGATGGCAGATCGGTAATGCTCCGGGCGATAATGCTACTGATGGCATCTGGGAACAGGCAGTACCGGTGGGCTCTTACCTGAACAGTGTCATGGGCGTGCTTCAGTGCCAGCCGGGCGCCGATCGTACACCGGGAAGCAGCGAAGGGAAATGTCTTGTTACAGCAAATCCGTCTTCGCCTGCCAATCCAACCAATGTCAATGAGGCCGATGTAGATAACGGTTCTACAAGCGTCATTACCCCTGTATTTGATCTGAGCGGCTACCAGCATCCGGTAATATCCTATTACCGGTGGTTCTCCAACAACCGGGGAAGCAATGCTCGCACCGACCCCTGGCAGGTGCAGATCAGAGCCGGTGGCGCCCCGCTCTGGTTCCATGCTGTAGAAAACACCTTCCAGGCAGACCATAACTGGCGTCGTCGGATATTCTCCGTAAAAGAATATCTTCCGCAAGCCACATCTGTACAGCTTAAATTTATTGCCACAGACCGTGTGGCCAATAATTTACCCAACCAGGGACAGGGTACTGTTGAAGCCGCAGTAGATGATTTCTACATATACGATCTGGGCGAAGAAACAGGTATCGGCAGTATTCATCCGGAAAAACAGGTAAACATTTATCCCAACCCGGCAGATGAACAGGTGGAGATCGCATTTCATGACGGTGCCGCCACAGGTACGATTACTTTATATGACATTACCGGACGACAAATAGAACGGATCACTGTGACACCGGGGAATAATCATTATACAGTATCCACATCTCATATTCCTTCCGGGCAGTACCTGCTGGTAGTACAAACGGGCAAGCAGATATGGACTAAAAAGCTCGGCGTACGACATTAGTACATGGAGAATATAAGCTGATACCTGATAAAACGAACGATCCCGGCTCTGATGAGCCGGGATCGTTCGTTTACAATGAGATAATAATAGTTTGTTTTTAGTTGATTATTGAATCACCATTTTATTGGTGATAATTTCCTTTCCGGTGTCAATAGTTATAAAATACATTCCTTTCGGTTGATTAGAAAAATCTATCAATACATTGTTTAAATAAGCGTTGTTTAAAGAGTATATCTTTTCGCCAAGGGCATTAGAAATATCCACATTGGTTAATTCATTCCGATTGTTTCTAATTTGGAAAACACCACCCGAAGGATTTGGGTAAATCTGAAAGTTTGACTCATCAGCAGACTGCTCTATGCTACTGGTTGTATAATCAAGATTGTAAAATTGTTTTCCGTCAATAGCCTGAGTGGTTTTTTCAACTTTGTATTCCATCAAAATTCTATATACCGGTTCAAACTGAAAATAGAGATATCTGAACTTATTATCCGCTGCAATATCTTCTTTAATTCTGACAACATCATTATATGTTCCAAAAGGCGTTTTTAATGTACCATAAGCGTCATACTCCCTTTTATCAAATGCATCCTGATAATTCATAGGAATAATTAAAAAGGTATCAGGCACTGCATATTTCTGAAAGCCCGATGTGAAAGCAAGACCTAAAGTAGCCTGATATGTGTTGTCAAATTTCCCGACAATTGTGGCAGTTTTTGTTACACCAAAATATAGTTCAGACGCATTGTTTCCACCAGGAAATGTGTCTTTGATTTGCTGACTGAGCCCTGAATAAGGCACATCTATAAAATAAAAAGTAGATGCATCATGTGCAACAGATGAATAGTCCCATGATTGTGCCGGACCCGCAGCGGTATGGGTAAAGATTCCCGTAATATCGTATCCGTACGTTTTTGTTCCAATCGGAGCAGCCGATGCAGATGTTAATACAGGCTGTGCATGCACAGCAATAGTAAAAACGCTTACTGAAAAGAATAAAGATACCTTTTTCATTAGCACAGATTTTGTGTAGTTGTTTTTCATAATTATTTTTTTTATTGTTTAACTGTTTGATTAGGCAAAAGTATGTTGAGGGGTATGGTTCTGCAAATAAAACACAGCACTTTTACTTTCACTTTCTAAAGTGAAAGTTGATTTTACCTAAAACGGAAGGATTAAAGCTGTTTTATGTACTGGCTGGGGGTAAGACCGGTACTTTTTTTGAAAGCCCTGTAAAAAGCTGAAGGTGAACCAAACCCACATTCCGTTCCTATACCTTCTATGGTAAGGTTGCATTGTTGTATATGCTGAAGCTTTTCTTTGGCTTCTTCAACTCTGTATGAGTTAATAAAATCAAAGAAGTTCATATTAACCTTTTGGTTTATCACCTGTGAAAGATGATGCTGCTGGAAGCCAAGGTTATCAGCAAGTTTTTTAATGGTCAAATCCGGGCTGAAATATAGTTTGCTTTCTGTTATATGCGTAAGCAATTCCAGGTGCAGCTCATCTATTTGGGATTCTTTTAAGGATGAGGTTACATATTTTTTGCGGCTATCCGCCTCTTCAACATATTCATTAAAAGGAAGAAGCTCTTTTGTATATACCTCGTATTGAGTGCCGGTAAATATAGCTTGATTAGAAAAACCAGTAATGAGAATAAAAAGATAAATTAAAAAAGTTAAAAGAGGTGTTGCCACTAAATCAGCATACATCATTAAGCCGGGCGAGAAAATTACGGGGATCAGGTATGCGACAATAAACAAAACATTTAAAATCATCAGCCAAAGAATAAATTTCCGTATCCAATGATACCGAATATGCCCGATACCTGTAAAAAATGACTTTACATCGGCATAATGCTTTTTTTGCATGTTCCAACTCAGAAACAGGTAAGAAAGAATATGAAGCAAAAGAGCAAGGCCTAATATATTGGTAGTGTCATCCGTTCCCGCCTTAACAAGGGTTAACAGTTCGGTTTTTTCCTCCTGATTTAAAAATAAAAGCGGAAGCGAAACAACCACTGCAACAAATGATGGTATTAAATGAAGAAGGTGTTTCCACTTCAGCTTTATTTTTTTTCCTATCATTAAATTGAAATAATATAACAGTGCAGGACCAAAAAGTAAACCGACAGCAACATTTAAATATATCAGGATAAATACAGGATATATTATCTCAAGGTAAATCAGCAGGTTGCTGGTGAATGCAACTACCGGGATAAAAATAATTAACCCGATGATTTTATTGGCGAGCGTATTGTTTTTTCTTATCCACAATATCAATGCCATTAAACCTTGATTAAAAATGACAAAGATGTGAAGTGTAACTATTAGGAGGTGCAATACTATTATTTTTTAATGTGTGTGGTTTATTTACGCCCGCTACAAACCTTCGGTTAACATACTCAAATTTTGCAGATAATCGAAGTTCTGTCTCAGGTTATTTTCACCTCAAAACAAATATAGTAATTCGCCCTTTTATCCTGAACTCAGGTTTATTATCTGAGCAACGTCACATCTCCCTGCTGCGCGGTAGTAACCCCGGAAGGAAGCGTACCTTCAAATACGTAGAAATATACGCCCATCTCTGCCGGCGCCCCGTTGAGCGTACCATCCCAGCCGGTAAGAGCATTAGCACCGTTTGCTGCCCATACTTCACGTCCCCAGCGGTCATAAACACGGAACTGGGTTACAGCGATCGGATCGCCCCAGGCCACCACACGGAAGAAATCATTCCTGCCATCTCCATTCGGTGAAAAAGAAGAAGGTATAAATACAAGCGGATTCACCTCTACAGTTACTTCTGCGCTGTCAATGCAACCATAAGCGGATTCTCCCACTACCGTATAGGTACGGGTAGTATCTGCCAAAGTCTGCTGATTATAAGCAGACTGGTCACTAAACAGTTCGTTGGGATACCACGCTGTAACACGGTATGACTCCCCTGAAGCGGTTTGCAGTGTAAGCGGCGTACCACGGTCTGCCAGTAATGTACTGGCACTCAGTTCAATATCAAAGCCCCGTACCACAATCGGTATGATAGCTGTATCCTTACAATGCTCATTATTAACAATAAGTGTTGCATCATAAATCCCATCCTGGATATAAGCATGTTGCCAGGCGGTCCCTGACCCTGCCACTCCATCTCCGGAGTTCCAGGTGTATCCATAAGTTGCATCCTGGAAATCAGCGGAAAAATCGACAACTTCATGCACACAAATCGTATCCTTAGAAGCTGATGCTTCTGCCCTTACCCCTTCATAATATACATAAACAGTATCCGTGGTTGTACATCCATTACTTCCATTGGTTATACGATACACATAGTATGCATCTTCGTAAGTTACTCCTCCCGTACCTTTTTGGGTAGAATCATCCAAAGCAGCACCCGGAGACCAGTTCCAGTTATCTGCACCAACAGGTAATACTGCTGTTACTAACAAATAAAAACTACCATCACAGGTAATAATGCTATCCTCAAGGAAGTTAATGGTATGTTTAAACACATCAATTCTTTTTGATACCGGATCTCCCTGCAGAGGTGTATATGTGAGCATGCAATTATATACCCCATCTGTCCCGCTTGTCGCGACCACAGGATTGAAATACCATTGGCCATTAATTTCTATGACCCCACATCCGCTAAAGCTACCTCCTGCCGGCTCTCCGATAATATGGTGAAGTGTGTCATCATTACACCAGAATTGTTTCAGGGAACTACCATCACCATTCTGTATTGTCTGGCCGGAAACATTTGTAACGGCGCAGGTAAAAATACCAGCACAAAATAATTTGGTAAAAAATTCTAATAAAGAAAATCGGAGAAACATAGGGTTTTTTATTATGTTAAGTTTAAATTTAAGACTATACTATGTACAAAAATACTGCCGATAATGCTAAAAAAAATGAGGGATTTACTGTTTTTTTCTTTTAGCACCTTCTACGCAAAAATACTGCTGATAAAGCAAAAAAAGCTACATCAGCAGTATTTTATAATAAAATTTAGGTAAGAGTACCTATATATCCTTATTCTTTTATCAATTTTTCCATCTGCCGGAGACGTCCGTGCTCATCCACAACAGTAAGCAGATAAACGCCTGGCGGCAACATGGCGATGTCTATATCTTTCGCATTGTGCTGCTGCAGCAAGACCTTTCCGTCCAGGCTGCTTACCGATACGTGAACGGGTACGGAAGCAGCTATATGCACCATAGTACGCGCCGGGTTGGGATAAATATAAACGGCATTCCCCGCCCGTTGCAATTCATGTACAGAGACATTTGTTACCGGGTATACAGCGGATGAATCGGTACATCCATTATTGTCGGTTACCTTAACTGTATAATTTCCGTTCATGATGACCGTATAGGTAGCGTTTGTGGCGCCGTCTATCCGTGTTCCTCCCCGGTACCACTGGTACGTGCTGTAGGGATGGGTGGTGGTCAGCATATAGCCATTGGCCGTAATCACGGCAGGAACTATGCTGCGGTGCCCCACCACAAAGGTATCGATCCGGAGATCACAAAGATTATAGCTTTGTACCCAGTAGGTACCCGGCTGCGTAACCGTACGGTTGGCGCTGGTGGCGCCGTCGTTCCAGTCATAATGGGTATAGCCGGGTGGAGCCTCGAGCGCAATCTGTGCCGCATCCGGACAGACAACGGTATCCAGGGATTTTATGGCGATGGTATCCTGTGCAGCCATTGCCCGTACATATTCGTTGGGGAATCGCTGAGTCATCATAGGCAGACCGGTAGTGGGAAACTGGATGACATTCTTGGTATAATTACAGGCAAGTCCCGACTGATTGGGGTCATTAATACAATTGATCTGTCTGCCAACCATAGGCGTACCATCATGACAGATGTGATAGATCTTTCCATCCGGCGCCAGCCGGAGGTCCAGCCATTGGGAAGGAGAATCAATTGTTATTCTCGAATCCCTGATGTCTGATGTATTAGTCAGGGATACATCAAATTGAAATAACGCATAGTATGGGCCTGGCCAATGCAATCCCACGGCATATAATTTTGAACCGTCCGGCGAAAAAGCGACTGTTGTTCCCAGGCGTTCGTCTATAAGCCTGGCATTGGACACGACACCTGTTGCAGGGTCAAAATCATACAATTCCAGTCCGATCCCATTGATACCTATACCTCTGCTGCACCGCGCCAGTGTCCGGTTGTCGGGAGATATGCGCATATTACTTTCCCGGTAAGCCTGCTCATGAGCAATAAGCCTGGCCGTCGAAGACACAACAGGCTGGGGATCAATACCGGTTGCCGTAATGCGGTACGCCTTAAAAACGGGGTCCTGAGTATGATGCACCAATACCCATATGGTATTACATGCGTCTCCCCGTACAGCAATCATATTGCCGGATAATGCCGAGTCTATCAGGGTCGTCTTGCCGGCCGGGTCCACATCTCCCAGCCCTCCGTTCAGCGACATATCAACAACAGAATACCATAATCTGCTCACCGCAGAATCGCCGTTGGCCTGAAACCGGTGGTTGCTGGTCGCTTCCAGGGAAAACACATAATACCGGTCCGTAGTACCGATCACAGGTACGATCAGCGCACCCTGCGGACCGCTATATGGCGCCAGCCTGGTCGATAGTATCGGAAACAGGTCAGAACCGTTGGGCATCATCTGGTGGTTCCTGTTCCAGACTTCCCGTCCTTGTGTATAAAACAAAAGCTGGCCGGAGGTATCACAGACAGAAGCGTAACCCTCCTGGTTGGTCACAGCAGTCTGGAACAATGCCGGGGGGCTGGAGGTGTTGAAATCCAGCCCCGATCCACTCCCGAATGCCCAGACATTATTCTCCTTGATATCCCACTGTGCATGGAGGCCGGTAAAGCTACAGCAACAGATTGTCGTCAACATAAAAATTCTTCTTTTCATAACAGGCGATTTAATGTTTTAGAAAATAGTGCCACATATACAAACCGTATATTTATGCGGCAATAAAATTGTTCCATTTCCAGCCCGGAAATAAACCTCTTTAGATGTGTAATTATTTTTATAATGCAAAAAGCTGTGTAGTTTAATTCTGTATTTTTACAGAAATGAGGATAGCGAGGCATGGAAGCAGGTAGGATACACATAAAATTTATTATCCGGGTCCTTGCTGTTTATATCCTGCTGACAGGTTCGCCGGCTGTTGTATGGCCGCAGCAGGTTATTCACGATCAGGAAGATGGAATACTCCGGCTGACGCCTGAACCGGAAGATACCGGGTCCATACGGGACCTTATCGTGCTGGGAACAAGAATACAGGCCACGTTCCCGGACAGCGCCTTGTCCATTTTCCGGTATACATTATCTCAAAGTCGTAAAACGCTGTATTATCACGGTATTGTGGCCTCCTTATTCCGGCTGGGTAACCTGTATGCAAAAAAAGGATTGTATGAAAAAGGTATTCAGCTGCTTGCGGAAGCAATTCCATATTGTTATTATCTGGATAGACAGCATATGTACATGGCCATTGCCTACAGCGACATTGGTATTTTATATCAGAATATGGGCAGGTATGAACAGGCCTCGCGTCTGTATTATTATGCTATGTGGCTTACAGAGCAGTTTCCACCCGGAACTACCAGATCACAGGTATGCAACAATTTTGCCACGATGCTGATTGATCTGAAACGGTTCAATCAGGCGCTTCCTTATTTAAATAAAGCGGAGGAAATAGCCCGGCAGCAGCAAAATCACGAAGTGCTGGGATCTATCCTGATCAATAAAGGACTGTGTTATCATCATCAGAAAAAATGGGATACAAGCCGTATTTATTTCCAGGAAGGCCTCCATATAGGGCGTAAATACGGGCTGCCCGTATTGGAGATAGCAGCGCTTACCAATCTGGGAGAACTTTACCTTGCTATGGACAAGCCCGGACAGGCCTTAGGTTTTTTGCTGGAATCCCGTTCTCTGGGCAAAGCAATCAACCCGTTATACACCGGAGCCTCAACAGCGCTGCTCGGCGAAGTCTACTACCGACTGCACCGATACGAAGAGGCCGAACATTTTTTGCTTTCAGCCATGAACAGGGCCCGGGAGCTGAAGCTGGCCAATGACCTGATCGCTACGAATAAAACGCTGGCCGCGCTCTATGCGGCAAAAAAACAATATCCACAGGCATATAAACACATGCAGGCATATACAGAGCTAAAGGATAGTATATCCGGCCGGGAAATAACCAACAATGTAAATCAGCTTGAAATAAAATACCGGACTGCCAATAAAGACAAAGAGATTATCCGGAAACAACTGCTCATTGCCCGGCAGGAAAAAAAACTTGAGAAAAAAAATATCTGGATTGGCGGTGCCATAAGCGGATCAGTGTTGCTCGTTATCATATTCACGGGGGTTTACCATAATTACCGTCAAAGACAGAAGCTGCAGACAAGGCAGATCCGGATCCTGCAGCAGGAGCAGGATATCCTTCAGCAAAAGCAGGAATTATTATTAAAAGCGCAGGAAATAGGTCAGCTTAAAGCCATGATGAACGGGGAAGAAAAAGAACGGCTGCGGATCGCACGTGAGCTGCATGATGGTATCGGGGGGATGCTGGCTACCGTAAAAATGTACCTGAGCACCATGAAGAAAGATTATCCCGCGCTCTCCCCTGCGGCACATTTCAACAAAGCGATACATATGCTTGAGGATACCAGTGAAGAAGTACGCAAGACCGCGCACAATCTCATGCCGGACATCCTCATCCGGCATAATCTGCAAAAAGCGCTGGAAACTTATTGCGAAAGCATTAATGCCACAGGGCAATTGCATATAGACATCCGGTTTTACAATCTGTCCGAGCCCATAACCAAAGCAGTGGAATTGATGTTATACCGCATTATCCAGGAACTGGTACAGAATATTATAAAACATGCACAGGCTACACGGGGCGAGATACAGGTCGTGGAGCACGAGGGCATATTAAGTATTATGGTGGAAGACAACGGCATCGGCTTTGATACAGAAGAGGAGCATAACGGGTTTGGCCTCCAGAACCTCCGCTTCCGGGTGCAGGTGCTGCAGGGATATCTTTCCATAACGTCCGTAAAAGGGAAAAGTACGACGATACATATCGAATTTAATCTGGAAAACCTTAAATTGGCAGGTATCGGTTACCATCCGTTAAACAGGGTACAATCATGAGCATACAGGTAGCTATAGCAGACGATCACCCACTGATCATGCAGGGTATGCAGATGCTTCTGTCCCGGCATTCGCATATTATGCTGGCTGGGGCTTTTGGCAGCGGTACAGAACTGATGCACGGACTGGAGCGTATGGTTCCTGATATATTGCTGCTGGATATACAGCTTCCCGATAAATCGGGAGATGAGCTGGCGCCGCTCATACTGAAAACATATCCCCGCATCAGAATACTGATGCTGACCAACTTCAACAGTCCGCTGTACGTGCATAATGCACTGCGAAATGGCGTGCACGGATATTTACTGAAAACGACAGAAGAAGATACCCTGGTAAACGCCATTGAGACGGTGTATAATGGCGGAACGTTTATTGAAGCGTCGCTCCGGGAAAAGATGGAAGAAGCCCCTGTAAAGCACAAACGAATCTATACGACCAAATCCAATCTTACTTCCCGCGAGGTAGAGATCCTGCAGCTTATCGTCAACGGGCATACGGATCCGGAGATCGCCCAGCAGCTTTTCCTGAGCCTGCATACAGTGAAACGTTACCGGATCAACATCCTGCTCAAGCTGGATGTGAAGAACACCGCTGCATTGGTCAACAAGGCGCTGAAGCTCGGGCTGGCTGTATAACCCGGGGTCTCATTTATCTGAAATATTACTGCCGGTACAGGTATAGCCCGCACCGGCAGCGATGGAAACAATAAAAACAGTACTACCTACCGTACCGCTTTTACCAGCTTTTCTACCTGAAGCAGGCGTCCATCGGCTGTAATCACAGACAGCGTATAAACGCCCGCAGGCAGCTCACTGATATCGATCTGATCCGCTGCTTCCCTGCGCAGAAGCTGCTTTCCGTCTATTCCGCTCAGCAGCAGGTTCACCGGAACGGAAGCGCTGACATATACGATTGTATGGGCGGGGTTCGGGTATATACGAACTTTCCCCTGCGCGTTATGTATATCCTGTACGCTTACATTATTAACCTCATAGGTGTCCGAGGTATCACGGCAGCCGTTTTCATCTTCCACGATCACCGAATAGAAACCATTCTCCAGCACTATATGGCTTGCTCCGGTTGCTCCGCTGATCGTGTCTCCGTCCAGCACCCAGTGGTAGGAAGCGTATGCGCGCTGGGTATAAAGCGTGTCTTCTACGGGTTGTATGGCAGGATCCGGCGCCGGCAGCACATATACATCACGGGTTTTGGTTTCCGTAGAAACGATCCGTTTTTCGCACGTCCCGTTTATTGTTGCATGGACGGCAATAGTTCCTCCTTGTCCCGGAGCGATCAGCGTGATCGTATCTCCTGCCGTACCGCCCGGCCCCCATCCTGCATCGGGCGCCCAGGTATAGACATATCCCGACGAATCGGGCAGCCAGTAAGTCTGTTCGCTATATACGCAAACCGTATCCGGCCCTGTGATCTCCGGGCTTTGGGGCAATGAAGGACAATCAAGGAATTTGAAGATAATACCGCCGCCATAAGCTTCCTGGTGTGCACCGGGAGTGGCAAGCCCCCCGAAACCGGACGCTTTCCTGAGTGTATTGCCCGCTGCATATACCCCGCCGAATCCGTCGGTACGCACCATACAGTGATGTACTGTAGTAAGGGGTATGATCCGCCGGAAATCCTGAGCAGAATCACCCAGATAGGTACCGTATTGAAGAATGCCCGAACTGTCGAATTTCATCAGAAAGGCATCGGTTATGCCACCTGAAAAAATTTCCCTGTACGCTCCGGAGGTTGTTACTCCGCTTGCGTTATTGGTAGCGCCTGTGATGTATACTTCGCCATACATATTACAGGTTACGGATTCAGAACCTGAGCCTCCCGCCACAGAAGTACCACCTGTAAATGATCCCCAGACCGCTTGTCCGCTACTGTCAAATTTGACCAGGAAGGCATCGGCGGCATAAGCGGTGGTCTGCTTGCGGTACACCGGCGCCGCACCTTCAACAATGAAATACTGCGAATCTGCTGCAGCACCTATCATACCAGTTGATCCCGTCATATAAATATGTCCCCATGGATCTGCCGCAATAGTTACATAAAGCTCGTTTCCGGTGCCGTAGTAGGTACCCCATACCCGGTTGCCGGTAGTGTCGAATTTTGCCAGGAAAGTACTGCCGAAAAAGCCTGGGGGTTTATTTTTGATATAAACGTTCTTGTTCGTATCAGTAATCCCGGCAGCGCTGGCTGTAGCGCCGGCAATATACAAATATCCGTACGGATCAATAGCCAGATCGTGTGCGGCATCTGCACCCGCTCCACCGTAATAAGTACCCCAGATCAAACGGCCGGAGCTGTCAAATTTTGCGAGAAAGGCTTCATTCTGAGCATTGGTTATGGCTGTTTGATGTACGTTGTATGAGGCATCTGAAATACCGGTAGCACTTTTGGTGACTCCGGCAAGATAAAGATATCCCGGATCTGCCCATACCAGTCCCAGACCTCTCTCTTCTGCGCTACCACCGTAGTATGTATGCCAGATCCGGTTACCGGTGCTGTCGAACTTTACAATAAAAGCGTCGGCTTTACTCCTGTCGCCGGTTGTCTGGTGAACATTGGCGCCATGTCCCAGCCCCAGCGTCATGGTTGTGCCCGCCATATATACATTCCCGGAAGGATCGCAGGTCACTTTGGAAGCCGCATCGGTCAGCGAATCTCCATAGTAGCTGGCCCACTTCCGCTTGCCCGTACTATCGAACTTTACGATAAAGGCATCTACAAAAAGGATGCCTGACGCTGCTGTAGCATTCGGATTGTAAGATATGAAGATCTCGCTATCGTACTCGCCCTGGCCGGATGTAGCAATAAGCGTAGGGCTTCTTGTTATGCCTACGAAATACAGGTTACCTGTCTCATCGCTGGCCATATCGGTAAATATCGTCTGGTTATTGGCATCCGTCTCAGAGGCGCCGTAATAGCTGATCCAGTCCACAACAGGATCAATGGTCAGCCGGCCGGAATAATTTCCTGTTTTAAAACTGACGGCATTACCCTTCAGCACAAAGGCGGAAGGAACAGTTACGCCGCCAGTCATAAAGCTGTAGGGCGGCTGCTCAGTAACACTGCCCATCGGCGTCGTAGCCGTAAGGCTGCCATCCTTGTTGATCTTCAGGCTTTCAGCGCCCCCGAATTCGATCCGAATGTCGGAAGCTTTCGCGCCCGGGTGTACTACAAAATCATATTGCAGACTGCCTTCTTTATTGACATATAATACCCAGTCTATGCCGGGATAAATATCGGGATAGGTGATCTTGCGAAAAGATTCGGATACAATTGCACCGGATGCACCTTTAAAATAACGCACTATATAATCCTGTTTCAGTTCTTTTACTGCAGAAACGCCGGTATTAGCACCTTTCAGCACCACATCCATACGGTACATCCGGAGCTTTTCCTCCGATCCGGGTACAGGCGCCGACCATTGGTAATGGATCCTGCCGGCGCCGACGAACACATTCAGACCCGGACCTCCTGAAAGGGAGAAATCTATATCCGTCCGTATCTTTCCGTACTGATCCTGTACCATTCCTTTATTCTCAAGAAAAACAAGATCATGCGACCCGGAATTATAACGCTCTTTGAGCGCATCTGCAGACTCCCGGGCAAGTACCGGATTGTCCGGTTTGAAAGTATGCTTTTCTTCCTGGCCCGCACCGGCCTGAAAGGCCAGCGGCAGCAGGAATGCCGTAAAAACAGTTTGGGTAAAAAGATTTTTTTTCATTTTCAGTTTTTTAGCTGTTGGTTTGGAAAATACCTGGGTTATTGAAGGATGATATAACTTTAGCTAAAACAAAAATCCATGTTTCCGCTAACCCTGGTATGGCTCTTTAGGTGCATTTTGGTTTTTCACATATCAATACAAACAAACAGGTCTGTACTCATCGTATCAGCGTAATATTTCCCTGTCGTTTTTCCTGTCTTCCATTCAGAAAAGAAGCTTCCACCAGGTATATATATACTCCCTGAGCCTGGAGCTTACCTTTATAGCTGCCATCCCATCCTTTCCCATAAAGGTTACCGGATTCAAACAGCAACTCGCCCCAGCGGCTGAATATCCGGATGCGGATGCTGCTGATGTCCCCGGAAAGAACGCCCGGAGTGAAAAAGTAATCATTGATACCGTCTCCATTGGGTGAAAACACATTGGGTATATCCAGGTAGCATGATTTCAGCACCCGGATCGTGTCGGATCCCGTACATCCTGCTTCGGAAGTAACGGCGAGCCAGTAATCCCCCGGTGTTCCGGTGATAATATGTCCGGTATTTGCTCCTGTGCTCCAGTTGAATGTGTGCCATGTTCCATCCGGACTCTCTGGCGCCAGCCGCACCGGCTGCGCATCAGGGCATACAGAGGTATCCGGGCCCAGCCGTACCGCCGGATCAGGATGTACGGTTACCGTACTGACTGCTGACTCCCTGATACAGGCACGGTATTCTGCCAGGAGCTTTACATCATAATTACCCGGTTCGTGAAAAGAATATTTCAGAGGACTAAGATCTGCCACAGAATGTGTTGTACCACCAATTTCCCATATAAGGCTGAGGAATCCGGGACCGGGAAACGGAGTAAGGATGAGTTCTTCAGACGGGCACAGGGAAGTATCGCTCAGTGCTATCTCCGGTACCGCTGCATCTTCGACCGTTACGGAGGCATAAGCCGTATCCGGGCAGGGAGCGGAAATCAGCCTTATGGTATAGTCTCCTGCACGGGTATATACATGATAAGGATCCCTGGATGACGATGTGCTGCCATCTCCGAAATCCCAATGCCATCCGTTCAGCGTGCTGCCTGTGGAAGTATTGCTGATGCGAAGCGTATCGTACATACAAACGAACTGCCCGGTTTCAAAAGCAGCTTCATAGTCGGGTTCCGGCAGCAGAAAATGTATCAGTGTATCACAGCCGTTACTGCCTGATACACGGACAGAATAAGCACCCGGACCGAGCCCTTCAAGCGTATCACCGCTGCCGGCGCCGGGAGTATGAGTGCGGATTGTCTGGCCTTCATCGTTTTTCCAGGTAAATGTATATGTTGCGCCATCACCTGCACCAGGCTGTATACGGATGTATCCGTCCTGCTGCTGCCGGCATTCGTTGCCGCTGTATTCCATACGCAGGGCGGGTTTGACCTGAGGTACAATAAAGGTATCTGTCACCAGCCGGCAGGGTGCGGTAAGATAGCGTACCCAATATCTGCCTGCTGCTCCCGCATACCGGGTAGCAGTACCGGTGGCCCCGTCAGACCATTGATGGTTCCATCCGTTGCGGGTAGGCGTCAGCAGCACGCTGTCTGCGAAGCAGGGAACATTCTGCTGTACCGTATAATGCGCCGTATCTCTGACTATGACCGGCACATTATTGGGCAGGCTGCTGGTAACCGGGGGAACAATAATTCCGGGGACAAACTCACAATCGAGCCCCAGTCTGTCGGGATACCGGATCACGCCCAGTCCGCCCGAAGTCAGCCCCTGGAGATACAGGCGGCCATCCGGCCCTGTTTTGAACTCTGTAAAAGGATGACAGGTTCCTATTTTTGTTTTGGTCGCAACAGGGTTTGCCGCTGTAAGGTCAAACTGGAAAATATCTGTAGCAGAGATCAGTCCTCCACCCTTATGCACTGCGTAGAGCCTGGACATATCCGGTGAAAAGGCCGCGTGATAATAGGCCTGGTAACGTCCGTCAAACAAAACGGGATTGGATAAGATGCCTGTGGCAGGATCAAAATCATATAATTCCATCCCGCCCCATTCTGCACCGGTTCCATCGGCTGTACAGGAGATAATCTTCCTGCGGTCGGGCGATGCATTCAGCCCTCCGCGGATGTTGTACCGGTAAATAGATTCAGTACCGGTACGGGATATCACAGGTTGCGCGGATACGCCGGATTCTGTAACTTCAAATGATTTGAACACGGCTGAGTCTTTTACGTGTACAACCACCCATATATTACACCGGTCACCCGTTACCCCGATCATTTTTTCATCAAGCCATTCTGCCAGTGGAATATTTTTCTGGCCGTTCACCACATCGCCCTTCCCTCCGTTGAGGGTCATATCCACAACACTATAGCGAAGCCGTCCGTTATAGGTAAGATCGGCCTGACTGCTTGTATTCCCCGGATCGGTCAGTGAAAATATAAAATACCGGTCGGGATTACCGGGCTGCGGCACAATCAGTGATCCTTGTGATGTAGAACGTGTAGTTAATCCGCCTGTGAGATTGCTGCCATTGGACATCAGTTGATGATCTGTCGTCCATACGCTTGTCCCGTTTGTATAAAACAGCAGGTTTCCGTTGTCTCCGCATACTGAGGCTGCACTTTCGCCTCCGTTACCTTCACTGCCGGTAATATGCACCGGCTGCCCGCCGGAAAAATCATATCCTCCTCCCTGGGCGCATATCCATATCTGCTCCGTCTGTGCCGGAGCGATATATCCTGAAAAAAGAATCAACAGTGTTAAAAGGATATATATTCTCATGTGTATTTCTATCTGTAATTCCCTTTATGATCATGTTCAAAGTTGGCACATAGAAGACTGCCGGGAATAGCGCTTTAGGTGCATATTATTTTTCTTCATTCAAATCACAAAATCCGGGTTATTTTTCATTATCGTACCTTTCCACCTCAACCTTCTGGCCGGATATCATTCATCATACCAATGAATATAAAGATCCTTTTGATATCAATGATTTGTCTGTTGCTGGTTTCCCGGCCTTCGTCCGGACAGACAGAGGGTATCGATAACCTGAACCCGATTACATGGGAAGCCAGAGAGAAACAGCATATTGATACCAATGTGATCAATAACTATATAGAAGCCGCTATCAGCACAAAATATACAAACCGTAACCAGACTATTGCCTTGCTGGATACTGCTCTGCAATGGAGCCGGCAATCAGGATATCATTTTGGATATGCATGGGCATTGATGTGCCTTGGAGTGGAATATGCGGATAGAGGACAGTTTAGCCGTGCGCTGTCTCTTTACCGGGTCGCGCTGCATCACCTGGAGCAAAACAAGCTGGAAAAGCTGCAGGAAAGAATGGAAGCCCAACTGTACCTCAACCTGGGGACTGTCTTTACAGAACAGGAATTGCATGACTCCGCACTGCATTATTATTACAAAACTATTGAAACTTCGCCGGATGGATATATCAGGATGCGGACATTGCTGAACATAGGTGCTTCCTGGGAAAGACTTGAGGATCCCGGCAAAGCGCTGTCTTATTTTGAAAAAGCAGTAGAGACCGGATCCGGGCGAACGGAGCATTTTGTCCTGGAGCTACTTGGTCATGCCTATATAAATATGGCGGCTATGTACAACCACCGGAAGCAATACCTCCGTGCCCGGCAAATGCTGCTCAAAGCAGCAGACATCTCAGAGTTGGATGACCTGGCAGTCACTGTGTTCAACAACGCCATGGGTACTACCTACCTGTATCACCAGCAGGCACAGCCGCAGACTGCAATTCCCTACTTTGAGAAAGCATTGACATATACCAACATTTACCCACGCTATTCTGTCGTAGATCCGAATATGGGGCTCGGCGCCAGCTACTTTGCATTGAAAGATTACAGGCAGGCCGAACAACATTATCTTACTGCGCTGGAAACAGCCAGACAGTTATCCCTGCCAAAGCTTATACTGGATATTTATGCTAACATGGCGGCATTATACGCTGCTATGGATCACACAGACAAGGCATATCAATATCAGAAAACATATTCGGACCTGCGTGACAGTATGGCTGACCAGGAGCGGGAAAAGATCATTCACCAGTTGGAGACCAGATACAGGCTTACCGAAAAAGAGCGGGAATTTGAACGTATTTTGTCACGCAAGCAGGGGCAGATCCGGGAAAAGAATGTCTGGATCATTTCCGTTACGACAGCATTATTGTTGCTGACGGCATTGCTCATCGTCATTTACCGGAGCAATAAGCAAAAACAAAAATTGCTGCAGGCTAAAATCACCAACACAGAAAAAGAACGGGAAATAGAGCTGCTGAAAGCTATGATCAAAGGCGAGGAACAGGAAAGAGGCAGGATCGCACGTGAGCTGCATGACGGTATCGGAGGAATGCTGGCTGCAATAAAAATGAACTTTGGATCAGCCAGAAAAGATTACCCGGAACTGAGAGCGATAGAGCAGTTGGATAGCATGTCTCATCTGTTGCAGGCGACATCTGCAGAAATACGTAAGACAGCTCATAACCTCATGCCGGATATTCTGACCCGTCACAGCCTGCAGAAAGCCCTGGAAACATTCTGTGAGAATATCAATGCAGGTGGATTATTATACGTCAGTCTTCAGTTCCATAAGTTATCCGCGACGATAGATAAAGCCGCAGAATTAATGCTATACCGGATCATACAGGAGCTGGTACAGAATATTATCAAACATGCCCATGCCACCCAGACAGAGATCCAGATCATGGAGTACGACGGTAAGCTAAGCATTACTGTAGAAGACAATGGTATCGGCTTCGATACGGAAGTGCAGTACGGAGGGTTCGGTCTGCAGAACCTGAAATTCCGCGTACAGGCGCTGCAGGGATATTTATCCATTACATCCGTAAAAGAGAAAAGCACAACCGTGCACATCGAGTTTAGTCTGGAAAAGCTTAAATTAGCAGATATGAGCTTTGGTACATCAAACAATATAACCCTATGAGCATACAAGTATCCATAGCAGATGATCATCCCCTGATCATACAGGGAATGCAGACATTATTGTCCCGGTATCCTCATATCATGCTCGCAGGCGCCTTTTCAAACGGAACGGAATTATTGCACGGAATGGAACGTATGGTTCCTGATGTGCTCCTCCTTGATATACAGTTGCCGGATAAAACCGGTGACGAGCTGGCACCGCTGCTGCTCAAAACATATCCGGAACTCAAAATACTGATGCTGACCAACTTTGACAGCACGCTCTACGTTCATAACATGCTGCGGCACGGTGTACACGGCTACCTGCTGAAAACAACAGAAGAAGATTCTCTGGTCAATGCGATTGAAACCGTACATAACGGGGGTACCTATATTGAGCCTTCCCTCCGGGAGAAAATGGAACAGATACCGGCGAAAACAAAACGCATCTACACCACCAAATCCAACCTTACCTCACGCGAAACAGAGGTGCTCCAACTGATCGTTAACGGGAATACGGACCCGGAGATCGCCCAACAACTTTTTCTGAGCCTGCACACGGTAAAACATTACCGGATCAGTATCTTGCTCAAGCTGGATGTAAAGAACACAGCAGCGCTGGTCAGCAAGGCGCTGAAGCTGGGGCTGGCTGTTTAAAGAGCGGATATGAATGAACCGGTAATCAGCACTCTTTCAATCCCAACGGAATGTGCACCGCCAATCCGCCCTCTGCCGTTTCCTTGTATTTATGGTTCATGTCGAGCGCGGTTTGCCACATGGTATTGACTACGGTATCGAGCGATACCTTTGCTTTATCCGGGTTGCTCTGCAGCGCCAGCTGAGAAGCGGTAATAGCTTTGATCGCGCCCATCGTATTCCGTTCGATACAGGGCACCTGTACCAACCCGGCAACCGGATCGCAGGTAAGCCCGAGGTGGTGCTCCATGGCAATTTCAGCCGCCATCAAAGCCTGGCGCACACTACCGCCCATTGCTTCCGTCAATGCAGCGGCAGCCATGGCCGACGATACGCCGATCTCTGCCTGGCAGCCTCCCATAGCCGCAGAAAGGGTAGCCCCTTTTTTGAAGATGCTGCCAATCTCCGATGCAGTCAGCAGGAAGCTGATGATCTTTTCTTCATCATAGCCGTCGCAAAATGTAACAAAATACTGCAGCACCGCCGGCACTACACCCGCGGCACCATTTGTGGGGGCTGTCACTACCCTGCCGAATGCAGCATTTTCTTCATTGACCGCAAGAGCAAAACAACTTACCCAGTCAAGTGTATACTTGAAGTGAGCGCCACCTGCACGGATAGCCTCCACCCACTCTCCATAGTTCTGATACGACTTTCCCTGTAATAACTTCTTATTCAAACCGGCGGCACGGCGTACTACATTCAAACCGCCGGGTAAAACACCCTGAATATGGCATCCACGATAGATACATTCCCGCATTACATCCCATATACGCAGCACACCGGCTTTTGTTTCAGCTTCATTCCGCCATGAATGCTCATTTTCCATAACGACTTCAGCAATACTGAGCCCGGTTTTGCGGCACCAGTGAAGCAGATCAACTGATTTCTCTATCGGGAACGGCAGCTCTTCTTTCAATTGCACACCGCCTCCGCTTTCGCCTTCCTTTACAACAAAACCACCTCCAATGGAATAAAAAGTCTCTGCCAGTTCCCGGCCATCCGACAGTGTACATAAAAACGTAAGCGCATTGGGATGGAACGGCAGGCTTTCGTTCATCAGAAACACAACATCTTCAGCCGGATCAAACGAAATCTCAGTTTCGCCACCAAGCATCATTTTCCGCTCCGTGCCGATCTGCAAAATCTTGTCATTAATACTATTTACATCGAATGTAACCGGGTCATCACCTGCCAGCCCGAGGATCACAGCAATATCCGTACCATGCCCAACACCTGTCTTTGCCAGCGAACCGTATAATAGCACACGCACCGAGACAACCTGTTCCAGGCTGCCTCCGGCTGTCTGCCTTAATCCATCCAGGAAACGCTGCGCCGCACGCCACGGGCCAAGCGTATGTGAACTACTGGGACCGATGCCAATCTTGAAAATATCAAATACTGAAATGCACTCTCTTTGCACAGAATAATCTCTTAATTATTGAATTGACAAATCGCTGAACTGCCGGATCGTTTATTCACTCAACAAAAACGTCTCAACGATTAAACAATTTACTTTACTTCTATCCGGAATGGCAGTGCCATCATCATTTTTCCATTCATATCCCGGAGTGCTTTTATCTCCTGATACCAGCTATAATCATCCCCCAAGGCCTGCCGCATATATGTTTCTGCAGACATAGGGCTTTCTGATAATCTACGCATCAGGCTTTCCAGTTTGTCGATCCGCTCGGGGTAAGTAGTTATTGTATAATCCTTGATACCGGCCTTAGCCGCGGCACTCGCAAGTGCACGGTCAAGGTTACCAAGGCCATCAACAAGACCAAATTCAAACGCATCTGTACCACTCCATATACGCCCCTGGGCAATACTGTCTATCAATACTGCCGGGAGCTTTCGTCCATCTACGACCCTGCTTTTAAATAATGCATAAATAGTATCTATATACTGTTGCATCCGTATTTTCTCATTGACGGTAAGTTGGCGATGCGCTGCCGGAAAATCCGCATAGGGTGCATTCTTCACCTGATCAAATGTAATACCGAGCTTATTTTTCATAAGCCCTTCAATATTAAACAACATGCCAAATACACCAATGCTACCGGTAATCGTTGTAGGCATGGCGAAAATACTGTCTGCCCCGCAGGCAATGTAATAACCACCTGATGCCGCCACATCTCCCATAGAAACGACGAGTGGCTTTTTCTTCTGCAGCAGTTTCAACTCCCGCAAAATCACTTCAGATGCTAAAGCGCTCCCTCCGGGAGAATTGACACGCATAACAACAGCCTTCACTTTATTGTTACGGCGGATCTTACGGATCTCTTTTACAAAATCCTCGGAAGCTATCTGATAATCTTCCGACTTTGTGCCATCCGTAATTCCTCCCTGAGCAAACAAGACAGCGATCCTTGTATCTCCTGTTTTTTTCTGCTGCGTTTGTGCATATTCGTCCAGCTTTGCGTACTTAATTTTTTCATCCTCTTTCTGACCTGTGCGCCGGCGTATCAGATCTTCTACCTCATCCCGGAAAGACAATGAATGTATCAGCTTATATCGCAAGGCATCTGTCGGGAATTGCACAGAGCCGGACGCCACCAGTTGCTGTATCGTAGCCGTGTCTAACCCTGTCCGGCCTGAGACACCTGCAAGGAATTCTGTCCACAGATCCTGCTGTATGGCCGCGATCTGAGCCCGGTTCTCGTCACTCATGCGATCCGACCGGAATGGCTCTGTAGCACTCTTGAACTTGCCTGCATAAAATATTTCCGGCTGGATATCCAGTTTTTGCAGCGTACCCTTGAAAAAGGTGAGATTAGTGGACAAACCGTTTATTTCTATATGCCCAACCGGGTTCAGGAAAATACTGTCTGCCGCAGTAGCAATATAATAAGCCCTTTGGGAAATAGACTCTCCATAGGCGTATATGAATTTTCCGGAAGAGCGGAAAGACAGCAGTGCAGCCCGTAACTGCTGCAATGTGGCCCAGCTATTGGGCGGATTATCTAACTCAATGTAAATCCCTTTGATATTATTATCCGTTTTGGCAGCTTCTACAGCTCTGATCGCATCATATAAACCTGCTGTAAAGCTGCTTCCGTCTCCAAAAGCCGCCAGAGAGTTATTTTCTCCCTGTTCATTCAGTTGCTTTTTCAGATCTATCCGTAGCACATCCCCCGAAGTAGCAGCAGTGTTGCTACTGCTGCTTGTAGTAGCTTTTGACACCACACCTACAATAACCGACACAGCAACAATCACAACAATTACACCCGCTATAACCATCGCCAGCAAAGAGGCGAAAAACATTTTAAAAAACTGTTTCATACAATTGGATTTATTGCAGTTTAAGTCTGCATATAACAAAGTTATGTCTTAAATGACAAATAACATCAATCGGGTAACCGCAGCAGAAACAATTAACAGAAGTAGGGGTTGTAACAAAGAACAACTTACTTTACCTGTTGTTGCTGAAAATACCGCTTCACTTCCGGATGCTGCTCCGCCAAAATAACCTGTTGTACATATTCACGGATAATCGCTATACGATTACGGTTCTGCTCCGTCTTTTTTTTCATATCGTACGACTTCGCCAATTCGAATATAACGTCCCCCGTCTTCCGGCGATAATTATTCAGGTTTTCAGTAATTATCATACGCGCCAGCAGGGACACACCACTTTCAAATGCCCTGTCATCTGCAACCCGGTCCAGCCAGTCCGACAATGCCATCGCCAGCAACTGTTTTTTGCCGGACGAAAGATCCGGCCAGTCCCTCATAAAAAAAGACAAATGATCCAGCACTCCTTGTTTCCCCGCCATTTTCCATATTTCGGTTTGCAGCCGGCCACGCGGACCTTGTCCCCAAAGCTCCAACGCGAGTTCATACGCTGTAGCAGGTTTTATTTTGTCAAGGGCCGCTAACGCTGCTCCTGCCACGCTGTATGAGCTGTCGTATACACCTTCTGTGACCGTAGTGAGTGCTGTTTTTACCTCCCAGGCCCCCATCACATCAAAAGCTGCAGCGCGTACCAGGCTATTCCCGTCATGGATCGCCATCCATTCCACCTGCTGTTGCCACAATGCATGGTCTCTGGTTTGCTTCTGTAAACATTCTACCGCGTAACGGCGTATGGCAGACATAGTATCCCTCAACGCCAGCCGGAAAAGATGCCGGGCACTGCTATCCTGTAATTGGCCAGCTACATGAGCCACCGCCCGGTGCTTGCTGATATAATCATTGCATATTCTGTACTGTACAAGCCAGTGAGCAGTTTTTTTCTCTTCATATATCCTGCCGGGAAGCAGGTGGGTAATATCGGGCACAATCACCGGAGGGACGTTATGTTCATATGGGTACGTAAACGTTGCCTTCCGCAGTCTGATGTCCCAATCCGCAGTCTGGATGTCATCACCATAAATCACCCCGGTCTTTAAGGGCAGACGATAAAGGAAAGCGCTGTCATCATTTTGCTGTACAACTGTCACCCTGAGTTGCTGTGCAACGTCATCATAATGATACGTTACATGCAGCTCCGGATGCCCGCCCCGGTAATACCACTGGTTAAAAAACCAGCTCCAGTCGAGACCGGTGGCTTCTTCTACCGCCAGCCGCCATTGCGCGGCTTCTGCGGATCCGTGCGCATAACGGATCAGATATAGCTGCATGGCGCGGGCAAATGCTTCATCACCCGCCAGACTATGCAGATAATGCAGGATCCGACCACCTTTCTGGTAAGAAACACGGTCGAACATATCTTCATGACTGTGGTAATGAAAACGTACCAGCGGCGGATCAGACCATTCCGTACTACTCAGATAGCGGTTCAGGTTATTGAAATGATGCTCATCAGCAGATACGGCTCCGTATTTGTATTTCCGCCAGAGATATTCCCCGTAGTTGGCAAAGGATTCATTGAGGGTAAGATGTGACCAGGACTCTGTGGTCACCAGGTTGCCGAACCAGTGATGGAACAACTCATGGGCTACAATATCTTCATAATTCCCGTCTGCAATCTCCCGTGCATTCTGATTGACAAACTCCCCGAACAGGCTGGCTGTCGTATTTTCCATAGCACCTGAGACAAAATCGCGGACTACCACCTGGCTGTATTTGTTCCAGGGATAAGGCACGCCGGTGATCTTTGAGAAAAAATCCATCATTTCTGTAGTATGCCGGAATATCTGTTTTGCGTAAGGCTCATAAGACGATTCTACATAATAGCTCACCTCCCTGTCTTTCCAGGGCGTATCCTGCACTACCACATATTTCCCGATGGCAAACATGGCGGCATATATCTGTATCCGTTCTTTGATTTCCCAGACATCTGTACGCATATTCCCTTCATTTACACTTTTCACCAGCGCTCCATTGCTGAGCGTCCGGAAACTATCCGGCACCGTAAGCGCTATACGGAATGCAGACCTGGCATTAGGCCGATCTATCGTGGGCACCCAATGCGAATTGGCCTCCGTTTCACCCTGGGTCCATATCTGTGCGGGTTTACCGGGCACGCTGTAATCCGTATTGATAAAATAAAGGCCACGACTGTCTGATATGGCAGAGCTGCCACTATGCTGTGCAGCATAAGGAGTTGCAGTATACTGAACAGAAATCGTAATGGTATCTTCCGGGTTCAGAGAGCGGGTGAAATACAACACAATTTTATCATCGGCAGGAGCATATTTTGTATGCACTCCTTCTGGTGTTTTGCAAACTACCGGCGCTGTAATACGCATGGATTTGGCGTCCAGCACCAGTGAATCTGCCGGATAAATATGCGGGTGAAGGCGGAGGATCGCTTTTCCATCAGCGGTTTTCTCCGCCATGTTAAACCGTAAGGCAATATCCGTATGCAGGATGTCCCATAAACGCGGAGGCGTCTCTCTGTATATATCAGACGGGCTACCGGTGCCGACCGTAATCGTATCCAGAATAACCACCTGTGTGACCGTTTTTTTATGTGTATTGCAGGCAACAACAAAAGAAACCGGAAGCAACAACAAAAGAATAAGTCGCATAAAAAGGATATGAATTACAGAAGCATATTGGCAATACGAAGATAGTAACAGGGAATACAGCATTTATCCCCTGCTTTGGGGTAAAAACAGGACAGACAAACATGCTCAATTCTTTTACCTTTGCCGGATGGCGAAATTTTTTCTGATAAAAAAGGCGGGAGACCGGGTTGTAAACGGGCATCCGTGGATATTTGCAAATGAACTGGGGGATCACGAGGGAGATGCTGAAGCAGGGGACATCGTGGAAGTTTATTCCTACAATGGATCGTTTATCGGCAAAGGATACATCAATCCAGCTTCCCAGATACGAATCCGGCTGATAACAAGAGATAAAGAAGAGGTTATAGATGAGCGGTTTTTCCACAAGCGTATCGCCGCCGCCTGGGCATACCGGCAGCAATTAGGGTATATAGAAAACTGCCGGCTGATCTTCTCCGAAGCGGACAATCTCTCCGGCCTGATCATTGACAAATTCAACGATTATTTTGTCATACAGACACTGTCCCTTGGCATTGACCGCTGGAAATCTGCCATAGTGGCTGCACTGGAAGATATTTTCAAACCCAAAGGTATCTATGAGCGTAATGATGTACCGGTACGGGAACTGGAAGGGTTACCTCAGCAGAAAGGTTTTTTATCTGCTCCTTTCGACACCAACATTATACTCAGTGAAAATGGCCTTAAATTCCATGTAGATATAGAGCATGGACAGAAAACGGGGTATTTCCTGGATCAGCAGGACAACCGCAGGGCCATCCGGCATATTGTAAAAGGAGCAAACGTGCTGGAAGCATTCTGCTATACGGGTACTTTTTCATTGCATGCGGCTCATTACGGCGCCAAAAGCGTACTCGGGCTGGATATTTCTGAAAATGCCGTAGCAACAGCCGGGCGTAACGCTGAACTCAATAATTACAGTGATATCTGTCGCTTTGATGCGGTAAATGCCTTTGATGTGCTCAAACAATGGGCTAAAGAAGGGAAATATTATGATGTAGTGATGCTCGATCCGCCGGCTTTTACCAAAAGCCGGGAAAACATCCAGAAAGCCATTACCGGCTATAAGGAGATCAACCTGCGCGGGATGAAGCTGGTCCGGCCCGGCGGCTTCCTTGTAACGGCTTCCTGTACCAACCTGATACCGCCGGCATTATTCCTCGACATCATCGGCATGGCCGCCAAAGACGCCAAAAGGAAACTCCGCCAGGTTACCTGGCAGACACAGGCCTCTGACCACCCGGTCGTATGGCATATACCCGCCACACAATACCTCAAATTCCTGATCGTACAGGTAAATTAAAAAACCGCCCCTGAAGATATTCGGGGGCGGTTTTTTAAAATGACGTGTTACGTATAGTCGCTACAGTTGATTATATACCTTAGCATCCACGCTACGCACTACACCAAAATACTGGAAGGTCTTATGCTGGTATTTTTTCTTGATATAGGCATCCGTATCACCTTCTTCAGGGATCACAACCCAGTCTTTACCTTTGTGCCAGCGGTAAACGGCAACCTGATTAGGCGCACGACGTGTAGCCGCATAGTACTGGAAGCGTTTCTGAGCATAGCCCATCTTCAGCATTTCATTATCTGTAAATTCGTCTTCCGCCAGGCTTATCTGGTCTTTGGTCACAGGATTAAACCAACTGTATATAGCCACACGGTCAGGGCCGGGATTCCGGAATGCAAAGAAGAGCAGGGTTTTATCTTTCCAGTACCAGTTAAGTAATTGTCCCTCCTGGAATTCCCCGTCCGCTACCGTTACATAGTTCTTATCTTTATCATTGAACCAACGGTAAACACCAACAAGTTCATCATCTACGTCTTGTGCAAATGCGTTATTACCTCCTAAGGTTGTTGCCAATACTGCTGTAAGAAGTACGAAAGTTTTTTTCATAATTGGATGCGTTTTTCTAAATCGTCCCCCAAAATACATAAAAAATACTTTGACTTGCAAGACATATTGATAAAAAAAATTCAAAACGGGACTATTGAAGATACTTGCTTTGGCTAAATGCCGCAATTGGCATAGCTTTGAAGCCCTTTTGCGCCATGGTGTCAGTTTTTCAAATTTTGTACAGAATTTGATACATGGCTATATAATATCTTTAGCCAGGAAAAGAATAAACCATTTACTGCGACTAACTTTGTGCATCAACTGTATATATAAACAACAAACAACATTCAAACAATGATAGGTTTTCTATCCAAACTGTTCGGGGGTAATAAATCCGATAAAGACGTTAAACGCATAGAGCCGCTTGTTGCGAAAATCAACAGCGTCTACACTGAATTGCAGACATTATCTCATGACGAGCTCAGAAATAAAACACAGGAGTTCCGGAAACGGATCAAGGAACATCTGCAGCAGATTGATGAAGACATTGCGACAAAGAAACAAGAGGCCGCAGCAAATGACCAACCGGATGAAGCCATTTACAATGAAATAGACAAGCTGGTTAAGAAACGCGATGAGCAAATAGAAGAAATACTGGAAAGCATTTTACCGGAAGCATTCGCAGTGGTAAAAGAAACAGCACGGAGGTTTAAGGAAAACCCTGAAATCACCGCCCGGGCAACAGAACTGGATAAAGAGCTGGCGACCGAAAAAGACTATATCCGGATAGACGGCGAGCAGGCAATATATAAGAACACCTGGCAGGCCGCAGGCAATACCGTCACCTGGAATATGCTTCATTACGATGTACAGCTTATCGGCGGTATTGTATTGCATGAGGGTAAGATATCCGAAATGGCTACCGGTGAAGGTAAAACGCTGGTGTCTACCCTGCCGGCCTACCTGAACGCCCTTGCCGGCGAAGGCGTACATATTGTAACTGTAAACGATTACCTCGCCCGTCGCGACCAGGAATGGAACGGCCCTATATTTGAATGGCTCGGCATTACGGTAGATTGTATAGACAAGCATCAGCCCAACTCCCCTGCCCGCCGGAAGGCTTACCTGGCAGATATAACTTACGGAACCAATAACGAATTCGGCTTTGATTACCTGCGCGACAACATGGTGCATCAACCCGATGAAATGGTGCAGCGCAAACACCATTTTGCCATGGTGGATGAGGTGGACAGCGTATTGATCGACGATGCCCGTACACCGCTGATCATATCAGGCCCGGTGCCACGTGGCGACGAGCAGCAGTTTCACGCGCTGAAGCCGCGTATCGAACGCCTGGTGGAAGCACAGCGCAAGATCATCAACCAAAGCCTTACAGAGGCAAAACGTTTGATTTCCGAAGGGAAAACCGACAAGGAAAACGGCGGATTACATCTGTACAGGGCATATAAAGGGCTGCCCAAGAATACCGCGATCATCAAATACCTGAGCGAAGAAGGCAACCGGCAGATACTTCAGAAGGCGGAATATTATTACCTCGGCGAACAGCAGCGCCATATGCCCAAAGTGCACAGCGAGCTGTTCTTTACCATAGATGAAAAAAATAACAGCGTTGACCTGACCGAAAAAGGCATTGCGCTGATCACCGGCGCCGGCGAAGATCCCAACTTCTTTATCCTTCCGGATATTGCTACAGAGCTCGCCGAAATCGAAAAAAATGCAGCGACACCGGAAGAAAAAACCCAGCGGAAAGATGCGCTGCTCCAGGACTACGCCATCAAAGCCGACCGCATTCACTCCGTACAGCAGTTACTTAAAGCTTATACCCTCTTTGAAAAAGACGTGGAATATGTGGTCATGGACGGGAAGGTAAAGATCGTGGATGAACAGACCGGCCGTATCCTTGATGGCCGCCGGTACAGTGATGGTCTGCACCAGGCCATAGAAGCCAAGGAAAACGTACAGGTAGAAGCCGCTACACAGACTTTCGCTACCGTGACACTGCAAAACTTCTTCCGTATGTACCACAAGCTGGCCGGCATGACCGGTACGGCCGAAACGGAAGCCGGCGAATTCTGGCAGATATACAAGCTGGATGTAGTCACCATTCCCACCAATGTGTCTATTTCGCGAAAAGATCAGCAGGATCTGGTGTATAAAACCAAACGTGAAAAATATAAAGCTGTTATTGACGAGATAGAAGCATTACGAGGTGTAGGGCGTCCCGTGCTGGTAGGTACAACCTCGGTAGAAGTTTCTGAATTGCTGAGCCGTATGCTGCAGCAGAAAAAAGTGCCGCACAATGTGCTGAATGCCAAGCAACACTCCCGCGAGGCCCAGATCGTACAGGAAGCAGGATTAAGCGGCGCTGTGACCATAGCAACAAACATGGCAGGCCGTGGTACCGATATCAAACTCGGCCCCGGTGTGAAAGACGCGGGTGGTCTGGCCATCATCGGCACCGAACGCCATGAAAGCCGCCGGGTAGACCGTCAGTTGCGCGGTCGTGCCGGGCGCCAGGGGGATCCCGGAACTTCTCAGTTCTTTGTATCACTGGAAGACAACCTCATGCGCCTCTTCGGCTCCGAAAGGATCGCCTCCCTAATGGATAAGATGGGGCATAAGGAAGGAGAAGTGCTGCAGCACAGCATGATCTCCCGCTCTATTGAACGGGCGCAGAAGAAAGTGGAAGAAAACAACTTCGGAATACGGAAACGCCTGCTGGAATATGACGACGTGATGAACGCACAGCGGGACGTGATCTACAAACGCCGCAACCATGCCCTGTTCGGAGAACGGCTGTCTATAGATATTGATAACGCCATGTTTGACGTATGCTCCGATCTGGCGCTACAGTTCCAGGATAACCGCGATTTTGAAGCATTCCGCATTGAAGTAATGAAGCACCTGGCGCTGGAGCCGGAAACCACTGCTGAAACTTTTGAAAAAGGCGATCTCAATGCAATCGGCAATGATCTGTATCACCAGGCCAAAGACTTCTATAACCGGAAGACCGAAGCCATGCGGACACAAATGAGCCCCTCCCTGGCACAGATAATGAAAGATAACGGCGATAAGGTCGAAAACATCGTCATTCCATTTACTGACGGCATTCGTGGTATACAGATATATGTAAAGCTGAAGGACGCGGTAGAACAGGAGGCACGCCCTGTCATACAGACGCTGGAAAAAACCATGACACTGGCGATCATTGACGAATCATGGAAAGATCACCTCCGCGCCATGGACGATCTGCGTCATTCCGTACAGATGGCATCGTACGAGCAGAAAGATCCGCTGCTGATCTATAAATTCGAAGCGTTCAATCTGTTCAAGCAGATGTTGCTGACAACCAACCGTAATCTTATTTCATTCCTGCTGCGCGCCGGCATTCCCATGCAGGAAGCGCCCCAGCAGGCTGCCAGGACACCACAGCCGCGTACGGATATGAGCAATATGCAGGATAACCGGGCCCAGGTGGAAGCCGCAGGCCAGGCATATGCAGCCGACGAAAACGATTATTATGAAGAACCGCAGCAAACAGCCGTAAAACGTACACCCGTACAGGCAGGTCCAAAAATAGGCCGCAATGACCCCTGTCCTTGCGGCAGTGGTAAAAAATACAAATCCTGCCACGGTAAAGGATTATAAAACAACACTGTAGAGACGCGACACATCGCGTCTCCATATAAATTAATACACACAGGGAGACGCGATGCATCGCGTCTCTACCTGTTTATAGGGGTAAATCAATTCTGACGTGTCATATTATCTAAACACGTTGATTGGAACAAGCACTTATCTTTGAATCTGCATATACAGGTTTGCGCATGGAACAAAACACAATACCTCTGCAAGCAACGGATACAGGTAGTACCATGGCATTCGAGGATCTTTTTAAATCCCACTATAAACGTTTACATGCCTATGCCTGTACAATTGTGAAAGATGAGATCATGGCAGAAGAAATGGTACAGCAGGTTTTTTACAAGCTATGGGAAAAAAGAGACCGGATACAAGTGCAGCAATCCGTTACAGCTTACCTGTACCGTTCCGTTTACCATGAAAGCATTAATTATCTCAGACATGCCAAGGTAAAGTCGGCATACCAGTTTCATGCAGCTTATCATACGTCCCACCAGGAAAGCACTTCCGGCCGGACAGCGCTCCGAGAGCTGGAGCAGAAGCTGGATACCGCACTGAAAGAACTGCCGCAGCAGTGCCGCACCATCTTCCAGATGAGCCGTTTCGAAGAGCTGAAATACCGGGAAATTGCAGACCAGTTGGGGCTTTCTGTAAAGACAGTGGAAAATCAGATGGGCAAAGCCTTGCGCCTGCTCAGGGTAAAGCTGGCAGACTTCTTACCCGCCATATTATCATTACTATTTATCAACCAGTAAAACAGACCGTGTGAAAGACAAGAAAAATTACATAATGGATGATCTGCTGGTGAAATACCTGCTGGGGGAAGCTACTGCAACCGAACAAAAAGAGGTGCAACACTGGATCAGTGAGGACGCTGAGCACAAACGCTATTTCGATCATTTCTGTACCATATGGGAAACAAGCGCCCGGATCGCATCACATAGCAAGGCAGACGAACATGAAGCATGGGAACGGTTTCAGCAACGTACCCAAAACAAACAGGGAAACGGATCACGTAAAGTAATACCGTTTGGTTTTATCAACAGAACATGGCTCCGGGCTGCGGCCATGCTGCTTTTCCTGGCCGGAGGCGGCTGGATCGCTCATTACCTGATCACACATCCGGCACAACTGCATATACATTCGGGAACAGATATCCTGGTAGTCACCCTACCCGATGAGTCGGTGGTGACACTAAATAAGCATACCTCTCTTTCCTACCCGAAACGGTTTGTAGGGAATACTCGTAACATACAATTGACCGGGGAGGCATTCTTTGAAGTAACCCCAGATAAAAATAAACCTTTCATGATCCATGCCAACGATGCTACCATCAGGGTCGTCGGCACATCCTTCAACATTAAGAGCGCACCGGAAACCACCGAGATAATTGTAGCCACCGGCATAGTTGAGGTAAGCAAGAAAGAAAACGGTATACTGCTCCGCCCCAACGAAAAAGCGATCGTGCGGAAAGACTTGACAGCTCCGGAAAAACAGGCTAACACAGATGATCTGTACAATTATTATCGTACAAAAGAGTTCGTTTGCAACGGCACACCACTGTGGCGGCTGACGGACGTACTAAGTGAGGCATACAACGTAGATATCATTGTCGCCGATCGCCTGAAACATTTACCTTTGACAGCGACCTTCCGGAACGAGCCACTGGATCATATCATGAATGTAATCAGCGAAACGTTTCATGTGACGGTACAGCGCAACGGGCAACAGATCATTATCAAATAACGAGCAAACAAAATCGCCGGTGAGCCGATTTTATATACTACTGATCATATTTTTCTTTTTGCTGCCGCCCGCTCCGACTTGCCAGGCGCAACAGTTTCTGCATAGGATGATTTCCCTGGAGGTAAGCCGTAAACCGCTTTCTGAAGCGTTAAACCAGCTTGGACAACAGGGTAATTTCCGTTTTTCATACAACAGCAACCTGCTCCCGGGCGACAGTCTGGTTTCTTTATCGGTATATAACAAAACCGTAAAACAGACACTGGACATCCTGTTTGAAGGGCGATTCGAATACAGGGAAACCGGCAACCATATAATAATACAACAACCCACCGGCGGACAAGTATGGTACCTCAGCGGCTATGTGCTGGACGAAAAAACCGGAGAACGCATCCGCGATGCAAGTGTATATGAAACACAGCAACTGGTGGCAACACTCACTAACGAACAAGGATATTTCAGATTGCGGCTGAAGGATAAATACCCGACGGCTGCTGTCAGCATACGAAAAGCCTGGTACACAGATACCTTCATGATCCTGAAGCCGGGATATGACCAGGAACTGACCGTCAGTATTGCCCCCAGAAGCTTCCTGCTTGATACAATCGTTGTGTCTCCGGTTGAAAAAAACTGGCTGAGCAATCTCTTCCTTTCCTCACGGCAGAGAGCGCAAAGCATCAACCTGAGCAAGTTTTTTGTAGACAGGCCATACCAGACATCCCTTACACCAGGCATCGGCACACACGGAAAAATGAGCAGCCATGTGATCAACAAATTTTCGTTCAATATTATCGGGGGATATACCGCCGGATTACAGGGTGTGGAGATCGGTGGTGTTTTCAACATTGTGAAGCAGGATATGTCGTTCCTCCAGATTGCAGGCGTTTTCAACATGACCGGCGGTAAGGCAAACGGTGTACAAACAGCGGGAGTCTTCAATCATGCACTCGACTCTGTAAACGGCTTACAACTGGCAGGTGTTGTCAATTTTACAACCGGCAATCTCCGGGGCGTGCAGACAAGTGGTCTGGCCAATCATGCCTCAGGCAGCATTGCAGGTATGCAATTATCAGGAGCAGTCAACAGCGCTCCTAAGGGTATAAAAGGCATGCAACTCTCCGGACTGGGCAACCTGAGCGAAAAAAATGTAAACGGCATGCAACTCTCCGGC
The DNA here is from genome assembly GCA_037190845.1 of Flavipsychrobacter sp. Classification (GTDB taxonomy): domain Bacteria; phylum Bacteroidota; class Bacteroidia; order Chitinophagales; family Chitinophagaceae; genus JBEBVQ01. The sequence goes on along the minus strand of JBBCJI010000022.1, from coordinate 50,674 downwards.
GCAGTCAATATCTCCACTAACGATGTAAAAGGAGTGCAAATGTCCGGACTGCTCAATATTGCCAGAAAGGTAAATGGTGTACAGATTGGTATTATCAACATTGCCGATACCGTAGAAAAGTTCAATATAGGCCTGATCAACCTGATCCGGAAGGGATATTACAAGCTCTCCCTTTATACCAATGAAGCTGTACCACTGAATCTGTCTCTGAAAACAGGAACACACAAATTATACAACATACTGATCGCCGGCGTTAATCCGGAAGCAGGCCGGCAGGTATTTACTTACGGATACGGATTTGGCAGTGATCTCCATCTGTGGCGCCGTTGGTCATTCACGCCTGAGATAACCGCACAATACTGCTACCGGGGCAATCCCAATGCTTATGCCATGTTATACCGGGCCAATATGAATCTCAATCTGAAAATCGGGAAATACATTACATTCTTCGCAGGTCCGTCGTTTTCAATGTATCATTACAGCGCCGACCAGCCACGTGAAAATTACAATCACCCAATCCCTAAATACGGCGCTATAAACAGTGGCTATGCCGACTTAAAATACTGGTTTGGCTGGAATGCAGGGATAGCTTTCTTTTAGTATCCGGTATCATTAAATGATGTCATCCCGGGCTTGATCCGGGATCGTCTTTTATAAATACGAGCATCATTAAGTATCGTATCACTTCAGACGATGGCGGCTCGGAGGCCGCCATGACAGCATTTTTGAAGCACCGCCTACATAATATCCTGTAGCGTTCTGTGCTCCAGCACCTGTAGCGTTGCATCGCGTGCTTCTGCAAAAACCCGGTTAATATTACAGTGCTCTTCATCACAATCACTGCATTTTTCATAGAAATATAAGCTGACGCAGGGCAGCATGGAAATCGGCCCGTCTACCGTCCGGATAATCTTTGCCAGCGATATATCCGACGGCGCATGGCTTATATAATATCCGCCACCTTTTCCTTTTTTGCTTTCCAAAATGCCGGCCTTCTTTAATTCCAGCAGAATATTTTCCAGAAACTTTAAGGGTATCTGCTTCTTTTCGGAGATCTCGGCAATCTGCACCGGGTTGGCGCCGCCTTTAGCCGCGAGGTAACCCGCAGCTTTTAGTGCATATTGTGCCTTTTTGGAAAGCATAGTAATTCTTTTTAGTCTACTAATTTGGTAGGATAATAAAAGTCCCCTACTTTTGTTCCGGCTTACAAAGTTAATCAGTCGTGGAACATTTAAATATACTGGCTTTTGCGATCCCGTTTTTCGTGGGATTCATGCTCCTGGAATATTATGTGAGCCTCAAAAAAGGTAAGCAATATTTCCATTTCGAAGAAGCCGTAGCAAATATAAATGTAGGTATCGGCGAACGTATCGGCGATCTTTTTACCACCGGGGTGTTCTATTTTGTATTTGTATGGATACATGAAAAATGGGCGATTTTTCATATTCCTTCCCACATCATCACCTGGATTATCTTATTCCTGTTCACCGATTTTATATGGTATTGGTATCATCGCCTGGGGCATGAGATCAACCTGTTCTGGAGCGCGCATGTGGTACATCATCAGAGTGAGGACTTCAACTACACCGTCTCGGTACGGATCACCGTGCTCCAGGCATTCTTCCGTGCGCTGTTCTGGTCATTCCTCCCGCTTATCGGTTTTTCCCCGGCCATGACCACGGTCATCCTGCTGGTACATGGCGTATACCCGTTTTTCACACATACCCGGACAATCGGTAAGCTGGGATTCCTGGAATATATCCTCGTAACCCCATCCCACCACCGCGTACACCACAGCAGCAACCCGGAATACCTGGATAAAAACTATGGCGACGTACTGATCATATGGGATAAGCTGTTCGGCACTTTTACAGCAGAAAAGGCAGCACCCGTATATGGACTTACCAAACCTGTCGGGAGTTACAGCTTCCTGTGGCAGCATTTTCATTTTGTCCTGGAAATGGCAATAGCCTTTAAACGTGCAGCAACATGGCGGGAACGCTTTAAGATCATCTTTGGAAAACCGGACGATATAGATCCCCGTATACGTAGCTTACTCGAAAAAAAACTGCTCCGGAAAAGCAGTGATATACGCCCGGCACTCATCCTGTACAGGTACATTATGTATCAGACCATATGCACGATCACAATACTTTTTTTCATGATCCTTTTCGAACATTATCAAACGGTTTTCCAGCTTATGATTGCCGCGGCCTTTATCCTCATCAGCATTATCAGTACCGGCGCCATGCTGGAGCAAAGGAAATGGATATTTCATCTCGAATACCTTCGCCTGGGATTAATATGTATCTACATATATAGCTGGTATCCGTACATATGGCTTGCCCTGCCGCTGATCGCCCTTCCGGCATTCGTACTTCTGTATTACAATACCATACGTACCCATTATTATAAACTGCTTTACCAACATGCACACTAAAGATACTGTCACGTGGCCGAGCGGTCAGGCGGAGGTTGGCAAGACCTTTTACGGCGGTTCGATTCCGCCCGTGACACCTTCTGTTCACCATTTTTATAATCATACAGCTATGAAAAACCGGAAATGTTGTTGTTGTCGCGCATACCAGCATCCATGCAGGCGGATAGCATGTTGATACGCTGGAACAAGGAGTCGTAGCCGACCCTGAAGCCCCTTCCGCCTTGTGCAGAGGGGGCTTTTATCTTCCGCCGGGCAGGCCGCCGTATTCCGTACCGGCAAGGCGGCCAACCTTGAAATTATTATACGACCGGTATATCATTCTAATAAAAACAAAAAGATGACACTGATCAAAAAAAACACCACGACCACAAAGTATAGCTCTTATAATGCTATACTGACCCATTTTCATGCTGCCGCAAACATACTCGGCATCAGCGAAAAGCAACAGAAAAAGCTGGCGACGCCGGAAAAGCAGATACTGCTGCTTAACTTTCCCGTAGTGCTCGACAATGGTAAAACGCGGAACTTTGAAGGCTTTTACGTGATACACAGCACTCTTGCAGGTCCGGCAAGAGGCGGTATTGTATACGGCCCCGACCTGAACCTGCATATCATAAAAGCCCAGGCGGCAGGGATGAACTGGAAATCGGCTCTTGCGGGTATACCTTTTGGCGGCGCACGGGGAGGTATCATCAGCGACCCTGCAAATCTATCCGACAACGAACGCGAACGGCTTACCCAATCCTATATCCAGGCATTGAATGATGTATTCACACGGGATCAAAGACGTCCGGAGCGCGATATGTTAGACTGGTTACTGGATGAATTTTCAATAATTCATGGCAAAAGTATCTCTGCAATCGTCACCGGGAAACGCCTTATTTCAGACAAAGCGCCCGGCAGGATCAGGGCTACGGGCAACGGAGTAAGCGCCGCTACACTGCTGACAGCAAAAAGACAAGGACTTTCACCCGGAAATACAACAGTGGCCATCCAGGGATTCGGCAATGTAGGGCTTCACACTGCACTGTCACTTTACGACAGCAATTTCAATATATTGGCGGTAAGCGATATAGATACCGCTTATTATAGCCCTTATGGCATTGACATCCGCAACCTGATAGCATACAGTCAGTACAACAACGGCTCGATAAAAGGCTACCCGCACGCAACACCTATAGCAAGAGAAGATCTGCTCACACTTGATGTGGATATATTAATTCCGGCTGCACGCGAACATACAATCACGGGGCTAAACGCAGACACAATCAAAGCAAGGATCATTGTAGAAGGCGCGAACAGCCCCTTAACTCCTGAGGCCGACAAACTACTGCAAGCCGGAGGCACAATGATTATACCAGACATATACGCAAATGCCGGAGGCGCAATTATCTCTTACCTTGAATGGCTGCAGAACAATCTGCATGAAATATGGCAACCCGCACAGGTACAAGCACGGCTGGAACAGATCATGACACGTAATCTGGAAGACATCTTCAAATATGCAGACAAGTACAAGGTATCATTACGTACGGCAGCGTATATCATCGCACTGGAACGGGTAGTGGATCAGCAAAAGATCGTGGATGCATGGCACCGCAGAGCGGAAGAAAAACAGAAAGCCATACCATTCTTCGTACGTGAAACCCATACTAATGACCTGTAAGAGAGGAGGGCAATAACGAAATACGGGAGGAGGAATTTCTTACCGGCACTGATGCGCAAGAGTTTACCCCAGGGGGGTGGTATTATCTTAATAGCGTCACATTGCCACGGTATGATTCACTTCTCCCGTTTTGATCATTCAGAAGCACAGCTCGGCTATTAGCTGTGTATACAATAAAATGTATCATTGCCCATATACACTACTGCCGGGCAGGGTTCCTCCTGCACCGGCAGCAAATGGAAACAGTAAAAGATGTTTACCGGGTCGCTTTCACCAGCTTCTCTACCTTGATCAGTCTGCCTTCCCGATCCGATACGCGCAGAAAGTAGATACCATCCGGAAGGTGTCTTACTGAAATCTGTTTTGCATGTTCAGCATGCAGCACCATCCTTCCGTCTGCACCCGTTAAAGCGACATCTACAGGCACCGGGCTGTTAATATGGATCATTTCACCGACCGGGTTGGGATAGATACTGATCTGTCTTCCGTTTACATCATCATCTATACCTACATTATTAACGGCATAAACAGCCGAAGTCTCTTCACAACCTTCGTCGTTGGTAACCCTTACCTGGTAATCCGCATTTTCGGTAACGATATGGGTAGCGTTGGTAGCCCCGTCAATATCCGTACCGTTTTTGATCCACTGGTAACCAGCATAAGTACCAGCTACCCCCAGCACATATTGGTCAACCGTAATAACAGGTTGTTCAGGACTGGCAAATGTCAGATCAAGCGTAATTGTGCTGTCACAACCGGAGGCATTAGGTAATACCTGTGTATAAATGCCGCTGGCAGTATATACTGTTCCGTTTAAGGTATAGCTCCCCCGGCATTCCGTTACAGAAAGATAAGCAGAGGTAGTATCCCCACAGCTTAATTTCACTATATATACATCCTGTATTCCTGCAGCGGTAAGCGTAGCTGTGTCAGGGCCGGGGTCAAAATCCCCTGTCAGCTCAAAGCTTGAGGCCAGGTATACGTTTCCGGCTATGTCTACGGCTATAGCAGTACCATTATCTATAGCGTCTCCGCCCAGCCGGCCGGCCCATAAATAACTGCCACCGGAATCATACTTTGCAATAAACGCATCCTGGTCTCCCGCCGCTGCAAGTGTTGCGGTACCCTGGCCGAAGTCAAAGTCTACAGTACCATTAAACCATCCCGTAACATATACATTACCTGCAGCGTCTACATCTACACCCACTCCCTGATCTTGCTGGCCTCTTCCCAGCCGACCTGCCCAAACATAATTACCACCAGCGTCGTACCTGGCTATAAATGCATCATTAAGCCCAAGAGAAGTGAGTGTAGCCGCCGGGCTGCCTCCCGGATTAAAATCTGCAGTTCCTACGAAATATCCTGTCACGTACACATTACTATTATTATCCACGGCAATTCCATAGACCTCGTCAAATCCGGTTCCTCCTATACTTTTGGCCCATACATAATTTCCGTTTGCATCATACCTGGCTAAAAAGCCATCAGCTATCCCTGCAGAAATCAGCATAGCCACACCGGTTCCCGGATCAAAATCGGCGGGATGACCGTTAAGCCTTCCGAACATGCCTGTGATATATACATTACCGGCAGCATCCACCGTGATGTCAGAGCTCCATTCATCATCATGCCCGCCCATGCTTTTAGCCCATACATAATTGCCGCCTGCATCATACCTGGCTAAATACACATCAGTAGCGTTAAATGATCCTGTAGCAGCAAGAAAAGCCGTATCGGTTCCCATGTCGAAGTCTGAGGTATAATTAAAGTATCCCGTAACGTACACATTACCGGCAGTATCCAGCACTATCCCCTTGCCATGATTAAAGCCCGTGCTGCCGCCAATACTTCCTGCCCACAGGTAGTTGCCGCTGGGATCATACTTGGCAACATACGCATTTTGTCCGGAAGGAGAAGCGGGAGTAAGCATAGCGGTACCCGCTCCGGGATTAAAGTCTGCTGTTCCTCCAAAGGTGCCGGTGATATACACATTCCCGGTATCATCTACGGCTACTCCATACCCCCTGTCTTCCCCGCTGCTGCCTATGCTGAAGGCCCATAGATACTGTCCGTTTGCATCATACTTGGCTAAAAAAGCATCCGGGCCTCCGGCATTATTAAGAATGGCGGTACCGGTACCGGGGTTAAAATCAGCAGGTGCTCCGAAGGACAGCCAGCCAAATGTTCCTGTTACATATACATTTCCGGCCCTGTCTACGGCAATACTGTTAGGCCCGCCGCAAAGATCAAGGTCAATACCGCCGGCGCTTATGCCCCATTCGTAATTGAGACTTTGGGCGTTTGACAATATACCGCCTCCGGTCATACACAAAGCTGCGAAAAGAGTCTTTATGCTGCATGATTGCTTTTTCTTCATTTTTTCATGTTTTATGCCGGTCCCGCTACTCACCTTTTTATCACTTTCATCCTCACGGTATGGCTGCCTTCGCTAATCTCCAAAAAGTAAATCCCATCCGGATACTGTTCTATATCCAGCACAAACAACGTGCCTTCCTGATCGAATTGCTCCGTCAGCAACTGTCCTGTCATGTTTACAAACCGGATTGTTGCATGCTTCAATGCCTGCTGTGTCTGTATAACAATCCTGCTGTCTGCGGGATTAGGATATAAACGCACTACATTACCGGCGCCCGGTGCGTTGATGCCGGCGCCATCTTCCACGAGCACACATTCCGAGGTATCGCTGCAGCCGTTTTCGGTAACAATAACAGCGTAGCTGCCACTGGCTGATGCTGTATAATCCTGATCATCGGCGCCGGGTATCGCCGTATTATCCCCGCAGTTGATCCATTGGTAGCTGTCTGCGCTGCCTGCTGTCAGCACAGCACCATTTCTGCTGACTGTGGCAACGGGAGCCGGGATAATGGTTAAGTCCAGGGTAACGATACTGTCACAGCTAAGAACACTGGTAAATGTATCGGTATAAATTCCGGTAGCCGTATAGACGGTATCATTAAACGTAAAGCTGCCACATGCCGATTCTGTAAGGTCAGTAAAGACTTCACATCTTTGGCTGAGTTTAAGTAAAAATATATCCGCATCTCCTGCTGATGCAAGCGTACCACCACTGCCCCATGGGTTAAAATTGACCGACCCGTTAAAGAGCCCCGTCACATACACATTATTTGTACCGTCCACTACTATTCCATACGCTTCGTCTGCCCCGCTTCCGCCCATGCGTTCGGCCCACACATGGTCACCGTTTGGAGCGTAGCTGGCCACAAATACATCCCAGCTTCCTGCCGGAGAGAGTGTATTCGTACCAGCACCAGGATCAAAATCTGCCGGCCCGTTAAAAAATCCCGTCACATACACATTACCGGCCCCGTCCAAAGCTACCGACCGCCCGGCGACAAAAGAGCCACTGTTTCCGGTGTTTTTACACCACAGGTAATCACCGCTTGAGTCGCACTTGAGTACGAATAAATCTTCAGGGCCTGCGGCAGGAAGCGTACCGCCGCTGCCACCGGGGTTAAAGTCCGCCGCCCCTGTATAGCTCCCTGTCACGTATACATTACGGGCAGCGTCCACCGCAATTCCATTCCCCCATTCGAACTCCACACCGCCCATGCCTTTTGCCCACAGGTAATTACCGCCGGCATCATACTTGGCCAGGAACATATCCGGAAAGATGAGGTCTGCACTGGTAAGCGTACCGCCGGCGCCACCGGGGTTAAAGTCCGCCGCCCCTCCGAATGCAATGTATCCGAAATTGCCCGTTATATACACATTACCGGAGCCATCCACAGCTACAGCCCGGCCGTCATCCTCGCCGCTGCTTCCCATACCTTTGGCCCAAAGGAAACTACCACCGGAGGCATACTTGGCCAAAAACACATCTTCTCCCCCCTGGGTCGTAAACGTACCGCCGGTGCCGCCAGGATTAAAGTCTGCCGTTCCCTGAAAGCTCCCTGTCACATATATATTACCGGTACCATCCAGAGCTACCCCCAAACCCTTATCCGGATCACTGCCACCCATACGTTTAGCCCAAAGAAAGCTGCCGTCAGGAGCATACCCGGCCAAAAACACGTCTTCATTCCCTGAGGCAGTAAGCCCGCCGCCGGTGCCACCGGGATTGAAATCTGCCGTACCGGTAAAGGAACCTGTTATATACACATTCCCGGTATTATCTGCCGCTACTGCAAAAACCTGGTCGCTGCTGTTCCCCCCCATACGTTTAGCCCAGAGATAATCACCATTACGATCATACTTCGCCAAAAAAACATCTTCATTCCCTGCAGCAGTAAGCGTACCACCGGCGCCACCTGAATTGAAATCTGCCGTGCCGGTAAAAATACCTGTCACATATACATTACCATTACCATCCCGGGCTACCGCCTTACCATTATCGGCTGTATTACCGCCCATGTTCATCGCCCATCCATAACTGACATTCTGGGCATATAAGATCCCCAAATTCGGGATGCTACAGATAAGTATAATGCACGCCTTTCTCAATACAGAACAGGATATCTGACTGAAGCATACCCGAAAATCATTTAATTGTAAATTAAAATACTCCATGTTTTTTATTTTTGTGAAACAAAATGAGCAATAAAAGAGCAGAAAAATATAGGCACAAAATGCCCATTTTCTGCTTTTACAAATCCCTGACAATAAACGCATCGCTATATCGCTTATTTACATAGGGTTTCGGCTGTTTTACAAAAAAAGGAATCACCGGAAATTCCCGTTTTTAAAAACCCGGAAGCTGCCGGCAGCCCTGTAATGCAGCCGCATCCGTTGACGAAATATTATTGTTCTATATTTGCTTACATCAGCTTTTCGAATTGAAGACAACAGGCTCCTTATTACTTCTGCTGGTGGTCCTGTACCTCCCCGCTGCCGCACAAAGAAAATTTTTATCCGGTGCAGAAGAGCATATGCGCATCTTGCTGTCTGATTCGTCCCGGGCGCATCAGCTGGTTTCCACGGGTATGAAACTGATGGACAGCAATACCGACAGCGCCCTGCTCCTTTTACAGGAAGCCCGGCAGCTATACGAACAGCTTCATCATAACGAAGGTACTGCCACAGCGCTCATCAACATAGCAACCTGTTATGCCTTAAAGAATGATATACCTGCCGCAACCCGCTATCTCTTCCGGGCTTACCCGTACTGTGTAAGATCACCACAACGGACCCGATTAATGATCAGATGGAATCACGGCAGGTTCCTGGTGTTTAAAATTTCCGGGCACAGCGATTCTGCAATCATGGTACTACAGAAGAATATCCCCCTCGTGGAACAGTTAGGAGATACATCCGTTATCGTCCATACGAACAATTATATAGGCTCCGTACTGATAGACAACCAGGATTATGAAAAAGCATATCCCTATATACAGAAGGCTATACGTATGAATCCACGGCTGAACCCGGATCTGCTGACTTCGTACATTAACCTGGCCTATATCTATTCATGGCGCAACGACATGGACAGCGCCTTCATCTGGGCAGACGAAGTTTATAAAAAAGCTAAAGAGACCGGCCATCCAAAGTATGAAAGGTCGGCCTCTCTGGTATTGGTAAAATATTATCTCGCCAAAAAACAGAAAGCACAAGCAGAAGCGCACGCTCAGAATGCAGTCAGCCTGATAGATTCCGGTGCTGCATCAGGCGCGCTGTACGTATACCAGGGGCTAAGCCGTGCCTATTTGCAGAGCGGGGATTATCCGATGGCGATGAAATACGGCGATCTCGCTATGAAACTGACTTCACAGGAACTGCCCGGCCGCCTGGAAGAAGTGGCGCTATATGCGTTAATGGCGAATATCTACCACAAATCAGGAAATGCGGACAAAGCCTATGACATGCTGTACAGGTATCATATCCTTGCAGACAGCATGCACATCAGACAGCGGGCCCAGGCAGTGGACTACTGGGAAAAACAATTCCAGCTTTCCGAAAAAGAAAAAGAAATAGCGCTGAAGGAAAACCAGTTATTGCTCCAGCAAAACAAAGTCCGCAGCCGGAATATCTGGATCGCGGTCATCGGTGGCGGACTTATTGCCGGATTAAGCCTGTCTGGTTTATTATATAGCCTTTACCGCAGCTCGAAAAGAAAGATGCGCTTCATGCGGCAACAGAAAGAAATTGATGAATTGCGGGCCACCATGGAAGGAGAAGAAAAAGAGCGGAACCGTATAGCTGTAGAGCTACACGACCATATCGGCGGCATGCTCTCTGCTGCATCCTACAGCCTTGATACCATTAAAAATGAAGATGAAAACTGGATACAAAATGATTCCCTGAAGAAAATAGACGGTATCATCAAAGAAGTGAGAAATGAAATCCGGAAAACGGCGCATACCCTCATGCCGGATGTATTGCTGCGCCACAGCCTGCCCGAAGCCATACGGCAGTATTGCAGCTTTATAGAACGCGATACCGGACTTCAGATAGACGTACAGGAACAGGGCAACTTTGAGTATTTATCCAAAGACCTCCAGTTGTCACTCTACCGCATTACGCAGGAACTGATACAGAATGTACTGAAACACGCACGTGCAACCCAGGCCATGGTACAAATCCATTTCGGCAAAGATATCGTCAGCCTTACAGTAGAAGATAACGGAATCGGGATGGAAGGAAATGGTATGATGGACGGCAGAGGTTTATTACATATCCGCAACCGGCTCCTCGTGATAAAAGGGAAATTATCCATTGATTCGGAACCGGGCAAAGGAACATCTATGTATATTGAAATACAGACCGATCATTCAATTTGAAAATTCATAGGAAATGTGACAGATGTGTTAGATGTGGGAAATGTAATAAACACATCCCTCACATCTAACACATCTGTCACATCGGATCCATCACACACTATATTTCCCGATTTAACTATTTTTATCAACATGATCAAAATTTCTATAGCAGATGACCACGGACTGATAGCAGAAGGAGTAGCCAATATGCTGCGCTATAGTGCTGAAATGGAAGTGGTTGCTACCTATCCGAATGGAGCGACATTACTGGAAGGGTTAAAATTCATCCTGCCCGACATATTGCTGCTCGACATCCAGATGCCTGACAAGCAGGGCGACGAACTGGCGGCAATCATCAAAAAGCAGTATCCCGGTGTAAAAATAATTGCCCTGACCAGCTTCGATACGATCTTTTACATCAAAAGCATGCTACAGCACAATGTGGAAGGTTATCTGCTAAAACATGTTTCCCGGGAAGTACTTACTGACGCTATAAAAATGGTATACGACGGTGGCACTTATCTGGATGAAACTGTTACGAAACTGGTGCAGGAAGATGCCGTAATCGTAAAAAGGCAAAAGGAACTGGGACGGCTACTTACCAAAAGAGAGAAAGAAATACTGCAACTTATTGCCGCCAATCTGACCAGTAACGAAATTGCAGAGAAGCTCTTTATCAGCAAACGCACCGTAGACCACCACCGGGAAAGCATACTCTCCAAGTTGGATGTAAAAAAGACCTCTGCGCTGATCCAGAAAGCCATCGAGCTGAATCTTCTACAGATATAAGAAGCACCTACCCTCCTCCTAAATCTTCCATCCTCGTACACAAAACGGAAAAGCCCCGCAAACGCAAGGCTTTTCCATTCATCACACACAACTGAAAATTCATGACCGGATAATAATTCGTGCTTTTGTTTCCCCCATTTGCACTCCGGATTATCAGGTATGCTTCTCCCTGTATTACTGATAAAAAGTATGCCGACCTCCACTTCTTTTCCAATAACCATCTGACACATTACCCATCAATATTCCAGAGGCAACGAACACACAAAAAACAAGCCTCTTACACATTGAAAAATCACCCTTTTCTTACGTAGTGGTATCGGATAAATAGCTCCGCTATAAAAAAACGTGGAAATTAATACCCACAATCAGGATTCATCCATACGGTTTACCATTTTCCGGTAGGCTTTGATGAATATCACACCGAGATTTTTATGTGGCGGCACATAATCATTAAACATCTCCTGAATCGGTCCTCGTTTACTCTGGAAATGTGTATCAAGCGTTTTCCATAAGGATATCCAATTGATGTCGTCGCCCGCGAGCAAACGGTCATTAATTGTCTTGATAATCGGATCGTTTATTGCCATAGCACCCGTCTGCTTGGAAGAGATTACATGGGCATCGGGTGACTGGTCGAGTACCACGCCAAGGTTATGGTATCCTCCGCAAGAACCCAGCATCACAATCCGGCTTTCACGGGTAAGCTGCTCCAGAGTAAGCGGCAGATGATAGCTATGTCCCCTGTGCACTACGACTGTCGGTTTAATACCCTGTTCCTGAAAATATTTTGCAAGACGATTTTGCGCTTCTTCATCTTCCGGTTCCGTGAGCGGCAGGTTGGCATAGATTACCACAGGCTTACCGGCTGTGGATGCAATAACCGTCCAGTATTTATCTGTTGTGATCTTCCATTTCCCATCCCGGAAATTGCCCAGGAAGCTGGCATAAGACATTTTACCATCTTCGTCCCCGTAAAAGAAAAACTGCTGATATACCACACCTTTGTCATCCACCAGGCTGCTATATGGCACAAGATTGATTGGCGGCAGATCCAGCTCGGATGTATTTCCTTTAAAAAGCGTAGCGAGCAGACCATAAACAATCACTCCTTTAATGCTCCTTTCCCGTGCACAGCGCTCATAGTTTTGTGTTACTTCGTCTTTCAGGAACCGTGCGAGCTTTTCATCTTTAATGCTGCCGAAAGCATCCGCCACATCCACTGCATCTTCAAGATCATGTTCCCTTCCCTTCTCAAGCCCGGCAATAAAATCGCGCAGCAACTGTGTCTTTTTATCTTCATCAATAGTTTCCAGGAAGCGGTTGAGGGTATTATAACCGGCACACATACGGATAAATGTACGGAATCGGTCATAATGCACTTTTTCGAACAACTGATCACCTTTAAGGCCATCCATCCGCTCCATCATACGTTTGAATGTACCGAGAAAACTACTGGTATATATCTCATCTTGTCCGTATACCATCATGAAATACAATTCTTCCGGCTTGAATCCTTCAATACACCTGAAACGTACAGCGTCTTTCTCATCATGCAGATCATTCATCGTACGCACATATTTGAGTCCACGGAAGCGCAGCTCATCTGTATAGGAATCACCGCCAAGACTTTCGTTGGCAAGCTTGAGTCTTACAAGGTTTTTATAATAGAGATCAGGATTACCGGCAATCTGGTCAATCTCAGCCACGGTCTTCCTTTTATGATAAATATCACTGAGAAAAGGCATCGCCCTGAGCGGAGCTTTGGAGCGGGTAGCTATTTGCACGATCGTCTGTACAAGCGGATCCGTACAACGCTTTACAGCGCTGCTCAGCCGGTAATTAGTGGATGTGGCGAAATTGAGCACTTCATTCGGCACCACTTTCGCTGCTGCTGTAATCACGGCACAGGAAAAAGTATCGTCGGCGTATTCGGTCAGCCGCATAATCATCATCCGGGGCTCCAGTCGTCCCATTTCGGTATATATAAAAGCGCGTTCAGCAGGATACCCGTCCATTAACCCTACGTTATCCAGTGTCTGCAGGTTTATATTTTCATGAACAAAAGCCGGGAGGCGGCCTTCATGCCGGGCAATCAGCATATTCTTAAAATTCGCCACAAGCTTGCGATAATAAGCGGGGTCTACTTTAGGGTCAGTGTTGTACCGACGGGCCAGGTCTGATAAAGCACGCAGATAACGGATACGTACCTGATTATCCACCAGGCGGTCATCTGTGTTTCCCGGCATATTCTCAATCATCACCTGCAATTGATCTATCTGCACCAGGATCGCGCGGCTCAGCATCCTGTTATAGGTAGTATCTTCGGAAAAATAGATACGCCCGTCAACCGCTCCGTCAGCGCCATCCGCCTTTTTCTGTTCACGATCAACGATTACATGAAAACTGGCCCTGTTGTTGGGAACCGGACGGATAAGGGTATCAAGATCATATACACTGACCGTATCTTCGGTCTTCTGCTTATCTTTTCGTTTTTGCGCGAAAACAGGGGTGGAGAAAAAATGAATGATCAATATTATACCAGCCAGCCAGAGTGCATAGTGTTTCATACGTACGGTTATATAGCAAAAATAGGATTCCGGGAGTTAATGGAAAGTTGAAAATGGAAAATTGGGCATGAATATTATGCCTTTCATGCCCAATTTTCCATTTTCAACTTTCAGTTTTTTTATATTTCCGGATAAAGCGGGAAGCCTGCCATAAATTCATTTACTTCTCCCTTTACCATACCGATCAGGTCATCATTGTCCGTATTCATCAATACCCGGTCGAGCCAGTCCGCCACCTGGGACATATGCTGCTCACCCAGACCACGCGTTGTAACAGCAGGAACTCCCACACGGATACCTGAAGTGATAAACGGAGATTTGTCGTCGTAAGGGACCATGTTTTTATTGAGGGTAATATCAGCTTTTACCAAAGCATTTTCCGCCTTTTTACCACTGATACCTTTATTGCGGAGATCAATCAGGAGCAGATGATTATCCGTACCGCCGGAAATAATATCGTACCCTTTTGCACGGAAGGCATCGGCCAGTGCCTGTGCATTCTTAATCACCTGTTTGCCGTAAATAAGGAATTCATCCTGCAATATTTCGAAGAAGGAAACAGCTTTCGCCGCAATTACATGCTCAAGCGGACCACCCTGCACACCGGGAAAAACGGCAAGGTCTATAAGCGCACTCATCAGACGCACTTCACCTTTAGGCCCTTTTATACCCCATGGGTTTTCAAAATCATCTTTCATTAAAATAATTCCGCCGCGCGGACCACGCAATGTTTTATGTGTTGTGCTGGTAACAATATGGCAATGCTCAAAAGGATTGCTGAGCAAACCTTTGGCAATCAGCCCGGCAGGATGGGCAATATCAGCCATCAGCAAGGCACCCACTTTATCGGCAACCGCACGGATACGGGCATAATCCCAATCCCGGCTGTATGCCGACGCTCCGCAAATGATCATTTTGGGTTTGTGTTCCAGTGCCTGGCGCTCCAGCATATCATAATCAATAAGGCCGGTTTCTTTTACAACGCCATAATGCACAGCATTATATAGCTTACCGGAAGCATTTACCGGCGAACCATGTGTAAGATGCCCACCCATACTGAGATCAAGCCCCAGGATCGTATCTCCCGGCTGCAGGCAGGCGAGGAATACGGACATATTTGCCTGCGCGCCACTATGTGGCTGTACATTGGCATAGGCTACATTAAATATCTGCTTAGCCCGGTCAATAGCCAGTTGCTCACTTTTATCTACTACTTCGCAACCACCATAATACCGCTTACCCGGATAACCTTCCGCATATTTATTAGTCATCACATTACCCATTGCCTGCATTACCTGAAGGCTGGTAAAGTTCTCGGAAGCAATGAGTTCCAGGCCACGGCGCTGGCGTTCAAGCTCTTCCTGTATTAGATCAAAAATAGCGGTATCGCGTTGCATAGTCTTGAATTTCGCCGCAAGATAACAATGAAAAAGGAAAATGTGTTGAATGTGGAAAATGTGATAAATGTGTTTGATCACATTTATCACATTCAACACATTTGTCACATTTCTTTGTATGTTTCGATACTCGCAGATTATTGCATATGAATTAGTACGCATATTTCCTTTTTTCCCCTGAATGATTACTTTTGCAATCCGTTTATTAAAAAACACATGGCTACTACTGCAGATATCCGGAACGGCATGATCATCAAACTGGATGACGGCCTGTTTACCGTAATTGAATTCGGACAAAACAAGACAGCCCGCGCAGCCGCTAAGGTTTGGGCAAAACTAAAAGGTGTGGACAGCTCCAAGTCTATTGAAAAAACGTGGAACTCCGGCGATACCATATTCCCGGTACGTGTTGAGCGTCGCCCCTATCAATTCCTGTACAAAGACGACAGCGGCTATAATTTCATGGACAATGAAACATTTGAGCAGATCGTCATGACAGAACAATTGATAGACCGGCCCGAGCTTTTCAAGGATGGCCAGGAATGTTTTGTCCTCGTTAATACAGAAACAGAGCAGCCCATGAACGTGGAGCTCCCGCCGCATGTTGTGCTGCGCATTACTTATTCAGAACCCGGACTAAAGGGAGATACTGCTACACGGACGCTGAAACCGGCTACCGTCGAAACAGGCGCTACCGTTATGGTTCCCCTTTTTGTGGATACAGACGAATTGATTAAAATAGATACCAAGACCGGTAGCTATGTAGAAAGGGTAAAGGAATAATATTTGCAAACAAAATCATTTCCTTATGGAATACAAACAGATACAAGAGCTGATTAAAATGATCAACAAGTCAAACATCAGCGAACTTCACATTGAAGAAGGAGAATTCAAGATCACCATCAAGCAGGCACAATCCATTAGCGAAACACAGGTAGTAACCCTGCAGGCAGCGCCGGTACAGCAAATCCCGGCCGCAATACCACAAATCGCCACGCCTCAGGCTTCAGCAGCATTACCTGCCCAGCAGCCTCAACAAGAAAATCCGGCTCAGGCAAATAGCAACCTGATTACCATAAAATCGCCGATGATAGGCACTTTTTACCGTAGCCCGTCACCCGACAAACCTTCATTTGTAAATGTAGGTGACGAAATCAAGTCAGGACAGGTGATATGTATTGTTGAAGCGATGAAATTATTCAACGAAATAGAAAGCGAAATCAGTGGCAAAATCGTAAAAGTACTGGCAGATGACGCATCTCCGGTAGAATATGACCAGCCGCTTTTTCTTGTGGAACCATAAGGCAATTTGAAAATTTGAAAATTCGGGAATTTGAAAATGAAATGCTCATTTTCAAATTGGTTCATTTTCAAATTTTCAAATTAATACGCTAACAATAAACAACGAAATAATGATATAAACCGGGGCCCGGTTTGTCGTTATGAACTATAAATCTATGTTCAAAAAAATACTGATAGCCAATCGCGGAGAGATTGCCCTGCGTATTATACGTACCTGCCGTGAAATGGGCATTGGCACTGTTGCCGTTTATTCCACTGCCGACAAAGACAGCCTGCATGTGCGTTTTGCAGATGAGGCTGTGTGTATCGGGAAGGCACAAAGCAGTGATTCTTATCTCAACATCCCACACCTGATGGCTGCGGCAGAGATCACCAACGCAGACGCAATACATCCGGGATATGGGTTCCTGGCAGAGAACGCTCATTTTGCAGAAATCTGCGCACAGTACAACATCAAATTTATCGGCCCCACCCCGGAGATGATCCGCAAGATGGGTGATAAAATGACCGCCAAAGAGACCATGATCAGCGCCGGAGTCCCTTGTATTCCGGGTTCCGAAGGGTTGCTCGAAAACCTTGAGGAAGCAAAAAAGCTGGCAAGAGAAATGGGCTATCCCATCATTCTGAAAGCCACAGCAGGCGGAGGAGGAAAAGGAATGCGTGTAGTATGGGAAGAAAGCGAAATGGAACGTGCTTATAATACGGCAAAAACAGAAGCCGGCGCTTCATTCAAAAATGACGGCATCTACATGGAAAAATTCGTGGAAGAGCCACGCCATATTGAGATCCAGATCGCCGGAGACCAGTTTGGTACGGTTTGCCATCTGAGCGAACGTGATTGCTCTATACAACGCCGCCATCAGAAGCTGGTAGAAGAATCACCATCACCATTCATGACGCCGGAACTCCGTCAGAAAATGGGAGAAGCAGCCATTAAAGCTGCCTCTGCCATCAATTACGAAAGTGTCGGCACAGTAGAATTCCTGGTGGATAAGCATCGGAACTTCTACTTCATGGAAATGAACACACGCATCCAGGTAGAACACGGTGTGACGGAAGAGGTCATCAATTACGACCTTGTAAAAGAGCAGATCAAAATCGCCGCAGGCGTACCGATCAGCGGGCGCAACTACGAACCGGAGATGCACGCCATCGAATGCCGGATCAACGCAGAAGACCCATACAATGATTTTCGCCCCAGTCCGGGTAAGATCACTGTATTGCACACCCCGGGCGGACATGGCGTACGTGTAGACTCTCATATCTACGCAGGCTATACCATCCCTCCGTATTACGACTCCATGATCGCCAAGATCATCGCTGTGGCACAGACCCGTGAAGAAGCGATCAACACCATGGAACGGGCGCTCAGCGAATATGTGATCGAAGGCATCAAAACGACAATCCCCTTCCATCTGCAGCTTATGCGGAATGAAGACTTCAGGAACGGGAATTTTACCACTAAGTTTATCGAATCCTTCAAGCTGGTATAAAACAAGACCGTCAACGATACTTCCAGATGAAAAAAACACTGATCATAACAGGAGGGGCCGGTTTTATAGGTTCTCATGTTGTCCGGCTGTTTGTTAACAAATATCCCGAATACCGGATCATTAACCTGGATGCCCTTACCTATGCGGGTAATCTGGAAAACCTGACGGATATAGAACACGCCGCCAATTACACTTTTATTAAGGCAGACATCACAGATGCAGCAGCCATGCAGTCCCTGTTTGAAGAATGGCAACCGGACGGTGTGATACATCTGGCAGCCGAAAGTCATGTAGACCGTTCGATCCAGGACCCCAACGCATTTATCAACACAAATGTAATGGGCACTGCCAACCTGCTGAATGCGGCCCGGTCTGTATGGGGAAACAACTATGAGGGAAAACGCTTCTATCATGTCTCTACGGATGAAGTATATGGTTCATTGGGAGAAACAGGCTTTTTTCTTGAAACAACCCCATACGATCCGCAATCCCCCTACTCCGCATCCAAAGCAGCTTCCGATCATATTGTAAGAGCATATGGAAATACTTATGGTCTTCCATTTGTACTTACCAACTGTTCGAATAATTACGGCGCCAACCAGTTCCCTGAAAAACTGATCCCGCTCTTTATCAACAACATCAGGAATAATAAATCATTACCGGTATACGGGGATGGAAAGTATACCCGCGACTGGCTTTATGTCGTTGACCACGCCCGTGCAATTGACCAGGTGTATCATGAAGGCCGTAACGGTGAAACCTATAATATTGGCGGATTCAACGAATGGCAGAATATTGAACTGATCCGTCTGCTGTGTTCCATCATGGATAAAAAGCTGGGACGTGCGGATGGCGAGTCTGTAAAGCTGATCACATATGTAAAAGATCGTCCCGGACACGATAAACGTTATGCCATTGATGCATCCAAGATCAATAAAGAATTGGGATGGGCGCCCTCCGTAACCTTTGAAGAGGGGCTGGAAAAAACCATTGACTGGTACCTCAATAATGAAACCTGGCTGGAAAACGTTACGTCCGGGGATTACCAGAAGTATTATAGTCTGCAATATAAATAGTAAATACATTACATAATCCATGAAAGGCATCATTCTCGCAGGCGGATCCGGTACAAGATTATATCCTTTGACTATAGCTGTAAGCAAACAGCTTATGCCGGTATATGATAAGCCGATGATCTACTATCCGTTAAGCACACTGATGCTGGCCGGGATCAATGAGATACTGATCATTACCACACCGGAGGATCAGGCCGGTTTTAAAAAGCTGCTTGGTGATGGCAGCGCACTCGGCTGTCGGTTTGAATATGTGGTACAACCCAAACCCGAAGGACTGGCCCAGGCTTTTATCCTGGGAGATACATTTATAGGCAACGATCCTGTAGCGCTGGTGCTGGGAGATAATATATTTTACGGATCAGGCATGGGTAAACTGCTACACAAAAAAGCCAATCCGGACGGAGCCGTGGTTTTTGCCTACCAGGTGCAGGATCCCGAACGCTATGGCGTGGTAGAATTCGATAAAGACTTTCGCGTATTGAGCATCGAAGAAAAACCTGCCAAACCTAAATCCAGCTTTGCCGTACCCGGCCTTTATTTTTATGACAATGACGTTGTCGCTATCAGCAAAGCGATCAGTCCCTCTCCCCGGGGAGAGCTTGAAATAACGGATGTCAATAAAGTATATCTTGAAAGAGGCAAGCTCGAAGTAGGCGTACTTGACCGGGGCACCGCCTGGCTGGATACCGGCACATTCGATTCTTTAATGGAAGCCGGCCAGTTTATTGAGGTAATTGAAAAACGCCAGGGTTTGAAGATTGGCTGCATCGAGGAAATAGCCTGGCGCAACCGCTGGATCAATGATGAGCAACTGGACAAGCTGGGAGACATCTATCTCAAAGGCGGTTACGGTCGTTACCTGAAAAATCTCGTTGGCACCTTATAGGGGTAAATGCAATGCAGCGTGTCGTAATTCCAAACGCAGGAATTATGATCATCAAAATCCGGACAATCTGCACAGCAATGCTGCTCAGCAGCAGTAGTTTGTTTGCACAGCCAGCCCTTAAGCCCAATGTACACATCGGGTTCATTTATCCCTTAAGCACCAACTGGATCTATGCAGGTGAGCAAACCAACCTGCTGTCATTCCACGCGATCGCAGGCGTATCTGCATCGGAGCAGGCCTTTTGCGGCTCGGGTGTTTCCAACATTATCAGGCGGAATGCTAATGGCCTGATCGCAGCCGGGGTATCCAACCATATCGGGAATAATGCCAATGGCGTGCAGGCAGCAGGTGTACTGAATATCATCAGCCGTCAGGCCACCGGGCTGACCGCCGCAGGATTCATGAATATTACCCGCAACAGCAAAGGATTACAGGCAGCAGGATTCGGCAATATCGCCATAGATAATGTCAAGGGTGTACAGGTAGCGGGGTTCATTAACAAAGCCGACAATGTAAATACACAGATAGCCGGGTTTATCAATATTGCCAAACAGGTATCAGGTACACAATTATCCGGGTTTATCAATATCGCCGAAAGCAGCGATTACCCGATAGGTATCATCAACATCGTAAAGAATGGCAGCAAGGGACTGGGAGTGACCATAGATGAAGCACTCACAACCACCCTGTCATTCCGGTCCGGCGGGCGTATTCTGTACGGCATACTGGGGGCGGGTGTCAACCTGCAGCAAAACCCCAAAACAATGTATGCACTGGAAGCGGGTATAGGTGCTCATCTACCGGTAACACAACATTTCCGGATCAATGGAGAAATCACATCCACCACACTCGCCGATTTTGAGAGAGGCACCCACTTCAGAGGATCGCTCAGGGTATTACCGGCAGTAACGATTGGACGAAAACTGGAGATTTTTGCCGGGCCGACAATCAACCATGCCTCTTTTACAAGAGATAAAGGGAAAGACCTCATTCATAATTATATCTGGAGCATGGACAGGGGTACTCATTTCCACGGCATGTATTTCGGTGGACTTGCCGGGGTGCAGATCCTGTTGTAAATATGTTGGATGTGGAAGATGTGTTTAATGTGTTATCACATCTTCCACATCCAACACATCTGTCACATCTAATTGATCATCCCCAACATTCAACTTCTCACAATCATGAAACAACTACTCACACTCCTCATAATGCTATCATGCATAAATCTTCCCTTCTGTGGCTTTACACAATCAGGACAAACTGCAACCTTCTCCCAACGGGTTCGTGGTATCGTTGTTGATGCCGAGTCCAGGCAGCCACTGCCCGGCGTCATTGTCATGCTGATATCCAGTCAGGATCATCATGCCGTAACTGATGAAAAAGGATATTTTATCATGGACAACGTTCCGGTGGGCCGTCAGAGTTTCCGGTTCAGCCTGATCGGATTCGACACATATACCGCTTCCGAGATTATGGTGATCTCCGGTAAAGAAAGCGAACTGAATATATCGCTCAAGGAAAGCCTGAACCAATTGAACGAAATAACCGTCACGGCAGGAAAAAACAGGACGAAGGCACAGAATGAGTTTGCTACGCTGAGCGCGCGCTCATTCTCTGTAGAGGAAACCCGGCGCTACGCGGCTTCCTTTGCCGACCCGGCCCGGATGGTCATGAATTTCCCGGGCGTATCCAATGCAGGCGATTTCGACAATGGTATCGTGGTACGCGGCAACTCACCCAAAGGTGTATTATGGCGGCTGGAAGGGATCGAAATACCCAATCCTAATCACTTCGGCTCGCTCGGATCTTCAGGAGGCGCCATCAGCATGCTGAATGCCAATGTACTGGGCAATTCGGACTTTTACACAGGGGCTTTCCCGGCAGAATTTGGCAACGCACTCTCCGGCGCTTTTGACCTAAACTTCCGCAATGGCAATACCGAACAGCGTGAACATACAATACAGGTAGGAGCGCTCGGTGTGGAACTCGCTACTGAAGGCCCGTTTCAAAAAGGAAAAAAATCTTCCTATCTCGTTAATTACCGCTATTCGACACTGGCATTGCTGGGCCGCTTCATGCCCTTTGCCGGAACACAGCCTGAATACCAGGACGCTTCTTTCAAGCTTAATTTCCCCACACAAAAAGCAGGCACCTTCTCCGTATTCGGGCTGGGAGGGTATAATGTGGCAACACAAAAGGTGGCCGCAGACAGCACACAGTGGGACGAAGAAACACAGAATTTAAACTACATCGTAAAAGGCAGCATGGGCGTTGCCGGTATTACCCACCAGTATGCCCCCGATAAAAAAAGCTATATCCGTACCATTATTTCAGCATCCGGCGACAAATACACAGAACAAGCCGACACCCTCAACCCTTCTCTTGCTTATCGTAAAGATCCGGTCACACACAGCAACCTTTCGAATACCGCATACCGTGCATCCATCCTCTATAACCGGAAGTTAAATGCACGTCATACATTTCGTACAGGATTAATTGGTCAGCATATGGCCTATCAAATGACCTATGATTATTTCGACATAACAGAAAAACGCTGGAAAAGCCTGCTGTCCGGGAATGGCGGCACACAGTTCTATCAGGGATATATGCAGTGGAAAAGCCGTATGCACGAACGCGTTACTGTAGGTGGCGGGGTGCACGCTTCTTATCTCGCATTGAATAACAAATACAGCATTGAACCCAGAGGCTCTGTTACGTATGATCTTTACCGGCACAAATTTACGTTAGCGTCCGGTCTGCACAGCAAACCAGAGCACATCTCGACCTACCTTTACCAAAATGCAGTTCAGGGCGAAGCAATCACTTATCCCAACAAAAGCCTTGATCTCCTGCGCGCCTTTCATACCGTGGCAGGTTACGAAACATCCATTTTTCCCGGAGTGCGTCTCAAAGCGGAGGTTTATTATCAGAAGCTGTACAGCATACCTGTAGAACAGGACAGCAGTTCCGGTTTCTCTATCATCAATGCAGAAGGCGCCTACTCTCTGGTGAGCACTACCCAACCTATGATCAGTAAAGGAACAGGGGAAAATTATGGTATTGATCTCAGCATAGAACGCCCTTTTGCAAACAATTATTATATACTGGCCACCGGCTCCTTCTACAAGTCAACATACAAAGACTATGCAGGCAAGGTTTATAATACACGCTTCAATCGTGGCCACCAGATCAACCTGATCGGCGGCAAAGAGTTCAAACTGAATAACAACGGCAGAAGGATCGTTGGCCTTAACGGGAAAATACTATACAGCGGCGGCATGCGTGAATCAGTTATTGACCTCGGGCAGTCCCGGGAAAAATACCAGGCGGTATACATACCCGGCCTGCATTACACGAAACAAGGTCCTGCTTATTTCCGTACAGACATCGGCATCTATTACAGATTCAATACCCCCAGGGCCACACACAGCATACAACTGGATATACAAAACATAACCAACCGGGAGAATTACTATATCTCATATTTCGACAGTAAATCCGGCAGCATAAAGCAGGTTAACCAGATCGGCATCCTGCCCAATATCAGCTACCGGATTGATTTCCGCTGGTAAATGATCCGGTTTGATATGGCAAATGTGCTGAATGCAGGAAATGCGATAAACGCACTCTTTACATTCAACACATTTGTCACATTCAAGTAGATTGTTTTAATTGATAAATCGCCTGTAATTTGTAATTTTGGGAGGTAAACAAACATCTGATGCCACATTATTTTTCGCTCGGAGAGATCCCCCATAAAAGACATACCCAGTTCCGCCAGCCCAATGGCAAATTATATTCGGAACAGCTTTTCAGTACCGAGGGCTTTTCATCAGATTATTCACTGCTATACCATATTCATCCGCCTACACAGATCATCCGTTCCGAAGAACCTACGGATATCGCGCCAAAAGCCGCAACCGATAATATTCTGAAGCACCGCAGCTTTAAAGGGTTCAACATTAAACCTCATGCAGATTATATAGAGAGCCGGAAAGTAGTACTGTTCAATAACGACGTTCAGATCACACTCGCAGCGCCTCAGAAAAGCCTTAGCGGTGATGTGTTTTTCAAAAATGCAGATGCAGACGAAGTCATTTTTATCCATGAGGGTACGGGCAAACTGAAAACACAATACGGACAAATTCCGTTCGGATACGGCGACTATGTGGTGGTACCCCGTGGTACTATTTACCAGATCGAATTTGACACACCGGACAACCGTTTGTTGATCGTTGAATCTTTCAGTCCCATCAACTTCCCCAAACGCTACCTGAGCCGTTACGGGCAATTGCTGGAACACGCTCCTTTCTGTGAACGCGATATACGCAAACCACAAGACCTGGAGACGATCGATATGAAAGGCGAATTTCTGATCCGGATGAAAAAGAAAGGATTACTCTACCCGATCTGGTATGCCAACCATCCATTTGATGTCGTAGGCTGGGACGGTTATGATTATCCCTATGCACTCAGCATTCATGATTTCGAGCCGATCACCGGGCGGGTACACCAGCCGCCACCGGTACACCAGACATTCGATGCTCATAACTTTGTGATCTGCTCGTTTGTACCCCGGCTGTTTGATTATCATCCACTGGCCATACCAGCGCCATACAACCACAGCAATATAGACAGCGATGAAGTACTTTACTATGTAGATGGCGACTTCATGAGCCGTAAGCATGTGGAACGTGGTATGATCACCCTGCATCCGCTGGGTATTCCGCATGGGCCGCACCCGGGGACAGTGGAAAAAAGCATCGGCGCCAAAGATACCCAGGAGCTGGCAGTTATGGTAGACACCTTCCGGCCGTTGACCATGACCAACGATGCGCTTGCGATTGAAGATGAATCATATATGACCAGTTGGATGGATTAACCTTCCATCAACTTCATAATCAGTAACAGCCAAAGGGAATATTATGCAGTCGATATCAACCCTGCTCCGAAAGATGCAGGATTTATATAATCAGCCACACGAGAAAACAACCATAGACATTGACCTGATGCTGGATTATTCCCGTCAGTTGTATGCGGCGCTGCTTGATCTGCGTACTGTTGCTCCGCCGCCACAAGTCGCTGAATCTGTAATCACCCCTACACACACTAAAGAACCGGAAGAAAGAGAAATACCGCTGCGGCCCACTGTAGTCCCGGAGTATGTTCCGGCCCCGGATACAGATACAGAACCGGTACAGATGGCTACCCCGCCACCGCCACAACCTGTTATTCCTCCGGCTGCGGCCCCTCAACAGGATATAAGAAAACTGATCGGCATCAACGACAAGTACCAGATCATCAGCGAACTGTTTCATAATGACAAAGAAGCTTACGAAGCAGCAATACGGGAGATCAATAACAGCGGCAGCTTTGCCGATGCTACCGACTGGCTGCATACTCATGTTTCCTGGAATTATAACTGGAACGAAGACAATTATACCGTACAGTTGTTTTACGGACTGATCAGTCAGCATTTTTCGGAGAAGGGACGGTAGCTTAATGTGTTAATTAGTCGTCCCCTAAAAACGATTTAATAAAACTGATTGTGCGTTTTGTATTCAAAATATTGGACGAGAAAGATTGCAAGCTTTTCGTGTGCATAACAGAAAATCCTGTAATTATAGACCCACGTACTGAATGAGATTGCGGCTCGGGGGCCGCAATGACACAGTGGTTAGTGGCCGGGCACGTCCCTTAAGTGTACTGACTACGAATCTGTCTACTATGTCATCCCGGGCTTGACCCGGGATCTCATGGCAGCATTGACTTTTTAGGGGACGACTAATTAGCTAATTGCCTGTGGACGATTCATTGACTCATCCGGATCAATACAAAAGCAACAATAGCGAGCATCAGGATAACCAGTAAGGCAATCCACGCCCAGTAATTACCAGTGATCTGTTTTTTGCGATGCTCTTTTCGCTGCTGCAGATAGCTGCGTAAAGTTCGGTTCAGCCTCCCTACCGTCTGCTTTGTTTCTTCGGGCGTCAGGGATTGCAGTCCTTCAAGTGCATCGCATTCCAATGACTCCTCACCCAACAGGCGTTCCACCTCGTGACGTTCGGCATCCGTCAGACGGCCTTCGAGGTACGCCAGCAGCTTTTCCTGCGGGATGCTGTCCCGTTCGCTGCTATTCCATATATCGTTCAGACCGCTCATGATATTTCCCTGTCCGGGTTCTCTGACAGCATTATTTTCAGGTTTCTTTTTCCATTCTGGATAAAGCTTTTTACCTGCGCGAAAGTGTAACCGGTACGCTCCATGATCTGCTGGTAGCTCAGCTTTTTAAGGTAAAACAAGATAATACAATTTTTCTGCTCATGGCTTAATGTTTCGAGGGCTGCCTCCATCTGCTCCAGCGTGTAGTCGTGCTGCAGCATGGCCTCTTTGTCGGATGGCATTTCTCTTAATTTTTCGGCAAGATCTTCCGATACCATATGCTTTTTATCCCGCAAAACCTGGAGGCAATGGTTCCGCGTCAGTACATACAACCAGCCACCGACATTCCGCACCGTATCACCAGATAAATGGGCAACCGCCTTCAGGAAAACCTGCTGAACGGCGTCCTGTGCTTCGTCCCGGTCTTTCAGATACTTCATGGCCACCCCCAGCAGCAAAAGCGTATAACGTTCCAGCAAAATACCCAGCCAACGATTGTCGCCTGTTGTACGGAAAGCCAGCAACAAGGCCTCATCCGTATCATTTTTATGGTCTTTGCCTAATCTCAAAATGTGCAGCGTTCTGTAATAAAGATAAAAAACAGTGCAGATTCCACACAAGTACCGACAGTACCGGTCACATTCTCAAATAACACTCTTTCTATTTATCAAAAAATACACATTTTTACATCTTTTTATTTCAATGAAAAATATACAAATAATATTTTTTTAACGAGTTTAATGTAGTATATTTGAGTTGTCTATTCCATATTCTGGAGCGACAATAAACAAATCAGTACATAAATACATTAACCATGCTCAACTATCCATACCAAGAAAAAACTGTACCATTTCCTGTACAAAACTATTATCTTTGCAGGAAACCAGACCCTATGCTGATTGCAACATATTCCGATTTCAGACAAAACCTGAAAACATACCTGGACGAAGTTTTCAAAAGCAAAAGCCCTTTATTTGTCACCCGCACCAAAGGCGAAAATGTTGTAGTACTATCCCAGACCGATTACAACAGCATTATGGAGACCTTCCACCTGATGAGCTCTCCCCAAAATGCCACAAGGCTTCAAAATGCGCTCAATGAATACCAGAAGGGATTGGGACAGGAGCAACAGCTTATTGAGGAATGAAGATTATATTCACAGGGACGGCCTGGGAGGATTACCAGTACTGGCAACAGCAGGACAAAGCAGTATTAAAGAAAATAAACGGGCTCATTAAAGAGAGCCAGTGTACGCCATTTACGGGAACCGGCAAGCCCGAACCGCTGAAAGGAACGCTGTCGGGCTTCTGGTCGAGGCGCATTGATCTGGAACACCGGCTGGTATATAAGGTAACGGGCGACACGATCTATGTTATGCAATGCCGGTATCATTATTAAATACAACAATCGTAGGGCCAACCCTTGTGGTTGACCAAAATAACAGGGGAACCAAAATATAAA
This sequence comes from Flavipsychrobacter sp., assembly GCA_037190845.1. Classification (GTDB taxonomy): domain Bacteria; phylum Bacteroidota; class Bacteroidia; order Chitinophagales; family Chitinophagaceae; genus JBEBVQ01. Next base: position 22,698 of record JBBCJI010000022.1, on the reverse strand, counting down.
TGAACAATCAATGCAGGGGCAACCACAAGGGATTGCCCCTACCGCCACGAAATCGAAAACCGTTGGTGATATAACAGGTGCATTTCAATCCATCGTAACGGTTGAATACATTCGTGGGGTCAAAAATTGGGGTTGGAAACCATTCAACGGCAAATTGTGGCAGCGTAATTATTGGGAACACATTATCCGTAACGAACAATCCTATCATCGCATTTCAAAATACATTATAACTAACCCAGGAAATTGGAACAATGATAAATTCTATAATCTCCAAAATTAAAATTAACCATACTACAAACCACCGAACAGCCATAACACTCAGACATGCTTGCGCTTTACAGAGAATAAATGTAGGTTTGCACGAATTTTTTACCGGATAGAATATTTTAAAATCTATGAACTTCCAACTCACAGAAGAGCAGTTAGCCGTACAAGCCGCAGCACGGGATTTTGCACGGAATGAATTATTACCGGGCGTGATCGAACGCGACGAGCACCAGAAATTCCCCGCAGAGCAAATTAAAAAGCTGGGAGAGCTGGGGTTTCTGGGTATGATGGTAGACCCGAAATACAACGGCTCGGGTATGGACACTGTTTCCTATGTACTGGCCATGGAAGAAATTTCGAAGATTGACGCTTCCACATCGGTTTGTATGAGCGTGAATAACTCGCTCGTGTGCTGGGGACTGGAAACATATGGCAATGAAGAGCAAAAGCAAAAATACCTTACCAAACTCGCCACGGGCGAAAAACTCGGCGCCTTCCTGCTGAGTGAACCGGAAGCCGGTTCTGACGCAACATCTCAGCGCACAACTGCAGAAGATAAAGGTGATCACTACCTGCTCAACGGCACTAAAAACTGGATCACAAACGGCTCTTCCGCTTCTTATTACTTGGTCATCGCACAAACATATCCTGAAAAAGGGCATAAAGGTATCAACGTGCTGATCGTTGAAAAAGATTCACCCGGTGTCACTGTAGGCGCCAAAGAAAATAAGCTGGGTATCCGCGGTAGCGATACGCACAGCATTATGTTCCAGGACGTAAAAGTACCCAAGGAAAACCGGATCGGTGAAGACGGATTCGGCTTCAAATTTGCCATGAAGACACTTACCGGCGGGCGTATCGGGATCGCTTCACAGGCGCTGGGTATTGCGAGCGGCGCTTACGAGCTGGCCGTAAAATATTCGAAAGAGCGTAAAGCCTTCGGTACAGAGATCATGAATCATCAGGCGATTGCCTTTAAGCTGGCAGACATGGCTACAGCCATCGAAGCAGCCCGCCTGCTTTGCCTCAAAGCGGCCTGGCAGAAAGATCAGGGTATGGATTATAATCAATCCGCTGCTATCGCCAAGCTCTATGCTTCCGAGATCGCACAATGGGTAACCAGCGAAGCGGTGCAGATACACGGCGGCTATGGCTATGTAAAAGAATTCCATGTAGAGCGCCTGATGCGCGATGCAAAGATCACCCAGATATATGAAGGCACTTCCGAAGTGCAGAAGATCGTAATCAGCAGAGGGGTACTGAAAGGATAATCTCAATTTTCAATGGTTTATTGTTAATGATTAATGAGTATGACATTAATCATTAACAATTGATCATTGTCAATTAATTCCGTACCTTTGCGGCCTATTTATAAAAAGTTCTTAATTAGATGATTTTATTTTCGAGCTTCCCACTGCGGGAAGAATTGACACGTGCCGTATCGGACCTTGGTTTTGAGACCCCCACCCCCATCCAGCAAAAAGTACTACCGCTTCTCTTATCCCAGCCCCGCGACATCATTGGCCTGGCTCAGACAGGCACCGGGAAAACTGCCGCTTTCGGCCTGCCGCTACTGCACCACATGGACGTTGCACAAAAACAGGTGCAAGCCCTGGTACTCAGCCCTACACGCGAACTGTGTATGCAGATCCAGGAAGATTTTAAAAAATTCGGGCAACATATGCGCGGACTGAAATCCACAGCCGTGTACGGAGGTGTGCCTATCAGCGGACAGATCCGTGAGCTGCGTACAAACCCACAGGTAGTAGTGGCCACTCCCGGACGACTGATAGACCTGCTGGAACGCAAAGCGCTTTCACTGGAAGATGTACGGTATGTCGTTCTGGACGAAGCCGATGAAATGCTCAACATGGGATTCCGTGAGGATATTGATTTCATCCTGAAAAACACACCCAATCGCGAACATACCTGGCTCTTTTCTGCCACTATGAGTAATGAAGTACGTGGTATTGCAAAACGGTTTATGAAGGAATGGGAAGAAATCTCCGTTGCTCCTGCCAATGCAACCAATGAAAACATTGATCACCAGTATTATATAACAAACCATCACAACCGGTTCGAAACACTCCAGCGCTTACTTGATTTCACACCAGGCATTTATGGTATTATCTTCACACGTACCAAGCAGGACTGCCAGGAGATTGCCGAAAAACTCATGCGCCAGGGCTACCATGTAAGTCCGCTGCACGGAGATATGGATCAGAAGATGCGCAGCAAGGTGATGGAACGTTTTAAAAGCAAATCGTTACAGGCAATTGTCGCGACCGATGTGGCTGCACGTGGCATTGATGTAAACGATATCACCCACGTGATCAACTATGAGTTGCCCGACGATCCGGAAGTATATACCCACAGAAGCGGGCGGACAGCACGCGCCGGAAAATCCGGTATTTGCATGTCTATCGTAGCGCCGCGTGAGATCGGCAATATCCGCTCTATTGAACGCATCGTAAAATCACGGTTTAACAAGTGTGACATTCCGGATGGCGCCGAAGTGGTACGCAAACGCCTCTTTTTCCAGCTTGCGCTCATTGAAACGGCTAACCCCGAACCTTCTTTCGCAGCTGTTTACCAGAATGCTATCCATGAACGTTTTGCTGAAATGGATAAAGACGAACTGATCAACAGATTGCTTTGGCTGCAGCTAAAAGACACTATAGATGCCTACCAGGGCGCCAAAGACCTGAATGCCGGCTACGAGAAAACGGGTAAAGGAGGCAACAATACCGGTGAATGGGTACGCCTGTTCATCAACCTCGGCGCCAAAGACGGGATGAGCCCCGGCAAGCTGATAGATTTTATTGCGGATATGACCGATCTTGACCGCAACGTACTGGATCGTGTGATGGTACGCGACCTGAGCAGTTTCTTTAATGTTCGTTCAGATGCTGCGGATTTTATCCGTGAGGTATTACCTACTAAAAAATTCAAAGGCAGAAAGATCCGGATAGAAGAAGCCGAGCAAAGACGCAGAGAAGGGCCTTCAAGACCTTATGGATCAGGCAGGAGTGAAGACAGGTTTAACAAATCCGGACATTCCAGGCATTCAAATTTTAACAAAAGACATTAAGTAAATAATTAATAGGACAGGCATTTTCAGCAGGATATTGATTATCTTTGCACCCGAACCAAAAAAATGAACATGAGGCTGATTGTATTATTAAGCGCATTATTCTTTTCAGGGTTACAGGTGTTTGCGCAGGAACGTGTCATTGACAACAAAACATCTGCACAGGGTGTTGCCAGCTATTACCACGATAAATTTGAAGGCCGCCCTACCGCTAACGGTGAAATTTTCGACAACGGAAAATTCACTGCAGCCAGTAACCGTTTGAAACTGGGTTCTTACGTAAAAGTAACCAATCTCAATAATGGCCGTGTCGTATACGTGCGTATCAACGACCGTATGGCGGCAACCAATAAGAGAGAAATAGATCTGGCAAGTATTGCAGCAGAGCAGCTTGGTTTCGTCAGCCAGGGGCTGACCAAGGTGATCGTTGAGATCGTGCCCGCCGAAGAAGGTAAAAAAGGCATTCTGGCACAACGGGAATTTGTGGTATCCAGGCAAAATGAACTGTAAATCTGCCTGTTATCACATCCTTATTAAGCTCATGCCTGAATTCAGGGGATGAGCTTATTTATTTGCGGGTAGTTTTGATGTGTGAAATGTGCTTGATGTGACAGATGTGTTTTTATAGCTCTTTCCACCCAACACGTTAAACATATTTCACACATCAAGCACATCTGTCACATCTCCCACATCCAAACACATCTTTTACCCTAAATTTGCACCTCAATTTTATACATGCCGGGATTTACTGTTGCCATTGTAGGAAGACCCAACGTAGGGAAATCCACCCTCTTTAACCGCCTGCTGGAACAACGGAAAGCCATTGTTGACGATGTCAGCGGCGTAACCCGCGACCGTCAGTACGGAATTGCCGACTGGAACGGTAAAACGTTCAATCTCATTGATACCGGCGGATTTGTTGCCCGTTCTGAAGATGTTTTTGAGCGGGAAATACGCAAGCAGGTGCTGATTGCGCTTGACGAAGCAGACTTGCTGCTGTTCGTTTGCGATACTATTACCGGCATCACCGGACAAGATGAAGAAATGGCCGGCCTGCTGCGCCGGAGCCCCAAACCCGTGCTGCTCGTCGTCAATAAAGTGGATAACCCGGCAAGAGCGCTGGATGCAACTGAGTTTTACGGACTGGGATTTGACCATACATTCTTCCTGTCCTCTATTTCCGGCAGTGGAACCGGCGAATTACTCGACGAAATTGCTGCTCATATACCGGATCAGCCGGCAGAAGAAAAGGAAGATAATGCCATACCGAAATTCGCCATCATCGGCCAGCCGAATGCCGGTAAATCCACCCTGCTGAACGCGCTGATCGGAGAAGAACGGACGATTGTATCAGACATCCCCGGCACTACAAGAGATACCATTCATACCCATTACAAACAATTCGGAAAAGAGTTTATACTCATAGACACTGCAGGCCTGCGTAAAAAAAGCAATGTACATGAAGACCTGGAGTTTTACTCCGTGATACGCGCCATCCGTGCGATGGATGAAGCCGACGTCTGCATACAGCTCATTGATGCCCAGCAGGGTATAACCGCACAGGATGTGAGCATCTTCAGCCTGGCTACCCGTAAAGGAAAAGGCATTGTGTTGCTGATCAACAAATGGGACCTGGCAGAGAAAGAAACAAATACTGCACGGGATTATGAGCAGGAAATCAAGAAAAAGATTGCTCCTTTTACGGATGTGCCGGTGATCTTTATCTCCGCCAAAGAGAAAAAACGGATATTCCAGGCAATGGAAAAGGCTATTGAAGTATACGAAAACCGGCAACGGCGGATCAGCACATCTGTCTTAAATGAAATCATGCTGAAGGAAATTGAGCGCTACCCGCCGCCCATGACCAGAGGACATTCCGTAAAGATCAAATTTGCCTCCCAGATCCCCACCGTGGTACCGTCATTTGCTTTTTTTGCCAACTATCCGGATGCCATAAAGACACCTTATAAAAACTTTATTGAAAATAAGCTGCGAAGCCATTTCAATTTTACCGGCGTACCGGTACGTATTTTTTTCCGGAAAAAATAAAATGAGCTGATCCTGCGTAAACCGATATTGTGAAAGCAAGAACATTAAAAAAGGATAAGGTAAATATCATCACACTCGGCTGCTCCAAAAACATGGTAGACAGCGAAGTGCTGAGCGGACAATTGCATGCGAACGGCATCCGGGTGGCACATGAAAATGAAAAGCTGGATCATAATATCGTTGTCGTCAACACCTGCGGTTTTATAGACAAAGCGAAAGAAGAAAGCATCAATACCATCCTTGAGCAGGTAGAGCTTAAACGGCGCGGACGGCTTGACAAAGTGTATGTTACAGGATGCCTCAGCGAGCGTTACCGGGAAAATCTGCTTCAGGAAATCCCGGAAGTGGATGCCTGGTTCGGCACCATGGAACTGCCGCTGATACTCAAACAATTTAATGCCGATTATAAAAAAGAGCTGATCGGAGAAAGGCTGCTCAGCACACCAAAACATTATGCCTACCTGAAGATATCCGAAGGTTGTAACCGTACCTGTTCTTTCTGTGCCATTCCCCTCATGCGTGGCGGACACGTATCCAAAACAATTGAAGAAATAGTAACAGAGGCCAAAAAACTGGTGCAGATGGGCGTGAAGGAAGTAATGCTCATCGCACAGGAACTCACATACTATGGACTGGATATTTACAAAAAACGTGCACTGGCTGATCTGCTGAAGCATTTGTCGGATGTGTCCGGGCTGGAATGGATCCGCCTGCATTATGCCTATCCTTCCAAGTTCCCGCTCGACATACTGGATGTAATGCGTGAACGGCCTAACATCTGTAATTACCTCGACATGCCGTTACAACATATCTCCGATCACATGCTCAAAGCCATGCGGCGGCAGATGGACAAACGAGAAATATACGACCTGATTGCCGCCATACGGGAAAAAGTACCCGGCATATGCATACGCACCACATTGATCACCGGATTCCCCGGCGAGACCCGTGATGATGTGGAAGAGCTGAAAGCATTTCTTGAAGACGTACGCCTCGACCGGGTGGGCATTTTCACCTACTCGCATGAAGAAAACACTTCTGCCTACGACCTGAAAGACAATATCCCCGCTGCGGAAAAGGCCGCCAGGGCACAGGAGATCATGGACGTCCAGCAGGAGATATCTTACGAAAAAAACCAGGAGAAGACAGGTCAGATCTTTAAAGTGATCATTGACAAAAAAGAAGCCGGTCGCTATATAGGTCGCACAGAATTTGACAGTGTGGAAGTGGACAACGAAGTGATCATTCACAGTAAGAAAACCCTCCCGGCTGGCGAATTTGTACAGGTAAAGATCACGAAAGCATACGATTACGACCTGGAAGGGGAGGTTGTATGAGCTTATTCACTTCCAAATAGCAGCCTTAAGAAAGGTCTGTGCGCAAGCATTATTCTGCCAGACCCGATGTAAGCGCCTTTTTTACAAGATCCGCAGTATTTTTTGCCTCTAATTTCAAAAGGATGTTGTCCCTGTAATTCTCTATCGTATGAATGCTCAGGAATAGGTGTTTGGCGATTTCTGCATTGGTCAGGCCATTTACAATCATCTGAAGCACTTCTTTCTCCCTGGGAGTAAGTATGAATTTGATAGCAAGCATCTTGTTTATCCCCATCTCTATGGCTTCCGTCTTTTCCTTTACAGCAGGCTCCAGGTATTCCCCTCCGTCAAAGACCGTTATAATAGCGGTTATAAGTGTATTTTTATCTGCCGTTTTCAAGAGGTATCCCCTGGCTCCGTTCCGCATCATATTGTTGATGTAGAGGATGCTGTCGAAACTGGAAAGGACGATGACCTTCAGATCCGGGTATTTCTTCAGGATGTCCAGCAGGAGCCGGTCACCCGATTTACCCGGCATCTGTATATCCAGCAGCAGGATATCGGGGAGTATAAGCTGCAGGCCATTCATCAGCTCATAGCCATCAGCATAGGCGCCGGTGAATTCAAAATGAGTGACATCGGATAAGATATCTTTTACTCCGCTGATAACCATCGGGTGATCGTCTGCTATCGCGATTTTTATATTCATACGGGGAGAGATTTTTTCTTCAGGTTATCGATATCAAACTCTATATGAATGGTCGTGCCATGGTCCGGGGTAGATACAATATCCAGTGTGCCCTCAAGTGCTTTTACCCTGTGCTCCAGATTGAGCAGCCCGTATCCGTTATTATATTTTCCGGGATCAAAGCCGACCCCGTTATCTTCTACAATAATACTGAGCTTTTGATTAAGCTGTTTGATCATGATCCATGCTGCGGAAGCTTTTGAATGTTTTAAAATATTTTGCAGCAACTCCTGGCTGATCCGGTATAATACAAGTTCTGTTGATTTGTCGAGCCCTTCTATATCAACATGATATTGAAATGCAATTTTCAGCGTGTTTTCGATATTAACCTGCTCGCAATACACCAGGAGCGCTTCTTCCAGATTGTGCCTGGTCAATACATCCGGCAGGAGGTTGTGAGATGTCTTGCGTACTTCGTTGCCTGTATCTTTTACCATACGGAGGATCTTCTCAAGCAAAATTCTGCCGGAAGGATCCTGTTGTTTCTTCCACATGTCGGAAAGGTTCATGTTGATAGCTGCAAGCATTCCGCCCACACCATCGTGAAGCTCCCGGGCAATACGTGCCCTTTCTTTTTCTTCACCCCGGATCGTGGCTTTCAATTGTACAATCTCCTGTTCCCTCCGAAGTAAATCTATTTCCCTGGCCTGCAGGTTATTTTTATGCTTGTTGATGCGGTTAATATTAAACAGGATGATTACTAAGGCAACCAGTAAAAGGGAGGCGGCTGATATGCCCATCAGCCAGGCATTTTTGTTCTTAATGTGCAGTTGTTTCAGCGCCAGCGCCTTGTCCTTTTCGTTATTCTGGTATTTGATATCCCATTCGGCCAGTTTATTTTTCATTTCCTGCTGCTCAATACTATCCTTTACCTGCCTGGATATTTTATAGTATTCAAGACTTTTTTTATAGTCTCCGGTAGCGAGGTAAATGTCGGAAAGTCTTCCATAGGTTATGATCATCTGCTGTTTCAGACCTGCTTCCCGGCTTTTACTCAAAGCTTCCAGAAGATAACGCTCGGCAATACGATACTGCTTCATGTCGAGATAGGTATTGCCCAGCACGGTTAATAAATGATTATAGTAGTAAGGCGACGCTTTCTCTTTCAGTGCTTTTGCTTCGAGAAGGTAAGGCAGTGCTTTATCCGGCTGGCCTTTCCGGCGGTATAATTCTCCCAGGTTAGCCAATACCTGTAGTTCCGTACCGGCTGTGCCGTATTGCCTTGCCGTAGTGAGCGCTTTGCCGGCGTATAAGATACTTTGATCCCAGTCGCCCGCTTCAAAGTAATAGCTGATCTTGTTTCCATAGATGTTGATCAGGTTGAAATGGTCATTAGCAGCTAACGCAATCTGTTCTCCTTTGTCGAGATAGTACAGAGCCTGGCCGGCTTGCCCGGTTTGGATGAATATCCCGCCGAGATTATTATATATCCAGGGGCTGTGTAAGCCGAGGCGCTCCGAAAGCTGAAGCGCCCGCTTGTAATAGACAATGGCAGAATCGAAATTTCCCTGCTGTACATATATATTGCCTATATTATTTAGAATTCCGGAAGCTGCTTCATGCAACCCGGGATATCTGAGGCAATCCCGGAGATTTTTTTCATAGAAAGCCACTGCCTGTACATATTGTTCCTTATCGGTAAGCATCTTTGCCAACAGGTATGCGGATTCCTGTACACCCTTGTTATACAATATACGCCTGCTGCCTTCCAGGGCGTTGCCGAGCAGATCGGATGCTGTTTCTTTACGGGAAGGCGGTAGTCGTTTTGCTGCGCTGATATATTCCAGTATAGCATTGGTATCTCCCGGCAGGTCTGGCATGCCGGATCTGAACGAAACAGGGACCTGCTCCTGCCCCGGCACAGACACTGCAAGCAATGCCATGCTCATGTACAGGCAAAGTCTCAAAATGATTTTCCGGTATAAAAAGATGGCAGGATGCAAGTTTAGCTTCTATGTTGTTTAAAACAAGTCACTTATTCAGCAAAATAATAAAAATGGGGCAAAAGCCCTGTTTCAGGAGCAGTCTGGAATTGATAATTTCACATAAACATAAAATCGCAAACCGGAACTTTTGAACAGAACCAAAATTAAAGATTAATTCATTCAGGAACTGCTAACGGACAACATAAATACGATTACAGACTAACCGTGCAAATAAAAATTATATCACGTAAACACTATAAAAAAATAATATGAATACTGGATTCTACAAGTCATTAAAAACTAAAGGTAATTGTTGTCGAAGTCATTTCTTTACCATACGGTCCCTGTGTTCTAAGGCAATACTATTATTCTGCTTTATCATTCCCCTCCCTGCATTCTCCCAGACATACATCGAAATTGGTTCGCCAAGCGGAACCACACAAAACGGGCCTTCCAATTCCACTGCATCCGGCGACCGGATCGAACGCCATACCGCCATTTACCGTTCTACAGAATTAACAGCCGCCGGTGTCACGGCCGGCGACCAGTTTTCGGGGATAGGCTGGTCAAAGCAGGGCGCTGCAGGCTACACGGGTAACGGAATAACCTTCCGGGTCTGGCTGAAGCCGCTCTCTGCCAACTCATTTACGACGTCAACCATTGCCTGGGATGACCAGATAAACGGCGCTACCCTGGTATATGAGCATACATCCGTCAGCATCCCCGCAGCAACAGGCTGGCTCGATTTTAATTTTAGTCAGGCGATATTTACCTGGAACGGCACTGATAATGTACAGGTAATTACAGAGCTGATACGCCCGGGAGACTGGACTACGGGAGCAACGGCGTTTGACTGGGCTGTGCGGGGCACTGCGACCAATACTGCTGCGAATGCCAGTGACCGAACCGATGCTCCGCCGGCCAGACTTACCAGATCGCATCCCCGTCCGCTTATAAGATTTAAAATACCCGAAACAGGCGCCGACGGAGCGCTCACTGCCATGCCCCGCCCGCTTACCGGTGTGCCAGGCAACCAGGACATAACCGTAAGCCTCCAGAACGCAGGCGCCGCAACACTCACAAGCGCGGAAATAACATACAGCATCAATGCATCCGGGCCGGTAACTTATAGCTGGACCGGTTCATTAACCACCAGCCAGGCTACGGACGTAGTCATTGGCAATGTGAATTTCACAGCCGGCAACCATACCATAGATGTAAAGATAACAAGCGTAAACGGGGGGACGGATACTGATACCACTAATAACCGTGTAACTAAAAGTATTCAGGTGTGCCATCCGCTTTCCGGCAGCTATTCCATAAACAGCGGACTGCCGACGGGCGGAAGGAACTACGCCAGCTTTGCTGATTTCTCAAACGATCTTACACAGTGCGGTATCTCGGGCAATGTAATTGCGGCTGTCGAGCCGGGAAGCGGCCCGTACCTGGAGCAGGTCGTTTTTGAAAAGATCAGCGGGTCAGGTCCGGCAGCTTCTGTTACTATTGAAGGAAACGGAGCCGTGATCACATCCGCCGGGCCGATTTTAATCAGCGATCCGAATATCAATATTATACAGCTGAACGGTGTCAGTTATTTTAATATGAGGAATCTGACAATAAATGTAGTGTCAGGCTCCAATGCCTTCATTGCCGTACATGCTGTAGATTCGGGCAGGCATATCAGTATTACCGGCTGTAACGTAGATATGGGGACCAGTGTCACCGGGCTGATGGGAGCATTTGTATTTAACGCATCGGAAAAAGATTTTACGCACCCGGGGGGGACATTTGAAGACATCCGCATTTCGAAGAATTCCACTTCAGGCGGAGATTATGGCGTTTCGGTAACGGGGGTCAACGGCTCGTTCCCGGCTACGGGTATTGTCGTGGACAGCAATGTCTTTGCCAATTGTGTTGGCGGCGGGGTGCGTTTTCATGAAACGGACGGCGCCGTGGTAAGTAACAACCAAATTGATAAAGGTATACTGACATCCCAACAAAGCCGTGGGATATACTATGGCGGATTGAACAATACGAATGGAATTATTTTTAATAACCGGATCCGGATTTCCGTATCCGGATTGAGCACAATGGACTTCTCCGGGATATGCCTGGCTGCCGGCCTCGGCCATAAAGTGTACAACAATGTGATCCATGATGTCAATCCCGTGTTGGGCCGCATGACCGGGATACTGCTGGAATCAGCCAATATGCGCTCTGAAGTTTATAATAATACCATCGCCATGAACCATACCGCTGCAACCAGCGGTACCCTGTACGGTATCAGGGCAGCCGTACATAATACACGGGCAGTGCTCAGGAATAACATCATCAGCATCACACAACCTGCCACCGGCTTCAAAGCCGGTATCCTGCTGGCTTCTGCTGCACGGCCTGATACATCAGTGCGCAGTGATTATAATGTGATCTGGGTGCCGGGCGGTCATACTGCAGCCTGGCTGGACGGTACCACGCCCGTTTCCCTGGCCGCAAATCTTGCGTCCTGGCAGGCGGCCGGTCAGGATACCCACTCGCTTGAGGCTGATCCGGTATTCGAATCTGTTGCGCTGCCCAGGCCTACCAAACGGAAAGTAGATGATGCCGGCATTGCTTATGGCGCATTAAGCACAGACATCCTGGGCACACCAAGAGGTACTCCACCTGACATAGGAGCCTATGAATTTACCGCCTGTCCGCAACTGGATACGCCGTCCGTGCATATTACGGCAGACCGTAACAGCCCGGTATGTGAAGGAACACAGGTGACTTTTACGGCAACGCCGGTTAACGGAGGGGCTAACCCGTCTTATCAATGGAAAAAAGGCAGCGTCAATACGGGCACAAACAGCCCGGTGTATACTTACAACGCAACAACAGGCACGGATACCATCCATGTGGTCATAACTAACCATGAAGAGTGTGCACTGCACCCGGATACTGCAAGCAATATCATAACCCTGAATATACTGCCGATAGCAGTGCCGGACGTACACATTACAGCGTATCCGCAGGAGCGGGTATGCGAAGGAAGCGCCGTTACGCTGGTGGCCGGGCATACAGGAGGAGGGCCGGCGCCTTCGTTCCGGTGGTTTAAGGATATGGTTCAGACCGGCAGCAACAGCGATACATTCAGGTATATACCCGCTGCAGGAGACCGGGTGTATGTGATCCTGACCGGCAGCGCAGATTGTACCGCGCCGGAGGCGGACACTTCTGATACACTTACGCTGCAGTTGTACCCGTTACCCGCCAAGCCGGTGGTGACCCGGACGGGGGACCGGACGCTGTCTACAGACCGGTATGCCGCTTACCAGTGGTACAGGGATGGTGAGGTGCTGACCGGCGCCGAAGGCCAGACATACGATGCAGATACCAACGGTGCTTACACTGTGACCATAACCGACTCCAACGGATGTCAGGCGACTTCCGATCCCGTTATGATACAACTGGTAGTTGCCGGCTTTAGCACCGGGGACATTCGTATCTTCCCGAATCCTGCTGCTGAGAAAATATATATAGACTCACCGGAACCGGTCGCTGTATTGCTGTCTGCTATGGATGGCCGTGTGATGCGAAGCCGTTCTGTAACAGCAGGTCTGCAATATCTTGATGTGCATCATTTCCCGGCAGGGGTTTATCTGATCCGGATCACAGATCCGCAAGGTGTGGTATTACGGACAGAACGTATGATCATCGGACGGAAAAACTGATTCCGGCAGTCAAAACAAAACCTATGAAACGAATCCTGTACATATTAGCGGGTTTATTGACTGTAATACATTGCACGCGCGCACAGATCTTATGCGACATGAGCAATTTCTCTACGGTTTATTGCCTCAGCGCCGACGATTTCCCTTATACCAGTCCCGGCTCCGGGATTACCGTCAGTGTCATTGAAAATTTATACCGGCTTAACAACCATCCTGATACCTGCGGCGGAGTGACTTACAGCCAGCGTGCACCGGTGTTCTATTTGGGGAACAATACCAATCATAACACGATGGTGTTTGAATTTTCCCGACCTGTCTCCAGCTTTTCAGTAATAGTAGTGGGTGTTGAGAATAGCGAGGTGCTTACTTTCACACCATCGACAGGCGCCGTAACCTTATCCAATTTCTGTCCTGCGGGTTTCACCGCCGCAGGCAATCAGTTGACATGCACCACCAGGCTTGCAGGCACGTTAATAACAGTCAATAACCCCGCCGGCGCGGCACGTTACGAAATAACCCATAACGCGCTTATGGCCGGCTGCGGCATTGCTTTGCTGGACTGCTTCGGAGGCTGTGTGCCGGATACCACTGTCGTGTCCCAAACCATATGCAGCGGCCAAAGCTATACGTTCGGAGATAGTCAATACACAACACCTCAATCAAACCTGCTGCGTGTTTTTCAGAATGCAGCAGGATGCGATAGTGTTGCGATCCTCAATTTAGATGTTAAGCTGCAGGAACGGGAGATATCCGAAACCATCTGTTATGGCGAATCGTATCATTTCTACGGAGCGGACGTAAAGGAAACCGGAAGATACGATACGCTTGTGCGGGGTAACGGCAGTACGGACTGTGACACGCTTGTGCGGCTGTATCTGGAAGTTACCGGCGCTCCGGTATATGATACGCTGCATATGTCCGCCTGTGACAGCGCCCTCTATAATAGCAATGTTTTTTATGCAGACACCAGCGTGACGGATACCCTTCATTACGCCAACGGCTGCGACAGCATTGTAAAGACAGCACACATCCGGATAGAACGCTTCAGGCTTGATGTCCGTTATGATCCGCCTGAGATATTAAGCGGTGATGAAGTTCATTTCACTACGGGGAGCAATATTCCTTCTTACCGTGTATATGCCTGGGAGCCTGCATCCTGGTTTAAAATACAGGATGTGCCGCAACAACGTGTCTCTTTAACAGAAAGCGGACTTATTACCGTATGGGCGGCCACAGCTAACGGTTGTATTGATTCGGCCTCCGTGTTTGTTGACGTTGAGCCTTTGCAGTACCAGGTATTAGTACCGGATGCTTTTTCGCCAAATGGCGACGGGCTGAACGATGTATTTGCACCGGTTGTCAGAAAGGCGGGCGTATATCGCTATACTTACTTCAGGATCTTTGACCGGTGGGGGCGTTGCGTATTCAATGGCAATGCGGCAAACCCCGCTTGGGACGGTTATTATAATTCCGGCAACGGGCGCGCGGATATAGGCACTTATCATTATCATTTTGAAATTGAATTTGCAAATGGTGTAAGAAAAGTATTTAAAGGTGCAGTACTCCTGGTACGGTAGCATCAGGACCTTAGTTTTGAAATTTATCTGATCCCTGTTCCACGTTATGAATAAAGGCGTCTGTCTGACAATATGCTTACTGATCGTTTTACTCCCGGGCTTACCTTACGCACAGTTACCTGCCTGTACCGGAGCCGGCGGATATATCTACCTGAAAGACAGATCTTCAATCTGGAACTGGGACCCTGCGACGCCGATGTCTGCTGCCAATCCTGTGCTTAACACGATCAGTAACGTGCCGGGCGTTGGCCTGGCCGTATCGGAAAACCTGAATGAAGCCAATCCGCCCATAACTTTTTATTCGGTTTCAGGCGGGGAATATGTGTACTACAACGGCTCCGGGTGGATCAATACCGGGCACGCCGCAAGCTCTGTAAATATAGGAGCAGGAGGAGGATATATTTTCAACCTGACAGCAGACGGACAGGTGTACCGGTACGACGGTACTGCCCGCGACAGGCTGGTCGCCACGGCCGCCGGCTTCAATCGCGGGGGGCCTTATGATCTTGCAGTGGACTGCGCCGGAAATTTTTATGTGCTCAGAGAGCATTCCCCGGCCTGGCTGAGGAAATACAGTCCCGACGGGGTATTACTCCGGCAGTGGGATGTGTTCGGAGCTGTTACCGGCAATACGGGTGCGGGATTGGCTATTGTTGATAATGTCGTCTATTACTATAACAGCTCATCTCTGCAGTACGGCGTTATAGGGGCAACATCCGTTACATTTTCCATTGTTCCTGGTGCTGCCTCGTTTTTCCCTGCCGGCACCGATGATTTTGCTTCCTGCCCGATCGGTGGATTATCACCTGTTTCCACAGCCGATACGGCCTATTTGTGTGACAATGATACCGGTATTACGATTACGGCAAGAGGCAGCGCACCCTATTCTTTCTCTATCCTGAGCGGAAATGCGCAGGTTACCGGTACAGGCGCGGATTTTCATATAAAACCCATTACGCAAACACACATGGTTATTTATTCCGCGAGTTCCAATCCCTGTTATTCGGATCCCTTGGCCGATACATTTCTCATTGTTCCTGCTCCCGCATTATATGCAGGCCCGGATGTATCCATACACGGATGCGGACATTATACAGATACACTTGATGCCCGGATAAGCAATGCCGCCTCGTGGATAATTTATGATATGAGCTGGGCGCCGATGGGCGATATTATATCAGGGGGCAATACGCTCCACCCGGTTGTCGCCCCGACAGCAGATATTTCTTATGTGCTTACCGTAACTACCGGTCCCGGATCAGGCGGGTGTACCTGGCAGGATACGGTAACCGTACATATCGCTGATGAATCGGTATCGGCTGCTTTTACGGCAACGCCCGTTTACGGCTGCGAAGAAGACACTGTTTACTTCTCCAATCATTCACAAGGCGCCACAAGCTATTCCTGGGATTTTGATGACGGGACTGCCAGCAGCCTGGCAAACCCCGATCATATTTATACAAGCCAGGGGAGCTATTCTGTAACCCTCATAGCACGGAATGATTTCTGTGCAGATACAGCCATGGAACAGGTAAGTCTGCAACATCCCCTTTCAGCATTGTTTACAGTACCCGCAGACTCCGTATGCATTAATACTACTATTACATTTACAAACACCTCTGTAGCCGCCGGGCTACCCGGTACGGAGCCGCGTTACTACTGGGATTTTGGGAACGGGGATACTTCTTCGCTGCGGGATCCGGACTATACTTACACCACTCCGGGGATATACCGTGTAATGCTTATTGCAGAGAATTCCATTCCCTGTCGCGATACCGTATACAGATATATCTATGCAGGCGACTCCCGGCCTGTGATATTAACGCCTGCTGATACGGCTGTTTGTGCCGGATCAAGTGTCCTGTTTTATACAGACGCCGATGGTGCAAGCACTGCCAAAACGGAGTGGGTTCTGCCGGGAGCGGATACGCTCAGAGACAGGAATCCCGTCCTTGTACATTTTGAAACGCCGGGACTCTATACGATACACTTCACCGCCAGGTATCCTGCTTGTCCTGATGAGGATGCCGATGCCGTCATCCGGGTTGACCCTGTACCTGTTATCAATATTGGAAAAGATACTTCCGTATGCCCGGGAGGCAGCCCGGTTGTGATCTCCGATCTCGTCAACGGGGAACATACTGAAGCCCGGTGGATGTGGAGCACGGAAGATACGGGGCCAGGGATCACAGTATCCGAACCCGGCGTTTACTGGGCAACTGTGTATATAGGGATATGCAGCAATACGGATAGTATAGAGCTGGTACGTGGGTGCTACATGGATGTACCAAATGTTTTTTCTCCTAATGGTGATGGTATAAATGACTATTTTTTTCCGAGAGGATCATTGTCCGGATCGTTAAAGACATTCCGTATGCTGGTATTCAATCGTTGGGGCCAAAAGGTTTTTGCCTCGAATGAGACAGGGGGCCGGGGATGGGACGGACGCTTAAATGGCAGGGAGCAGCCGGACGGTGTTTATGTCTACCAGATAGAGGTTACGTTCACCAATGGCTGGCAGGAGCGCTATCAGGGAAATGTAACCTTATTAAGATAAGCATTGTTACTGCCAGATTTTCATTTTATTAAGTCGCCCTTTAAAAAGTCAGTTACCTTATATATAATGGGGAATGGTAAAAATTCCCCTGGCATGATTTATTCTGTATATTAGTGTTACAATAATCAGCCTATGTTTCCCCGTTGGTTACGCATCCTTTTTCGCATACTTATCATTGTACTTGCTTTCCTACTGTTGCTCTGGGTTGCCGTTGCCTGGTACATACACAGCCATAAAAAGCAGTTGCTGGCACAAATCACCGAAACGATCAGCGAAGAAGTAAACGGCACGGTGATCATCCGGGATATAAAGCCGGTATTATGGAAAAGCTTCCCCAATATATCCGTCGCCCTTTCGGAAGTGGCCCTCCGCGACAGCCTCTGGGATGATCATGGCCGCAGTATGGTAGAGCTGAATGCCCTTTACGTTCGCCTGAATCCGTTTAACCTGATCCGGAAAAAAATAGACATCCGGAAGATCACTGCTGCGGACGGTTATTTTTGTATGTTCACAGACAGCAGCGGATATTCCAATAAGTACCTGTTCGGACAAAAGAAAGAAAAGAAAAAGAAAAAAGGGCCGGATCTGTCCTTCCGAAAATTCAGTCTTGACAATGTCACCCTGATCATGCGTGATTATATAAAGAACAAAGATTTTCGCATTCATTTTAAAGATCTGGAAGGCACGGCAGAGCAAAAAAACAATATCTGGGAGGCCGCATTAAAACTATCCGCGGATGTACAAAGTTTTACTTTCAACACAGACAAAGGGAGCTTCCTTAAAGGCACCACATTAAAATCGAACCTCGATGTCCGGTTCGATCCTGATAGAAAATCGCTGATCATCGAAAATCAGCAGATCCGGATTGATGATTCCCGGATAGGTATTTCTGCCAGTTTTTCTTTTGCGCAAACGCCCGCAGCATTCATAATAAAGATCCATTCAGATAAAACACACTTCCAGACGGCTGCGACCTGGCTCTCACCCAGTATTTACAGCAAGCTTGACAGTATTTTCTTTAAAAATCCTATGGATCTCAGTGCAGACATCCGGGGCTATATGAAATTCCGGGATACGCCCACAGTACTGGTGCATTGGGCTACCGAAAATAATGATCTCGAAACCCCGTTTGCCGATTTCACCAACTCTTCCTTCAGGGGGTATTTCCTGAATGAAGCAGAACCCGGCAAGGGACATAACGATGCCAACACGGTGATCGTATTGCACAAAGCAACCGCTCACTGGGGAGGAATACCCTTTATGACAGACTCCGTCAGATTGCACAACCTTTCTTATCCGCTGCTTGAATTCAGCTTTGCTACTGCATTCCCGCTGAAGCAAATGAATGAAACGCCTGTAACACTACCCTTTCATTTTGCAAACGGAGACGCAGACGTACAGATATACTATCGCGGAGGCGTACGCACAGATGACACATTGCATCCCAGGCTCAAAGGACATATAAAAATCAGAGATGCCGGATTTACATATCTTCCGAGACAACTGTCCGTCTCAGGGACTAATGCTACCCTTCTTATGGAAGAAGACAACCTGATGTTTGAAAACATATCCTTCCGAACCCGCAACAGCAGCGTGCAGATGAATGGCGGCGCACAGGATTTTTTCCGGTTCTATTTTGCAGACCCCGGCAAAGTAACAATCAACTGGCAGGCAACCAGCGACGCCATTGACCTCGGCGATTTTGTAACCCTCATCACCAAAAGACAACAAAATGTACGGCCTGCGGCCAAGACTGTCCAGAGAAATAAAGGGGCTGCCAGAATCGTCAATCAGCTCGACAAAGTGCTCGATGCAAGCAATATCGTACTGAATATAAAGCTCAATAAAGTACGGTATCACAATTTTCTCGCAACAAATATACGGGCGCATACATCATTGTCGCAGTCGGAGATAATGCTCTCCGGGGTGCGGCTGCAACATGCCGGCGGAACCATATCTCTGGCTGGTCGTATCAATCAGGAAGCGGTCAATAACCCGTTCGACATAACGGCAGAGATACAGGATGTAGCAGTAAACAAACTGTTTTATGCATTTGACAATTTCGGCCAGCAAACCGTACATGATAAAAACCTGAAAGGCCGATTCAGTGCAAAAGCCAGGCTTAGCGGCAACATCACAGATAATGGTAAGCTGATGCAGCGATCAACGAAAGGATTTGTTGATTTTTCATTGCGTAATGGCGAGTTGATCAATTTTGACCCATTACTGAAAGTGTCAAAATTTGCCTTCAGGAAGCGTAATCTATCGCATGTCGTATTCAAAGACATCAATAACCGGCTGGATATTAACGGCGACAAGATCATCATACATCCGATGACTATTTCCTCCAGCGCCTTATACATAGACATCCAGGGTGTCTATGCCATAACCAGAGGCACTGACATTGCGATGGTGATTCCCCTGCGCAATCCCGCCAAAGACGGATTTGATGTCAATGAGGATGTCATTCCGAAATCCGAACGTAAAAAGAAAGGTCTCACACTTTACCTGCGAGCCCGTGATGATGGCGACGGGAATGTAAAAC
Source organism: Flavipsychrobacter sp. (assembly GCA_037190845.1). Taxonomy (GTDB): domain Bacteria; phylum Bacteroidota; class Bacteroidia; order Chitinophagales; family Chitinophagaceae; genus JBEBVQ01. Next base: position 2,913 of record JBBCJI010000022.1, on the reverse strand, counting down.
TCAGTTGGGATCCACAGAAAAAAGGAATGGCCGCTACCGATTCGCTGCTCAACAAGCCATAGGCCAACCTGAAATTATAAATAAATTACATTAAAAAATTGTGCTGTAACAGCTACAAACACCCCGCCGTGCTATTGGATTTCAGGTTATTTTTATGTATCTTGCGCATGGGCATTATTTTGGCCATATAAAAACTTTGTGGATAGAACAGAAATATAAGTCCGCAACGTCCAAAACAGATATATGAGAAAACAGTCACTCTTATTCCTTGTATTACTGATTATCAGTTTTTGTGGCATATCCGATATGCAAAAAGCATATGCAACCCATGCTGCCGGAGGCGAATTATTATACGAATGGAAACGGGATTCTACATACCGGATTATATTCAAGTTTTACCGGGACTGCGGTGGTTACGCCATCCCCGGCGTTCCCGGCAGTGGTGGCAGCACAGCAGGAGCGCCTGCATCCGTCACGGTTTGCTATTATAGTGACTGTGGGGGAAGCACTGCATCTGTAGTATTACAGAGGATTCCGGACCCTACAAATGGTTCCGAAGTAAGTCCCGGTTGTCCAGGTTATCCTACAGCCTGTGCATTCGGTAATCTTCCGGGCTATCAGGAATGGATTTATGCCGCAGAAGTCACTCTGCCTTCCCGTTGCCATACCTGGCATTTTTACACGGGCATCAACGCACGGAATAATAATATTGGCAATCTGGTCAGCCCGGGAACCAGGGTATTATGGCTTGAAGCCACATTAAATAACGAGTTGACACAAACCAATTCGTCTCCTTACTTCTCAGTAAAGCCCGTTCCCTATGTTTGTCTCGGCATGAACTATACATACAATAACGGGGCTGTTGACATCAACACCGATTCACTTTATTTTGAAAACATACAACCGTTAACCGGATCAACTGCCTGCTCCGGGACTCCTGCCGGCACTCCCATAGATTATGCAAGTGGTTACTCGTTAGCAGAACCCTTTTCTACAGCCGGCACTTATTCTATCAATACGACCACCGGTCAGATATCCTTTACACCGACATTGCAGCAAATGGCTGCAATTACAACAAAGGTGACAGAATACCGTAACGGAGTAAAGGTAGGCTCTGTAATGCGCGATATACAGGTAGTGGTCGTAGCCTGTAACATCCCGCAGCCGATCGTTGAAATTGACACCCCGTCTCTGGATAATGCTGTTTTGGTGGGAGACCGGATAGAAGGATGTTCCGGTACAGAGCTCCGTTTCTGTATTGATCTGAAATCCCCGGATACCAGCGCCATACTCGTCACAACGGATAACAGCGCTTCTGCCATTCCCGGCGCTTCGCTTACCTATACAGGTCAGGGTACCGATTCCATGAAGGCCTGTATCGTCTGGACACCCGGATTCCTGGATACAGGACTCAAAATACTCACATTCACCGTTAAGGATTCTACATGTCGCCCCCCCGGTATACCCATCATGCAGACTTTTGTGATACCGGTCTATATCTGGCCGGCCACAGGCATTCTCCGGGATACGGCCTTATGCCCGGGTGATATCGTTCAGTTGCTGGCTGTAGGTGGGTCAAATTTCCAATGGGGAGTGCTGCCGGGAGGTTCGCCGTTAAGTTCTCTTAGTTGTACAAATTGTAACAATCCGGTCGCAAGTCCTAATTTGACCACACGATATACCGTTGTCGCAGATAATAGTTCAGTTTGTAATAAAAACAGAGATACAGTAACGATCACCGTCGTAACTCCGCCTGTTATTGATGTCGGGCCCGATGCAACCACCTGTGTCAATAATGACCTTCAACTGGACATTAATCTCCCGCCGGATCCTGGCACGGATTACCAGATTGAATGGACACCGGCAACTTACCTGGACGATCCTGCCAGCCCGACACCTGTAGCCAGGGCGGATGACGATATCACTTATTATGTTGTCGTAAAACCCAACGGACTGGAACATTGTAATGCACGCGATACGATCAATGTCACCGTATTAAAAGGTTTTGAGCTTCATAACACAGATACCGTGATCTGCCTCGGGTATACCGTTGTGACCCAGGTTACCGGCGATACCCGTTATACCTACACCTGGACACCGTCGCAGGGAGTATCGAACACAAGCGTCATGGCACCGCAGATCACGCCCGACAGTACACGTACCTATGTCGTTACCGCATCTCATCCGGGCTGCCGCGACAGCATACGCTCATTCAGAATAGAAGTACAGCCGGTACCCACAGTACATGCCGGAGACGACCAGATATTGTGCTTCGGGGATACATTGACATTAACCCCGGAAGTCCTCCCGCCCGATTATCCCTTCTATACCTATACCTGGGATCCTGCCGGAGCCCTTGATCCGGCCCCTAATATACCCAACCCGGTGTTTACCGGCTACCAGACAACTACGCTAACGCTCACGGTCACCACTCCGGCCGGATGTACCGGTAATGACGACATCCTGCTCAATGTCGTAGACCCGGATATTATTGAAGCCTCCAACGATACGCTCATCTGCCCCGGCGATACCATCCAGCTTCATGTCTGGGGCAGCCAGGTATCGCAGATCTGGATACCCGCCTATTATATCAGCGATACCCTGAGCGCAGATCCGTATGTATACCCCATTACCTCGGCAACCTATACGGTCTATGGCCGTGATATAGATAATTGCCTGGATACCCAGATCGTGCATGTACGTGTTCTGCCGCAGGCAGTGGTATCGGTCCCCGATTCGGCGCGTATCTTTCCCGGAGAATCATACCAGCTTGATCCGGGTGGTAACTGTCTGTACTTTGAATGGTTCCCGCCGCTGGGATTGTCGGATCACCGGATCTCCAACCCGGTAGCACAGCCGGAAGTAAACACACGGTATTTCGTTACCGGCCGTACGGAAGACGGCTGTATCGCC
>JBBCJI010000021.1:0-142438 GCA_037190845.1 Flavipsychrobacter sp. | reverse complement strand
TAAGCCCTCCATGGCCGATGGTACTGCACCAAAATGCGGGAGAGTAGGTAGCTGCCATAATTATTGTAAAGGCGCTGTGATCAGATGAACACAGCGCCTTTTTTATTATCTAATACCATTTACTATCCATCCTCAAACCGCCGATTATATACCTGGAGTGGAGATAGGAGTTTTCTATCTGACGTATGTAATTACGAGATCAGACCCAGCTTCAGACCTACCTTTACCAAGCCCGCTGTATTTTTGCTGTCCAGCTTCTGCATTAATGTAAACCGGTGCTTTTCTACCGTTCGCAGGCTTACATGCAGCTTGTCGGCTATTTCTGCATTTGTTAATTCTTCAGAGATTAATTGTAATATTTCCTGTTCCCGTCGGGTGAGCGTTGGCAGGGTGGGAATATTTTTCCGTACCTGCAGCATATGCTGCACCATTTGTTCTTTTAATTCCGGCTGGATAAATTCCTGACCTTCATGTACCTGTTCGATGGCATGTGTCAGTGTTTTTAAGTCTACGTTTTTAAGCAGATATCCTTTACAGCCTTTACGCATCATGGTGCGGATATGTATGGGGGCATCCAGACTTGTGATGACAATGATCTGTATGGCAGGCCAGCTTTGTGTGATTATTTCTGCCAGTTGCTCTCCTCCGATATCCGGAAGCTGTAAATCCATCAGTAATACATCAGGCACCTGTGTCTTCAGACCGTCAAGCAGCGCTTTGCCATTCAGGTAAGTATTCTGTACCAGTATGCTTTTTTTTGCTTTTGCCAGCATATTGGACAATCCGTTTATGGCCAGCGGATGATCGTCAACTATTGCTATGGATATAGGCATGTCTGGTATCAGTTTCAGTTTGCAATGTAGTTAATTCGAGTTCAATATAGATAGTGGCACCACGGTTATTTTCGGAAGAGATATCCATATGTCCTTTGAGTGAAACAATGCGGTCGCGTATGCCTCTCAGCCCACTTCCTTCTTTGTATCCGCCTGAAATATGTTCTTCTATTCCGATGCCGTTATCTTCTACTGTGATCGTAAGAAGCGTATCCGTAATGTCTAGCTGTACAAGAACATTACTTGCCTGTGCGTACTTCATAGCATTTTGCACCAGTTCCTGTACGATACGGTAGAGCATCAGTTCAAACGATGTCTGAATAACAGGAAGCGTTCCGTATTGCTGAAATGTAATGGAAACGCCTGAGCGCTGACTGATTGATGTGCAGAAGTATTGGATAGCGCCGCTCAGCCCCTCTGCCAGCAGCATGTCGGGCATCAGGTTATGCGCCGAACGTCGCAGTTCTCTTGTCGCATCATCAAGGTGTGCTATCGCTGTTCCCAGTTCCTGTCTTACCCCTTCTGATTCCGGGCTTTCCAGTATTGTGTCGAGATTCATGCGTACAGATGAAAACTGTACCATGATACCATCGTGTAATTCGCGGGCAATACGTATACGTTCCTGTTCTTCACCATTCATGGTAGCTTTCAGATGTGAAATCTCTTTCTCCTGTTGTAGCACTTTCTGTTTTTGCTTTGTGTGGCGGTAGTAGAAATAAAAACCTCCGCCCAGGAATATCAGTCCCGATGCAATAGCTAACAGAAGGTAATTTCTTTTCAGGATTTCCTGTTCTTTTGCTGCGAGTGCTTTGTCTTTTTCATGTACCCTGTATTGTAGCTCCAGGCTGCCGATACCCTGGGATATGTTTTCGTTCAGCACACTGTCTTTAAGATGAACATAGCGTTTCAGGTATTTTTGGGAAAGTGGATAGTCCTGTTTTTGTTCATATAATTTTGCAAGCGCTTTAGATACAACTATTTCCTGGGTGGCGTTATGATGCGTATTTGCGAGCGCTTCTGCGTGTAAAAAGTACTTTTCAGCAAGGTTGTAATCCTTCACTGAAAGATATATTTCACCTTTCATTGTCTGGTGTAATATCTTGTCGTAAACATGCGGTTTGATGTGTTTAATGATCATATCCGCGTTGTGTATATAATCCAGCGCCTGTTGTGCTTCCCCTCTGTTTATGGCACTGTTGGCCCATCTCATAAAAGCTACATATATCAGCAGGGAGTCCTGATGTTTTACGCCGAGTGTGTATGATTCCCTGATGCACTGATCAGCTTTTTCATAATCTCCGGATTTTTCGTGTATCAGTGATTTGTTCTGCAGCGCCATGCCCATGATGCGAACATTATTCTCTTTTTGAGCAGCATGATACGCCTTGTCGAAATACTGGAATGCCTGGATGTTGTCCGGCATTACCGTGCCGAGGTTGTTGTATATGTCCGATAGCGTTATGGGAGATTCCGGAAGTTGTTCTTTATACGAAACTGCATTCAGATAATTCCTGGTAGCCAGTAAAATATTGCCCAACCGGCTGTACGCGGTGCCGATAATATTATAAGCAGGAGACAGATATACACGCTTATCCGGATCATCCATTCCGACATCTATTATATATAGCGCTTTCTGTATGGCTGTGAAATAATGACCATACTGCAGGTCTTTCTGGGCTTGCAGGGTATATGCTTTAGGATCAGCTACCGTATCCAGGTATAACAGGGTCATATTACCATCCATGCCATAACCGAAGGTTTGTCGTTTGTCTGCCGGTTCCGATGGTTGTTTTATTGAGTCTGTGTGAGATGGTACACTTTTTGGTATTTGTAACAAATCCGGTACCTGCTGTGCATATCCTGTGGTGTAGAACAACATCACTACTATCAGGAGGCCGGTTGCTGATCGCAGGATCCTGTTGGTATGAAAGTCCTTTTCACAGGTTGAAATACACACGTTTATGGGAGCTTTTGTTTTTTAGGCTTTGTGGCGACTGCATATAAAGTTACCATGTTTTTGCCGGATTTTCTGCTGCTTGTATAGGGTGCTCTATTCTTTTCATAGACAGATTGTTACAGATGGCGCAGGGGGACATTTTTGGGGTAATTCTTTACATTTTATGTGTCATCGTTTGGGTGATTTGTGCGGTTTCTACGTATTTATGAGACCTACGTATCCGACTGTACCACGTGTATTCAGACAGTAGGTAGCTTTGTCCTGATACATGATTTAAGACTTATTAAATGAATAATTTATGAAAAAACAGTTTACATTTTTAGGATTTCTGGTTTGTTTCCTGGTGTTTGCTGCGCAGACCAGGCTGGCCGCGCAGGAACTGGATTGGGCCGTTGCCGTTGGAGGAGGTGGTGATGAAGGAGGACAAAGGATAAAAGCAGATAAGGAAGGGAATATTTATGTTGCCGGTTTTTTCGGAGGAACGACAGACTTCAATCCCGGCAGTGGTAGTGCAGTGCTGACGTCCGGTAGTGAATGGTCTGGTGAAGGGTTTATTACAAAATGGAATAAGGACGGAGATTTGCTCTGGGCAAAAAAGATTGGCAGTGCCGACTATTGCGTGGCTTATGTGTATGATCTCGAAGTGGATAATGAGGGTAATCTGTATCTTGCCGGATATTTTTCCGGTACAGTAGATTTTAATCCGGATGCCGGTGTAAACCCGTTGACAAACTCCGGTTCTCAGTCTGGATTTGTTGCAAAATATAATAAAGACGGGGTGTACCAATGGGCCAAAAAGATCGGTAACAGTGGTGCTGTAATTGCGAATGCGTTGGCGTTGGATGCTGCCGGGTCATTATATGTTACAGGTGAATTTAATGGTGAGGTCAGTTTTGATATTTCCGGAGGAAATACGGTCACGTTGAATACAGGTGGCGGATATGACGTATTCCTGGCAAAACTCTCAGCCACCAACGGAGACCGTGTATGGGCGAACAAGCTGGGAAGCACCAGTGCAGATAGGGGGCGGGGATTGACTGTATACCGGGATGAGTTGGTTGTGGTTGGAGAATTTTCCGGTACAGTGAATTTTGACCCCGCTGTTACGGCAGCTCCGCTAACGGCAACAGGTAGTACGACAGATGCTTTTGTGGCCAGATATGGACTTGACGGAAGTTATAAAAGTGCGTATAAAATTAGTGGAACAGGAAACACGATAGCCCGGCATGTTGGGTGTGATACCTTTGGTAATGTGTATTTGTCTGGTGTATTTCACGGGGAGGCAACATTTGCTTCCGGTACGACCTTAAATTCCGGTGCAACAAATAACAAAGATGCATTTGTAGCTAAATATACAAAGAACGGAAATTATACCTGGGTAAAACATGTCTGGGGAGGTGTTGGGGCTCAGGAGGTTCATGATATGGCGGTGAGCATAACAGGGTCGGTGTATATCACTGGTCAGTACCAGGTGAGTGTGGATCTGGGGGCCGGTCCGCTTGGTGGCAATATCATTTTTCTTTCCGGCGGATGGGCCGCTTACTCGGCAAGATATGATGGCGAGGGCCGGCTGAACTGGGGTAACTATGTCGGTAAACAAACCGGCACCGGTGTTAGCGGTATGTATGGCGGCATTGATGTGGACTCGCTGGGCAATTGTTATGTTGCCGGCCAGTTTGCCAATGAGGCGGATTTGGATCCCGGCCCGCAAACACAAATCGTTACTTCTGTAAATACTACAAATGATATCTTCATCCAGAAATTCTATACCTGTGAAGTGTCAACAACGGTGCCGCATACTGCATGCGACAGTTTTATCTACGGTGGTGTTACTTATACTTCCCCCGGTCTTTTTCCACATTATTTCAAGACCACAGCCGGTTGTGACAGCATTGCCTACCTGGAACTCACGCTCAATTACAGTGCAAACAATCCGGTGGTGACGGAAAATTATTGTGACTCTGCTGTGATCAATGGAGTTACCTATACATCTTCCGGTACGTATATGCAATCATACAGCACGGCTTCCGGTTGCGACAGTAATATGTACTTCGATATCACGATCAATGATCTTACGGCTTCTGTAATCAAGTCCGGCGCTATCCTTACCGGCGAAGTATCCGCTACCGGTACGATCAATGGAGAAACCTATCAGTGGTATGATTGTGATAAGGGATCGGCTATTTCAGGTGAAACGGACGAGGTCTATGTAGCCACTGCGAATGGCAACTATGCGGTGATCGTTACGGTGAACGGATGCGCTGATACTTCGGATTGCGTAACAGTGGATCATCTGGCGTCTGCGGTACCTGTCGCTGGTACGCGGAATACATCGTTGACATGTTACCCCAATCCTTCTGCAGGAATCGTATTTTTGCAAAGCACTGACCCGTTGGATGGAGGTGCTATCCGTGTGATCAATGGTATGGGCCAGCTTGTACAGGAAATGTCGGATGCGCAGGGTACGCTGATCCGGATTGATCTCTCAGGAAATGCCCCTGGACTTTATTTTGTGCAGGTAATGCAGGACGGGCAACCGACCGCACGTTTGGCGTTAGTACTTAGCCATTGATATAATGCATTTGTGTAATTGAAACAAAATAATGGCTTATTGAGCATCCTGATGAAAAATGTAGTGTTAATTGTAAACCTGTTGCTGTTTTTGTTGCCGGCAGGCAGCAGCACAGCACAGGTTTATAATCCTATAACCCATGTGGTTGGACAGACAATTGTGAATGGTCATGTCGTCAGTGTTTATCCGGGAGGTACGAATGCGGTGCATGAATATACATGTGGTGTAGGGCCTTACCGCGTGGGGTATGATGATTTTGGCGACTCCGGTTATTTTAAATTTGTTTTTGACCCGCCTGTTGCGAATGTGCGTGTTCAGGCGACTGCCATTAATGAGTATGAGACGGTTTCTTTTATGCTCAATAAAAAACCGTATTTGCTTACTGCAGCAGATTTTTCTCTTTATCAGGATCAGTGTCCTCTGACAGTGGACGCGCTGTTGGAGAACGGTATGATGGTTGGCCCTCCGGGAGCCTATGCCGACAGTGCCGCAAGGGCACAGGCACACATAACCCAATATATACAGGAGTTGGAAGTACACATTCATAATATGGGGTATGGTGTGCACTTCAATCTTTCGTTTGAAGGCAAAGCAGTTGGCGGATGTGTAGGCGATTCTGTTATACTGCCGGCAGATGATCACCCCGGAGCCACTTATGCCTGGTCGGGACCGGGCGGTTTTACAGATACGGCCAGAAATCCGGTATTGCATGATCTGGATACAAGCCATACAGGTTTATATACGGTGCGGATTACGACTTCGTCCGGTACGATTACCAATACAGTGTATGTTTCTGTAACTGAGCTGCCGGTAAATGATATTTTGATCCCGGATGCCGTGTGCCTCGGGAGTGACCTGGTGCTTACGGATACCTCTACGAGAGACGATGTTACTTATCTCTGGGAAATGCCTACCCAATCTACCTCTACCCGTATGCCTCTGGAGATAGACAGTTTACAGTTGTATCATGACGGTGTGTATAAGCTTACTACTTATGCTGGAGGGTGCATTTATGAAACATCAAAAGAAGTAGAAGTATTACGTCCGTCTTCTTATCGTTTTACAAGGGCTTCCTGTCAGAATGAACCTTTTGTTTTGAATGGTGTGCCGCTGATGGAAAGTGGTACTTATCAGGATACCGTTACCGCTTCCAATGGCTGCGATTCGTTTATACAGGTAAAATATATAGCATTCCCGATACCGGAGCCATCATTGCAGGTACTCAATGCAGGACGTCTCTGCATGAATGATACCATTCAGATACAGGCCGCAGGCGGGTTGCGTTACGAATGGTACGACGGGGGAAATAATCTCCTGGGGACGGGCGATCATCTGAATTATACTTATACGGATAATAGGGAGCCCGTTATCCGGGTTGTGGCGATCAACGAGTATGAATGCCGTGTGGCGGATAGTGTGCGGCTGAGCCTCGTGCCTTGCTGTTCCGTATATCTGCCGAATGCGTTTACGCCCAACGGGGATGGTAAAAATGATCAGTTCAGTGCCATCGTATATGGTCATCCGGAGGAATACATGATCCGGATATATAATCGTTATGGAGAAATGGTGTTCACGTCCAGCGACCCTAAAATAAGATGGGATGGCACGTATAAAGGACGGGATGCGGATGTGGGCGTTTATTTTTTTGAATTCAGTACCCGTTGTATGGATGGGGCAGAAACATATAAAAAAGGAGACGTTACACTGATCCGATAAATGCAGCGCGGGACAGATGGTAATACAGGTAAAATACAGCGTTAATGAAAAGAAGAATGTTAGGTCGTGTGTTTTTTCTCTTGCCTGTATTGTTTTTTCTTTTCGCCGGTAATATGGCAGTACAAGCTTCCGATAAATACGATTACGTATGGATGTTCGGATTCAAAGCTGGTCTCGATTTCCGGAACAGCCCGCCTACGGCTCTGACTTCACAGATGGATGCACTGGAAGGCTGTGCTTCCGTTACAGACCGGTTCGGAAACTTACTTTTTTATACGGACGGTTCTAAAGTATGGAACCGCTTACACAATGTGATGCCGGGAGGTGGTAATCTGACCGGTATGCCATATCTTATTTCTCCGACACATAGTACGAGCCAGGGGGCTGTCATTGTACCTGTTCCCGATCAGGCTGACCGGTACTATGTTTTTTCTCTTTCTGATAATGCCGTTACCCCGGTGGGGAATAAAGGAAAACTGTTTTACAGTGTGGTGGATATAACGCTGAATAGCGGCATGGGAGATCTGGTCTCCGGACAAACGGGAATATTGCTGGATACAGGTTTGTCGGAGCAGATGACGAGTATTCCGGCTGAGAAATGTGATGTCTGGCTGTTTGTGGTGACAATGAAACATAAACTTCGGGGGTATCGTATTTCTCCTGCCGGAATCAGTCCGGTGGTGGAGTCGGATCTGTTGCCACCCACCAGCAATGAAGCCGAAAATTTTATCGGGAAAATAGAAGTCTCGCCCAATGGCCGGTTGCTTGCATTTGCCCGAAAAACAGACCTGAGTCTTTATGATTTCAACCGGGTGACCGGTCAGGTATCCGGCGGCGGTTATATTTCTTCTGTCACGTCGGCAACCAATCCCCAGCAATCCTATTCGGTTTGTTTTTCCCCGGACAATTCCAGGCTCTATGCCAATGAGCACGATATACAACGTGGTTTGTTCCAGTTTGATCTTACGGATCCGGATTATGCCGCCATTGCTGCTTCTCGGGTACAGGTTGGTAATCCCATAGGCGGGGGTATGAAGCGGGGGCCTGACGGGAAGATTTATTATTGTTCGTATGATGCTCGGGCAATTCATGTGATCAATCATCCTAATGCACTGGGCACTGCTTGTGGCTTTGTAGAGAATGTGATCCCATTGAACGGAGGAACCAGCGCTTCTCTGGGGTTCCCGAATATAGTTTATATGCCTTTGCTGGATACTGTTTTTTCTGCATGTGCTGTCACTGCTCCGTGTTTCACCGAGCAGTGGCGTATTGGTTCTTCGGATACTACCGGATGGCATTATCTGTGGAGCAACGGAGATACGGCTGCCTATGCAAATATTAACGCGTCCGGAACATATACCGTGCAATACCGTAAGCCCTGTGCGGTACATATTGACACAGTGTGGGTAACCTACCGCTGGCTGTTGCCTGATATCATGACTATACCGGCCTGTCGGGTGCAGGATAACGGAGGAAGTGCCTGGTTGGTGCGTCGGGATAATGAACCATACCAGATAAGCTGGCAGGATGCCAATGGTACGGTGTTGCGCTCCGGATCTGATACGCTGCCGGATGTGTTGCCCGGAAACTATTTTGTACGGATACGGAATGGTTTCGGCTGCGATACATTGCTGCCGGTGCGCATTGGTGTGGAGGGGTATCTTGCTGCTTTTTCCTCCGATACACTGGTGTGTATGAATGCACCGGTGGTTTTTCTCAATCAGTCGGCTGCTTATTTTAACAGCTATCTGTGGGATTTTGGGAATGGTGATACCGCGCAGCTCAGGAATGTCGAATACACATTCACCAGGCCCGGACGTTACCGCGTAACTTTGCAAGCGGCCGGGGCTCGTTGCCGGGATACTTTTGCCCGCTATGTGGTTGTGGACAGTCAATATACTGAGGTTCGTTTTACGCCCGACCGAAAGGAAATTTGTGAGGGAGAGACGATCAGCTTTTATCCGGATAGCAGCAATCAGGAAGTGCTCCGGTTGAGCTGGCAGTTTGGTGATGACCGTGAGTCGGGTATTCCGGGTGTTGCTGCTCATTATGCATTTAGCCAGACGGGTAGGGTGCCGGTAACACTCACTGCGGAGTTTCGGGTTTGTGATCCGGTTGATTATACCGACACGATCATGGTGCACGCATATCCGCATTTTGCCATTGTGCCGGATTCGGTTATTCCCTGCCGTCCTGCGTCATCCCTGGAGATGGAGGCTGCGCCTTATCATGAAGGTACGTATTATTATCTCTGGAGTACCGGCGAGATAAGCAATAAGATTACCGTGACGGATCCCGGAATGTACAGCGTGACGGTGAAGAACGATTTCGGTTGTTCGGTGAGCCGTGAGCTGATGGTGAAAAGCGGGTGCAGCATGCGGATTCCGAATGTGTTTGTACCTAACGGGGATGGGATTAATGATTATTTCTTCAATATCGGTGCCTTGAGCAGTGGTGTGATCCGCCTGTCGCTGAAAGTGTTTAACCGTTGGGGGCAGATGGTCTATCATACAACCCGCACCGATGGTCAGGGCTGGGACGGGACGTTGAACGGCATGCCGCAACCGGTTGGCGTGTATGTCTATATCATGGATGTTGTTTTCCAGGACGGTAGGCAGGAGGAATATCAGGGGAATGTGACGCTGCTGCGTTAGCGAACTGGTAAAATTATCTGCCATGACTGCCGTGTTTTGCAAAAAGCTTATTTTGCAGGTATGAAGTGGCCCTTCCGGAAAAAGAAAAAACGTATCGGCATTGCATTGTCTGGAGGCGGCATACGCTGTATCGGTCATATTGGAGTGCTGAAAGCATTGGAAGAGTTTGGGTTGAGGCCATCGGTACTTTCGGGAACCAGTGCCGGCGCCATGGTAGCCGCGTTCTATGCAGCCGGTTATACGCCGGATGAAATGCTGGCAATCGTTGAAAAGAATAATTTTTTTCCCCGGTCCAGTATCCGCTTTCGCTCTTCGGGATTGTTTCGTACTGATTTTCTGGAACGTTTGTTCCGGGAATATTTTCCCGAAGATGATTTTTCTGCACTCAAAATGCCGGTTTATATTACCGCGACAGATATGACAGACGGAGCTGTGAGATATTTTACTGACGGTTCCCTGGTTCGTGCTTTGCTTGCATCGTCAAGTATACCATTTATTTTTCCCTCCCTACTTGAGGAACAAAAATTTTATATGGACGGCGGTATTCTGAATAATCTGCCGATAGAACCCCTGAAAAGAAAATGTGATCTTCTTATAGGCGTTCATATGAATGCTGTCGGACATGCTGACCCACAGAAAATGGGTGTCCGCAAGCTGTTTGACCGTGTGGTTCATCTCGCCATCGGGAGTCATGTATATGGCAAGGCCGGTCTTTGCGATCTGTTTATTGATCCGCCGGATATGACCCGTTTCAGCATGTTTGACAAAAAGGAGTTCACCGGGATTTATCAGCATGCCTATGATTATACGGTAAAATTCCTGGAAGAAAAGGGCTACAAAAGGGATGACAGGCAGTTTTAAATCACTGTTGTCCGGGAAAATTAATAAAAGAGCGGCTGCATGCTTATTAAGGCTATATACCGGAAGCATTATTAAAGGCTCAGACGCATCAAATAGCCTGTCATTGCGGCCCCCGAGCCGCAATCGTCTGTTCTCGGGATGATCATTATGATGCATCGTTTCGCTTCAGGCGATGGCGGATCAAGCCCGCCATGACATCGTTTTCGTTAGCAGCCTCCCCTCATTACAAAACATACATGAAACCCGCTATGAATGAGGAATGCAGCTCTATTCAAAACTTTTTTTCCGGACAACAATGGTTTTAAATAACTCATCAGCCTCATGTCATCCCGACTTATTATAAGACCCGCTTAATCCTATCGGAGATGACGTAGTGCATGAAACGGTCCACGGTGTCATGCAGAACGCAGCGGAGTAAAACATCCCACATAGCGCCTGCCGATATTTCGTGGGATTCTTCCTCCGTCAGGAGGACAGCGTTGCAGTTCATGGCATACTGCACCTCAAACAACTGATCGCGAACTATTAAATGGTCATAGCCGGTGTCATAACCGGATGGTTGCACTGCGGGGGAATCAGGGTTCAGGATGACACTGCAACAGGCTCCCTGAAACTTTATTATCTTGCGCACATGAAAATCGCATTGATCGGATATGGTAAAATGGGGCAGGCAATAGAGCAGATAGCCCTCGAACGCGGACATGAAGTATTGCTGAAGATTAATTCGGGGAATACGGAACTGTTCACTCCTGAAAATCTGCAGTCCTGTGATGTGGCTATAGAGTTTACCCGTCCGGAACTTGCCGAAGCAAACGTATTGAAATGCCTTCAGGCGGGCGTGCCTGTCGTATGTGGTACCACCGGTTGGAATGAACGGGTAGAAACGGCACGGACTGCAGCGCTGCAAAGCAACACGGCATTTTTGCAGGCTTCCAATTTCAGTGTCGGTGTGAATATTTTCTTTGAGGTTAATAAGTTGCTGGCTAAGCTGATGAATGAACAGCCGGATTATGATGTAGTGATGGAAGAAACGCATCATACGCAGAAAAAAGACGCACCCAGCGGCACGGCGATCACACTGGCGGAGCAGATATTAAACAACGTCAACCGGAAAAAACAATGGCAGGAAGGTACGCCGGATAACAATCCTGAAACGTTGTCTATCATTGCCCATCGGGAAGAGCATGTTCCCGGTACACATATGGTGCGCTATCAGTCGCCCATTGATGATATTGAGATCACTCATACTGCGCACAGCCGGAAAGGATTTGCATTAGGTGCGGTACTGGCGGCGGAGTTCATCGCGGGTAAAAAAGGTGTTTTTCAGATGAGTGATGTGCTGGGGATAAAGGCTGTGGTGTAAGCAAAGTTCTGTTTATTTTAAAAATGGTCTGGACACGGTTCCACCTCGACAGGATCGGTGACCGACATTTAAAGACGGTCACCGAGCCTGTCAAAGCCGGATTTTTTTAGCAATGCAGTCGCGGATGTTCCGAAGGGCATCCGCGACGATCTGATAATACGGGGTCTCTGACCCGGCTGAGCAAGGAGTACTGGCAGGTGGCACAGGATTGGAAATCCTGCTGTATCTGTATTCCAGCATGTACTTCGTTAACATGCTGGAAAGCAATGTTTTATTAAGCTGTGTATTGTTTCAGGCGATTGCGGCTCAAGGCCGCAATGAACTGTGTTTTTAACCATTGATTTCCAGCCTTTATTTTTTGTAACTTTTTGCCTGGATACCAAAAGTTGACAGGTATCTACCTATTTCAGATGCAGATCAAAATAATCCGATACCTGTTGCATCAGATGCACCCGGTCTTTTCCGCGTACATTATGCGGATGGCCCGGATAAGCAAAGTAGTCTACCTGAACACCTGCATCAACGAATTTCTTCAGTAGTTCTATCGAATGCTGCCATACAACCACATCATCATCCGTGCCGTGTATCAGCAGTAGTTTCCCTTGCAGGTTTTGCACCTTATCTCCGAGTGCAGATTTTTTGTAGCCTTCCGGATTATTTTGCGGAGTACCCATATACCGTTCGGTATACATTACTTCGTACATGCGCCAGTCGGTGACCGGTCCGCCGGCAACACCGGCTTTGAAAACGCCGGGATGGCGCAGCATCATACTTGTCGTCATGAATCCGCCATAACTCCATCCGTGTATGCCCATCCGGCTTGTGTCGGCATATCCGAGAGATGCGAGATAAGCAACACCTTTCAGCTGGTCTTCCAGTTCCACATCACCTGCCCTCCGATGAATGGCCTGCTCAAATGCCAGACCACGATTTTCGCTGCCACGACCGTCCATAGAAAAGACCAGGTAGCCTTTCTGTGCCATGTATTCATACCACAGGTTTCCGCTTGCGGGGAACTGATTCCGGATCAGTTGGGCATGTGGTCCGTTGTAGAGATACACGATTACCGGGTATTTCTTTGTACTGTCGAAATCGATGGGCAGGATCACCTTGCCGTAAAGCGGCGTACTGTCGACGGCAAACAGCGTGACGTTGCGCACTTCCGGCCGATTGTATTCAGACAGCGGATCCGATGCGTTGACAAGGACATGGCTGCGGCGTCCGTCTGTGCTCCGGAGTACGCTTGCGCGCGGTGTATTACTGTTGTTGTATACGTCGAATACATATTGGCCATCGTGGGACGCGAGCACATTATGTACTCCCGGTTCTGTATTAATGCGTCTTGTCTTTCCGTTTGTCCAGTTGACGGCATAGCTGTGTTTTTCGAGCGGAGATACCTGTGAAGAGGTGTAGATGATCTCTTTCTTCTTCGGGTTGAAGGCCGTGAGTTCATTCACTACCCAATTGCCTTTTGTCAATTGGCGGATGAGCTGCCCGTTGGTGCGGTAGAGATATAGATGCATGTATCCGTCTCGCTGGCTCCACCAGATGAACTGATCATTACTGCCCGGGAGGAAAGTGAGCTCATGCTGCGGCTCCACATATTTGTCACTTTTTTCCTCAAACAAGGTGCGTACATACGCACCTGTTTGTACATCATATTGGTTGAGCCGGAGGTGATCCTGTGCACGGTTGAGTACGGCGATGAAGATATATTTTTCATCCGGGCTCCAGCTGACGCAGGTGAGGTATTGATCGGCGGGAGTGCCGGTCTGCAGCGTAATCGTCTTTTGTGTCGCGGGATTGTAAACGGCTACCGTCACATGGTGCGAGGTGTCTCCGGCCATCGGATATTTGATCATGTCGGCCTTCGCGGGAGTTTGTGCCCAGTTGATGACGGGATAGTCTTTCACCATCGACTGATCCATCCGGTAATACGCCAGCAGATTGCCTTCGGGCGAAAAGAAAATGCCTTTGTGAATCCCGAATTCATCGCGGTGTACAGACCGGCCGTTAAGCACATTCAGGTTTGAATCGTTCGTTACGGCTTGATGGTGGCCGCTGGCATCAGCTATCATCAGGTTGTTGTCAACCGTATAGGCAACCAGGTTCCCTTTTTTATTCAGGGTAATGTTATTCCCCGATTCAGGGAGGCTGAGCTGTCTGCCGGCTTGCAGATGATTACCGGAGAAATTCAAAAACCGGATCTGATTGCCCGACTGGTAGTATGCTTCGGATGCATTGATCCAGTTGATTCCGGGAAAGCGTTTCAGGGAATCGCCTGATTGGTGCATGCTATTGAGCGTTGCCAGGCTGGTAATTGTATCTGTCTTGCCTGATCCTGCATGTACCCTTATCCATTTTTCATTGACTGTGAAGAAGAATGCATCTGTGCCGGGCTGCCAGGAGGCTTGTCGGATACTTTTCGGCGCGAGCGTTGTGTGGATGCCGTTGGTAGCTTCTGTTATGGTGAAGTTTTTTTTCTGAGACGTGGCGGGGAGGGCGCTCGCGAGGATGCAGCCCAATGCCAGCATTGATTTATAATGTGTCATGTGTTCAGGATCAATTGTGCAAACTTACTATAAACGGGGGGTAATAATGCTGTTTTCTATGCGATATTCATTGCATGGGTTAGGGGCTTTTTTTGGTTTTCGCTATCCCAAAAGTGAATTTTGTTTCGACGATTCAGCAACCGACATTAAATGACGGTCATTGAGCCTGTCGAAATGCACTCATTGAGTCCTGTTTGTCGAAGAGCTGAAATGAATACCTTGAATAATAACCGGGCGAAAGTTTGAATTGCCTCCAGTGAAGGCTGCCGCATGGCTCAGTCTTTGTATATTTGAAAGCTTCCGCTAATTAATAGAGTATCTATGGTGCGTTTATTTTGTGTGATTATTTTGTTTTTCTCTGTTCCTGCTCTTGCCCAGTACCCGTATGAATTCTTCAACAGTGAAAAGTTCTGGAACAGGATCGTGCCGGAAGACAACACCGCTCCGCTGCCACAGCTTACTAAGGCGGATACGGCTATGGTGCTGGTTAGTATACGTGATCGCAGTACGGAAGGCTTCCGGTATATGAGGGAGTCCGCAACGCCCGACAGCCTGCGGTATTTTTTTGTGTACAGCGCCGGTGGCAAATGGCGGCTCCGGGAGATGTACGGACTGGCAGCGGCAGTAGCTTATATGCCGGACCAGGATAACGATTGGGTGGTGTACACCGAAGGTATGGGTAAGGTCTTTCCTGCGAATGTGGACCGCGGTATGCAACTGGCGGCACAGTATGACGTTAATGTCTTGTTTTATGATTATCCCAGCATCAGGTCGGACTATAAACCATACAGAAATTATCGTTTTTCGCTGACGAATGCGAAGGGTGCACACAAGGGCTTCCTGCCTTTGCTGGACAGCCTGTATGTATTGCGGGGTGCAGGAAAGATGGGTGATGGACATCTATCGCTCTTCTTTCACAGCATGGGAAATAATGTGATGCGGGAATTGGCTTTGCACGAAAAGCTGACTCGATATAATGACCGTGTCTGGGTGGACAACCTGATATTGAATGCGCCCTGTGTGCCGCGCAGAAAGCATAAGCGCTGGATAGACGGTATCCATTTTGTGCGGAAGGTGTATGTACATTACAATCCGGAAGATGGCGCTTTGAAGTGGGCACGCCTTGCCGGTGTCCGCCAGATCCTCGGTGAACATGCGAAAAGACCGCTCAGCAGCCGTGCCGATTATGTCAACTTCAACCGTTTGTGCGGCCGGGGGCATAGCAATTTTCTGGAGTTATATGGATATAACCGGGTGGAGGAGGAAGCCCGGACGCATTACCGTACGGTGCTGCATGGCGATACGGTGTTGTTGAGCGATACCGCTTTGTATGCACCTTCCGGATATCGAAAAGTGGGATGGGATATTCTTGAGCGGCTGCCTTATCAATAAGACAGCCGCTTTTTTTAGTTTTATCGGTTACCGGGAGCGCGATTCCCGTTGCGTATTCTTTCCGGTGGCAGCGCCGCTGGCAGGCCTGCTGGTGTTTGCAGGTTGTGAGCGTACTGCCGGGGTGCTCCTGGCCGGTGACGCAGAACGGGCGGGTGCTGTATGCTGCACCATTTGCCGCTGCTGTGTCGTATTCCGTTGTTGTACGGAAGGCGTACTACGGGCCGGCTGGGTGTTGGTACGTGCCGGAGCGGTAGCCCGCTGCTGAGGCTGATTACGTACCGGTTGCTGTGTCACCGTGCGGTTTGGCTGCGCCGGGGTACTCCGTTGTTGCACTGTATTATTGGTACGTGCCGGCTGCACATTCGTCCTGGGCGCTGTGGCCGGTTGCTGTTGCGTGCTGCGTACCGGTTGCGTTACCGTGCTACGGTTCTGCGGCGTTGTGGCATTCCGTTGTTGTACGGAAGTATTACGTGCCGGTTGTGTGTTTGCCCTTGGCGCTGTAGTATTTGCCCGCTGTTGCACGTTCGTCCTTGTATTGACGGCAGGTTGCGTATTGCGGGGTTGCGTAGTTGTCTGTTGCTGCGGACTGCGCACATTATTCCGGGTAGCGTTTGCCGGAGCCTGACGACCAGCATCCGGGCGGTAGATATTTACCGTATTCCCCTGGACGGTGGTGCGGCGCGGGCCGTTCTGTGTTTGTACGCTCCGTACCGGTACCCGGTTGCCGGTAGCACGCTCAATGTCATTTCTGCGCGGGCCGTACACATATGTGTTGTTATTGTACACATGCGTGTTGTTGATGATCGTCGTATTGTTGATGATCGTGGTATTATATTGCGGGCCACGATAGTGCCGGTGGAAGTGACGGTTCATGATGTACCGCTGCGGTACGAATACCCACCAGTCGGATGGCACGTGGTAGCGTGGGCCAATGGATATGGAGACGCTGATCCCGGGCCCCATAGGCGCCCAGCCGTAATGTCCGCCGCCGTTTCTCCAGGTTACCCATGCCGGTCCCCAATGTGTGTCGGGCAGCCATACCCATCCGTAATACGGATCGTACGTCCAGCGGCCGTAGTGGAACGGCGCCCAGCCCCAGTCATAATTGGAGACCCAGGTGTTGCCGTACTCCGTCATCGTCCAGTACCCGTTGGTATAGTAAGGACGGAAGTCGCCGGAGACGTGTGGCCGCCATACGCGCCCGTGGCTGGGCATGGTCAACCATTCACCGTAAGGAGCCAGCTCGTCATAAAAGACATCCATTGATACGCCAACCGCCGGCTGGGCATTAATGTGTTGGATGCCGGGGCCGCCTGTAAACAGGAGCAGCGTGAGCATCAGGATCGCGGATATTCTGACTGGGCTTCTCATGGCGTTTGATTTTTGAGGGTGAACTAATTATTTGTTATAATGGTTAGAGCCTCTGATGTCCCTGAGGTTTAATCTGTTATTGCTGGAAAGTGCTAAGGTTTTGTTAAGAAGGGTTTTGTCTTCATGCTGAAAGATGTATGCAGTGTTTAATGCTAATCACCTCAACAGGTTCGGTGACCGTCTTTTAATGATGATGGTCACCGAACCTGTCGAGGTGAAATAGAGCTAGGTCAAACAGGCTTCTACCCGCTGCAACTGATGCAGCCGTCTTCCATGCTGCAGGTTGCTCCCATGGTCGGTTCGTCGGGTAGTGCGGTTGCTTCTTTTTCCACCAGCGGTTCTGTCATCCTTCCTCCTTGTTTCTCTACTGTGAATTGTACGGCCTGTGAGGCTGCTTTGGTGCGCAGGTAGTACATGCCGGTTTTGAGTCCCTTCTTCCAGGCATAGAAGTGCATGGAGGTAAGCTTGCTTGTCGAAGGAGCATCTACAAACAGATTAAGCGACTGCGACTGGCAGATATAAGCGCCCCGATCTGCCGCCATGTCAATGATGTTACGCTGTTTGATCTCCCATACGGTTTTATAGATATCCTTTATTTCTTCCGGAATGCCATTGATCTGCTGTATCGATCCGTTGAGTGTAATGATCTTGTTTTTCATCTCGTCATTCCACAGTCCCAGTTCAATCAGGTCTTTGAGCAGGTGCTTGTTCACCACTACAAACTCCCCACTGAGCACGCGCCGTACATAAATATTGGAGGTGTATGGCTCGAAGCATTCATTGTTGCCGAGTATCTGTGATGTGGATGCGGTGGGCATGGGCGCTACAAGAAGCGAGTTACGTACGCCATATTTGATCACCTCATCTTTCAGGCGGTACCAATCCCAGCGCAGGGTTGGTTCGGCGCCCCACATATCGTACTGGAAGATGCCCTGTGCCACCGGTGATCCGGAGAAAGTCTCGTATGCGCCGTGCTCTTTTGCGAGGTCTTTGCTGGCCGTCATGGCAGCAAAATAAATCGTTTCGAAGATCTCTTTATTGAGTTGCTGCGCTTCCGGACTTTCAAACGGCAGGCGCAGCAGCATGAATGTATCAGCAAGCCCCTGTACACCCAAGCCGATCGGCCGATGTCTGATATTGGAGTTACGTGCTTCTTCTACCGGGTAATAGTTATTGTCAATGATCTTGTTCAGGTTTTTAGTCACTTCATAGGTGACTTCATACAGCTTGTTATGATCAAACTTACCGTCAATCACAAACCGGGGCAGCGCCAGTGATGCGAGGTTGCAGACAGCCACTTCGTCGGGAGCGGTGTACTCGACGATCTCCGTGCAGAGGTTGGAACTTTTGATCGTACCAAGATTTTGCTGATTGCTTTTCCGGTTGGCGGCATCTTTATACAGCAGATAAGGAGTGCCGGTTTCGATCTGGGCATCGATAATCGCGAACCAAAGTTCCTGTGCTTTCACTGTTCTCCGGGCAAGGCCGGACTGCTCATATTGTGCGTACAGCTTTTCAAATTCGTCGCCCCAGCATTCATGTAGCCCCGGTGCTTCGTGTGGGCAGAACAGGCTCCAGTTGCCATCTTCTTCCACGCGCTTCATAAACAGGTCGGGGATCCAGAGTGCGTAGAACAGGTCGCGGGCGCGCATTTCTTCCTTGCCGTGATTCTTACGCAAATCGAGGAATTCGAACACATCAGCGTGCCAGGGTTCGAGGTAGATGGCAAAGGCGCCTTTACGTTTGCCGCCGCCCTGGTCTACATAGCGGGCCGTATCATTGAATACCCGCAGCATCGGTATGATGCCGTTGCTCGTGCCGTTGGTGCCGCCGATATAAGTGCCGGTAGCGCGGATGCCATGAATAGCAAGGCCGATACCTCCGGCGCTCTGGGATATTTTAGCCGTTTGTTTCAGCGTATCGTAGATGCCGTCAATGCTGTCTTCCTTCATGGTGAGCAGGAAGCACGACGACATCTGCGGCTTCGGTGTACCCGCATTGAAGAGGGTAGGGGTAGCATGCGTAAACCAGCGTTCGCTCATCAGGTTGTAAGTCTTGATGGCGCTTTCGATATCGTTCTTGTGGATGCCGATGGCCACGCGCATATACATATGCTGTGGACGTTCGGCTACTTTGTTGTCAATCTTGAGCAGGTATGATTTTTCGAGGGTTTTAAATCCGAAGTAATCAAACCCGTAATCGCGATCGTAGATAATGGTAGAGTCGAGCAGCTCTGCATTTTTATGAATGATCTCCCAGACGTCGTCTGCAAGCAGTGGCGCCGCTTTTTGGGTCTTGAGATCTTTGCATTCATGCAGATGCTGCATGGTCTTAGAAAAACTCTTGGTAGTGTTCTTATGGAGGTTGCTTACTGCGATGCGGCTGGCGAGCAGGGCATAGTCCGGATGTTTGACGGTGAGGGAGGCAGCGGTTTCGGCAGCGAGGTTGTCCAGCTCGGTCGTCGTAACGCCGTCGTATAAGCCTTCAATTACCTTTTTAGCTACATCAATGGAATTGACGAATCTCCTGTCCAGCCCGTAACACAGCTTTTCGATGCGTGCGGTGATCTTATCGAATTTTACGGTTTCTTTTTTACCGTTTCTTTTTATGACGAACATGGTGTTGTGGTTTAGATGTGTTTGATCTGTTTGATGTGGGAGATGTGGAAAATGTGTCTGCTGGGGGATGCTGAACACATCTGTCACATCAGCCACATCGAACACATTTTTCTGGTTTTAAAAGTCTTCTTCCAGACTGAACGACTGCGTTTCTTTATTGCCCATCACGCCGGCTTTCTGATAATCGCCCACGCGTTTTTCGAAGAAGTTGGTTTTACCCTCGAGGGAGATCATTTCCATGAAGTCGAATGGATTGGTCGCGTTAAACATTTTGGGATAGCCCAGTTCGCCCAGCCACCTGTCGGCCACAAATTCGATGTATTGCTGCATAAGCGTGGCATTCATGCCGATGAGCGCTACCGGCAGGGCTTCGGTAATAAATTCTTTTTCGATCCGCACGGCGTCTCTGATGATGGCGTACACTTCTTCCTGCGATAATTTGTTGCTGAGCATACTGTACAGCAGGCAGGCAAATTCGCAGTGCAGGCCTTCGTCGCGGCTGATCAACTCATTGCTGAATGTCAGCCCGGGCATGAGTCCTCTTTTCTTGAGCCAGAAGATAGAGCAGAAGCTGCCACTGAAGAAGATGCCTTCTACCGCGGCGAAGGCCACGAGGCGTTCGGCGAAGCTGCCCTGTTCAATCCAGCGTAAAGCCCATTCCGCTTTTTTCTTCACGGCGGGGACGGTTTCGATGGCGTTGAACAGCCGGTCTTTTTCTGCGGCATCTTTTATGTAGGTGTCGATGAGCAGTGCGTATGTTTCGGAGTGGATATTTTCCATCATGATCTGGAAGCCATAGAAGCATCGTGCTTCGGGGAGCTGCACTTCGCTCATGAAGTTGACAGCCAGATTTTCGTTCACTATGCCGTCGCTGGCGGCGAAGAATGCCAGTACGTGCGAGATAAAATGACGTTCACCGTCATTGAGGACATTCCAGTCTTTCATGTCGCTGCCGAGATCAATTTCTTCAGCAGTCCAGAAGCTGGCCTCATGTTTTTTATACATTTCCCACACTTTGGGGTATTTGATGGGGAGTAATACAAACCGTTGTTTGTTTTCCGTCAGCAGGATTTCGTTGTTTTCCATGTGGTCCGTTTTTATGATGATGGCGCCGGACATGACAAAAGACAACGGTGCAACAGGCTGCATGTACGCAGCCTTGCAAGAGATGACTTCTGCCAGGACCTTAACCGTGAAAGCCTTGACATAAACGGATAATGGCAGGTCTCCTGGCTTGCAGCGTTTTATTCGTCCTTCTCATACCGCATCAGGCGATACAATGGACATGGCAGAATAAAACTTTTCGTTGCTGCTTACAGTTGCACGACAGCCCATGATTTGCACATGGTTCCCTATTATGACCGGCTTGATACCGGTTACCATTATCTGTTTTGTAAAAGAACTGACCCAAAAGTATAGATTGATCCGGTTGGATGATTTTTTAGTTATGCACAGGGTGTTAAAAACGGTGAAGAATTATTGGTATTGACAGAGATGTGACTTCTATAATGCTACTGCTTGATAAGTTTCATCTCCCTGAACGTAGGGATCATGAGTGTGTCCTTAACGACAAAAACCGTATTCACATCCGGATTAGGTTCCACAATAAATATGGTGTCTGTGTGTAGTGTCAGTGGCATGCTTTCATATGTGGCGCGCGACAGCCCAAAATAATCTACGATCATGTCAACTTCCATTTCAGAAACTCTGGTTATTACAGCGTAAGAATCGTCACCGTAGTACTTACCCTCTATTTGCATTGCATAGTCAGGTTTCGGAGGATTTGATGGAGGTTTTTGTGTATCCTTTTTACATGAAAGAAGTAGAAATAGGAGAAA
Organism: Flavipsychrobacter sp.; assembly: GCA_037190845.1. Lineage (GTDB taxonomy): Bacteria > Bacteroidota > Bacteroidia > Chitinophagales > Chitinophagaceae > JBEBVQ01. Next base: position 120,711 of record JBBCJI010000021.1, on the reverse strand, counting down.
TGTTAGAATGGGGATGTATTTCATTGAAAATGATTATGCGTTAGTGAAGATAATGTAAGTTTTCCTATGTTTGGCTTTTATGTTATGAGCTTAAAATTATAGAGAATATTTAGTATTTGTGAATGATATCTGCCTATTATCTTGTCTGTGTTTCTAATGGTCTGTTTTGTTGGTGAAAATACGTTCACCTGCCAAAACCATTATTTGTTAGTAAACATGTTGGACTGTCGGATTGTCTACAGTTGCTTCAAAACATTTTCCTTATTCTTGCAGGATAAACAGTTTGGTCTGCTGATGTCCCGTCTCCGGAATTTCATTATGAATCTTCCTCCTGTACGTTTTATTATGCGTACGGCAGACAGGATCGTATTGCCGGGATTTGAAGGGTTTTCACTGCTGCAGATTAGTAAATTCTTTTTTTCGCAGATCGGTGATACCAAGCTGAGTGAGCGTGTAGCGGCGGTAACGTATAACCTGATGATGGCCATTCCGCCGACGATGCTGTTCCTTTTTTCACTGGTGCCGTACCTGCCGATCCGCGATGCGCAGCAGACGATCCTGTCTACACTGGCGCTGGTGATCCCCAGCCGGGAGGTGTATAATGATGTCAGCAATGTGATCGTTGATTTTATGACTACACGCAGAACCGACCTGCTTTCTTTTGGTATCCTGATGACACTGTTCTTTTCTTCCAATGGGATGATGGGACTGATGCGCGGCTTTGACAGGAGCCTGTCTATTTATAAGGAACGGACGGAACTTAAGCGAAGGTGGACAGCGATTAAGCTCACTTTTATGCTGATATGGGTAGTGATCATCTCGCTTGGCGTTATCATCTTGCAAACCGAATGGCTGAATGTCTGGCTGGCACATATTTTCGGAAATGCTTTCCCCGTGCGGCTTACCAGTATGGTGGTGCTTGCGCTGATCGTATTTCTCGCTATTTGTATTATCTATACATACGGCCCGTCGCTGAGCCATCGGTTTAAGTTTATGTCCCCCGGTGCGGTGATGGCCACCCTGCTGATCATTATTGTAACCACTGTCTTTTTTTACCTGGTGAATAATTTTATCAATTATAACCAGGTTTACGGATCGATCGGGACGTTGATCGCTTTTATGGTGTGGATGTGGCTTAATACACTGATCATTTTGCTGGGTTATGAACTGAATGTGAGTATTTTGCTTGGAAAAATATCGCGAACGGAAGATGAAAAGACGACTGATTGAAGGGGCGTTGCTGATAGGAGCGCTTGCCCTGCACCCGGGTTGCAGTAATGACGAGGAAAAGATACCGGATGTGGTAACTTTTACTGAGCATATCGCACCTGTATTATTCCAGCATTGCACTGTTTGCCACCGGCCGGGCGGCAACGGACACTTCTCACTTACTACTTATGCAGGCGCTAAAACCTATGCACTCGGTATCGCTTATGTAGTGCGTGAACGTATGATGCCGCCCTGGCCGGCAGATCCGCATTATACGGAATTTGTCGGACAGCGTGTATTGAGTGAACGGGAAAAAGCGCTGATTGCCCGTTGGGTAGAGCAAGGGGCAAAGGAAGGTCCACAGGACAAGCTTCCGGAATTACCGGAATATCCCGAAGGGTCTACTGTAGGAGTGCCGGATCTGCGTTTGCCGGTACAGCCTTATTTTATGTCCGCAAACTCAAGCGATCAGTTTCTTTTAGTTAAAGTACCATTTGAGATCCCGAATGACACTTTTGCCGCTGTGATTGAATTTGTCGCCGGACCTAAAAACGTGGTGCATCACGTGAACGGGGATATGGTAAAATATGAGTTCGATAAAAAATCTTCTGTTTTTACGGGGGCGTTAATGACGGATATGGTAGCCGATACGACGATTAAGCAGGCTTTTGAAAAGCTGGGCCTACCCAATGACGACGGCAGCTACCCGGTATTGCAGAAGTCGGTCGTTAACTATCTCCCCGGTGTATTTGCGCTGAAATACCCCGAAGGTATCGGTGGGTACCGCCTTCCCCGCAAAGGCGCTTTCCTGCTGAATGATCTGCATTATGGATTTACGCGTGAGGATGTTACCGACAGCTCCTATATCAATGTATTTTTTGCGAAGACACCGCCGGATCGCCCGGTGCGCGAGTTCCAGCTTGGTACGTTAGGTGTCGCGCCCGTGGAGCCTGATCTGGTGCTCGAGCCTAATACTGTAAAGGAAGTATACAGCCGTTATACCGTTCCGGAAGACATTTCCATCCTTACCATCAATCCACATATGCACCTGCTGGGTAAGAGCTTTAAAGCGTATGCGCTGAAGCCCGATGGAGATACGATCCGTTTGATTCATATCCCGCGGTGGGATTTTAACTGGCAGTATTTCTATACATTCCGCAAGATGGTGAAGATACCGAAAGGCTCCACGATTGTAGCGGAAGGGGTGTATGATAATACCCGTCAGAACCTAAATAATCCGTTCAGTCCGCCACGTCTGGTGAGTGATAAGGATGGCAGTATGAAAGCTACTGATGAGATGTTCCAGTTTATTGTTACGTACGTACCTTACCGGCCAGGGGATGAGGATATCAGCCTGGAACAATAAGATGCCCGGCGAGATTTCACAAAATTTTACATTACATTTATCATACCCTCTCTTAATTTAGTAATGAAATAAATAAAAAACTATGAAACAAATTACACTGTTACTGGCATTGCTGTTACTGGGAAGCACAGCCATGTATGCCCAAAAAGATAATAAACAACCGGCCAAACAGAGTATTGCGATAGGTACCGTATTGCCTGCTGCGGATGCCAATCTGCCAGCTACGGATGGAAAGCAATATTCCCTCAAAAGCCAGGCTACTGATAAGGGGCTGATCGTGATATTTTCCTGTAATACCTGTCCTTATGTGATCAAAAGCCAGGAGCGTATCCGTGAGGTTGCCGCGCTGGCTCAGGAGAAAGGATTGGGTGTTGTGATTGTCAATTCCAACATTGCCCAGCGTGATGGTGTGGACTCCCGTGATGCCATGCACGATTACGGTACGGCGCAGCATCCTGGTATACCTTATCTGGTAGACGATGGCCCGCTGGTATCTGCTTTCGGCGCTACACGCACACCTGAAGTATTTCTTTTTGACGGCAAATCCAAAAAGCTGGTGTATAAAGGCGCTATGGAAGATAACCCAGCTAATCCGGCAGAATCTGAAAAGATGTACCTGCACGATGCCGTGGTGAATATGCTGGCCGGTAAGAAGATTGATCCGGAAACCACAAAATCGGTTGGCTGCACCATTAAGCTCAAGGGATAGGGATCAATAGTTTTGTGTCTTTTATGGAAGGATGAAAAGGTTGACATATAGCTCAGCATTTTCATCCTTTTTGCATGCCGGAAAAGACCAGCTACGGCTTTACTATCTAAGTATTTATACGTAATTCGTCCGTGCCGGAAAATACGTGTAACCGCTGTATCCGGTCATCTTTCAGATGGGTAATTTTGTCTGACCTGTAAAGGGATAAAAGCCCGAAGATTCTGTGATAAAGTCATTGCATCATTTTCCTGAATACCGGATGATATGGTTATAAGAGTGGCGGTAACGGATGATCATCCGATGGTGATTGCCGGACTTCAGCATGTAATAGACAGTACAACGCATATAAAGGTCGTCAATACCTATAGTACAGGCACTGCGTTGCTGGAGGGGTTGGGGCGGGAGCTCCCGGATGTATTATTGCTTGATCTGCAATTACCTGATATCCCGGGTGGCGAGCTTACAGCTCGGATATTGAACTCTTACCCTGATATGCGTATCGTGATATTGACCAGCCTGGAAGCAATGGACTGTATTGATGAGATGATGCAGCTTGGATGTATGGGTTATTTATTGAAAAGTAATACAGATTACTCCAGGCTGATCAGGGCTATTGAGCAGGCCTGGAGAGGAGAGAGTTTCCTGGATGAGTCATTGAGCCGGCAGATGCTGAGCAACATTATCCGCAAGAAAAAGCAATCGGAATTATCCGTTTCCATGCTCACGAGGAGGGAAAAGGATGTGCTGAAATTAATAACGGAAGAATTGACGAACCAGGAGATTGCGGCACATCTGTCTGTAAGTGTGCGTACTGTTGAATGCCACAGATTGAGCCTGTTGCATAAACTTCATGCTAAAAACACTGCGGGGCTGGTAAAGCGTGCAATGGAAATGAGACTATTGAATTAATTTATAATGGTATTGCCGAGAGTTGACGGTGTTTTTTTGACTTAAATTGAGCACAGTTTGTCTAAGTAATAATACGTATTTTTTTCAGGCTTTAAAATACGTGTTAATTCTGAACATATGGGTAACCCCGGACGGTAACTTTGATATACAGGCTTCTTATTAAAGAATAAGCGCCGGGCTGCTGCATTTGCAAATAATTTTATAATGAAATATAGACTTCTATCATTATTTTTTTGTTGCGCTTTCCCTTTGATTGTACAGGCTACGCACTATGCAGGTGCGGACATTCGCTTTGTCTGGCTGGCAAATAATGTTAACGGGAATGTTTATCGGGTATTTCTGACAATTTACCGTGATTGTACAGGCGTAGCTGCAGATCATGCCATCCAGTTGCAAGGCAATAATGTATGCAACACCAATCAGGTGACAATGGCGTATTTGCAGAAAACAGATACGCTGATGGATGGCCGGCCCAATGGTTCACAGGTGGGCGGTTTTTGTCCGGGCACACCTACAAAGTGTACCGACCCCGGTAATGCGGTATTGCCCGGATATGAAGAATGGTGTTATTCTACCGAAATCGTGCTTCCCACACGGTGTGAAACCTGGAGGTTCTGGGTTAGTATGTCTAACCGGAACAACAGCACGAATCTTCATTATGCGAACGGTTATACGCTGCTTCTGGAAGCTACATTAAATAACAAAGATGCTGCGGAAAACTCCTCTCCTTTTTTTACCATAAAGCCGACGCCATACGTGTGTGTGGGAGAGCCGTTTTCCTATAACCAGGGCGCAGTAGATCCGGATGGAGATTCATTAAGTTATGAATTGGTCAATCCGCTCACTCAATACTTTCAGACGGTGCCATTTGCTCCGGGTTACAACCTTAGTTCGCCGTTTAGCACGAATGGCGGTTTTTATCTGAACACACTTACGGGCCAGATGGAATATACGCCGTCTATTGTGAGCAATAACACAATATCGGTGCGGGTGATCGAGTGGCGGAAGGGAAAACGGATCGGTTCTGTTATGCGTGATATACAAAATGCCGTTATCCCGTGCAGTACCCAACGCCCTGAGATAAGCCTGATTGAGCCCTCTATATCCGGCGCCCAGTATAAAGACAGTGTACTGTATGCATGCGCAAATATTCCTCTTCGTTTCTGTTTCAAGGTAGTCTCTACATCTCCGGAGGCTGTGATGGTAGTAGGGGATAATCACCAGTATTCTATTCCGTCCAGCGGCCTTGCCTATAACAGGCAGGCGTCAGATTCCGTAACCGGCTGTTTTTCATGGCGGCCCGGCAATGATGATGTAGGGATGAAAGTTTTGATCGTAAAGGTCCGGGATTCATCATGTAAGCTTTCCAATGTAGTCATTGACCGTTCGTATGCTATCCCGATTATCGTACGTCCTGCCGATCGGGCATACCATCGTTACGCCATTTGTCCCAAAGATACAGTGGCATTGCATTCCAGTTATCCCGGCGAAGTGATATGGACAACGCTTGAGGGAGATCATACTTCTGTGAGCCTGTCCTGTACCCGCTGCCCGGACCCGGTAGCGCGCCCTTCTTCGGACACCCGTTATCTCGCGTATCAGGATATGGGCGGCGGATGCATCAATACGGATACTATTGATGTGCTGGTAGATCGTTCGAACCGGATTGAAATTACACCTGCGGGCTTTATGGGCATGTGCGATCCGGATTCCCTGCATTTGTCCGCAGAGGCTTTCGGCCCACGTCCGCTGAGTAATGTAAGTTGCGGGGCTGTTACGGTACCGGTGTCAAACGTTTCCGATTCGGTGATTATCCATACCTACGGCGCTACGCGTCCGCAGGGGGGCGATAATGGAGCTACTACACCATTCAGCGGAAGTAACAAAACAGCAAGGCACCAATATCTTATGAGAGCGGAAGATATCCGCAGCTCCGGCATGTATGCAGGTACGCTCAACAGTATCTCAATATACGCGCTTCCGTCCAGCTCAGATGTGGTATATCGCAACGTACGTATCTCGGTACTTTGTACAGATGTAAATGCGCTGGATCCGGGTACGGGTTTCATCTCCGGCGGGGTACAGGTATTCAGAGCTGATTCAATTGTATTACCGGCTGCAGGCGGATGGGTAAGGTTGCCTTTTACGACACTATACAATCGCGACCGTAATAAAAATCTGGTGATAGATTTTTGCTATGCGAATAAAGATATTGTCAGGCCGGGTTACACATCGTGGGTAAAGAGTCAGTACAACTCTGTTCTGTATGCAAGTTCCAATACTGATAATATTTGTACGTACCTCCCGCCAACCCTTCCGCTGGTTGCTGACGATCGGATGCCTGTATTCCGTTTGGGGTATAACCTTGCACCGGAACTGCCATTCGGCTATACCTGGTCTTCTTCGGTGCGTAGTGCATTTTATCCGGGCTATCAGGTGCCTGATCCTACAGTCTATATTTCCAGGAGTCAGGTATTCAAAGTGTCTACTACGGGACTGAATGGGTGTAACGTGTCCGATACGCTCGATGTACATCTTTCGGGTCTTACTACAGGACCGAAAGACACAACGATTTGCCTGGGTAACAGTGTTGTTATGGATGCCACAGTTCGTTTCGGCGAACGATACAAGTGGTATGAAAACGGGAGTGAGGCACCGGTGACGCTGAGCTGCGCCGAATGCCCGGTCGTTACGGCAACACCGACCCGGACAACCTCCTATATGGCCGTTATTGAAGACAGTATTGGCTGCACGGATACACTCCGGGTACAGATCGAGGTTTTGACTGCTAAGGGACAGGTGCGGATTCTGAATTCCGATACGACTATTAATTATGGATCAGAGCTGCAACTAATGTCGGAAGGGGCTCCTAATTATCTCTGGCAGCCTGAAACGCTTGTGAGCGATCCGACTATTCCGGACCCGGTGATTAAGCCGCTAACTCCTGTAGTGCTCATAGTAACGGGCTATACGGAAGATGGCTGCAAGAGTTATGATACCATACGTATTGATGTTGATTTGAGAGGGAATATATATGTACCCAGTGCATTTACTCCGAATGGCGACGGGAAGAACGATATATTCCGTGTAGCGAATATGACATTCCAGGAATTGCTCGAATTTCGTGTTTTCAACAGATGGGGAGAGCAGGTATTTCAGACGACAGATCGCACCCGCGGATGGGACGGCACATATAATGGCAAAGACCAGGAGGTGGGGACCTATTTTTACCTGATCCGTGTTCGTTTTGCTGATCAGGAAGAACAGACGTTTAAAGGGGACGTAACATTAATTCGTTGAGATGAAGATTTGTTAATTGTTAAAATATTGATTTGGATATGAGGCCAGTTATACATGTTGCCAACAAGCTGTCCGGAAAGATGGTCATAGTTGTCGCGGCCATTGCAATGATACCGTCAGTTGTGTCTCTTTCATATGGTCAATACGCTTTGAAGAGCTGGGGAGATAACCAAGGCGGTCAGCTGGGAGATAATAGCACGACCGACCGGTCGCTGCCGGTGACCATAGAGTCGGCTCCGTTTAACGGAGGGCGATATTCCTATGTTCATTCAGGGGGTAATTATTCACTGGCTGTTCGCGATGACGGATCCTTATGGGGATGGGGTAGCAACATACAGGCCCAGCTGGGAAACGGACAGCGGTCATATACTCCTGTGCTGAATATGATGATGATCCATACCGGTGCGGGAAGGTATGGCCGCTGGCGAAAAGCAGTGGGCGGATATAATCATTCCGTTGGTGTGCGTGAAGATGGTTCTTTGTGGGCCTGGGGCAGCGCACTTGCCGTGCAGAACGGACATACCAACGCGGATGACATCATTGTATCTGCCGTACAGATAGATCCTGTTTCGGGGAGACGATGGATAGATGTGGATGCATGTGGTGATTTTGCTTCATTTGGTGGTGTAAGCGCCGGATCCAGCATGGGGCTTACCCTGGATGGGAAGTTGTTTGGCTGGGGGTATGGCACTTCATTCATATTCGCTAACGGGAGCCAGGCGACTGTGATGTATCCTGTAGAAATAAAGGATCCTACAGGTACCGGCTGGAAGCAGTTTGCCATGGGGCAATATTTTGTGGTGGCGATCACAAACGCCGGAAGCCTGTGGGGGTGGGGGGGCAATGCACAATACCAGCTCGGCATCCCGGACGGACAGCTTAAGAAGGAGCCCACACGTATAGATCCGGGTACTGATATCAGCAAGGGAGGTAAATGGCAACAGGTAGCTGCCGGCACGTACTATGTCCTTGCTATACGTGAAAACGGAAGTCTGTGGGGATGGGGCGCTAATGGATCAGGAGCTGTAGGAGACGGCACTACTAATGCTGTAACCGAACCCAAACTTATTGACAACGGAGCAAATGGTAAGTGGGTGCAGGTGGTAGCAGGAAACAACATCAGTCTCGGCATCAAAGATAATGGTACGGTTTGGGCGTGGGGAGATAATTCAAATGGTATTTTGGGTGATGGTACCACCGGTGGCCCCCGCCTGTCTCCGCAACAGATATCCGTTTTGGGCACCATAGACCATACCCGGGCATTCCTGGCGCCCGGATGGTCTTCGAAACATGCGATGCTGATTACAGACAGGGCGTTGCCTGTACCGCTTTGCTTTGCGCCACGGATGGAGCTCGCGGCCATCAGCCCTACGAGCGCTACAATATCATGGGATCGGTTCCCGGGTATAAATAATTTTGAGTTCGCTCTGGACCAGTCGCCCACCACAGCACCGGCCGGTGCTCCGGCTACCATGACCGATACTTTTTATAACGCCACCATGCTTACCCCGGGAGCCAGGTATTATGCACATATCCGTACTAATTGCAGCAACGGTGAGGTGTCGCGCTGGGATACTATCTCTTTCTATGCGGCGATGCCGTGCCCCAAGCCAGCCGCTTTATGGGCAGACATGGTAACGAGTAACGGAGCGGATATTTACTGGAATTCTATCGGTGCCGGCGCAGTATACGAAATTGCCATAGATGAATCGCCGACGCTTTTGCCGGCAGTCGCTACGGCAACTACGCAGGATACGTTTTATTATTCTTATTTGCTGAAGCCGTCTACCACGTATTATGCACATATGAGAAGCCGTTGCGGTGGGGCAAATGTATCACCCTGGGATACGATCTCGTTTCGTACGTATGAATCATGTGCGGATCCGATACAAATAAAATTACACGAGGCAACTGCAACCACCGCTACGATTACATGGCAGAAGCAATCCCATATCATAGCCTATCACATAGCAATTGATAGCAGCGCTACACTGCCACCTGCTGTAGCCACTATCATGCACCTCGATACCGTCTACCACGCAACCAATCTCACTGAGGGCAACCTGTATTATGTCCACTTAAGGGCTGATTGTCCGGGTGGCCTGCTTGGGGCCTGGGATACACTATCTTTCCGCGCAGGGCATTTTGGTACGGGTCTGCCTGGCGATCCATCCGATGGAAATCAGGTAGTACTTTATCCCAATCCTGTACAGGACTTCCTGTATATCTCGTCACCCGCAATTACAATGGCTGCTATATATGCGCCGGACGGACGCCTGCTACAGACCTGCAATCAGCCACAGCAAGGGATTCCGGTAGCATATCTGCCCGACGGAATTTATCTGGTGCACCTGGCGGGCGAGAGAGGGCAGGTAATAGCAACAAAAAGATTTATAAAAGCGACTGCAGGCAGGTAACCGGTTATCTGCGATTACCTGTTGGTTAGTATGAAATAGGGTCGGACAACATGCGCAAATTATTATTAGTATTTCTGATTTCCCTGCTAACGCTGATTCAATCTCAGCACGCCTCAGCCTCGCATAGTGCAGGGGGAGAATTGCTGTACGAGTGGGTCAGTGACTCCACTTATAAAATCATTATGAAACTGTACCGGGATTGTTCGGGGGTGCAGGTAGGCGATATTATGCCGGTATGTTACACCAATGAGTGTGACTATTTAAGGGGTAACCTGCTATTGCACCTCAAAAATCCCGTGGGTGTAGAAGTTTATCCGGGCTGTCCCGATTTCCCTACAAAGTGCAAAGACCCTATGTCTTCGTACCCGGGTTATGAGGAGTACATCTATGAAGGGTATGTGACATTACCCACCAGGTGCCGGAAGTGGACTTTCTTTACCAATGTAGTTGCACGGAATGTCGGGATAGGAAATCTTGTCAACTCTATTTATTACATCCCACCCAATCACCCGATGTATCTGGAAGCCACGCTGAACAATGAGGTAGCTCAGGGGAATTCATCGCCGAGCTTCTCTGTACGGCCTGTCCCATATGTCTGCATATTCAAGCCTTATACCTTCAACAATGGTGTTGTTGACATTGATGGTGACCTGTTGCGGTTCGAGCATATTCAGCCATCATGGGGGCTGTTTAACTACCCGTCAATTGAATGCATTTTTGCGAGGCCTATTAACATCCCATATTGCTGTGGGTATGATATGCCTGATAATCCGTTTGCTACTAACTATACATACAGGCTCGATAACACTACCGGACATATAAGTTTTACACCACAGCAGATACAAACGGCGGTGGTAACGCTTCGCGTAAAGGAGTACAGGAATGGGGTGGAGATAGGATCGGTGATGCGCGATATTCAGCTCAATATAATCCCCTGTGCCAATGCCCCCGATATTATTACATCTATTGACACGGCCGGTATGGCTGGGAGTATGATCGCGAATAATCGGGTAGAGGGTTGCGAGGAAACGCCGATGGAAGTGTGTATTGATTTCAGGACGCCATCCGATCCCTCAGCCAAGGTGGTCGTCACAGACAATCATGGTCTGTCGCTTCCCGGTGCGTCTGTCACCTATTCGAATCTGAGTACAGATTCTGTCCGGGCGTGTTTCCGTTGGACACCCGGCGCTAATGATACGGGGCTTAAGGTGGTTGTGTTTCTGATGAAAGATTCTGCCTGCCGTCCGCCCGGCACTCACCTTACCAGTGCATATACTTTCCCTGTCTATGTCAATCCGTCTACCAGGGCGTGGGGAGCCGGAGTTCTGTGTCCGGGCGATTCGATACAACTGCATGTCAGCGGCTGGCCGTCCTTTACCTGGGATGTGCTGCCGGGAGGAGATGCGGTGTCTTCATTGTCCTGTCTTACCTGTACAGATCCCTGGGCACGCCCGGGTATTACGACCCGGTATATCGCCACAGCCGATAACAGGATATGCCGGAAGCATACCGACACGGTGACGGTTACCGTATTGCCGGCTCCGGATATCAGTACTATACCTGATACCATAATTTGTGTGAATCACCCGATCCGGTTGGGTGTGGATATCAACACTGTTCCCGGCGAAAATTACACAGTGAGCTGGAGCCCGGCTGCAACTCTGGATAACCCGGCGCTTCGGGATCCCGTAGCGCGTCCGGCAGGTGATATAACGTACAGGGTTCAGGTTACCGGCCGTAATGCAGGATGTGTCAGCTATGATTCCGTCCGGGTGACGGTATTGCCGGGTTTCCGCCTGCACAATGCGGATACCGCCATTTGCGCGGGTGATGCGGTGCAGGTCCGGCTGACAGGCGATGACCGTTATAGCTATGTATGGCGTCCTGCGGGCGATGTATCAGACAGTGTCATAAAAGAGCCGGTCATTACACCCTCTTCTTCCGCCCGCTATACAGTGACTGCCTCCTTTGCAGGTTGCAGAGACAGCGTAGCTTCTTTCTCCATAGAAGTTCAGCCTGTACCTGTGGTGTCTTTACCGGAGGACACGCTGTTATGCCGGGGTGAAGTCTGGCAGGTGGTGGCAGATGTACAACCGGGGAACTTCGGTGGGTATAGTTATGAATGGGACCCGGCAGGAACATTAATTGCAGGAAGTGACGGGCCTGATCCGCTGTTTAATGCACAGCGAACTACGAATCTTTCGCTGCGGGTAAGTACGTCTGCCGGATGTACCGGGATAGATGAAATGCTGATTGAAGTAGCCGGTGTCACTACGGTATCGGCAGACACGGGAATATGCCCGGGTGATACTGTACAACTGTTTGTATCCGGCAACAGGGTAGGACAGGTGTGGCGACCGGGCGTATGGATCAGCGATTCTCTGAGCGCCGAACCTTTTGTATACCCGCTCAGCACTACTACTTATGTGGTTTATGCGGAAGATATCATGAATTGCCTGGACACACAGGCCGTAACTGTTCATGTATATCCTGCAGCATTGATATCCATGCCCGACTCGATAACGATATATGAAGGGGAAGAACGCTACCTGGACCCACGTGGCAACTGTCTGTATTTTGAATGGTTCCCGCCGGAAGGTTTGTCGGATCACAGGCGGGCCAATCCCCGTGTGGATCCGGCAGGTAATACCCGTTATTTCGTCACCGGGGAAACGGATCGCGGTTGTGTTACCCGGGACAGTATTGATGTTTTTGTGGCAGAAGCACTGCTCGATCTGCCTAATGCATTTATCCCGGGTAGTCATTACAATGGTGTGCTGCGGCCAGTGTACAGAGGTGCCGTACAACTGAAAGCCTTTAAAATATTCAACAGATGGGGAGAGAAAGTATTTGAAACAACAGATATCCGTGAAGGATGGGACGGCAGGCTTCGGGACAAAGAGCAACCTCAGGGTGTGTATGTATATTTCATAGAGGCAATTTCACCCGGCGGAAAGGTATTGTATAAACAGGGAAATATTACTCTCCTGCGCTAAAGTTTCCTGCATATTGTCGGTAGTTATACGTAGAAAAGAAAAAATAAAAATACGCAAAACCCCCGATGCTTTGAGCTTTCGTTACGGATACTTTTGTTTTAGCACTATGCAGAAAATGAAATAGCGTTGGTGTGTATTCACTTTTAAATTTGATTGTTTTATGAACAAAAGATCAACACTTGTAAAAACATGGTTACAACGTATGGGCAGGGCCCGTATGGCGGGAACGGCCGGCGCGTTTCTGGCTGTGTCCCTGGTTGCATATGAAGGGGGCGCACAGAGCTACAGCCTTAAGGGATGGGGTTGGGAATATTACGGACGTTTGGGAAATGGGAACAGCGGATCGAATATTGTTGCAACCCCGACGGATGTTTATACGGATACAGGTTATGGCGGCAAGTTTGTGACAATATCTGCCGGTGCAGAATTTTCCGTTGGAATAAAAGAAAACGGCAGCCTTTGGGCGTGGGGGCGGAATAATTTCAGACAACTGGGACGGGATGAATGGACTACTTCTACTGTTTTGACTGTTCCTACACTGGTAGACAGCGGTTTGAATGGTAAATGGTGGAAGGTGTCGGCGGCGCATACGCATTGTATCGCCTTGAAAGAAGACAGCAGTGTATGGGCATGGGGGCGGAACACAGAATTTCAGCTTGGAGATGGTGGTTCGGTAATGTCCACTACACCTAAGCAAATTGCTCCCGGCTCTAAATGCAGGGATGTGGTTGCCTGGGGCATGGAGGCATGGTCTGGTTTTGGTTATTTTTATCGTAACGGAAGTGCAGCTATATTGAATGATGGGTCGCTGTATATGTGGGGAAGTAACAACAATTACACCCTCGGGGATAATACTACGACTGCGTCTAATCAGCCTAAACGCATTAAGGATGCGGGAGACAATGTAATGAAAGGACTAATGGTTTCTGTGGGGATACAGGGACACACGCTGTTTATCCGGGAGGATAGTACACTCTGGGGATGGGGGTGGAACTCTCAGGGGCAGGTTGGCAATGGTGCGACGACCGATCAGAGGACGCCCGTCCAGATCGGTTCAGCGAAATGGAGTTATGTATCTGCAGGACATGTGCATGCGCTTGGCATCCAGGTAGACGGTAGCCTGTGGGCCTGGGGAGGCGGAAGCAATTACAGGCTAGGGAATGGTAATACTTCATCACAAACAAGCCCTGCTCTGATTGACGATGGAAGTAATGGTAAATGGGTAAAGGTATCTGCCGGATACGATAATGCTGTTGCCGTAAGAGAAGATGGTACTGTATGGACCTGGGGAAATAATCTGTACGGAACTACCGGTGACGGAGTATCTAACACCTCTACAGCTAACCGATACCAGTTGCCTTACCGTTTTGTGACATTGGAAGGAATGAGTATTGCTATACATACAGGCCATGTGCTGGCGTCCGGATTGTGGTATTATGAATGTAACAAGCCTGTACCTGTGGTGAGCAGGCTGGATAAAAATGCAGAGATCAAATGGAACAAGATCGGGGGAGCCGCCAGCTACCAGATAGCAATAGATAAGTCGGCTATGCCGGAGCCTTTAGGCACTCCTGTTGTTACTACAGATACGGTGTACGATTCAGGCAACATTCTTTCCGCTTTCGATACATTTTATGTGCATTTCCGTACAGACTGCGGATACGGTAATTTTTCAGACTGGGATACCATCTCTTTCGTGGCGCCGTTCCAATGTCGTGAGCCCCGCGGGCTGAGCGTTGTGCAGGTAGGCCCGGACAGCGTGGTATTGAACTGGCAACGGGCCGATAGTGTGCAGGAATATGAGGTCGTTATCGACCAGTCTGCTACACTGACTCCTCCCGGCGTTGCATTCCAGACAACGGACGAGCTGTTCCATTCCGGAGCTGTGCTTAATTATGCCCAGACGTATTACGCGCATGTCAGAACCTATTGTACCAACGGAGACTATTCTGACTGGGACACAATCTCATTCCGTACATTGCCATTGTGCGCATTTCCTGGCGGGCTTGCGGTTGGAAACATTACCGCCAACAGTGCAGAAGTTACCTGGAATGCAGTAAGTCTCGCTGAACATTATGAAATTGCCGTAGATCAGGCAGCCACAAAGGAACCGGGTTCTGCCCCTGATCAACCTGCAGGTACATCTTATAATACCGGAGCCGTGCTGGACGAGGGTGTGCTGTATTATGTGCATTTCCGTACCTACTGCGGGAATAATAATTATTCAGGCTGGGATACGGTTTCTTTCAGAACACTCAGGGAAGCAGAAAACCTTGTTGGCAGCTATCAGGACGCAGCAGCTTCAGTAAAGGTATTCCCGAATCCTGTTTCTGACCGCCTGTATGTTACTGCGTCGCTGCCTTTAACTGCATCCGTATTTGGTATGGACGGAAAGTTGCTTCGGACTGTGACTGAAGTTAACGGAGGTATCGATGTCTCCGGTCTGGCTCCGGGTGTTTATATCCTTAAGCTGACAGATAAAAAAGGGATATTTGTGAAAAATGTGCGTTTTACGCGCTCAGTACAGTAATATTTTTTTGTCTCAATCGAAGGGTCGTTCTCCGTTAGCGGGTACGACCCTTCGAATTTTATATGTGTTTCAAAATCGTCCTTTACGTTTCCATTTTCCAAAGAAATGTGTATTATTGTTTAGGAATCTGTTCCCTGATAAGTTCATGGTAAATGATTATCTGGTCCAGCCGTTTCGGAAATTTTTGTCTGATAATAAATTTATGGGGTAATGCTTACGGCACAATAATGCCGGCGCCGTAATGACTGCCATGCTATGAGATATGTAAGCATAAATGTATTGGTGCGTATGGCAATGGTCATAATGATTGTGTCATGCGTCCCGGTTTTTAAAGTTTATGCGCAGGAAACAGCCCTGAAATATAATCCTGAAAGTCCGTCTATATCTACACAATTATCTGTTGCAGACAGCGCCTATCTAAAGAAGTTATTCGACAGTTCGGAGGTTGTACGGCATGTGTCTCATGAAGGCGCAGTCAGGCTGCTGCAGGAAGCGCTGGCATACAGCCGGGAAAAACAGTTCGCCGGCGGCGTAGCCCATGCCCTTATCGGCCTTGCCGGTGTGTTCACTGCTGAGGGTAAGTTTTCGGAGGCTGCCCGGGCGTTGCAGTCGGCATGGCCATACTGTTTTATGGCAGGAGGGAAGAAAAACGTGCTGTTGGTCAACTGGTATAATAATGCCAGCAATCTGCGGGTCCGGCAGGGAAAGTTTGCACTTGCCTACCAGTATCTTGATTATGCATTGTCTGAATTACGCACAGCTCCTGATGTCGACTCCGGCCAGCTTGTATTGATATACACCAATATTGCTGCGATATGGCATAAGGAGGGAACGCCCCGGCGGGCGTTGCATTATCTGGAAAAAGCCCGTGCAATCGGCTGGGGAGGCGATACATTGTCTTATCAAATGATCGCGGTGGAAAACCTGACGGCGCTTTCCTACGACCGCATGAAGCAGTATGATTCTTCAATGATCTATTATCGCAGGGCAATAAGCCTCGCAGAGAAGTCGGGCAATGTACATATGCTCCGGAACGTGCTGGTCAATATGGGCAATATGTATACCAGCACCGGTATGCTGGATTCGGCAGAATACTTTCTGAAAAAAGGCCTTACAGACAAAGGTGATGCATCGACCCCGGCTATTTATTTCTACCTGGCTAAAGTATACCTCATCCGTCATGATTATAAGCAAACATTACATTACGCGATGAAGGCGCTTGCTGCGGCTGAGCAGTCCGATGCGCTTGAACAGAAAGCGCTTGCATACAAGATGCTGGCGGTAGCCTACTCCGAATCGGGAGCCTATCAGCAGTCGCTTCAGAGCCTGGAGCGGTATATGGATCTGAATGACAGTATCGATAAAGTTGAAAATCAGCGTATCATCAATGAGCTTGATGTGCGCTATCGCACCTCGGAGAAAGATCTTGAGCTTACTTCGCAACGATTGCTCCTGTCACAAAAAGAACAAAAACTACAGCAAACGAGGTTTATTCTTTGGGGCGTTGCCGGGGCTGTATGCATGATCGGTGTGCTTGTCTTTGCTCGCTACAGATACCGGCAGCGGATCCATAATGAGCGCATTAAGTCTCTTGAAAAGGATCAGGAAATAAAACGCCTTAATGCTGTAATGGAAGGAGAGGAGCAGGAGCGCAGCCGTATTGCTCATGAGCTTCATGATGGGATTGTAAGTCAGCTTACGGCAGTAAAGCTTACATTCAGCAGCCTGCTCCAGCAAGACCAGCCGGATAAAAAGGCTTTTGAGCAGGGGTTTAAATATCTTGATGAAACCATGCAGGATTTGCGTAAAACAGCGCATAACCTGATGCCTGAGACGGTTATAAAAAGCGGATTGCTGAAATCGCTGGAGGACTTTTGTAATAAAATGGATAACGAATATGCAACGCGTATCCATTTCATGAGCTCCGGTGTGTGCCCGTCGCTGGAGCCGCAAGTAGCGCTTTCCGTATATCGTATGATCCAGGAGCTGGTACAGAATGCATTGAAATATGCCAATGCTGCTAATATCCTGGTGCAGATAAACTGTCAGCTGGATCTGCTCGATCTGACGGTAGAAGATGACGGCCAGGGTTTTAAAGACCCGGACGTGTTGCAGAAAGGCACCGGGTTATACCATATCCGGCAGCGTATCGCAGCGTTGAATGGAGTAGTGGAATTTATCAGCTCCGAAAACGGGCTTACGGTGTATGCAGAAGTCCCGGTGCCCGTAGCATAACCCGGTAAAAGGGGATTGCCCTTTTACCCGAAAATTGATTATTATTGCTTTGAAAAGGTATTGGATATGGCTATCAAAGTGGTAATAACTGATGATCACCCTTTGGTTATCACCGGCCTGAAGAATGTGATCTCCTCAGCAGAGCATATTGAATGCATGGGGTGCTATACATCCGGCCATGCTTTATTGACGGCGCTGGCAGAAACACAGCCGGATGTGCTCCTGCTGGATATGCAATTGCCTGATATTACAGGCCATGAACTGGCCGGAAAGGTGCTGAAGCTTTATCCTGACATCCGGATCATCATTCTGACCAGTATGGAGGCCACCCACCAGGTAGAAGATATGATGCAGATCGGGTGTATGGGTTACCTGCTGAAAAGCACTACGGACCATTCCCGTTTAATACAGGCAATAGAACAGGCATATAACGGAGAATATTTTCTTGATGATGCATTGAGCAGGCAGTTACTGAGCAATATTATCAAAAAGAAAAAGCAGGCTGATGACCTGGGCGCACTCCTTACGCGTCGTGAAAAAGAAGTGCTGCAGCTGATAACAGATGAGCTGACCAACCAGGAGATCGCCGAAAGCCTTTCTGTAAGCATCCGGACAATTGAATGCCACCGGCTGAGCCTGTTGCATAAGCTCCAGGCTAAAAATACCGCCGGCCTGGTAAAAAAGGCGATCGAAATGAGGCTGCTGGCTCGTTAGGTAATTCCGGGGTCAGCGGATTTATTTTTTTTGGTAAAAGACTAAAACCGCTTTTGTATCTTGCCGCCTGTTATGAGTAAAGAGATTGTTGTGAGCGGCATCCGCTCTACCGGCCTCCTCCATCTGGGAAATTATTTTGGTGCAATCCATAATTATATACAGATGCAGGAAGATTATAACTGCTATTTTTTTGTAGCAGATTATCACTCCCTGACCACACATCCCGATCCCAAAGATCTGAAAGCAAATGTA
Source organism: Flavipsychrobacter sp. (assembly GCA_037190845.1). GTDB lineage: Bacteria > Bacteroidota > Bacteroidia > Chitinophagales > Chitinophagaceae > JBEBVQ01. The sequence continues at coordinate 102,074 of JBBCJI010000021.1, read as the reverse complement.
TTCCGTGTTGTTGCGGAGAATATCGCCAGTGGTCTGGATCCGGATAAAGTTGCCCTGTATGTGCAAAGCGATATCCCGGAGATCCCTGAGTTGTACCTGATGCTGAACATGCTGGCTTATAAAGGTGAGTTAGAAAAAGTTCCGACATTCAAGGATAAAGTACGCCTGAGCCCGGATAATGTAAATGCCGGTCTGTTGACTTATCCGGTGCTGATGGCTGCAGATATTCTGATACACCGGGCAGTAAAGGTGCCCGTAGGTAAAGACCAGGAGCAGCATCTGGAGATGGCGCGCAATTTTGCACAGCGATATAATAACCGTTATGGTGAGCTGTTTCCTGAGCCGCAGGTCTTTCGCTTTGACAGTAATACGGTGAAGATCCTGAGCCTTGATGGTAATGGGAAAATGAGCAAGAGTGAGAATGTCAATGCTACTATCTACCTGAGCGATGATGATGAAACGATCCGGAAAAAGGTGATGAAGGCAAAAACAGACACCGGACCAGCCGAGGAAAACAGCCCCAAGCCTGATTATATCGAAAACCTGTTTACACTGATGCGGCTGACCGGGAAGCAGGAAACTACGGCTCAGTTTGAAAACGACTACAATAAGTCATCTGCCGGCAATGTGGTGATCCGCTATGGTGATTTTAAAAAGCAACTGGCTGAAGATCTGGTTTCATTTATCAGGCCGATACGGGAGCGTACAGCGGAATTACAGCAGGATGAGGAGGGTCTGCGGAAGATATTGAAGAACGGAGCCGGGAAAGCCAGGGAAAGCGCTGCCCGGACGATTGCCGAGGCGCGCAGGCTGATCGGTATTCATTATTATTAATTCCGCACGTAGAGACGCAATGCATTGCGTCTCTACGTGCGATACAATAATATTATTTATATTTACACGTATGCCTCCCAAATCCATCACCAAGCATATTGCCGTAGCAGGAAATATCGGCGCCGGCAAAACTACACTGACCAGTATGCTGGCCCGCCATTTCAAATGGACGCCTCATTTCGAAGATGTGGATCGGAATCCGTATCTGGTAGACTTCTATGAAGAGATGCACCGGTGGTCATTCAATCTGCAGATATACTTCCTGAATACACGGCTCCAGCATCTGATCCATATCCGGAATGGTAAGGATACGGTGATACAGGACCGGACGATCTATGAAGATGCCTATATCTTTGCCCCCAACCTGTATGAGATGGGATTAATGACCCGTCGTGATTTTGAGAATTATGCCTCGCTTTTTCAGACCCTGAAGTCGCTTGTAAGCCCACCGGATCTCCTGATTTATCTGAAAGCTTCCGTGCCTAAGCTGGTCGACCAGATACAGAAGCGTGGCCGTGACTATGAAGAGAATATCCGGCTGGATTATCTGAAGCGCCTTAACGGATTTTATGACAAATGGATAGAGCAATACACAGACGGACCATTACTGGTCATTGATATTGACAATCTTGATTTTACCGAAAATGACGCAGACTTTGCAGAAGTAGTAAGACGGATTGACGCGCAACTGCACGGACTTTTTTAGTTATGAGTTATGAATGATGAGTGAATAAGCTCAACTCATAATTCATCATTCATAACTCATTAAACATGCATCATCCATCCGTGTACATCTTCCTTCCTTCCGTAGCGGATATCGCTGAGTTCTTTATTGAGCCAGTTGGTTATTTCCCATCCTGCTACCGGCGGCAATTCCATCCGGTCTTCATTGTAGGTAAGGGAAGCGATCGGTGCGATAGATGCAGCGGTGCCGGTTCCGAACGCTTCTGTCAGTTTTCCTGCCTTATATGCTGCAGCCAGTTCATGGATGCTTATAGGGCGTTCTTCTACTTCAATACCCTTATCACGGAGCAGGGTTATAACGCTATCACGTGTGATACCGCTGAGTATGGTTTCTGAAAGCTCAGGTGTGCAGGCTTTGCCGTCAATGATGAAGAATACATTCATTGTTCCGATTTCCTGTACGTATTTATGCTCGAATCCATCCGTCCACAGGATTTGATCATATCCCATTTTACGGATCTGCATGGTGGGGTACATGCTCATTCCATAGTTGCCGGCCGCTTTGGTATACCCGATCCCTCCGGGGAATGCACGTACATATTTATCCTGAACGTAAATGGATACCGGTTTGCTGTAATAGGGGCCGGCCGGGCTGGTAATGATCATAAATTCGAACTGCTCGGCAGGTTTTACACCGATGTATTCATCCACGGCAAACATAAACGGACGGATATATAAAGAAGAACCCTCCGGCGCCGGTACCCAGTCCCGGTCCAGATCAATCAACTGCCGCATACCATCCACAAAAATTTCTTCAGGAACATCCGGCATGGCCATGCGTTTGGCGGAACGGTTCATCCGCTTCCAGTTATCATAAGGGCGGAATATACCAACCGTGCCATTCTGCTGTTTATAGGCTTTAACGCCTTCAAATATTGCCTGCCCGTAGTGAATGAATGTCGTTGCGGGGCTTAGGCTGATATTGCTATACGGGCGTATATCAGGTGCGTCCCACTGTCCGTTGGTGTAACGGGCGCACAACATATGGTCTGAGTAAAGTTTGCCAAACTGTATGTTTGCCGGGTCTAACTCGTAAATCCTGCTTTTTTCTGTTTTTTGTACCGGCATATCTTCTATCGTGTATAAGCTCATATGCTCAATGCTTTTTAAGAATTAAAATCATTAGCTTCGCGGCAAAGAAACAAAAAAAAACAGAAACATCGGGTAAGTGACTGCTTACATACCTTTGAAAATGACAGTTTATGGACAGTTTGCCGGATATCTTTAACACACCTGTAGTGTCGGACCAGATAAACGATTTCTGGGAAGAGCCTGATGTTTTTACCGGAGAGATGGCATCCCGGGACACATTGGTCATAAGTTGCCCGCTCGGTAATGACGGCAGAGATAAAGCCCAATTGTTAAAAATGCTGCAGGCTTGCAAACTTGAGGAACGACACTATAATTTTCTTGAGCTTCCGTCTGATAAATTCATTGCCTGGCATCGTTTAAAAGACCGGCTGCAACCCCGTAATATTATACTGGTGGGAGTAGAGCCGCAGCAATTAGGTATGTCTGTTGTGTTTATGCCCCACCAGGTAAGCCGGTTTGATAACGCTATATGGATCTATACATGGTCTGTTCCACAGCTCGAACAATATCCTGATGCCAAAAAACATTTATGGCAATACGGATTGAAGCCGGTGTTTGTAGATCGTTCTTTTGATTAGCCGGTTGTGTATATTGTTTTTTTAGGGGAGGGATGTCTGACGTTGTAAGCGTATTAGTTCTATCTGAAACTTATACTTCATTATTTTATTTTAAATCAATTAATTACATCGTCTATCTGTAGTTTTTATTTCGATTTGGATTCCTTCTGTTCAACGATCTGGCAGGGTTGTGTACTTAATATTCTATAAATGCCGGCACGGCTTATTTGAATAATCTCTTTAGCTTTTTCCACCTGATTTTCAAGTTATTGAATGCTATATATACTTTGTCTTTCCATGAAGGGGTAAATAATCTTTTTTGGATGAATACGGTATCGCTTCCGTCTTTGTACCATGTAATATAATCGTTATCCTGCATCCACTTTTTGATTTCATGAATGTATGGATTTGTATAATATTTTCCATGAGTTTCGACAGATATTGTCTTTGGTCTGCTGATTAAATGCTTTATTACGAACCATTCACTTCCTTCTATATCAATTGATAAAAGGTCTATATCTCCAGTATCTATTTCGCTGAATGCCTTGCACGAAACTTCAAATGTTTCCGACTCTTTTATTTCGTACCGGTCGTTTTCGATGGCCGGACTTGATTTTAGTTCGCTGACAAAAGTAGACGCTTGGGCTTTCGATAGTTTGATAGTTCCGTTACGTTCCCAGACAGCACAAGGATGGAGCTGAATGTTATATCCTTTAAAATATGCTCTTATTTTTTCTACTGTTTCCGGGTCAGCTTCCACAAGGGTAGCCCGGATGCCGTCTTTTATGAAGTCTATCACATTGGAAGTCTCAGGCAGGTAGACGCCTACTTCGCATACATGCCGGTAGGTCAGATTTCTTTTTTTTGATTTCCGGTAGATCTGTTTCATGTGCCCGGGTGGGTGTATGTTTTTACTAGTTCTTGATAATGCCATAAGGGGTATATGCCCTTTGCTCTGCCAATGCTATATCGTATTGAATGCGGCTTGCTTCCGGCCGGGACAGCGGCTTGTGGTAGCAATGATACTGGACTGCTATATTAAGCACAGTCCGGAGTCGAATACCATACAGGCGCAACCGTAATTCTACATCTGAATCTTCCCCATAAGTGGCGGTGGTGTACCGTTCGTCAAATCCATTGATGGCCATCATGTCTTCCCGGTGCAGGGAGAAGTTGGCGCCAAGCAGTCCACGTTCTTTTCTGTTGGAGAATTTTCTTAATGTTTTATTTTTGAAATAGATGCCATTCATCACATGAAATAAACGCATGCGGAAGTATTCGGCAAACATGCGGCACTTCATGCCGGTGGATTGTAATATTCCGTTGCTGATATTTTCCGGGGTAAGGCTACGGGTAATTCCTTCGGAAAGATCCACACGTCGTCCTGCCAGGCAAACACCATGTTCCTTGTTTTTCAGGTGTTCTTCCACAAATGCAGGGTGGGGGATGCAGTCGCCGTCTACAAAAATCAGGTAGCCGGAGTCTGCGAGCAGGATAGATTGGTTTAATATCCGGTTTTTCCGGAATCCGAGGTCTTCATGGTGATTGTGCCGGATGTTCATGTTGCTTGCAGAGATGATCCGGTTCACCTCATTAACAAAATCTGCACCTGAACCATCGTCTGATATGATAATCTCAAAATCCTGTTCTGTCTGCATCTCAAATCCGGCCAGCACAAGCTTCAAAAAGTCAATACGGTTGTAAACGGATATAATAATGCTGGCAGCAGGCATGGATCGGAAGGCAGCTTTTTATTGTATGAGAATATTTTGCAGCAAAAATATGACTTTATACAGGGCTTATTTGTATTTTGCTTTGCGTTTTTGAAGTTTCTGATTATTAAACTAATTGATTCATTTATATTAATATGACAAGATGGTGCTCCTTGTTGTTTTTCGGCTTGTTTATCTGCAGTAACCAGGTATGGTCTCAGAGTTTTTCGGCTGAGCTTACAGGGAATCCGGTGAATACAACAGGGTGGACATTTGCCACCGGGACCAGCTATGTATCTGGGGATATGTTTGTACTGACTAATCCAATAGGAAATCAGGCCGGGTATATATATTATGCAACACCACAGGATCTCACCCTTTGTGCCCGGTTTACAGTGGATTTTGAATTCCGGATCACCGAACATTCGGCAGTGACTGCTGATGGTATTACATTCTGGTATATTACCAACCCTCCTACCGGATTTGCAACCGGAGGTGGTATTGGTCTTCCCAACAACCCCAATGGTTTGTTGCTTATTATGGATACCTATAATAATGATGGTGTTGTGGACAATCCTCTTGTAACGCTTCGTGTATTGGATGGTACAAGTAATTATGCTGAAGGTTCAGCAACGGGCAGGCTGGCGCCCGATCTGATTAATCAGGGATTTATTATCGACAATAACTGGCATAGCTGTCGTCTGACATATAATTATGGTAATATCGAAGTCTCTTTTGATGGAGGACCGGCAGTAATGAGCGGATATACGGCGCTTAATATGACTGGTTATTTTGGCTTCTCTTCCGGTACAGGCGGTTCCTGGAGCCGGCAGGTAATCCGCAATGTGCGCATCAACGGTGCTCCGAATCCGGATCCGCCGGCAACATCAGATACGGCTTATTGCCAGTTCGAAACGCCTGTACAGCTTCATGCCACAGGAGATAGCATAAGGTGGTATGAAGCTGCTTCCGGTGGGGTCCCCTTACCCGATGCTCCAACGCCAAATACATCTGTACCGGGCGTGTACACCTGGTATGTAACCCAAACGATCACCGGCTGTCCCTTTGAAAGCGACCGCTTGCCGGTTACGGTAACTGTATATGAAGAAGTGTCGGCTCTTTTTGAAGATACATTGCGGTATGGCTGTGCCGGAGATACCCTGTTTATTACTTATAATACGCCCGCAGTAGGGATTTATCGCTGGGATTTCGGCGATGGTAGTCCGGTGACGGGAAGGGTTCCTTATCATGTTTATACCACCCCCGGTACATATCAGGCAACGCTTGTTGTGGAAAACGGTCTTTGCCGGGATTCTGCTGCTACCACTGTAATTATACGGCCTTTTATGGATTCGGATTTTACGGTAGATGCGGATAGTATTTGTCAGGGCGATTCTGTCCGGTTTGCCAGCCAGGTATCGGGAGAGGAGCTTATCTATTATTGGAACTTCGGGGACGGTACGACAGATACGGTGCTTCATCCGGTACATACTTATACCTTGGCCGGTGTTTTTGATGCAATGCTGGTAGTGCGTGATTTCCGGGAATGCTCCGATACGATTGTTAAAACGGTGTTTGTGGATTCATTTGCCGGTTTCGGATTGACAGTCAGTGATACGGTCCTTTGCACGGGAACGGTGGTGCATTTTAGTACCGATTACCGGCCTACGGGCAGCAGCAGTATCATGTGGGATATGGGAGATGGCACGGAAATCGCGGATACCACAGTACTACGGTATCCGTATGAACAACCTGGTGATTTTCATGTTACGCTTACAGCCAGTTATCCGGTATGCCCGGATACTGTGATCCCGCTTACAATACGTGTACATCCGTATCCTGTAGTAAAACTGCCTCCGGATACAGTGCTTTGTCCCGGGGATGCCCCTTTATTGTTGTATAATCAGGCGTCGCCTCCCGAAAATGGCCGCCATTTATGGAGCACCGGTGATGCAGGCGCCGAGCTGGCAGTCAGTATCCCGGGTACTTACTGGTTGCAGGTTACCAATGGAGAGGAATGTAGTACAACAGACAGTATTGATATCTATCAGTCTTGCCATATCGGAATTCCGAATGTGTTTACGCCCGGCGGAGACGGGGTCAATGATTATTTCTTCCCCCGCCAGATATTATCCCGTGCAGTCCGCAGCTTCCGCATGCAGGTGTTCAACCGCTGGGGGCAAAAAGTATTTGAGACGACCCGTATCGACGGAAGAGGGTGGGATGGCCGGCTCAATGGTGCGGATCAGCCGCAGGATGTATATGTATATCTGGTGGAGGTAACATTTGCAAACGGAGTGCAGGAAAAACATCAGGGAAACGTAACCTTGTTGCGTTAGTGGTATGGAAAATTGAGTGCAGCGCTTTATGTGAGGTGGAAATGTGCATAAAACAGGTCAGAAACTTTCTTTCCTTTGTCTATTTTTGCACCTCATTCCGCAATCAGTCATGCAGCCATCAGTAAAAATCTTTACCGGCACGGGTTCCAGTTACCTGGCCGAAAAAATCGCCTCCGCTTTCGGGAAGAGATTGGGTTTTTGTTCCACGCAGAAATTCAGCGACGGAGAGTTTCAGCCCGTATTTAATGAATCTATCCGGGGGGATTATGTGTTCCTGGTGCAATCCACTTTTGCACCTTCTGACAATCTCATGGAACTACTGATGATGATTGATGCCGCCCGGCGTGCATCAGCCGGTTATATCACTGCTGTGATTCCTTATTACGGCTATGCCCGTCAGGACCGGAAAGATAAACCCCGTGTTTCCATCGCATCCAAGCTGGTTGCCAACCTGCTGACCACTGCCGGCGCCGACAGGGTGATGACGATGGACCTCCATGCGCCTCAGATACAGGGCTTTTTCGATATTCCGGTGGATCACCTGGACAGTTCTGCGATTTTTATTCCATATATTGAACAATTAAAAATAGAAAACCTTATCTTTGCGGCCCCTGATGTGGGCAGCACCAACCGGGTACGTGAAGTGGCCAAGTATTTTGAAGTGGATATGGTCATCTGCGACAAGCAACGTAAGCGTGCCAATGAAGTGGCTGCCATGACGGTGATCGGAGATGTGACGGGAAGGAATGTAGTTCTTATTGACGATATATGTGATACGGCTGGTACGCTTTGTAAATCTGCTGCTATCCTGAAAGAAAAAGGAGCGCTTTCTGTACGTGCTTTTTGTACCCATCCGGTGCTGAGCGGTAATGCTTACGGAAATATTGAAAACTCCGAGCTTGAGGAATTGGTTGTATGTGATACCATCCCGATGAAACAGGAGTGCTCAAAGATACGGGTATTATCTACTGCTGATCTTTTTGCGGTAGCGATCCGTAACACGTTTGAGAACAAGTCAATTAACTCATTGTTTATTCATAGTAATAAAAAATAAGGCAGGCGTTTTCGTTTGCTGTATTAAATAAAGTCTGTTTATACAAAAAAATCTGTCCGGCAAGGCCGTTATGATCCTTAACAATTAATAAAAAACATTCAGTGCCCGGATGTTCGACAGATTTACGACCGGAGCTGAAGAAAAACAAAAGCTTATGAAAAGCGTACAAATCGAAGGAAAGATCAGAAGCGAACTCGGCAAAAAAGCAACGCGCCAACTTCGTTCTGAAGAACAGGTTCCTGCCGTAATATATGGCGGTAAGGAAACGATCCATTTTACAGCCCCGGCCATGTCATTGCGTCCGTTGGTGTACACTCCGGATTTTCAGTTGGCAGAGATCACGGTTGACGGTAAAACCTACCGTACGATCATGAAAGACCTGCAGTTTGATGTCGTAACAGACGAGCTGAGCCATGTGGACTTCCTGGAGCTGGTAGATGACAAAAAAGTGATCGCGGATCTCCCCCTGAAGTTTACAGGGCAGTCGCAGGGCGTGAAAGACGGCGGACGTCTTGAGATCAAGGTTAAAACGCTGAAAGTGCGCACTTATCCGAAATATCTTACTGAGAATATCGAAGTGGATATAACAGAGCTGCAGCTTAACGGTAACATCCGTGTGGAAGATGTCAAAGCCGATAATATGGAGGTTATGAACTCCCCCCGTATTCCGATAGCATCTGTTGTAATGACGCGTGCATTACGTCAGGCAGAAAGCGAAGAAGCCAAAACAAGTGCGGGCAAGAAATAGCTTTGTAAGTAGTCCCAAAATAAAGAGCGGATATCCGGTAAGGATTCCGCTCTTTTTATTTGAATATTCTGACTTTTATATGCATGTGTAAGGTGTTAATGTTGTTATTGGACAACCGCAATAGTAACAGGAAACCGTAAGCCCCCTTTCCCATTTAACTAACGTACCAGATGCACATCTCCCCTGAACTCCTGGTAATTGCCATCTCTTGACCGTACCCCGATCAGGTAATAATAAGTGCCAACATCTGCCTGCCTGCCTTTAAATGTTCCGTCCCATCCGTTTGATCCGTCGGCTGTCTGATATACAAGCTGTCCCCATCGGTTAAATATCTTGTATGCTTCAATACGCTGGTATCCGAAGTTGGTTACTTTGAATACATCATTCAGTCCATCACCATTTGGAGAAAAAGCATTGGGGACAAACAGGTCTTCATGGATATGAATATGAAGTGTAGCGGTATCCGAACAGCCAAATTCATTGAAGCCTACAACCTGGTAGGTTATAGGTATTTCCGGTGCTGCAAACGGCCGGGCCGTACCTGCATCGCTCAGCCAAAGAGAGGGAGACCATACATAATGATCCGCGCCGCCGGCTTCCAGTTGCACTTTTTCACGGGCAGAAATATTAATACTGTCTTGTACCACCTGTACTTCCGGTATCGGATGCCTGATTACCGTTACCGTATCGCTGCCGGTACAGCCGCTGGATACATCCCTGGCAGTGACGATAAATGTTTGTGTTGATTCGATATATCCTGTCGTTGAGCTTGCCTCCGGATTATGTATAGGCCCCGGAGGATACCACTCATACTGGTAATACCCGGTATAAGAAGTGCCGATGCTCAATTCAAATGATCCATCGCAGGTTGCAATATCCTGCATCGGAGGAGTAATGACCACCGGTTTATAGATTAACATCCAGCTTGTAGCTACTGTATTGTTGTCAACCTGGTAAGATATAAGACATTCGTAAGGAAAAATAACGGTTTGTTCTGCAGCCACGACAGGATTAAAATACCATACTCCATCCTGCTGGGATATTCCGCATCCGGAGAACGTTCCTCCTGATGGCTCGCCTTTTATCGGAAAAATTTGGTTTTCATTACAATACCGGGTCATTAATGCAGATCCGTCGGCGTTTGTTATAATCTGTGCCATAACGCAGGGACTGCTGAATAATGACAAGAGGACGAACCGTATTATGCGTTTGCACTTCATTATTATTAAAAACTTATCGCAATGTTGTACTGGTAATAATATGCGTATAGCTCGTTTGATCATGTGTGTGTAATCAATCGGTTACGATGAGTTTTTCCGTTGTTATCAACGTGTCGTTACTGTCCATGATATGGAGGAAATACACGCCGGCAGCAAGTCCGGAAACGGGTATTTCCCTGCTGTTACTCACCCGGAGCAGACTCCTTCCGTCGGCGCCTGTCAGAGTTGCCTCCACGGGTTGGGGGCTGTTGATATAAACGATCTCACGTACGGGATTCGGATATATCCTGATGATATCATTCCCATATTGATGAACCGATACGTTGTTGACCTGATAAGTGTCAGAAGTATCCGTACATCCGTTTTCGTCCGTCACGGCTACCTGATAAATGCCGTTAGTGTCAACGACATAAGTGCTTTGTGTGGCTCCCGGAATACCGTTACCGTTCAATATCCATTGATAGGTGGTAAAAGTCTGTGTTGTTCCCAATTCAGTATGGTTAACGGTAATAATGGCTTCCGGATGGAAAACCGAGAGGTCCAGGGTGACAATGCTGTCGCATCCTGCAGCGGTGGATAGCGTATATATGGCGCTATTATTGTCCGCAGTGTAGGTATTGCCGTCTATCCATGTAAAGGAATTGCAGGCTTTAATCTTGTCTGTTGTCTGTATTGTATGGTTGAGGGTGAGATTCAGTGTTACTAAGCTGTCACATCCGTAAATGGTTGTATAATGGATGGCAGCTGTGTTGTTGCTGGCGGTATAGGTGATGCCATTGTTTGTCCATGTGAAGGAATCGCAGGCTGTATGCCGGTCTGTAAGGGTAAATGCAGGGTTGATGGTCAGATTGAGCACTACAAAACTGTCGCATCCGGCAGCAGTTGTGAATCTGACGAAAGCCGTATCGTTGCTTGCGGTGTAGGTATGTCCGTTTATCCAGGTGTATGAGTTGTTACAGGTAGTAATTTTGTCTGCGGCAGCTTTAATACAGGCGAAATGTAGTTTTACGGTGAATAGATTCTGGTTGATTCCTTCCGGAGTCAGCAGTAAAGAATATACCGGGTGTGGATTGTAGTCGCCGGGCTGCCCAAAGCGTCCCGTGAGATATATGTGGTTGTTCCGTACCAGGATATGGTTTGCCTCATCCAGTCCGATGCCTCCCATTTGAGCAGCCGATATAAAGTTCCCGTTGGCATCCAGTCTGGAGAGGAATATATCGTTATTACCCTTGCCTGATAACTGAAAGATCCCGGTGTCCGGATCGAAATCAGCACCAGATGACCCAAAATATCCTGTCGTGTACACATCCCCTTCATGATCTACATCTATAGAATTTCCTTCAGCAAGACCGCCAAGTGCATCCACTGCTTTTCTCCCCCAGACAAAATTTCCGGAAGCGTTTAATTTGACTATGAATACGTCCCGACCGGTTGCAGTAGCCGTTTCTATGTGTGTGCCTGTTCCGGGATCCAGATCTACGGACCCTGTAAATGAACCAACATAATGTACATTCCCGGCGGAGTCAACAGCGATACGGGGCGAATGATCAAGTCCCGGTGTCCAGATACCGTTATGCGGATGGCCGGTGGTTCCGTTGAATTGTTTTGCCCAGTTGAAATTACCATTGGAGTCCAGCCGGGAGATAAAATAGCCTCTGCCGCCTGTGGGCGGAGTCATGTTGAATGTTCCTGATCCCGGGTTAAAGTCGGCGGCATCCCTGAAATGCCCGGTTAGGTAAATATTGGCCTGAGCATCCAGCGCCAGGTGATGCCCCATGTCTTCTCCTGTACCGCCAAATGTTTTCAGCCATACGAAAGTGTTGTCGGTTCTGAGCTTGAGTGTAAACACATCTGAATTACCGATAGCAGCGATGCTGCCACCGCTACCGCCGGGGTTTAAATCACCGGAGCCGTTAAAGTATCCTGTAATATAGATATTGTCATTTTTGTCTACTGCGAGCGCTGTTGCCTGACTCACATCGGTAGTAGATATCTGCCGGGCCCAGACAAAAATTCCGCTGCTGTTGAGTTTCAGAACAAAGCCGTTACTGTATGAAAAAAAGCCGTTTACCGGCGCTGACATATTGAATGCGGGTCCTGATCCGGGATTAAAGTTTACTGTTCCCCGGAAGCTGCCGGAAATATATACATCTCCTTTGGAATCTACCTGAATATGCCATCCATCTTCATTGGCGGTATTACCGCCGATCTTTTTTACCCATACGAGTGCTCCTGCGGCATTGAGTTTCCATATGAATACATCGGCAAACGAACTGTTGGCAGAGGTCAGATTTACGGCAGGTGTACCGGCGGGATTAAAGTTGACGGTTCTGGTAAATGTACCGACGGTATATACATTGCCCGATGCATCCACGGCTACGGCATTACCACGACATTGGGTTGCTCCGAGTCCCTGATAGGTATTTCCTGCCCGTACGGCCCAGTCCAGGTTGAAGGCCCTTGCCCGCGGAATAAAAGACAGGAAAATGAAAACACTGAAGAAAACCGGCAAGAAAAAAATTGCCGGATATGTTTCACTCCTGGTATGCGTGGTAAACAAAAACATCCTGAAAAAGTATATGATGGGTTACGCTATGATGTTGTCTGCAATTGTCTGCAGTCGTTCATTTAGGTAATTTTAGAAAGCCCCGGGTTTTATGAGCCGGGGCTTTTTGTCCGGCTAATTACGTACTATGATCTTTTCTGTCATCACCAGGTGGCCTTCCGGGTCCAGAATGTGCAGGAAATAGATTCCCTTAGCAAGGTCTGTAACGGGAATTTCTTTTGCATTACTTACCCGGAGTATACTTCTTCCGTCTACACTGGTCAGCATTGCATCCACTACTACTGGGCTATTGATATACACGACGTCACGGGCAGGATTCGGATAGATATTTATGTTTGTAGCTATGTAGCTCCCATATTTATGAACAGAAACATTGTTGACCGGATAAACGTCAGAGGTATCCGTGCATCCGTTTTCATCTGTCACGGCTACCTGGTAATTGCCGTTTGTGTCAACTGCATAAGTGCTTTGTGTAGCCCCGGGTATATCTGTTCCGTTGAATAGCCATTGATAGGTGGCAAAGGTTCGTGTAGTGCCCAATTCAAAATGATTTACCGTAATGATGGCTTCGGGGTGGAATACTGACAGGTTTAGTGTAACAATACTGTCGCATCCGTCAACAGTGGATAAAGTAAAGATGGCCGTATTATTATCAGTAGTGTATGTGTTGCCGTCTATCCATGTGAAGGATTTGCAGGCTTCGATCTCGTCTGTTGTTTCCGCGGTATAGTTGATGGTAAGGTCCAGTGTGATGCTGCTGTCGCAGGCCGTACCGGCCATAGGGAACGTTACGCTTGCCGTATTGTTACTGGTAGTATAGGTATTGCCGTCTATCCAGGTAAAAGAGTCACAGGCTGTGTGCTGGTCTGTGGTATGATAAGAGTGGTTGATCGTCAGATCGAGGGTAACAATACTGTCGCAGCCGTCCGTTGTTTTGAATGTTGAGTCGGCAGCCGTGCTGCTGGTGGCGGTATAGGTATTGCCATCTATCCATGTGAAGGAATCGCAGGCTGTATGCTGTACGGTAGAGGTAAGCGGAGGGGTGATCGTCAGGTCGAGTGTAATGACACTGTCGCATCCGGTAGCTGTTTTGAAGGTGACGGTTGCCGTATTGTTGCTGGTGGTGTAAGTGTTGCCGTCTTTCCAGGTGAAGGAACCGCAGGTCGTGTGTTGCTCCGTAGCGGTTTTAAGACATTTGTCTGTCAGTTTTACGGTGAATATATTGTACTGAGTGCCGGAAATATTCAGCATAAAGGAGTCAACCGGGTGAGGGTCAAAGTCTGCACGGTCCCAAAACCTGCCGGTGAGGTATAATGAAGTGTCCTGAACGAGTACGTGATTGGCTTCGTCCCAGTTGGCGCCTCCCATCTGAGCAGCGGACACAAAGTTTCCACTAGCATCCAGCTTGGAAAGGAAGATGTCGAACGAACCTTTGCTGGTAAGTTGAAAAGTACCGCCTGGATCAAAGTTGGCGGCGCCGGTGCCGAAATACCCGGTGCTGAATATGTTACCGTAGCGATCCACACTTATGGCATTACTTTCGGCCAGCCCTCCAAGCGCATCAACTGTTTTCCTGGCCCAAACAAAATCGCCGGAGGTGTTTAATTTCACAATAAATATATCTCTTCCGGCGCCGGTAGCTGTCAACGAGTAATTAGCTGTGCCGGGATTCAGATCCATGGTGCCCACAAAATGATTTGTGTAATATACGTTCCCGGCAGAATCTGCGACTATACGTGGTGATTGCTCCACGCCGGGTGTCCAGATCCCATTATAGGGAGTAGTAGCGTTGGCCCCTTTGAATTGTTTGGCCCAGCCGAAATTACCGTTGGAATCCAGCTTGGAGATATAGAAGTCTCTGGCTCCTGCAGGGGTCATGTTAAACGGAGTGCCGGTACCCGGATTGAAATTGGTCGCATCTCTGAAGTGTCCGGTGGTATATACATTGGCCTGAGCGTCCAGCGCCAGGTGATGTGCCATGTTTTCCCCGGCGCTGGTGAATGTTTTGACCCACATGAAGTCATTGTTTTTCCGGAGTTTGAGTATGTATGTATTTGAAGTGGATGCGGTTATGCTTCCGCCGGCGCCGCCGGGATTTAAATCTGCCGTGCCGATAAAGAATCCTGTCACGTAGATATTGTCGTTATGATCTATTGCCAGCGCTCTTGCCTGGCTCATGGCGCTGGACGGAATTTGCCTGGCCCATGCAAATTCCCCGTTGCTGTTCAGCTTCAGAACAAAGCCATTCCAGGCGATTCCGGCTGTGGGGCCGGTCATATTGGATGCAGGTGTGCCGGCAGGGTTGAAATTCACGGTTCCCCGGAATCTTCCCGCTACATATATGCCCCCTTCCGAATCCAGCATGATATGCCAAGCATCCTCGTGAGCTGTGCTGCCTCCGATTTTCTTTGCCCAGACAAGCGCTCCGCTGGCATTCAATTTCCAGATAAAAACATCTGAATAGGAATTGCTGGTTGCTGCCAGATTCGTTGCTGGCGTACCGGCCGGATTAAAGTTTACTGTCCGCATCATTGTGCCGACCGTATATACATTACCCGCTGCATCAACGGCTACTGCATATCCTCTGCAAGGTACACTTCCGGAAGTAAGCGTATTCCCTGCCCGGACAGCCCATTCAAAACGAAAGGCATCAACATGTGAGAAGCATAGCAGGCTGATGATTAATGTGAGGAAAAATGACTTCATAATAACGGAATTTTTCTGTTTGAGAATTAAGAACGGATACCAGACAAAAATATCGGAATAACCAACCGGCATGGTACAGTGAACTACGATACTGTCTAAAAAGGTGTATTTCTACACCATCAGATGTGTACTGAAAATCACCACTGCTTCCGTGGGCTATGTTTCCTGTGTTTTCTGTATTTTTACTATGAACTGTCTGCCAAATGAGCCGGATAAATGATTTAGTGTGTATAAGGTCTTTGCGCTGTTTGTGCCTGTTTATGCTGGCTTTTCTAAATACGACATATGCACAGATCATTACTCCTGATCTGCAGAGGACTGCTCCCTGGCCACAGCATATCGTGCTACAGGACAGTATAGACGTAAAAAATGTCGTCAAAGACTATAGAAAGCTGCTTGCCAATTATAGTGATTCATCAAAAAAGCTACTGGAGTACATTATAGATAAGTGCATTACAGTCAATCTTACACGAGAGACAGGGTGGGCATATGCACATCTGGCGAATATCGAACGGCGTTCCGGTATGTACTTCCCGGCTATTCAGACTGCTTTATATGCGCTTGACTTTTGCCGGCAGCATAACGAAACATCATACATCGCAGATATATACAATACTATTGGTATGTCATATTTCGCATTGGGAAGCTTTGACATGGCCACGAAAAATCTGCTCAAATCAGTCGAAATGATTGAGAAATATCCTTTGTCCACCATGAAAATCCCAACTGCATATAATAACCTCGCTTCTGTTATGCCCAGTGAATCACAGCAATTGAATTATTTCGATAAGGCATACGATAAGGCAAAGGAAATTGGCGATACAGCGTCCATGGGTATTGCCTTGCAGAATAAATCCGTAGTTTATACGAATATGGAGTTGTATAAAAACGCAGATGAAGCAGCTCAGTTATCTCTGGAATTGGGTTTGCAGAGCCGGGATATCAGTTTGCAATACAATGCGCACATGAGGTATTGCTATAACTATTTAAAGAGGGGGATGCCTGAAAATGCCCTGATGCATGTACTGCAGGCGGGAAAATTGATGGAAGGAACACGTCACGACATTGTTCAGGCCAATCTGCAGCGGATGATGACAGGAGAAACTTATGCACATCTGAAAAATTATGACAGCGCCGGCTATTTTTTGCATGGGGCACTTGAGGTTGCCCGCAATCATAGCAATATGGTTCATGAGGTTGCCATTTACAACTATCTGGCTAAAATGTATGAGGAGAAAGGGGATTATCATAATGCATTAAAATACCAGAAAGAATATGTCCGGCTTAATGACAGTATCCTCAACGGTAAAATATCCAGGGATATAAGCAGCATGGAGGTCTGGTACCGCACCGAAGAGAAGGAAAAGGAATTGCAGGCCAGGAATATGGAAGTAAGACAAAAGAACTTCCTGATCGCGGGCATTGTATGTGTCGCCGGATTGTTATCCGGGATATTTCTTTTATTTTACCGGGATGTTCGCCGGAAGCAGAAGATGGGAGCGCAGGAACGGGAGATTGTCCGGCTAAAAGCGGCTATGGAAGGAGAAGAGCAGGAACGTATACGTATTGCGCGGGAGTTGCATGATGGTATTATGGTTCAGTTTTCTTCTGTTAAAATGCATTTGGGCAGTGTGCTCAGGAGGATGGGGGCGAATCTTCACAGTGAAGAGCTGAATGGCGTTGTAACACAATTGGATAATGCCACCAGGGAATTGCGGCGTTCTGCCCACAATCTGATGCCTGATACGTTACTGGAAGAAGGGCTTTATGGGGCCGTAGCTTATTTTTGTTCTTCCCTCCGGAAAAGCTCCGGTGTGGAGATCACTTTCCAGCAATACGGCGATGTTCCGGATATTCATCCGGATTACGAGCTGATGCTTTACCGTATCATTCAGGAACTGGTACATAATGCGCTTAAATATGCCCGGGCTAATTATATTGTTGTGCAACTGGACTGCGATAATACCTTGTTTGGTATTACGGTTGAAGATGACGGGATAGGACTGGATACCGAGAAGGTAAATTCCGGTTCAGGGTTGAAAAATATACGCTCCCGTATTGAATTGCTGAATGGTGTCATGACAATCCTGTCCAGTAAAGACGCAGGTACTACTATTTATGTTGAACTTGATATTACTCAATTAAAAAAAGGAAATGAAAGCGCTTATATCCGTAGTTATAGTTGACGACCATCCGCTTGCGATTACCGGACTACGTAATATGCTGCTGGATTGTGAGCATATCAGGATTGCCGGTACTTATCTTACAGGCGCCGAACTGCTGGAGGGGTTAAAGCTGCAGCAGCCGGATGTCTTGCTGCTGGATCTGCAATTGCGTGATACGCACGGAGAGGAGCTGGCAACGATCATCCGGGATACATGGCCGGATGTGAAAATATTGGTGATTACCAGTCTTGATGCCCCCATTCATATCCGTAAGATGCTTAAAAGAGGGTGTAAAGGATACCTGCTGAAAAATACGGATATAGATACATTGATCCAGGCGATAGAAGAAGTGTATAAAGGGAATGAGTATATAGAGCCGGCGTTGAAGGAGCAGATGGTGCAAAATCTGCTCCACTTTCGCAAGCCCGGGCAAAAAGCACCGATCCTCACGCGGCGGGAGCAGGAAATTGTGTTGCTGATCACAGAGGGGCTGACCAGCCATGAAATAGCAGAGCGGTTGTATTTAAGCCTGCGGACCGTAGAGAAATACCGTTTTGCCCTGATGCAGAAATTAGATGTCAATAATACCGCAAGCCTGGTAAAGACAGCTATAGAAATGGGGCTGATACAATAACAGGAAAATATAAGGCTGCCTCAATAATAATCGGGCAGCCTTTTTTGAAGCAATAAAATTCATATCCAACCATGGCCGGACTTCTGTACGGAAGACAGCGGCAGGAGGAATTTTATGTGTTTATTACATCCAGTATCCTGAAGTTTTTTGTACCGGCCGGCATGCTCCATTTCACCTCCTGTCCTTTTCTGAATCCGATCAGGGCAGTGCCTAACGGGGCCAGAATGGAGATTTTGCCCTGGCGTATGTCCGCTTTTTCCGGCACTACGATCTTGTACTCCAGGGTTTTTTGTTTATCAATGTCTAATACCGATACCGTAGAGTTTAACCGGATTGTATCCGGGGGGAATTCGTCTTTGGTTACCACAACGCCCCGGTTGAGCTCATATGCCAGTGACATGTCGCTTTGGTTATCGGGCAGGCGGTTTACATACGTTTTTAGCAAATTGTAGTCTTCCTGGGTAAATATTACCCGGTTGCGTTCCTGATTCATAAAATATGTTTTATTTAGTTTAACATGTTGGCTGCAATCCTGTTATTCAGGAGCAGGTCATCCGTATTGCGGAAATATATTTCTTCAAAACTTCTGGTATGCAGCGGGTCAATTTTCCGGTAAAACCGGGAAGGCCTGATGTCTTCTGTCTTTCTGAATCCGCAGGCTTCCATCATTTCTACGGTTGCTGCTATTGTGTTTTTGTGAAACCCTGCGACGCGTACCCGCTTGTCTGTTACATCAACACCCTTGTATAATTTAGGATCCTGGGTAGCAATGCCAACGGGGCATTTCCCGCTGTCGCACTTCAGCGCCTGTATGCAACCCATCGAAAACATCATACCCCGTGCACTGTAGCAGGCGCTTGCGCCAAGGGCTAATGTCTTCATGATGTCGAAACCGGTAATGATCCTGCCGGCGGCAATAAGCCGTACCCGGCTATCCAGGCCATATGAACGAAGCGTACCTGTTGCAAAGGCCAGCGCGTCATACAGCGGCATGCCGATAGAATCGGTAAACTCAAGCGGAGCAGCGCCGGTACCACCTTCGGCCCCGTCTATTGTAATGAAGTCGGGCACGATGCCGGTTATCGTCATTGCCAGACAGATGTCTATAAATTCCTGCTTGTCGCCGATGCATATTTTGAAGCCTGTGGGTTTGCCTTCGGCGAGTTCCCGTATAAAACCAATGAACCGGATCATTTCCGCCGGGTTGCTGAATGCAGTATGCGCTGCCGGCGATTTTACCGTTGTATGAGGCCGGATATGCCGTATGGCCGCAATTTCAGGTGTGTTTTTTCCGGCAGGCAGGATGCCTCCATGGCCGGGTTTTGCACCCTGGGATATCTTTAGCTCAATCATTTTGACAGCCGGGCGCAGGGCATTTTCACGAAACAGATCCGGGTGGAAATTTCCCTCTGCATCCCGGCAGCCGAAATAGCCTGTGCCGATCTGCCAGATCAGGTCGCCGCCGCGCAGGTGATATTCACTGATACCCCCTTCGCCGGTATTATGTGCAAATCCACCCATTGCGGCCCCTTCGTTGAGGGAACTGATAGCCGTTTTGCTCAATGCGCCGTAGCTCATGGCCCCGATATTCAGTATGCTGGCGCTATACGGTTGCCGGCACTGGTCGTTGCCGATCGTAATGCGTAAATCTTTCTCTTTGATGTCTGCCGGAAATATGGAATGGGCCACCCATTCATATCCCGGACTTTCAGGATCAGCCTGCATACCGAAAGCAACCGTCTGACGCTCATTCTTGGCCCGCTGGTATACAACAGACCGCTGGCGGCGGTTGAATGGCCGGCCATCCAGGTCGGACTCCCAGAAATACTGACGTAATTCGGGCCGGATGGATTCAAGCAAATAGCGGAAATACCCGACCAGCGGGTAATTGCGTAGAATGGTGTGACGTTTCTGAAAGGCATGATAAAAGGCAAGTATGCCGGTTACGGCCATAAGGCATGCCGCTATCCAAAGCCCTGTAAACCCTGTGATAACTGCGGCAGTGCATGCTGCTATATTGAAAAGTAATACCCCGGAAAGGATAATAACTCTTGCCGAAACCTCTGGAAGATTCCGTGACATGATACTATAAATTTGTGTTGAGAAAATGAGTACAACTGTAGTTAACTCCCCGGTCTCTTAACAGTTATATCAGCAGGCCGGGGCTATTGTATTAAAGTCTTTGAAATTGGAGACATAATACAGCTTGTAGCAAAAACAGTGGAAGGCGTAGGCCGGACACGTCATAACATGCAACATGCCGGACATAAAGAATATGTCTGCATGATGAGCTGCTTTATTGTTATGTAGTCCGGTCCGTGTCATTTAGCTGTGAAGTTAAGCCAACTTAACATTAGCATATATACTATCAAAATGTATGCCGGATATGTATATCCGGGTAATGATTTAACACATGGCAATATTGAAAACCTGTGTTTTATATGCCATGTAAAATGAAAAAAGCGACACCTTATTGACTGTCAATAATATGTGTCGCTTTTGGTAGTTCCACCTGGATTCGAACCAAGACTAACTGAACCAAAATCAGTTGTGCTACCATTACACCATGGAACTATCCTGTTCAGATTCGGGCTGCAAAGTTAAGCAGGTGTATTTAAAAGCAAAATTTTTTTCGGATAAATTATTTACTCAATTAAAGAAAAATCGGGTAGACTATGCAGACATTGAAATTTCAATAAACATTTCCCGCCCCGGTACACTGTAATACTAATTTTCCTACCTTTGCGCACCGTATAAAAACATAATTTTTTAAATTACACAAATGGCAGACTTACGCTTACAGCGCAATTTTGGTATCGCCGCACATATTGATGCCGGTAAAACCACTACGACGGAACGTATTCTATATTACACCGGCGTCAATCATAAAATAGGTGAAGTGCATGAAGGTGCGGCTACCATGGACTGGATGGCGCAGGAGCAGGAGCGTGGTATCACGATCACTTCCGCGGCTACTACCTGTTTCTGGAATTTTCCTACAATTCAGGGTAAGCCGATTCCGGAATCCAAAAAATATAAGTTCAATATCATTGATACGCCGGGCCACGTGGACTTCACGGTAGAAGTAGAACGCTCCATGCGTGTACTGGATGGTCTCGTGGCGCTGTTCTCTGCTGTTGACGGCGTGGAGCCTCAGTCTGAAACTGTATGGCGCCAGGCCAACAGGTATAAAGTGCCCCGTCTTGGCTTCGTGAATAAAATGGATCGTATCGGCGCCGACTTCCTGAACGTGGTAAAGCAGGTGCGTGAAATGCTTGGTGCAAAATCCGTACCCCTCCAATTGCCGATCGGCGCTGAAGACAACTTCAAGGGAGTTGTGGATCTCATTACCATGAAGGCGATCATATGGGATGATGCTACACAGGGTATGACTTACACCGAAAGTGAAATTCCGGCTGATATGCTGGATGAGGCGAATGAATGGCGCGGTCATCTGGTGGAAGCCGTAGCGGAATATGATGATACGCTGATGGAGAAATTCTTTGAAGATCCTAACAGCATTTCTGAAAATGAAATACACGAAGCAATCCGGAAAGCGACGATTGATCTGAGTATTATACCCATGCTTTGCGGTTCTTCCTATAAGAATAAAGGGGTACAAAAAATGCTGGATTGTGTGATCCGCTACCTGCCCAGTCCGGTAGACATTGAAGCGATCAAAGGTACAGACCCTGATACCGGAGAAGAGATTCTGCGTAAGCCGGATGCCAAAGAACCCTTTGCTGCGCTTGCTTTTAAGATCATGACCGATCCGTTTGTTGGCCGTCTTGCGTTCTTCCGTGCTTATTCCGGTCATCTGGATGCAGGTTCTTATGTCCTGAATGTGCGTTCCGGCAAGAACGAACGTATCAGCCGTATCATGCAGATGCACGCCAACAAGCAGAATCCGATAGATTTCATCGAAGCGGGTGATATCGGTGCTGCTGTCGGATTTAAAGACATCAAGACCGGTGATACACTGTGTGATGAAAAACATCCCATCGTTCTGGAAAACATGTTCATTCCCGAGCCGGTTATCGCGATTGCCATTGAGCCTAAGACACAGGCAGACGTTGATAAGATGGGTATGGCGATTGCCAAACTCGTGGAAGAAGATCCCACATTGCGCGTGAAAACAGATGAGGATACCTTACAAACCATCCTTCAGGGTATGGGCGAGCTGCATCTTGAGATCATCGTTGATCGTATGCGCCGCGAGTTTAAGGTGGAAATCAACCAGGGCGCGCCACAGGTTGCTTATAAAGAGGCGTTCACATCTACGGTTACACACCGTGAAGTTTACAAGAAACAAACGGGTGGCCGTGGTAAATTTGCTGATATCCAGTTTGAGATCGGCCCTGCTGATGAGGAATTCCTCAAGGAAGGCAAAGGTAATTTCCAGTTTGTGAATGATATCTTCGGTGGTTCTATTCCCCGTGAATTTATACCTGCCATTCAAAAAGGCTTCGAGTCGTCCATGAATACAGGTGCTCTGGCCGGATTCCCTGTTGAAAGCATGAAAGTCCGCATTTTTGACGGTTCTTTCCACGCAGTGGATTCCGACTCTATGTCGTTTGAACTGTGTGCCAAATCCGGTTTCCGGGAAGCTGGCCGTAAATCCAAACCCGCACTGCTTGAGCCGATCATGAAGGTAGAAGTAACGACGCCTGATCAGTACATGGGTGACGTAACCGGTGATCTGAACCGCCGCCGTGCAATGCTTGAAGGTATGGACAGCCGTAACAACCTCCAGGTGATCCGTGCGAAAGTGCCGCTGAGCGAAATGTTTGGTTATGTAACGCAGCTTCGTTCGCTTTCTTCCGGCCGTGCAACGTCTGTAATGGAATTCAGCCATTACTCTCCTGCGCCGCGTAATATTGAAGAAGAAGTGGTGGCAAAAGCAAAAGGAAAAGTAAATGCCTGATAAATTACTGAAATGAAAACTGAAAACGGAGCATGAGTAAAATCAATGCTCCGTTTTTTATGTTACAATAAAAATCTCCCGTAAGTAAACTAAGCAAGCTTAGTGCGATTGCGGCTCGGGGGCCGCAATGACAAAGTGGTTATTGGCTGGGCACGTCCCTTAAGTGTATTGACTATGGAATCTGTTCACTTTGTCATCCCGGACTTGCTCCGGGATCTCTTATAGCATTGACTACAAGTACTGCGCTGTAAGACTTTGCTTGCTTTTCTTGATACCGGCAGGCGCCCCGGCATACAGCAGATATCCGCCTCCGGCGCCTCCTTCCGGTCCCAGGTCAACGATCCAGTCGGCCGATTGGATCACATATGTGTTGTGCTCAATAACGATTATGGAATGACCATTATCAATCAGGGCATTGAAGGATTGCAACAGTTTCCGGATATCGTGTATATGCAGCCCCGTGGTTGGTTCATCGAAGATGAATAATATTTTCTCCTTACCGGCATGTCGTCCGAGGAAAGAGGCCAGCTTCACCCGTTGCGCTTCACCGCCGCTCAGTGTATTGCTGCTCTGTCCCAGTTTTACATAACCAAGTCCTACATCAGCCAGCGGCTGCAGCGCTGTTTTTATCTTCTTTTCAGACTGAAAGAAATCAATCGCTTCATCCACGCTCATTTCAAGGATGTCGTATACGTTCTTCTCCCGGTAGGTTATTTCGAGTACTTCATCTTTAAACCTCTTTCCCTTGCAGCTTTCACACAGCAGGTGTATATCGGCGAGAAACTGCATTTCCACCGTTACGGTTCCTTCTCCTTTACAGGTGTCACAGCGTCCGCCGTCTGTATTGAACGAAAAGTGTTTTTCTGCAAATCCCCGCATTTTAGCCAGTGGTTGCCGGGCGAATAGCTTACGTATCTCATCCCATGCTTTGATATAAGTTACGGGATTGCTGCGCGATGATTTTCCGATAGGATTCTGATCGACCATTTCTACGGAAGTGATGCGATGCAGGTCGCCGTTGAGGCGGCTGTGCAGTCCCGGCCGGTCGGCTCCTGTGCCAAAATGCTGCATCAGGGCAGGGTAGAGCGTTTGTTTGACCAGTGTTGTTTTGCCTGACCCGCTCACGCCGGTGATGACACAGAGCAGGTTGAGCGGGAACGCTACGTCTATTCCCTTCAGGTTGTGCTGCCGGCATCCCTGCAGGGAAATAAATCCACCGGGTTTACGTATGGTAGCGGGTGGGTCAATGTGGAGCTTGCCCGAAAGATATTGGCCGGTAAGGCTTTTCGGGTTTTTGGCGAGTTCTTTATAATGCCCTGTTGCTACAACTTCTCCACCCAGGTGACTGGCCAGCGGACCCATGTCGATGATATGGTCGGCCTCGAGCATCATCATTTCATCGTGCTCTACCACTACTACTGTGTTTCCCAGGTCACGCAGGGATTTTAATACACTGATCAGCCGGGCAGTGTCTCGCGGGTGTAGTCCAATGCTGGGCTCGTCGAGGATGTACAGCGAATCGGTAAGATTACTGCCGAGGAACCGGGTAAGCTGGATGCGTTGACTTTCGCCACCGCTCAGTGTATTTGCGGCACGGCTCATGGTCAGATATCCGAGCCCGACATCCAGCAATGTCCTTATGCGTTGGTTGATTTCTATAAGGATCCTTTTGCCGATTGCCTGTTCATGTTGCGTCAGTTTTATTTGCTGCAGCCAGTCATGTAGTTCTGTTGAGGGCATAGCCATCAGGCCGGCAATCGTTTGTCCGGAGACCTGCACGTATAAAGCCTCCTTTCGCAGACGTGCGCCTTTGCAGGACGGGCAGGTGGTGCGCCCGCGGAAACGGGCCTGCATGATCCGGTACTGTATCTTGTATAAATTCTGACCTACCATGTCGAAGAAGGCACGGATGCCCTCTACCCGGTCATTGCCATTCCATAACAGATCATATTCATCCGGTGAGAGGTCAGCTATCGGCTTGTGCACCGGGAAGTGATAACGCGCGGCATTCCGGATAAATGCAGTTTGCCATTCGCCCATCTTATCGCCGCGCCAGCAGACTACAGCGCCTTCATATACACTGAGTGTTTTATCGGGGATCACCAGATTTTCATCTATGCCCAGTACCTGCCCGAATCCTTCACACTCCGGACAGGCCCCGTAAGGATTATTGAAGGAGAAAAGATTCGGTACGGGTTCTTCGAAAACGATCCCATCCGCTTCAAAACGGTTGTTGAAATTGTGTAACTCCTTCCCGTTCGTTTCAAGCAGACAGTCACCTTCACTTTCATAAAATGCTGTCTGTATACTATCAGCCAGCCGGTGCAGATCATCATCGTCGAATGCCTTTACTACGATCCTGTCAATCAACAGGTATATCTTTTGCTTTTTCTTCTTTCCTGAAAAATCGGCTGACGTATTATGTGCAAGTATATCTTCAATGCGTACCGGCTTGTCCTCCCCGTTACCGGTTATATAAACCCTTGAGAATCCTTTTTGCATCAGGATGTTCAGTTCTTCGGATATGCTGCGGCCGTAACGTGTGATCAGCGGCACCAGTATCTGTACTTTAGTGCCTTCGGGCAGCTTCTGTATAAAATCCACGACATCTGCGACGCTGTCCTTTTTTACTTCCTTTCCTGAAAAAGGGGAATAGGTGCGTCCTGCACGGGCAAACAGCAGCCGCAGGTAGTCATATATTTCGGTCATGGAGCCTACTGTGGATCGCGGTGTACGCGTCGTTACTTTCTGCTCTATAGCAATGGCGGGACAAATGCCGTGAATATAGTCTACATCAGGTTTGTCCATACGCATCAGGAACTGCCGGGCATAGGCGCTGAGGCTTTCTGCATAGCGACGCTGTCCTTCTGCAAATAAAGTGTCCATGGTAAGGGACGATTTCCCGGAACCGGATACGCCGGTTACAACCGTTATCTTATTCCGGGGAATGGAGACATCCACATTCTTCAGGTTGTGCATCCGTGCGCCTTTGATAAAGATGGCATTGTCCGGTGCAACCTGCATTGCTGTATCGGCGGCCTTAACCGCCTTTTTGGCCGGTACTTTTTTCGGGACAGCCGTTTCTTTTTTGCTATTTCTTGGCGTATTGCCGGATTTTTTGGTTGCCATGGTCTCTCAATAGGCAAATGTAACGAATACTATAGAGGTATACATATTCATATATTTCGGAGAAAATATTAACGTATTTATTACCCTCCAAACTACTATATTCGCACTTCTAATAGCATCTCATGTTACAGACACAATATATTCCCGTTCCGTATGGGAAGACCGTACACGGGGAGGAAGAAATCGAAGCTGTAGTAAACGTATTGCGTACCTCCACACAGATGGGTAAGCATGTACGCGAACTGGAAGAACGTATCGCAGCATTGTATGCCAAGAAGTACGGCATCATGGTCAACTCAGGTTCTTCAGCGCTTTATCTGGCTGCCGACCTGCTCGACTTTGAGCCGGGGACAGAGATCATCACTCCTGCACTTACCTTTTCTACTACGGTAGCGCCGCAGGTGAAAAAAGGATGGATCCCCGCTTTTGTGGATGTGGAAGAAGGTACATACAATATTGATGTAAATAAGGTGGAGGCAATGATCACGCCGAAAACAAAGGCGATGATCATTCCGAATCTCATCGGTAATCTGCCAGACTGGAAGGTGCTCCGGGAACTTGCCGATAAATATAACCTGTTTTTGCTGGAGGATTCGGCTGATACACTCGGCGCTGAAATCGGAGGAGCATCCTCCGGACGTTATACAGATATGAGCACGACCAGCTTTTACGGCTCTCATATTATCAACTGTGCAGGAAACGGTGGTATGCTTTGTGTGAATACCGAAGCGTTTTACGACCGGGGCCGGTTGTTGCGCAGCTGGGGACGCAGCTCTTCTTTGTTTGTGGAAAGTGAAAAGATTGAGAACCGTTTTAATGTAGAAATTGAAGGTATCCCTTATGATGCGAAGTTTGTGTTTGAGGAGCCCGGATACAATATCGAACCGTCCGAGATGGGGGCTGCTTTCGGTGTTGTTCAATTGAATAAGCTTGCAAAAAATATTGATGACCGGACCGCTAATTACAAACAGATGCGGGAATTTTTCAGCAAGTACGAAGAGTTTTTCATCCTGCCGAAACAGTTGCCGGACTCCCGTACCGGCTGGCTGGCATTTGCGGTTACAATCCGTGAATCGGCGCCGTTTATCCGTCGTGATCTACAGATATTTCTCGAACGCCGTAATATTATGACCCGTACTGTGTTCACGGGTAACATTACTCGTCAGCCTGGATTTAAGAATCTGCCTTACAAAGCGGCGCAGGGCGGTTATCCTGAAGCTGATAAGGTGATGCGTGGCGGTATGCTGGTAGCCTGTCATCATGGCCTCAACCAGGAACAGATTGACCATGTAAAGGAGAGTGTTGACGAGTTTATGAAATCAGTATAGGTTAATGGGGCTATTTATCGCTATCTTTTTCTGTTTTAGGAATTATATGCGTGCCCGGGCACAGGCGCTGTCAGGTGTAAAATGGGCTTTGTATACATTTCTTGCAGTGATTGCAGGATGGTTTATCGGCAGCATGATCATGGTCTTTATCCTGATGATCCGCTTCCCTGAATTTTGGGCGCTTGTGGGTAATCCTGATATTACGCCCCAGGAAGTGTCCGCTTTTATTATGGAACGTGTGAATCCCTGGATTGCTGATATATTTCTGTTGTTTTGCGGATTGGGTGGATACCTGTTCGTACGGCATCAATTGATAAAAAAGGCAACGCAACCGTAGAGACGCAACGCATCGCGTCTCTGCATTACCACCCCAGACGGGTTTTCAGTTGTGTCATGCCGTTCCTGCTAACCGGAATTTTTACGCCACATTGCAGTATCGCAATGTGGCTGTCTTTTTCATATGGTTCGATACGGAGCAACTGGGTAACCGGCACCAGGAAGGAACGATGCACGCGAACAAACTGCTGCGGATCTATATTTTGTTCTATCCGGGCCATGGTGCTTTTTTTAAGATAAGTGCCGTCCGTGCTGATGATCTTTACATAGTCGTCGCTGGCCTCAATATAATGTATGTCCTGAGTGGGTATAATGCGTATTTTACTGTTGTCTTTGACTACGATCCGGTGCTCATATGTGCTGGTTGTATGCTGTTGTATCAGTTCTTGCACCTTCCGGTCATGCTCGCCGGTCTGCTGCAGCCATTTCCGCATCGCCTGCTCAAACCGTTCTTTGGTAATGGGTTTCAGAAGATAATCTACAGCATGTGCGTCGAAAGCCTGCAGTGCATAATTATCGAAAGCGGTAGTGAAAATTACGGAAGGGCAGGTATCCAGTATTTCCAGCATCTCAAATCCACTCAGCCGGGGCATCTGCACATCAAGAAATACCAGATCAGGCTGCGTTTCCTGGATCGCTTTAAACCCTTCAAACCCATTACTGCATTCCTCTGCTATTTCGATATCTCCATAAGGTGTCAACAGCGTTCTGACTAATTGCCGGGCGAGAGGCTCATCATCTACAATCACGACTTTATACATGAGGGTGGGGGATTTTAAGGATAGTTATAAATTGATCCGGTTCACGAATCGTTTCAAGCAGATCCGTACGTCCAAACTGCAGGTACAGCCGGCGGCGTACACCTTCCAGGCCAAACCCAGTTCCTGCAGGCCGCTGCGTAGATGTGGTATAGGGATTGGAAATGCGTATGCTGTGCATGGTGTCGGTGGTGGTCTCTAAAGTAATTACCACAGACCCTGTATTCCCATACAGGCCGAATTTAATAGCATTCTCCACAATGGGCTGTAATAGGAATGGCGGGATCATGGCATCATGGCTATGTTGTTTTGTGTAATTGATTTGCAACCGGTCACCAAAGCGTATTGCTTCGATAGACAGATAGTTCTCAATATGCGTCAGTTCTTCGTCGATCGGGATTGGCTCGTTTCCCTCCCGCCTGACGGAATTACGTAGAAATTCCGACAGTTTTCCTACCATTTCCTGTGCTTTATCCGGCTGAGTGAGGATCAGGGCGTTTATAGAATTAAGGCTGTTGTATAAGAAGTGAGGATGTAGCTGCTGCCGGAGTTTAAACAGTTCTGCTTCACGTAGGAGGGCGGCAGCATCGGCTTGCTGGTAAAACGCAGCTTCTGTATGTTCCAGTTTTTGTCGCATAGCATATGCCGAGGATATCCATCCAAGCATGAGCACGGCGATCAGCAGGCGAATCCAGATGGTCTGGTCCATCCAGTGCAGGTAAGCCGTATGATCACTGAAGATCCACCGGAGGAAGTATACGTCCAATAATAGTGCGGTAATAGCCATGACGATTACCGGCAGGATAGCGTAAAACTGTACGCCGACACGGGTCGGATATCTGCGGATAATGAAAATGGCCGGCCATGTGGATACAAACAGGATCAGGATGCTGATGCCGGTATCGGTAATTGCCTCCTGTAAAGAGCAATTATGTTTTGCATACAGGAAATACAGTATAAGGCCTGCTGTAAGCAAGCAGATGGCCGGCAAAACGGGCCTGATATATTTTTTGAAATATCCCAATATCCCGTTTGAATTATAAAGTTACACCCGCAACCTGGTTTCTCCATGCCGGAGTGGCCACCGGATCCGTTTCTTTCAGTATGGAAAATAATAAGACTCCATTTTGTATAGATGTCTCCTGGATGTCTTTGATGGCCAGGAATTTCCAGTGGATGATCCGGCCATGCCGGTCAGTGAATTGTTCCTCTTCGAGTATGGCCGTTTCATGGGCTTGCCGCAGGGCATCCTCTTCCGTTTCAGCGAGAATAAGCCGCCATTGTTCTTCGTATTGTTCTGTATGAATCCCTTCGCATTCAATTTTGTAAATACTACGGGCGGTGAAGCTTTTCATAATATTCCTTTTATGTTATTGTTGGAGTGATGCCCGGTTTAGTATGATTTGATTTCTACGCTGCCGAATGAAACGGATCCTTTTAATATCAATGTTCTTTTTTCTTCTGTACCAGGCATGCTGCGTATGGTACGGTGATCTTCGACGCTGCCGGCGAAGGGTGTGATTTCATTTTTGATCTCCCAGTGAGAGGGCACGATAAGCTCTACCCCTCCAAAAGA
Source organism: Flavipsychrobacter sp. (assembly GCA_037190845.1). Classification (GTDB taxonomy): domain Bacteria; phylum Bacteroidota; class Bacteroidia; order Chitinophagales; family Chitinophagaceae; genus JBEBVQ01. The sequence continues at coordinate 71,652 of JBBCJI010000021.1, read as the reverse complement.
TACTTTCATCTTCAATAGCATGGGTTGTTCCGGGTTATCGGCCTGCATCAGGTTGATCTCACAGCCGGAAAAAGAAGCTTGTATTGTACCTCCCCGGAATTCTTTACTGGTTATGATTTCTTTCCTGCCACCAAAGGTGACGTCAATGTCGAGGCTGGTATCATCATTGGTAACTACATCGAACTCTTTGTGCCTTCTGCACTTTCTCGGACTGAATGCTATAAATATGCCGGCAACAATCATGATTACCGGCCATATGAGGCGTGTGGAGGGCGTGCCGTTGATCTCAAACCGGGGGATCATGTGGGCGCCGCCTATGAGTACCAATATCCACCATGCGCTTTTGCGAAATCGGTTCTTGATGCCGATCAGCAGGCCGATCACCACTAGGATGAGCGGCCAGCCGGCTTTTATGTTGAAAGGGAGCAATCCTGTTAAATGCAGCAGGATCAGCAAGCCGGTTGCTGCTATGGCAATGCCGAAGGCAAGATGATCTTTACCCTGCTGCTGTCTGAATTTTCCGTTCATAAGATATGTGTTTGATGTTGTAAAAGTAAATAAGCCGGATTACCCGACCGATGCCGGGACGGTTAAACGGGCGAAAAAATCGGTGAACAACCAGATCATGTCGGTAAACGGATATGCCCGATCCGTAGAGATGCGATGCATCGCGTCTCTACGTGGTTTTTGTGCACCCGGCCGGATTGTCTATCTTTGCGCCTAATTAATTAATACATGACATTTCGCCGTTTTCTTGTCTTTTACCGTTTGCCGCTGGCTGTTGCATTGATCGCGTTAGGTTTCTGGTTGGGCTTTAGCGTTACCTGGTGGGTGGCCTGGATACCTTTCCTCGTAGCGTTGATTTTTGTATTTGCCCATTTCTTTATTGGTCCGATGTCGCTGATACAGGGATATATTGAAGCTGGAGATATGGAAGGCGCACAGAAAATGCTCAACCGGGTAAAGTATCCCAACCTGCTGTATAAGCCGATACGTTCTTCCTACTATATGCTGCGTGCCAACTTATCCACGATGAATAACGACCTGGACAAGGCGGAAGCCGATCTCCGGAAAGGGCTGGAGACCGGTATGCCCGAAAAGGAATATGAAGGTACGGCCTATCTGCAACTGGGCACGATCTCCATGCAAAAGGGAAATATGAAAGAAGCCTATGAGCAGTTGCGCAAAGCGATCAAGATCGGGCTTCCGGATAAGAATAACGCTGCTGCCGCATACCTTTACCTGTCCAACATCAGCGTACAGCGCAGGGACTTCCGCGGCGCTAAAATGTACTTCAGCAAAGCCAAATCAAGCAAACCGACCGAAAAGCAGATCGTGAGTCAGTTGGTGGAAATGGAAAAATATATGGCCCGCCTCCCGGGGTAGGGTTTAATTGAAAATTGAGAGTTGAAAGTTGAGAATGAAATTGGGCGACAGATTTTAATTTTCGAATAATCTGCTTTTTGTGGTTTTGACAATAGAGGCAAGTAGCCGGACTAACTCTTCTGACGGAGTAAACAGGCTGTTGGCAATGTATGGGTCAATAAAATTACTATCACGTAATAGCCGCAGCCAGTATCATGTTTCATTCGCTTCCTTAAGTGCTATGTTCATTTTATTTAAGAAGTCTTTTTACTTTGAGCATGTTCTGCTTCTCTGATAAGTGCACCGATGGCTGTTCCACTCCTGAGTAATTGTTTTGAGAATTGCTGTAGCATTAACAAATAGGTTAATGCCAATTTTCAATTCTCAACTTTCAATTCTCCTATGCGGTGCCCCTTTACGGCAAAGAATAGTATATAAACGTAGCATGGTATCATGATCCATAGTGCGGTTTTCATATCACCATGGTAGGCATCAGTAAGCATACCCATTATCCAGGGAATAACAGCGCCCCCGGCAATACCCATCACCAGCAGGGCAGATCCGGTTTTGGTATGCGGCCCCAGGTCTTTTATAGACATCGGCCAGATCGCCGGCCACATGATGGCATGGAAGAACCCCAGGAAGGCCAGACTGAATACGGATGTCTTTCCGGTAGTAGACAGGATGATCACTGTAAGTATCAGGCTGCATATAACGTTTATCCGCAGCGCCTGTTCCTGACTAAGGTATTTGGGTATCAGCAGTACGCCAATACCGTATCCCGCAAGCATAAAAAATAGTGTGACTGAAGTAAGGTAGTTGGCAAACTGTTTCAGGTTTTCATTGCCTGTTTCATTTCCTAAGTATGTGCCATATTGGATAATGTAATCGCCTGCAATAACTTCTACACCTACGTAGGCAAAAATAGCCAGTGCACCCAGGAACAGGTATGTGTATGAAGATAGCGGACGTGTCGGAGTGTCTTGTGTTTTGGTAGTGGTATGATCGTCTTTCAGATCTGGTAGCGGAGAAAGGCGTATGCCGATAGCCACGAGCACAAGAAATCCGGTCATAACGGAGTAAGGGAATATGATTTTTTGTGTGAGGGTATGGAGCAATGCATTTTTCAGCTCAGGATCAATTGCATCTGTGATGTGCTCCTGCAGCTCATCCAGTGGTGTAAGGAGCAGATGTGCCAGTAACAGCGCCCCTAATGCCCCGGCCAGCTTATTGCAGATCCCCATCAGGCTGATACGTTTTGCGGCGCTCTCAATCGGTCCGATGATGGTTATATATGGGTTGGATGCCGTTTGCAGGATTGCCAGACCTAAACCCTGGGTAAACAGACCTGCAAGGAATAAAGGATAGTTTCGTTGCCATGCAGCCGGGAGAAAAAGCAGACAACCGGTTGCCATAATCAGGAGCCCAAGAGACATGCCGCGTTTGAACCCGGTACGCCGCAGGATACCTGACGATGGAATGGCCATTACGAAGTAGGAAATGAAGAAGGCAAACGTTACCAGCGAAGCTTGCTGGTGATTGAGGTCACACGCTGTTTTCAGGAATTTGATCAGTGTCCCGTTCAGCCAGGTTACAAAACCGAAAATGGAGAACAGTAAGCCTATCAGCAGCAGGGATGTGAGATGGTTGTCTTTGGAAGGAGTGGATTGCATATTGCCAGATTATATCAACGCCCCAAAATACAAGGTTTTTTCAGTAGAGATGCGATGCATCACGTCTCTATTGAAAAAAAGACAGTTATCCTGTTGGGGATAACTGCCGTCAGATATTTTTCTGCCTCTAGCAAGCAGAAAAGGGCTTACAGGGATAGGGATATTGGTTTGTGTTACTAGAAAGATAGGATTGAGGTTAGAACATAGGATTTATAGAGGCTGTTCTGCTATAATAAGACTTCGGATTCAGGGAAAAGGTTGGCGGAATTATGTATATATTTTATTTTAAAGACCATTTCTTTTATTGTCAGTCAATTGCGAGGTGTTGACGTCTTGCTGTCTTCCGCTGCCATATTTGATTGGTGTTTGCTGTTATTTCGATTAACTTTGCGCCCGTCAATGAATTGCAGGAAATCCTGTTTCTATAAAATCATTCAATCAATATAACCTTAGCTCATGGCGGTTTTAGTCAATAAAAATTCCAAAATCATTGTACAGGGATTTACCGGTACAGAAGGCACTTTTCACGCAACCCAGATGATCGAATACGGTACAAACGTAGTTGGCGGCGTTACCCCGGGTAAAGGTGGTACGCAACATCTGGATCGTCCGGTATTTAATACGGTTGCCGATGCCGTAGCGCAGACGGGTGCTGATGTATCTATTATCTTTGTTCCGCCTGCGTTTGCGGCTGATGCTATTATGGAAGCGGCAGATGCGGATATCAAAGTAATTATCTGCATTACGGAAGGTATTCCTGTACAGGATATGGTAAAGGCTAAAGCATATCTCACGGGTAAGAACTCCCGGTTGATCGGTCCCAACTGTCCAGGTGTGATTACTGCAGATGAGGCAAAGGTGGGTATCATGCCCGGCTTCGTATTTAAAGCGGGCCGGATTGGTATTGTTTCCAAATCAGGAACCCTGACGTACGAAGCGGCAGATCAGGCTGTTAAAGCCGGTTTGGGTATTTCTACTGCAATTGGCATAGGTGGAGATCCTATTATCGGTACTACCACCAGAGAAGCTGTAGAATTATTAATGAACGATCCTGAAACCGATGGTATCATTATGATCGGTGAGATCGGCGGAAACATGGAAGCGGAAGCTGCTCAATGGCTGAAAGACAATATGCGTAAGCCTGTTGTCGGATTTATTGCTGGTCAGACAGCGCCTCCGGGTCGCAGGATGGGCCATGCCGGTGCAATCATCGGAGGTGCAGATGATACCGCCGAGGCTAAGATGAAGATCATGGCCGAATGTGGTATTCATGTTGTAGAGAGCCCTGCAAACATCGGCAGGACAATGGCCGGAGTTTTGAAAGAGGTCACTGCGTAGTATAACGCCCCACTTATTAATTTGAAAATTTGAAAATGGGCTAATTTGAAAATGCAGGGCATGAATTCGCTATCTGCAATTTTAAATGGGGTTGTTCATTTTCAAATTTTCAAATTTTCAAATTCACCAAATGGTCTACCACGTCATCGGCCTTATGTCGGGCAGCTCACTCGACGGTCTCGATATCGCTTATGTACAACTTGAAGAAGTAAGAGGGCAATGGTCGTACCAGATACATCATGCTGCCTGCAAGCCTTATACATCTGCCTGGGCTAACGATCTTCGTGCTGCTTCCGGCAAACCGGTCGCCGATTTTCTTCAATTACATACCACATACGGGCATTATATCGGTCAGCAGGTAAATGCCTTTATTGAAGCACACGGACTGCTGCATAAAGTGCATTTTATTGCTTCGCATGGTCATACGGTATATCATAATCCCGCAGCACAGACAACATTCCAGATTGGTGAAGGCGCTGCCATTGCAGTAGAAACCGGATTACCTGTTATTTCTGATCTGCGTGCTGTAGATGTGGCACTGGGAGGGCAGGGCGCCCCGATCGTACCGGTAGGCGATAAGCTATTGTTCGCGGATTATGATTACCTGCTGAATATCGGTGGGATCGCCAATCTGACGGTAAGAAATGGGGATGAAACGCTGGCTTTTGACGTTTGTCCGGCAAATCAGGCACTCAATCTGCTGGCACAGGAAGCCGGAAACGCATATGATAAAGACGGGATAATGGCTGCTTCCGGAAAGGTATTACCGGATGTGCTGGCATCATTAAACCGGCATTCTTATTACGCCGTTCCTGCTCCTAAATCGCTGAGCAACGAAGCTGCCGTAGATATGATCATGCAGACCTGCGGAGGTACGGCATATGCTTTGCCGGACAGGATGCATACGGTAGTGCGGCATATTGCCGCACAGGTAAAGGCTGCCGTAAAAAAATACCCGGTCACAAAAGACGGCGTACAGATGCTGGTAACAGGTGGCGGTGCGCTGAACCTGTTTTTGACAGGGTGTCTTCAGGAAGCTTTATCTGAGGAAGGTATAACTGTTGTTATTCCCGATGCAGAAACGATACAATATAAGGAGGCTGTTGTAATGGCGCTCTTTGGCGCCCTGCGTTGGCGCGAGGAGGTGAATGTATATAGCAGCGTTACAGGTGCGCTGCGTGATAGTGTGGGTGGTGCCTTGTGGATCGGGCAGTAACGCCGGTGGACGGGTTCCTTTTGGGGTAAGGCACAAACTTAGAGCGGATATATAAAACCGTATATACCTCCGAAGGGATATTTTTTCATTTGGTTATGAATATGTAACTATTGGTATAGTAGATGTATTAGCTGCGAAAAGTTATGAATATTGTTTTTCTGAAGCATACTTTTTCTGTGTGTTTTTACTGTTTCCAAGCTGATGAATAGCTGTGCAGCTATTTGCTTGGAAGTAAAGCCCCGCATTACCAATGCTGCAATTTCCTTTTCCCGTTTGGTTAACAAAAGCTCCGTCTTTGTTTCGCCTTTATCCTGTTTTTTCATAAGACGGTGAAATGCCATATGCACAGCAGTAAGCAGTTGTTTGTCAGTAAAAGGTTTTACGATATACATCACCGGATCTGTGCCAAACGCTTTATATAATGTCGTATTGTCGGAATATGCAGTAAGAAAGACGACCTCACAGTTATGTTCTTTCAACTGTTTAGCCAGTGTTATTCCATCAACATCTCCCTGAATGTTTATGTCACATATTGCTATCCCCGGATACTCTTTGCCGGTGTCGAAAAAACTCAGTGCAGCCTGTGCATCTACAGCCATGCCGGCGATGGGAAACCCTTCGTCTGTGAGCAGGTCTGCTATGCCGTTGGCCGTTATCAGCTCGTCTTCTACGATCAGTATTGCGTTATTCATTTTTACGCTGCAATTGTATTAAAATGTGTGTGCCGTTATCCTGTATTATATCCAGCCTGCCATTTAGTTGTTTTACCAATATATCCAGCAGCCGTAAACCAAAAGAAGCGGGATTTTGTTTGGCATCACTATCTGGCATGCCCCTGCCATTGTCGCTTACCCTGAGCGTCATTATACCGTTTGAATCTGATGACAGCGATATATTAATCATCGGCGACGGACAATCTATGAATGCATGTTTAAAGCTGTTGGATACCAGCTCATTAACCATAAGCCCCATAAGGATGGCTAAATCAATATTCAGTAGCGGATCGGCCAACGTCACCTCTGTACGCACATGCCTGGCTTCATATGCTGAAGTGGTTGCAATGGTTTCACATAAGGAATGCAGGTATTCGGAAATATTTACTTTTGCCAGTTCGTTGTGCATATAAAGCTTCTGGTGCACCAGGGCGATAGCAGCTATTCTGCCCCTGCTTTCTTCCAGCACATCTCTTATCTTCTCATCATTTACCCGATTTGATTGCAACAGCAGCATGCTGGAGATAACCTGCAGATTATTGTTTACCCGGTGGTGAATTTCCTTTATCAGCGATTCTATGTATTGGTTTTTCTTCATGCTGGCCGCATAAGCCTCTTGCAGTTCATCTTTTTGGCTAATAATCAATATTCTGTCTTTATCATAGCTGTTTTTGAATGTGCGGATCACCAGCATGGTAAAAAACATAGAATATAAAATGGCTGTGGTGTGGTCGATCAGCCGTTCCGACACACTATCGTAAGGCACTACTAACCGGGGATAATAGTGTTCCATAAGCAGTAACAATAACACCGTTCCGCTAAGCAACCCGTATATGATAAGCTGGTACGTACGTTGCGATATCAGCAAAAAGATATTCAGGAGCATGATAAACAGGTATATAATAGGGCCGTATGAACCTCCGTTATAAAAATGCATGGCCCCCAGCACCACCATTGTTGCAAATGTATAAGTAAGTATTGTGACTGGTGTAAACCAGTATTTATACCGTGATAAATAGAATATTGTAATCGAAACCATCAGACCTAAAAATGACAACCATACAGTAACAATATTCAGCCCTATTGCATAATTTATGATCATCCCCTGCAGGCAGAATATGATGATGATAAAACAGCTTAGGTTAAATACCCTGTGCTCAAGCAGGAATGTATCACTGCTTCCGGCGATTGATAGTTCGGCTTTTTTTAATAAAGACACTTAATTACGTTATTATTGAAATATACGCATTAAAGTTCGTGTTATAAATGTGAATGCAAAAAACATGAAAATTAATTTGCCTTTGTCTGGAAATATTTAAAAGCTGTCTAAAATTATTAAGGTCATCATCTGTAATGGTGCAAACATCCCCCTTGCCACCTTCAAAGGGAGAATTTGCGCCGTTCCATACTCATAGTTCCATGGAAGAACGAACTGATCGTCTCCCTTTCGAGGGGAGACAGGGAGGGGTGTTACTCAGTAATATTTTTTTTACCAATCATTTTTAGACAGGCTCTTAGTATTAGATCCGGCTTAATAATTGCCGATGTTCAGCATAACTAATGTACAGGCGTTGATCGGCTCAATACCATTGTCTGCTGCCTGTTTTGCCAGTCCGGGGTTTTCTGCCCCGGGGTTGAATATCAGGCGCTCCGGTTTCAGGCGGAGAATGTAATCGTAATAAGGCTGCTGATTTAGAGCGTTTAAGTACAGAGTGACAGTATGAATGTCATTCCAATCCGGCTGCCCGGTCTGTATTTCCACATCGGATATTTTTCCTGTTTTTTTCCCAATGGCTACAACAGGATGGCCTTTGCTGCGCAACCTCTGTACAGCCATATTGCTGTATCGTTCCGGATTTGCCGAAGCACCGATCACCAGTGTTTTTTTCTGTTCCATTTCTGAATCCCTCTCTTAGTCTCTTTACATTAAAGTTAGATAATTCATCTCAGATTTCAGATATGGAAAAATCGTCTGGATTTTCCCCCTGGAAAATTTTCCTTTTGGCGGAAAATAACGTAGCGTTGCAGCCAGGTTTATGGGATCTGCCGGACATTCAACGAAAACAGCCCCTAAACCTGCCATCGTGAAAACTTCCGTTTCGAACCGGGATATCATCCGTCTTGCCGCGCCGATCTCGTTATCGCTGCTGATACCGCAGCTCAGCTTTCTGACCAATAATATTTTTCTGGGCAGGATAGGTGAGCGGGAACTGGCAGTGAGCGGTGTGGCTGGTATCTTTTACTTGCTGCTGGTGATGATTGGTGCTGGTCTGGCCAATGGTGTGCAGATACAGATCGCCCGGCGGGCAGGAGAAGGTGATACAAAAGGTATCTCGCGTATATTCACGAATGGTATTATGCTGGCTGTGTGCCTGTCGCTGGGACTGATGATGCTCTCCCTGTGGCTTACGCCGCTCCTTTTTGGGGTCGGTCTGCAGGATCAGGATAATGTGGTATATAGTATCCGTTTCCTGTACGTGCGGGTCTGGGGATTGCCTTTTATCATGCTCACACAGATCAGCAATGCCTTTTACATCGCTACGGGGCGATCTCGTTTGTTGATATACCAATCGGTATCGGCGACGTTGGTCAATATTGTTTTTGATTACCTGCTGATCTTTGGTAAATGGGGTTTCCCGGCGCTGGGTCTTGAAGGTGCGGCGGCTGCATCAGCATTAGGTGAGCTGGTGGGTTGCTGTGTGGCTTATGGTATCTTTTATTTTCGCAGGGTATACCTGCAATATCCGTTGCGCTCATGGCTACACTTCGATCCGGAGCAGGCACGCCGGTCGCTGCGGGTTTCGGCACCGCTGATTGTGCAATACCTGTTCAGTCTGGGTGGCTGGGAGATATTTTTCTTTTATGTGGAGCATCTCGGTACGCGCGAACTGGCTGCATCCCAGATATTGCGGAGCATTTTGGGTATTACCAGTGTAGTGACCTGGGCTTTTGCTGCCACCAGCAGCACGATGGTCAGTAATATGATTGGCCAGGGCAGGGAAGGAATGGTGCTGCCCCTTGTCGGCAGGATTGCGAAGATATGTCTCATGGCGACCGGTGGAATCGGGCTATTGTTATTGCTTTTCCCCGAACCATTCCTGTCTTTGTACCGGGATGATCCCGGTCTGGTGCAGTTTGCATTACCCAGCCTGCGGGTGATTGTCTTGTCCACGCTGCTGATGTCGGTATCCACAGTCGTTTTTAATGCGGTGGTGGGTACAGGTAAAACCTGGGTGAACCTTGCTATGGAAGTAACCAGCGTATGTGTTTATGTGCTTTATTGCTATGTGGTGATCGGGCGTTTGCATAGTGCCCTGCATATCGCCTGGATGGCTGATCTGGTGTATTGGGCAACGTTGCTGGTGATGAGCGGCCTTTATCTGAGGTACGGGCGTTGGAAGGGAAAGATGCTGTAGGGGCAACCCTTGTGGTTGCCCGCTCGTGGTTGTCCCCTCGCGGTTGTTGTTTTTGGGCAGTTTTTGGGCAGGGGTGAACCCCGCCCCTACGTAAAATAATTTTGCATTCTTCGGCGGATACCTGTAATTTCATTGACAATAACGCCCGGTTTATTTTCCGGGAGGTTGAAACTGGTAACCTGGTAATGCTGGAATTATGAATTTATTTGTTGGTAACCTTAGCCCTGAAACAACCAATGACGATTTGGCGCAACTCTTTTCCGAGTTTGGATATGTGTTGTCTGTCAGGATAATAATAGACCCGGCTACAGGTCATTCCCGGCAATTTGGCTTTGTCAGCATGGCAGACAGATTTGAGGCATTCGATGCTATTGATAACATTGACAAGACGTATTTCCAGGGGCAGATCATCTCGGTAAAGGAGGCCAAAGGGAACAAAGACACTCCCGGAAAGCCACCGGCAAAAAATGACCGGCAAACCAGAAACAAGAAGTAGCTTTGCGCAAATGGTATGCGTTCATAATGAAAAGATATGCTTCGTTTATTCTTCTTATTTTCCTTTCAGGATTCATTTATCCTGTAACCGTATCTGCCCAGGAGGATGAAGAGGTGGAAATCAGGGATGTCGCGAAAAGCAAAACTACCCGTCCGGATCCGGTTCCTTTTCCCTTCCGTGCGAATACCGGCGATAGTGAATACGACCTGTTGATAGAGCTCAGTGACCCGGAGGTGAAGCGAAAATACAAGGACATTTTCAGGAAATATAACTTGCCGTATAATGCAGTTTCGTTTGAAGAGATAGTGCTTCATGCAGCATCAGCCGACCCCGCATTAGAGCTGGTTGTCATTACGGAAGCGGCAGATAACAGGCTATTGATCGGAACCGGTAATCCACTCTACCGGAAAAACCTGCTCAAGCTGCTTCGCCCCGTATTGCGGGACGAAGCGGGTTTTGATAAATTCATGAAATCAATGCAGGAGGAGTAAAGTTATGAGTGATGAGTTATGAATTATGAATTATGAGTGAGTTAGTAACTCATAATTCATAACTCATAATTCTCTAAATTACCAACATCGCGTCGCCGTAGCTGAAGAAGCGGTATTTCTCTTTGATCGCTGTCTGATAGGCTTCCATGGCAAGTTCATAGCCGGCAAAGGCGCAGGTCATAATGAGCAGGCTGGTTTTAGGCAGATGGAAGTTTGTAATCAGTGAATTGGCGATCGAAAATTCATGAGGTGGGTGAATGAACAGGTTCGTCCATCCTTCAGCAGGTTTCAGCAGCCCACGGGCAGTTACCGAGCTTTCAATAGCCCGCATGGTAGTAGTACCTACTGAGCAGATATGATTATGCTCTGCTTTTGCCGTATTTACAATGGCTGCCGCATATTCATCAACCTTAAAATATTCGGCGTCCATTTTATGTTTGGAGAGATCTTCTACCTCGATCGGGCGGAATGTGCCGAGACCGGTATGGAGGGTTACTTCTGCAAATTTCACACCGACGATCTCCAGCCGCTTGATCAACTCCCGGCTGAAATGAAGTCCGGCGGTAGGAGCCGCAACAGCGCCTTCGTATTTTGCATAAACGGTCTGGTACCGGTGCTTGTCTTCCTCATCCGGCTTGCGTTTGATATACTTGGGCAGAGGAGTTTCTCCCAGCGTCTCCAGCACATCCCTGAATGCCTGTTCGTCGCCATCGAAAAGAAAACGGATCGTCCGCCCCCTTGAAGTGGTATTGTCAATTACTTCTGCTACCAGTTCATCGTTTTCGCCGAAATACAGCTTGTTGCCTACCCGTATTTTTCGTGCAGGATCAACAATAACGTCCCAAAGTTTATTGGGCTTGTTGAGCTCGCGGAGCAGGAATACTTCAATGCGCGCTCCGGTCTTTTCCTTGCGGCCATAAAGCCGGGCAGGGAATACCTTGGTATTATTTACGATCATGACATCCTTGTCATTGAAAAAACCGAGGATGTCTTTAAATACTTTATGTTCAATTTTTCCGGTGTCGCGGTGCACTATCATCAGGCGACTTTCTTCACGTGCCTTTGACGGATGTTGTGCTATAAGGTTGAGTGGAAGGTCAAATTTGAATTGCGACAGCTTCATAGAAATGAGAATGATGTTTAAAAGCCTGCAAAGTTACTAAAAAAGCAAGGAATTTATAAAATCGGAGAAAATACACACTGCTTGCTGACTATCAGTGTATTGAATCTTCTGTAGGATGAAATGTCTGTTTTGGTTATAAGCCGGAAAAGTCTTAAATTACTAACGTTTATCAGAGGAGGTAATTTATGAAACGCTTATTTCGCGGCGCCAGGCAAAAAGCCGCAGCTATATTGATCGTGGTAATGGCTTTGTTGTTATTCAATAATCTGACTGACAGGAAAAGTTTCAGGAATATCCGGGAGTCTTTTTCATCCATATACAACGACAGGCTGATGCCGGCCACTTATATATTCAGCATCAGTGATCATCTGTACCAGAACCGGTTACTGATGGAAGCCGATGAGCACAACCCGCTGCTACTGGAAGAACTGAAGGCGCATGATGAGATGATCGCTAAGCTGATCAGCAATTACGAGACCACTTATCTTACGGATGAGGAGTCGAAGCAATGGGGATTATTTAAAGAGCATTTATATGCCTATAATCAACTCCGTGCAGATCCTGCCCAGGCACAAATAACAGCGGCACATTTCAATGATGCGTTGCAGCGTCTCAATGCTTTGAGTCAGATCCAGGTGGGTGAAGGCAGGGCCTTACACAAAAATTCAAGGGCTATTATTGACGGAACCAATACATTTTTCGAGTTTGAAATATCCCTGATAATCATTTTAGGTATGGTGAGTATAGTGCTGATCAGTCTGCCGGAAAAGGTTTTCACCGGTGGTTATGCCGAGCGGTTTTCGCTCAACTGATCTGAAGCGGGTATTCCAATGTGTTTAATGTGCCGGATGTGAAAGATGTGTTGGATGTGGGAAATGTGAAAACACATTCGTCACATTTCCCACATCCAACACATTTTATGGCCGATTTTCAAATTTTCAAACTAAATCTATGCCTCAGCTTTTGCCTGTAAGGACCCCCGGATCTGTGCTTCTATTTCTTCTGCTACTTCCGGATTGTCGTACAGGAATTGCTTCACGGCATCGCGCCCCTGGCCGATTTTGGTGTCGCCATAACTGAACCAGGAACCACTTTTCTGCAGAAGGCCCAAATCCACACCCATGTCAATGATCTCACCCACTTTGCTGATGCCCTCACCGAAGATGATGTCAAACTCTACCTGGCGGAAAGGAGGAGATACTTTGTTTTTGACCACTTTAACACGGGTCCGGTTGCCGGATGCTACGTCTCCGTCTTTGATCTGGCTGATCCGGCGAATATCAAGGCGCACGGAAGCATAGAATTTCAGGGCATTACCGCCGGTTGTCGTTTCAGGATTACCGAACATGACACCTATTTTTTCGCGGAGCTGATTGATGAAAATGCAGCAACAACCAGTACGGGAAATAGTGGCGGTCAGCTTACGCAGTGCCTGGCTCATAAGTCGCGCCTGCAGCCCCATTTTGCTTTCTCCCATCTCTCCCTCCAATTCGCCTTTCGGTACCAGAGCGGCTACAGAGTCTACCACCACCACATCTACCGCACCGGAAGATATCAGACGGTCGGCGATTTCGAGCGCCTGTTCGCCGTAATCCGGCTGAGATATAATAAGATTATCCACGTCTACACCGAGTTTGCGGGCATAAGTAGCATCAAAGGCATGTTCTGCATCAATGATGGCACAAATGCCGCCTTTTTTCTGGGCTTCCGCTATCGTGTGGATCGCTATGGTTGTTTTACCTGAAGATTCAGGCCCGTAGATCTCAATTACCCGCCCGCGGGGGAACCCACCAATACCGAGTGCAATATCTAACCCCAGAGAACCGGTGCTGATGGCGTCTATGGCTACTTGTTGCTTATCACCCAGCATCATCACGGAACCCTTCCCGTAGTCTTTTTCTATTTTGTCTAAAGTTAACTTTAGTGCTTTTACTTTGTCTTCTGCTGCCATTTGATTACTTTTTTAAAAAACGAAATAAGGAGCCAAATGTAATGAAAACCCGGCTCACTTTTTCATAATAAGGGTATCTTTTTGAAAGATGTTTATTGTGTTGTTATTATTGTTTAATTATTTGATATTCATATTATTACATTGATTTTTCATGTGATTGTTCCGATGTGCAATAGATGTTTGTTCATAAAATAATAAGAGAGTGTCTTATCTGTTATGAACAAGCAAAACATGGGAGATACCTTCTAGGGTTTTTCTATGTATCCGCGCATCAACCCGAACCTCCGGTTGAACAGACTACCCGTAATCAAACCAAATGCAGCGCCTAATAATCCTCCGAAAAAAATATCCATCGGGAAATGTACTCCGACATATACTTGTGCATAAGAAATCAGTATTGCCCATCCAAGTGCGGCAATCCATACGCCGCGGTGCAGTTTTCCTAATGTAAGTGCCACGAAGATACCAAGCGAAAAGTGATTAGCGGCATGGGCTGAAGGAAAGCTATATCCACTGCTCCGTGGCACGATCAGGTGGATTACGTCCTGCAGGTAAGGGTTATTGCAGGGGCGTGTCCTTTCGAATATAGGTTTAAGGATAGAGGCGCTGGTATAATCGCTGAATGCAAATGTGACCAGGAAAAACAGGCACCATATCCATCCTTTTTTTCCGAAATTAAAGGTCATGAAAAGCAGTAGGAAAAGGTACAGAGGCCCCCAGAAGTATTGGTTCCGGATAAAAGGTATGACACTATCCAGAAATGGAGTGTGCCATACTGTATTGATATGATACCATAGCTTGTAGTCAAGCCATAGTAGTTGTTGCTGTATCCATTCAAGCATGTTGTTTCTTTAAAAGAAGGATCATTCGCGGTGAAGATTGCGGGTTGTAATCGCCCAGCCTGTAATCTCCGAATATACCGGTGACCATCATGCCGGCGGCTCCAAATATACGTTCAAAATCGGAGCGGGTAAAGGCGGCAACCTGTTCTGTATAATGCTGGGGATTCCCATCGGTATCAGTAAACCGGATATCTTTTATAAATCGCTTTCTTTCCACCCGTCTTTCAATATGGAACGTATAGCTGCCGCGTACGATGGTTTCCTGTGGTACGAGGTGCTTTAGTATTCGTGGTGTGTTCAGGTAATCTATTACAAGTGTGCCGTCCGGCTTCAGCGCTTTGGTAAAAGATTTTGCCGCAGCAATATGATCCCGGTCGTGTGCAAAATAGCCGAAGCTGGTAAAGAAGTTGAAGGCATAGTCGAAATAATTGATATAGAAAGGGAAGCGCATGTCATGTATAAAAAAGTGCAGGTGCTCATGTTCCTGTGCCCTGGCTTTTTCAATTGCATTGTGTGACAGGTCAATGCCGGTAACGTCATAGCCGCGTGCCGCCAGTTGTATGGCAAATCGCCCTTCCCCACAGGCGATGTCGAGCATGCGTGCACCGGGTTCCGGTTGCAGACAGGAGAGCAGCGTATCCGCAAAATCACCTGCTTCCGCTTCGTCGCGGTTTTGATATAAGATCTGGTAATAAGGAGATTCGAACCAATGTTCGAACCAGTCTGCCTGTGCCATAATGTTTTGTAATCGGAAGCAAAAGTATTGATTAGATGGCATACCCGGCCAGTTGCCCTGGGAAATCAGCGGTTTATTCGGTATTTTCGCGCATCTTTTTGTACAATTTATGGAACTGGTAGATTTTATCCTGCATATAGACGATCATCTTAAATTGCTCATTGAGCAATATGATACCTGGGTATATGCGATCCTGTTTGCGATCATTTTTATTGAAACAGGTCTTGTTATTATGCCGTTTTTGCCGGGTGATTCTTTGCTGTTTGCAGTAGGTATGTTTGCGGCACAGGGTTCTCTTGATATTAAAATCGCGATTGGATTATTACTCATTGCCGCTATTCTGGGCGATGGCTGTAACTATTTTATAGGAAAAATAGTGGGGGAGCGGATCGTGGACCTGAAATTATTTGGCCGGAAGGTGGTAAAACAGGAATATCTCGACAAAACACACGCTTTTTATGAAAAACATGGCTCCAAGACGATTATTATTGCCCGCTTTGTGCCGTTTGTGCGTACGTTTGCCCCTTTTGTCGCCGGGGTCGGGAGTATGAAGTACCGGACATTCCTTACCTATAATGTTGTCGGTGCTATCCTTTGGGTTGTTGGCCTTGCCCTGGCGGGTTACTTTCTGGGTAATATTCCGCTTGTACAAGACAATTTTGAAAAGGTGGTATTCCTAATCATCTTTATTTCTATCCTGCCGATTATATCGGCTTTCGTAAAAAATAAATTCGGTAAAGACAGGGTTGCGGTAAAGTAGTCCGGTAGCGAAATAAGTTTGACCTCCCTTTCTCTAAATTAATCCGATAGGAAAGGAATTAATACAACTCCTTTTAAAACCTGTATTTCTGGTTTATTCTTTTACGAAAGTATGTACGTGAATCACTTCGCCTTCCGGGCCCAGAATATGTGCATAATATATCCCCGGAACAAGATGCCCGATTTTTACTGAATTAGTGGTGGGTTCTATTTCCTTTATTTTTCTTCCCTGTATATCTGTAATATATACTCTGTACGGTTCCGGACTTTCTATGAATAAGGTTTCTTTTGCCGGATTGGGATAGATGCTCACCGGTTTATGATTGTAATTGTAACTGACAGATACGTTATTTACGGAATAGATATCTGATGTGTCAATACAGCCATTATCATTTGTCACGACTACCATGTAATCGCCGTTTTCGGTAATGGTATATGAACTACCGGTAGAGTCCTGTTCTGCAATACCGTTTTTGAACCATTGATAACTTGTATAGGATTGTGTCGTGGTGGCAATGTTTCCATCAACCCGGATTATTACAGGCGCCATTTGGATGATGGTAAGGTCGAGTGTTATAAGTGCACTGTCGCATCCGGATGTGTTTTGCAGCATTACGTTATAAACGCCGCTTTGTGTGAAGCTGTTGTTGTGGAAGCTGTAACTAATGCAGGCACTGTCTCTGATCATCCCGGTTTTGTCATCAGCACATAGTAGTTTGAGCAAATAGCCATCCATATTGCCGGATGTCGAGGATAATATATGTGTCCCGTTCCCGGGGTCGAAATCAACAGCTTCCGTGAAGCCCCCGATGACATACATGCTGTGCTGCTGATCGACAAGTATGGCATTGCCATAATCCGCCTGATAAGTGTTGGTTGGGCCACCAATGGCTTTTACCCAAAGCTGGTTGCCATTATTGTCGAATTTGCAGATAAATATATCATGCATGCCATTTGCAATCAATTGTACGGAATCCGGACCGCTGCCGAATGTCGCAGTATCAGCAAAACACCCGGTTACATATACATGGCCGTCCAGGCCGACAGTTATGCCGTAGGGAGTGTCCATTTTTTTTCCTCCCATGCTTTTGGCCCAGATATAGTTTCCCTGATTGTCAAGCTTTGAAACGAAAATGTCCTTTTCTCCTCTTGACATTAAAGGGGCTGTGCTGCTGCCCCCGAAATCCAGTTGAAAATCATAGCATCCTGCCAGGTAAATGAAGCCATTGTGATCAACCTCAATGGCTGTGCCCCAATCATCCCATGAAGGCCCGCCGTATTGCTTTACCCAGTCTAAAGTGCCGTTGCTGCGCAGCTTCCAGATAAAAATGTCTTCGAGCCCGAAAGATACCAGTATATGTGTGCCACTGCCGATATCGAAATCAGCTGCTCCGCCGAAATAACCTGTGACAAAGATATTATCCTGTGCATCTGTAGTAATGTCATGAGGCATATCTGCCCAGTGGCCTCCTGTTTCACCGCCCCAAAGGAAGTTTCCGTTCCCATCCAGCTTACAGATGAAAATATCAACGCTGCCCGGTGTATTGGGGTCTCCGTAAACAAGAAACGTACCCAAACCCGGATCGAGATCAGAGGTGTCGGAAAATGCCCCGGTAAGTATCACGTTCCCCGAATTATCAGCAGTAAGCCTGAATGGTGAGAACGTGCGCGACCCTTCCCCGATTTTTTTGGCCCATATGTAATCTCCGGAACTATTCAGCTTACATACAAATCCTTCTACGGGGTAGAGAAAGCCGGGGTGTATCAATGTCGAAAGACTTACGGTTCCTGAAAGCGTCTGAAACTCCATAGTTCCGGTGAAGCCTCCGGCGACAAAAATGTTTCCTGCACGGTCCAGTCCGATACAGTGTTGCCGGTTTACGTACTCCTGCCCGCCGATATCCTTACGCCATATAAGCCGTCCTGATGTATCGAATTTTGCCAGGAACAGACCATTTCGTCCGGAGCTGCTGTTGACCAGTGTGTCCGGTGTCTGAAAGCGAGGATTGAAAATCACCGAGTCTTCAAACGGCCCCAGCACATACAAATGACCTTCGCCGTCTGTTATCATACGGTTCGCTCCTGTTTCTTTATTGCTGCCTATCTGTTGCACCCAGTCGAGTTTCTGTGCTGTAGTGTCAGACCATACAAATATTACCTGAACCAGCAGGAGCAATATTTTGATAATAGAGGGCCTCTTACGTTTCATAGCTATATAAATTTAGTCGTTTTCTTTTATCTTATCAGGTGCAAATCTCCTTTTAAATGTTGCCGTTTGCCATATTGTTCGTATTCGAGCAAGTACATATAGATGCCTGCAGGAGCCTGATAGTCTTTGTGATTGCCATCCCATCCCGACTGTTTGGTGTTACCTTCAAATACCTGTTCTCCCCATCGGTTGAAAATACGGAGCCGTACAGGTTCTTCAAGCCAGAGAAGATTTGGGGGTATCCTGAATACATCATTTCTGCCATCTCCATTGGGTGTAAATGCATCAGGCATTTTTAGCTCACAAGAGTTGTTGGTGATAACAACTGTTGCAGTAGCCGCGCCGCAGGAATTGGATACGTGTAGTGTGTAGCTTCCGGATTCCGTTATTTTCCGGGAAACGGAGGTATAACCGTCAGACCATCCGGTAATATCCGGATACCGGACGACAGGGTTCAGTTGCAGCGCTTTTCCGGTACAAAGAAATGTATCAGTAGGCATATCTATTTCCGGAGGATAAATAGCCTCGACTAAAATGCTGTCTTCTGCCACACAACCATTTTCTGCTACGACCGTAACAAAATATGTCCCCGGTCCGGTTATCCGGACTGATGGCGTAACGGCTCCGGTATTCCAGTTATAAGTAAGTCCTGGCGCAAGGGACACACTTAGCTCCGGTTCTGTTCCGGGGCAAAGAGGCCGGTCTGCGGTAATCTGAGCCTCCGGGGCAGGAAGCGTTTCAATTCGTATCGTATCGCTGGCAATGCATCCGTTTTGATCAACCCGAAGAATATAGGTTCCGGATTCGGATATACGTAGCACAGAATCCGTACTGCCGGTATTCCATTGATAGGAGGCGCCGGGTATGCTCATTCCGGCATGAAAAAAACGGTTGTCACAAATAACTGTATCTGGTCCCAGCGACACGGGTTGCATTTCCTGTATCCCGATTTGAATGGTGTCACTGTAGATACAGCCATTCAGAGACAAGCGTAGCCAGTATCTGCCGGATCTGTGTACCTCAAAATAGTTGGATGTACTACCATTTTGCCATAAATAGGTGGCGCCGGGGACTTGTACCTCAAGCCGGTAAGGACTGCCGTCGCATATGATAGTGTCAGGACCCAGGGAGAAAGTGACAGGCGTCTCATATACGGTAAAGCTGTCCATTCGCCAGCCACAGTCAACAGATCCTGATACATAATAAATCCCTGCCTGGGTTACCTTTTTAATACTGTCTGTGCTTCCGTCATTCCATATAAAGTGATACATGCCGGGGGAGGGTCGCAGTGTTATATCTGATCCCGGACAAACAGCGGTTGCGGTGTGATTGATATATGTAGTGTCTGCTACGGCTTTTGCCACAAGGTTTGTAAGTCCCATAGACATATATGAGCCCGGCAGGAACTGTATTAAATTGTGTTGCGGGCTGCTTCCGGTTCCGGGTATGTTTGGATATTCAATTACGCCTAGCACATTTCTGTCGCTGACCGTGTCCTGAAAATAGATACGGCCATCCCTTCCCATTGCCAGCGGGGTGGCCAGCTCGTTCATATTGCCGCATCTGGTAACGGTTTGCCTGGAATTTCTTATAGTCAGGGAGTCGTTGCTGGTCAGGTCATACTGATACAGAAAGAGATAAGCCGGAGGATATTCATCGCCTGTTGAAGTGGCATAAAGCAGGTTGTTATCCGGAGAAAAGCAGGCACTGTAAAAAGCATCCCAGGAGCGGGATTGGATATCCACTATAAAAGTTCCGGGGAGGATCTCTCCGGTGCTGTTATCAAAATTGAAAAGCTCCAGTGTTCTTCCTTGTGTATTGCACATGGCTACTTTTTTGTTGTCGTGAGATACTGCCAGTCCCCCGGAAAGCCAGTATTCATTCCGCCCGAAAGAAATGATCCGTCCCAAATGCCCTGCGTAAGAAATGACAGGCGTCTGCCGGATTCCGTTCCGGGTGATCTCATAGGCCTTGAACCTGTTTGTATCATTGCTGTGTACCAGCAGCCAAACATTGTTGCAAGTGCCGGGTATCGCTATCATTTTCTCGCTCAGGCCGGTATCGATAGGGATCCATTTTCTACCTGCTACCACATCTCCCAGCCCTCCGTTCAGACGTATATCAACAACACTGTAGAAAAGTCTGCCACGGCCGGGTGCAGTGTTCAGCCAGGAATTGGTCAGTGAGAATACATAATACATTCCCGTGCTATCGGGGAAAGGTACAATACATGTGCCCTGGGAAGCATGTCCTGTAATGGAAATAGTAGTATTGCCAGGTGGCGGGCCGCCATGAAGGGTGTGGGCGTTGGGCATAGGCAGATGGTTGCGATTCCATATGACCTCGCCATTTGTATAAAAAAGTAATTGTCCTGCTGCATCACTTATACTGGCGGCGGCTTCCCATGCCGCATAATTGGAACTCCGGAATGCGGATGTAAATGCAGCCGGTGTGCCTGAAGAAAGGCTGATTCCTGCATATTGCCCGAAAGCCCAGTTGCTGTTTTCCGGAATATAGTATTGTGCGTTACAGTAGTATACAGATGACATGCATACCAGCAGAGGTATCAGTCCGGTGAACCGGTAATGTTGAAACCTGAATAATGCTGTCATAAAGTTTATTGATTAGCGATAGGATAAGGATGAATACAAATGCAGTCAGTTTATTTTATAAGGAGTACATCTCCCTGATACAATTTCTTTGCTCCCTGTGTTCCTGTTTCTGCCAGGATACTGTACATATAAGTTCCGGGTTCGGCAGGTTTACCGTTGTGCAGTCCATCCCACCCGTGTCCGGGTTGCCGGGTAGAGAATACGAGCGTACCCCAACGATTGTAGATTTCCATGTGAAGGAATCGTATATCACATCCCGTGGGCGTAAGAAGTCGGAATTGATCATTGATACCATCCCCATTGGGCGTGAATGCATCAGGCAGAAAGGGATCACACGTGCATATTTCTTTGGAGATCCGGATCGTGTCGGTTTCCATGCAAACCTGTACCCAATAAACTCCCGTATCGTTTACTGTAAGGATATTACCTACACTCCCGTCGTTCCACAGAGCAACGGCTCCGGGGGGTGTATAGGCTTCCAGTATGACTTCAATAACTGCATCCATGCAGAAGCTGAGGTCTGCTCCAAGCGATTGAGGAGCGTTCAAGGGTGTGATTAGTATAGTGTCCGACCAGGAACACTCCGGCGAAGCAACGGATACATAGTAACGTCCGGGCTCCGTCGCCTGAAAACTCTGTTGCGTACTTCCGTCCTGCCATTGATATTGCCCGGGGATGGGTACTGCGAGCGGCAGTATATCGCCTGCACACAGGGATGTATCCCTGCCTAATGAAAATCTGAGATCTGTACCGCGTATACGAACCGTGTCTATCCGTGATGTGCAGAAGCTGTCGGATAGTACCCAGAAGGTACCATAGCTGGCAGGGCGTATCGTGCGGCTGGTGTCTCCGGTGCTCCAGCGATAAACAGGGTAGCTATCTGGTGCGCTTACAGACAGACTTTCGTGATAATGGCATATCAGGGTGTCCAGTAACATCGCGAAAGATGTATCTCCGGGCTGGAAACGAACACGGAAGCTGTCAACCCTGATATGGCATTCAGTATTTCCTGAAACATAATATACACCTGGAGCATTTATCTGCCTTGCTGTGCCCGCACTATCATTGTCCCACCGAAAAGGCGGGCGTGAAGGCGCATGTAGCTGCAGCGTCTGGCCCGGGCAAATAAAAGTGTCCTGAAGTACACTGACGGTATCAGGCTCGAGCGTATATACTATATCCGAAGGCAGTCCTGCAATAGGGGCAGTACCAGGTTGGAACAGTATGGCATTCAGTTGCAGTCCGCAGCCTGTGCCGCGTTGATCCGGATTGTTGATCCGGTGCATGGTTTCAGAAAGATAGCCTGCAATGTAAATAGTGTCATGATAAAGTCGCATACGGGCTTCCTGGAAATTGGAATTGTAGGGATTGGGGATATTTCCGATGAAAATTCCGGATCCGGAAATGGTTGCGGAGTCGTAATTTGTAATATCGTACTGGTACAGGGAGCACACTCTGTCTGTAAAATCCGGATAGGCAATATAAAGCAGCCTTGCATCAGGAGAAAAACTCAAGTTGGGGGTAGCTGTCTGGTTCAGCAGCAGTGGATCAGCAACTGTGCCGTTATCCGGATCAAAACGGCAGAGCAGCGTTCCGGTCAGGAATGGGGTGCCGGCGGGAGCTGCCGGAGGATTCGGGTGGACAGAGCTGAGGGCAATCATGTTTCTGTCAGGAGATATCTGCATCATACAATAATCGAATGCATCGTAGGACTGTCCGCCGGAGGTACGGCGTCCGCTGCGTGGCCATGGGCCTGTATCTGATATTACAGGTTGTGTATTAAGTCCTGCGGCTGTAATGCGGTATGCCTTGAAGACAGGATCGGTACGGGTATGCACCAGCAGCCAGATGTCGCAGTTATTACCTGGTACCGCGATCATAGCTTCACTCAGATTGCTGTCGAGCCGGATGTTTTTTTGACCGGCGGGTATATCGCCGAAGCCGCCGTTCAAACTCATATCTACAACCGAGTAATAAAGCTGACCATTGCCGTTTGCGTCTTCCAGGGAAAAAAGAAAATACTTATCAGGGTCTCCCGGATGGGGGATGATACATGCTCCCTGAGATGACGAACCATTATTGCCCAATATATTATTGCCATTGGGCATCAGAGTGTAACTTTGGTCGCGCACCACACGTCCGTCACTAAAAAAAAGCAGATTTCCTGTTTGCGGATCGCTGGCTACAGCAATACCTTCCCCGATGACGATCGGCGCTGTAAAGCTGGCCGGATTATTAATTCCGAAAGTAATCCCGGCTTGCATGCCGAACATCCATATCCTGTTTGCCTGTATGAATTCCGGGTACTGGTTGTAGAACTGTGCAGAGGCCGGAAAGAAGCACCAGAATAAACATACGAGCGGAAGTGTGAGAAGCCGGAGCATGAGAGATTATAATAAAAAAACGGCAGGCTGCTTATGCAGCCTGCCGGCAAATGGTGCAAAACTATTTGTTCTCTTTCAGGAAACGCTGGGTCCCCATGGGAGCGCCTGTATTCAGATTATTTAACTGCAGCATATACAATCCTGCTGGCAGATCAGTTACGTTTACCGCCCGTATATTCGACCCTGTAAATACTTGTTGTCCCTGAACATTCAGGATAATAGCACTTACCGGTACTCCTGTTTGAATGTGAAGTACGTCTTTCACCGGATTAGGATAGATACGGGTATGTCCGTTTGCAAACTCAGTACTCACCAGGCTGGGGTCAGCAGTAGTAAAGGAAAGCGTATCCCATTCGGAATAATTATCATTGCCACAGTTGCTACGCAGGTGAACAAAATAGGTCTCTCCCGCATCCAGTTGTGTGGCGCTGAATTGTGTGGTTGTTTGAGAAGACGCAGAGCCGGCAGGTTGCAGCGTCGCTGATTTGTCTATTGCAATTTCATATTCAATGGCCAGGACTACATCGTCCCAGTTGATCTCAGCCGTCGTAGCGCTGACATTGTTCGCCATCAAATTGGGAGCCTGCAGACAGAGCGGGAGGGTAGTGAAGGAAACGGTGTCCCAATCGGAATAATTGGTGCCTCCACAGTGTGTGCGAACGTGCGCGTAGTAAGTATTGCCGGGGTTGAGACTTAAGGCGTTGTGTGATGTGCCTGATACCTGCAGCGGAGTGCCGGAAGGAGCAAGAGCGGCAGTCTGATCCACTACTACCTCATATCCTTGAGCATGTGTAGCTACAGCCCATTGAATAGTTGCTTGTGTAGACCTGATGGTATTCGCCTCTATCTGCAGCGGCGCCAGACAGGGAAGGGTAGTAAAGGATACGGTATCCCAGTCAGAGTAATTGCCACCTCCGCAGTTGGTGCGGATATGGGCATAGTATGTGGTGCCTGCTGCAAGGCCGGTTGTATTATGAGAAGTACCGGTCAGAGAAGTGGATGTTCCGGAAGGTGCGAGTGCGGCTGTCTGGTCAATGGCTATTTCATAATCTGTAGCGCTGCCTGCAGCACCCCAGTTAATGGTTGCTCCGTCTACACCTATGGAACCGGCTGAAAGGTTTTGAGGGCTCAGGCAGGGTAAAGTGGTGAAGGAAATAGTATCCCAGGCAGAATACGAAGCGAGACCGCAGCTGGTGCGGATATGGGCATAGTATTTTGTACCGGCATTCAGCCCGCTTGCTGCATACGTCGTGTCGGTTATGTTTTGCGAAGAACCGGCAGGAGCCGCTGTGGCAGACTGGTCAATGGCAATGTCATAACCGATAACACCGGGTACTGAAGGCCATGTGATCCTGCCTCCGTTTACTGTGAGCTGGCTGATAGTCCGGTTAAGTGTTCCCGGACATACAATGGGATACTCATTGATCCAGAATCCATGAGTCCTGCCTGTATATATCCTTCCATTTACGAGAGTACCCTGATTGCCGGCTTCTGTAATTAGTTTAGGGGAGTAAACGTTATAATTGGATGGACCCATAATAGGTTCGCCCCACACATAAATTTCATTGTTTTCTTTTATTGCGAGGGACCATTGATGGCCGGCGAGGACATTACTCCATTTGCCGCTCTGTCCATTGTCAACCATCTTGCGCCCTAAAGGATGAGCATTGGTGCCGTCTCCTATACGTCCGGAAGTATTCTGACCCCATCCCCACAGGCTTCCGTCTTCCCGGATTGCCTGCGTATGCAGATTGCGGGAACTTACCATGACCCATTTCCCGTGAGTGCCGGCTCCTTGATCCAGAAGTTTAGGCTGATTGTAAGTTCCGGCAGACAGAGTTGTGTCACCGAAGGCTCCTGCAAGACTTGTCCACCGATTACCCCAACCCCAGAGAGAACCATTCGCGTGTATAGCAAGTGTGTATTTGTTTCCGGAACTTATCATACGCCATTTTTCCCCCGGCATAATGGCAAACGGCACGGCCTGGGCAGTTGCATTTCCCGTTCCTAAGGTGTGGCTGGTTGCATTATTGGCGCCCCATACCCATAATGTGCTGTCTGCCTGCAGTCCAATAGTAAACAATCCGTCGTCGTCGCCTCCGCTTACCATTAGCCATTTGCTGCCGGGCATCACCTGGGTGGGCCTGTCTACTGTGGTGCCGGGTGTTCCGGGAAGTCCTAAACGGTTGTTTGTATTAGTCCCCCAGGCCCAGAGACTCCCGTCTTCTGCAATGGCAAAAGATGAAGATATGCCTATCGCAAATACCTTAGCCCATTTGCCATAGCTTCCCTGTCCGTTGTCAATCAGTTGAGGTAACGCATAATTTATTGCGTTCGAAAGATTGGGATCGCCAAGCTGCCTCGAATTATTTCTCCCCCAGGCCCATAATGAACCATCTTCTTTGATGGCCAGTGTATGCCATTGACCTCCCGACAGATCTTTAAATCTGTTATTGACATCGTTATGAATGGGATTAGTATTGGGGTTCAGGGTGCCGCCGCCCGTAGTGCCGTTGCCCAGTTGTCCGTAACCTTGAT
This sequence comes from Flavipsychrobacter sp., assembly GCA_037190845.1. Classification (GTDB taxonomy): domain Bacteria; phylum Bacteroidota; class Bacteroidia; order Chitinophagales; family Chitinophagaceae; genus JBEBVQ01. Next base: position 45,790 of record JBBCJI010000021.1, on the reverse strand, counting down.
CTCCAAAGCCATACAACCCATATTGTCCGCTTCCGCTATAGGGGAGTGAACATAGCACGCTGAAACCTGCCAGCATACAGACAGCCCGCAGCTTTGATTTTTTGGTGAATAATGTCATTTTTTTGTTCATATACATTGTTTTATTGAATAAATAATAGAGGAGGGTTTCGGATTTATTTTTTTAGAAGCTTGACAGTAACCGGTGATTTCCCGGGTACTGCAATCTGAAGGAAGTATAGTCCGCCGGGCAAGTCTGATGTCTGTAACCTGTTATCCGTTGAGATCATTATAATCCTGCCGTTGATATCTTTCAGCGTGAGGCGTAGGGGGGCTGTAGCGCCGCTTATATAAATATAATCTTCCGCCGGATTGGGATAAACCTGTATCGGGGCATACGTGGTGCCGTTCTGTATGCTCAGGTTATTTACATGATATGTTTGAGATGTATCAGCACATCCGCTTTCATCTACGAAAGCGACAGCATAATATCCGTTCTCTGCTGCTATATGGGATTTTCCTGTTGCACCCGGAATCGTATCGCCATTAAACAACCACCTGTAAGAGACGAAATCCTGTGTGATGCTCAGCGTGTCTTTATCAACGTTGATAATGACATCGTGGGATCTGCAGGAAAATACGGATATCTGGTGCAGAAAAATATCATGATTCCCCGCGCTGTTGACAAATGCGTAGGTATCCCGGTCAATATGGAAATCGGCATTACCGGCGAAGAGACCAGTGCTGTTGATCGTGAACTCTTCAGTAACCGACATCGTAAACACACATTCATTTTGATTCCCGCCGAAACTTCTTCCCCATAAAAACTGACCTGCCGGATCCAGGCTCAGCAGATACGAATCAAAGCCTCCGTTGCTTAATACAAGAAAGCTATCCGTTCCGGGATCCAGATCGGCTGTTTCCATAAAATATCCGCAGATATACAGACGCCCGAACCTGTCGGTTGTAATGTCGCGCGTGTTAATACCATACCATGCCTCCAGTTGCCTTACCCATTGAAACGAGCCTGCTGTGTCCAGCTTCAGGATGAATCCGTCTTCGGTATAACCCTTTGCGTTGAGCCAGTGTCTTGCGGGGGCAGGGTCAAAATCAACCCGCCCTTCAAATGATCCGCATACATACAGGCTGTTTGTAAGGGTATCCACATGAATGGCATTCATTCCGCCGGTCATTCCGCTGCTTGCTTCCATCTGCTTTGCCCAGACAAAATCTCCGGATGAGGTGAGCTTGGCAATGTAGTCGTACCCCCCTGTAAGCGGGAAGTAGCCGGTGCCCGGGTCAAAGTCGATAGTGCCGCTGAATGCTCCTGCCAGGTACAGATTATTATCATGATCGGTAGTGACGGATATAGCGCTTACACTGCTGTATTGCTGGGTGCCGAAGGTTTTTGCCCAGATCAGATCACCCTGATCGTCGTATTTCCCGATATACGTATTGTATGTGGCGGCTCCGGACCGTATGATGTAGGGTGCAGCCGGGGTACCGATATCTGCGCTGTCGAGGAAAATACCCACCACAATTACGTTGTTTTGACGGTCGGTGGTCACATCCAGGATATGGTCATTCCCCACATTTCCTTTGAGCTGTCGTACCCAGTTTATCTGCCCGGATGTATCCAGTTGCATCAGAAATCCGTCTGAATACCCACCAGCCTGAAGCGTCAGACCAGAGCCAAAGCTGGCTGTTTTTGTAAAATAGCCCCCTACATAAAGATTACCCTGATTATCCAGGGTGATACAGGCTCCTCTGTCATGCTCTGTTCCCCCCATTTGCCTGGCCCAGATCACATTACCGTTCGAATCCGCTTTGGCGACATAAATATCTTCTCCCGACCCGAAATTGGTCAGCGAGATGGTTCCTGAAGCCTGGGCAAATGAAGCTGTACCACCAAAGTTCCCGGTGAAATATATAGATCCGTCCGGTCCTGTAACCACAGCCCGTCCCTGATCAATGCCGGTACCTCCGAATTGTTTAGCCCAGCGAAAGTCTACCTGTGCCTGTGTTGAGACGGCACAATGGATTAAAAATAATAATGTTGCTAAATAAAAAAATAGACCCTTCTTCATCAATTGTTGATTTTCAGAATTTTATTACTAATGCGAAATATTGCAACCACATTAAGGCAAAACTATGGATCGAGAAAATTTGAATTCCAGTGGGTTTGGTTCATATTTTTTTTTAGTATTTAATATTGTCTGCTGGGTAAAGGAATAATTGTATCATTGCTTTTTGGTGTCGTGTATCGTTATCTGTTCATCACTCTGTTCGTTGTTCAGTTGATTCTGTTCGTTCTGCCCGGAAATATCCGGGCTCAGGATAACCCGTCCGAAACAAATTTTTCTTATGATTTCCCCCTTGCGCATGTCAGGGATACGCTCGAATTGCAGGAACTGATCAGACAATCCAGGGAGTACCGCAGGGCGCATCCGGACAGTGCAGTGAAGCTGATCCGGTTCGTGCTTGATGAGAGCAGACGCCTGGTCTGGACCCGTGGAATAGTAGGGGCACTCGTAGAACTGGGTAACCTGCACCAGGATAACGGGGAATATGCTAATGCCCTGAATTATTTTAATCTGGCACTGGCATTTGCACAGGCCGGGCAGGAGTATGCTTCACTTTCTACCATATATAATAACATCGGAAATGCATATGGGGCTTCGGGTATGTATGATGCTTCTATGCAGGCTATGTATAAAGCTGTAGCCTATGCTGAGAAGTATGCCTCAACTATGTCCCGAAGCATGATCTATACGAATCTTGCCAGCAAGCTCAGGCCGGAGGACGGACTTTTCTATATGAACAAGGCTGAGCAGTTGCTGGTGCGGGACACGAATCAGGCGGCGCTGGGCCAGTTTTATATCAATATGGGGAACATTCTGTATGAGCTCGACGGGGCTAATCTGATGGAAAGCAGGGGATACTTTGAAAAAGCATTGCGTCTGGGTGAACTGTACGATCTGGAAAAGGTGTTGCATGGTTCCCTGCTGAATCTGGGAGGCTGGTATGTAAATATGAACAAGCCGGATAAAGCTGTTATATATCTCCGGCGGGCTGCATCGTTTCATGATGATGGCAGAATCGGAGAGAGGGATAAGGAACATGCGCTCAGTTTGCTTGCCAGCGCTTATTATCAGCAGGGGAATGTCAATGAGGCAGAACGGTTGCTGCTCGATATGTTGAAGCGGAACACGCATATGTCTTTACCCACAGTCAAGAATGTTCATAGTGCACTTTCTGTGGTATACCAGGCGAAGGGTGATCTGGAACTGGCATTGAAACATAAGGATATGTTACTGAAAGTAAAAGACAGTCTTTCGAGACAAGAGAACAGTAAGGTAGTGCGTCTGATGGAGATCAGATACCGCACCGCACAGAAAGACAAGGAACTTACCGAAAAGCAATTACTGATCATCAAACAAAAACGGAATCTCGAAACCAAAAATTTCTGGATCATGGTGACCGCAGCCGGGGCCTCTGTTTTGATCCTGCTGCTGATTGTGGTATACCGGAATTACAAGCATAAACAAACAGTGCAGGAAAACCGTATCCGCATTCTCCAGCAGGAACAGGAGATCGGCCATCTCAAAGCAATGATGAAAGGAGAAGAGAAGGAGCGGGTACGTATTGCCAGGGAACTGCACGATGGTATAGGCGGTATGCTTACGGCGGTGAAGATGAATCTGGGTACGGCACGTAATCAACATCCTGAACTAACAGCAGTACCTGTCATCGACGATGTGATGAAGATGCTGGAGGAGACGAATGAAGAGGTGCGTAAAACGGCACATAACCTGATGCCGGATGTGCTGATCAAACACGGACTGGAAGAAGCGCTGATGATCTATTGCGCGCATATCAATGCTGGCGGTACCCTGCAGATAGACCTGCAGTTCCATGGCGAGCTGGATAAGCTGGATAAAGGGGTAGAGCTGTTTCTGTACCGGATATCGCAGGAGCTGATCCAGAATGTGGTGAAACACGCTCACGCAGACCACGCGGTTGTGCAGATCATGCAAAACGACAGCCGGATCAGTATTACGGTAGAGGATAACGGCATCGGTTTTGATCCGAATACAGAGAGTAAGGGTTTCGGACTTCAGAATCTTCAATACAGGATCCATGCGCTGGAAGGCATATTATCTATTATGTCAGCTAAAGGCAAGAGCACGACTATTTACATGGAATTTGAAATGGAAAAGCTTATATTAGCGAACAGTTAATCAGGCACATGCAGATCAGAGTCGCTATAGCCGATGATCATCCCATGATCATAAAGGGATTACAGAATATGCTGGCAGGTTATCCGCATATCATCCTGACGGATACATACGCAGACGGAGGGGAGCTGATGGAACATCTTGCGGTCGATCTTCCGGACATACTCCTGCTTGATATACAAATGCCTGGTAAAACCGGAGATCAGCTTGCGCCGGTTATCATGAAACAATACCCCCTGCTCAGGATCATTACACTTACCAACTTCGATAGTGCGCTTTATGTGTCGAACATGATGCGTCATGGTGTAAAGGGATATATCCTGAAAAGTACCGATGAAAAAGTCTTAATCCAGGCGATCGAAACGGTTTATAACGGTGGTGAATATATTGAGCCGAAAATGCAGGCTAAGCTCAGTGAACTGGCCGCTACCAGAAAACGTACTTCATCTCTTAAATCTACGCTGACACCCAGGGAGCAGGAAGTGCTGAAGCTTATTGTAAATGGCGATACCAGCCCGGAAATCGCGGAGAAGCTATTCCTTAGTACCTATACGGTGGAAAATTACAGGATCAGTATACTGATCAAGCTGGATGTGAAAAATACCGCAACGCTCGTTAAAAAGGCTTTACAGCTCGGATTGGTAGAGTAAAATGCCGCCCGTCACAATATTGTATACGGATGTTGTTTAAGCCAGGTCAGTGTACCGGGGCCTTCGGCGAACAACAGGTCGAGCAGGGAAAGATCCGGGATAAAGCCTGTCCGCTCGGCAAAAACCTGATGATAAACCGGAAAATTATCCGGGATCCGGGATGGTACGTACCGGAAATCAGTCACTTCCGCTTCATTACCGGCAAAGTGTGTATCTGCAATTGAAATGATAGCCGCAGACAGTGATAGCCGCTCCTGAAACCATCTGAAAGTTTCCTGATTAAAATCAATCAGCCAGTTGAATGAACGGTTAAATAGCGGGTATAATTCCGGTTCGTAAAATTCAAAAAAAGGAGCCCGTCTGTATGCTGAAAGAATGGTGCGCCAGTGCTGTGTCTGCCATCGTTCCTGCTGGCTGATACGGATATCCTTCATCGGGATCCGCTGCTCCCGGCCATTCAGGATTGGTATACTTAGACGGATGATGCCGTTTGCACCGGCAATATAATACCGGCTGCGTAAAGTCATTTTCCGGAAAGGCTCTGCACCGTCAAAACAGATACTGTCCGCATTGCATGCGGCAAACCACCAGGATATCGGGGCAAACGGTATATAGGGAGTTAGCAGCGTAGTCATTTGTAAATTTGTATAAGGCGCGTCCTAATCAATACAACAATGACGTATCGCATGAATCTGTCCACTGTGTCATGCAGAACGCAGTGAAGCGGAGTGAAGCATCTCACATAATATGTGCCCGCATCATGTGGGATCCCTCCTGCCGTCGGGATGACACCGTTCGTTAATTCGTGCTTACGACTCATGCAAAACGGTCTGTTATGCAGCATGCTAAAAAATACATCATTGGTAGGATGTATGGTTGCCTGGGCCACTTCTATTTGTTAAACGTCAGCATAGGCACCTGTGTACGGAATGAGTAGGCTTCCGTACTACTCGACAGGAAGAGCCGTTCAAAGAATGTACGATCCTGGTTTGTAAACATAGCCAACAGGTTCGGGTTGTATTTCTGAATAGCAATGTCTATCTCTTCTATGATCGAACGGTCTATATTGCGCTGCTCATAGTGCAGTGTTACATCGTAATCGGTTGTCTGCGCTATTTTTTGTGCTTCTTTTTCTTTATCTGCTGCCAGTTCGGGATGCAGATAAAGATGCAGCATCTCTACGGTAGCTGCTGCCGGTTTGGCAAATGCGACTACATGACGCAGTTCCTCTTCATAATTTCTCATGTCTGATGCATACAGGATACGTGTTACAGGTGACGGTTGCCATGCGCTTGGAATACAAAGCACGGGTATGCCGGAACTGATGATCAGCTTCCCTGTGTTGGTCCCGAACAGTTTTTTCAGTATCCCGGCCCCGCGGGTACTGATGCAGATATAATTGCATTGATATTTTTCGGCAGATTGTATGATGCCGGCAACTGTATCCAGGTTGTGATGCACTATTGTCTGGTAATTGCCCGGTGTTTCGCCCAGGGATTCATATTCGGCAGCAACAAAAGCAGACAGATCTTCCGATAAGCCCTCCCGGTTGCGCTCTATGAAGTGTTGGTATTGATCGTCCGACCAGGTTGTCGCCCGCAGCACCTGATAGATGTGTATAAAGATCAGATTAGCCCCCGTCTGTTTGGCAAGATGTATAGCAAAGTGTATCCCGGCTTTTGAATTGGCGGAAAGATCTGTTGTGACAAGTATCTGCTGCATGGGTGTTTTTTACAAAAATATGGATTCGTGCGGTTTAATTGAAACCATTGTTTTAATTAGCTGATCACTGCTGTCCGGGGAAATTTCAAGAGAACGTCTGTAATGTACCTCCGTAGACTGTTTCGGTTATTCTTATAAACAGGGGTCTTGCTATTGAGCAGAACGATGTGTACCGCTCCGCAGGAGCGCCCCGTTTACAGAACGCAGTATATCCATAAAGACCACCCCGCAGGGGTGTCCTGTTTGCCATCCGCTGTTTATAGTTTTCCACAGGCACCTGCAGAATTCAACAGCTCTGGGGTATCCGCTAATTTACTTTGTAGTTTAAATGTTCCTCGTTACCTTTGCACTCCCTCAAAACAGGATGCGGCGGTGGCGAAACTGGTAGACGCACTACTTTGAGGTGGTAGCGCCTGTAACGGGCGTGGGAGTTCGAATCTCCTCTGCCGCACTTTTCCGGGATAAGCAGCATCAATTGCTTGTTTATCCCGGTTTTTTTATCCACGGAAGTTGGCGCTTTTCATATTTAATTCTATTTTTCACCTCCTGTTTATATTGTTTTCACTCATTTTTTTATGCTGAAACACTTCCCCCTGTTTCTGAGCCTGCTGCCGGCAACAGCATGTGCACAACAATTTATCGGTAGTAATAACAGCGAAACGCCCGCTATCAGGCAGATGCCTGTCAACCCTGCATGGACTGCCACCGCCGAAGATGGCCTTGAGCTGCATTTGTTCTCTGTGAGCGGTCTGGCAGGTACGAATGCTTACCGTTTCAGTAAAAGCTATGTGAATAACGGATTCCCCGGCCGAGGTGTTGAAGGACGTGACTTTTTTAAAGATCAGCGGTATGCTTCAAAATATGCCTGGGGGAATGTGGATATGATGGGACCTGCAGTTTCTTTTCGTGTCAATGAGGTTGCTTCTGTCGGGTTTTATACACGTATGCGTACGCTCTTCCGGGGCGGCAATGTAAACAATGATGCTTTTCAGATCATCGGTAATTACAGCCGGGCTTTACTGGAAGAGCCGGTACGGTTTGCCAGGGCAGGGTATACCACGCATACGTTTTCGGAGATCGGATTTTCTTACGGGCGTATACTCAGCAACGACTTCTATCATGTATTCAGGGGTGGTTTCAACCTGAAGTATGTTATGGGTATGGCTGCCGGCAGTATTTATACCGATGAGGCGATGCTTGTTTCAGGAAGCGTGCCGGATTCTATCCGGAGCCTTACCGGCGACCTGCATGTTTCGTATTCTGATAATATCAGCCGATATGTGAATGGGGATGTTACCGGCCAGCCTTCAGCATGGTTTAATAAAAACGGAAGAGGCGGACTTGGCCTGGATTTCGGTATCCAGTACGAATATCACCCGGACGGCGACCCAAACACACGGACACCTTACAAGTACAGCCTTGCCGTTTCGGTAACGGATGTCGGGAGTATACGTTATAGCGCTGATACAGGTAGTGCAACCTACGAGATGCATGTAAATAATGCCGCCGGGTGGCAATATACACCTGAGCCGTATCAGCCTTACCTGAATTATTTTCACAGGCTCATAACCGATACATTGGTAACACGGAAGTCGGAAACAACCAGCTTCAGCGTAGGGTTACCTACAGCGTTCCGGGTGAATTTTGACTGGAATGTGGCGCGCCATATATATTTGCAAAGCAGTGTGCTGCTCAATCTTAAAGGGAGCGGCAGCGGTATTTATAATCCGGGTTATGTAAATATGTTCAACATTACCCCCCGGTATCAGCGGCGGCATTTTTCCATTGCCATGCCGTTTACCTATATCGGATACCAGATGCTGACGGTGGGCGCCGCAGTGCATATCGGGCCTTTCTATGCCGGTTCATCTTCTCTGATTTCCACTGTGTTGGCTAAACAGGTCAACGCACTTGACGGCTATGCAGGTATTATTGTTCCTCTGAAAAAGCGTGCAATCCGGTATTAGAGGATTGAATGGGGCCTGTTACTGCAGTTTGGGTACGTTGAAACGCCCGTCGTAGATCTTTATAGTATCTTCTCCGGGTACGTCGGGAGTGGCAGGATCTACATAGTACATAAGACCGTGGAACTCGCCTTTGTATGTAGCGCCTTCCTCAAGGATTGTAATGGTGCCGTATCCAAATCCGTCTTTTGCGATGTAGATCTGTGCTGCACTGTCTTCGTAGCCGACTATGCCGTATGCAATAGAATTCCCGACCATTGTATCGGATGATATCATGTAAGATCCGGGGCCTTTATAATCCCAGATGTTGAGCGTGATGGTAGCGCGGGGCTGCTTATTGACTGATGCGGTGCCGCTGATTACAAGCAAGCCTTCATGTTGTGTCCAGGTTCCTTCGGTAAATCGTTTATAAGAACTGTCGAAATAGCCGTCAATGACACGTTCTTCTGCACCCTGAAGCGAAGGCGGGCGTGGAATGTTACCCTGCGGATCGGCCAGATAATCACCGTTATTGCAGGACGACAATGCCAGAATAGTACCCAGGATCAGGATAGGAAGCAGAAATTTTTTCATGTACCGCTGTTTAGATGCCATAAAGATAAAAATGAGTTTTGTAATGCAAAATCTTATGTCGAAAATAATTGTTTTACGAAGATGTGATTTTACGTGATATTTTTCAGATGCAGCTCACGCAATTGTTCCGGCTCAACGCCGGCAGGTGCATCGAGCATAATATCGCGCCCGGCGTTATTTTTCGGAAATGCAATGAAATCGCGTATGCTTTCCTGTCCGCCGAGCAGTGCGCAAAGACGGTCAAAGCCAAAAGCGATACCCCCATGTGGTGGTGCGCCATATTCAAATGCTCCCAGCAGGAAGCCGAATTTTTCCTGTGCTTCTTCCTTGTCCAGCCCGAGTGCGGCAAACATTTTTTCCTGCAGGTCGCGCCGGAAGATACGTATGGATCCGCCGCCGATCTCCGTACCGTTGAGCACGATGTCGTATGCGTTTGCTTTGATCTCCCCAAAGCGTCCCGGGTCATCCATCAGCGCTTCCTGTTCCGGTTTGGGGGCAGTGAACGGATGATGACGTGCCAGCCACTTGCCGGATTCCTCATCTGCTTCAAATAAAGGGAAGTCAACAACCCACAACGGCTTGTAGTCGTCCGGATTGCGCAACCCGAGCCGGTTGCCCATTTCGATCCGCAGCTCACTCATGGCTTTGCGTGTGCGGGCTTCGTTACCGGCAAGGATCAGGATCAGGTCGTCCGGCGTTGCCTGGCAGTGATCAGCAATTTCCCGGAGCCGGCTTTCATCGAAAAATTTGTCTACACTACTTTTGAAACTGCCGTCTGTATTGTATTTTATAAATAACAGCCCGCTCATGCCTATCTGCGGACGTTTTACCCATTCGGTGAGTTCATCGGTCTGCTTGCGGGTATAGCCGGCGCCGGCAGGTACACAGATAGCGAGAATGGTCTGCGCATCGTTGGTCACTTTGAAGTCCACACCTTCAAGCGCCGGGCAATGGATTTGTCCGTCCACTTTCAGGTTATGCAGCTTCATGCCGAAACGGATGTCCGGCTTGTCATTGCCATAATCCCGCATGGCGTCATCCCAGGTGATCCGGGGAAATACTTCTGTGATCTCGATACCTTTCACCTCTTTGAATACATGTTTGAACAGGCCTTCGAAGGTCTGCAGGATATCCTCCTGCTCTACAAAGCTCATTTCGCAGTCTATCTGTGTAAACTCAGGCTGGCGGTCTGCACGCAGATCTTCATCACGGAAACATTTTACAATCTGGTAGTACCGGTCGTACCCGCTTACCATCAGCAGTTGCTTAAATGTCTGCGGGCTTTGCGGCAGCGCATAAAAAGATCCGGGGTTCATCCGTGAAGGGACAATAAAATCCCGTGCACCTTCGGGTGTGGAGCGGATCAGGAAGGGTGTTTCTATATCCCAGAATCCCTGGTCGTCCAGGTAGTTGCGTACGGAACGGTTCACCTTATAGCGCAGTTCCATGTTGCGTTTCAGTACCGGGCGGCGTAAGTCCAGGTAGCGGTATTTCATACGCAGCTCATCCCCGCCGTCTGTTTCCTCCTCGATGGTGAAAGGAGGGACGGCTGCTATATTCATGATGGCGAAATCGTTTACTTCTATTTCTATATCGCCGGTAGGTATTTTCGGGTTTTTATTATGCCGCTCGATCACTTTCCCGTTTACCTGGATCACGTATTCCCTGCCGACCGGGGTTTCGTTGAGCCGTCCGTTCAGGTGCTCATTAAAATACAATTGCGTGATGCCATAACGGTCGCGTATATCCATGAAAGTAATACTGCCGAATTTACGGATGGTCTGCACCCAGCCGGCCAGGGTGACTTCTTTGCCTGCATCGGTGATCAGTAATTCTCCGCAGGTATGTGTACGATACATAGTATGTGTGTTAGAAAAACAGGTGCAAGATAGTGATTGCATGGTTTATGACCCGCTATATGACCTGATTATTCCATGAGCTGATCCGGTCCGGTTCGGGAATGGTAATACCGGCAGATATCATTTAGTTAATGATCCCCGTTTTTATATACCTGTCCGGTCATATGGTGTTCACTTTAAGATAATAGTTTCATCATAAGAAAATAATTACGTATCTTGCAAACCGTATATTCTTTCCGGATAACTTTGCGCTCGCTTAGTCTTATGTCTCAAAAACCATTACATACGGAAGATGACCATGTATCTCCCCAATCTCCCGCTGCAACACAGCCGGCTACGGAATTACCCCCGGGATGGATCGCGGAGTATAAGCACAGTAATCTATGTCCGAGGTGTAAAAAGCATGAACTATCCCGTGTTCCCAGACCTTTTTTGCTGAAATTCTTTTTCCCCGGGCTACCGGTAAGGAAGTATAAATGTAAATATTGTTATAAAGTATGTTATAAGCGTAAAAAGCATGTGGCCGGAAAGCTCAGGTAGCGCATGCGGCTGTATGCGCCTGTTGGCAGAAGGGGAGGAGCACGTTTTATAAAATTATTATGGGTGATGTTTGTGCTACCTTTGCTGATATGGATCACGCAGATAATAAGGTGATACGTCTTTCTGCTTTACCCGCAGGTAAAACTGCGCGGATTCATTCTTATGGAGAAAGCCGGGTGGAGCTTGTATTGATGGAAATGGGTTGTGTACCCGGCACTTCTGTACAAATGGATAGAAAAGCTCCGTTGGGAGATCCTTTGGCAATCCGTGTAGCTGGATATTCTCTTGCATTGCGGAAACGGGATGCAGATCAGGTATGGGTGGAAATCCCGTAGAGACGCAATGCATTGCGTCTCTACGGGATTTTTGATTATTTTTACTGGATTAATTCACCTGCAAAATATATCATATGCCCTCGTTCGATATTGTTTCCAAAGTGGATATACAGACGTTGGACAACGCTGTTAATGTTGCCAAAAAAGAGATTGATAACCGTTATGATTTTAAGGGAACACATGTTTTGCTTGAGCTGAATAAAAAAGATATGCTGTTGCAGGTAGAAGTGGAAAGCGATATGCAACTCAGGCAGGTAGAAGATGTATTGCTTACCAAAGCCATGCGCCAGGGGCTTGAAGCGAATAGCTTTGACCTGTCGCGGGAAGCTGCACCTTCCGGTAAATATGTGCGTAAAGTCATACCCGTAAGGAGCGGCATTGATCGTGATATGGCCAAAAAGATCGTAAAGCTGATCAAAGACAGTGGGCTAAAAGTACAGCCGGCCATCATGGATGATACCATCCGGGTGACAGGTAAAAAGCTGGACGATCTGCAGGGGGTTATCCAGCTCTGCCGGTCGGCTGGTCTGGAGCAGCCTTTGCAATATGTAAATATGAAGTCCTGAGGTTTGTATTTGTTTCCCTGATCCGGAAAAATGACTTTTTGAAAAACAAGTATATTCTGTCACTCGCTATTGCCTGTATGCGCCATCTGGTCTTTAGACGTTGTTATGGTCTTTTACTGGTATTGGTGATGTTTTCCTGTCATGCGGGGGTGCACGACCTGGCCGGAGATAACGGCGGTATATTTTTTTCAGACAGCAAAGGCAGGAAAATTATTTTTACACCGGCAGATACACCTGTATTTGACTTTAAGAATGGTTATCTGAGCGTGAGCGTTACAGACAATAATCTGGATATGATACAGGTGAACGGCATCAATACGGATGACGTGAAGATTGTGTATATCAAAACCAAAGACGGTAAAAGTTTTTTTTCAGATAAAGATCGCAGCCGGGTACGCAGCAAAGTGAAAGCAGCGGATTTTACACCGGGTAATCCCGTTCAGTTGTCTGTCCGGACCAGGGTGTATGACGCTGATGAGTATTATCATGTTACGGTTCACCTGAAAGGTATTATTCCTGCGGAAACAAATGTTATTATAAACGAGTAAAAATAGTGAGATGAAATTTTCTTGTTTGTGCTTGTTGGTTTTGTGTGGTTTATCTGTTACGGTCCTTGCGCAGTCGGTATATCATGGAGAAGATTATGATAATGATGCGCTGATCCGGTTGCTGGAGCTGCAATACAGACAGGACAGCCTGCGTGCTGCAGCAATAGCGGAGGAGCAGGGATTCCCGTTATATTATACTGCTGAAGACGGCACGATTGTCGGTTTTGCAGGTTTTTCCGAGACCGGCATGATGTTGTTTAACACCACCTGTAATACAGGGGCCGGGGAGACAATAGGAGTTGATAAAGTCTGGCCGGGAGGTGCGGCGGGCACTTCACTGACCGGTAATCTGTCCGGGAATCGCCTTGGTATCTGGGATGGTGGTGGCGTCCGTCTTACACATCAGGAGTTTGGAAGCAGGGTGGCGCAGGCAGATAATGCGGGTATGGAGCAGCATCCCACGCATGTGGCAGGTACGATGATCGCGGCCGGCATAGATGCGGATGCAAAAGGTATGGCGTATCAGGCAACTCTGAGGGCATACGACTGGAATAATGATGATGCGGAAATGACTGCTGCCGCCAGAGCAGGAATGCTGATCTCCAACCACTCGTACGGGCAAGTGGCAGGATGGAATAATTCTTCCGGTAACTGGCGCTGGCATGGAGATATTTCCATCAGCACGGTGGAGGATTATACTTATGGATTTTATAACCGCCGTGCGGAAACCTGGGATCGTATAGCTGCCAATAATCCATATTATCTGATTTGCAAAGCCGCAGGTAATGACCGGAATACAAATCGTTCCGGTACGCATGAAGTGTGGACGAGTAATGGATGGCAGGTAAGTACAGCGCCTCGTACAGTAGGTCCTTATGATTGTATTGCCAGCTATGCTGTCGCCAAGAATATTCTGACGGTAGGAGCAGTCTGGAAAATACCCGGTGGCTGGACAGATTCGTCTGATGTAGATATGACCGCATTCAGCGGATGGGGACCTGCGGATGATGGACGTATTAAACCGGATGTGGTGGCGCCCGGACAGAGTATCCGGTCATCAACGGAGGGGCATAATGCCCAGTACCGGAGTTTTAATGGTACTTCTATGGCCACGCCGGTAGTGTCCGGTTCCCTGTTGCTGCTGCAGCAACAATATGAGCTTCTCAACGATTCGTTTATGCTGGCCGCAACGCTTAAAGCCCTTGCCATTCATACGACAGATGAAGCCGGACCAGCCCCGGGGCCGGATTATCAGCATGGCTGGGGACTGATCAATATACCAAGAGCGGTTGCGCTGATCAACAGCGGATTGCCTTACAGCATTCAGCAACGAACGTTAGGTAACAGGGAAACTTTTTTCCAGTCATACACTACAGACGGGTCCGAACCATTAAAGCTGACGATTTGCTGGACCGACCCGCCGGGCAGCCCGGTAGCGCCTGCGCTTGACCCCCCGGATCTGATGCTGGTTAACGATTTGGATATCCGCCTGATCCGGAAGTCTGACAACGCTGTTGTGTTACCCTATATACTTAATCCTGCCAACCCTTCCGCAGCAGCTACAACGGGCGACAACTTCAGGGATAATGTGGAGCAGATATTTATCGCAGCGCCGCAGGCCGGCGAATACAGACTCGTTATTTCCCATAAGAATGAGCTTCATGAAGGGAAATCACAGGCCTATTCCCTGATTGTTTCCGGTGTGGAACCTGTAAGGCCGGTTGCGGATTTTTCCGTTCAGAAGATGCGCGTTTGTACAGATGAGCCTATCCGATTTACTGATGCATCCGAAAACGATCCGCATTCGTGGGATTGGTTGCTTTCGGAATCATCAGCGACTTTTACTGCCACCGCACAGCAGGCTGAAATCTCTTATAGTACACCTGGTGTTTATACGATTGAGGTTACGCTTAAAGTCTCAAATTATGGAGGTGCAGACAGTGTAAAGCGGACGGTTACAATTGAGGTGCTGGAACGCCCGGCAGACGTACAGATCAATGGAGATATACATTCAATGGCGTACAGAGAAGATATGTATTATGTGCCCAATACACCAGGATCGGTATATGAATGGAGTGTCGAAAATGGTACGGTTCAAAGCGGTAATGGTACGAGCGAGGTAGTGGTTCAATGGGGTAATCATCTTTCCGGCCGTGTAGCGGTACAGGAGACGAATGGTGTATTATGCAGCGGGGATACATCGTTCCTGGATGTACAGCTGGAATGGGCGACCCGTGTTCGTGATGTAGGTATAGAATCTGTAAAGATCTATCCCAATCCGGCATCCGGCCACCTTTCAGTTGCTTTTCATGCCACTGCGAAGCAGCGTGTTGAGGCCCGTATCTTAAGTCTTATAGGACAAACTGTGTTTTTCGATGAATGGGACGTGCTGTCTGGTGCTGTGAGGAAAAATATCAATATTGGTGAAATTCCTCCCGGTGTGTATTTATTCCGGCTGGAAGGGGATTCTCTTTCAGAAGTACAAAAGTTGGTTATAGAGTAATATAACAAATGCTAACCGGGTTGTTTTTATTGCCGGATTAATGATCTGCCAATAAAAACAACCCGGTTAGCATTTGTTATTATTGTTGCCCTTCGTTTGTTTTAGGCTTATCAGGCCGATGTCGGTTATTACGTGATTTTTTGTTTGGTTGCGCCGCTTGTTCTCCTGCCGGCCGGGGCGTACGCGTTTGTTGTAATTGCTCTCCGTTTTGTTGTTTGGGTGATTGCCTGTGTTGCGGTTGTCCACTCTCCTGTTGTTGCGGTTTGTTCTGCTGATCCCCGGAGCGCTGCTGGGGACGGGATTTACGAGGTGGGGCAGGGGTAGCGGACAACTGTTGCTTCTTGTTATTGTCAGCGTTGCCCTGCTGCCGTGCTTTATGGCCTCCTTTTCTTTTACGGCCAGACTTTTCAAGAGCTTTCAGGCTTATTTGCCCTACATCATTTACAAAGCCCACATCTACTTTTATACCTTTCTTTTCTGTATCAACATCCAGTTCTACAGGCTGAAGTTCGTCCGGTCGTACGCCTTGTTTATTCAGCTCAAGTATTTCTTTAACGCGGTAAATGGAAAGCGGGTATTGTTTGTTGGTATCGGAAAAGCTGTACCACATAAGGCTTTTGAAGATGTCCCGTTTCTGGAGATAAGCCGGACCTTTTGCAGTCTGGATGGTATCTGCATGGTCGGGGAATACGCGGAGCGCATCCATATAAGTGTCCAGTTCGTAATTAAGACAACATTTTAACCTGCCGCATTGTCCCGACAGTTTGGTCTGGTTGATGGACAGATTCTGGTAACGGGCGGCAGTGGTATTCACCGATTTGAAGTCGGTAAGCCAGGTACTGCAGCAGAGTTCACGACCGCAGGAGCCGATTCCGCCGACTTTAGCACTTTCCTGTCGGGCGCCGATCTGCCGCATTTCCACTTTTACCCGGAATTCTGAGGCAAATATTTTAATCAACTCCCGAAAATCCACCCGCTGGTCCGCTGTATAAAAGAAGGTTGCCTTTTTCCCATCTGCCTGCATCTCTACTTCACAGACCTTCATCTCCAGCTTCAACTGGCGGGCGATAGCACGGCTGCGCACCATGATGTCCTGCTCTCGGCTTTTGTGATGTTCCCATTGTGTGATATCTTCTTCTGTTGCGGGGCGGAGGATACGCTTCAATGTTGGGCTGTCATCAATCCCGTATTTTTTCATCTGCAATTTCACCAGTTCTCCGGTAAGGCTTATCTGTCCGACATCAAATCCACTGGTGCCTTCCACTGCGATCAGTTCCCCTTTTTCGAAGATATGGTGTGTATTATTCCGGTAGAAATCTTTTCGGCTTCCGCGATTGAAGGAAACTTCTATTACCGGGTATGGTTTAGCGCTGTCATATAAGGGTAAGGCGCTTAGCCAGTCGAATACATTCATACGGTTGCATCCGCCGGAACTACATCCTCCGTTACTTTTACAACCTGCCGGTTTGCCATCATGACCGGTACCACAATTGCCACATCCCATCAATAAATATTTATATAAACAGCAAGCAGGTTTGTCTTCACATCACGATCATTCTTATTCCTGCAACCTGCTGCCGATTGTGAACGATAAATTACTTAACCTGCGAATTTACAATAAAATATTCATCCACCTGCCGCTTTGATCTGTTCTTCCAGATCAATGACCAGTTCGAATATCTTGTCATATTCTTTATTTTGATCTTTAAGCCGGCCCGTGAGTGATTTATATTGTGTGTCGAGTTTGAGGAAAACCTCCTTGTCGGCATACACGGCAGGATCAGCCAATTGTGCTTCCACATCGCGTACAGATTCAGCAAGTTGGTTTATTTCAGTTTCCAGTTTCTGAAAGGTCCGTTGTTTCTCCTGATGTTCTTTACGCAGTGCGCGCAGTACTGCATCATTCGCAGATGGCTCCGGTTTGTTTTTTTGGGTGACCGGATTTTTTTTCGTATCTTTTAAGGTAGTTTCTTTTGCTTTTTGCTCGCGTACGGCCCGCTCCTGCTTATATATAACCCATTCATCGTAAGTGCCGTCAAAAGATTTGATCTCGCCGTCTTCTATCTCCCATATTTTATTGGCGGTCCGGCTGATAAAATAACGGTCGTGCGATACCAGGATGAGTGTGCCGCTATATTTGTTGAGGGCATCAATCAGCATCTCGACCGATTGCATATCAAGATGGTTGGTCGGTTCGTCGAGCATCAGGAAGTTGCCTTTGGCGGCAATGACCTTGGCCAGCGCTACACGGGCTTTCTCCCCGCCCGACAATACTTTGATCTTCTTGAATACGTCGTCTCCGCTGAAGAGGAAGCAGCCGAGCAACTGGCGCAGTTCCAGTTCCGTTTTGCCGGATCCGGCCCGTTTCATTTCTTCAAGTATTTCATTTTCAATGTTCAATGCTTCGAGTTGGTGCTGGGCATAGAAGCTTTCTTCTACATTGTGCCCTTCTTTCCGTTCTCCTTCAAACTTTTCCCTACCGGCAATAATACGCAGGAGTGTGGATTTACCACGTCCGTTGGCGCCGATCAGCGCAATTTTATCGCCGCGGTTGATTTCTGCATTTGCATTTTTCAGAATGGTAAGATCTCCGAAACTTTTGCTGATACCGGTGAGCGTATTGATGATCTTCCCGGGTTGTACAGCGACGTCGAAGTTAATATTCATTACAGGTACAGAGTCATCAGGTGCTTCGATCCGGTCAAGCTTGTCCAGCCGCTTCATTGCGCTTTGGGCTTGGGCCGCCTTGGTCGCTTTTGCCCGGAAGCGTTCTATAAAGCGTTCCTGCTGACGAATATAATCCTGTTGATTTTCGTATGCTCTCTGCTGGATATCCATACGCTCTTCCTTCTCTTTCAGGAAGAAGGAATAATTTCCGGTATACTGATGCAGGTCGCGCTGCCATACTTCTACGATTTTCGTTACCATCCGGTCGAGGAAGTACCGGTCGTGCGATACGATAACTACGCTGCCGGGGTAGCTCTGAAGATAGCGTTCCAGCCATTCGATAGAAGGCAGATCCAGGTGGTTCGTCGGTTCGTCGAGCAGCAGCAGGTCGGGCGCCTGGAGCATCATTTTGGCGAGTAGTACCCGCATCCTCCAGCCACCGCTGAATTCGTTATAAGGGCGGGACAAGTCGGTGGTCGAAAAGCCCAATCCCTCCAGTACTTCAGCGCTCCGGTGTTCCATTTCATAGCCACCGGCTACTTCAAAATCATGCAGTGCATGGCTATATTGATCCAGCAGGTCTGCATCTTCCGGCTTATGTTCCAGCTCGTGCAGCAACCGTTCCATTTCTTTTTCAATTTGCCGTGCTTTTTCAAATGCCTGCATACCCACCTGCAGGATAGAATCGGTGGTCGAAAAGCTCAGCAGATCCTGATTGAAGAAACCCAGCGTTACATCTTTGGGTTTGTTGATCGAGCCGGAGTCCGGCCTGTAAGCTCCGGTGATCAGCCGCAGCAGGGTTGATTTTCCGGCACCGTTACTACCCACCAGTCCGATACGCTCACCGGTATTGATCTGCCAGTTTGCCTCATCCAGTATAGAGCGGGAGCCAAACGAAAAAGATATGTTTTGTAATGAAATCAGCATAAGCCGGCAAAATTACGATTCCCGGCAATACAAATCATATTATACCTTTGCTTCGAGGCATTCAAATTGTTTCGTGCATTTAGACAGGCTCAATGATCGGCGTTTAATGTCGAGGCCCGGTTGTTGAGTGTGGCCGAAGCAGAATGTAATTTTGGGATAGCGGTAATTTGAATTGTACTCCTTTGCTTCAATGAATGAGATGATGCGCCAGATGATTATTCCGGTATTGTTGTTTGTGTGTATTATAAGTGGGTGCGTAGGAGAGCATTTCTCCGGAGATACAGGCACGCGTGCTTCCGGCCAGCCTCCGGTCAGTCTGCTGGACAGCAGCAGAACGGAACAGATTATTGAGGTATTACAGTCTTATTATGGATTGAAAAATGCACTCACCGAAGACAATGCATCTGCTGCCGATACTTATGCCCGTCAAATGATGGCAGGTATCAGCGCCTTTCCTCTTTCGTCAGGCGGTGATTCACTGTTGTCGTCCGCTTTGCAGCCGTTGCTTGTACGTATCGACAGCGCCGTCCGTATGATCGTCTCTGTTAAAGATGAAAGCTGCGAATACAAAAGGATCGCTTTTAAGCAAGTTTCGGATAACATGTTGCTGCTCGTACAGACGACAGGCTTAAAACATATAATCATATACAAACAGTACTGTCCGATGGCGTTCAATGATCAGGGGGCATGCTGGCTGAGTAAAGATCCTGAGATTAAAAATCCCTATTTCGGCAGGAAAATGCTGGAATGTGGAGAAGTTAGCGATATACTGCAGTAACGTCAGCATGTATCAGTGGGTTTCTGCATTGATACGCGAAAAACGTTTGGGAGAGCCGGTAGAGGATTAGGAGTAGGCATTTTCCAGATGTAACTATGACTTATATAAGACGCAGGGCATTTTTGCGATACGGCGACGGTTGTATTTTTATCCGTACATTTAATTTGTAGATCCGATTATTATGAAACTACACCTGTTATTATTATTGTTCCCCGGCATGTTGTTTGCAATGGCGTGTAACACGACCAAGCAGCAACATCATAATCAAAACACAACGACGGCCATCCATGGTAAACGCTGGATATTGGCCGGTTTTACCGATACCGTATTCAACAGGCCGGAGAAGAACATCTATCTGCTTTTTGAGAAAGATAGTCTGCAGGTTACCGGTTTTGCCGGATGTAACGGATTCCGTGGCAGCTACCGGATACATGGACAATCATTGGAAATGGGACCCGTAGCGGCTACGAAAATGTGGTGTAACCATGCGCCGGTGGAAAATTATTTTATGCATGTGCTTGGTCAAGCCAATGAATACCGCGCATCTGATGATTCGCTGCTGCTGATGCAGGAGGATCATCCGCTTGCCAGCTTTTACCCCGAACCGATTCATTGACCTGGTATTTCCGGATAAATGAACAAATGGGGCATTAATGGTGATAAATCAACTTTTGGTATCATCATCCAGCTTCCACCGTTTTTTAAGGGTTTTGAGTGAAAACCGTTTCAGATGATGCTTTTCAGGTTCGCCTATCAGGAAGCCAAAGGCCTGTGTGGCCGGCGCCGTGTCGAAAATGACTTTGATTGTGGCAACGATCGGTAATGCCAGGATCAACCCTGCCAGGCCGAAAAGCATACCCCCCAGTAGAATGGAGATAATTGCCATAAGCGGGTTGATGCTTACTTTACTACCTACGATATTGGGCGTGATAATATTCGCTTCCAGGAATTGCACAACCTGGAACCAGACAATCACTCCAATAGCATACCAGTAACTGTCTTTCGTAGCCAGTGCAAAAATGGCGGGTAGAATGGAGCCGATAGCGATCCCGATGTATGGGAGTAGCATCAGCAGGGATGCCAGTGTCCCGAAGAACCATGCATATTCAATGCCCATCACCCACAATCCTATGCTGTTCAGGATCGCAACAATACCCATTACCGTTACCAATCCCACCAGATAACTTTGTACCACATCGTAAATTTTATTTAACGTCTGGTGCACTTTTTCATGGGGCGTACTGTTAAATGCACGGAAGAAAAATTCCCGGAAGAATACCCGGTAATACAGCAGGAAAAAGGAAAAAATAGGGACCAGCACAGCGCCGCCCAATATTCCTCCCAAAGAGCCGAACGCGGCAGACAGATAAGACCCTGCATTGGCAACTAAATCGTTAGCCTGCTGTTTCAGCCGTTCCATTTGTTCGTTGGGCTGAATGCCGAATTGCTGTGTGATCCATTGCTGGATGGTATCGAAAATAGATAGGAATTTGGATTGAAGATCTGTTCCGTTTGTCCCGATAACGATCACCTGGTGTACGATAAACCATAGCAAGGCGAACATGATAATAGCTCCGAGAATAACGGCAAGTATAGAGGCAAAGGCTTTACCCAGCCGGACTCGCTCCAGGAAGCGTGCTACAGGATACAGCAAGATCGCAATGATAATAGAAAACATGAGCGGCACCAGTACGGACTGGAGCGTGTAGAGGATTGTGATAATCAATGATAATGATATCAGGTTGGCCGCCAGTTTTATTGCCTGATCGTTGTTCCGGGGGGTGTCTTTCATAAAGGTTATGTTGTGTGAGTGTAGTATGGCAGTAGCTGGCGACACGATCTCTCACGCACAATCAGCTAATGCCGGGTTATGGCGTATAAAAAGTGTGCCGGTAATCAATCCCAGTGAAAAACAACCGTCTTTTTAATATCGGGATGCAGGCTCAGGTATACGGGGCAGGTGAGCGCAGCGTGCTCCAGTGCCGTTTTTTGTTTTGTGCTGTATTTATTTTCAATCGGAAAAAAAAGATCCACCTTTATTTCTCCGATTTTTCGCGGTGGTGGCGTCATAATCTTTTCTACCTCCATATAAGCACCATCTATGGATAGTTCATGGGTACGGGCATAAATGCCCATGATCGTAGCCATACAGGAGGCAAGCGCAGTGGCTACCAGGTCAGTGGGCGAAAAGCGTTCGCCTTTGCCCTGGTTGTCCGTAGGTGCGTCGGTTTCGATGATCGTGTCTGATTTCAGGTGTGTGGCTGCAGTTCTCAAATCGCCTTTGTATATTACTTTTGAGGTCATGGACGTGATTTTTTGTAAATTTACAGGGAATACCTGTATGTTAAATGATTGTGTATGGCATGATTATATGTGTTGCAGCGCCATTGTTTTGATTAATTTAGCGTAATTTAATTCTAATTTTTCTCATGAGGCGAATTTGGGTGGGGGTGATATTGTTGATGGGACTGGCGGGTACGTCGGCTGCTCAGTATGCCGGCAATGGTAATGTCACGAAGGACACAGTCACACCGCCACGGCCGGTTCCCCGTCCGGTTGTTAAAAAGCCTAAGCCGATTCGCACAGAGCTGAGCGGGGGGATTCGTTTAAATACCAACGGGTGGAGTGTTTTTGTCGATAAAGGATGGGTGAAGGAAAAGGGTGAGCGGGAAAGTGATTTGTTTTACAACCTGAAGATCGTGCAGATCGAATTAAGTGAAATAAAGCATCCGAAAGAGCTGAAGCAGAGTAATGACCAGCAGGGTGTCAGTTCTGGCGAACGTATCAGACCTTACATCTTTGGCAAGGTAAATAATTTTTACAGTCTGAAACTTGGTTATGGATTCCGGAAGATGATTGCCGGTAAGCCGGAGCCGGGTACGGTTTCTGTCCATTGGTTTGGAGCAGGGGGGCTGGCATTGGGTTTATTGAAGCCTTATTATGTAGAGGCTTATGTGCCACAGGGTGGAGGTACTGCCCGGCGGGAAATAATAAAATATACTGATTCTACGGGAGGTGCTTTCCTGAATGAACGGCTTGTGATCGGCGGTGCAGGATTCAGCAAAGGTCTGGGCGAAATAAAGTTTGTACCCGGTTTGCAGGTACGTACGGGATTACATTTCGATTTTGCTCCCGGGAAGAAAACGGTGCTGGCTGTTTCTTTAGGTATGAATGCGGAAGTTTATACACAAAAGATTGAAATAGTGGCCAATCAGAATCATGTACCTTATAACTTCAACTTGTTTGCCGGTTTTCAATTTGGGAAACGTTGGTGAGCAATGTAATTTGCGCCATTATGCAGGAATTACCAGTAATCAGCAGTATAGAAAACAATCCGGCGGAAAGCCGGGTAAAAAAGCCCAACTGGCTGCGGGTGAAGCTGCCGATCGGGGAAAGCTACCGCCATGTACGTTCGCTTGTAGATACGCATAAGCTGCACACGATCTGCGAAAGCGGCAATTGTCCCAATATGGGGGAATGCTGGGGCGAAGGTACAGCTACGTTTATGATCCTCGGTAATATCTGCACGCGTTCCTGCGGCTTTTGCGCCGTGGCTACCGGACGTCCTGAACCGGTTGACTGGGATGAACCCCAGCGTGTTGCGGAAGCTATTTACCTGATGAAGGTAAAGCATGCTGTGCTTACTTCGGTAGACCGGGATGAGCTTAAAGATGGCGGATCCATCATATGGGCCAACACGATTAGGGCGGTACGTGCCCTTAACCCGGAGACCACGCTGGAAACATTAATACCTGACTTTAAAGGACAATGGGATAACCTGCAGCGGATCATAGACGTAGCGCCTGAAGTGGTTTCTCATAATCTGGAAACGGTGGAACGGCTCACCCGTAAGGTGCGGATCCAGGCTAAGTATCACCGCAGTCTGGAGGTGATCCGCCGGCTGAAAGATGGAGGTATGCGTACCAAAAGTGGTATCATGCTTGGCCTTGGGGAAACGAAAGAAGAAGTTTTGCAGTCATTGCAGGATCTGGCAGATAACGGATGCGATGTCGTGACACTTGGTCAATACCTGCAGCCAACACAGAAACACCTGCCCGTAGTGCGTTTTGTACACCCGGATGAGTTTGCTTTTTTCCGGGAAAAAGGATATGAGATGGGGCTTGATTACGTGGAAAGTGGTCCGCTGGTCCGTTCGTCTTACCACAGTGAAAGACATGTGATTTCCGGAGAAGGGCGTCGCCTTTGGAAACAAGAGCAGGAGGCGACGCTTGTGTGATACGTAAATCTGTGTCATCCCCCTTTCCATATTTAATACCTTTGTTATATTTGTTTTTATAGAATTAAATTTAACTATAATATGAAATTCCGTATCGAAACACCAGGCTTCAAGGCCAGTCCTTCATTGAAAACGTTTGTAAAAGAGAAGCTCGGGAATCTGGACCGGTTTTATAAAGACATTCAGGAGGTAGAAGTAACCTTGCTGAACGAGGTGAAAAAAACAAAAGAAGTGGTGAATTGCACGGTTAATATACGCATCCCCGGTAAAGATGAATATGTAAAAACCAGCTCTTCCATATTCGAAGATGCCGTGCTGAAGGCGCTTGAAGCCGCCAAAAACCGGCTAAGTATCCGCAAGACCCAGCTCCAGGCCGCTAAAAAGAAAAGTACGCCTGATCGTACGCGTATCAGTTAGATGGGAAGGAATGTGTGGAATGTGACAGATGTGTTATCACATTTCCCACATCCAACACATCTGTCACATCTGGTACACCTGTTAATTTGATGATTTTAATGCCTCTGCAACCACCGGCGTCAGCCGTTCCGCCCATATCGCATATTCCATGGCAGACGGATGCAGGTTGTCTGTCGTCAGGAAACCTGTATTTCCGGCATTTTCTCTTGTACTGTCTGTAATGTAGAGGTAATGGCAGCCCGCACCGGTAGCGATGCCTTTACATGTATCGTTGTACTCGTCTATTTCCTTTGCTGCCTTTTCAATGTCTTTGCCTTCTGTGATGGCGAACGGTGTGGCAGCCCAGTCGGGGATTGACAGTACAAATACATGATTCGCTTTTCCACCTGCGAATGCAATAGCCTGGTTCAGGAGGTCTGTAAGTTCTGATGCATAATTATCCACCGCCCGCCCGCGGTACTGATTGTTGACGCCGATCAGCAGTGTGACGAAGGAAAACTCCTCCCGGATGTTATGCTCGCGGATTGCCGCAGCCAGTTCGTCAGTTGTCCATCCCGTTTGTGCGATAATGACGGGGGCGGCTGTTTCAATATGCTCCTCCTGCAACAGCCGGACAAGCTGATGCGGAAAGTTATCTTCCATCCGGACTTGTTCGCCGATCGTATAGGAATCACCCAGGGCTAAGTATGTGTACATAAGATGTGTTTGGATGTGAGCGATGTGGCAGATGTGTTTATCTTCTTTTAGCACATCCAGCACATCAAAATTATTTACTGAATATACACCGTTTTGATATTTACAAATTCCCGGATGCCGAAGATGCCGAGCTCGCGGCCGTAACCGCTTTGCTTAATACCCCCGAAAGGAAGGCGTGGATCTGAATGTACAAACGAATTTACAAAACAGTTGCCAGCCTGTAATTCCCTGGCTGCAATTTGTTCTGCCCGTTTCCTGTTTTTGGAGAAAATACCTCCTCCTAATCCGTAAATGCTGTCATTTGCAATGCGGATGGCATCCTGTTCATTTTTCGCTTCGATGATCGCCGCCACCGGCCCGAATAATTCTTCATCATAGGCAGGCATGCCGGGTCTTACATTCGTGAGTACAGTGGGAGGATAATAAGCGCCATCCATTTCAGGTATAAATCCGCCGCATAACAATTTTGCCCCTTTTTCGATGCTCTTCAACATCTGTTCATGCAATTGATCGCGCAGATCTGTTCGTGCCAAAGGGCCGATCTGATTTTCCGGCTGCATAGGATCGCCATATGTAGTGGCCAGCATACGGCTGGTAAATCCGGATTCAAAAGCTTTTCTCAGTGGCTTGACGGCGACAAAACGTTTGGCTGCTACGCAACTCTGGCCGGTGTTTACAAGCCGCCCTTTTACACAGATGTCGATGGCGTGCTCCAGGTCTGCATCTTCCAGGATGATATAGGGATCACTGCCGCCAAGTTCCAGTACCTGTTTTTTCAAGTGAGTGCCTGCTGCAGAAGCGATCTTTCGTCCGGCTTCGGTACTACCCGTAAAAGTGACGGCGGCAATTTCCGGCCGGGCAATCAGATCTGCGACTTCGGAGGAGGGGAGCAGTAATGTTTGGAATATTCCCGCGGGTGCTCCTGCGGCTTTAATGATTTTTTCTATGGCAAGCGCACAGCCGCTTACATTGGATGCGTGCTTTAAAAGCATCGTATTACCTGCCATTAACGCCGGCGCCATTGCGCGGAATACCTGCCAATACGGGAAGTTCCAAGGCATTACAGCCAGAATTACGCCAAGCGGCTGAAAGCTGACGTAACTTTTGCGGGCATCCGTTTCTACTACCTCATCTTTCAGGTAAGCGGCTCCGTTTTTTGCATAGTATTCAAATGTTGTGGCGCATTTTTCCAATTCCTGCCGGCTTTGTACGATCGGTTTACCCATTTCCTTTGTCGCCAGGATTGCCAGGTTTTCTTTATGATCCCTTATTGTACGGGCAATTTTCCGGAGGATTTGGCCGCGTTCGCGAAATGTCAGATTCCCCCATGTTCCGAAAGCACGGTGAGCACTCTTCAGTGCTTTTTCGACATAGGCATTGTTATGAATACTGTATCGTGTGATTACTTTTCCTGTGGCAGGATTTACAGATGTCATTTCCTGTGACATAGTATTGGATTTGCTCGCGTAAAATTAAAGATATCCAATGGTACAAAAGGTTTATTACTTTTGTGAGCCACAATAAATATGTGTTAAAAAAACTAATCGACACACCCGCTAATCGGCTAACAGAATCAACAATGACTACAGAGAAGATCAAATTCGGAACAGATGGCTGGCGTGCCATCATTGCACAGGATTTTACGGTATATAATGTAGC
This sequence comes from Flavipsychrobacter sp., assembly GCA_037190845.1. GTDB lineage: Bacteria > Bacteroidota > Bacteroidia > Chitinophagales > Chitinophagaceae > JBEBVQ01. Next base: position 18,914 of record JBBCJI010000021.1, on the reverse strand, counting down.
CCGTGTCAGCAAGGGGCTGGCAGATTGGTTGCTGGAACGGCATAAAACGCCTTCAGTAGTTGTTGGGCATGACTGTCGTTTCGGTGGTCCGCTTTTTACGGAAATGGTGACTAAGGTGTTGTGTGCCCACGGTGTAAAAGTGATCCTTGCAAAAGGTTTTATCAGCACGCCCATGATATCGCTGGGGGTGTTGAAGTTGCAGGCACAGCAAGGGGTGGTAATCACGGCTTCACACAATCCTCCGTCATACAACGGTTATAAACTGAAAGGTGCACATGGCGGCCCCTCCAGTCCGTCAGATATTGCGGCGGTGGAGGCGTTGATCCCGGATGAAGTAACGGTTCCGGCAGAAGGGCTGGCACATTGGGAAGCGCAGGGATTACTGGAATACGTTGACCTGGAAGATACGTACGTAGACTATCTCCGGGAGAAATTTGATTTTAATGCGCTGAATAAATCGCCTTATAAACTGGCTTATGATGCGATGTACGGAGCCGGACAAAACGTAATCCGCCGTTTGCTTCCGTCGGCCGTGCTGATACATTGCGATCACAACCCGGGCTTTCACGGGCAGGCGCCGGAGCCGCTGGATAAAAATCTTCGTGAGCTTGCAGAGACGATCCGCAACAGCCCTGAGCTGAAGATAGGCCTGGCAACAGATGGAGATGCAGACCGTATCGGATTGTATGATGAGGACGGAAATTTTGTGGATGCGCATCATATCATTCTCCTGCTGGTACATTACCTGCATAAGTATAAGAAAATGGACGGCAAGGTGGCGGTAGCGTTTTCCGTTACCGACCGGGTAAAGCGTCTGTGTGAAGCTTATGGACTACCGGTGACAGTTACGCCGATCGGCTTCAAATACATCAGTGAGCTCATGACGCAGGAAGATGTACTTGCCGGAGGTGAAGAAAGCGGCGGTATTGCTGTAAAAGGCCATATTCCGGAGCGTGATGGTATCTATGACGGGCTGGCACTATATGAATTTATGACGCTGACCGGTAAGACGCTGAAGCAGTTGTGTGAGGAGGTTTATGAAGTAGTAGGGCGCTTTGTATATGAACGTGATGATCTGCATATTGAAAATGATAAGAAAAACGCGATCATCGAAAAAGCTGCAGCCAATGGCTATCCTGCTTTTGGTAAGTATACCTTCAACCGTATCGAAACGATAGACGGTATTAAATACCATCTGGATAACGGCGGGTGGATCATGTTGCGGGCATCGGGTACGGAGCCTTTGCTGCGCGTATATGCCGAAGGGAATTCAAAAGAGGAAACACGGGATATCCTCGAAGATGTGAAAGCAACGATATTGTAAAATGGCTTCGAAGCCACTACCATATTTTAAATAGCAGCGAATGCGCATTATCTCTTATAATGTAAACGGACTCCGTAGCGCCATCAAAAAGGGTTTTATGGATTGGCTGGCTTCAGACCCTGCAGACGTCATTTGTCTGCAGGAGGTAAAAGCGGAAAAAGAGCAGGTGGATTTTGAGGCTATCGAGCGCCTGGGCTACTACACATACTGGTACTGCGCCGAAAAGAAAGGATACAGTGGTGTGGCGATCCTGACCCGTATCCAGCCGGATGCGGTGTACTGCGGTAACGGTATTGTGCAGAGCGATGCCGAGGGGCGTGTTATACGTGTTGATTTCGGTGACATAACGCTGATCAACGCATATTTCCCGAGCGGCACCAGTGGCGATATTCGCCAGGCATACAAATACCAATGGCTGGATGAGTTTTTTGAATACATACAGGCATTACGGAAAGAGCGATCGCAGTTGATCATCTGCGGCGATTATAATATTGCACACAAAGCCATAGACATTCATAACCCTGCCGGGAATAAAAAAAGCAGCGGCTTCCTGCCCGAAGAAAGAGCCTGGATGGATAAGCTCTATGAGCATGGATATATTGATACCTTCCGTTTTTTTAATCCCCATCCGCACCAGTATACCTGGTGGAGCCAGCGTTTCCCGACTGTACGGGCGCAAAATAAAGGCTGGCGCATTGATTACATCAGCGTAACGGAACCTTTGCGCGGAGCGTTGAAAGACGCGGCCATTTATCCGGATGTCAAGCACTCGGATCATTGCCCGGTGTATCTGGAGCTGGGAGTGGACTAGAATATCACCTGCCGGTATCATCATCCATATCCTGGCGGGAAACCGGCGATGATGTTGCTGATGCTGCTCATGTTTGTTTGCGATCAGCTTAGCAGTTGGACAAAGTTAAAACGGACGGGGTGCTTGCGGCAAGGGTGAAAGGTTATTATCTTAGCCTCCGGGCGCACAGTACAATGCCGCCATTTGCCAAAACACAACACACCCCATGAAGCACCTGATCATCATTCTGCTGCTGCTGGCGAACGTTCCGGCAGCCGGGCAAAAGACCGATTCTGTCCGGTCGGGCAACGTCACCGTATACTATGACGTGTATGGCAAAGGCGAGCCGGTATACATCCTGTCCGGAGGACCGGGCATCACCCCGTACAGCATGCATGCCATGGCGGAGGAGCTGTCGCGTAGCTGCCAGGTGGTCCTGGTGCATCAGCGGGGTACCGGTAAGACTGTCGCACCGCTTGATGAGGAAAACTTACAGATAGACAAATACTGTCAGGACATCCGCGCCGTCCGCAGCAAGGCCGGGCATAAGCAGATCACCCTGCTGGGGCACTCCTGGGGCGGCATGCTGGCCATGCATTATGCCACGCTGTACCCGGACGACGTAAGCAAGAGCATCCTGGTCGGCTCCGGAGGCTATAATCTGAAGTTCGCAGGCTATTTCGCCGACAACATCCGCGCAGCGCTTTCTGCCGACGATCAGCAGTCCGTCCGGCTGCTGGAAAGATACGGGGCGCTGGCCGGACAGCACCCGCCCGCAGCAGACATGCGGCAGGAAGCGAATGATGTGATCACGGAATATTTCAACATCATCCTGAAAGGGTATTTTTATGACAAGAGCAAAGCGAAGGAGATAGCCCTGGCGCCCGGCGATATGGAGCCCATGATCGGCAACCTGGTCATCGGCTCACTGGGCAAAAACAACTGGGATCTGAAAAGCAGGCTGGAGCAGTTGAATATAAAGACCCTAATCATCCAGGGCCGGCAAGACCCGATCGACCTGGAAACGGCCCGCGACATTCACAATGCCATAAAAGGAAGCCGGCTGGTCGTGATCGAGCGATGCGGCCATTTCCCGTGGATAGAGCAGCCCGCTGCGTTTTATGAGGCGGTGCGCGGGTTTTTATGGTAGCTTGGAGGGGTATTCTTTAGCGATGTCTGCGTAGCTAAAATCTGGATAGTCTAAAAAATAGGCATATGACTTATGGCTAGCCAAATTGAATTTTTCCATAATCTATTGAAGTTGTAACAACATATTGGTTTTCTTATGGGAGCCAAAAAACTTCCTTAATCGGCTCATTTTTTGCTTATATTTGAGCCGAAAACAGCTTATAATCGGCTCATGGCATATAATTGGCAACTCCCGGACTGGCCGGATTTCAGGTATGACCTTGCGGCAATAGAAGATGATCTGTTTGCTTTTGCGGAACAGACCGGCCGGATTTCAGGTATGCTGAAGACCATGCCGGAAGAAACGCAGATCGAGGCGATTATCAGTACAATGGTCGCCGAAGCATTGAAGACCTCAGAAATTGAAGGAGCATATCTAAGCCGTGAAGATGTGATGTCCTCTATCCGTAATCATCTGGGCTTGAATACAAGGCCGGAGGTGATCAGGGATAAGAAGGCACAGGGTGCGGCGGAGCTGATGGTGGATGTGCGTAACAGCTTTGCCGGGTCGCTTACTACGGAAAAGCTGTTTAGCTGGCATGAAATGCTCCTGCGGCATGACCGCCATATTGCTGTCGGCGCATGGCGCAGCCAGGAAGCCCCGATGCAGGTTGTTTCCGGGGCGTATGGCCGGGAAACCGTGCATTTTGAAGCCCCGCCTTCCGCGCGCGTGCCGGAAGAAATGGCGCGGTTTGTCCAATGGTTCAACGATACCGCGCCCTCGGGTGCAAAAGAGATCAGGAAAGCGCCTGTCCGGTCGGCGGTGGCGCATCTGTATTTTGAAACGATCCATCCCTTTGAGGACGGCAACGGCAGGGTAGGCCGGGCGATTGCCGAGAAAGCCCTGTCGCAGACCATGGGCCGCCCTGTCATGCTTAGCCTGTCACGGACGATCGAGGCCGACAAGAAAGCCTACTATAGCGCCCTGAAAGAAGCCCAGCGCAGCAATGAGATTACCGGGTGGGTGAAATATTTCACGCAGATCGTGCTGGCCGCGCAACAGGAGGCGGTGCAGCTGATTGATTTTATCCTGAAAAAAACGCAGTTTCTCGACCGCTATAAAGACAGGCTTAATGAGCGCCGGCTGAAAGTCATCCGCCGTATGCTGGATGCGGGCGCAGCAGGTTTTGAGGGCGGCATGAGCGCGCAGAAATATATTTCCCTGACCCGCACGTCAAAGGCTACGGCAACGCGGGATTTGCAGCAGCTTGCGGAATGGGGTGTGCTGATCGTTTCCGGCAGCGGGCGCGGTACGCGGTATTTTTTGAATATCTGATCGTGCTTGTGCGTTACAACCTTCCAAAAATCATTACCTTCGGATGAGTTTTTATGGGCCTATAACTCGCAGCTTGCGGGGGTTGCCAGTACTGGCACGAGGCTTATAAGAACTCTTTTATTTACGGACATATCCATCGCCTTGCAGAAAGGTATAGGCGGTCATCTTCTCTGAGCCGGCATCAACGTAAACTATGTACAGGCTAACAATCTTTGTATTTTTTCTTCTGCATAAACTTGGGTTATTTTTTCCTGCTCTAATCTAATATTATGTTCGCGTAAATAATGATATAATCTTAGTTCTTCTTCTGAAAGCTTGGATAAAACCTGATTCGCTGCTCTTTGTCCTATCCCTGTGGTAAATGATCCTAAGGTTTCTTCATCCATCATGACCGCAATTGTATTAGGAAAATAAGTTCTAAACTGATTTAGTATCTGGAAGCCCTGAGCATCCAGATCCCCCCAATAGTAAAATTGTTTTTGTTGCAACCATACTATATCTTTCAGATAGCTTATACTAAAACCGCCGCCACTCCATAGAGCTATGGTATTTTTTAAGTTTGGCAGAGTAAGGAAGTTCATGATATTTTCTGTAACGAAAATGTTTTTTACTTCGTCAAAAGAAAAGTCCCTGAATTCTTTTAGCGTAAAAGATATATCAGTGATGTTCTTTAACGGGCTATGGCCTGTATCCAGGAAGCGGATGCGGATAATCTGTTCTTTAGACAATAAATTAAATCGCCGCTCAAAATCTTTTTCCTGTTTATTCACATGCTCTGGAATCAGGTAATCTAATAATGATTGGATGATACCCTTGTTCTCTGAAATGTATTTAGTGTGTACATTTACAGGCAATTGACGGATATACATTTCAGGCTTGGGATTAGATAAAAAATACTTGCATACTTTAAGTGTATCTTCCCAAGTATTATGATCAATCAATCTTCCCAGGTTATCTCTGATCCAATTTTCAAGAGTAGGGAGTTCTTTTCGTATCAGTCCCCAATTTTTTAGAAATAGCTCGTAATCTTTTTTCTTTCCGGTTATGGACAGATAATCCTCCAAAGTGTCTACCATCACCTCATTTGGTATCATTTGCTGGCCAATCTTATCAAATTGTTTCGCTATGAAAATCACTCTATATCCCGATTTTCTTTTCTCTTTCGACTCATTTATTAATACGGATATGGATTGTTGATAGACCGGAAGTTTGTAGAGAATATCTTTGGAGCTGATTTTCCCAATTCGTGTAATTACTTTTGGAAAGTATATGGTAGCATCCAGGCTTGCAAGTAAAACGTTCTTCCACCACCCAAGACAGGTGTTCTGTATTTCTTTAGGGGTAATCATCCTGTAACCTGTATGTTATTGGTGCCTGTCTGGTACAAATGTTTTTCCATCTTGTACTCTTCAACGCTAAGGTTTTGTAATTGTGAGTTATTACCTTCTACGTTAGATACATAATGGACAGCACTGATGTAGTTTTCTATAACATGGATCTTCTGTAAGGGAGTTACAATTAACAACTGAAGGTTCAGTTTCTTAAATAATCCTAACCCAAACTGAGTACTTTCATCATCTCCTCTGCCAAAGGCTTCATCTATTACGACAAATCGGAAGGATTTACTTTTAGGTTCGCCATAAGATAAGCCAAACTGATAGGCAAGTGCTGAGGCTAATATCGTATATGCCAGCTTCTCTTTCTGTCCACCTGATTTCCCCGATGTGTCTGCATAAAACTCTTTATCAAGACCGGTCTCTATGTAATTTTCGCTTGCATTGAAGATAAACCAGTTGCGTACATCTGTTACCTTTTTTGTCCAGTCTATATCTTCCGCTTTATTACTCATAAAGCGATCCAAAAACTGTTTTACTTGTGCAAATCGGTCTTCGGTATATGCATCTGAAGCATCGAGAATACCGGCATAGCATGCTTTAAGATCATTCTTGAAATCCATTATGGATTTGTCAGGATTCCTTTCATCTACCAGCTTAATGTAAGTGCCTCTATTGAATTCTATTTCCTTGAGATGTTTGTTGATCTCTTCGATTTTTTTCCTGATTTGCTTAAAATGACTATCAAGTTTAGCATCAAAAACGCGGATGTCATCAATTGTATTTTTATTCAGCATCTCCTTAAACCGGCCTTCATGTGCTGGCAATCCATCATGAACAATCCGCTCAAATATTTTCAAATATTCCACTCTTGCCTCCATCTCAATACTTAATTCCATGGCTTCTGATGGGAATTCTTTCTTAAACTCCTGCATGATTTTGGTAATCTGGTTACCTGTAATCCTGAGTTGTTCGTTCAATTTGTCCTTTTGTCCATTTTTTCCGGTAAACTTGTTGTTCAGCTCTTTTTGAATGTTTTCTATGTTTCTGAATGTGATGCTTTCCTCTTTAAGAGCTTCGTCGATCAACGGATAATAAGTATCGGCCTCCTTTTGCATAATAGTGTTTTTTACCGTTCCACACCTTTCAATATCCTCTTTATGCTCTTTTATTTTTTGTTCAATAACCCCGATTTCTTTTAGTTTATCTGTATGCAGACTATTAAGAGACCGAATTTCTTCTGTCACATTTCCGAGTTGTTGTTGCAATACCTGTAGTTTGTTATTACTATTTTCAAGCTGTTTCTTTTCCTCTTCCAGTTTTGCAATTTCTTTTACTTCGTCTTGCCAGTTCAATTCATTCCATTCCTGAAAAGCAATCAGCTGGTTAATTTTTCCTTGCAGCGTATTATTATTTTTAATCTCAATTTTTAACTCATTTACCTCAACGCTTATTGTTTTTTGTTTTCCATATAATGAAATGAGATGTTGTTCAATGGCTTTTATCTTTTCTGTATTAGTCCATCCTAAAACAAAATTTCTTCGATTCCATAAGTCTCGACGATCATCTTTTGTGTGTTTTTTTCCTCGTTTATATTGTCCCTGTACGGTAATCACATCTTTGCGTTGCTGTTGGAACTCCTCTAAGGAAACGCAACGTAAATTGAAATGCCGCTCAAGTTCATTTTGCAGCCAATCTTCAAATGGTGTAAACGGTTTTATTTCTATCTTGTTAACTACAGAATCCGGGTCAATATCCGTATTGTTATTATAGACGAAGTTTTGTGGTACTGGAAAATAATCTAGCTTAACCCCTTTATTGTTTCGATCTCTCAATGTTCGGACGTTTACATATTGGCTTACCTGACGGTAATGTTTCTCCGGTACCAGCATACTTATACCGAAACCCCGAAGCAGCTTCTCCAATGCGCCTTCCCATGCACTTTCTGAGTTCCTGACTTTCATTAGCTCTCCGGCAAAAGGAATTTCTTCCTCGTCAATCTCCAAATCTTCTGACAATATTCGACGTACTTGTAAAAATTCGGAGGGGATCTGATTCAGCCTTTCCTTGAGGGACGTTAATTCTGCTTCCTCATCTTTTATTTCATCATCCAACGTGCGCAAATCCGCCACTTTTCCTGCGAGCTCTATCTGTTTGCTTTCTTGCAACTTATCCAGTTCTGCTAGTTTTAGTTCGGCTGCTTTTACATTGCTATAGAAAGTCTTGTCTATATTAGGTGTTGGTAATCCGCAAAGGGTTGTAAGCTGTGTGTAATTCCCATGACGATGCTGTTTTTCATTTTTTGCCTTTTCTCTTTGTTCTATCAGAGTCGCAATTTCTTTCAGTCGTGAGCCTCCATTATTGTCAATGTCTTGATTGATCTGGTGCTCTGCTTTGCGCTTTAACTGTAACTCTTCCCCTATGCGTGAGAGCTGCTCTTGTGCCAACTTGAGTTTTCTCTCACATTCCTGCAGTTCTGCTTCAAGTAGTCCGATTTTTTTGGATGCGAAATAAGCCGGCATGGCGTGCAGTATTTCATCAATCTGTTGTATGCGCTTTTCACAATTACTGTAGAGAACACTTAATTCTACCAAAGGTTTCAGAATATCTCTTTGCTTACGTGCTTCCTGTACCGATGCATAGGCTTTGTTCAGATCGTCGAATCGTTTTTTGAGCTCTTCCAGATGATTCTTAATATCCGTTTGTTCCAGCATTTGCTCTCTTACGAATGATGTCAGGCTACTAACAGACTTCATTGAGACTGTCTGGTAAAACAGGTCTATAGCTTTTTCAGAATTCATACCGAACAGGTGCCGGAATGTTTGGCTATATTCAGTAAAGTTATCGCCGCTATATTCTATATTTGGAAATGTCTTTAGTTTCTTCTTCAGTTCGCGTACATCTTCAAAGTCGGTAAAATGCTCATTAATAGTAAGGGGATTACTACTGATAATTAATAATTTTTGATGTTTATCCTGTTCAATCCAGAAAACCTGTGCTAGCGTAATATGTGTATTATAGCCAGTATTTCTGAAATTAGCTAGGATTACAGTATAGGTAGCATCATTGGCGTTTTGATAACGTAGGGAAACAGCTTTTCCTTTCCCAAGATCATTCTCATTTTTGGTATTCTTATATTCGCCTTTAATATAAGTTAACAGGGTACGCTCTTTATTTTCTGCTCCTGCAGCTTTATTAAATGTGATCTTATGATGTGGTACAATAAGAGAGGTTAATGCATCTACAATGGTTGATTTTCCAGAACCTATAGAGCCTGTCAGCAAAGAGTTATTCCCAGCTGGCTCTATTCTCCATATTTTATTATGAAAGGTGCCCCAATTCAGTAGCTCCATATATTGTAAACGGAAGCCAATCAGAGAATTGATATTGTTGGTTTCAACGCTGTTCATTCTTCCGTGGATTTGTGTAGTTTTTCAATTTCTCTAATGATTCTTTTACTACATCTGCATTCACAAAGGCTTTAATAATCCGGTTAATCTCATATTGTTCTTCTTCGGTTTTCATTTTGCGTAAAAAACCTTCATCTATTACCTTTTTTATGGCACTATCAATCTGCTTGATCTGATTAGCTTCATTCGTGGTTTCCTTACAAAAGGGCTGCATCATATTTAAGAGTTCTTCCCTCTTCAAATAAGCTTTGGAAGATGCTCCTTCTCTATCATTCTCAATCAGGTGTTTCCTTAATAGAAGGCAAATGAGCGAAACATAGAAATTGAGCGGCCTTTTTTCGATGAGTTTAGGAATGTCATTCTCTTCATCTTCATACACTTTCTGTTTCAAGTAGGCATATCCTTCAGACTTATCTGTAACAACATCTAAGTAAATATCTGCAAAATATCGCTTCACATCAGTTTCATACTGTAACAGCTCGTTCCAATACTTGTCGTCACTATAGACAATGCCCTTGAGCAGGTGAACCAGAATGTTAGAATAAGGCTTATTCATCTGCAGAAAATTATTTGAGGTACTTTTACTTTGAAGTGCTTATTGGTTCGGGTATTCTTAATGTCAATGATGTCAAACACTGTTTCATCTATCAGGTGTTTATGTCGTTCCTTTGAGGCGATCTCCACATATGCAACAACTTCTGCTACACCCTTTTCTATTTCAAATTCTTTCAGGAAATCTGGTAAGGTTATTTGGCTTTTGCTTTTTAATGCTGCTTTAATCCTACTTTGCAATTCCGGCATACTGATTTCAAATTGAGTAAATAAAAGATCATTACTATCAGTTGCTATTCCTTCTTCCGGATGCTGATGTGTAAACTTTACTTTCTGGGGCGATTTAAATAAAGATCGGCCTGTAATCAAATCAATCTTAATTACCTGATCCAATTCGAGCAAAGGGGAAAGGTTGTAGTTTGTTTCTGGGTGTTCAGTTATGATTTTTAGTATTTCGGTAATATTGTCGTGAATACGTTTATTTTCAAAAAAGGAACGATGTTCCAAGTATTTCCGTAGCTGTTCCAGTAAAGAGTTGGTCGTCTTCTTTGTTTTATCTCCTGCGTCAATCAGGTTATTTCTGATGTTTTCAATGCTGAAATGCTCCTTTTGCATTTGTTGCACAACCGGAATATTCAATACATCTCCAATCAAATCTTCAAATTCATCTTGTCTGGATTGGGATAATAAAAACTCCCAGAAAGCCATAAAGCTCTTTCCCTGGTCTGTTTCCATTAAAAAATCCTGCTGTCGGAACAAATCTTCTAAGACTTTACCTTTTGTCTGGGTAGTAGTGATAATTTTTTTTCGGAAATCTCTATCCAGTATTCTGAAATTGTCTTCTACCTGCCGAAAGTCTGCTAACAGATGTTTAGCGGTCTCTTCAATAAATAAGTATTGCTCTTTGATCTGTCGGTCGTCCAACACCTCAAATTTGCCTTGTTTTAGATCTTCTATTTCTTTTTCTACAGCCTTACGCTTGGCTTCCAATTCTGTATATCTTGAGGTATAGTCTTTCTTGGTTTTAGTAGCTAATTCTTTTAGCTTTTCAAACAGGTTTTTCAGCCGAGATTCTGTGCCTACAAACTCTGGTTTGTTTAGGCTGTCTAGCCACTTGAATGCTGTTTCTGTAGCAGGTGTTAATTCAAATAAAAACTCATCGTTACTACCAGGATATTTTCTCAGGAAACCCGCATTCGTCCATTCTGTGAGGTAGTCCTTTGCCTGCCGTACATAACGGAACTCCGTTTCATTGACTTGATACAAAAAATCTACTAAATGATTATGCAACTCACGTTCATGTACAGCATCGGTCATTACACTGTTCTGAGCTTTGAACATTTTAAACAGGAAGCTAAGTATCAGTGGTGCCGTATCAGCGGTTACAAGTCTGATTGCAGTATTAGACTTAAAGAGTTGATATATATCCTCATAGGTCATAAAATCCAGAGTGGATATGTAAATATAACAAAATCACCTCTCAAAATATGAATTGATGTAAATGAAATTTATAGACTATTGGTTCGTTTTCACCGGAGGGGGTGGAGATGAGGGAACACCTGTACCCGGTGATGGTGGCTGGACAGGTGGTATATGAATCGGAGGAGGTGGGGCAGATGGCAACCCTCGAGTAATGTCTGGTTGATTGGGCATCGGTTTGCTTTTGTTGTTCATATTTATTATATTATATGAAGTGAAAAATATAAATAGAAGAATACCTGCAAATAGGCTGGTTACTGATGCTGTATTTACCCAAGATATCTGTTTATTTCTTTTTACTGCTAGTGAAGGGTTATATGATCCGTTATTAATTTCATCAATGGTTTTATAGTGTTTTTTAGATGTAAAAAGGTGAGAAAGCAGATTAATGAAAAGGGTCGAACCTAATAAGACCCAAGATGCAATCAATAGACCTTTCACCTGTGTAGCTGATATATCTTTAAAAACTTTTTCGATAAGTATAAAAGATAATCCCAGCGCCCCTGCACTGATATAAGAGAGCTGCTTTTCAAAATGCTCGTAGCTTTTCTCATGAATCTTCAGCAGTTCATTCTTGTAATTTAGTAATTGCTCATCCAATTCATTGTTTTGATCCATTGCTTTATGCATTTATACTAGTTCTTTTGCTCGTTTTTTAAGTGAATCCATTTTATCTGATTTTGAACCCAATATTGATTTTCGGATTTTTTTATTCTGTTTCCAGTATTCTTCCTTTGTTTTTATTCCTTTCTCTCGTAAAGCCAAATACTCACCACGTTCCAATGCTATAGGTAATTCAAGTAATTCTATTGCATCTTCAGGAATACCAAATTCTAATCTACGCATAAATTTTTCAAGTTCAGTATCATCGGGGCAGTTGGTTTGCAACAGAATTGCTGCGATCTGATGTACGGATCGCAAACTATAACGTGTTATATCAGCAAGTCCTGTAACGTCTCCAGGACGTACTGCAGAAAAGATATTTTTACTGTGTGTTGTACAAATTTGATCTATACTCATGCCCCCAAGCCAAGCAAGTAGCAAGCTTACTCTTTTCTGTCTTTTGCTGAAGGTTAAAGCATCTTGTGTGAAACGACGAAGGAGATATGTTGTTGCAATGTTTGTCGTACTAGGTAAATTGAATATTTCATTTTTTGCTAGAGGTATATACCTGCTATCTAGTTCTGGCAATGCTTGGGTCAACACCATTAAGCTATTTATGTTGTCGATCTTATTTCCATGCTGCTTAATCAAGTCTATTAACCGTATGATAGAATCGAAGCTTAACGTAGATTGACCACATGCGATACCCAGTATACTAAGACGGACAAAACCGTTTTCTTCTTCAACTAATTCATGGCTGATAAGAGTCTGTAATAGACTTTCCAGCTTAATAGCAACTGTATTTTTCCAGCCTGGATTTTGGCGATTTTTTAAGTATCCCCCGAAAGTGTTGATCAGTATTCGTATAACCTCTGTTTGTGGTATACTCCCAGCCTGAGCTAATAATCGTAATAGCCAAGTTGAAAGCTCCTCTTCTTTAAATGATGAGACTATCGGCTCTGGAGAACCTAATACGTATTTATGAAAAAGATACTCTCGTTCGCGTTGTGTATCCGCTAGCATTATTGACAACCCTTCCTCTTGATAACCTACTCTTCCGGCTCGTCCCGCCATATTCTTATATTCTGCTACAGTATATGGTTGTAACGTAGCTCCCTGAAATGCATTTTCAACCAAAATAACTGTTGAAGCAGGAGTATTAATACCTGCCGCAACGGTAGTAGTAGAAACGAGTACCCTCACATCTTTGGTGCGCTCCCGGAATGATTGTTCTACTAATATTCGTTCTTCCTTATTAAGATCAGTACTATGAAAAGCAGTACCACCTGTGAGGCAGTTCCGCAAATCGTTTGAACTGTTTGTTAGATCTAAAGTAGGTAGTCGTGCAATAGTGGCTTGTGCTGGTGGTAATCCTAATTCTGCTGCAAGGTACTTTGCACAACCTGATGCTGAACCACGTTTATTTCGAAAAATAATAATTTTCTCTTTGTCACTACTACGAATAAGCTGCTTAACTAAGGGGACAATTATATCTTGTGAGCCTGCTTTTTGCTTTCTGACAAAAATAGTTCCTATGGGGAGTAGCTGCTTAGTAAGTATTTTACCTTGTGGATTTTGGTATTGAAGAATTCCTGTTCTATCCAGTACACCTTCTGTAAGCGGGACAGGCCTACGATCCGTTTTTAGTACATTTATATCAAGCCATTCATTGAAAAAATTAATATCACCTACTGTCGCTGAAAGCGTTATTAGCTGTGGCAGAATTCCTTTTTCTTTTGCTGTAATTAGATTAGTTAATAGTAGCTCAACCGTAATTCCTCGATTAGGATCAGTAATGAATTGCGCTTCATCAAGTATAACCAGACCAATACTATTAAGTACATGAGGAATATTGACACTGATACCGAGAAACATTTCGTATGTTAACAGTGCAATATCATATTTGCCTTTAACAAAGTAGGACGCTTGATCTGAATAATCACCGGTACAACGAATAACACGCATACCAAGGGTATTACCATACAAATCATTCAAGTAGTCAAATTTTTCATTGACCAAAGCTCTATAAGGTAACAGAAAAATCACCTTCTTTTCATCACTGATAGCCTTTGCTGCGGCTATCTCTCCAATAAATGTTTTTCCTGAACTCGTAGGGGCCACTACCATAAGAGAAGCACCGTCGAGGATTCTGTGTTTATTAACCGCATCCAGCTGTAACTCATTTAATCCTTTAGTGAAACGGGCAGACCAAGCATTCAATATATCGCCATTGATTTTAAATTCAGAGAGATCTTTAATATTCTTGCTAATTATACGATCTGAAGTTTCGGGGAAAAGAGCTTTAAAGTTAAGTCCTTTAACAAGCTTGGGAAATTGTAAGCCACCTTTTATCTGACCAAAACAAACAGGTGTTTGTTGTAGTCCCAATTTAGCTGCTTCTGCTCTTACCAGTTCCATTACCTGGCTTGAGATTACCTGTATGTCGGTAGGTTCATCTATAGTTGTAAAAACATTCAGAAGCGCTTTGGTAAATAAACCATGTCCAGTTGTAGGTATTTCGTAGGAATATTGGTTAAAATCCGAAGCGGCCATAAACACCTGTCCTTCTCCGGCAATCTTATTTAATGAGTCGTCAGTATTCCTGGGAATAGGTGCTTCATCAAAAACGCGACCAGTAACACCTCCACTAAAACAACAGTCTAAAATACAGAGTAGGGCTTTTGCTTTGGATTGCTTAAATAAAGAACTTAATTCTTCAATAGGTATTGTCGTCGTGCCCCAATTTTCAAAACTGGAATCATAAGCCACAAGCCGATGGTCAGGGGTGCCATGTCCGGCAAAGTAGAAAATAACGGAATCTTCCTCACTTGCAGCCTCAAGCGTATTCCACAGCGCTTTTTTTATTCTATCGGCAGTAGCATTACTACCTTCTACAAGTAAGTTGTTTGCCCTTGGGAATGTATCAGCAAATAATGCCCAAAGCGCACTAGCATCCCGTTTGGCACCAGGTAAATCCCGAATAGTTGCGTCCAGGTACTTATCTGCCCCTATAAACCTACTGATAATTGCCATGCGCTTATATGATTAGTGTTTTTTGTCTTTGGGTGGATTGGGATCTTTACCGGGTGATACTGTATCACTGTCCCGGATTGGGCCTCCTTGGGGTTTATGAATTCGTACTTCGCCTCCTCCGGTATTCCCAGCTAATTTTTTAGCGATTTGTTCTGCTTCTTTCTGAGTATTTGCTTTAGCTGAAGCTTTTTCACCACCTGCTTTTTTTACATTCCAGTCTGTCTGTCCTTTCTTTTGAGTAACATGATAATTTGCCATTATGTTATTGTTTGATTATTACTGAAGGTATTGTAGCTACTACGATACCCTGAATTTGAAAACCCTCGGTTAGAATAATAGGCTGATATTTAGGGTTATCAGAGCGCGGAAGTAAAGTGACAATATTGTCTTTTCTATGAAACTCTTTAACTGTAGCCTCATCATCTATTAGCGCTACAACGTTTTGCCCATTATCAGCATATTGCTGTTGCCTGACTAAAATTATATCTCCATCATTAATCCCTGCTTTATTCATAGAATCACCATTCGCCCTTAATAAAAAGTACCTTGATCCGTTGCGAGCCAATGCAGTAGAGACAGGGATATAAGCTTCTACATTTTGAATAGCCAATATGGGAAGGCCGCAAGTAACCGTACCGATTAATGGAATAGAAACGGTACGAACCATTGCTTCTGTATCCAGGTCTTTAATCATTCTATATCCACCTTCTTCCCGTTTTTCCAGATACCCATTCTCTTCCAATTCAATCAACAGCAGTGCAACTGATCTTGGGGACTTATATGACATAACCCGCATCAATTCACGAATAGAAGGCATATTGCCAGTATTCATAATTATGTTTCTTATTTGCCTTAAAGCTTCCTTCGCTTTAAAACTAATATTTTCCTCAGGCATAATACAGGTTGTATATTGGTGTATTATTGTCAAAAATATAATTTCTAAATGAAAAAACAAAGTTTAAGAATAACCTATTATTCACTTGCCCTTTCCGTAAAGAATTTTTGATTTCCCTCAAATTTTTCTTTCCGCACTTTTTTAAAAACGGAACTTTTCTTTACTTTGCATTCAGATACAACGAGTTGTATCACGTGACGCGCGTCACAAAGACATAATGGCCATTTACTTGGAATCTCACTCGGAAAACTGGTAATTTTCAAACTGCGAGATGATAAGTAGGTAGTTCACGACCCGGGCGTGGGCTCTCTTATCGCAGTTGGGTATACCAGTGCCTCTGAGTGGTAAGTTGAGCTCCACGCCTATTTATTATCCATAACCAGGCGCCCCTCACCTTATTGCCCGTCGGTATCCACGGGAAAGATTCTTCCTCCTGATTTTACAGCTTTTCATGCCTGCGCATGCGTCGGCGTTGCTTTGTCGTTGCGCTTCGCAATGACGGGAGCTTGCGTCGCATCGCGCGCTATGAAGGGCTGTGCATTGTTCCACTTTTTAAAACAAAATCAAGATGAAAAAGTTCAAAAGTTCGACGGATCACCTCACGGGCAGGGAACGGCAGGCGCTGCACGTGATCCGCAAACAGCTCACCCAAAGCCTGCAGCCGCTGCTGGTGCTCTACCTGGGCAGCCTGGCGACGACGACGCTTCGGCGCAACCTGTCGGCGGTGGAAAACAACGCGACCGACTTCCGCTTCTGCTGCGAGCTGCTGGTGGTGCTGCCGGCAGACGCGCCGCTGCACGGTGACCGGCAGGGGCTCCGGACGCTGGAAGCGCGTCTGTCGGCCCACGCGTCCGTGCGGCTGCTGTTGCGCACGCCGGAAGGGCTGGCGCAGGAGCTGTCCACGGGTCGCCACCCGCGGATCAGCCTGCACAGCCATGCGATCGTGCTGTACGAGCGGGATCATACGCTGGCGCAGATCGTGCAGCAGGTACAGGCGGCAGCCGATGCGGCCAAAGCGCGCCGGTCGGCGGGCCTGCATCGCTCCGCCCGCGATGAGGGCGGTGAGGCCCGCAGCGACGCCGGCGCGCCGGGCCCGGACGCGGGGTTGCTGCCGGTGGGTCTGAGCGCCGAAGAGCGTGCCGACCCGCTGTCGGTGGTGAGGTCGTTCTACCGTGCGTACGACCTGCCGGAGGTGCGTTCGCGCATCGGGATGTGGCTGCAGGCGGTGGTGTCGTCGCCGTCGTGGCCGGTGGCGGAGACGGGTCTGCACCTGGATTTTTACCTGTCGGTCTGCCGTCTGCTGACGAGCGGCTGTACTGTCCGCACGAAGGGGCGGACGCCTGGGCGTATTTCCCGGCGCACCTGAGCCGTGTGGAGTTCGGGTCGCCGGGGCAGGTGCTGGCGGGGTTGTTCACGGAGCGGCCGCTGTCGTGGTGGCTGACGGAGCTGTACGATCTGTTCAGCTACTCGCTGACGGACGGCACACCGGCTGAAGCAGGCGAAGAGCGTGATCTGGCGGCTACGGGGCATCAGCTGCATCGGCTGGCAGAGGCTTGTCACCTGCTGGCGGTGTGGGCGCGCCGGGCAGGAGAGCAGCGGCCTGCTGCAGCTTCCGCCTGTCCACCAATTGTACCTCATGTCCCAGTGACGTCGGTGCTGTGACATTGCTTCGGCAAGTGTAAAAAGTGCCCGCAAGGACGGGCGTAATATAAGAGCGGCTGCTTTGCTGAGAAAGAGTAGCAGCTCTTTCTTTGCAATAGACCCGGCTTCCTCCTCTCTCTGCGCCAGTTCATAGCGGGCTTTCTATCTGTCATGTACGTCTGCCCCCGCGGTGACCCTGACATTTTAAGATCATCTTCAGACAGTTTCCGGGCCTTGAAACTGATGATTTTCAGGGGAAATCCCCCGGAGTATCCGCTTGCCGGAATAGTTTTTATACTATCTGATACATTCAAGAGACACAATATGAAAACTGCAGCGCAATTCAAAGCAGAAGCCGAACGGACGGCTTCCTTACACAGGAAAATCCAGGATGGGATCGCTGAAGCCGATAAAAAATACGGGGATAATGAGCCTGAAAAGCCGATGCAGGCCGGTGCAAGAAAATACCCTGCGCCGCCGCTTTCGAAACAACACCTGGAAAAGCCGGGCCATGAAGCGGACCTGCGCTTTCAGCCCATGTGCGATGCGCCTTATTACAAAGGTTCTGATAAGCTGAAGGATAAAGTAGCGGTTATCACCGGTGGTGATTCCGGCATCGGACGTGCTGTCGCTATCCTGTTTGCCCGCGAAGGTGCGGATGTAGTCATTGTTTACCTCAGTGAGCATGAGGATGCCGAAGATACCCGGGAAATGGTCGAAAAAGAAGGTCGTAAGTGTATCCTTATTCCGGGCGATGTATCGAATCCCGATTTTTGTCGGTATGCAGTAGCACATACTGTTGACAAGTTGGGGAAACTGGACATCCTGATCAACAATGCCGCGTTTCAACTGCATGCGCCGGATATCGAAGCGCTTACGGAAGAGCATTTTGACTGCACCATGAAGACGAACCTGTATGGCTATTTTCACATGGCCAAAGCGGCGGTACCTCATATGAAGGAAGGCAGTGCTATTGTCAATAATGGCTCGGTGACCGGCTTGCTGGGTAGTAAGAATCTGCTGGATTATTCTCTTACCAAGGGAGGTATCCATGCCTTTACCCGGTCACTGGGTACACATCTTGTTGCTAAAGGCATTCGCGTGAATGCGGTGGCTCCGGGTCCTGTGTGGACGCCCTTAAATCCCAGCGATAAGGAGATCGCGGATATAGCGGAGTTTGGCGCCAAAACACCTATGAAGAGACCTGCGCAGCCGGAGGAGATAGCGCCTGCGTTTGTATTCCTGGCGTCTCCGCAATGCTCCGGTTATATTACAGGAGAGGTTTTGCCGATCATCGGCGGTTATAACGGCGGGTGAAGATGATGTCCCGAGGGAATGGCGGTCGTACAAATCTGTCCACTACGTCATCCTGACGAAGGAAGGATCTCA
>JBBCJI010000020.1:0-21808 GCA_037190845.1 Flavipsychrobacter sp. | reverse complement strand
CCCGAGGCTATCCGTAAATACGCCTGCCGGATTGCCCGTCTGATTGGCTCCGCTGCCGGAACCATTGCCACCGGCAACAGTAACCCCCTGCGTGGGATATTTCACGCTGTCTACGCGCACCAGGTTGCCATTACGGCGCCATTCCATCCGGGCCACGGGGAAACCTGCCGATACCGTAAATACAACCGGTATGGAACAGGTAGCGGACGGCTGAACCGTTACATTACATTGCCCGCTGCTTTCACTGACATAGAAAGAAACTGCCAGCAAAAACAGATAATTGAGCAAACTCTTTTTATTCTTCATTTTAAATGCCTGTTTGAGGGTTAAAAAATAATTTTTTCAAATTGAAATAAATTTCATTTTATGATTTTGCGTTTTACGAATAATCCATTTTCACAAAGTGCCCTATAAATTGACTATCTCTACGCCGGCAGCAGAGTGCAACTCATGTAGTTCAAAAGTAGTATGGCTATTATGCTTTCTGACGAGCATTTTTGCTTATAATATTTTTAATCATATAAAAAGGGAATGCTCAAAAAATTGTAGGGCGCATCTGCAGCCATGTAAAAAACGAATGCGCAACACCCGGCTTGTATACAACCACTAATTAATCGGTAGCTTTGGTAACCAAGAATAGCTTTTTATTTTGCAGCCTTTATGATTGTCCGGATTCTCCATACGTCGCTATTATTATTTGTGCTGCACACCGGATCAGTTGAGCCGTCTGCCGCTCAAATAAATACACGCCAGGATATGAAGTTTCATACTATAAATATTCCTGCGAATGGAGATTCGGGAGAAGTCAAAAGCCTGATTTATGTAGCCGGACAGTTGCTGGGAGATCCCCAATCTGATTCTGCGCTACTGATACTGGAGCGATCACTCAGTCTGAGTAATCAGATCGGGTATTCGTGGGGCATCGCCAAGTCGTTACAATTATCCGGCATCATATATTCCCATGCCGGCAGATTTGAACAAGGCATTGAAAAGCTGAGACAATTGATCTACCATTGCCTGACAACTGGTAGGCATACAGATCTCCTCACCCTGGGCTATAATATCATCGGCAACATTTACCAGACCCAGGGGAAATACCAGGAAGCAGCCTATTACTACCATCAGACACTCCGGCTACCCAAAGAACATGTAACGGAGTCAACGATCGCACTCATCTATGTGAACCTGTCCCGCCTTACGCATAAAATGAAACAACCCCGCAAAGCGCTCTATTACATGAATCGTGCAGAGGCTATTGCACAGAAAAAAAAGCACTATGACTTACTCTGTACCATCAATTCCTACAGAGGCAGGGTCTATACAGATATGAACCTGCCGGATTCTGCCATGTATTATTTACACGAGTCAATGCGTATTATGGCGGAACATGGAACCCGGTATCACGATGACTTGCTGGACATCGAATATGTCAATATGGTGTACCTCGCAGAACACTGGCTGCAACAAAAAAATCTGGACTCCGCAAATATCTGCATCAAAAGGCTACATGAAATAACAATACCGATTGTTCCCCTTTATAAAAACAAAGCATATCTCATAACGGGGAAATTTCACCTGCAGTCAGGTAGTTATAAATCTGCAGAACATTATCTGCTGATGGCACTCGACAGTGTACAATCTACCCATGCCAATAATGACCTGGCCAATATTCACATGACGCTTACCAATCTGTACCAGGCTACCGGAAATTGCAGTAAAGCCCTTCTGCATAATTTAGATTACATACGGATTAAAGACAGTCTTGAAAATGAAAAAGTAACCAGTAATGTACACCAACTGGAGGTACGCTACCGTACCTCGGAAAAAGACAGAGAGCTCATACATCAGAAGCTGGAGATCAGCCGGCAGCAAAATGATATGCGGGGGAAAAACCTATGGATGGCCATCATCACCTCTGGCATGATCGTACTGGTGATCATATCTGCTGCGCTATATAAAAAAAGACAGGCAGACCGGAGATTACAGCAAAAAGAACTCCAGACGCTGCAGCAGGCACAGGAGATTGCCCAACTGAAAGCCATGATGAAAGGTGAAGAACGTGAGCGCGGCAGGCTGGCCAGGGAACTGCACGACGGTATCGGGGGTATGCTGACCGCCATAACGCTGAATCTGAGCGCGGCAACAAGAAAAAATCCGGAGCTTTCCGGGTATTCCTCACTGACGGAACTCATGCATATGCTGGAAGACACCGGATCCGAGATCCGGAAAACCGCCCATAACCTGATGCCGGATGTACTGGTAAAACACTCCCTGCCCGAAGCGCTGATGATATTTTGCGCACACATACACGAAGAGCTTCCTACTGAGCTCTCCTGCGAAGGAGACTTCAGCCAGCTTGACAAAGCCTCCGAACTGATGCTCTACCGGATGGCGCAGGAGCTGATCCAGAATATTATCAAGCATGCATCTGCTACCAGGGCCGCCATACAACTATATATATACGAAGGCATACTTAGCCTTACAGTGGAAGATAACGGCGCCGGATTTGACACCGATCAGGAACACAACGGCTTTGGACTGGAAAACCTGAGATATCGTATTGCCGCACTGCAGGGAGAGATATCCATCACTTCCGACAAGAACAGAAGCACGATTATTCATCTTGAATTCGAATTGGAAAAACTAAAGAAAGTAACCCCGTAAACAACAATGTTACAGGACAAATTCCCCCAACATGCAACACCTCAAATACCTTGAAGCATGCAAATAAACATCGCCATCGCAGATGATCATCCCATGATCATTATGGGCCTGCAAAATATACTCGCTACCTGTTCACATATCCACCTGATTGCTACATACGCTAATGGTATACAGTTGCTGGAGGGTCTTGCCCGGCAAGTACCGGATGTACTACTACTGGACATACAACTCCCCGGCAAAACCGGCGATGAACTCGCTCCGGTGATCCTGAAAAAATATCCGGACATACGCATACTCACACTGACCAATTTCGACAGCAGCCTGCACGCCAGCAATATGATGCGGCAGGGGGTACACGGTTACCTGCTCAAGAACACCAACGGGGATATACTGATACAGGCCATAGAAACAGTTTACCGGGGAGAAATATTTCTCGAAGAAAAAATGAAAGAAAAGCTCCGCCAGTTAGACACACGTATTGTTAAAGCGGTCAGCAACAAATCAACCCTGACCACGCGGGAAAAAGAGATCCTGCAGCTGATTGTCAACGGGCTAACCAGCCAGGAAATCGCCACCGCACTGTTCATCAGCCTGCGCACGGTGAACAACTGTCGCGCCGGCATCATGCTGAAGCTGGATGTTCCGAATACTGCGGCGCTGATCAAAAAGGCCCTGCATATGGGTCTTGCCAACTAAACGGGCGTTGTTTTTCCACAACTGACCGTTCGTACGGCAATAAAACCTTCGCTTCCGGGTAGCTGTATTACAAGGCAGCATTTCTATTACATCAGCAAAAGGCCGGAACACAACTGTTCATATAGTATTCGAAACTGAAAAACTCAAACTGGCGGATGACTATCCGTCTTAAAGAAATAACAAATGGAGATTAAAGTTGCTATCGCTGATGATCACCCGATGATCATTAAGGGTCTGAAAAATATACTCTTATCCGGATGGCTCTGCTCTGCTGCATGGCCTGAAACAACCAACACCAGACGTTCTGCTGTTAGACATACAGCTACCGGGAAAAACAGGTGACGAGCTCGCGCCGGTCATTCTGAAAAAGTACCCGGACATTAAGATACTGACCTTAACAAATTTCGACAGTACCCTGCATGTCAGCAATATGCTCCGTCAGGGCGTACATGGTTACCTGTTGAAAAATGCAGAAGAAGACATACTTATCAATGCTATCGAAACCGTATACAGAGGTGAAACCTTCCTGGAAGAGCAGATGAAAGAAAAGCTCAATCCTTACACTCAAACAAAAAACTAAATTTTGAATGATGAGTTATGAATGATGAATTCGCTCCATTCATCATTCATAACTCATCATTCATAACTCACTTCACTTCCTCATACTCCGCATCAGCAATATTATCGCCGCCGTTGTTGTCTCCGGTTTGCTGTTGCGCTCCATTTGCGGCATCACCGCCACCCTGCTGTTGCTGGGCGTTGTAGATATGTTGACTTGCAGCCTGCCATGCAGCATTCAACTCTTCGGCAGCCTTATCAATGCCTTCGAGGTCTTCAGCTTTGTGGGCATCTTTCAGCTTGCTCACAGCGCCCTCAATAACCATCTTCTGATCGGCCGGTATTTTATCTCCGTATTCTTTCAGTTGTTTTTCAGTACTGAACACAAGACCATCCGCCATATTCATTTTTTCAACTTTCTCACGCACTTTCTTATCACTCTCTTCATTCGCCTTGGCCTCGTTTTTCATTCTTTCGATCTCTTCCTTGTTCAGGCCGCTGCCGGCTTCAATACGGATGTTCTGCTGCTTACCTGTTCCTTTATCCTTAGCGGTTACACTGAGGATACCGTTCGCGTCAATATCAAAGATCACTTCTACCTGGGGCACACCACGCGGGGCAGGAGGGATACCATCGAGGATAAAACGTCCGAGGGATTTATTATCCTTCGCCATCGGACGCTCACCCTGTATTACATTGATCTCAACACTGGGCTGGTTGTCGCTGGCAGTAGAGAATGTCTCGCTCTTCTTGGTGGGGATGGTGGTATTACTTTCGATCAGGCGCGTCATCACGCCGCCGTAAGTTTCGATACCGAGGCTCAGCGGAGTAACATCGAGGAGTAATACATCCTTTACATCACCAGTGAGTACACCACCCTGGATTGCAGCACCAATGGCTACCACCTCATCGGGGTTCACACCTTTATTAGGTTTTTTACCAAAGAATTTTTCCACTACTTCCTGGATCTTCGGGATACGGGTAGAACCACCCACGAGGATCACTTCATCAATATCACTTGTGCTCAGACCTGCGTCTTGCAAGGCTTTACGACAGGGTTCCAGCGTACGTTCTACGAGGCTGTCAGCCAGTTGTTCAAATTTCGCACGGGTCAGCTTGCGCACAAGGTGCTTGGGCGCGCCGTCTACCGCAGTGATATAAGGCAGGTTGATCTCTGTTTCCTGAGAAGAAGACAATTCGATCTTGGCCTTCTCTGCTGCTTCCTTAAGACGCTGCCATGCCATCGGATCTTTGTGCAGGTCTACGGCTTCGTCCTTTTTAAATTCTTCTGCCAGCCAGTCCATGATCACTTTATCGAAATCATCACCTCCAAGGTGCGTATCACCGTTGGTGGACTTCACTTCAAATACCCCGTCTCCCAATTCGAGGATAGATATATCGAATGTACCACCACCCAGGTCAAATACGGCAATCTTGCTGTCTGCGTGCTGTTTATCCAGACCGTAAGCGAGGGCTGCAGCTGTCGGTTCGTTGATGATACGGCGTACATTCAGACCTGCGATCTCTCCCGCCTCTTTGGTAGCCTGACGCTGTGCATCATTAAAATAAGCAGGCACCGTAATCACCGCTTCGTTTACATCCTGACCGAGAAACTCTTCCGCTGTTTTCTTCATCTTCTGAAGGATCATTGCAGAGATTTCCTGCGGAGTATACATACGACCATCAATATCTACACGCGGCGTATTGTTTTCACCTTTAGCAAGTTTGTATGAGTTATGCGTCATTTCGTTGCCGATCTCATCATAACGGCGGCCCATAAAACGTTTTATGGACATGATCGTATTCACCGGGTTGGTAATAGCCTGACGTTTGGCCGGGTCTCCGACCTTACGTTCTCCATTCTTCAAAAATGCCACCACGGAAGGCGTGGTGCGACGCCCTTCATCATTTGCAATTACCACCGGTTCATTGCCTTCCATTACAGAAACGCACGAGTTGGTTGTACCCAGGTCAATACCTATAATTTTTCCCATAGCTGTATTGTTAATATAAAATAATTAATAATAATTAAATCAATCTGTCGTATGAAACATACACGATTGTTAGGATTATGACAAGAAATATACCATACCGGTAATTTGTGCAATAATGTCAGTAAGACTGACAAAGGTGGTTACAGTATCTGTATTAGCTAATACCTGTCGCGAGGGAATCATTAGCTAATCGGCTTATCAGCTAATTGACTCATTGTAATTATATTTATATTTCCAGCGGTTGTGGCTCCACAACCAGTTTTCCGGCTGCAGGATAATCTGGCGTTCCATAAAAGCAACGTACTGGCGAGTGATCTCTCCGGGCGCCATCTGTGATGCATCTTCCGTAAGGATCCGGAGCGCCACATGATAATAACCACGTTTTACCTTCCGGATACCGGCAAATACGACAGCGCCTTTTGCCCGGACAGCCATTTGTTCCGGCCCACGGAAAAACGGCGCCTTCCGGTTCATAAAAGGCAGCCACATAGCAACTTCTGTAACGGAAGGGTTCTGGTCGGCGATCATCCCTATGATATGACGCACATTTTTCACCTGCAGCAGACCTGCCCGGAGTGCTTTCATTGAGATAAGCCATCCTCCGCCACGAGTTCGTATCTTACGCATGATACGATCGAACGGCTTGTTGGTAAGCGGCAGATATACACCTGCAAACTGTTGCTGCGATTGATATTGACAGGCAAGATTGGCCCATTCCCAGTTAAAGGTATGCCCTAACAGAGCATAGCTGTTTTTCTCTTTTTCATTCAACTCCCGGAAGATCTCCCAATTACCGGAAACCCGCCGGGTCAACTCTTTCCGGGAGATGGAAAGTAACTTCAACGTTTCCATCCACTGATCCGCAAAACTGCGATAAAAACCGCGCATGATCACACGTATCTCTGCAACGGACTTCTCCGGGAAAGCATGTTTCATATTTCGGAAAATCAGCGCCTTCCTGTAACCAG
Source organism: Flavipsychrobacter sp. (assembly GCA_037190845.1). Lineage (GTDB taxonomy): Bacteria > Bacteroidota > Bacteroidia > Chitinophagales > Chitinophagaceae > JBEBVQ01. Next base: position 14,928 of record JBBCJI010000020.1, on the reverse strand, counting down.
GGAAATAATATAAAAACAGAAACGCAACATCCGAAAAGATATAAAGGATGCGCAGTGGCAATAAAGAGAGCGGATATAAAAATACAAGTAACAGATAATAGACCATGGAACATTAACGCCGGGGCAAAAGCGAAATTACATGATCCATTCAATGTGACAAATGTGTTGAATAGGGCAAACGCGCGATCGCATCTACCATATCCAACACATTAATGCTTGGGTCTTAAGTTTAGTCAAACTATATCAACTTCTTATTCCCCGTCAGGTCGTATATTTCCTGGATATGCTTCAATTCTTTTTTAAAGTCAATTTCCAGGTCTTTGATCAACCCGTTATGCAGATCAAAAACCCATCCATGTACGATCGGGTACCCCTTCTCTTCATAAACTTCCTGTACTACCGCCATTTTAATAACATTGACACATTGCTCCTGCACATTTAGCTCAACAAGACGGTTATATCGCGCATGCAGATCTTCAATAGCATCCAGCTCGGTCTGATGCAGCCGGTATACATCGCGGATATTCCGGAGCCAGGGATTGAGAATGCCCAGATTCTTAGGTTCCATCGCAGCCTTTACACCGCCGCAGTTATAATGGCCACAGACAATGATGTGCTTCACGCCGAGATACTTCACCGCATAATTGACTACGCTCGCTGCATTCAGATCAATATTATTGACCAGGTTGGCAATATTGCGATGCACAAACAGCTCACCAGGCGCCAAGCCTGTAATATCATTTGCGGGAACACGGCTGTCTGAGCATCCGATATAGAGATAATCCGGCGACTGATCTTTTGCAATCTCTTTAAAAAAGTCGGGATCCTCTGCTGTGTGCTGTTCCACCCATTTGCGGTTATTCTCGAAAATTTGTTCGTAAGTAGTCATACGCTGTTGGTTTGAAGTCTTGCAATGATAGGACAGGATGGTATTAAGTAGATCACTACAACTTTTTTTTAACAGAAAAACGAAACGAGTGATGAGTTATGAATGATGAATTATGAGTGAATTAACTCATCACTCATAATTCATCATTCATCACTCCTTCCCGATAATTCTATATACTTTTACAGCGCATAATACGGGAATCATTTACCTGATACCTTGAAAATAAATAACTAAACAGATGAAATTAGCTACCTACAGCCGGCAGGGCCGGCAGCAACTGGCGTTATATGTAGACGGCCGGTTGTATGATACAAACAATGCCGACAACAGATTGCCGGTCACGATGATGGAATTGCTGCAGGACTGGGACAACCTGTCGGGATACGCACGCGAAGCCGAAGCCCGAATCCGCGAAGGCAAGCTGCTGCAGGATGCCGGCATTCCCTATGAAAGCGCTCCGCTGCTCGCTCCGGTTCCCAATCCCGCTTCATGCCGCGACGGGTACGCTTTCCGCCAGCACGTAGCTGCCGCCCGCCGCAACCGCCGCGTGGATATGATCCCGGAATTTGATCAATACCCGATATTTTATTTCACCAACCATAATGCGATACAGGGTCCCGGCGATATCCTGTGCATGCCCGACCACTTCCACAAACTGGATTTTGAGCTGGAAGCTGCCGTGGTACTCGGGCGCAGAGGACGGAATGTAAAAGCAGAACATGCCGATGACTACATCGCCGGCTACATGATCATGAACGATATGAGCGCACGCACGCTCCAGATGGAGGAAATGCTGCTTAACCTCGGACCTGCAAAAGGTAAGGACTTCAGCACCGTAATCGGCCCTGTACTGGTAACCCCCGACGAACTGGAATCCTATAAAACATCGCCCAAGCCCGGCCATACCGGCAACAGCTACAATCTCACCATGAAATGCCGCGTAAATGGCATACAAGTGAGCGAAGGCAACATGGGAGATATGGATTGGACCTTTGCAGAGATCATCGAACGATGTGCTTATGGCGCAGACATCCTGCCCGGCGACGTGATCGGCAGCGGTACGGTAGGCACCGGATGCTTCCTGGAGCTGAACGGAACCGGACTGCTGAACGACCCCAATTACAAACCTCAATGGCTGCAGGACGGCGATGTGGTGGAAATGGAAATTGACGGGCTGGGACTGCTGACGAACAGGATCGTTGCAGAAAAGACTGACTGGAGCATACTGGCACAGAAGAAATTGCCGTAGGGACGGAATTGTAGAGACGGATAATTATCCGTCTCTATGACGGTGCGGAAAAAACATACTATGGCGTTATTAAACCAATGGAATAACGATGATGGCAGCACAGCCGCAATCTGGAAAATCGAAGAACCGGAATCGTTTTTTATTCAAGCGACCGGCTTGGTATTTCCCGGCATCCGGAATGAAAAACGACGGATGGAACGCCTGGCCGGCCGCTTCCTGCTTAAATTTTTGCAGGAAGATTTCCCACTGCACCATATCCTTCCCGATGCGCATGACAAACCACGTATTGCGGGTAACAAATATTTTTTCTCCATCTCACACTCCTGGCCGTACGTCGCTGCAGTAGTAAGCCCGGATACAGAAGCAGGCATAGACATCCAGCGATGGCATCCGCGAATGCACACACTACAGCAAAAATTCCTCTCTCCCGAAGAACAACTGCTTGCCGGTAATGATGACAAAATAATCACCCTTGCCTGGTGTGCCAAAGAAGCTGCTTACAAATGGCAGGGTAACCGCAAGGTAGATTTTATCGCCCAGCTTCCTATCATCAGGATTTCTCCATCTGCAACAGGGACTTTTGATATAGAAATAAATATTAAATCAACAAAAAGAAATACCCCGGCTTCGCTGAAAGGAATTGTATATGAACACTTTGCAATGGCTATAGTGAATAAAGCAAGTGCATATCCAGGTCATGTTATTTAAATTTATTAATTTTTAATATTGTCTTTTCTAATGAAAAGAAGAAAAAAAATGTTCTTTTCATGCAAAATTATTTACTTTGCATAAAATTTCATATCTTTATTTATGAACGCACAATTGCGCTTTGACGCCTTAAAGGAGGCCGGCAACAAAGGAAAAAAAATAAATAATTACAACGGAAAACGTATCTCCGCCATCTTTAACAGTCATGTTTTCACGGGGCGGGCCATGCGGGAGTATCTGAGCGATGAGGCATACAAAAGCCTGATGAATTCCATCAAAAACGCCGACAAGCTGGACCGTCGTATGGCAGACCAGATCGCAGCCGGCATGAAAGCCTGGGCGGAAGAACGCGGTGTAACGCATTTTTCTCACTGGTTCCAGCCGCTTACCGGAACTACGGCAGAAAAGCACGACTCCTTTTTTACCATAAAGAGTGATGGCTCGGCATTCGAATTATTCGACGGCGACGCGCTCATCCAGCAGGAGCCGGACGCTTCTTCGTTCCCGAACGGTGGCATACGCGCCACGTTTGAAGCACGTGGCTATACCGCCTGGGATCCGTCTTCCCCTGCCTTCATTATTGAGAACGGACAAGGCAAAACACTGTGCATACCCACTATTTTCATCGCATACAACGGAGAGTCGCTCGATTATAAAGCACCGCTGCTCAAATCTGCAGCAGCGCTTGATAAAGCAGCGGTCGATGTCTGTCATTATTTTGACAAGAATGTAAGTAAGGTAACTGCCACCCTGGGCTGGGAGCAGGAATATTTTGTTGTAGACGAAAGTCTCGCGAATGCCCGCCCCGACCTGGTGATGTGCGGACGTACGCTGGTAGGCCACGCTCCGGCCAAAGGTCAGCAGCTTGAAGATCACTATTTCGGCTCCATTGCCGAAAGGGTGTTTGAGTTCATGCAAGACTTTGAACAGGAATCATACAAGCTGGGTATCCCCCTGCGTACCCGTCATAATGAAGTGGCGCCGGGTCAGTTTGAATGCGCACCGATCTTCGAAGAAGTCAACATCGCAGTAGATCATAATACCCTGCTGATGGATGTAATGACCAAAGTAGCCAAACGTCACAAGCTGAAAGTACTGCTGCATGAAAAACCGTTTGCCGGTGTGAACGGAAGCGGCAAGCATAACAACTGGAGCATTGCTACGGATACCGGCGTCAACCTGCTGGCCCCCGGCCGCACACCGCGTACCAATCTCATGTTCCTGACTTTCTTTGTGAACACAATCAAAGCCGTACATGACTATGCCGATCTGCTGCGTGCGGCAATCGCTTCGGCCGGCAACGACCATCGCCTCGGCGCCAACGAAGCGCCTCCCGCTATTATTTCTGTATATATCGGCTCCTACCTAAGCAGCGTGCTCGACGAAATCGAAACACGTGTTACCGAGCGGTTTACAGAACAAGATGAAGTGATCCTGAAACTCGACATACATAAACAGATACCGGAACTCCTGATGGACAACACCGACAGGAACCGTACCAGCCCCTTTGCCTTCACCGGGAATAAATTTGAATTCCGTGCAGTAGGATCTTCTGCCAACTGCGGCTCTCCGATGACGATCCTCAACACCATCATGACAGAAACCCTCAGGGATTTCAAGAAACAGGTGGACACGCTGATTGAGAAAGGAGAAAAGAAAGAAATCGCCATTCTGCAGGTGCTGCGCGATTATATTGCATCCTCTAAAAACATCCGTTTTGAAGGCGATAATTATAGCGAAGAATGGGCACAAGAAGCAAAAAAACGCGGACTGAGCAATTTCAAAACCACACCGGAGGCGCTGGATGCACTTATTTCCGAAAAGGGAAAACAGGTATTCTTTAATAACAGCATCTACACAGAGCGTGAACTGGAAGCCCGCCATGAGATCATGCTGGAAGATTACATCAAGAAGGTCCAGATCGAGGCACGCATCCTCGGCTATATAGCTACCAACCACATACTGCCGGCCGCCGTCAATTATCAGAACGTACTGATCCAAAACGTAAAAGGACTGAAAGAGCTTGGGCTAGAAGCAGAAGACTACCGCTCACAGCTCAATCTGGTACAGGTGGTAAGCAGGCATATACGCGAGATCAACGACAATGTGGAATCTATGATCGAAGCGAGAAAAAAGGCTAATAAAGAAGATAGCGCACACAAACGTGCGGCCATGTATTGCAATGAAGTCAAGGTACATTTCGACAAGATCCGTTATCATGCCGATAAGCTGGAGCTGATCGTGGATGATAAACTGTGGCCTCTGCCGAAGTATCGCGAACTGTTATTCCTTGGATAAAAACAATCAAACAGAACACTTAAAATGTTCAATGGCCCCGTTTCGATCGAAACGGGGCCATTGAACATTCAGGGCAGTAGAACTATTTACCGGATTTTATCAGCTTCTCCGTTTTGAGCAATGTACCACCTGTGTCATAGACACGTATAAAATAAACACCCGGCACTATATCACCCATGTGTACTTCCTGTACATTTTCCAGATAACGCACCAGCTTACCGTCCGGACTGCTTACCGATATATGTACCGGCACTGGTGAGCTTACATACAGTATATCCGTTACAGGATTAGGATAAAGCCGCACCCTGTCAGCCATAGCTGCATCCCGCACGCCATCAGAAGGCTGGAAAGCCAGCGGAACAGAAGTACCGGAACATCCATTATCATCCGTTACCGTTACTGTGTAATCGCCCGGCTGATCCGGTGTCAACGACTGTCCGGATCCTCCGGGAACAGGCGTGCCATTCCGTCTCCATTGATATTGTGCAAAGCTGCCGGTCGTCAGCACATCTCCGTTCCGGGTAATCACCGGTCGTGGGGCAGAGTGAACCGTTACATGCACAGGGGCAGATACGGAAGCACAGGTATTGCTTCCCGTTACCCTGACGGTATATGCCCCCTGCGTCAAGGCCTGATAAGTAGAATTAGCAGCAGCAGGAATCAAAGCATTATCCCGATACCACTGGTATGTATACCCCAGTCCTGAGTTAGCAATCAGAGAGACACTGCCACCTTCACAGAATTCGGTTGATCCGTTTGCCGTAACAGCAGCCGGAGGCAGTGAATTCACTGTAACAGTAATTGAATCTTCAAGCACGCATCCGTTATGCGTACCACCGCTGTTATCCAGCGCATTCATATGATAAGTAGTGCTGATCACAGGCGCTACAGACACAGTGCTACCGGTATGATTCCCCGGGCGCCAGGTATAGGTATAACCACTATTGGCAGAGGTAGCCGTCAGATCTAAAGTATCTCCCGCACAAACGATAGTGTTGGACGCCGATATGCTGACCGGTGGAGGTGTTGTCACTGTGACCTGCACCGCCTGTCGTGGAGATTCACATCCATAGCCAATTTTCCAGTTGTAAAAAAACCAGTAGTATGCAGGGTTGCTGGAAAAATTATGTCCCGTAATACTCAGCTCATCCGATGCATATGGATATACCCCACCGCTCTGACTGTTGATCATCAATGCGACTGCATTATCCGCCAACCCTATAGAGTAATTGCCGGGAGGTAGTTTCTGATTGATCGTAACCGTCTGCCCCGATGTTGTTGTGCCGGCGACGGTTGCCGTATAAGGCACCAGGCGTACAACCGAGTTGTCTCCCAGATTGATAATCCGCAATGCACTGCTCTTACCTACCGAAGCGGCAGTCGGGAAAACATCTACCGACTCCAGCACGGTTGTGGTATGCACCGAAAAATATACAACCCAGTTCGGCAGGCTGTTGGTAGACGTTGAAGTACCGACTGCAGCCGGATTCAACGGCCCTAAGTGAAATGACCGGCCATTACCCAGGGCAGCAGCAGCATAGTAGGTAGTATTCCCTGTAACCGGCGGTGTTGTAAAAGTATTTCCTGTAGCTATCGGCAGCCCTCCGGTCGCACCGGTATACCACTTTACCGTACTGCCTGCTGAAGCTGTAGCAGAAAGCACTGCAGTTCCGGTACCACATCGGGTATTTCCGGTAGTTGCGGTCAACATTGGATCAACAACATGTATACGCATCGTATCAGAATAGCACCCGTCTGTACCGGATGCGATACGCACACGATACCATGCTCCGGACGTCATTCCTCCCGTAGTATAAAACACAGTATCCGTGCCTGCAACAGGAGTATATACAGTGCCATTGGATGAACGTTCCCACTGCAGCATGCCATCCTCATAGCCGGTCTCCGGAACGAGACGCATAAAAGCACCTGATCCGGTACATATACTGTCCGTCGCTGCAAACAAGCTGAAATCGGATGGTTCAATCCTTACTTCCAGTGTATCATTAGCCGGATTGACGTCGTTGGCAACAACCGTCCAGGCACGAAGTGTATTCACCCCGGCCGGTACAGAAACCGTTCCAAGCGTGATCGTATCGATATTACCGCCTGCACCGCCCGGCACGTCCAGACTACCGGTATAAGCGTATGGTGTCTGTGCCACTCCGTTTAAAGTCCATTGTACCGTCATCGCAGTGATCGGGAATGAACCCGCATTCTGTACCCCAATCTTTATCTCCTGCTGCCCCTGGCACAATATACGACCGGGAGACACCAACGCATCTACCCCTGCATTGTATCCTGCGCTGGCGGGTATTTCGTAAGCACCTGGCGTAGGTACTGCAGAGCGGGTTGTGCCTTCGATATCTTCCGGAATTTCCGCAACAAGATTTACACCGTTACCCTGCAATGCCTGATTCGTAGGCAGCAGATAACCTGTAGCAACATTAGCAAACTGTGGGTTTACCATAAGTGATCCCGCTTCCAATGCCGGATAAACACCCTGGAACGCCGACTGTGTTGCATAAGCCGTAGTTGCATATCCATAATTCTGTACACCGGACTGTGTGGAACTGACATGGAAATTATTACGCTGAGCATCAATACCACTTACTGTAACAGCAGTAGCATAATAAAATCCGTATTTTATACCCGTACTACCCGCGGTGATACTTACAAGGTTATTTTTTATAGCCACACCGTTCAGACTACCAGTTGCATAAATACCCGAAATGGCGCCAGCGCCGGCATAGGGCCTGTTGAATGCAACTGTATTATGATAGACGTTGTAATGGGACACAGCGTCCAGATAAATCCCCTGTACAGCACTTGTGCCCCCCTGATTGATATTGTACACCAAATTATTGGCAACCAATACAGGGTGCTGCGTTGTACCTGCGGAAGATGACGATGTATTGATACCACGGAACGCAAAGTTGATAGCAGACACCGTATCTGCAACCGGACTATGTATGCGGTTACCCAGCACACGGGTTCCGGGGGAGCTACCCAATATCTGAATCCCGTAGAAGGTACTACCCACCTGCTTACTCTTCCGGTGTATTTCATTCCCCTGTATCAGCGTCCCTATCGCACCGCTGATATAAACACCTGTGAAATGAATATTTTCGAAAACATTATTCACGATAATATTACTATCGTTCCCTCCTGACGCAGTAGAGACTGCATAATACGGACCTCCGGCCGTAGCAGGCCCCTGGATATGATTGCCGGAAATATAGCAATGAGTCCCACTTACACCGGTACCGGTCACACTACTTTCTGATAAGGAAAAAACAATACCCGTTCCGTTTGCAGAAGTGGTAGCACTGACGTTTGTCATATCATACCTGGAATTGGTAATACTATCGTACATCGCGCCTGCTGTAACCCAGGTGCCCCATCCGCGATCACTCGCGATCCGGAACACCATACTGTCTATACGCATGTATCTCGTTCCCGACAAAGTAAGCAACTGCCGTATCCCTCCGGTCGTCGTTGCAGTACCGTATTGTAGTACACTTCCGTGACCATTGATGCGCACATGATTGCCGGGACCGGCTCCGGGGTGATTACGGAAGGTAACGGCTTCATTATAATTACCGGGAGATACATCTACAACTACAGGTCCGCACACACCTCTCTGATACAATGCTTCGCTCAGGTCCGTAAATGAACGGAAATTGACACCTCCTGTAGCTGTAGCTGCATCAACAGTGTAATTACCCGACATTGCCGTGGCAAATGATTCCGTCAACGTATCATTCATATTGTTTACATCTCCCGCAAGCACCGTCCAGGCTTTGAGCACACTGCTACCCGAAGGAATAGCCACGCTGCCCAACGTTACGGTATCCATATTCCCTGAAGCGCTCCCCGGCACAGTCAGCGTACCGGTATAGGTATACGGAGCCTGTACCACCCCATTCAGAGACCAGTGCACCTGAATGGACGATACCGGCGTTGTACCGACATTCTGAACGACAACTTTTATCTCATGATTGCCACCACAGAAATAGCTTTCAGGCGTTACCCGTGCAGCTATCCGTGCATTGGCGCCTGCAGGAACCACGATCTCATAAGCGCCTGGCGTAGGCGCCTGCGCACGGGCCGTACCGGCTATATCATCAGACACAACGGATGTGAGGTATTGCCCGCTACCCTGCAGTGCCCTGTTGGCAGGATTGAAGTTACCGGCAGAAGGATTAACAAAACGGGGATCCACATCCAGGGATATTGCCTCTACTCCCGGATAGGCTGCACGGAATGCAGACCTGTCAGGAAAAGCCTTTCCATTATAATAACCATAATACTGAGGACCTGACTGATTAGAATGCACATAGATGTTGTTATTACCCGGATCAGGCATGGACGTATCGGAAAAGGTTTCGTAATAAAATCCGTATTTACCGCTGTTTCCACCCTCGGTAATGCTGATGATATTATTCTTGAATTCAGTACCGGTATTAACATCTCTCGCATAGATCCCCATCTGATCACTGGTACTGCTTACGGCCTTGTCAAACACAATAGTGTTATGATATATCTTATTGTGCATCGCATCATCCAGATATACACCATAAGCCTCCCCACTCCAGTTCATATTGTAGACAATATTATTGGCTACAATGACGGGATTGGACGCCGTACCGCTTCCAAGCAATCGCAAAGCTGTGTATGCGGAACTGATGCTATTGGTTGGAGCAGGCCCCATCGGGTCACGAAGGCGATTACCCAGGATTTTCGTTCCGGGGACATCTCCTGTAGTATAAATAGCAAGGAATGTCGTCACCCGTGCGTTTTTAGCCGCCCTGTGTATTTCATTACCGGAGACGAGCGTGCCGGTAGCCCCTGCTATATAAATACCGTAGTTGTATGTATTTTCAATAAGGTTGTTCACAATCATATTGGAATCGCTGGCGCCGGCCACAGAAATACCGTGGGCCGCACCGGCCATTGCGCCGGAACAGGTGATCCGGTTGCCTGCGATATAACAATGTGATCCGTTCTTTCCGGCAGTGGTGGCAATTGTTGCAGAATTACTGAAGGCAATCGCATAATTACCCGAAGTAGAATTATCTATAGTAGCAAAATCAAAAACACAATTTGTAATACTATCATGATGCGATTCTTTGGTGATCAGCACGCCACCCACATTGTTATTAAGAATGCTCCGGAATACGATGCTGTCAATACGGGTATAGGCTGTACGGGACAAGGTCACAAACGGACGTAACGTATCCTGCAGCACATTCCCGTTACCATTGATCCGGATCGTGTTGGAAGAGCTTGTTCCCTGGACATCCTGCAATGTAAAACTCTCGTAATATGGTCCCGTATTCGGCGCTACATTGACCACAAGGGGTCCACAAACACCCCGCGTATTCAGTGCAGCGGCCATATCGGAAAAAGAGTTGAAGTTAGTACCTGAGGTAGGCTGGGACCGGTTTATTGTAAAAGTACCGGACAATGAAGACTGCAGAGAAACAAGCAGTGTATCATCTGCATGCATCATGTCAGGCTGTCCGTCAACCTGGAATATCCAGGCACGTATCGCATGAGGATTTGTACCAAGTGCGACATTGCCCAATGCAACAACGGCACGATTACCTGCTATACTTCCCAGTGTATCAATCAGCGAATTGTAATTAATCCGAGGCTGCGGCACACCATCCAATGACCAGTCAATCGCCAGGTTATTAATTCTGCCGATGCCATTATTACGCACTTCAACGCTTACATTACGACTACCGGAACAGAAATTCACCGGAGTAACTAACCTGCTGATCCCTGCATTTCTGCTTACCTGGGATATGATCTCAATACCAAAATTGGGAAGCGTATTTTGTGTATTTCCTGTAAGTGCCGTAACACTATTCGAATTCAGCTTTCTCCCCGTTCTGGTTCCTCCATTGAACGTACCGAACCCGGTATTGTTATCTGCATTAGACAGCGCATCATAGTATATCTCTACAATGAGTGTCTTTGAAGTATCGTAATCAAAGGGTATCTGCAGAGGCACTTCAAACCATGCCCCTTCCGTACCGGCTCCGATCATATAGGTCGAGGCAGACAAAACAGTTGTAAGCCCTGTATAAAACGTAGTATTGACATAGGCGGTATCCGTTGTCTGACCCATTTTCACAAAAAGATTGGTATAAGTGGTCGGGGCAGCAATACCAGTAGAGCCATACATGAAATATAACTTATGTATCTTTCCGGACACAACCATAGGCCCAAAATCTCCTGCACGATAAAGTTGCTGCGATTTTTTGTGAGTGGATCCGCCACCCCAGGTCAGTGTATTATTGGGAGTCGTGCCTGTATTCTTCGAAAATTCAGGAAGCACCTGGGCCCGCAGCGTTCCGCTTGCAAGAGCCATCATACAGCCAAGCAGCAATAGGCGTCTTAGAACTGCCTGGGGGTTATTTGTGTAACTCATCGTTTTCATATAACATGGTTTAAGGGTAATCATTTTTACTGTTATCGCACAAGCGTTACATCACCATTATAGGTTTCCATCTGCCCGTCCGGGTAGGCAATACGTATCAGATATCTGTAGGTGTCTATCGGCTGTGGCTGTCCCTGCAGCGTTCCGTCCCATTCTGCTTTATCTCCCGGCGCTGCATAAAAAACTTCTTCACCCCAGCGATTAAACACACGGAACTCCATAATCTGCTGGAAACTGAGATTGGCAACACGGAACAGATCATTTTTCCCGTCACCGTTGGGAGAAAATGCAGAAGGTATCATGACATGTCCTCTGAAATCGACATGCACACGTACAGTATCGTAACCGATACAACCATCCGACATACCGGTAACAATATAGGTTGTGGCATTTTCCGCCATTGATACCGGGTTGTTGATGTACGCATTATCCAGATAGCGCGGCGGACTCCACACGTAGTGTTCCGCACCCTCTGCGATAAGCTGTAACCTTTCCTGATAACGCACGGTAGTATCGGCTACGGGCCTGATTATCCGTACATCAGGCACAGGCTTCACTTCCACAGGGACATATAAAGTATCTGCACAACCCAAATCATTACGCAATACTGCTGTGTATACAACACCTGCTACAGGGAAAGCACGGGGTGTATCACAATGAATACAACTTAGTGTATTGGCCGGGTTAAATCCGTTTTCATACCAGCGGCTGTCTGTACTATGTTCCGCATAAAGGCTCAGCGTATCGCCGAGGCATATTGCAGCATTTTCAGGCAGTACACGAAACGACGGCGGAATATGTAAATCCAGCGTATCGCCAATCAGACAACCATGTCGGCTATTGGCATGGACCCATATTTTTTTGCTTTCATCCACATAAGTCCGTACGGAACTTCCGATAGAGGATGGTTCAAACAGGCTGTTGCCCCAACGCCAGGAAAAATCTGATTCCGGAGCCGGTTGATAGTTGAACCGCATCTGCGGCAATTCATGCGTGGAATATACAGTCCCCGTCGAAGCACCACCACTGCAGATACTACCGGATGTATCATAACTGTAAAGTGTACTCTGGTAACTGTTGTTGAAAAAATAAGTATAGACAGGACTGACCGGAACGCTGTTGGCATAGCAGACATCCACAATCAGATTCTGCATCGTATCCCAATTATAGGGAACGATAAAATCAAACTGCAGATATCCGCCTCCGGGTGGAATATTTACTGTCCCGGCGGATGCGTACACCTGCGATGTACCTGAAAAAAATCCTCCTGCCGTACTCATCTCCTGCTCCCGGGTACAGCCCAGACTGATGGTAAGATTGTCGTATACAGCGCCTGTACCGATGGAAGATATCCGGAATGACATGCCATACAACGTACCGGAGTACATACCTGACGCACGTATGTCAGCAGCACGGAGCAGGTACTGATGCCTGGCAGTCACACTATGGTTACCGGAAAAAGGCGTGCTGACCGGATTGTTCATATTCTGTATCGGAGCATTCCAGGGAATGATCTCTACCGTATCCATCACAGCGGAAGGTGCAGAGGCTGTAGGTCCGCAAGCTATATTAGATAAAGGCCGCGGCCCTGAAGCACTTACAGACAGATCGACATACCCGGAACTACACAGTACCTCCGGCAACATAGTAATTGCAATCTGGTTATTATCATTATCTACACGCACCGTTATACGATCCGTATTATAACAGCTCTCACTTCCTGAAAAAGCCTCGTAAACGGTTGTTACTTCCGGCCGGGCTACCGGACTGCTGCATGTTGTACAGCTCAGGCTGCCGATCGGCGATCCGCCGGGCTGTACAGACCACCTTGCTTGTATTCCACCCGTTGTCTGTAACTGCACCTCAGCATCCCTACATATGATCACTTCCCGCTCTGTTGACGATCCGGTCCGGATGTAGACAGGGATGGTAAAAACACGTGTTACGGCCACACCGGGCGGCAGGCAGGTAGAATCCTTTACTACGATCGTCAGCGTACGCATCCCGGTATCGGCACAGCCTGGTGTCCAGGTAAAACAACCGGTCACTCTGTTAGCCCCCTGATTAAGATATAAAATATTAGAACCGGGTATGGACACCGTATGATTATCCGACACAACCAGTCTGCGGTTGGCGGAATCAGATGCAACGTTAAAACAAAAACTCAGCGGCTGGTTAGCGGCACCCTGTACCTGCCCTCCTATGATATGCCCTCCCGTGACCGATACAGGATCAGGTGTGACTGAAGTCGGGGGACTCGAACAGGCAAGCACCTGTATCTGAATATCCCGCATGACAGAACCTATCCGGACACCATTACGCCAGTCACTCACCCGTACCGACACCGTGTTTGTACTCAGGGCAGCAGGCGTAAATGTCATCTCCCCATTGGCAGTATTGAAATTGAATGTATTACCCGTACTAAAAGGTTCATTCAGATTAAAGGTCGGACTGCGATATGCAACAGGCGTAGCACTATAAACTGCCTGGCAGGCACCGGCAGTCCTGGGCTGTATAAACTCGAAAGACAGCGAGTCTCCGTCCGGGTCTATCGCACCGTTGTTAAATGAATATGGCATACCCACGCATACATACGGCACCGGTCTCATGGAAAAGTAAGGAGATCGGTTGCGCAGGCCGTTCCTGTTATTCAATGTAGCCTCTATATACAGATCGCCTGTACCTATATTCGTACTGGTATTCCTGTTGGAGATCACTACAGAAAACGTCCAGTAATCACATCGCGACGGTAGGGTATAAACACCGGTATACCACCATTCACGGTATCCCGGAAGTCCACTGGTCCCACCCATACATCTGGTAGGATAACCGGGACAACCTGGATCTACTTCCAAACCATTTGCCCGGCCATCCGGCAGGACGTTCATTTTAGTAAGTGTAATGGAACCTGAGACGCTGCCACAAACATTGAAGTAGCACATGCGCTGTGTAGATTCTTCCGAAGCACCGCTGCAATCACGGAAATAACGGAAATAAAACCGGTAAGTGGAATCACTCACCCACTCGTAGATCAATTCTCCACCTGCGCCATGTGTAGCATGTGCCTTCGAAGGCGATACAATACCGCCCACAAGAATACATACGAATATCAACAGGTATTTATTTAGCATAACACGTCCTGATTTCAACCGGGATCTCCCACTCCGGGTTAATGGCTGTAAACAAAGATCATGTTAAATGATACAGACAGAATGATGGTATACGCTGAATAAAAAACTCCGTGTAAACACTTAGGTTCATAAAAAAATGATGACTCCGGCAGGTGCTACCACCGCTATTAATATCGGTGGTAGCACCTGCCGGAGTCCTCAT
>JBBCJI010000019.1:0-222055 GCA_037190845.1 Flavipsychrobacter sp. | reverse complement strand
GGTGGTCGCCGGCGGCGGCAGTACAAGCCTGAGCCAGCTTTTCCGCCCCCAGAACTGTTATGTGAACGGGGCCGGGTATTTATTTGTAGCAGATAAAAGCAACCACCGGATACTGCGCTTTAATCCCGGGTCGGCGGGCGGTGACAACGGCGTTGTTATTGCAGGGGGTAATGGTAGCGGTAATGCGTTGAATCAGTTTAACGATGCTTTTGATTTTCATTTTGATGCATCCGGCAACCTGTATGTATCAGATCTGAATAATTACCGCGTGCTCCGGTTCCCGCCCGGATCCACGAGTAGCACGATGGGGACGGTCGTGGCCGGCGGCAACGGTTCCGGGAGCGCGCTGAACCAGATGTTCCCCCAGGGGATTCATGTAGATGCATCCGGCAACCTGTTTGTGGCAGACAGAGCAAACGCCCGCATCCTGAAGTTCCCGCCGGGCTCCACGAGCAGTACGATGGGGACTGTTGTAGCCGGTGGCAATGGTGTCGGAACGGGTTTAAATCAGATTACCCAGGCCTATGAACTCCATGTAGACAAGCTGGGATACATATATGTTGCCGATCACCAGAATGATCCCGGAACTGTACTTGGTCATCGTATTCTCCGCTTTCCGCCGAATTCAACAAGTGCGACGTCTGCGGTACTGATCGCCGGAGGAAATGGCAGGGGAAGCGCCTTAAATCAACACCCTTTCCCTTCGGTGAATGTTTCTGACAGCGGACACGTCTTTATTTGCGAATACCTGGACAATCACCGGGTGGTGAAATACAAGGCAACGATTACGGATACGTTTACAGCGACGGTTGCGGGTACCTATACGGTGACGGTGACCGGTTTCAACGGTTGCGTCACTACGGAAACGATGGTTGTGGGTAGCGGTGTCACTTATACATCCGGAACAAATCCTGCGGTATGCGCGGGCGGCACAAGCGCGACGCTGGCGCTGAGCAGCGTTACGGGCGCGCCTGATCAGCACAGCATTATCTGGAGCAGCGCGGCGCAGACAGCCGGGTTTACACATGTGTCCAACCAGCCGCTGTCCGGCAGCTCCGTCAACATCACCGTTCCGGCCACCGCCGCGCCGGCTACCTACACAGGCATGCTCACGTTACGCAACAGCAGTACCGGCTGCTCCAGCTCGCCTGCCAATATTAGCGTGGTGGTCAGTCTCAACGGACCTACGTTTACGCCGGGCAGCAACCCCTCGGTATGCGCCGGCGCTACGGGCGCGGTAATCACTTTCAGTGGCGCCACCGGATCGCCGAACCAGTATAGCATTGCCTGGAATACTGCAGCGCAGACTGCCGGATTTATGAATGTGACGAATCTGTCGCTGTCCGGCAGCTCTGTGAATATTGCCGTTCCCGCAACCGCAGCACCTGCAACATATTCTGGTACTCTGACGATGCGTAACAGCACTACGGGATGTATCGGCACGCCGGGTAACATTGGCGTGGTGGTCAGTGCACTCCCTGTTGCCACGGTAAGCCCGTCCGGTCCGGTTTCTATATGTGCCGGTCAGACGGAGACACTTACTGCAGGCAGCGGCACGGGATACAGTTATCAATGGAAGGATGGCCAGAGCGTAGTTGGTAATGGTGCCAGTTACGCAGCCGGCGCTACAGGTAGTTATTATGTTGTTGTTACCAACGCCAATAATTGTAAGGACAGTTCTGCTGCAGTTTCTGTGACACAGCTTGCACTGCCGCAGGTGAACATTACACCGGGCGATACCGCTTTCTGTATCGGCGGATACGTGAGACTGGATGCTGTTTCTTCGGATACCGGTATCGGATACCAATGGAAGGAAGGTAATTCTCTTCTTCCGGCAACAGCGGGCTTCCTGGAGGTAGATTCTTCAGGCTCTTATTCCGTTGTGGTCACGCGTAATCATTTGCCCGGATGTGCAGACAGCGCATTGCCTGTTGTGGTGACAGTGCATCCGCTGCCACTTCCGTCGGTTACCTGGGACGGCACGATGCTGCATACGGAATCTTATTACGCAACATACCAGTGGTATACGGGCAGCCAGCCCGTTGCGGGCGCAACAAATGCGTCTTATACACCGGTTGCTACAGGCGCTTATTCGGTTGCGGTAACCGATAGCAACGGATGTCACAACAGCTCTGCTGCTTATACGGTCAATCAGCTATCCGGGCTGGAGAACATACGGGCAGCGGATATCCGTATCTTTCCCAATCCGGCTGCCGACGCGGTTCATGTGCAGGCTCCCTCATTCGTCCGGGTGACATTGCGTGATATGAACGGGAAAATAGCATGCAGGTATGAAGGCGTATCACTGACGATCCCTGTCAGGCAACTACCGGACGGCTTGTTTATCATGGAGTTGACAGATCAGCACGGGCAGTTTATCCGCCGTGAGAAGCTGGTGAAACAAAGCAGATAAAGTGTTATGACGAAAACCTTGTAAATCCTGTTCCGCCTGTTGCCCGGCGATATCAGGCGCCGGGCAACAGGCGTTATAAAACGAATAAAACAAATGAACATGAAGTGGATATTACCCTGTATGCCGGCGGTCTTGTGGCTGATCTTCGCAGTAAATCCTGCGGAGGCGCAGACGGCAGGTTTTACCATCCCCAATCCTGTATGCAGCGGTCAGCCGGTGACCATTACCAATACTTCTGCAGGCGGTTCCAATTTTTACTGGAATTTCTGCTCCGCGGCAATAGATATTAATCCTTCGGCGGTCAACCTGGGTAACCCCGGTGGCATGTTAGTCACACCTACTTACGTTAAATGTGTGCAGGATGCCGGGAATTATTATGCGTTTCTTCCCAACCATTATACGGGTACCCTTACCCGGTTGTCCTTTGGCAACAGTTTGCTGAATACACCAGTAGCTTATAATCTCGGACGTATCGGAGGCCTGCTGCCTCTGGGGCATGAGGGATTTCAGGTTGTTTATGATAACGGTAACTGGTACGGATTTTCTGTGGGTGGCGACGGGCAGCAAGGGCCTTCATGCATTGTACGGATAGATTTCGGCGCCAGTCTGTCTAATAACAGTCCTGTGGCAACCAATCTGGGTAACCCGGGTAATACGCTGGCATTCCCGATGGATATCAAATTTTTTAGAGAAGGCAATGACTGGCTGGCATTTATCGTCAGCATTCAGCCGAGCGGACCTAATTCCGGTACCGGCACGAATATGATTACCCGGATCAATTTCGGCAGTAGCCTGGCAAACCCGGCGCCCGTTGCGGTCAGCCTGGGTAACCTGGGCAACATGGCCTACCCGACCGGTATTTGTGAAATAAAAGAAAACGGGAACTGGCATTTCCTGATCTGTAATGTCGACAACCATTCGATCACACGTCTGGATTTCGGCGCCTCTTTGCTGAATGTCCCCACAGCAGTCAACCTGGGTAATCCCGGAGGGTTGCTGAACGGACCGCGCGATATGCAGTTCCTGCGTACGTGCGACGGATTGTACGGCTATGCCGTGAATGCGCTTGGCTCTCCGACTAGACTGATCAGGCTTCAGTTTGCCGGGGGTATGGTAACGGGTGCGCTTTCTGCGACCAACTTGGGTAACTTGGGCGGAATGGCAGGGGTGCACCCAATGTCCGATTTTTTTCGTGTAGGGGATTCGCTGTACAGCTTTGTGCCTAATGTTTCCGGTAATACGCTCACCCGGCTGGCATTAGGCAGTTGTACGAACTCCGGTATACCATCTGCTGCTTCCGCATCTCCACCGCCGGTAATATTTCCTCTGGCGAATACCACATACCCGGTGAATTTACTGATGGATGAAGGGCTGCCTACTCAGACGGCGTATTGCAGTAATGTGACGACGATCACCCCGGTGATTGACTCTGTAACGATTATTCAGCCCGTTACATGCGGAGGCCAGGACGGGGCATTGCTGCTACATACGAATATGCCGAATGTTACAGGTGGAATATATTATACGAAAGACGGCGTCGGTATACTTCAGCAGCCGGTGATCACAGATCCGTTAGGGAAAGTGAGACTGGATAATCTGGGTTCCGGTGTCTATGATAGTATCCGTATTTTCTTCAACGGTTGTGAATCATTGCCGGTAGGGCCTTATCTCTTATCAGGGCCTGCATCTGTACATTTTACGATTGAGATATTTCCTGCTGAACAGGTCTGTGAGGGTGATACTGTTTTACTGGGTACGTCGGTTGCTTTTTCAAATCCGGTCTACCTCTGGAGTACTGGTGTCAACCTGCCTTCGATCAGAGTGACGCGTTCCGGCATCTACTGGCTGGAGATAACGGATGGGCAGTGTTCCGGACGGGATTCAGTAACGGTGGTTTTTTCAGCACGTCCTGTTGTAGACATTGGGGATGATACAACGATATGCGCGGGGGATACGTACACGATTGGAGAAGTGATTGCCGGGGCGAACTATCTATGGAACACCGGTAGTACACAGCCGGTGATCTCAGTGTCTGAAGCAGGTACATATCAGGTATTGGTGAGCCGTGGTGGATGTGTTATGTCTGATTCGGTAAGTGTAAATATTGCTTCATTACCATACATTGATCTTGGCGGCGATCGGAATATATGTCCGGGGCAGACGATCTTACTGGATGCAGGTAATGTAGGAAGCCGTTATTCCTGGAATAACGGCTCAGCGGAGCAACGATTGCCGGTCAGTGCTGCGGGTTTGTATTATGTCACGGTAGTATCCCCGGACAGATGTATAGGTAGGGATAGTATATTATTGACTGATCTTCCGGATCCTGTAGTTGCGCTTGGTATGGATACCACAGTGTGCGAAGAAACGCCGTTACTGCTCCGTCCGGTGGTATTGCATTCGGACTGGTTGGTATGGTCTGACGGTAGTACAGATGCTGTATTGTCTGTAAAGCACGGAGGAGTTTATACGGTTACTGGTACTAATGAATGCGGTGTAGCGAGTGATACGATCAATATTCATCAGATCTTCTGCGATATCTGGATGCCGAATGTGTTTACACCAAATGGTGATGGTAAGAACGATGTATTCCGTGTGCTGGGTAACCTCGGGCGGCTTGATCATTACGGCTTGAGTATATTTGACCGCTGGGGTCAGCGCGTATTTTATACATTGGACAAGTACCAGGGCTGGGACGGTTTTTACAAAGACGGTGCGTGTGTGATGGGCACTTATGTGTATATGCTGGAGTACCATATTGATGGCAAGCCGGTTCTGGACAAAGGTAATTTTCATTTGCTCCGTTAAAAATAAGAAGTCAGAAACAGTTTCCATTCCGTGGGATGATCAGGGATCGCGTATCAGCAGTAATGTAAAATAGAATAAGAAACATATGGTAAAGGGAGTAACAGGCTTTGTGGCCTGCATGGGATTTTCATGCCTGTTGTACGGGCAGGCAAGCGACTGGTTGTCGCTGGAGACGGATAATCTGGGATTAGGTAATGCTACAGCATTCAACCTATATGTGTCGGATATCAATAATGATCATTACCCTGATATTGTAGCTGTCTATGGGGGCTGGGGGACAGCGACGGAGAATCCGCTTCGTGTGTACCTGAATGTGCGTGATACGACACCCGGTAGCGTGAATGGCCGGATGTTTATAGATGTGACGGCATCCTCAGGTGTGAATGCACAGCCCGGCGGCGGTGTAAGCCGTGGCACGCTTGCGGTAGCGCTCGCGGATGTGAATAATGATGGTAATGTGGATCTTGTTCGTGGTAATTATTATCACCGGTTGAGCAGCTACACCGATCTGGGTGACCGTTGCGAGGTGCTGCTGGGCGATGGTCGTGGCGGCTTTATTCTGGTTCCGGATAATGGTTTGCACGAGCTTGGTTTGGTGAATGTGATGGGATTTAGTTTTCTGGATTATGACAGGGACGGTAATATAGATCTGTTTATCGCGCCGTGGTTTAAGGACTATGATAAAAATCTCTGGGACGCAGGGTATCTGATGAAAGGGAACGGTGACGGCACGTTCAGGAATGTGAGCGTACAGGCGGGTATCACGCAGCAGGAGCCGATGTACGGTAGTAGTGTGGTGGACTGGAATAATGACGGCTGGCCAGATATCGCCACGGCGCCATACTGCCGTACGAATGGTCAGTTGTTGAAGAACAATGGTGATGGTACGTTTACAGATGTCGCGGGAACGATTGGTTACAATGCACGTTATATGGGAGGAGATAATGGTCAGACGATGTGCATGTGGGGGAATGCGCCGGAGGATTATGACAATGACGGTGACATGGACTTCTTCTTCAACCTGGTGCATGGTGGAGCCGGCAATAATGAAGGGAGGTCTGCAATAGTGGTAAACGGTGGTGCCTCCGAAAATTACAAGCTGACCCCGGAGCGTAGCCTTACGGAGCGTAAATGGCTCCAGTCGTCACACCTTGGGGACTATGATGCTTCGTGGCTTGACGTAGACAATGACGGGTTGATGGATCTTGTGATGACACAGGGTTATTATGATCCTCCGAAGGATCGTCTGTATGTGTTCCGTCAGGGTATGGATCACCATTTGACGGATATCACGCAGGAGCTGGGATTGACGGGTACAGCACAACGGGATGTACACAGGGTTGAGGCGGTTGATTATGACTTAGACGGCGATGATGATATATTGTATTGCCGCAATGGTGCTCCGAGGGATATACAGATGTTGGAGAACCGTATTGGTCAGGATAATAACTGGACGGCGGTTCAGTTGCGCCCCCCACAGGGTGTAAACAGGAGCAGTATCGGTGCAAGGATATATATATGGAGTGGTGGTGTGCAGCGTATGCGTGAGGTGTATGCGGGCAGGGGTAATGGAGCGGGCCAGCAACCTTTTGCGCTGTTGTTTGGCTTGGGTAGCCATAGCCGGATAGACTCGGTGCGTGTAGTATGGCCGGATAAGGCAGGAAGTGTAACGACGGTTGTTGACCCTCCGGTGAACCGTTACCTGGAGATCACGGGCACAGGTTTATCTGTCGCGCAGACACAAATGAAGGAAGATGCACCGCTTTTGCAGATCTATCCGAATCCTGCGCGTGAGTATCTGCTGATCGGGTGGGGAGGCGATCCGGTCGCAGGCAGCTTTGAGGTGTATGATGTGCATGGCCGGAGGGTATCTGAACCGGGTCGTTACAGGCTGGTATCGGGCACGGGCTATTATTCTGTAAAAGACTTGCCCCCCGGTCACTATATCCTGCGTGGTGTGACCGGGAAGGGTCAGGTCTTCAGCAGGGTATTTGTGAAAGAATGATGCTTTTAATGATGAGTTATGAATGATGAATTCTGAATTGTCGGGTAATTCATCATTCATAACTAATGGATGCATGTTCCTTTCACCAGATCATCTTCAAAGTTCAGGTTAAGTTTTCCCTGCGGGTCAATGATCAGCTTGAGAAAATTAAAGACGTTCTTGCTGTACAGCTTGCTCGCATCAGCGGGCATCGTTGCCGGTAAAGACGAATTGCCTATAATGGCAACGCCGTTATGCAGCACCGTTTCATTGTTTCGGGTCAGCTCGGTATTGCCACCCGTAGCTGCCGCCAGATCTATAATGACCGATCCGGGACGCATGGCGCCGATCATCTCACGAGTCACCAACACCGGCGCTTTCTTTCCCGGTATCTGTGCGGTGGTGATCACAATATCCGACTTGGCAATGTGCTCCTGTATTTTTTCCTTTTGCCGCTGCTGAAATGCCTCATCCTGTGCAACGGCGTAGCCGCCCGCTTTTGAAGCGTCTGCCGCTCCTTCCACTTCGATAAACTTCCCGCCGAGGCTCAACACTTCCTCTTTAACAGCAGGTCTGGTATCAAACACGGTTACTACAGCTCCTAATCGTCGGGCGGTAGCAATCGCTTGTAATCCGGCCACACCAGCTCCCAGGATCAATACTTTCGCGGGGGGAATGCTTCCCGCTGCTGTCATGAACATCGGGAAATAGCGGCTATATTGAGTTGCAGCCAGTAAAACAGCTTTATACCCAGCAATATTGGCCTGTGAGCTGAGCACATCCATTACCTGTGCCCGGGTAGTACGGGGTATAGAATCAAGACTGAATACCGTATGTTTTTTTGCAGACCATTGTGCCAGTTTTTCCTGGTTGTGCAAAGGTTGAAAAACGCCGATCAGCACCCGTCCGTCTTTCAGGTTGTCGGGAATGTTATCTGCGTGAATGGATAATACTAAATCTGCTTCGCTGCTGATCAGGGATGTGTCTTTAAGTACTGCACCGGCTTTTTCATATGTCTCATCGCTATGAAAAGCACCGGTCCCGGCCCCCGGTTCTATCCATACCTGTACATTCATTTTTGTCAATGCCTGTACTGTTTCCGGGACAAGTGAAACACGCATTTCGGGCGCCTGTTCTTTTAAAACACCTATGATCATAATAATGAGTATCTGATTATATAAGTTCAGAAAAATAGGGATTTTTTATTTACCGGCATCATTTTATAATTAGCTAAGAGCCTGTTTAAAAATGGTTGGTAAAAAAGTATTACTGAGTAACACCCCTCTCTGTCTCCCCTCATAAGGGAGACGATCAGTTCGTTCTTTCATGGAACTATGAACATGGAACGGCGCAACTCCCCCTTTGAAGGGGGCAAGGGGGATGTTTCCACTATTACAGATGATGACCTTAAATAATTTTAGACAGCTTCTAATACAGTGATTTTTTATATTCAAAACAAAATGTTAATTTCGTTATGCTATATGTGTTTGCCATGCTTATAAGGAGAGGTAAGTATTGGGTGGTTTTCGATTATACTAAACGTAGCGTTTTATGGCCAGTAGATTATACGCATGGTATCTGGTAGTGTGTATGATGTTTGTATCTATGTTGTCTTATGCGCAACTTAGCGCGGATTTTCACGCAAATATCATTACCGGTTGTGCGCCGATTGTTGTCCAGTTTGCAGATGCCAGTAGCGGTAATCCGGTACAATGGAACTGGAATCTGGGTAATGGTACGACTTCTACGCAGCAAAATCCCTCCACAACCTATATTTTGCCCGGTTATTATACCGTTTCGCTGACCGTATCCGACGGGCAGGGAAGTAATACGACCACCAAAACGAATTATATCCATGTAACATCCTCTCCCCAAGTCCGCTTTTTTGCTTCCGACAGTCAGAATATATGCCCCCCGGCAACCATACAGTTTACTAACCAGACGATTTCCGGAGCGCCGGGGAATGTAAACTACAACTGGGATTTCGGAGATGGTAATACCTCTAACCTGGAAAATCCGGGCTATACCTATACTACTCCCGGCAATTACCTGGTAACGCTTGTCGCAACAAACAGTAATAATTGTCCTGGCAGCCTGATTAGACAAATCCAGGTTGTGAACAGGCCCCAGGCAAATTTTTCAGCATCCAATAATACCGGGTGTACAGCCCCGTTAACCGTCACCTTTAGTAATACGTCCACCAACGCCGGATCTTATACCTGGTTTTTTGGTGATGGGGGTACATCTTCGGTTGCCAGCCCGACACGCACTTATACTGCTCCGGGAAATTATACAGTAACGCTGATTGCCCGGAATGCAGGCGGCTGTGCCGATACGCTTATACTTTCCAATCTCGTCAGAATCGCGCGGCCGGCAGCTTCTTTTAATTTAAGCAGCAGCAGTATCTGTGCCGGCACCAGTGTTTCGTTTACCAACACCAGTATCGGTGCAGCTTCGTATGAGTGGAATTTCGGAGACAATACTACTTCGACTTTGGCTACTCCGCCGGCTAAGGCTTATAATACTGCTGGCAACTATACCATACGGCTGATCGCTATCCATGGTAGTTGCCGGGATACTTTCATAAGAACGTTAACTGTATTGCAGCGGCCGGTAGCGAATTTTACGGCAGACAGCGCTGCAGGATGTAAAGTGCCGCATACTGTACAGTTCACCAACAGCAGTACAGGAGCTTCCAGTTATGGCTGGACGTTTGGTGATGGTGGTACCTCAACCCAGATAAACCCTGGACATACATACACTACAACAGGAACACGTACGGTTACATTGACAGCAACCGGTCCCAATGGCTGTACGGCAACCCGTACCATGTCTGTACCAGTGGTAATTCTTACGCCCACAATTACAGCAATGCCTGCCGGTGGAGGATGTACCGGTGATACAATGCGTTTTACTGGTGCTGTTTCACCTCCGCCATATCCTATAAGCAGCTATAGTTGGACTTTTGGCGATGGTGGTACAGGATCGGGAGCCAATACATTTCATATTTACAACACTCCGGGCGTTTATTCGGTAACACTCAATATTCTTACCGTAAACGGATGCTTATTTACTCGTACCATTAATGTAAATATGTCGGCAAGGCCTGATGCGTCTTTTACGGCATCACCGCTGAATATTTGTGTAAATGAGCCGGTAACTTTCACAAATACCAGCACCGGGGCGCTTACCGACTTCTGGCAATTTGGAGACGGTATTGGATCTTCTTCCCCTAATCCGGTACATCGGTATCAGGATACAGGTACCTATACTGTGCGTCTCATTGCGTTCAATAATTATTGCAGCGATACCGTTACGGAAGTTGACCTGATCCGTGTAACTGGTCCGGAAGCTGCATTTATACCGGTTTATTCATGTACGGACCGTCTTTCTGTTGCGTTTACCAATAATTCTGTGCGTGCGGTAGATTATTCCTGGGATTTTGGAGATGGTAATTCCAGCATCCTGCAGAGTCCGACGCATCCCTATGCCGCAGCCGGCACTTATACCGTGCGCCTGGTTGCTACCGATGCCAACGGCTGCCGGGACACAGCCACCAGTAACATTACGGTATATGCTCCGCCGACGGTGGATTTTTCTGCCGATGATACCTCCATATGCAAAGGTCAAACGGTTGTTTTTACACGTCTGGCTAATCCTGCAGGCTATACTTACAATTGGTCATTCGGAGAAGGCACTCCTTCCAGTGCTTCTACTATTACCGTATCCAAACAGTATAATATAGCAAATACCTACACTGTCCGTCTGATTGTAAGTGACGGGCGCAACTGCCGGGATACAATGATTAAACAGAATTATATCCATGTAGGGGCGCCTGTTCCCCAGTTTACCTCAGCTCCGAATCCTGCCACCGGATGCTCACCCCTGACTGTCAACTTTACGGATCAATCCACCACACCCGGCAGTACGATGGCATCCCGGACCTGGCATTTTGGCGATGGCACGGTACTGACCGGTAATGATCCTGCCCCGTCGCATACATATTACAGCAGCACTGCTCAAAACTATAACGTAAAACTTGTGGTAGCGGATGCAAACGGCTGCCGTGATTCTGCAACAGTGAGCAGTATGGTAAGAATTACCCGTCCCGGCGCCAATTTTAATAACCCGGCACAGGCCTGTAAAAACCAGCCGGTTACTTTTACCAATACTTCTTCCGGCGCATCAAGCTATATATGGGATTTCGGAGATGGTAGTACCGGCAGTACACAGCAGCATCCGGTACACACGTATACAACAGCCGGTACGTATTCCGTACGGCTTATTGCAGTAAGCAGCACAGGTTGCCGTGATACGCTACTGAAAAATAATACGATTCGTATTGATGAAGTAATAGCGGGGTTTAATGTAAATGACTCTGTTGCAGATTGTCCTCCGCTGATTGTTCAGTTTGGAAATACCTCATCCGGTGCAAGTACCTATATCTGGAATTTTGGAAATGGCATCAGCTCTTCTGTTACTAACCCATCAACCGTATATACTATGCCTGGCGTATATACGGTCTTGCTTGTGGCAACGGGGAATGGATGCACCGACTCCGCGATCAGAACGATCACCGTCAACGGGCCGAATGCCCAAGGTGGATTTGATTATACACCACAATCCGGGTGTGTCCCGTTTACGGTTTCGTTTTCGGCAGTAGCAGTGAATACCCAGACGTATAGCTGGGATATGAATAACGGTAGTACATACACCACTGCTACAGGTGCATATACCTATACTTATACAGAGCCGGGGGCTTATGTACCTGTGCTTGTGCTGAGCAATAGCGCTAACTGTAACGTAGCGTTTATCGGTACGGATACCATTCATGTAGACGAATTGGAGGGAGATTTCAGCTTTACAGCATCTTCTTTTTGTATTGGTAACCCAGTACAATTTCGTGATACGGTATATCAAAGCGGTTCGCAACAGATTACACGTAACTGGGATTTTGGCGATGGTAGCGGCAGCATCCAACAGCACCCTTCGCATACATACACGGCGGCGGGAAGCTACACTGTACGTCTCGTGCTTGCTAACGGCAATGGTTGTGCAGATACTATTACCCGTAATGTAACCATACATGACCTGCCCGTTATAACGGCAACTGCCACACCTCCTGCGATCTGTCCGGGAGAGACCATACAACTGCAGGCAGCGGGTGCCGATACTTTCTCCTGGTCGCCGGGTGCAGACCTGTCCTGCACCGCATGTCCGGATCCGGTGGCAACACCGTTATCTCCCGTTACTTATGTAGTGTGGGGTACGGATGCTCATGGTTGTACAGACAGTACATCTGTAAGTATTTCCACTGGCATTAAGCCTGTATTGGCGGTCGTTTCCGATACAACGGTATGCTACGGAGCAGATGTTACACTGACTGCGTCAGGTGCTGCTACCTATACATGGTTGCCTGCTACAGGATTGTCTTGTAGCAATTGTCCCGATCCGTTAATCACGGCCACGGCCACTATAAGCTATACGGTTATTGGCGCCAGCTCTGATGGGTGTACAGATACGGCACAGGTGACTGTAACAGTGAATCCTCTGCCGGTGCTTACCATTACACCCAGCCAAAGTATATGTGCCGGTACCAGTCTTCAGTTGCAGGCTGGTGGCGCTGATAATTACAATTGGTCACCATCAGCAGGACTTTCATGTACAGCCTGTCCGGATCCGGTAGCGACTCCTGCTGCTACAACAACTTATATTGTTACAGGTACGGACATTAATAATTGCTTTGACACGGCACAGGTAACAGTTTCTGTCATCAGCAGCCCTTCGGTAAACGTGACCGACCGGGATATATGCTTTGGTGATTCTGTACAGTTACAGGCAACAGGTGCTACTACCTATCAGTGGCTGCCTGCTACCGGTTTGTCGTGTGCGGCTTGTTCCGATCCGCTGACGTCACCGGCTACTACCACAATGTATACGGTCATTGGTTCGATTGCAGGAGGCTGCTCAGATACAGTACAGGTGGCCGTTACGGTCCATGACCTTCCTGTAGTAAGCGGTGGTCAGGATCAGGATATCTGTACGGGTTCATCAGCTACGCTTCAGGCTACGGGTGCTGCTGCATACAACTGGTCGCCTGGGGCCGGCCTGTCGTGTACGAACTGTGATAACCCGACAGCGACACCTGGCGGCACTACTACTTATACGGTAGTCGGTACAGATGGTAATGGTTGTCGTGACACGAGCGCAGTTACAATAACGTTGCTTCCGCTGCCCGCTATAATCACTTCCCCCGATGATGCTATATGTATTGGTGACAGTATTAGCCTGACGGCCTCTGGAGCGGCTACTTATAGCTGGTCACCCGGGACCGGTCTGTCGTGTACGGGTTGCTCCGACCCCCTGGCCTCACCGGTTGTTACGACTACCTATACGGTTATTGGAACGGACACGAACAGTTGCGTAGATTCCGGTCGTGTAACGATATCTGTCATCAGCCGTCCTGTTATAGTTGTAGCAGATGAGGATGTTTGTTTTGGAGATTCTGTACAGTTGCAGGCGTCTGGTGCGGCAACCTACCAATGGTCTCCTGCCACCGGTTTATCATGTACGGCTTGTTCCGATCCGCTGGCAGCACCATCAGCCACTACCACATATACAATCGTCGGTATGCTGACAAGCGGCTGTACAGATTCAGTACAGGCAACCGTTACGGTTCATGACCTTCCTGTAGTAAGCGGCGGTCAGGATCAGGATATCTGTACGGGTTCATCAGCTACGCTTCAGGCTACGGGCGCTGCTGCATACAGTTGGTCGCCTGGGGCCGGCCTGTCGTGTACGAACTGTGATAACCCGACAGCGACACCTGGCGGCACTACTACTTATACGGTGGTCGGTACAGATGGTAATGGTTGTCGTGACACGAGCGCAGTTACAATAACGTTGCTTCCGCTGCCCGCTATAATCACCTCCCCCGATGATGCTATATGTATTGGTGACAGCATTAGCCTGACGGCCTCTGGAGCGGCTACTTATAGCTGGTCACCCGGGATCGGTCTGTCGTGTACGGGTTGTTCCGACCCCCTGGCCTCACCGGTTGTTACGACTACTTATACGGTTATTGGAACGGACACAAACAGTTGCGTAGATTCCGGTCGTGTAACGATATCTGTCATCAGCCGTCCTGTTATAGTTGTAGCAGATGAGGATGTTTGTTTTGGAGATTCTGTACAGTTGCAGGCGTCTGGAGCGGCAACCTACCAATGGTCTCCTGCCACCGGCTTATCATGTACGGCTTGTTCCGATCCGCTGGCAGCACCATCAGCTACTACCACATATACAATCGTCGGTATGCTGACAAGCGGCTGTACAGATTCAGTACAGGCAACCATTACGGTCCATGATCTTCCAGTTGTAAGTGCCGGTCAGGATCAGGAGATATGTATCGGCTCATCTGCTGCGTTACAGGCTACGGGTGCTGTTACGTACAGCTGGTCACCGGGTACTGGTTTGTCGTGCACGAACTGTGATAACCCGACAGCGACACCTTCCGGCACTACTACCTACACAGTAGTAGGTACAGATGGGAATAGTTGCCGTGATACGGCAGAAGTGGTGGTAACATTGTTGCCCTTGCCTGTTATTACAACTTTACCAGATGATGCTATATGTATTGGCGACAGCATTTCCCTGACGGCCTCGGGTGCGGCTACTTATAGCTGGTCGCCTGTCACCGGCCTTTCCTGTACGAATTGTGCCGATCCGCTGGCTTCGCCCGCTACTACGATAACTTATACGGTGATCGGTACAGATACAAATAGTTGTACCGATTCCGCTCAGGTGACAATAAATGTTATCAGCCGTCCTGTTATCCTTGTTGCCGATGAGGATATATGTCTGGGTGATTCCGTACAGTTGCAGGCCTCGGGCGCCGTTACGTTCCAATGGTCTCCGGCGGATGGCCTTGGTTGTACGAACTGTCCGGATCCGCTGGCCTCGCCTGCTGCTACCACCACTTATACTGTTAGGGGTACTTTGATCAGCGGGTGTTCGGATTCTGTGGAGGTGACGGTAACGGTTCATGATCTTCCAGTTGTAAGCGCCGGCCAGGATCAGGAAATCTGTACCGGCTTGTCTGCTACGCTGCAGGCTTCGGGTGCTGCTACTTACAGCTGGTCACCGGGTACTGGTCTGTCGTGTACGAACTGTGATAACCCGACAGCGACACCTGCGGGTACTACTACTTATACGTTAGTTGGTACAGATGGGAATGGTTGTCGCGATACGACTGAAGTGACGGTAACCTTACTGCCGTTGCCCACTATAACCACCTCTCCCGATGAGGATATATGTATTGGCGACAGTATTTCCCTGACGGCTTCGGGAGCGGCTACTTATAGCTGGTCACCGGCTACCGGGTTATCGTGTACCGCATGTCCCGATCCGTTGGCCTCACCGGGTGTTACGACTACTTATACTGTGATTGGCACGGACACGAACGGTTGTGTAGATTCTGCCCGTGTAACGATATCCGTCATCAGCCGTCCTGTTATAGTCGTATCGGACGAGGATGTATGTCTTGGTGATTCTGTGCAGTTGCAGGCTTCGGGTGCCGCTACCTATCAATGGTCTCCTGCCACCGGCTTGTCATGTACGGTATGCCCTGATCCGCTGGCCTCACCGTCATCTACTACTACATATACAATCGTTGGTATGCTGGCAAGCGGCTGTACAGATTCCGTACGGGCAACCGTTACGGTTCATGATCTTCCAGTTGTAAGTGCCGGTCAGGATCAGGAGATATGCATCGGCTCATCTGTTGCGTTACAGGCCACGGGTGCTGTTACGTACAGCTGGTCACCGGGTACTGGTTTGTCGTGCACGAACTGTGATAACCCGACAGCGTCGCCGCCGGACACAATGGTATATATCGTATCCGGCGCCAGCGCCGCCGGCTGTATCAATTATGATACGGTGGTCGTCAACGTAAAACCGCTGCCTGTTATAAGTGCGGGGAATAACCGGATCGTTTGTCGTGGTGATACCGTTCATCTGGCGGCTACGGGTGGCGTCTCGTATGTCTGGGACGCCACGCCGGATTTATCCTGTCTCTCCTGTCCGGATCCTGTGGCATTACCTGTGGCGCCGGCTACATACCGGGTAACCGGCACTGGTACAAATAATTGTACGGATACGGCCAGTATGATCGTTAGCTTTTATCCCCAACCGGTGCTCAACGGTGGAGGTAACAGAGACCTGTGTATCGGTGATACCCTGCGTCTTCAGGCATCGGGTGGTGTGAGTTATACCTGGAGCCCCGCAACGGATATATCGTGTGTGGCCTGCGCAGACCCTGATGTATGGCCTGCCACAACGACAACTTATACTTTGACAGGGGAGAGTACAGATGGCTGTGTGGATTCTGTACAGGTTACGGTTACCGTTCATCCGATACCCGTTGTAAGTGCCGGTACAGACCGGGAGATATGCCTGGGGAATAATACTGTTCTTAACGCATCCGGGGCAGCAACCTATACCTGGACTCCTGCATCCGGCTTGTCGTGCACGAACTGTGCCACCCCATCTGCTTCTCCTGTTGCTACTACGTTATATACCGTGATTGGTCTCAGCCAGGTGGGATGTGCGGATACGGCTGAAGTTACAGTTACCGTCTATCCGCTGCCACCGGTTACAACAGGTACAGATCCGGTTATCTGCCGGGGTGATACAACACAGCTTCAGGCATCAGGAGCGAATGTATATGTATGGTCACCGCCAGCCGGACTTTCCTGTACCGGCTGTGCGGATCCGGTTGCCAATCCGTCTGCACCTACAACCTATACGGTTACAGGGACGGATACAAACGGCTGTGTCAATACAAGCCAGGTACGGGTTTTGTTTTATCCGGATCCTGTTATCTCTGCAGGTTCTGATCAAACGATATGCCGTGGTGAATTTGCACAATTGCAGGCCTCTGGCGGCATCAGCTATACATGGTCACCAACATCCGGACTTTCATGTACCGATTGTCCTGATCCGGTTGCCACACCCGGCGCCGATATGCGCTATTATGTCACTGGTACGGATGAAAACGGGTGTACCGGCAGCGATACCGTAGCAGTGTTAGTGGTGCAACCTGTTGCTACTTCAGCCGGGGACGATGTACGTATTTGTGCAGGTCAGGCAACACGGTTGTCTGCTTCCGGTGGGGTACGTTATATCTGGTCACCGGTGGAAGGTCTGTCCTGTACGGAATGCGCAGATCCTGTTGCCCGTCCGGATACCACAACCCGTTACCGGGTAATCATTGCTCATAATTATTGCTTCGAAGATACGCTGTATCAGTCCGTGGAAGTCCTGCCCATTCCTACGGTAGACCTGGGGGCGGATCAGCATATCTTTGCCGGAGAGCAGGTACGGCTATTTGCCAATAGCATGTATGCTTCTTCTTATACCTGGTCGCCGCCGGACGGATTAAGCTGTACGGATTGTATCGGACCTGTGGCTACACCTGATCGTACGGTCACCTACCAGGTAACAGCCTATAATGAGCTTGGCTGTTCGGCTACAGACGACATCCGGATTGTCTTGAAATGCGATGGTAGTATGCTTTTTGTACCCAATACTTTCACACCCAACGGAGATGGCCAGAATGACCGCTTCTTCCCACATGCCAATGGTATCAGGACGGTGGACATGTTTAAAGTATTTAACCGGTGGGGAGAAGTAATGTTTGAAAGGCAGAATATGCCGGTTAATGACCCGGTGCATGGCTGGGACGGCACATTCAAAGGACAGGTGCTTAGCCCTGACACTTATGTGTATATATTACAGGCTACCTGCATCAATGGTGAGCAGGTAACCGTGAAAGGAGATATCTCTTTAGTACGGTAAGACGGATTATTTGAATAGCGATGGCTTTAATATGCGGATGACATGGACAAGGTAATAAGAATAATGACGGTTGGTTGCTGTGCTTTATTGCTGTGGTATGGCCGGATTTCCGCCCAGGATATACATTTCTCGCAGTTTTATGAAAATGCCATGCTGCGTAACCCTGCCCTGACAGGTATCTTTAGTGGTGATTATAAGGCTGGCGTGAATTTTCGTAATCAGTGGAGCAGTCTTTCGGTACCGTTTGTAACAGTCCTGGCATCGGCAGAAACACGTGTTTCCGTCAGCAGGGAGACCGGCGATTATTTGAGCTTCGGCCTTACAGCAACCTATGATAAGGCCGGGAGTATCAATTTTACAAGCCTTCAGGTATATCCCGCCATCAACTACAATAAGGCGCTTGAAGACAAGCATATGTCGTACCTGTCGGTAGGGTTTGCCGGAGGGTATATCCAGCGTTCGGTTGATATGAGCCGGATGACATTCAGCAATCAATGGGTAAATGGTTCCTATGATCCACAAAATGCTTCAGGAGAAAATATGACTTTCCAGAAGCTGGAACATCTTGATTTGTCTGCAGGGATCAGCTTCAACAGCTCTATGGGAGCGCAGAACCGTGTCAATTACTATATCGGGGCAGCGGCATATCATCTTGCCAAACCGAAACAATCTTTTGACCCCAATCAGAATTTTGTACGTCTGAGTACACGGTGGACAGGAAATGTAGGTGTTAATAGTTATGTGAATGATCATGTGGGTATTACAGTGCATATAAACTATCAGAATCAACATCCCTACACTGAGTGGATAGGGGGAGGACTGCTAAGCTGGCGACAGTATGATATGACCGAGGAGACCCGGTTTGTAATATACGCCGGTTGTTTTTTTCGTCATAAGGATGCAGTTATCCCTACAGTAAAGCTGGATTATAATGATTATTCGCTTACGGCTTCATACGACATTACCACATCAAGCCTGCGCCCGGTTGCGGAAGGTGTTGGTGGTTTTGAGATTTCGCTTTTCGTAAGGGGGCATTATAAACGGGGTTTGGATCCTATGCGCCAATTCCGTTGCCCCAGATTTGAGCATGTCCCTCCGGCGTTTGGAGAATAAGCTTAGCCGGTTTAAAATTCATAATAAATTCCAGGACTAAAATTT
The DNA here is from genome assembly GCA_037190845.1 of Flavipsychrobacter sp. Classification (GTDB taxonomy): domain Bacteria; phylum Bacteroidota; class Bacteroidia; order Chitinophagales; family Chitinophagaceae; genus JBEBVQ01. Next base: position 202,838 of record JBBCJI010000019.1, on the reverse strand, counting down.
AAACAGGCGTAATTAAGCCAATTAATTGATGTGCCAATGCTTTTTCGTGACAGGCATTAGCTAATTTTCTCATCGGCTGATTAATTAATAATGTTTTCTAATTTTGCCCCGGAATCAAAATTCATATAATGAAAAGAATATATTTCGCTCTGCTGTTAGCCGGGGGGCTTGTGACAACCGCCAATGCCCAGATAGGGAAACTGGATGAAGACGTAGACAAGCTGAAAAAACTATTGGAAACTACGAATAAAGATACGGTGGCATGGTTGCATGGCGGCGTGCTGCAGATAGGTCTCAACCAGGGGCTTTTGCATAACTGGGCTGCGGGTGGTGAGGTGTCTTCCATGACGGTAAACGGAGTGTTCAGTGGTTATCTTACCCGCTTGTATCATAAACATGTATGGAGCAACAATCTGGATATGACATATAGCCTGTTTTATGCACATTCCAACCAGTTTGTTCCCCGTAAAATGGATGATCGTATTGATTTTACATCCAAATATGGTATACTGCTTGATACGAGCAAAGGCTTTTACATTACTACCTTATTTAACTTCAAATCTCAGTTTTCCCGTGGTTTCGACTATAGTATTCCTGATTGGGAGCGGAATCCGACGTCTGATTTCCTGTCGCCGGCGTACTATACCCTGGGGATCGGGCTTGAATACCGGCAGGGAACGGATCTGACTTTGTTTTTCTCTCCGGCGGCGGCACGTATTACCACCGCCAGTACAAAGTATACGACGCTTGCACCTGAAGGAGCTTTTGGCATTGAATTCGGAAAAACATCCCGGTTTGAGTTCGGTGCTTATTTTTCCGGAAGATACAAGGTAGATATCACCCCTCAGCTCAGCTACAGAACACGGGTTGATCTTTACTCAAATTATCTGGCCAAAGACAGAAAAGACGCATTAGGTAATATTGTGAAACGGGATAATCCCGGTAATGTGGATGTACTGTGGGATAATCTGATCTCATGGAAAATGGCCCGCTTCTTTAGTGTGGTGGTCGGGGGGACATTTATCTATGATAATGACCTGCCATACAGTCCCACATATGTAGATGAAGCTGGTGTGACACAATCCAAGAATGAGCCGACCAAAGGTATGGGATGGGTTCAGATGAGGCAGTTACTGACGCTGGGATTTGAATACAGGTTTTGATTTATGAGTTATGAATGATGAGTTATGAGTGAAGGAATTCAATTCATAACTCATCATTCATAACTCATAAATCTTTTTCTTATTGTGCGAATATAAACCGCAACGTCAGCCCTGCACGTGTGGTTGTGATCGGGAACGACTGGGTGGTATATGGAATGCTTTGCCGCCGGTCGTAGAAAAGACGCAGGGTTAATTTATCGCTGACAATATAATCCACAGACGGGGAGATGGTAATGACCCGCTGTCCACGTGTTGTGATCTCAATATTCTGTGCCAGGTAGTTGTTGCTGGTCTTATCATCCCGCAATCCCAGATCCACTTTGACGTTCAGATCGTTGTTGAGTCTGCGGACACCGAATATTTCGAACGGAAGATTAATGCCCCGCACACGATATCCCCCGCCGATGACAAACTCAGTGCTACGGGTTTCACTAACCTGATAATCCACCATACTCAGGCTCACAGTTCTGTTTTTCCTGAATTCAAAACGGGAGGTCACATTATTTTTAAAGGCAGCGTCAAAACCGATCAAAGGGCTAAACTGCTCGGACATCGTGACGTTAGGCACCTGGAAGAACGGTACATAGTTTCCCGAATTGGAATCAATAAATGACGGGAATCCCAACAGGTAAACGTCATCATAAAACAGCGTGCTGAGGAAGCTGTTCATGGAAAGCGTACCGGTATAGGCGTGGCTGACCACGAGATTATTGAATATGGGTGTGAATGCCGGTAGCTTCGATAAACCATTATAGCTGATCCGCCAGTTAGGTAACGGGAAGAAATATTTAAAGGGATTGCTGCGTACACCACCACTGGTGTTATTATCTACAAGGGCTACTTCATTTGGATCCCGCCCGGCATAGGCAGCAACAAAAGAAGGGATTAATACATCCTGTGAATACCCTGTATATCCTTTGCTGTAAGACGGATCATTGGGATCGGATGTGCCGCCTGTATACGGGTTATTATTACCAAGACGCCGGGATATGATCTGTCTGTTCTGGAGAAATTCATTATATGTGCCGGAGTTGGCGCCGCCGGGCTTAAACAGGGTCTTCAGTCCGATAAACGATATATTAAAGCTGCCTGTTTCGTAAGGATTTAAGTGATTGAAGGTTCCGGTTCCGGTATCTTTGAATAGTTCATTATAGGCTTTGGTGAAAGACCGGGTGAGTGATAAGTCGATCCGGAGGTCGCGGAAAGGTTCTACCATAGTGTTTATGGTCAGGTTCTGCGCATACTGCTGCTGAAACTGGGTATTGAAAAGGGAATCACGGCTTAGCTTGTTAGCTGCGGCTTTGGATTCCAGCCAATTCCTGTTTGGCTGATATCCATATACAAAACCCATCCCCGGATCGCCGTTGAGATTATTGATACCCATAAACCGGGTACTATCCATATAACCGGGTAAAACAGTACCGGCGTTTTCTGTATAGTTGAAGGTCACACGTTTGACCATTGTAAGCATCCTGCCGGCAATGCGGGCGCCGTCGCTTACCTGCGGTGTGGTATTCCGCCGTAACTTTCGTGCGGCTTTCCGTTCCTGTTTCCGCTTTTCTTTTTCTGCTTTCAGGCGTGCGTTTTCCTGTGCTTTCTGTATGGTACGCAGTGAGTCCAGTTCCTGATCCGAAAAATCTTTTGCGTTCAGCGTATCTTCATTGATAATGATGATATTCTTATTCTTTTTAAACGGCTTTACTTTTGGCGGCGGTGCAGGTGCAGTCTGCCCGTCGCTCAGGTCTTTAACGTTCTTGTTATCGGGAGCCTTGGCAGGACCTTTCCCGTCGGGTGGCTTGTTTTTCTGATTGACGGCCTTGGGTTGGTTGACCGCACGGAGCCAGCGATGTTTATTATAAAGCTGTATGAAGTTAAACTCGCCATTGATCTGTTTTGTCTGTGTATTGCCAATGGTATTCCCCAAGTCGTATGCCAGCCGGGAAGCAGCCGTCCATGCGTATGTAGCTCCATAGGTAAGCCGGAGATTGGTCCAGTCTGTGGCGGGCAGCTTCTGCATTGGGAGGTTATAGCTGGCATTGAAACCCTGGGTAAACATGGTATTCCGGCCAAATGTACCCAGGCGATCCCATAGCGTATCCCGTTTCTCTTTTGTGTCAATCAGGCCGTAAGGCTCGTCGATACGCGACTGGTTTGTAGCATTGTAGTCGAATGAAAGTGACCGGGTCAGCTCCCAACGCAGCACATAGCTACGCATCCACGTAAAGTCTTTGTAATAGGTTGTGGGTATTTCGTAGGGGCTCCCGTCAATATTCCGTACCTGTGTTTCATTCAGGATCCGGTTCAGCTCCGTACGGAATGTGAAGTTGGAAGGGAGCAGGTTCAGGTTGAAATCTTTTACCGGCGACAGCCATTTCGATCTTGATTTGATCACCGTCTTGAAAGGCTCTATCGGTTTCGATTTAATATTGTAGGCATATCCCAGCCCCAGTCGTTGACTGGTAAGATCATCGCTTTCCAGTAAGGGATTTCGTTTATGCTGCTTGTTATAGGCATAGCTAAGATCGAAGTTTTGTACACTCCAGGGCATTAAGTTGCCCTGTGGCTTATCAGGGTTTCCCAGCACACGTACATTCGTCAGGTTAACGCTGGAAATGGAAGTGAAATCCTGTGCAATTTCTTTGAGTGAATCACGTTGATCTTTGTCCCGCGCAGCCTTCAGTTGATCTGTATATTGCACGTCGAGATCATAGGGATTGTATTGCGGATTGCTTACGCCTTCTGAATAGCCGACAAACAATGGTAACTGTAATCCCCAGTTGCGGGGAGTGAACTTTCCGATATTCAGATTTGTGGATGCATCATACTGCGAAAAATTATCCCGGTGCCGCTGATTGAGTTTCTGGTCAATATTACCATACCCGAGCGTGTGCATGCTTCCGGCAAGCCGGATATTACCCAAATCGGCAAGCTGGAGGTTTATGCTGCCAGTTGCTGCGTAGCCGGGTTTTTCATTCAGGCCTGTCATCCGCATTTCGTTAAACCAGACCTCAACACACTTGGCAAGACCATCATCTCCCGGAGTATTATTGGTTTTTTTGGGGTTCATAACACCCAGCATCACTGTTTTGGCATCACCGATATTGGGGTTGCCGATCACCATAATGATGTTGCCCTTTTCATCGGTTTCCTGGTAGGGTACGAATACGGGAAGCCCCTGGTTGTTACGGGCTGTTTTTACATTTACCAGGTCGTTCAGCGTCAGGTCGAGCCTGTTTCGTTCTGGCCACACTCCTTCTGCATCACTTGTACCCGCAGGTGTTATCTGAAGGGGGATACGGTATTCGTAATAGTTATTAATAAAATCGCTGCCGATACGGATGATCGCATATAGCTCTCCGTCATTCACCATGGGCTGGCCCAGTTGCGATTCCGCATGTATAAACATCCGTATCTTGTCGAACTGGCGCATATCCACATTTACTTCCTTAAAAACGGATCGTGCATCGCCGTCTTTCAATGCACATACCTGCAGCGCAAGCGCCTGTTCATTCATTTGTATATTTTGCCCGCTGGATACGGCTGCCAACTGACGATTGACCCCTGGTGGCATGATGTACGGTACGGGTTCGCGTCTGCCGTTTTCTTCCACACTTACAGATGCTACGGTCACATTGGTAGTCCGCTGGTCCTCGTCCGGGATATTCTCTCCGGGATGCTGCATTGAATACAAATACTGCCGCCACTGGTTCCGTCCAAGTTCCAGGCGCGCAAACCGGAGATAGGCGCTGTCTTCGAAGCCGTTAAGGAATAAACGGATAAAGCGGATGGAGCGGAAGTCGGAAATATTTCCCACGCGTTGGGTATAATCCCGGATCGGTACTTTGAACTGATACCAGGTTTCGTCTGCAAACTCTCCGTTAGGGAGTTTTACGTTGCTTATCTGTTTGTTGATGATAAAGTTTTCACCTACTTCCATATTTGGCTTCAGGTCTATCCGGTATTGATAATAATCCTCAGAGGTATTCAACGTGTTGTCACGGTTGATGTCTTCTGATTCGGGTATGTTTGTGGATGCGGAGGAATAAGCGGAACTGGCATCTGTGGCCGGGGAGTTCCCCTGGGGGTTATTAAAACGTTTGTAGCGCTGCAGTACGCTGGTATTATTCTGATCGTATTCTTCGCTGCGGAAATACCGGTAATCATCCGAAGCCGGATCCTCATTCAGTTGCTGAAGTACAGCAGGATTCGTAACAATACCACTTATCCGGCTGAGAAATGCAGCGTATTTACTCTGTTCCTCTGTGTTATCCATCCCGTCATAACCCACATCCTGGACAGCCCGTGCGGCAGGATCTGATTCGAAGGCGCGCGTCACCTGTTGCTGGAACATCGGTTGATATCCCCATTGGCTTTGTGTAAGCTTGGAAGGATCCTTGGGATAAGTAATGCCGTTTTCAAAGAACATGAGATTATCCTTCAGCACGTCTTCCGAAACGTTGCCGAGGTTAATATACAGAGACCCGCCGTTGGAAGTCTGGTTATTGATAAAAGGATCCAGTACCCAAAATTCGATAAACTCTACGTTGGAAGCCTCGAAATCGCTGTATTCAACCGGACGCTGAATACCACCCCATCTTTGGCGGGGGTTGGTAAACTTGCCGGTAGCCGGATCAATATTGTTTACATCAAAGTTGTAGGGGCCTCTCTCTGCCGGATAGAAGGCAAGATCGAGCGTGCTGAGGGCATTCTGGAAAGTGGTAGTTCCTTTATTCGGAAAAACATCGAGTTGCTGTACCAGCCGGATGTAGTGCTGGTTGGGATCATTTTTTACAAACCCAGGCATACCACCTACAGGATCCACCAGTGTGGGTTCAATAAAGTACCAGGCAAGTCGTGAACGATTTTTATTGTATTCAAGCTCTTTATCGTCGGATGATTCGGGAAAAAGCTCGGCGCCGTTAGGGTTGATGGCGCCTGCCGGTGTGGATGCCATGGTCCAGGAAACGGCCGGGAATTTAAGATCGTATGCGCTGCGTGTACCTTCAAAATCGTCTATATAAACAGCCCCCTCGGGATCCAGTGCATTAATCTGGCTGGGGTGACCGGGAAGCAGTGTGGCGCCCTCTGCCGAAACGCTGATAAAGGACGGTGCGGTTGTGGCGTATACGGGGAGCTGATCGAGCAGACGTGTCAGTCCGGGAAATTCAGACTGGTAGTTTCCGTCCAGTCCGATCACCGTATTCTTGATCGGGTCTTCGCCAAAAGTTGTTTTCTGGGTAAACGGTCGTTCGGTAAGGCGCATAAGGGTACTTCCGATCACCAGCTTATCGTTTACAAAATAGTCCATCCGTGCACCCATGAAATTCTGCTGCTGGAAGCCGAATGTTGCATTATCCTCGTATTGTACATTAATCGGTATGCCGGAGTTCATAATACCGGCATTTAATATTTTGAGCCTTCCCAGACCATAGTCAATCTGGTAATCCTGATTCTCTATCAGTTGCTGCCCGCCGGCAGTAACGACAACAGATCCTTGCGGAATGTTGAATCCACCGAGGAATATTTCGGAAGAAGAGGAAGATTTGTATGTGCCGCGCATGACAAACCGGTTATTCTGCTGAAACTGACGGGCAATGGTTTTGGTGGAGTCGTATAGTACGTTGTATAAATACTTCCGTTCCAGCTGTGGATCCCCACCGAGGGAAGGCGCCAGGTCCCGGCCGAACGGTTCCAGCACCGGGAAGATAATTTTTCCCTGCTGCACGTTGATGGTGATGCCATCGACAAAGTCAAATATCCCGTCCGGAGAGGGGTCATTCTGGATATTAAGCCGGTCGAGGTTCAATACGCTGATCAGCGGTACACCGGCGTTTGCCCCGTCGGGTAAATATCGTTTCTCCCCGCCGCCGGGATCCTGGTACAGTACATTCAGGCGAAAGTCTTCTCTTGAAATCCCCATGCCTCCCAGTGTGTAAATATTTTTCATCATCAGATCCCATACCGGAAGAGTGGGACGCGGGGAGGTGGCTTTCAGGAGCTTCATGAACATTACTTTCTGATTGGTGCTGTCCGGGGGCAGATCTTCAGAAAATTCACCCACCTGATAGGGCTTGCCGTTATAGGTGTAACGGTAAGCCACCGCCAGCACATCGTCGGGGTTCATGGAGTAATTGACGGATATATAACCCAGTGCAGGATTAAATGTATACTCGGAAGGGTTTAGCTTTCGTGCCGTTACCGGTTCAAAATCCTGTGTCTGCTGCAGCCCGAGCGCCCTGGCAATACCCTGCGTTTGTCCCTGTGTACGGCTTAAGGGATTTTGCATCAACCGGTCATACAGGAAGTTGCTGCGGTTATCGGGCTGGGCCGGTCCGTTGGGATTACGCAGCGGGCCGTAATAAGGATTGTGCTCCCCGAGGTCCATAAACGCAACGATATTGCGCACGCCGTCTACAGCTCCTGTTCTGTTGGTGACCCATACCTCTATTTTGTTGATATTCACCAGAGATGCGATGACGGGATAATTGCTTAGAGCGCTGTTGTAGTTTTCCCGGAAGTATTGTCCCAACAGAAAGTGCCGGTTTTCTTCATATTCGTCCGCCTTGATGGCAAACTGCTGCGTCTGTCCGCCTCCCTGAACGGTCATGCTGCGCCGCTGGGAGCGTTGCTGGGAAAGGACGCCCGTTACCCACAGCTTTCCGAACTGGAGTTGTGTCTTGATGCCGAACAGGGATTGTACGCCGCTGATGAGCGAACTTTTTAACGGGAAGCCGACATTCCCCAGCTCTATTTTTTTGATGATCTCATCTTCTTTGCCGGTATACTCAAGCTTTTGTATGTTCTGATAATCAAAAGTGGCCCTGGTGTTATTGCTGATATTGAACTTCAATTTGTCGCCTACGGTGGCAAGCAGGTTAATATTCATCTGCATGTCAAAGTCAAAAACACCGTACTTCTGTGCACGTTGCACCAGTGTGGGGTTTTTTATGTTCTGCCAGTTGCCGCCTACGGTAACGTCCACATTCCCCTGCGGTTTTACGTTGATGGAAGTGCCGCCGAAGATGCGGTCAAATATACCTTCCTTGTACATCGTGGGTAATTCCGGTTTTCCTCCAAACAGGCTCAGGGCGTCCAGGCGGCGTTGCCAGTAGGTTTGCTCGTCCCTGGCGCCACGGTATTTCATGTATTCATCCAGTGTGAGATAGGTCGGATTGCGAAAGTATTCGTTCCCGATTTTTTCTGTGAGATAATAACGTTCCGTTTCCGGGTCGTAGGTTACTTCCCGTTGTACGTTATCAGGATCTTTCAGGTCAATGCTCCGTGGCTCCCGGCTATCCAGCACCGGGTCGCCGCTGCGGTCATGAATGGGAAAGTGAAGCTCTGGATCCCGGGCACTTTGGGGGGTATCCGGCTGAGGGTCGGGATTATCATAATCATGAGGGTCTGCGAAATCGCGTGCGACTACGTTCCCAATAGCTACAGCCAATGTGATAGCAAACAGGATCTTGTACCCGAAATAACTCTTTCCCTTCAAAGCTTGTTAAAAATATTTAGCATATCACAACACACGTAATGCCTGCTTTATCAGTTCCTCTACGGTAAGTGCAGATGCATCCCGGATCTTTTTTATGGCAGATTCGGCCATTTGCCGGCCAATGCCCAGGTTAACCAATGCATTTAACGCATCTTCCGCTGTTGTATTGTGTCCCTGCTGTAGAATTACCGTATCTGTTTTACCACGCAATAGTTTGCCTTTCAGCTCAAGTATGATCCGCTGCGCGGTCTTGGCGCCGATACCTTTTACCTTTTCAAGGGTACGGGCGTCTTCCTGTGCAATAGCACGCTCCAGCTCTTCGGGCGTAAGCGAAGAAAGGATGATACGGGCCGTAGCTGCTCCTACCCCGGTAATGCCCAGCAACAGGCGGAAGGTAGCACGCTCCTGCTCGTCTGCAAATCCATACAGTACCCATGCGTCTTCCCGTATCTGTAAATGGGTATATAACCGGCATTTGTCGAGTGTCTGTATCCTACTGTATGTCTGCAGGGTAATATGCACTTCATAACCTACATTATTAACAGAGAGATATAATAGGGAAGGTGATTTGTAAACAAGTGTTCCCTCCAGGTAAGCAAACATATTTTTTGTTTCTGAAAAAGGTTTATGAAACTAAAGTTGATAAAAATTCATGAGATACCCAACGTCTGCAGATTCGTTTAATAATGAATCAAATGTAAAAAGCGGCATGAAAACACACCGCTCTGATAATCAGGCAATCATCCGTACTTTGTTTTCCGTCAGGTACAGAAGATTATGTATATTCCATGTTTACCACCAATGATCTGCTTTTCTCCTGATTTTGTAGAAGAAAGAAACCGAAATGGTAGAGTATCCGTCGTTAACGGCGCTGTTACCTCTTACGTCCCCGTTGTAATGGGAGATGCTCGGGTCAATCAGCCAGGATTTATCATGCATGTTCTTTGCCGGTTCTGCTTTGTTGGGAGTCAGGTTGGCATCAAAATACCTGGGATCAACGTAGTTACCGCTGACACCATCCAGATAATCGAAGAACGTATAGCGGTACATATATTCAACCCCGAGGCTAAGCTGATAGCCAATATCCCAACGTACACCGATACCCAGCGGTACGCTTACCTGCCAAAGCTCATACCGTTCCGGTGCGCCGTCGAATTTAAATCCCTGACCTTCGAGGTGGAGGTCATTCATTTTTGTCCATGTGCCGCCGCCTTCCATGTTACGGTAATAGTGTTCCCCTTTCGGTTTAAAATGAAAAGCGCCCACACCGGCAAGCAGATAGGGCTGGAACCGCTTCCCGGCCAGTTTTCCTTCGAGGTTGAACAACCGGAGTGGTGTCAGCTCAAGCAGAAAATTTCCTTCCCAGATATTGGTCTTGATGTCAAGATTACGGATATATCGCTGATAGGCGTCGTCCGTAACAGATGTAGATTTATCAAATCCTTTTTCATTCCAGCTATCTGTTGCATAGAGGCTGCCGTAATTGGCGCCGAGCCTCACTGCAAAAGAAGGATGGAAAGAATAGCGGGCGAAGATACCTCCCATAAAATGAGGAGCCTTGAAATACTTACCATTCGTGTAGTGGTCTACAATCGTTTTAGTCCCCACATCTCCCCATAGATCGGCCAGCCCGAGATTTACACCCAGCCCCCATCCGGGAGGTTCTATATAAAGAGGGCTCTGGGCTTTCGCCGGCGCTATTGCGGCAACGCCGATACATAGGGTCAAAATGCTGTGGCGCATTCTATATCGCATGTGCACAAAATTTAGCGTACAAGATATAAAGATTTTTGTTTCGCAGAAAATTATCTGCTGTTTTTTAGTTGACAAGGTGATGTGATCATTAATATGGATCAGCTTAAATTTGCTCCTGCATACTTACTTTATTAATTCCCCAGCTTATAAACTATGCATTTTTACGAAATAAGTGTAAATTCGTAAAATTATATAAACCACCTGACAACAAAGGTTGTAGAAGTCATATATAGAAAAGTATTTGAATTTTTCGATACATAGAATGGAGGCCGGCACCCATTTCAAAAACGGGGCGTCACCGAAAAGCCATACAGGTAGGGTAAAAATTAGTAAAATGAAATCAATACTCAATTCACTTTTTCTGCTGTTATTCGGAGTAATAACAGCAGAGGCACAAATGCTTTTCAAAGATCCAATGGGAAAATGGGAATTAAAGATGCAGCAGGGAAAGTAATTGTTGCCGGTAAATATGACTTTTATAAAGGAGAAGAGCCAATGTTTGTAGATGGGCTGGTAGCGCTTAGTAAAAATGGTAAATGGGGATTTGTTGACGCAACAGGCAAGGAAGTAATTCCTCTTATTTATGATAAAACCGAAAGTTTCAATGTTAATGGCGAAGCTCGTGTGTTAAAGGGCAACACAATTTTAAAAATAGACAAAACGGGCAAAGAAATAACTGGCGGTAAGACAATAAAGGTCAGGTAGCAGACATGAAGCAAGATCGCGCCTGAAAGGAGATCAGGTTTTTCAAAAACGGTCTTGGAAATGCTATAGTGTATGACCGGAAAGGGTAATTATTGAAACAAAAAACCAGGTTTTGCCTGGTTTTTTTGTTTTGTAGTTCTGCCTGGATTCGAACCAGGATCTTCAGAGTCAGAATCTGACATGGTAACCGTTACACTACAGAACTGACTTAGCGGATGCAAAGATAAATTTTTTCATTTACAAACGCGTTACCTTCCCCTGGTGTGTTAAGCTCATTTCAGGGTTGATTGCTGCTGCACTGCCTGTTAATCAAAATAAATTTTTATTTTTGCTTCCCTTCAAAGAAACGTATGGAATATAAGGAAATTGTTGCCGTGACCGGATTAGGTGGTCTTTTTCAATTGCTGGCTACCAAAAGTGATGGCGCTATTGTGCGCAATCTTGCCGATCAGTCTACCAGATTCATTTCTGCCAGACTGCATAATGTAACGCCGCTGGAAAGTATTGAGATATATACTACCAGCGAAAATGTGCGCCTGCATCATGTATTTGAGAAAATGAAAGAGCATGAAGCTGCTACGCCTCCCATAGACGGAAAGCAGGCAGATAATGCGGCTATCAAAGGATATTTTAAAGAGATCTTCGCTGAACTTGATGAAGATCGGGTGTATGTGAGTGATATGAAGAAAATGCTGCGCTGGTATGAAATACTGAAGGGAAATGATCTGCTGGATTTCTCTCAATACAATGACGATGGAGATAAACAAGCAACTACAGATACGACTACCGATACGGTGGTAACAGATACCGCTGAGCCTGAGCAGCCGGTGAAGAAAGCCCGTGCGAAGAAAGCAGCAGTTTCCGGCGAGGAAAAACCGGAAGAAAAGCCGGTAAAAAAAGCTGCTGTCCGGAAGAAAGCGGCAACGGTGGCAGAAAGCAGTAGTGAGGCGGATGAAAAGCCTGTAAAGAAAACAGCAACCCGGAAGAAGAAAGCCGAGGAATAACGACTCCGGTACATGTTTTATCAACTGTCCGTAACATTATAAACAGGTATTAAGGCACATAGGAAAATCCTGTGTGTCTTTTTCTTTTTTTGACTCTTTACATTCTCCCGGATTTCCAAACCGGACATCAAAAAAAGTTCCAAACGCTGCAAACCTCAATCTGTAATCACAACAAAACAAACAAGAGGTTTGTAATTTTTTTTTTCAACAAATTGTTAGCAACTTCGTTTCCCGGTTTTAGAAAAACAGGAAATCCGGAAAGAGTCGGAAAAATGCCAGTGTTGTGTGCTTTTGAGGTGTCTGTGGAGAATAGATAAACGTTAGAGGAATTTCAAAGACCGGCCCGTTTTATTTACATAAATCCGGGGAGCAGAGTTGTCGGCCTTTGTGTGCATTGGAATTTGTATTTTGTAGTAAAAATGATGAACGAGTACACAGAACATGAGTAATAGTCCTTACACCAATCAACCCCCGGCATCAGAGGATGCCCTCGCTGCCTGGGAAAGATGTCTGAGTATTATACGGGACAATGTAAACTGGCGCACCTACCAAACCTGGTTCGAACCTATCAAGGCAGTTGCTCTTACCCAGCAGATATTAACCCTGCAGGTCCCCAGTCAGTTTTTTTATGAGTGGCTGGAAGAACATTATGTTGCTTTGCTGGGTAAAACGATCAAACGGGTGCTGGGCAAAGAAGGGAGACTTGAGTACCGCATCCTGATGGAGGGGGGGGCGTCTCAGCGGAATCCTGCTGCGATCAATATGCCCGGCAGCATCCATACCAAGCCTTCACGGGATTCCAATTATGTAGACATGCCCCTGAAATGGGACGATCCTTCCAGCATAAAAACGCCTTATGCCATACCTGGTCTGAAGCGGATGCAGATTGATCCTCAGCTCAACGCCAATTATGTTTTTGAAAATTATGTAGAAGGAGATTGTAACCGTGTGGCGCGTTCTGCCGGTCTGCATGTGGCGCAGAAGCCCGGAGCAACGGCATTCAATCCGCTGGTGGTATTCGGCGGCGTAGGCTGGGGTAAGACACATCTTGTACAGGCGATCGGCAACGAAGTGCGCCGCCTGCATCCCAATAAAGCGGTACTGTATGTAAGCGCCGAAAAATTTATCAACCAGTTTATAGATCATTCGAGGAATAACGAGATCAATGACTTCATTCATTTTTACCAGCTTATTGATGTACTGATCCTCGACGATATACACCTGTTTGTACCTGCCGAAAAAACACAGGATGTGTTTTTTGCCATTTTCAACCACCTGCACCAGAGCGGTAAGCAGATCATCCTGACAAGCGATACGCCGCCGCGGGATATGGAAGGGATGAAGGAACGGCTCCTGACCCGCTTCCGCTGGGGGCTGAATGCCGATATACAGGCGCCGGACTTTGAGACCCGTCAGTCCATCCTCCGGATGAAGATGCGTCATGAAGGCCTCGAAATACCGGATGAGGTGGTGAAGTATATTGCCTATAACGTACAAAGTAATGTACGTGAGCTGGAAGGGGCGCTGATAGCTTTGTTTGCACAGGCGACGCTCAACAAAAAAGAAATTGACATAGACCTGGCCAAGCGCGTCATGAAGAATTTTGTGAAGACGGCGGCCAAGGAAATGACGATTGAGAATATCCAGAAGCTGGTCTGTGAATATTTCAATCTTCCGTACGACCGGCTGCTGGCCAAAACGCGTAAACGCGAGGTGGTGCAGGCACGTCAGATCACCATGTATCTTGCGAAAAAATTCACCAAAAGCTCGCTCAAAAATATCGGGGAGCATTTTGGCGGATTCGATCATACTACGGTGATCCACTCCTGCCAAACGGTAGAAAACCTGATGGATACGGATACGGAATATAAGGAGCACCTTCAGGAGCTGCAGCAGAAGGTGCAATTGGCGAGTATTTAATTTGAAAATGTACCTCCGGATGAGTCGTTAATTTCCAAATTTTCAAATTACAAGGCCTTTTTTATTCCGTTATTACATTTATCTTTGCACTCCCTTTCCGGGGCACAATCAGGAAGGGGATAAAATAAGGCCAGGTGAGGTGGGTGAGTGGCCGAAACCAATAGTTTGCTAAACTGTCGTACGGGTTAAACCGTACCGCGGGTTCGAATCCCGCCCTCACCGCAATTTTCCCACTAAAATTTACAAAAATCTGCAAAACAATACATTGCAGATTTTTTTTATTTTTTGCAATCCCTCACAAGATTTTCAAAAATCAGGGATCAAGCGGAAAAGGTGTGGCGGCGGTCAGGCTGTTCCTAAAATATATTCATAAAGGAGAGCCAACGGAATCAGCATGTACTTGCTGTTGTTTCAGTACTTCCTGTCGTAATGAATCAATGGAATGATTGGACCGGTCAATCAGCTCATTTTGCCGGTTTATGATCTTAAGCAGGTGATTGAGGGAGCTGTCAACAGATGTCAGTTTTGATTCCAGGTGGTTTTTTTCTTTGTTCCTATTGACTGTATCTTGCCCATTAACAATGAGCATGAATAAAATTGCAAAAGTTGAAGCCACTAATGCGAAATTCCTGTCTGATTTATATTGAGGCTTGACATCTGATAGTGCAAGCTTCCACAATTCATATTCAGTGGAGATTATTGAGTTCCCCTCTTCATGATTTCCGCTATTTGTATTTTTATTTTGTTCCTCCACTTCTTCTTTCTGACGATTAATTCTATCATTTTTAATTCTGTCAATTTGTACTCTTGTATTGAAAAGGATCCCAATAAAACAGCAACAATCAACCCAAAGAATTACAATCACTACCTGATAGAGCCATGAAATAGGCGCCGTAATTATATTGATCACAATACCTGTCGCAATTGCAAGTAGCACACTGAGCAGATTGCTGTTCATTTTCTCCGGAAACGTATATGTTTTTTCTTCCCCCACGTTTTTATTTATGTATAAAAATAAATTAATAATATTAATTTATATGTTTATTATATAATTATTGTATGAGTTTTAAAGACTTTAAAAATTCCACGCCATCGTCTTTTGTAATCGTGGATGTACGGTTGTAAAAAAAAGCTATAAACTTTGTTTTATCCTCATCACAGAGTTGTTGTACTTTTGTTGCAAATTCTTTACTATGTATAATATCAAATGAATTAATACGTATTATGCCATTTATTGTTTCATTTAAATGTCTATCAACTGCTAACTGATCCTTTTTTTCCTTCATGTTAATTACATTCTTTATTATTGGTATAACATTTCTGTTAAAGTAGTCCTCGGTTCCTATTCCTATATTCGCATAGCCTTTATCAATCCAGTTAACTTGGTGAGGTTCCGTCACCTGAAGTTCTTTTCTAAGATCTTTCGCCACGTCTCTATTGTTACGGGGAGTCCGGCTTAAAAATATGTACGGAAGCTGGATGTTGCATGATTGTAAATCTTTTATCAAATGAATTCCATTACCCCCATCCGTATGGCCTATCAGGATATGGTCAACAATTAACAGATCAATCTCTTTTTCTGATACAATATATTTCTCCAAACGCTTTAATGCGTCATCTCTCCTGCTTTTATCATATCTTCTATTTAAACTAATTCTTACCCAGTCAGCAACTGTTGTAAATTCTTTTATATCAGGGTACACAATAAATTCATCCATACAGCAAACTGTTATAAGGTCCTTGATGTTTTCAAATTGTGTATATTGATTTTCAATTAATAGAATATTCTTCTGCCCCATGTAGATATTGACTTTTATACTTGTTTCTTAATAACAGCCTAACCTTAAATGTGGTAAGTCGTGGTGTATAAGCGTCTCCACATCCTTGTCCAAATTCAATTGTACCCAACTCATTACGTTTCAGCAGTACCCGTATTAATTCTAATCCCGCTATGTCTGAGTTTTCTTTGGGATTTCGTTGTTTCAGGAGTTCAAAGGTGCTATTGGGTACTGTCGGACCAGTATTGATTATTTCTATTATTAGCTTTCCATCTTCTTCTGATTTATTCTTATCATCATTTTCTATTAATATTCTAATATTTAATTGATTAATACTGATTTCAGGGTTATCGTCAGGGCAGTCCTCTGAAGGGGGTATTATATTTATTTTTTTCTTATCGGGATTGACAATTATTGTTTTTTCCGGTAATGGTACCGTTTCTCCCTTCAAAAAATGCCATCGGTTCTTTTTAGCATTTATAAACAGTTCAAAGCATATCATATTTAAAATATGTTTGCTGAATGGAAACTTAATATTTTTATCATATATTAACGTAATGCCACAGTCAACCTGGTTTTCTATTTCATTAAAAGAAAATAATTCTTTTGCCATCTCTGCTATACGTTCAATAACCGAACGATCTATTCCTTTATTAGCATAAGGGCGATAGAACTGATCAAATAGTTTTCTCTGTGGCGTATGTATTCCGGCTTTGCTGTGTAGATCTCTGTCAATTTGAGTGATCATCTGCAGATGCTCTGTATGTAGTACGATTTTTTGATATAAACCGTCATCTTTACTCTTGTTTAGCGCCAGTGCCAGAAGCATTTCCCTGCTATGCCCCGTCAGATGTATTAATTTACTCTTTTTATCAGCTTCAATCCAGTCCCGGAATTCACTGTTCTGATGATGGTTCCGGATAAAATTACTCAAAGGCTCCCGCAGCAGCAGCAGCAGCCTGCTCTTTTCTATATCGGTTATATTATCCTCAGGCTCTGTACGAAAATAGAAAACGATCAGTCCCTGCGCATCGTCATGTTCCGTTCCGTTTCCGTTGGGAGGGGTGTTGATGCGGATCAGGATCAATCTGTTATAGCCATCCGGGATGTTGCTGATCTGTATAGTGGGGGTTGTTGCGTACATGCTCTGCCACCCTCCCTCTTCTATAGGGGTCTTTTTCTGCAGTTCGTCAATGGTCAGCTTTGCCTTTTCCGTATCATCACTAATGCCATCCAGGAATTTTACAAAATAGTGTTCTCGATCATTTGCCGGATTAAAATCTATTTTACCATTTGCCCCTTCGTTGTGCGCGAAAAAATAACTGTCTGCCCCTTCGGTCTTGTATTTTACCAGGAATAAAGCGCCGGTCTGTGCGTACTGTCCGTTTTCTTCTGTGTTGCCGTACAGTATCTCTTTCAGCTTGTTGATGATGACATTGGTTTTCTCACTAAGTTCCATGTCCTCCTCTTGCTCAAACTCCATGAAATTGAGCAGATACAGATAAGACATAAACGGATGGTCCAGTGCCAGTTCTTCTTTCTGTTGTGTGTCCTCCGGTTTTTCTCCCTGTTGCGTTCCCTTGGGTTTTGGTTTTAAAAAAGCCAGCAGGGTTTTATATCTGTAATGGCTGGATACAGGAGATGTTTCCAGGAAGCCTTTGACACGGCTGTTATCATCAACGATATTTTTCTTATCATCATAAAAAAAGCGATTGGGATTGCTGGCGCTGAAGTCCTTCCTGATATGGTCAATGAAATGCTGGATGATAATGCCGTTCTCGAGCCGGAGTATTCTCGCAATGCTTTTGAACATTGTTGAATTTTCTTTGCTTTTATGAGCATCTGCCAGAACTTTTTCCAGCTGAATACTCCTGGCTTCGTTCATGAAAAGCAGCTCCTTAATCTGAGCGGCAAAAAAGATGGGAAAGGATAGCAGATTAGATAGTTCATTTTTTTTATCCTCTTTATCACGAAATTCCTTTATCAGTTTAGGTATGCCGTTATCGCCGCATATCTTGTTTAATGCGCTCATCATGCGCAATGATATCAGGTAATTGGAGCTGATCATCCCCGCTCTCCGGATCAGGAATTTAAGCCGTGTGAAATCTGTATATTCAAATGGGTTGCTTTCAATATCTTTGATATGATTATCCAATAGCTCGATAACCCATCTGAAAACAGTTTTCTTGACCGGTGCGTAATGAATGAACGGCGACTGCGTCAAGATCTTCAAATAAGTATATTCCATCTCACTATCGTCTGCCTGAACGGATATCTCGATATATTCCATCTCACTATCGTTTGCCTGAATGGATATCTCGAAGGGAACGTTATTAGCCATAAATTTACGGACATCTTCCATCCAGTTCTCGAGTGACACAAACTCATTAAATTTCCGTGCGTTTTCTGATTCGGAAAACCATCTGTAAATAACATGCATTCCCTTTAACCTTCGCAGGTGGGCCGCTTTGGCCGGATCTTTGGCAGAATCCGGGTATTTTTTTTCAATTTTTTCCCCCTGGTCCAGGAAATGTTTTTTCATCCTGTCCAGGAATGACTGGTGATACAATTTTTCATACCGTTCCTCTTCTTTGCAGAGCGCACAGGAATTGTCGAAATCATTGCTGGAAGAAAGGTGCAGGTTGGCAAAGGAATAAAGCGTATTGGCGCCATTTGCCAGTTTGCTGATAATCCGTTCATGCGAAAAAAAGCCAGACCGGTTCATCATGATGATCGCGCCATGGAAGCTTATAGAAGACCGTCCGGTATCTTTCCCCTTACCTTTGGTCGAGGCAGCATATTCTACCAGGTCGTTGGTAAGCGAAAAGGAAGTGCCGGTGTCAATTGTATCGTCTACATAGAATAATTTTATTTGACTCCCATTATTTTCCGTAAGCTCGTCCTTGTAAAAAGACATGAAATTCAACACATGATCGTGGGAGGAGTCGAAGTGGATGATATTGGCCTTATTGTCAAATATTACCTCGTTTACCAGGTTCACAAAACCGGAGTTGGTATGATTTCCGGGAGCCATGATCACATACTTATCCTTATCCGTACCGGCGGCGTCTGTACCTTTAATATCATTTTCCTTTTCTTCCAGCCATTTCTTTATTGCCTGCTTATTCCCGTTGAAAAATGCTTCCTTATCAAAATAAAAAAGGTAATGGGTTCTTGGTGTATCATAGTGGCCGTAACGTATCATCTGGTCGCTGATGGTAAAACTATGTTTACCTTCGTCTAATTTCCTCCCACGGGGAATATCGAATATAAGCGCCGGAGTTATGGATGTTTTGTCGGTTGTAAACAGGGGAAATTCGTTTATGGGATCTTTTTCATTAAAACAAAGGGTGCAATCCTGAACATCATGCCAATGTGTCGGCAGGCGGATAAAGTACTGCTGCTCCACCACATTGCTTTTGTTTTTATCATTGTTTTTGTCTTTCTCTTCATCTTTGTTCAGCCGCTTTATGAAAACCCGACGTCGGTCAGGATCAATTCCTGCCCATCCGAATTTCCGTTCTTGAGGTGTTAAGATGATTTTAGGATCTTCGTATCTGTTTTGATCACACACATTCAGTAAGGTGATATGCGGTGTGTGAACGTATATGTCACTGTTCTGTTCTTTTAGTATTTCGTCAATTTTAATGGATGTGGAGAAAGTGGTGGATATGGGTATGATCATGATCGCCTGATCGTACAGTGCGACGTTTTTGAGCAGCCTGAACTGTTCCTCATCGCTTACCAGCTCATGGTTGATCTTCGTCATTTTTTGGGGTAGATATTCTTGTACCAATCTCGATACATGGCTGAGCAGCAACTCTGAATAAATACCATATCCAATAAGTGTCAGCCCGTTTTTCCCCCCTTTTTCCCCATCTTCATATTCCCCTTTTTTCCCATTTTCATAGCGTTTTGTCACATCATCGAGTGTTTTGTTTCTGATCAGCGAATCAACGATCAGGAAGGCAAATCTGAGTGCGTAGAAATTGTTCTGGAAAAGTCTTTTTGCGTAATAGAAATGCGAGATATGGATTTTACTGCCCAGGCGGAAGTGTGAATTCGGGATCATATAACCATTGGGCTGGCCGGGTTTATCGGGTTGTAAATCCGACTGCAGCTTTGTCTGCGCGTTGTGCTCAAAGATGGTAAGCCCGGACGGGCCTTTAAGCAGCAGATCATAAATCTCATTCCGGGACTTGGGAAGAAGTATATATTCCCTGTCCTCGTCCTTTTTATTTAGATTGCGGTAGAGATATATCAAAACCTTTTTCTCCTCCAGCGTATTAATAAAAGCGTCGTGCTCAAATCCACGTCCGACAATAGCAATGTCGTCCTTAATTTTTACGTTATAGAATATAAGTGTATTATCTGTTTTTTCCCGTGATGAAAGAAAGGCTAAAAATTCCGCCAGATTTTCTGCCGTGACAGGCACCCCTTCAAAATTGACAGGAATCAGTAATCCGGAATTACTGTTTTGTTGATCCTTATCTATATCATACAACTGATCTATAGATCCGAGTTCAATGGGGCCCCTAAGTATGGGGTTGGAGTTGGGTAAGTGTCTTTTCAGCTTTTCAAATATGGATTCAGATTGCATAGGTATGATTTAAAAACATTGCCGGACTGCATAACGTTTCATATGAAAGCGCTATTCTATGACAATAAAATATGTTTTTAATATATGGGGCATATTCCCATTCCCGGAACGGCATACAACCACCTCCGCCGGTAATTATTCCGAACGGCTTCTGAATTTCCAGATATAGGCGCCGCCTTCAGATACAATGCCCCAGTAATCAAAAGTGCCGGCAGCACGATCTCCGGCATCATTCAGGCGTGTAGATCCCGTGACTCCGTAATAGGTATCTGCATGTTGACGGAAAGTGGTTTTCAGGCTGCTGAAGCCGGGCACAGAACCCGATCCGGCGTTATACGTCATGGCAATGACCCACATGGCGTCATACGCAGCCAGAGCAAAGGCATCCGGATCAATAACCGTACGCGATTTTATAGCGTTGGAGAGCGGCTGCCATCTGGATCTTGTTTCTTCGGGCAATCCGAATGTAGGTGCAATAAAATTGGTGCTGACGGCAAATGCCGCTGCTGCTGCATCATTGATCAACGCAGCGCTCAGCACCACACCGTCGCCCCCATACCAGTTGACGGAAGAAAGTACCGGATCGCTCGCCGCCTGCCGGAACAGCGCTGCACATTCATCGAAGGAAGCCAGGTATACGGCAGTGCCCGTAGTGCCGTAGCTGGCAGTAAATGTGGTTATCGCATTTTTGATGCCGGCGATCACTGATGAGAAATCAGTAGTTGCCTGGTCGTAGGGGGTAAGGGCGGATATAGTGCCGCCAAGCGTTGAAAACGCTGCTCCGGTGGATGTCTGAAGCCCTTTATTACCGGCATCGTTGCGGGCGATGGTGACCAGTCCCCGTACACCGGCGTTATAGATCGTGCGGGCCATGGCAGGACCTTCTACATCATCTGCAGGGCAAAACCTGAAGAGATTATCATTAGGTATGCTCAGGCTCCCGGCTGTGCTGCCCTGGCTTACGACGAGCATGTTGTTTGCATCGGCAAAAGACTTCACTGCGGCAGCTTCTGCGCTGGATTGCGGACCGAGTATGAAGGTAATGCCTTTTCCCTTTGCGGTGGCCATATGTTGTACTGCCAGCGCTGTATCCAGTTTTGTATCAAATACGGATACAGCGAAACGGTATTTCGAGCCGTTATCCTTCAGGTATTCATTAATATCTTCCAGCGCGATTTCAATGGCTGCTTTCGAGGTGATCCCCAATGACGACCAATTACCCGTGAGGGATAGTAATGCACCGACGTTTATTATTTGTGTAGCCTCCGGTGTTGTACTTTCCGTTTTTTTACATGCGGGTAAAAAGGCAATGATGCACAGCGCTGCGCACAGGATATTTGTAATGTTCTTTTTCATTAAATGGATTATTTGATTGATCGGAGCAACAAGGTACTATTTTTGTTTTGGCGGTGCAATGGGATAGTTTTTTTAAATACCCATCTCCACCTGGAAACGGATATACCAGTTTTGCCTGTCCTGTGTCAGCAGATAGTCTTGTAGTTCATAGGTCAGCTCTCCCTGCAGTTTAAAGGCATGCTCCCAGATATATTTGGTGACCCCGGCAGATAGTTGCTGTGTGTGTGGTGTATAGGGATGTATATCCTGGTGTACCTGCTGGAAGCTGTACCGGCCTAATAGCTCGTAATTGTTTTTGAAGATGTAGCTGCCCTGGAAGTCCATGCCCTCACCGGCAAAAGCATAACGAATAGCGCCGGTTCCGGTGGGGTCGAAGCTGAGCGGGTTGCGGGCCATACGTTTCATATAGGTCGACATAAACGCCCAGCCGTTGTATTTGAATACACCGTCGAGCAGGATAGATTGTGTGGTTTTGGGTGTGTAAAGCTCATCGCCGGTTTGGCCCTGTGTTCTTTTGGACCCGTTGTTCTGGTGATAAGCACCGGAGATCAGCAGTTTGGGTTTGCGTTCCCGCATCAGATCTCCTTCAAACATGTCGCCGTTGCGGGTAAATGCTCCCAGTGGGTATATTTCCACCTTGCCGGTATAAGCAAGATTCTTGTCGGTGTTCTGTGTCCAATTGCGGCCTTCGCCCATCGTTACCGCGCCCTTGAAACTGATGGAAAAGCTGTTGTAAAACAAATTGCTTTGATGTACCTGCAGTCCGAAATCACGATCTATATTGAAGCGTGCGTTGTTGATAGACCGATCTGTGAATTGCAGGGCGCCGGAAGAGTTGATCCGTTGCCGGTTGCCCGGTAGCTTCGTCTGACCGAAGCCGAAGTTCCAGCGATTATTAGGCCGGTAAAACACAACCGCATCACGGATGATATTGATGTTTTTCCCGTCACTGGCAGCGCCGACATCACCTGGGGCGAAAGAAAGCTGCAGTGCATACAGGAAGCGTGGGTCGCCCACGTAACCGTCGAAACGCAGCCGTAGCCGTCGTATCTGTGCGTCAATGGCTTCGGGGCTTCCCTCGTTGGCGGTGTAGGTTACCCGGTTTTGTATCCGGAAGCGGAGATTTAACTGGTAAATGCTGTCGGGTGAGGTCATACCCAGACCCTGACGATAGCTGTAGTAAGGGAGGGCAGCGATCTTCTGATTCTCGAATTCGCTGTTGTCTTCCTGTCCCATAGCAAAAACAGGCAGTCCCATGAACGCAATCAGTATTCTTCTGCGTATGTTCAGATACATATATTAAGAAAGGGTGCAAAGTTAATCAGCCATGGTCATTAAAAAAATCACTTAATGAGAATTCATGGATTTGACTATCTTTGCGTCCCGGAAAGCCGTTGGTTCACGGCGGTTTTCTGTTCCGGGAAGTAGCGCAGGCCGGTAGCGCACCTGGTTTGGGACCAGGGGGTCGCAGGTTCGAATCCTGTCTTCCCGACTTCGCCCGCCATAGCTTCAGCGATGGCGGGCTTCTTGTTTTTAGGATAGTTTTTGTTCGTATAATATTTCTTGCTGACGGGCTTCGTCGGCTGATACCCGACAGGTTGTGGACTTTGTACGGACAGGATGACTTCGCCCGCCATAGCTTTAGCGACGGCGGGCTTTTTCTTTTCCCAGATAGTTCCTGCTTGCATGATTACTTCGTGACGGCTGGCTTCGTCGGGCGAGGCCCGAAAGAGGTTCGAAAATTGTAAGGCAGGCTTTTTTATACCCATAAAGCAATACTGCCGCAGGATCAGGTGTTTCCCGGCGACAATGACTTTTAAAATGCTCACGAGTGTTTTTGATTCCGGCATAGCGCTCAGATCTTGGGGTTTTTTGTCACCAGCCCAAGCTCGTAGGCCTTTCTGACCATCCCGATCACATTCTTGGCGTCCAGCTTCTGGATCAGGCTCATCCTGTGAAATTCTACCGTACGCAGGCTGATGTTTAACTTTTCGGCGATCTGCTGGTTGGTAAGCTCATCCAGCATTAATAACAGAATGTCCTTTTCTCTTTTGCTTAAAGCCGGCTTTAAACGTTTGGCAGTACCATATCTGGCATTATTGATTTTATCCCGGAGAGAAGGTTCAATATATTGTTCATCGCGGTACACCGATTCAATGGCCTCCCGGAGCCGGTGTTCGTCCGAATTTTTTAATAGATATCCATGTACGCCTTTTTCCAGCATCAGGTTAACATGATCGAGTGTATTAAAGCCGGTCAATGCCAGCATTTTTATATTGGGATATGATTTGCTGATCAATGCCGCCAGTTCATCGCCATTTACGCCCGGCATCTGGATGTCCAGTAATAAAACATCCGGCTGCTGTTTCTGGAGCCCTTCCAAAAGCGCTATACCACTGTTATAGGTATTGCCCAGTTGAATGGTATTGAATCCCTTGATCATTTCTTTAAGGCCGCTGATGATCATTTGGTGGTCGTCAATGATGTCTACAATGATCTTTTGCATCATGTTTCTATTTAGGTGGTTCCTACAAAGGAAAATACAGGTACATAGACGTCCCTCCATCCTCATTGTTTTCGATTTCCAGCGAACCATTAATCGATTGTATCCTTTTATGGATGTTTTCCATTCCGATGCCATTGCTGCTTGTCTGTACCGGCATCCCGACGCCATTATCTTCTATCGTGATCATTAATACTTCCTCCAGCCAACTGATGGTAATGATCACCTTCGATGCCCCGGAATGCTTAATGATATTGTGCACCAGCTCCTGTATGATACGGTAGACAGCCAGTTCTTTTTCCGCATCCAGCCGGATAGGATTACCTGTTATCTCTACATCGAGTTGCATGCCATTCGGGTGCGACAGCCGCTCACAAAAACCGGTTATTGCTTCGCTCAGACCTTTTCTGACAAGATTGGTAGGTACTAAGTTATGCGCCGTTTTGCGCAGTTCGTCCGCTGCTTCATCTGCCAGCGACAATGCGTTGATATAAGGTGCATCTGCCGCTATCTCTTTTCTTTGCATCCGAAGGCTGACCAGATTTATTTTAATGGCCGACAGGAAACCGCTTACCCCGTCGTGCAATTCTTTTCCGACCCTTACCCGTTCGGTTTCTTCCCCTTCCATGGTGGCTCTCAGTAATTCCAGTTCCCTTAACTGCTGTATATGTCTTTCCCTGCTGATCTGCCTGTAACGGAGCAATACAATGCTTACAGCAAGCAGCAGCGCGCTCAGGGAGCTGATCCATATCCAGGCTGTTTTTTTGCGGCTTGCAGCTTCTGCGCGGGCGATGTTCAGGTGTTGTACCGCGAGCTCCTTATCTCTTATAGCCAGTTCCCGGTCTTTCTCTGCGGTCCGGTACTTTATTTCCAATTCATTGATATCTCTTGATTTTTCTTTGGTTAAGATGCTGTCTTTCATCCTTTGGGCAATCTGCTGCAGCTCCCAGGCTTGACGGTACTTTCCGGTAATGGCATAGATGCTGCTTAATTTTTCATGTACTACATAAATATCATTGATATACCCTGTTTTTTTGCATTGCTCCAGACAGGCTGATAAATAATATTCCGCTTTAGGGTAGTTTTTCAGTTGAAAATAGGCTACCCCAAGATAATAGGGTATGAATGACAGGTAATGTTTCGGATGGATATGGCTTGCGTCCATGGCTGCTACCTTTTTGAGGTAGTAAACAGCCTGTTGCGGATCATGCTCATGTATGGCGGGATCCCCCATCTTAAGCGTAGCAAACCATAAGTTAGTTTTATCATTGTATGTTTCGCTGATGCGGAGCGCTTCTTCATAAGTCTGCTTGGCCAGTTCGGGTTTGCTCATGAGGATATATGTATCTCCCTTGCCTACCAGAGATTGAACGATTGAAGTCCAGTCGTTTTGTTTTTTACATTCGTTTTCAGCCCTGGTGTAATAATATAGTGCAAGATCATACTGTTTTAGTTGCCTGTAGATGGCGCTCATATTGTTGTATGATTTTATTATCTGGTTCCCGTACTGATCAGGATCTGACAGCGCTTCTTTTAAGAGGGTATCATAATACTGTGCCGCTTTGCTATGCGCTCCCAGGAAGAAATGAATATTTGCCAGATTGCCATAGATATCGAGTATGACAGATTTCAGACTATCCGAAAGCTTTGCATAAATCAGCGCATTCTGATAATAAAAAGATGCTTGCTCAAATTTGCTTTGTGCATATAGTATGTGCCCGATATGAAGCAGGCTGTACGTCATACCTGTCGCGTATTGCCCGGATCTGCTCATTTTATATGCCTGCATGTAGTAAGAGAGGGCGCTGTCAGGAGCGCTTTTTTCAAGCGCTTTTCCCTTACGGAATAAGGTCCTGATTGCAGCAGTGTCTGCAGTATTGAAATGAGGTAATGTAAATATAGATGTCTGCAATAGCCCGTCGGTAGTGATGTTTTGATTTTCCTGGGCACAGGTTGGCGCAGCCATTGCAAGCATCAGCAGGCAGGCAATCCCAAAGGAAAGTTGTGTAACCGGGTACGGCAATTTATCCATAGTGTAATATATGCATGTTGTTGATGTAAAAATAATTCATATTCATTATTGATAAGCCACTTTATTGTATGTACCCCCAATAAAACAAAAACTTATTGCGGGTTTTACGAAGTCTTTGTGTTTCTATTTTTTGAACCTTCACATTGCTAATCAACTTTTAAAATAAAGGCTATGAGAAAAAATATTACCTTTTTTATTCTTCAGGTGTTAGTTTGTCTGTTCTTCAGTGAATTTGCAGTTAAGGCACAGCCGGGTTCCCTGGACTGGGCGATGGGTATCGGGGGAGCAGGTGCGGATGCGGGGAATGCGCTTGCTCTCGACTCTGCCGGGAATGTATATATAGCAGGGAGCTTCAGTGGGACGGCAAGTTTCGATCCGGGATCGACGGCCGGCGATGTTACTGTGACAGGTACAGGCACGGATATTTTTGTCGCCAAATATGACAATGCCGGAAACTTCCTGTGGGTGAAAACCATGGGAGGGAAGCTTGACGACGCGGCGGCAGACATAACACTGGATACTGCAGGGAATATATATATAACGGGTAGTTACAGGGATACTGCGGATTTTAACCCCGGACCGGCTATTGCAAAACTGATTGCCACGGGTGGTGGGGATATCTTCTTTGCCAAATATGATAATAACGGCAATTACATCTATGCCAAAACCCTGAGCGGTACAACCGGCGCAGCAGTAGAAATCGAGTCGGGCAGGGCAATTCGGGTAGATCACCTCGGCAATGTGTTTGTCGGAGGGCAGTTTCGGCGGGGAACAGTAGATTTCGATCCCGGACCGGCACAGCAACTGTTTACGGCTACCGGAGTTACTGATGATATTTTTATCGCCAAATATGATAGTGACGGTGCTTATGTCTGGGCGTTTAAAATAGGGGGAAGCGGGATCGACAACTTGTATGGTATGAGCATAGATGATACGGGGAATGTTTATGTGACCGGGCAACTCACCACCGGCGCGGCAGGGTCTACGCTTGACCTTGATCCCGGTCCGGATCCCGGTAACGTGATCTCCAATGGTGGTTCGGATATTTTTATGGCCAAATACAATGCCGGCGGCCATTTTGTTTGGGCGCACGCGTTGGGTAGCTCCTTAGTAGATAGGGGTAAGAGCATTACCGTAGATGCCGCTGGGTATATTTACATTACCGGAGAATTCCAAACCGGTACCGGGGGCGCTAAGCTGGATCCCGCAGGCATAGCGCCTAACCTGACCTCTAAAGGGAATTTTGATGTCTTTGTAGCTAAATACGACAACGGCGGTAATTATATCTGGGCCATTAACGTCGGTGGAAAAACGGATGATCTGGGTACTGCCATTACAGTAGACAACGCTGGCGATGTGATTGTGACAGGATGTTTTACTGATACGGCATATTTTGACCACGGAACTAATCCTGCTTACCTGATTTCCAAAGGGGGAAATGACGTCTTTATAGCCAGGTACGATAGCAATGGGCAATATATCTGGACCGCCGGTATGGGGGGGAGTGCAGCAGATGAAGGAAATGCCATTGGCCTTGACGTCACCGGGCAGATATTCACTACCGGTATTTTTACCGGGATTGCTGATTTCGATCCCGGTCCGGATACATTCACGCTTACGGCCAGCACAGGTTCCGACATATTCCTGCAGAAGCTGCACGGTACATGTCATACACAGGCTGCATTGACCATTACTGCCTGCGACAGTTTTGTATTGAATGGTAGTGTTTATACCACAACCGGTATCTATGTTCAGACATTACCCAATGCCAATAGTAACGGTTGCGATAGCATCATGACCCTGGACCTGACTATTACTTCTGTCCCGGCTTCTGTCAGTATCAGCGCCAGTCCACGTACAACGATTTGCTCGGGTACACCTGTCACCTTTACGCCCCTGCCTGTAAACGGGGGTAGTTCGCCGGCATACGAGTGGCGTAAGAATGGTACGTATGCCGGTTCCGGAGCCACTTATACGGACAACAGCCTCTCCGATGGTGATGTCATTATCTGCCGTCTGACCAGCAGTGAAGTCTGCGCCACACCCGATTCTGCCTTGTCCAACCCAATAACCATGACGGTCAACCCTCTGCTGGTGCCGTCCGTGAGTATCAGCGCCGATAAGGGAACTACAGTATGTGCGGATACTTTGGTGACATTTACCGCTACCTCCGTGAATGGTGGTGCCACACC
Source organism: Flavipsychrobacter sp. (assembly GCA_037190845.1). Lineage (GTDB taxonomy): Bacteria > Bacteroidota > Bacteroidia > Chitinophagales > Chitinophagaceae > JBEBVQ01. The sequence continues at coordinate 174,335 of JBBCJI010000019.1, read as the reverse complement.
GGTATATAAATGGTATAAGAACAGTGTTGCTGCCGGCACAGGTGCCATCTTTACGGATAATGCATTGGTCAATGGCGACGTCATTACCTGCCATCTGACCAGCAGTGAAGTTTGCGCTGCACCCGATACGGCAGTAACAGAGCTTGTCATGCAAATAATTACCCATCCTACGGCTTCTGTCACCGCTTCTGGTTCCCCGGACATATGCGAAGGAGAACACGTAACGCTGACTGCCGACGAAAGCGGCCTTGCCTACCAGTGGAACAGGAATGGTAATGCAATCGGAGGAGCTACTTCCCGGGAGTATGATGCCGGGGAAGCGGGAGATTACACGGTCACGGTATATGCGGGCCCATGTATGATGACTACGGATATTCCCGTCCGGGTAACTGTCCGTGTCAGACCATTGCCCATCGTATTCGTAAAAAAAGACACATTGACTGTTACAGAAATTTACGATGATTATCAATGGTATGTCAATGACCAGGTTATACCCGGAGCCACCAACCGGCAGCATATTGCCATACAGAACGGTGTCTATTATGTCCTCGTAACGAATGCTGAAGGTTGTGAAGGTACTTCCGCATTGCACCCGGTAAACGGGGTGGATGTGGGGCTCAGCTCTATTGCCGTACAGACAGATGATATAGAGATATACCCGAACCCTGCGCGTAACATAGTATATATCCAGGCGCCGTTCCGTGCGGATGTTGCTGTATATAGCATGGACGGCCGGATGGTAATACAAAAGGAATATACCGACAATATAAAGATACAACACCTGTCCGATGGCATTTATATGATCTGTATAAAAAACAAAGAGGGCATTGTTGTCAGGACGGAGCGATTAATAAAAGGAGATATAAACCTTTCCCGCTAAGAAACTATTTATCACCAGATAGAGATTTAACCATGATTATTTCTTCTTATAAAGTCAGATATCTGCTGATAGGCAGCTTGCTTCTCTGGATATCGGGACATTTATCTGCACAACTTCCGGGGCCGGTAGCCGGTTCTACGGGTACTGTGGGTTTTAGATATGGGGGAGACAGTGTCACCTATGCTGCTGTGAGGGCTGCAGACGGGCATATTTGGCTGCAGCAAAATCTCGGTGCAACACATGTAGCTGATTCTCTGACGGATACTGCTGCTTTCGGACACCTGTTCCAATGGGGAAGGTGGGATGATGGTCACCAGCTACGGAACAGCATGAAAGCATTGACCAGTATGTTGCCCGGTCCTAAGGATCCGTCTTCTCTGGGGACGGGCATCCCTTATTTTTATTACGGAGAACCCTGGTGGTGGCAGCCGGGAACCCCGGCAGATACCTGGAGCAAGCACCCTCCCGGTAGCGCCAACGGAAAAGACCCGTGTGCTGCTATTGGTGATGGCTGGCGTATTCCTATCAGAGAAGAATGGGAAAACCTGATCTCTGCAGAAAACATTACCACACCCGCATCAGCTTTTAATTCGAACCTGAAACTGACCCTTGCAGGGGGAAGAAGCCATGGGTATAATCCACCTGGAGAATTGTATCCGGATCCTTCCATCGGCTTTTACTGGAGTAGTACCTGTCAGCAGCAAAACCCTTATCTGGCCGATGCACTTTATATCTCTTCTTATTTACCGGTAAGTATGTACCCGGAAATCAGAGGCGGCGGATATAGCGTACGCTGCATTAAGACCTGCAGCTCTATTATTACTGAGCTACAGGATAGCTTTTGCCATAATGAATCCTATCAACTGCCATCAGGTAAAACTGTTACAGATCCGGGAACATATGCAGATACTGTCATTCTTCCGGGAGGTTGCGACAGCATCACACGGATTACATTACGGGTAACGGAAGTAAACACTTCTCTGTATATATCTGCAGATACGTTGATGGCAAACGCGGATGACGCACATTACCGCTGGATGGATTGTATTACCGGTGAATGGCTGGAGCAGGGTGATGATAAGTTCTTTATTCCTGGGAAAAGCGGCCGCTATGCCGTTGTGATCACGCAGGGCGGCTGCACAGATACATCTGAGTGTACGGATTTTGTATCCCTGGGCCTCAGCGTACCGGAAAAAGAAGTAATAAGTGTTTATCCTAATCCTGCTCATTCCTATGTGCAGGTTCTTGGTGCCGTACCGCTGGAAATAACGATCAGCAGCATGGAAGGGAAAGTGCAGGCGGTCCGGCAAACTGCCGGGCGGATCGGGTTGGAGGATTTACCTGCAGGCATGTATCTGCTCCGTGTAAGGGATGAGCAGGGACACGTGCTCCGCATCGAAAAACTGATAAAAACAGAGCATTAAAAAATATAACCCCTACATTATTTATGAAATCAATGTGCTCAACCTGTGCCTGTTTTATAGGAACGGTATTTATTCTGGCCTTTCCGGGCAAGTCTTTTTCACAATTGCCGGATTGTGTGTCGGATTGTGATCGGATCTATGTTCATATTGATCCTTTAGCTATTTTTTACTCTTGGGATCCATTCCAGCCTTTGTCTGCATCTAACCCTTTCCTTAATACCATTTCAGTGGCGACGCCTACATCCAATGGACGTGGGCTGGCCATATGTGAGAACCTGAATTCTTCTACGGCCCCTTCGCCTACTTTTTACACTACAGCTTTGATTAGTGGTATTCCTTATTATCATTACTATGACGGTACAGCTTGGGTAAATACCGGTCATCGTTCGGGGAGTACTGCCCCGAACCTGGGTGGTGGCGGAGGCTATTTATATAGTCTGAATTGGGGCCCTGGGGATGTGTATCAATATGACGGAACAGGGGACGCCCGCGTGCTGCTTTCCATACCCGGTGGATGGAGCAGTAGTCCAGGTGTTCCAGGAAAAGGAACGGCAGACATAGTTGTTGATTACCAAGGAAATTTTTATCTCCACGTCGGTATATCACATCCTCAATTGCGCAAATATAGTCCGGCTGGTGTATTGCTGGATCAATGGGATATATCCGGGTTACCGTCTTTATTCCAGGGCAGTGGCGGTATGGCGATTGTAAAAAACACACTGATACTTAGTGTGAATTATTCGGCATCCTCTTCACAGATTTTCATGGGTACAATAGGAGCAGGCACCATTAACGTCGCTCCTTCCCCCGTTGCATTCTCCACGGTTTATAACCCTGCAGATTTTGCATCCTGCCCGATAGCCGGCATCAGTTCCGGCCCCCGGCAATTTACAAATGATACGGTATTCCTCTGTACGGCATCTCCCGGAGCTACGCTTACGGCATCCGGTATTGCGCCTTATACCTATTCTGTTATTGAAGGCGAGGCCACGGTTACGGTCAGCGGGCCGGATTATCGGGTTGTGCCAGCCACTACTACCACCCGTATTGTGCTGTATTCTTCTTCGCCTGTTCCCTGCGATGATGAGCAGCGTAGTGATACTTTTCTTATTGTATCCCCTCCCTCTGTAAGTGTGCATACAGATGATACCATTACACGCTGTACCCCTTATACGGATATGCTTGAGGCTATCATCATAAACAAAGTTTCCTGGATAAGATATTCTATAAACTGGATGCCGGCAGGTTTTATCATGGCCGGTGAACATACATTAGCCCCAATCATTGCGCCTCTATCGGATACCACTTTCATCATAACCGTCAGCACCGATTCAACGCAGGGGAACTGCAGCATTTCGGATTCGGTACGGGTGATGCTTAATGAGCCTGTATTTCATAATGAACTGAAACATATCTGCTCCAACGAATCGTACTTTTTTAATGACTCCTGGCTCAACAGCCCCGGTACTTATTATGATACCCTGACTGCTGCCAATGGATGTGATTCGACTGTAACCCTAAACCTGATCGTTCTGCCTGCCCCGGAAATTTCTGTTGTGGTAGATGAAATCCTGCCGCTATGCCTGGGTGATTCTGTTTTTGTTACGGCTGACGGTGGGATGAGCTACCTGTGGTATTCCGGTAAACGGCTGATTGATTCTGCGGCTCAAAGATATATTCATTTACCCGACCGGGTCAACAAAGCGATAGTCGTTGGTATGGCAGACAATGACTGCCGAGATTCTGTTGATGTTGTCGTTCATGCTGATGCTTGCTGTGATATGTTTATCCCCAATGCTTTTACACCTAACGGCGATGGGTTGAATGATGATTTCGGGCCACGGGCAAATGGTCATTTCAACCGTTACCAGATGCAGATATTCAACCGCTGGGGGCAAAACGTTTTCGTGTCTGCCGATATAAATACACATTGGGATGGCAGCTATAATGGTCTGCCTGCGGACGTAGGCGTATATTATTATATCGCCACCGTTATGTGCCGCGATGGAACGGAGTTCCAGAGAAAAGGAGATGTCACGTTGATCCGGTAATTGTTTTATACCAAACCCTACAGAAATGAATGTCCTTCAAACAGTGCTTCCCTGTATCCTGTCACGTTGTTTACTTTGTGTTATCTGCCTCTCGATAATCCCCGTAGCAGCGTACGCGCAATATGAAAACGTCTGGGTATTCGGTAAAAATTCCGGCGTTGATTTTAACGGCGGCACGCCAACGGCCATCACAACCAACATCGGTACAACAGATGTGGCCGGCGAATGCAGCGCTTCGGTCTGTGATGAGAACGGGCAATTGTTATTTTATACGGAAGGTACGCGCGTGCTCGACCGGCAGCATAATCTCATGCCCAATGGAAATAATCTCACGCCTGTCCAGAGCACAAATTATCTCACACCAACTTCAAGTACTTCGCAGGGGAGTATCATCATACCCAGGCCCGGCCACCCCGGGCAGTATTATATCTTTTCGCTGACTTCTCGGGAAATAGGGAATAACGGAAGCGGAAGATTATTTTACAGTGTAGTGGATATGAGCCTTAACGGCGGGCTGGGTGATGTGGTATCCGGTGCCAAAGGTATTCCTGTGGATACGAACCTGATGGAAGGAATGACTGCGGTAGCAGGTAACGGATGTAATATCTGGCTGCTGGTTATCTCGAGAACAAAAGAATGCAAAGCTTTTGAAATTACGACAACCGGTATCAGCGCCCCCGTTACTTCTTTAGTCCAGAACATCTACAACAGCGTTTACATGTCAGGCTGTATTGGCGTCTCGAACGACCGGCGTAAAATTGCTATAACAGAAAGCTGCTCTGTTCCCTATAATCCCGGTCTGCTGTTGTTTGATTTTGATCCGGCCACAGGAATGCTGTCTAATGAGCAGGAGTTATATCCCTATGCTATCGGCTATGGCGTATGCTTCTCTCCCGATGATACGAAATTATACTTCAGCAGCGCTCTGGGCGTCATTCAATATAATCTTGCTGCCGGTAGCCTGACTAATATTATCGCTTCACAGACAACCGTTTCCCCTGTTTCTCTCACACATCTGAAGCTGGCTCCGGATAATAAGATCTACTTCCGGAATAATGAGCTCTCTCTGTCTGTTATCAACGATCCGAATCAGGCCGGCCTGGCCTGCCAGCCGCAGGCAAATGCCGTTACATTGACGGATACCATGCATATCGGTCTGCCAAGTGTTGTACCGCTCATGATTGTTCCTGATACGCTGCATAGTGTCCGTGAAATTGTTACATGCGTTTCGCCTTTCACGTTAACTGCCGGAGATACTACAGGTTGGGGATATGTATGGAATGATGGCACTGATGGTAAAACGCTGACGATTAATGCTCCGGGAACTTACTGGGTTAAATATACCACATCCAATCCCTGTGTATTTCATACAGATACCATTAAATATTCCCTGGGTGCTCTTATTCCATCCCATGTTGCAGCGGTTATCTGTGCTAATGAGTCATTCCTGTTTAACGGAAGGTTGCTGTACAGCGCGGGTGTTTATTATGATACACTCATCACTGCTGAAGGGTGTGATTCGGTTGTGACTTTGGAGCTTACCGTACTGCCTCCTCCGGTTTTAAATGACGCGATACAGCAGATCATTTGTGCCGGCGAAGTATACTTCTTCAATGGCAGGGAGTTGCGTAATCCGGGTGTTTATTATGACACATTCCCCGATGCCAATGGCTGTGACTCTGTAATCATCCTGGAGCTTATCGTTGAGCCGCTCCCGGAAGTGGACATTACTACAGTACAGACCGGAGCTGCTTTATGTCTGGGTGATACGGTGTCCTGCATAGCCGGCGGAGCCGTTCAATATCAATGGTATAATAACGGGCGACTGGCCGGATACACTAATCCTGTGGGCATTTATCTCTCTGATCATTACACGAACGTGCTGGTGATTGGTTTATCGGAGCATGATTGCAGGGATTCTGCGAGCACAGTCATACATGCAGCCGTGTGCTGCACATTATTGATACCCGACGCTTTTACGCCGAATGGAGACGGGTTGAATGATTATCTGCGCCCGCAATCAAATGATAATATAGAGAAGGTTCATCTGCAGGTATTTAACCGGTTAGGACAGAATGTTTTTACTGCTGATCGTATAAGCACACATTGGGACGGCAGCTATAAAGGCATGCCGGCGGATGTGGGCGTATATTATTATAGCATTTCCGCCACGTGTCCGGATGGTACAGAGATCACCCGGAAAGGAGACATAACGCTGATCCGGTGAGGTGAAAAGGCAATATAAAAAACCGGCACTACACAATGATGCAGTGCCGGATAAAAATAATTCTGATCGGGAGTTTATGCTGCCTGCAGCTTTTCTTTACGCCGCTTCAGCTGGTTGACCATGCTGTTGAACGCTGTGCCGAAGGATTCTTCGAATGCTTTGCTGGAATGTTTTACAAAATAAGAATGACGCGGTACGTGTACCTTGATTTCCGCAATCTTGTCCTTGATCTGGTGTGCCAGATTGTCCAGGACTAAATAGACTTCCACGCTGATGATCTTGTCATGAAATGTTTTCAACTTTTCAAGTTTCTGATTGACGTGTTCGATCAGTTTGCTGTCTGCATCAAAGTGCACGGTTTGGATTTGCACGTTCATAATTACACGTTTTTGAGGTTAAAAAATATTTATTTATCAACCGCGGGGATGATTCCGTTTATGGATCTCCAGCAGCTTTTCAACATTGTTGTGCGTATACACCTGTGTGGCAGCAAGGCTGCTGTGTCCCAGCAGGTCTTTGATAGCCTGGATATTAGCCCCGTTCCCAAGCAGGTGCGTAGCAAAACTGTGCCTCAGCACATGAGGACTTTTTTTGGATAAAGTTGTTGCGATAGACAGATATTTTTTAACGGTTCGGTAAATATAAACGGCATACAGCGGCTTCCCGGTTTCGAGGACCAGAAGGCGTGCTGTATCATAGTATTCCAGCTTTCTTTTTTCAGTGAGATAATGGCGCAGTTGGTCAAGCAGTGGGCGGCTTACCGGGATCAGCCGTTCTTTATTGCCTTTCCCCAGCACGCGTATCTGCTGCAGGCTCCATTCTATATCCTTTTCTTTGAGATTTTGCAGTTCACTGCGCCGAATACCGGTCTGGTAGAGCAATTCACAGATCATACGGTCGGTAAGACCTCCGAATTCGGGTGCAAACTGCATTTCTTCCAGCAGGTAGCTGGTTTCCTGTTCTTTCAGGTATGTCGGTAGCCGGTCGGGCGTACGCATGGCATGTAATGGCCGGGTGGGGTTGACGCTGATCCGCTGCTGCCGGTGCAGATATTTAAAATAGGCCTGAAGGGAGGACATTTTCCGGTTGATGCTGCGTGGGGTAAGTCCGTTTTCTTTCAGATCCGCCAGCCAGGAGCGCAGGTGAAAATGGGTGATCTCTGAATCGTCCGCCAGATTGAAGTGCTCCTGTACATAAGCAGCATATTGTTCCAGGTCTTTTTTGTAGGCGGCAACAGTATGGGCGGAACTGCGCTTTTCATAACGCAGGTAATTGATGAAATCCGTTTGCCATGTTCCTGTCATAAGAATACCCGGTACTGTAAATATACAACTTTACAGTACCGGGCACAAGTTATTTTTTTAATTGAAAATAGAAAATTGAAAGTTGAGAATGAGGAATAAATCCATTTTCAACTTTCAATTTTCCATTATCAATTTAGTATTACAGCTCTACTTTTCCGGAAGCGATCTGCTGGCGGTAAATCGCCTTTAATACTTGCGTACGACGTTTTACAGAAGGCTTTGTAAAAGACTGACGACCACGCAACTGAGTGAGAATGCGTGCTTTCTCAAATTTTTTCTTATATTTTTTGAGCGCTTTATCTATGTTTTCGCAGTCTTTTGAATCTATGATCAGCATATTATTATACCCCCTTTTGATCTTTTTTGAGGAGGGCAAAGGTAGGTATTTTTTTTATTGTATCAAATTTTATCCCGAATATGGGTAATTTTGAATTGAAAATTGAAAGTTGAAAATAGGAAATAAATTCACTTTCAATTTCCCATTTTCAACTTTCAATTTTCCGGATGATCCATCGCATTGCCATAATGATCATACTGTTAGGTGTCTTTGTGGCTTCCTGTGAAAAATATAAAGATAAGCCGGGGCCTGACGACTCCAGGCTCGATCGCCCTTATTGTAATGATCCGGAAGCGGTGAATTATAACTGGGATTTTCCCGGCAAACCGGACAGTACCGTCTGTTTTTATCCCACTGATGTACTTGCCGGTAATTACATGCTCCGGGATTCCATTTATGCATCAGACAATACCTTAGATACACTGGGCATCCGTACGGTTTATTTCAATATATACCCTTTGTCACGTTCCCGGGTCGGTATGGTAGGGTTATGTGGACCTGATACGCTTTTCTTTCTTTCAGACCGCTATTACAATGTAATTTCAGATAGTCTCTTTGAGCAGGGACAGGCTTTTTGCAGTCCGTTGGATACATTCACGGGTACAATGCGTCTTTCTCCCGGAGACACTACTTTTCTGCAGCTGGATCTCACAGTGAACGGCGGTCCGTTGACGGGCGTGCGTTATCATCGCGGAACAGCTATAAAACAATAGCTTTGCACGTATGTTTACGGGCATTATAGAACAAACAGGTGTGATTATACAGGCTGCCCCGCAGGGATCCAACATGGATTACTGGGTAGAAGCTCTTATGTCGCATGAACTGAAGCCGGACCAGTCGGTAGCTCATAACGGCGTTTGCCTGACGGTGGTGGAAGTGCAGGGTAGCCGGTATCGTGTTACTGCAGTTGAAGAAACACTGGCAAAGACAACTCTAAGCAACTGGAAAGAAGGGGATGTGGTGAATCTGGAGCGCTCGTTGCGTGTAGGCGATCGCCTGGATGGGCATTTTGTACAGGGCCACGTAGATACTACGGCGGTTTGTACCGGAAGGGAAGAACGTGAGGGGAGTTATATTTTTCGTTTCCGCTTTCCGGAGCAGTTTGCACCGTTGGTTATAGAGAAAGGTTCCATCTGCCTCAACGGCATCAGTCTTACTGTGTTTGATGTAAGTACGGATGTCTTTTCCGTGACGATCATCCCATATACATACGAGCATACTAATCTCCGGTTGCTGGAGCCGGGTGGGCGCGTTAATCTTGAGTTTGATGTGCTGGGTAAATACCTGCTGCGGCAGCGTATGTAGTTGAGCGTTGAGCATTAATCACGCTCAACTTTCAATGCTCGATTCTCAACTTTCAATTATACCTTTGCCGCTGCTGTTTAACATTTACATACACAATGTCTATTATTCAACCGTTTCTTCGCCTCAGCGGGCTGGAGCCGCTGGTAGTACGGCCGGAAACCAATTTTGTGAACATCGGGGAGCGGACAAACGTTACCGGCTCCAAGAAATTCGCCCGGCTGATCCGGGAAAGCAAATATGAGGAAGCGCTCTCCGTGGCCCGCCAGCAGGTGGAGAACGGCGCCCAGGTGCTCGACATTAATATGGACGATGCCCTGCTCGATGGCGTACAGGCGATGACGACTTTTGTCAATCTGGTGCAAAGTGAGCCGGATATTGCCCGTATCCCCATTATGCTCGATTCTTCCAAGTTTTCGATCATCGAAGCCGGGTTGAAGTGCATACAGGGGAAATGTATCGTCAACTCCATATCCATGAAGGAAGGCGTGGAGCCTTTTCTGGCTCAGGCCAGGATTTGCAAGCGATACGGCGCCGCTGTGGTTGTTATGGCTTTCGATGAAGCCGGGCAGGCCGATACGTTGCAACGCCGGGTGGATATCTGTGAACGGGCTTATAAGATTCTCACGGAAGAAGTCGGCTATCCGCCACAGGATATTATTTTCGACCCCAACATATTCGCCATCGCTACCGGTATCGAAGAACACAATAATTATGCGGTGGATTTTATTGAGGCCACACGCATCATCAAGCAGAAGATGCCGCTTGCCAAAGTAAGCGGCGGGGTAAGTAATATCTCCTTTTCCTTCCGGGGTAATGATACGGTACGCGAAGCGATGCACAGTGTGTTCCTGCTGCACGCGATCAAAGCCGGCATGGATATGGGTATTGTGAATGCCGGGCAGCTACAGATATATGACGAAATAGAACCCAGGCTTCGTGAACTTTGTGAGGAAGTGATCTGGAACCGTAATCCTGAAGCCACAGAACAGCTCATTCAATATGCGGATACGGTAAAGGCCAAAGGTAAAGAACAAAAAAAGGATGACGCCTGGCGTGCTACACCTGTAGCGGAACGCCTGAAGCATGCGCTTGTAAATGGTATTACCGATTACATAGATCAGGATACGGAAGAAGCGCGGCTGCAATATGATAAGCCGCTGGAAGTGATCGAAGGGCCGCTGATGGACGGCATGAACGTTGTCGGTGATCTGTTCGGCAGCGGTAAGATGTTCCTGCCCCAGGTAGTGAAAAGTGCCCGGGTGATGAAAAAAAGCGTTGCCTGGCTGCTGCCTTTTATTGAAGAAGAAAAGAAAAACAACCCGCAACCACAGAAAGAAGGGGCAGCCAAGGTGCTGATGGCTACCGTGAAAGGCGACGTGCACGATATCGGAAAGAATATCGTAGGTGTTGTCCTGGCCTGTAACGGTTATGAGATCATTGATCTGGGCGTGATGGTTCCGGCCGATAAGATCCTCGATACGGCCGAAAGGGAAAAGGTGGATATCGTAGGGTTAAGCGGATTGATCACCCCTTCGCTCGACGAAATGGTACACGTGGCCAAAGAAATGAAGCGGAGGAATATGAAGCTTCCCCTGCTTATCGGCGGCGCTACCACATCCCGTACCCATACTGCGATCCGGATCGCTCCCGAATACGAGCATGGTGTGGTGCACGTGCTGGATGCCAGCCGTAGTGTGACGGTGGCCGGCAGCCTGCTGAATAAGGATAATAAGCAAACCTTTTTAGGTAATATCAGCGCCGAGTATGAAAAGCTGCGCAAAGATTTTGCCGGTAAAAAGGCAATCAAGCAATATATATCATTTGCCGAAGCGCAAAAGAATACTGTACAGATAAGCTGGGATGAATATACTCCGCCGGAACCTGTCTTTACCGGTACACGCAGCTTTCCGGATTATGATCTTGCCGAAATACGGGAATATATTGACTGGGGGCCGTTTTTCATCTCCTGGGAGATGCGCGGCAAATACCCGGATATTCTGAATGACGAACGTACCGGGCCTGAGGCCACCCGTTTGTTTAACGATGCCAATGCCCTGCTCGACAAGATCATTAATGAAAAATGGCTCACCGCAAAAGGTGTGGTCGGATTCTGGGAAGTGGAGCGGACAGCGCCGGATACAATAGTTGTAAAAGATCAGGCTGGTAAATCTCTTACATCGCTTGAGTCGCTGCGGCAGCAGATAAAAAAAGCGGCGGGGCAACCCAGTTTCTCTTTGTCCGATTTTATCAAGCCTGCCGCTCAGGACTTCATCGGTGCTTTTGCAGTAAGCATTCATGGGATAGAGCCGCATCTGCAGCGGTTTATCGCCGATCATGATGATTATAACAAGATCATGCTGCAGGCGCTGGCCGACCGGTTGGCCGAGGCATTTGCGGAAGTGCTGCACCGCCGGACGCGTATAGAATTCTGGGGCTATGCGAAAGATGAAACTTTGAATGTCGAAGAGCTGGTGAAAGAAACCTACCGGGGCATTCGTCCTGCGCCTGGTTATCCTGCCTGCCCCGATCATACGGAGAAGTATAAGCTGTTCAATCTGCTGGATGCAACCGGTCAGGCCGGCATCCAGCTTACGGAGTCACTTGCCATGTATCCGGCGGCTTCGGTTTGCGGCTGGTACTTCAGTCATCCGCAAAGCAGCTATTTTGGTGTGGGCAAGATTATGCAGGATCAACTGGAAGATTATACAAAACGTAAAGGCATGAGCCTTGAAGAAATAACACGCTGGCTTTCACCCAACCTCGAAGAGTAATATGGCAGATACGATCACTAACGGAGCGGAAAGATTCGACGCCGTACCTCAGCCCCGGAGACGGATCAAACCGGCACAGATCCCGGCAGTAATTATTTCTTACCTGCTGCATCCGTTGTTTGTTCCTACAACGCTGGTATACGTGGTTTATAAGCTGGCGCCTGTAAACTTTGCTCATATACCGGAAGAAATACGCTGGCGGTGGCTGGCGATGGTGGCGATCAATACCCTGCTCCTGCCGTTCCTGTGTGTCCTGCTGCTGAAAGCGCTGGGGTTCATCGAAAGCATACAGATGCACCGGCTGAAGGATCGTGTCATACCGCTTATTGCGAGCATGATATTTTACTTCTGGGCGTATCAGGTGGCCAAAGGCACGGACATGCCTCTGGTGTTGAAAGTGCTGCTGCTCGGTAATTTCTGGGGGATCATTCTCGTTTTCATGGTCAGTATTTTTTACAAAGTGAGCATGCACACCGCAGCCGCAGGAGGTATACTGGGCATTGTGATCGTGCTGATGATTATCAATCCTATTAACATGCAGTTGCCGTTGTTTGCCGCATTATTGATCGCGGGACTTACAGGCACTGCCCGGCTGGCATTGAAAGCCCATACGCCGGGAGAGGTATGGCTGGGATATTGTATTGGTATTGCAGTGCAGATCGTGGCGTACCTTTATCTAAATTGAAAATTGAAAATGAGCTAACTTTCAATTCTCGACTATTATGATCCGCTTTCTTGTTTACTCCGGTTTTCTTTTCTGCTTTTTTCTATATGCATCCTGTGTAAAGGATAATTGCCGGGATACCCTATGCTATAACGACGGACTGTGTGTGGACGGGCTTTGTGCCTGTTTGTCGGGTTATGAGGGCGCTCAGTGTGAAAAGCACTGGCATGAGAAATTTACCGGCACATGGTATAATGAAGAGCTGATAGCAGACAGCGCCAATGAAATTATATCCCGCGATTACCGTATTATCGTGAGGTCAGAAGATTCTGCCGGGATGTTCTTCGTTGACAGCCTGGCCGGATTCGCGGTCGGGATTATCTGTGAAATTTCCGGCAGATACCGGTTTAACTTCCGGACCCAATCTTATCATGACAGCAGCTTTTACATAGAAGGCGGGCAGGCGCTGCTGGACACACTTACCGAAACTGTCACCGGAGGCTATACATACCGGCTCCATAACCGCCGGTACAGCAGCGAAATGAAATGGACACGGATGCCATAAAACTAAGGAGAACGCGGGGAAATAAAATTTGTAAAATTCATTTTCTTATCTACTTTTGCAATCCCGTTTCGGGATATGAAGTTCTTTTACATCAAATTTTATTAGCCGCTTTAGCTCAGCTGGTAGAGCAACTGATTTGTAATCAGTAGGTCGCTGGTTCGATTCCGGCAAGCGGCTCTGGTAAAAGCAATAAATATGAACCGGGTTTGACAGGACATTTAACGAATGAATGTCGGTTCCCGGTAACACTTATTGCAACATGGGCAGATACTCAAGTGGCCAACGAGGGCAGACTGTAAATCTGCTGTCTTTCGACTTCGGAGGTTCGAATCCTTCTCTGCCCACGGTTTTAATTTGAAAATGTAACAATTTGAAAATTTGAAAATGATCGTGTTATAGCATAATTTTCCAGTTTCAATGCTTCATTTTCAACTTAAACAAGCGGGAGTAGCTCAGTTGGTAGAGCGACAGCCTTCCAAGCTGTAGGTCGCGGGTTCGAGCCTCGTCTCCCGCTCACCCAACAACTAAATTAGCTGATTAGCCGTGCGCTGATTAGCTAATTGTGTAATTTGACGAAGTTCTTTGTGTTATAATGATAAAATCATCAGCTAATAGCTCATTGGCATATTGGCTCATTGAATAAAAGCTGTTGTAGCTCAGTGGTAGAGCACTTCCTTGGTAAGGAAGAGGTCGGCAGTTCAATCCTGCTCAACAGCTCTCTGCTGCTTTACCTGGATACAGGTGTAACAGGAATATTAAAACAATACAGACGGCCACAGCCGTTGACTATAACGATTTTAAGCAAAAACAAACAGTAAAATTTAAAAACAACATCTCTTAAAAACAAAATAACAATGGCAAAAGAGACCTTCAATCGGGAGAAACCCCACGTAAACATCGGTACCATTGGCCACGTTGACCATGGTAAAACCACTTTGACTGCAGCGATTACTACTATCCTTGCCAATAAAGGACTGGCGGAGAAGAAAGGTTATGATGAAATTGATGCCGCTCCGGAAGAAAAAGAACGTGGTATCACCATCAACACAGCGCACGTTGAATACCAGACAGCCAACCGTCACTATGCACACGTTGACTGTCCCGGTCACGCCGACTATGTAAAGAACATGATTACCGGTGCTGCCCAGATGGACGGTGCGATCCTGGTGGTTGCCTCTACGGATGGTCCGATGCCACAAACTAAAGAGCACATCCTGCTGGCACGTCAGGTAGGCGTTCCCCGTATCGTTGTGTTTATGAACAAAGTAGATCTGGTTGATGATGCTGAAATCCTCGAACTGGTTGAAATGGAAATCCGTGAACTGCTCAGCAAGTATGACTATGATGGCGACAATACGCCGATCATCAAAGGTTCTGCTACTGGTGCGCTTGCAGGTGACGAAAAATGGGTTGCCGCAGTTGATGAACTGATGGCTGCAGTTGACGAATATATTCCGCTGCCTCCCCGTCCGATCGATCAGCCGTTCCTGATGTCCGTAGAAGATGTGTTCACGATTACTGGTCGTGGTACTGTTGCTACAGGTCGTATCGAACGTGGTGTGATCAAAGTTGGTGACAACGTTGAGATCGTTGGTTTCAATGAAGAAGCGCTGACTTCTACATGTACAGGTGTGGAAATGTTCAAAAAACTGTTGGATCGTGGTGAAGCTGGTGATAACGCTGGTCTGCTGCTCCGCGGTATTGAAAAGAAAGATATCCGTCGTGGTATGGTGATCTGCGCTCCGAAGAGTATCACTCCGCACACTGAATTTAAAGGCGAAGTATACGTACTGAGCAAAGAAGAAGGTGGCCGTCACACGCCTTTCTTCCAGAAATACCGTCCGCAGTTCTATTTCCGTACTACCGACGTAACCGGTGAATGCCAGTTGCCTGAAGGTGTGGAAATGGTAATGCCCGGTGATAACGTAAACCTGACTGTGAAGCTGATCGCTCCGATCGCCATGGAGAAAGGCCTGAAGTTCGCCATCCGTGAAGGTGGTCGTACCGTAGGCGCCGGACAGGTTACTGAAATTATCAAATAATAATATCAGTATACTAATAATGTAAGAACAGCCACCGGGATCCCGGTGGCTGTTTCTGTAAAAAAATGTGGTAATCAGTTCCAAAAATAAGATGTTCTTTCAACAAGATTGTTTTATCTTTGCATTCCGGTTAAAAAGTCAAAAGGTTCCTGCCTTTGACTTTTTAGTTTAAGGACACATTTACGGGCATAGTTCAATGGTAGAATAGAGGTCTCCAAAACCTTTGATCGTGGTTCGAATCCGCGTGCCCGTGCTGAATGTAATTGGCTGATCAGCTAATGATAATCAATATAATATGAGCAAAATAGGAAATTACATACAGGAATCGTACGACGAACTGGTGCATAAAGTGACCTGGCCGTCGTGGGACGAATTACAACAGACTACCGTTATCGTACTGGTAGCCCTGGCAATCATTACATTATTGCTCCTGGGCATGGATACTGTATCCGAACAGGTGCTGAAAGCCGTATACGGATTGTTAGGTAAATAATAAAGCGGGCAAATCATGAATGAAGAACCGGTAATGAACCAGGATGCACAGCATTCTCAGGATATTCAGGATACTAAATGGTACGTGCTCCGTGTGATCAGCGGAAAGGAAAAGAAGGTAAAGGAGTATCTCGACAAGGAGATCAAGATCAGCGGATGGTCGAAGGCCGTGTTGCAGGTATTATGTCCTGTGGAAAAGGTCTTCAAGGTGCAAAGCGGGAAAAAGGTATTGCGCGAAAAGATACTCTTTCCCGGTTACCTGATGCTCGAAGCTGCTGAAGGTAAACTCAGCGATGATATCATACAGACGATCAAGAATATAACAGGCGTTATCCATTTCCTCGGGAAAGATAATCCGACACCCCTGCGTAAATCGGAGGTCAACAAAATGTTTGGTAAGATGGATGAAGTCAGCGAGCAGGATATCGGTTATGCAGATCCTTACATCGTTGGCGAAACCGTCAAGATCATAGATGGTCCGTTTAATGACTTCAATGGTACGGTAGAAGAGGTAAATGAAGAAAAGAAAAAGCTGAAAGTTGTGGTAAAGATCTTCGGTCGTGCTACACCTGTAGAACTGAGCTATATGCAGGTAGAGAAGGTAGCCTGATAACGTTCCGGAAAATCAGTAAAGAGGGTGTGTTCATTATGAATACACCCTTTTTTTATTGCTGCCGGAGAAAATCATACTTGTTACTTATAGCCGGATATCATTTAGATTGGAAGTATACCGGAACTTTGTTGTCTCAAATCACTAACAATGTCTACTATACATAAAAAATCATTCCCTGTTCTGAATATGTCCTGCGCATCCTGTGCCAGTAACGTGCAACAGGTATTGCAACGCACAGAAGGTGTTACAGAGGCATCGGTAAATTATGCCGGCGCTACAGCATCGGTAACCTATGATCCGTCGCTTACGAATACCGCCCGGCTTCGTGCGGCGGTGCAGGCAGCCGGTTATGATCTGATGATCGAAGAAAGTGAAGATACAGAAGCTGCGCTGGCAGCTATACAGGAAGAGAAAAAAAGATCGCTGAAACAAAAAACGGTAATGGCGCTGGCATTATCTGCTCCCCTGATGATCATCGGCATGTTCTATATGGATATGCCCTATGCCAATTACATTATGTGGGCACTGGCGACACCGGTCGTGTTGTTATCCGGCAGGCAATTTTTCACAGGCGCTCTGAAGCAGGCGCGGCACCGTTCCGCCAATATGGATACGCTGGTAGCGCTCAGCACCGGTATTGCCTATTTATTCAGCGTGTTCAATACGCTTTTTCCCGGCTTCTGGCACAGCAGAGGTATCCATCCGCATGTTTATTTTGAAGCGGCGGCAGTTGTGATTGCATTCATTCTGCTGGGTAAGTTGCTTGAAGAAACGGCAAAAGGGAATACGGCTTCAGCTATAAAAAAGCTGATGGGGCTTCAGCCGAAAACGGTGACGATCGTGCATGAAAACGGTGAGTATGCATCGGCGCATATTTCCTCGGTGCAACCGGGTAATATTCTGATCGTAAAGCCGGGCGAGCAGATCGCGGTTGACGGTACCGTGATCGCGGGCAATTCTTATGTAGATGAAAGTATGATCACCGGTGAGCCGGTACCGGTTGCGAAAAATGAAGGAGCATCTGTTTTTGCCGGTACGATCAACCAGAAGGGGAGCTTCCGGTTCCGGGCAGATAAAGTAGGTGCGGATACCGTACTCGCGCAGATCATTAAAACGGTGCAGGATGCGCAGGGCAGCAAAGCGCCTGTACAGAAGCTGGTAGACAGGATCGCCGGTATCTTTGTACCGGTTGTGATCGGGATTGCCGTTCTTAGTTTTCTTGTCTGGGTATTTCTCGGCGGAGACAATGGTTTGACTCATGGCCTGCTCGCGCTGGTTACTGTGCTGGTGATCGCATGTCCCTGTGCGCTGGGCCTGGCCACGCCTACCGCTATCATGGTCGGGATCGGGAAAGGGGCAGGGCTAGGTATTCTGATCAAGGATGCGGAAAGCCTGGAACGCGCCCGGAACATAGATGCCATCATTCTGGATAAAACAGGAACGATCACCGAAGGACGTCCGGAGGTAGCGGCGGTACAGTGGTTTGGAAGGCAGACAGATGAACTCCGGGACATGTTGTACAGTATTGAGCTGTCGTCTGAGCATCCGCTTGCGGAAGCGGTGGTCCGGCATTTCAAGTCTGAAGCGCGGAATGTGGACGGAGTCATCATTCAGAATATCAGCGGCCGGGGTATCGAAGCCTGGTATCGCGGACAGCATTACACTGTCGGGAATGAAAACCTCATGAAGGAACGGAATCTCACGATCTCAGCAGAAGCACAGGCCTGGATCACAGGGAAGGAAAACGAAGCGCAGACGGTCGTCCTGTTTGCAGATAAAACAGCAGTGCTTGGCGCGTTGGCGATCACCGACCGGATCAAACCCGGTTCTGCGGAGGCAGTGGCACAGTTGCAGGACAAAGGGATTGAAGTATATATGCTAACCGGGGATAATGAGGCGACCGCACGTACGGTCGCCGATATGACCGGCATACACCACTACCGGGCTAATGTACTGCCCGAAGGTAAGGCATTATTTGCGCAGGAACTGCAGCAGCAGGGTAAAACAGTGGCGATGGTGGGCGACGGTATTAATGACAGTAATGCGCTTGCGCAGGCTGATGTGAGCATTGCGATGGGGAAGGGCAGTGATATTGCCATGGACGTAGCGCAGATGACCATCATTTCATCCGATCTGATGCAGATACCACGGGCGATCCGGCTGTCGCGGTTTACGACAGCAACGATCCGCCAAAATTTGTTCTGGGCATTTATCTATAACGTAATCGGCATTCCGCTGGCGGCCGGCATTCTTTATCCGGTCAACGGATTCCTGCTTGATCCGATGATTGCCGGCGCCGCTATGGCACTGAGTAGTGTGAGCGTGGTGGCCAACAGTCTGCGGCTGAAACTGAAGAAAATATAGCAGCAATGCCCGGGGAGAAATTGTAACTTGGCGTCTTGTTTTCATGAGCTATATCAATTACAACGGACAACTAATGGCTGCGGGAGATATTTCCCTTCCGTACAGCAGTCATTTATTCCGGTACGGCTTCGGGCTGTTTGAAACAATGCTGCTCCGCAACGGAGCCATAGCGCTTGCGGATTATCACTGGGAACGGTTATTCGCCGGTATGAAGCGGTTGCAGTTTTCTGAAATACCTTATACACCCGTACAGCTGACAACGGAGATACTGCGATGTGTGGAGCGCAATCGCCTGGAGCGGCTTGCGCGCGTGCGCCTTCAGATATTTGCCGGTGCAGGCGGATTCCCTGAAGGTATTGGCCGGAACCCTGGTTTTCTTATTGAATGCCATCCTCTGGATCCTGCTGTTCCGGAGATGAATGAGCAGGGATTGACGACAGGCATTGCGGCAGGTGTATGCAAGAGTAATGATACACTGGCCAATCTGAAAACTACGAATGCTCTTCCGTATATAATGGCGGCGCAGCAGGCGCGGGACAACAACTGGGATGATGCGCTGATCCTCAATGCACAAGGCCATATCATAGAGAGCTCGGTTGCCAACATCTTCTGGATAAAAAACGGGAAAGTATTTACTCCGCCCCTTAGTGAAGGGTGTATTGCGGGAGTGATGCGGCGTTTTCTATTGAATACACCAGGTATTTCGGTTACAGAGCAGCCGTTGACACGCAGCATGCTCAGTACGGCAGATGAACTCTTTCTGACCAATGCCATCAGGGGGATCAAATGGGTGCACGTCTGTGGTGATAAAACATTCTCCAGTAATAAGATTATGGAAGTACACCGGTTGGTATCGGCCGGTAGCTGATAATACAATGCTGCCGGACGGAAGTCTTTGCCGGTTTCTGCTATTCCATTTGCCATTCTTTACTTATATTTACGCGATATAACTACATAGCATGAACCAAAAAGCATTACCCCTGCTGCTGATTTCCGGTATGATGTGGGTTTTCTTCGGCGCCTGTAAAAAAGAACAAAAAGACGCCTACGCTAAGGACGAGCTTAGCTCTACTTATTATCCCGTGGGTGTCAATAAATACATTACCTATGATGTTGACTCCCTGATATGGGATGATGTTGCCTGTGAAGAAGTATACCGTTATGCACGGATACGATATACTATTGCCGATACCTTCCGGGATGCGCAGAACCGCAAATCATATCGCATTGAAACCTTATTGTTTGATGATACGCTTGGCTGGCTACCCCGTGCCGTGTACTATGTAACGCCAACGGAGACCGGTGTGGAATATATGGAAGGCGGCCATCGTTTTATTAAATTGTCTTATCCTGTGGAAGCAGGCCGGAGTTGGCAGGGTAATGCCCTGATCCCCGCAGCGGATGCGGATCTTGTTTACTTCTCCGGCTGGAATTACCGTTATCAGGATGTAGGAACACGGCTTAGCCAGGGTAATAAGCACTATGATAGCACGGTTACCGTTTTACAGGTAGACGAACAGGAAGGTGATCCTGATACAACTCCGGACGAAGTTGCCTCCCGTCTTTATGGTAAGGAGATTTATGCCCGCAATGTTGGCATGATATACCGCGAATATATCCATTGGAATTATGACCCTGCAACAGCACAGTGTAAAAAGGGTTTTCGTGTTGTGATGAGGGCGGTAGATAATAATTAAAATTAAAACAAGGAAGGGTATGTCCAGGTGCAGGTTGTTTTGTGTAATTGTTTTGATGCTGACATGTCCGGATGTTTTTTCTCAGGTACCACAGATTGCTTTCCGGGTTGCCTTTACTGATAAGGCCGGTAGTCCGGAGGTTACGGCAGCTACCGTTTTTTTATCTTCCCGTGCGCTCGATCGGCGTCAGCGCCGGAATATTACAGTAGATGAAACAGACCGGCCGGTATCTTCTCTGTATTTGGACAGTGTGCTTTCGCTTACCGGTGGAAAATTGCACGTCACCTCGCGCTGGCTCAATCAATGTGTTGTTTTGCTGGAAGATTCTTCCCGTATCCTTGCCCTGAATAACTTGTCATTTGTCCGTTCTGTACAGCTTGTCGCTTATTATGCCGGCGGGCTGCATTTACCGTCTCCTGATGCATATGAGGGGAAATTTGCTTCGGAAGCCATGATATCTTTCCCTCCGGTTTTGCAGAGGTCAACAGCAGGTGCGGACTCGCTTTCGTATGGCTATGCCTACAGGCAAACGGATATGGTAAATGGCCATGAACTGCATAAGCTCGGATACCGGGGGGAGGGAATTCTGATTGCGGTATTGGATGCCGGGTTTGAAGGTACGGATATGCACCCTGGGTTTGACAGCTTACGGCACTCCGGAAGAATTGTAGATACGTATGATTTTGTACTAAATGATGATGAAGTATATCATCACGATAGTCATGGTACCGGTGTACTCGCACCGCTTGCCGGAAACATACCCCGGGAATACCTGGGAGCTGCGCCTGATGCCATGTATGCCCTGTACCGCACAGAAGATAATTACTCAGAGCAGTTCATTGAAATTGATAATCTCATTGCCGGTGCTGAACGGGCAGACAGTATCGGAGCAGATATTATCAATGTCTCTCTGGGATATGATTTTTTTGATTTCCCTGCCGGGGTGAATATTTCCCAGTCTGAGATGGATGGCAGCACTACGATTTCAGCCCGTGCAGCCAATATGGCCGTACAGAAGGGGATGTTGTTGGTCGCTACTTCCGGTAATGAAGGCTCAACGGGACTGCTCACGCCGGGAGAGGCCGATAGTGTGTTGACTGTGGGGGCGGTGGACAGGGATGGCAATGCGGCGGGATTCAGTAGCTGGGGGCCCAATGCTTCGGGACGGGTAAAGCCCGATGTGAGTGTGCTGGGGAGCCCGGCAATGATTTTTAGCAACAGCGGTATTGCAGGGGCAGGAGGCACTTCGTTTGCAGCGCCGCAGATTGCAGGGTGGGCGGCCTGCCTTTGGCAGGCACGTCCGGACATCACGGTTTCGGATATCCGTGACGTTATGATTCGCAGCGCTGATCGTTACACTGCCCCCGACCGTCAGAAAGGATACGGTATCCCGGATTTCCGGATCGCAGGTATATTATTGAAAGTAGTAGACACAGTAAAAACACCTCACCCCTTTGATTTTATGGCGCTCTGGCCTACTGTTTTCCGTGAGGGAGAAACCGTACGGATCATCCTGGATCCGCCGGTTGACCAACAGATAAGGTTTGGGTTATTTGATGTCAGCGGCCGGCTGCTGTGGCATTATGAACAATATTTTCTGTCCGGCAGGCAATATTATGAACTTACATTGCCGTCCCGGTTGCCCGCCGGGATGTACCTGTTTCGTGCAACAGGCAACGGACAGGCCCGCACGGTGAAGATGGTGCATTATTAGCCTTAAGTAGCAAGTTGGGTGTATTATGACGTAACGGCCGTTACTTGCGACTTGTTACTTGTAATGTCCGGGCTTCCGGCTTTTCGCCGAACAGCGCTTTGGTTTTTGCCCACGTATCCTGGAAAAGCACCGATGAGCGGTATACTTCAAGATGAGCCTCGCTTTCCCAGATGCTATACGTAAAAAAGGTATTTTGCCTGTTTTTATCCTGCCATAATTCGAGATGCCGACATCCGTCAAAACTCCGGATAAATGGCTCTTTTTCTTCAAATAATGCTTGGAATACAGAAATATTTTCCTGTTTAAAAGTCATTTGTACCAGACGTACGATCATTCAAAATATACTTTTATGGTGTTGTAGATTATCTGTTGTTTGTTATTGATCTGTAATCCGAGTAATTCAGTTGCGTTTGCCTGATTGACAGCTATCTCCATATACCCGGATTTGTTGAATCGGCACAGGACGACGCCATTCGGCACGTCGAAATAATAATTGCTCAGCGTGTTTATTTCTTCATCCCGCATGAACCGGATACTGAAGTTCCTTCCCTGTCTCACTTCTTCAAAAAGTTTTTGTGTCAGGTTGAGTATCACATTGCCGAACCGGTCTATATGGATCACGTGGCATTCTATCCTGTCAGGCAGGATCACAGGTTGCCAGTGCCGCGGCGATACGTTCATGCTGCATGCTTCGTATGTTTGTGCTACGTTTCCGGTAAATACAGACTGCACGGCGTAGCAGCAGGCTTCCACCCAGTTGTGGAAAGTGTCGGGAGGTGCGAGTTCATAGCATTCCCAGGTATGCTCCGGCTGTCCGTCCAGCGCCAGCGCCAATATACCGTTATCGGGGGCCAGGAAAAAATGCCCTTCTTTTTCGCATAGCAGCAGGCGGGGATGTCTGTCGGAAAAAACATCAAACAGCACGATGTGCACCGTGCGGAGCGGGAAATGGCGCCACGCTGTCTGCAGCAGGTATGCGGCTTGCTGCATGTGAAATGGCTCCGCCAGATGCGAAATGTCAGTGATCACTGCTTCCGGCGCCTGCCGGAGCAGGATACCCTTGACCGATGCTACTGTAGCATCCTGTAAGCCAAAGTCGGAAAGCAGGGTGATGTTCTTCATGTCGTGCAGTACAAAAATACTTTCTTGCAGCGGATTGCAAAGCATGAGCCGGGAATGTGTCTGATGTGGGGGATGTGATGGATGTGTTTGTACATAATATAACACATCTTCCACATCTCCCACATCAGACACATCTATGTTTCGCTTCCGGAAAATATTCTGTATTATTGAGCGTTATTATAGTTTCGTACCGACCGATTATGAGATTTTCATACACAGGATTTTTTTTCGCGCTGCTGTTTATCCTGCCGGTGCTTTTCAGTTCGTGTAAAAAGGAGCAGATGCTTACCCAGGGCGGGGAGCTCAGCTTTTCGGTGGATACGCTTATGTTTGATACGGTATTCACAGCCCAGGGCAGTTTTACGTTGGGGTTGACAATCCGTAACCGTCAGTCACAAAAGGTCAATATCAGTTCCGTACGCCTTGAAAAGGGTAACCAGTCTTCTTTCCACCTGAATGTGGATGGTATACAGGGCAATGAAGTCAGAGACAGGGAGGTGGCTGCCAATGACAGTATTCATGTTTTTGCTACCGTTAAAATTGACCCCACGGATGTCAATTCCCCTTTTGTTGTGGAAGACCGGCTGATCGTTACGCTCAACGGGCGTGAATATGTCATTCCGTTTATCGCTTTCGGGCAGAATGCCTATTATATCGTAAGCAGTATGATCGGGACGGGTACACTGCGTACCGATAAACCTTATGTGATCATCAACAGTGCTGCTGTTGACGAAAACGAAGTGCTCACGATCCCCCCAGGCTGTCGTATATATATGCATGCTGACTCCCGTTTGTTTGTGCTGGGGCGGCTGATCGCCAAAGGTACCAAGCAGGACAGTATCATCTTTCAGGGCGACCGCCTTGACCGTAGCTATTTCGGTTATGTAGGTTATCCCGGAGAATGGGGGGGGATTTATTTTTTTGAACAGAGCTATGGTAATGAAATGGAATGGGTGGTGCTGAAAAACTGCGGCAACAGTGCAGGGGGCGCGCTCCCTGCGGCGATACAGGTGACGGGTGGTCCTTCGGCTGCAGCAAATACGCAGCTTACAATGAAGCATACTATTATTGAAAATTCTATGGGTTACGGAATTGCATCCTTTCAGGGGAGTTTTGTGATGGAAAACTGCCTGGTACAGGCTACCGGCGCCTCCGCGCTGGCGGTCTTCCAGGGTGGAAATTATTCGGTACGGAATTGCAGCTTTATCAACTACTTCCCGCCCAGGGTCAGCCATACGGAATATCCGACGGTGAGTGTGCTCAGCCATCTGGATACCGGCAATAAATATGACGATTATATCGGGGCAGATCTGCGGGCCGAATTTACCAACTGCCTGATTTACGGTTCGCTGGAAGAAGAGCTGGTAGTGCGCAGGAAGGGTAACTACCTTTTCGATGTCCGCCTGGATCACTGCCTGTTGAAGACCTCCCGGAAGAATGAGGTGCTTACGCCTGATGCTGTTCAGGTAAATTGTAAATACAATGAAGACCCGCGATTTGCCAATTATAAGGAAGATAATTTCCGGGCTGCGGATAATAATTCCCCATTAGTGGATGCAGGCACTGGTAGCCTGGCGGGTACAGACCTCGACAATAAGCCACGTGTGGTGGGGCGGATTGATATCGGCTGTTATGAATATCAGTAATGCCTCTTTGGATTTGAATGGAAAATAAGATAAATTTTATTTTATGTTAAAAAATAGTAGTGGTAAAATGCTGTAATCCCGTTTTCTTTCTGCTAATGTTTTATATCTTTGGCACATCTTTTGACAATCATTTAATCTAAAAAAAATCAGGCTATGAAATCGATCCGTAACATTGCTTTTTCAGCAT
Source organism: Flavipsychrobacter sp. (assembly GCA_037190845.1). GTDB lineage: Bacteria > Bacteroidota > Bacteroidia > Chitinophagales > Chitinophagaceae > JBEBVQ01. The sequence continues at coordinate 148,930 of JBBCJI010000019.1, read as the reverse complement.
TATTGACATTTGGCGCATTTGGCGCAATTACTTACACATCTTGTAACAAAGACGAGTGTAAAGATGTGGTTTGCCAGAACGGCGGTACTTGTAATGAGGGGACATGTTCTTGTACTACGGGATATACAGGAACAAATTGTGAAAATGCGTATGCCTCTGAATTGCCTGGTACATACAGTGGTACTGAAACTTGTCAGCCTCCTGTTGTGTCCGACGATTGGTCAAGTACTTTAACTGTTTCGTCTAATGATAAGACACGTATCATTATCGCGAATTTTGGTAACAGTGGCGCAAATGTAACTGGCCAGGTTGATAAGAATGCTATTATTCTGGATGAAACAACAATTGGTGGAAACACAGTAAAAGGCACAGGTACTGTTGCTGGTAATGTTATCACAGTAAATTACACAATGTCAGGTGTTGTTAGTTACAGCTGCACTATGGTATTGACTAGGCAATAAAAAGTACATTTTAATTAAATAAAAAATGGATGCTTATCGAATAAGCATCCATTTTTTTTGGTAATGGTGCCAAAAATAGTTGGTGTTAATCAGGCTAATAATTTTTAATATTCCGTGGTCAATCCGAAGAGGACGCAGGCTCTGCTGGAGAGCAACCTGCCAGCAATAGGATTGATGCTTATGCGATAAAAGCAGAAAGTAGCCTATATGGGCTACCTTCTGCTTTTATCGTATAAGCCTTATGGCTTAGAAAAACTCACTCGTTCCTGAAGTATAGATACCATTTTCCGGGTAGCCACTTTGACGGCTGATCTGAGCGATGGTACTGCCTGCCTGTTACCCACTCTTTAAACCAAATGAAACAGTTCGATGACGATACCCCTTCATTTGAACTGGTAAAAAGGACAGAACAGTTCTTACACTTATAGCGTTGTTTGCCAAGTTGCTTTCCCCACTTTATCACATCTAAACTTCCACATGCCCAGCAACGCTTTTTTACAGATTCCATCAAACAAAAAAAGTTAATTGAAATCACTTTCAATTAACTTCCTTCAAAACCAAGCCGGTATAGCTATACAGCCGATTTTACCAACTATTTTTGGCACCTATATCTTTTTTATTGGTGAATATACTGACTTATTTTCCCCATTTAGATTTTGAAGAGGGTTCATCAGTCTTCTCTGTATTCTCCCATTTAGATTTTGATGAGGGCTGGTCGCTATTCTTCTGATTATCCCACTTGCTCTTAGATGTTGGTGGATCCTGTTTTGCAGGTGCTGTGGGTTCCGTAGGTGTTGTTTTTGTTGTCGTCGTTGTTTTCTTGGTTGTTGTCGTTGCTTTTCCTGCCCTTGCAGCTAAGATAGAATCCGCTTTTTCCAATGCCAGGGCATGGATACGGACTTCATTCTGTGCTTCGAGTTCAGCCTGAATCTGTGCTACACGTTCGTTTACAACGGAGTCAACGTATGCATCGGTATATCCGCTTGGGGCTTCCGAAGTGCAGGATGCGAGTGCGAGCAATCCGCCCGCCGTTAAAAAAAGAATCTGTTTTTTCATTGCGCAGTGATTTTATGTTACAAAAGTAAATTAATTACACTAAAAAATCGTTCCAAACCTTTGGAAATGTTATGTACCGGGATCATCCGGTGAAAATTGTCCGTGATTTGTGGCAGAGAAGCAATACATCGCGTCTCTGCGTGTGGCGGGATAATAATAGAAAACAAAAACGCCCGGCTATAACCGGGCGCACAGGAAAAATTCCGTGTTGTATCATTATTTTTCGGCGAAAAAATCCTTAACCTTATCCTTATGAATAATGCCTTCCTTAAAGGTATAAGCACCTGTCTTCGGACTACGTACCGCTTTGATCACCTTGGTGTAGTTCTTTGATTCGGCCGCCGCCTTGGCATCCTTCTTGATCGCGGTTTTAGCTGCTTTTGCCATGACTATAAATTATATTATTAATTATTTAATTTCTTTATGAAGCGTTACTTTTTTCATGATCGGGTTGTATTTTTTCAACTCGATACGCTCCGGGGTGTTCTTTTTGTTCTTGGTAGTAATATAACGGCTGGTACCGGGCAAACTGCTGTTTTTATGCTCGGTGCATTCCAATATTACCTGAACCCGGTTTCCTTTCTTAGCCATCGCTGTAAGCTTTAATTATTACTGGAAGTATTCTTATGATTAAATTTCCTGACCCTGGGCGCGTAATTCTTTCACTACAACATTCAGCCCTCTTTTATTGATCGTGCGGATCGCATCAGCAGACAGCTTCAGCGAGATCCAGCGGTCTTCTTCAACCAGGAAAAAACGCTTGGTCTGCAGATTGGGCAGAAAACGGCGTTTCGCTTTCTTGTTGGAGAAGGATACTTTATGACCAGTTATAGGTTTTTTGCCGGTTACCTGACAAACACGTGCCATACTTTTCTTTTTTAGGACTGCAAAGGTCTTGCTTTTTTATCGAACTGCAAAATATTTTATAAAAAAATTACACTGTCGGGGCAGATGGGGCCAGTATGGGCGCTGCTGTGTGATCGCCCCTCTCTGGCCTAACGGGTAACGGGAGGATATGATATATGGGCGGTCACGCAGGACCGCCCCGACAATTTAAATCCTTTCATTATTTTTGCAGCCTTTACGAACACCCCGTTTTACACCCATTATGATCTCCCTGAGTGGAAAAAAGCTTGATCTTGCTACATTTGAGCAAATCATTCTGCAACATAAGCAATTCAGTATCAGCGCATCTGCATTGAAGGAAGTGCGGCAAAGCTATGACTTCCTGAAGTCATTTTCGCGGGATAAGCTGATCTATGGTATCAATACCGGTTTCGGGCCGATGGCGCAATACCGGATAGATGATGCCGATTGCCGTATCCTGCAATATAACCTGATCCGCAGCCATAGCTCCGGTATGGGTACGCTGCTGGAACCCCGTCATATACGTGCCCTGATGTTGTCGCGGCTAAATACCCTATTGCTCGGCTATTCGGGTGTTCACCCGGAAGCCGTGCAGTTGCTGGCTGCTTTGATCAACCATGAGGCATATCCCTGTATCTATGCGCATGGCGGCGTAGGCGCCAGCGGAGATCTGGTGCAACTGGCCCATCTGGCGCTGGGTCTGGTTGGTGAAGGGGAGTTCTGGTATGGTGGCAGGGTCGTGAAAGCTGCACAAGTGTACAAAAAGCTGGAACTGCAACCTTTACAGATACATATCCGGGAGGGGCTGGCTATATTAAATGGTACTTCCGCAATGACCGGTATCGGAGGGGTAAATGTCATTGCGGCACACCGACTCGTGATCTGGTCGCTGCTGCTTTCGCTGATGGTGAATGAACTGATGGAGGCGTATGACGATCATTTCTCCGAAAACCTTAACCAGGTAAAGCAGCATAAAGGACAAAGGCAGATTGCATACTGGATGCGTGTATTCGGCGAGCGAAGCCGATTGCTGCGTAAACGTCACGAGCACCTGTACGAAAAGAAGATCACGGATAATGTCCTGGAGGATAATGTGCAGGAGTATTATTCGCTCCGTTGTGTGCCGCAGATACTCGGTCCGGTGCTGGATACCGTCATCAATGCTGAAGCGGTAGTGATTGATGAGATCAATTCGGTCAACGACAATCCGGTGATAGATCGAAAAAACAAGAACGTCTTTCACGGTGGTAATTTTCACGGTGATTATATCGGTCTTGAGATGGACAAGCTCAAGATTGCCGTTACCAAACTTTCAATGCTGGCAGAACGCCAGTTGAATTTTATACTCAACCCCGCGCTTAACCGGAAGCTGCCACCGTTTGCAAATGCCGGACGGCTCGGGCTTAATTTCGGGATCCAGGGTATGCAGTACCCTGCTACTTCTACAGTGGCCGAAAACCAGACGCTTAGTACCCCGGTGTACATACACAGTATTCCCAATAATAACGACAATCAGGATATTGTGAGCATGGGCTGTAATGCCGCGCTGATGTGCAGCCGCGTTATTGAAAACACTTATGAAGTACTGGCTGTGGAAGCGGTGGCAGTCGCACAGGCGATAGATATACGCGGCATTGCCGGGAAACTCTCGCCGGCTACCGCATGGTTATATAAAGGTATTCGTGCGAACATCCCGTTCTTTAGCGAGGATTCTACGCCGTCGCAGAACCTCCGGCAGGTAAAAGAATGGCTGGCGGACACGGATATAACTACACATTTTAAACGACAGCTTACCGAACTGGAAAGCGACAAAATATCATAATCCGATGCAATCATATGCACTCGTCACAGGTGGCTCTCGCGGTATCGGCCGTGCTGTATGCCTTAGGCTCGCCATAGCTGGTTATCCTGTGCTGATTAATTACAGAGGGAATAAAGAAGCCGCAGAAGAAACCGCCCGGCTTGTCCGCGAGCAGGGTATGGACGCGGAAACCATTTCATTTGATGTGGGCAATCGTGAAGAAGTAAAACAAGTGCTCGGCGCCTGGCAGGAGCAGCACCCGGATAAGATCATTGAAGTATTGGTCAATAATGCCGGTATCCGTCAGGATACGCTTCTGATGTCTATGACGGACGAGCAGTGGGATAGTGTGCTGGATACCAGTCTGGAAGGGATGTTTCACGTTACCCGGCAGGTGCTTACCCCTATGTTGATGCACCGTTACGGGCGGATTATCAACATGGTATCGCTGAGCGGGCTGAAAGGGATGCCCGGTCAGGTGAATTACTCTGCAGCCAAAGGCGGCATGATCGGTGCTACCAAGGCGCTGGCGCAGGAAATTGCCAAGAGGAATATTACTGTAAATGCCGTAGCGCCCGGTTTTGTAAAAACGGATATGACGGAAGAACTGAACGAAAAAGAGCTGGCCCGTATGATCCCCATGCAACGTTTTGGTAATCCGGAGGAAGTGGCTGATCTGGTCGGTTTTCTCGCCTCAAAACAGGCTTCTTACATCACCGGACAGGTGATCTCAGTGAATGGAGGATTGTATTCATAGCCTGAATACAGCCCAGTTATTCAATGTGTTGAATTTGACAAACACATTCAACACATTGACCACAATTTTTTAACATTTTCCCACAACAATCTGCGTACCATTTTTGCGTAATTTCAATGTTTAAGATCGGTTATTCCACAATCGGGAATGATTTTTTATGCCATGTTTTGAGGTAACGTATTTTAGAATATTTATCTAAAAATTTGCTAATTAATAGTTTGGATTGTATAGATTTTTGTCTATATGATTTAGATTTTTTTATATTTTTCAAAGCAGGGATTTGAGCTAAATTTTATCCACAGCCAACTGGATAACTTATTATTTGGCGTCCGGTTTTAAGAATTATTTTCGCTGAATATCCTTTTTGAAACCTCCACCGATAATATTTACCCGATATGAGTGAAACAAAAAATAAAAAAGCGAAAGGGCTTTCTTTCCCCCGTCAGTATACCCGCGACGGTGTGAGCCCCTACGATCTGTTTGAGTACGATTATCGTACTTCCGTGATCCGTAATCCCAATGGCGAGAAAGTATTTGAGATGACGAATGTGGAAGTCCCGAAGCACTGGTCGCAGATCGCTACGGATATTCTGGCGCAGAAATACTTCCGCAAAGCAGGAGTGCCGCAGCCTGATGGCAGTCTGGGGCGGGAATCTTCCGTGAAGCAGGTAGCGCACCGTCTGGCCGATTGCTGGCGGAGCTGGGGATTCCGTTATGGCTATTTTGCGTCTGAGCAGGATGCACAGGTGTTTTATGATGAGCTGGTGTACAGTATTCTCCTGCAGAGTTGTGCACCCAATTCTCCGCAATGGTTCAATACCGGTTTATATAACAGTTATGGTATTGATGGCAAAGCGCAGGGGCATTATTATGTAGATCCTGAAACCGGTGTACTGGAGCGTTCCAAAAATGCCTATGAGCGCCCTCAGCCGCATGCGTGTTTCATCCTGAGTGTGGAAGACGATCTTGTTAATGATGGCGGTATCATGGACCTGTGGGTGCGTGAGGCGCGTATCTTTAAATATGGCTCCGGTGTAGGGACGAACTATTCCAACATTCGTGCAGAAGGCGAGAAACTGAGCGGCGGCGGTACTTCCAGCGGGCTGATGAGTTTTCTGAAAATAGGAGATCGTGCTGCCGGCGCTATTAAAAGCGGTGGTACCACCCGCCGTGCTGCCAAGATGGTCTGTCTCGATCTGGATCATCCCGAAGTGATTGATTTTATTGACTGGAAGGTAGAAGAAGAAAAAAAGGTAGCGGCGCTTATCGCTGCCGGTTATGCCTCCGATTATGAAGGGGAAGCCTATAAAACGGTATCCGGTCAGAATTCCAACAACTCCATACGGATACCCAATGAATTTTTCCGCAGGCTTACCAATAATGAAGACTGGGAAATGACCGCCCGGAGCGATGGTAAAGTAATGCGTAAAATTCCTGCCCGTGAAATATGGGAGAAGATCGCTTATGCGGCGTGGCGTTGTGCCGATCCCGGTACGCAGTACGATACTACGATCAATGAATGGCATACCTGTCCCGAAGGCGGAGAGATCCGGGCTTCCAACCCCTGCTCGGAATACATGTTCCTCGATAATACGGCATGTAACCTGGCCTCGCTCAACCTCCGCAGGTTCTTCAACGAATCGGATAATTCGTTCGATGTAGAAGGGTTTGAGTATATGGTGCGGCTGTGGACAGTAGTGTTGGAAATCTCTGTGCTTATGGCGCAGTTCCCTTCTCCCGAGGTGGCGCAGCTCAGCTATGATTACCGTACACTTGGTCTTGGCTTTGCCAATCTCGGTTCCATGCTGATGGTAAGCGGTATCCCGTACGACAGCGAAGAAGCCCGCGCTATCGGTGGCGCTATTACGGCAATCATGAATGGTGTGTCATATAAGACATCCGCCGAAATGGCAAAGCACCTCGGCGCCTTCCCTCGTTTTGCTGAAAACCGCGAGCATATGCTGCGGGTGATGCGCAACCACCGTGCTGCTGCCTACGATGCTTCCGATGCTTACGAAGGCCTCGAAATAAAACCCGTAGGTATCAACGCAAAATACTGCCCGGATTACCTGCTGAAAGCCGCTACAAAGGCATGGGATGAAGCCGTACAGCTTGGTGAAAAGTATGGCTACAGAAACGCCCAGGCCACCGTGATCGCCCCTACCGGTACGATCGGCCTGGTGATGGACTGTGATACTACCGGCATTGAGCCGGACTTTGCCCTGGTGAAATTCAAAAAATTATCCGGTGGTGGTTATTTCAAAATCATAAACCAGTCTATCCCTGCCGCGCTAAAGAATCTTGGTTACAAGCCGGAAGAGATTGACGCGATCGTAAAATACGCCAAAGGACATGGGGCCTTTGCCGGTGCGCCATACATCAACCATCAGAGCCTGAGCGAAAAAGGCTTTATCGCCGACGAGCTGAAAAAGCTGGACACAGCCGTGGAAAGCGCTTTCGAGGTTGGCTTTGTGTTCAATGTATTTACGTTGGGTGAAGAATGCCTGCAGCGTCTGGGCTTCAAGCCGGAGCAATATTACGATATGGATTTCAGCCTGCTGCATGAGCTGGGCTTTACGGATGAAGATATTGAAGCGGCTAACGATTATGTATGCGGTACGATGATGATCGAGGGGGCGCCACACCTCAAGCCGGAGCATCTGCCTGTTTTTGACTGCGCCAATAAATGTGGTCGTAAAGGAGAACGCTATATCCATGCACACGGTCATATCCGCATGATGGGCGCCGTGCAGCCGTTCATCAGCGGCGCTATCTCCAAGACCATCAACCTGCCGAACGAAGCTACTGTAGATGAGATCAAAGACTGCTACCACCTGAGCTGGCAACTGGCGCTTAAAGCCTGCGCCCTGTATCGCGATGGATCCAAGCTGAGCCAGCCGCTGAGCAATAAGAGCGATAAAAAGAAAAAAGCGGACGATACGCAGGAAAGCAAAGCAGAAGAAAGCGTAAGCATCAATGCCGGGAATATTGTTGACCTGGGACAGCTTACGGTAGAAGAGCTGCTCGAAGAAGTAAACAAACGTGTACAGGCCAGTCCCGATACACAACTGAAACGCCAGCTCAGCCGCATTGTAGAGCGCAAGCAGTTGCCGGCCAAGCGTCGCGGTTATACCTATAAAGGCAAAGTAGGCGGCCAGCCGCTCTTTCTGCGTACCGGTGAATATGGTGACAGCACACTCGGCGAGATATTCATAGATATGGCGAAGGAGGGCGCTACGATGAGGAGCCTGCTCAATAGCTTTGCTATTGCTGTATCTGTCGGATTGCAATATGGCGTACCACTCGAAGAATATGTGGACAAGTTCATCTTTACCCGGTTTGAGCCATCCGGTGTGGTAGAACATCCCAATATCAAAACTGCCACATCGGTATTGGATTACATCTTCCGTGTGCTGGCGTATGAATATCTCGACCGTGATGATCTGGTGCATGTCCAGGACCCGGAAAAAATGCATGAACATGATGATGAGGCCAGAGCGTCTCAGCAGCAGTTGTCGCAGGTGCGTATTACCGCCCCCCAGAAGCCTCAGCCAGCAAAAGAGATGAAGATCACTGCGGGAAAACCGGTTGTTGCCTTCAGTGCCGGCGCTTCTGCAGACGCCAAAAAGCTGATGGGCACCAGTGCTGATGCGCCTGCCTGCCGGAATTGCGGTAACATTACGCTGCGTAACGGTACGTGCTATATGTGCCCGAATTGTGGTACGACTACGGGTTGCAGCTAAATAACGACAGGAGTGTAAACAAGTAGCAACCCCTGCGGAGCAATGTCTCTTGCAGGGGTTGTTTTATCATAGAGACGGTCTAAAAACGTCATTTACTTCCGGTGAGCAAAGTACACATTCCGCTATGCTTCAGTGTCAATAACGTGTTTTACAGTATGCTGGATGACAGTGCATTTTGAATGTTGAATAAACTTAACCAGAGAACGGCGTCATCCAGCGAAACGAAGTGGAGCGAAGGATCCCACAAAATGAGTGTCCCATGTCACGGGAGCTCCTTCATTCCGCTTCGCTGCATTCAGGATGACATAGCGGACAGATTCATACTCCATGCCATTTTATGATAAATGCTCCAGCAGGAATTCAACCGTGCGGGGGTAGAAAAAATGCTCCAGCCGGTGTATGCGTGTTGCAAGCGTGTTGGTATCATCCCCGGCAGAGACCGGGCAGCGGGCTTGTAAGATAATGCGGCCGTCGTCGTACACTTCGTTGACGTAATGTATGGTAATGCCTGACTCGGTCTCTTTTGCCGCCAGTACGGCTTTGTGTACATGATTGCCATACATGCCCTTTCCGCCGTAATCAGGCAGCAATGCAGGATGAATGTTGATGATCCGGTCGGGGAAGGCCCGGACGATAGCATCCGGCAGTTTCCACAGAAATCCGGCCAGTATGATCAGAGATGGGGTGTATTCCTGCAACTGCTCCGTCAGCAAGCTGTTGTGAAAAGTATCTTTATTCACGATCAGGAAAGGAATGTGTTCCTCCCGTGCAATGTCCAGCACACCAGCCTCTGCTTTATTACATACAATAAGTGATACGGCAGCTTTACCGTTGCTCTTGAAATAATCTATGATGGCACGTACATTGCTGCCTTTCCCTGAAGCGAATAGTATGAGTGAATGCATTCCGGGTGCAAAATACTATTTAATGTGACAAATGTGGGAAATGTGATAAACACATTCGTCACATTCAGCACGCTTGTCACATTAACTGATCTGAACGCGGAATATGTGGTTGGCGTTTACGGCAGATTTGGCTAATTTGTGGTACATAAATCTATTTCTTTATGAACAGGGCAATCCGTAAGGTCGCAGTTATCGGGTCAGGAGTGATGGGTTCCCGGATCGCGGCTCATTTTGCAGGTATCGGGGTAGAGGTGCTGTTGCTGGATATAATACCGAAAGAGCCTGATGCTGCTGAAGCGGCAAAGGGGCTTACCCTGGAACATAAAGCTGTCAGGAACCGGATTGTCAGTAACGCACTCCAGGCGATGCTTAAAAGCAAACCCTCGGCTATCTATACCCCGGAAGCAGCCAGCCGTATCGCTACCGGAAATATTGAGGACGATCTGCCACGGATCGCGGATTATGACTGGATCATAGAAGTGGTGATTGAACATTTAAAAATCAAGCAGCAGTTGTTTGAACGGATCGAACAATACCGTAAGCCCGGTACGCTGATCACATCCAATACTTCAGGTATCCCCATCCACCTGATGAGCGAAGGCAGGAGCGAAGATTTCCGGCAGCATTTCTGCGGGACGCATTTTTTCAACCCACCGCGTTATCTTCGCCTGCTTGAAATAATACCCGCGCCGGATACACGGCAGGAAGTGCTGGATTTTCTGTTGGATTATGGCGACAGATTCCTCGGTAAGACCACCATATTATGTAAAGACACACCTGCGTTTATTGCCAACCGGGTCGGTGTATTCGGATTCATGGCCGTATTTCATGCTATGCAGCAATTGGGGCTTAACGTAGATGAAGTGGATACGCTCACCGGTACCGTCATGGGCAGACCGAAATCCGCTACGTTCCGGACGGGCGATGTTGTAGGCCTCGATACACTGGTGCACGTGGCCAAAGGGTTGGTGGAAAACGTACCGGATGATGAAGCCCGCGATATTTTTAAGCTCCCGTCCTTCCTCGAAAAAATGGTGGCCAATAAATGGCTCGGTGAAAAGACCGGACAGGGGTTTTATAAAAAGGTAGAGAAGCCGGAGAGGGTGATCCTTACCCTTGATCTGGAAACGATGGAATATGGCCCAAAACAGAAATCAAAATTTGCAACACTCGAAACTGCCAGACAGGCAGACGATCTGAAAGAGCGGCTGAAAATCTTGTACAACGGGCAGGATAGGGCAGGGGACTTTTACCGGTTATTCCATCATTTGTTGTTTGCTTATGTATCGCATCGTATCCCTGAGATCGCCGACGAATTGTATAAGATAGACGATGGGTTGAAGGCCGGATTCGGATGGGAAATCGGAGCCTTTGAAAGTTGGGATGTACTGGGCGTAGAGCAGGTGCTTGCTGATATGAAAAAGGTGGGGATTGCGGCGGCGCCCTGGGTACAGGAAATGACTGATGCCGGACACAAAAGTTTTTATAAGACTGAAAACGGAAAGCGGAGTTATTATGATCCGGCTACGAAAACATACAGGTCATTACCCGCAACCCATTCATTCATTATACTCGAACATCTGGACGAAAAGATTGTCTGGAAAAACAGCGCCTGTAAGCTTTACGATATCGGAGATGATGTGGTGGCGCTGAGCTGGAACACCAAGATGAACAGCATTGGTGGAGAAGTCCTGGAAGGTGTGATGAAATCGGTGGCCATCGCCGAAGAAAAATATAAAGGACTTGTGATCGCCAACAGCGGTGCTAATTTCAGCGCCGGCGCCAACGTCGGACTGATTTTTATGCTTGCAGCGGAGCAGGAATACGATGAACTGGATCTTGCGGTACGTCAGTTTCAGCAAACGACCATGCGTCTGCGGTACAGTAGCATTCCGGTTGTAGTGGCGCCGCATGGTATGACGCTCGGTGGTGGCTGCGAAATGTGCCTCCATGCCGATGCGGTGCAGGCGGCTGCAGAAAGCTACATCGGGCTGGTGGAGCTGGGCGTGGGATTGATACCGGGTGGTGGCGGTACGAAAGAAATGGCGCTACGGGCATCCGACCGGAATATAAAGGAAGACATAGAGCTTAACTATCTGCAGCAGTTGTTTATCCATGTAGGAACCGCTAAAGTATCCACCTCTGCGCATGAAGCGTATGGTCTTGGATTCCTGCGTCCCGGATACGACTGTATCTCTGTGAATCCCGACCGGCGCATTGCAGATGCCAAACAAAAAGTGCTGCTGCTGCATAACCAGGGCTATACTCAACCCATCCGGCGGAAGGATATCAAGGTACAGGGGCGTGCCGGTCTGGGGCCGTTGCTTGCCGGTACACACGGCATGTGGCGCGGACAGTACATCAGTGATTACGACAAATTCATTGCGGAAAAACTGGCTTATGTGATGTGCGGTGGTGATCTCTCGCAACCCACGCTGGTCAGTGAGCAATACCTGCTCGACCTGGAGCGTGAGGCTTTCCTGAGCCTTGCCGGGCAGCGGAAGACACTGGAGCGCCTTCAGAGCATATTGAAAACCGGGAAGCCTTTACGGAACTGATTGAGAGGATGTCTCCTGAAAAGTTTGTCATTTCTCTATTACGCTACGCTCCGGTGCCAATGATGTATTTTTAAACATATTGAATGGCAGAGTATTTTGCATGATACATAACCTTACATCAAAGAACGGTGTCATCCTGACGAAGGAAGGATCCCACAAAATGAGTGTTCTATATTGCATGAGATCCTTCCTTCGTCAGGATGACATTATGGACAGATTCATGCGCTACGTCATTTCCTAACGGATTAATCCGCGCTTATAACTTGCCGAAATGACGCCATTCCCTTTTAGACATTAGACATCTAAAACTAATGAAATAATCTACACGTATCTTTGTAAGACGATGATGCAAAACAGAAAATGGCGTGCGTATAGCTTAAGTATGTGGAAGGGACTGACCTTCCTTATAGCGGCTTTATGCTTCCATATACAATCCACCGCACAGGATCCGCTGATACAGGCGCGGCAATTTACCGATGCCAAAGAATACAATAAAGCTATTGAGCTATACAAAAAGCTTTATGATCAGATGCCTTCCGATCCTGAAGTGTACCGGGATTACCTCGAAACACTGCTCGCTGCAAAAAATTATAAAGATGCAGAAAAGCTGGTGAAACATCAGATGAACATCAGCCACCAGCATCCCGTACTTTATGTAGACATGGGTGAAGTGTACCGGCTGGCTGGTAAAGGGAAGAAAGCGGAAGCGCAGTTTCAGACAGCAGTAGACCAGGTGAACGGAGACGATATGCTGACACAGCAGATCGCACGGGCATTTGCCCGGGTAGGTAATGATAAGTATACGATCCAGACCTATGAACGTGCACGTAGCATCCTCCGGAACCCGTATATGTACTATGCCCCGCTTGCACGGCTCTATGCAAAAACCGGCGATATAGAGAAAGCCGTATATACACTGCTCGATGGTGGTATCGGCAACATGCGGGGCATCGAAGATACAAAAGCTACTTTGCTCGAATTATCCGGCACGGATCCCGACAATATCCGCCTTGCCCAGAAAGCGCTGGTGAAAAGGATCAACGCAGACCCTGAAAATATATACTATGGCGATCTTCTTACCTGGGTGTATACACAAAAGGACGACTGGGACGGCGCTTTCATACAGATCCGGGCTATAGACGAACGTAACCGGGAAAACGGCCAGCGGATACTGGATTTTGCACGTAATGCTCTTCAAGCCTCCCGTTACGACGTAGCCTTGAAAGCACTGGATGCTATCACAGCCAAAGGGAAAGATCAGCCACAGTATGCGGTGGCCATGGCAGAAAAGCTGAATGTACATATGCGGCGGCTGGAACAGGAACCGGCATATGCCACCCCGGATATCACCCGTGCTATCAGCAATGAATACCGTGATTTCTTTACGTCATACCCGCAGTATCTTACTACGGGTGCGCTGCTTGATTATGCCCTCCTCGAAGCACAGTATAATGATGAAGTAGCAGCAGCCGTTGATCTGCTGCAAAATGCTATCGCGCAACCTGCTGCACGTAGGGACTTCACCGGCAAAGCAAAGCTCCAGCTCGGCGATTATTATATACTGACAGGCCGGATATGGGATGCCGCTCTTACCTATGGCCAGGTGGATAAAGCTTTTCGTGAAGACATACTCGGAGAAGAAGCCCGTTTCAGAAATGCAAAGCTTGCTTACTATCGGGGAGATTTTGGCTGGGCGCAAAGCCAGCTTTCCGTATTAAAGGCGTCTACCTCCGAACTGATCGCAAATGATGCCCTCTATCTCTCCGTGCTGATCACCGAAAATGTTACGCCGGACAGCAATCTTGTTCCCCTGGAGCGGTTTGCATTTGCTGACCTGCTGCTGTTTCAGCATAAGTACAGCGAGGCTACCGCTTTACTCGACAGCATCGCTTCGGTTTTCCCGCAGCATCCGCTGAATGATGATATCCTGATGCTGCATGCCCGCATTGCAGAAAAACACGGAGCATACAACAAAGCGCTTGATTATCTCCGGCAGGTATACACACGTTACGGTACGGATGTGCTCGCTGATGATGCTTTGTTCAGATCCGGTGAGATCTTTGAAAAATATCTGAAGCAGAAGGAAGAGGCCATACACTATTACGAACAGCTTATTCTCGATTACCCGGGCAGCACTTATGTGCAAACAGCAAGAGAACGGCTGGCGGCCTTACAGCGTCCGGTTTCCAATCCGTAATTTTTGTATATTATTTTGCTTCTATTTTCGATCAATTATATTGATTATCATTAAATAATTAATTGTAATTAATTTTCTATATTGGCTGCATGAAACATGCAGCATACAGGCCATGGTTTTGGGAGGAGGCCCCTTTCTTCCGGGTACTACCACCGCTTGTCCTCGCTATTTGTTGTTATGACCAGGGCTGGTATACAGGTAACGGAACGTTTGTTCCCTATACGGCAGCGTTGGTATGTCTGGTGTGTCTTGCATATGTATCCCTGGTAAAAACGCAGCGTCCGGTTGTCGTATGGTTGCGGTTTGTATTGCTGCAATGTCTGGTGTTCTGGATCGGTTTATTGTCATGCCGTGTATCAGACATTACTTCCCGGCAGGACTGGTTCGGCCATCATACAGACAGTACTGTAGCTTACACAGTACGTATTAGCAGGGAGCCGGAGGAAAAATCCAGAACATGGAAGCTGTCAGTTGAGACGACCGGCATGCTGCAGGAAGGAGCATATCACTCCCTGACGGGAAAGGCTTTTGTGTATCTCTATAAAACCGGCAGTATGCCGGCTTTTCATACCGGCGATGAAATCCTGTTACCTGGCAACTGGCAGCCGGTGGAAAGCAGCAATGATCCATTTGCTTTTGACTATCGCAGATACGCTGCACGGAATGGTATTTATTACCAGCAGTTTCTCTCTGAGGATGATGTATGTCTTTTTCGCAAAGCGGGGCCGATGGATGCCGGTGTGATCAGTTATGTGCATAACTGGTGTATGCGACAACTGGTGCATTACCTTCCCGACCGGGCTACGCTGGGTATAATGCAGGCCATGCTGATCGGCGATGAGATGAATCTTGATCCCGAATTGCGTCAGGCTTATTCCGAAACCGGCATTATTCACGTTGTCGCTATCTCCGGTGGGCATGTGATGATGTTTTTTATGATCATTTCGGCAATGCTGTTTTGGGTAAAGCATAAACGGCATCGATGGATTAAGTATGTTGTAGCGTTGCCGCTCGTATGGTTTTATGTATTGGTGTCCGGAGCGCCGCCTTCTGCTGTGCGTGCAGTGATCATGTTTTCTGTTCTGGCATTGGGCATTGCCATGGATAAGGAACATAATGCGCTCAACCAACTTCTTGCTACAGCGTTTGTCCTGCTTTGCTTTGAGCCGATGTGGCTGTTCTCCGTTGGATTTCAGCTTTCATTTATCGCAGTACTTTCACTCATTCTTTTTTACAGGCCGATATATAATCTCTGGCCGCAGACCAACAGAATGTCCCGCGTATTGTGGGAAACGGTCTGTGCGAGCCTGGCGGCAGAAGTGCTGGTAGCGCCACTCGTAATTTATTATTTCCACCTGTTCCCCTTGAGCTTTATATTGGCCAATGTCATTGCCTGGCTGCTGATGGGATTGGTGCTGGTCGCCGGTATATTTCTGATCGCCGTTTCGTGGATACCGCTTATAGCAGACACGATCGCCGGAGCGATAACATTTGCCGTTATTTGGTTTAATAAGATGATCTATCTGCTGCAGGCAGGTAATCCGGAAGCGCTGCGTCACCTGGTACTGACGCCGCTTTCACTATGTGCGCTGTATGTTGTGATTGGCTGCGGGGCGGTTCTTCTGATGAGGAGCTATCGTGCTGCTTTATGGGGAGGAGTGGTTTCTCTGTGCGTGCTGATGCTATTGCTTTGTATCGAAGAACAGAAAGCTTTGCAGCAGCACCGTCTGGTTGTATTTTATAGTGCCGGGCATACAGTTGTAGAGAGAATTGCGGGTAAACATCATTTTATTCCTGCCGCAGTAAACACCGATAACAGCTTTTATGCACTGGATGCGGCAAACACAGGCTGGCATGCCTGGAAACGAGAGACACTTGCCGCCGCGCCATTTATCTTTGATATAAACGGGAAAACAGTTTTTATCCTTAAAGATCCTTTACCCGCCGTCACTGACACCTCTTTTCCGATACACACATTACTTGTTGACCAGCCCTTGCGGCAGCTATCCTTCACTGCAGTGCAACAGATATTCCAGCCCGTGGAAGTTGTGGTATGCGGCAGGCAATACAGAGGAGAGGTGGAGCGCTGGAGGGAGGAGTGTGCGGAGCGCGGTATTGTGGTGCATGTAGTCCAGACCGATGGAGCTTTTGTGCTGGAATAGTTTAATGAGCTGTGTTCCCGGATACGCTGGCGCTAACATCGAAAAGCTGTTGTAGAAAACGTGTTTATCCTATTTTCCACATTAAACACATTCGCCACATTTTCCGATAAATTGCCGGATTAAATACTATCCTGTTCATTCAGCGCCTGCCAGAGCATATCTTTCAGTTCGGTAATGCCCTGGTGGGCAACGGCAGAAATAAACAGGTGTGGTATATTTTGGGGTAACGTACTGCTGATCTCTTGTTTCAGTTCCTCATCGAGCATATCGCTCTTGCTGACGGCTATCAGCATCTTTTTATGCAGCAGTTCGGGGTTATAGCGTTCCAGCTCCGAACGCAGGATCTCAAATTCATTTGCGTGATCGTTGCTGTCGGCGGGGATCAGGAAAAGCAGTACCGCGTTCCGCTCTATATGCCGCAGGAAGCGATGCCCAAGTCCCTTTCCTTCTGCGGCGCCTTCAATGATACCCGGCAGGTCGGCCATGCAGAACGATTTATCGTCGCGCCAGGATACCATACCCAGTTGCGGGACAAGTGTGGTGAAGGCGTAGTCGGCAACTTTCGGTTTGGCCGCGCTGACGGTTGACAACAGGGTAGATTTTCCTGCATTGGGGAATCCTACCAATCCCACATCGGCAAGCAATTTTAACTCCAGATACTTCCACCCTTCAGTTCCTTCTTCGCCCGGTTGCGCATAATCCGGCGCCTGGTTGGTAGCCGTAGCAAAACGGTTATTCCCAAGACCGCCCCTTCCGCCGCCCAGCCATATGATCTCCTGGCCGTCTTCCAGTACTTCGGCTTCTACATCGCCGGTATCTTCGTCGCGGGCGATCGTTCCGGGCGGCACTTCAATGATGATGTCTTTTCCATCGCGGCCGGTCATATTGTTCTTGCCGCCCTTCTGGCCATTTTCGGCCAGTACATTTTTATGGTAACGCAGGTGCAGGAGTGTCCACAACTGGGCATTGCCGCGCAGGATGATATGCCCGCCGCGTCCGCCGTCACCGCCATCAGGTCCTGCTTTGGGATTGAATTTGGTACGCGCAAAGTGTACGTTACCCGCTCCGCCTTTGCCCGAGCGGGTAAAGATGCGTATATAATCAACGAAGTTCCCTTTTTCCACAATCTATAATTATCCTGCCCGGTTTTTCTTTATGCAGGCATCAGGTATTTTTCTATCTCCCTGGAGAGCAGCCTGAAGGTTTCTTCTACGGAATGATCGCCTTTTATCGGCTCCAGCTTGCCCTGGGCATTATAATAATCGGCAACAGGCGCTGTCTTTGCATGATATTCTTTAATGCGCTTTACGATGATCTCTTCAGTATCGTCGCTGCGGCCTGAAGTAACGCCCCGGCCTACCAGGCGACGTGTCAACTCATCTTCAGGCACTTCGAGCGAAAGCACGAGGTCTATCTGGGTTTTTTTAAACTCAAGCAATTTATCGAGTGCTTCTGCCTGTGCGCGGGTGCGTGGGAAGCCGTCAAAAATGAATCCGCGAGCATCCGGGTTTTCATCTATTTTGGAGCTGATCATACCGATCACTACTTCATCCGGGACCAGCAACCCCTGGTCCATGAATTTCTTTGCTTCCACGCCGAGGGGGCTTTGCCGGCTCACTTCGCTCCGGAGGATATCACCGGTTGAAATATGCAGTAACTGGTATGCTGATACAATATGGGCAGATTGGGTGCCTTTTCCGCTCCCCGGAGGGCCAAACAAAATCAGGTTAAACATAAAAGATCTATTGAAATGACAGCGCAAAAATAAGCATCTGCGGCCATTAATCCGAGTTTGAGTTATGAATGATGAATTGAGAACTCATCATTCATCATTCATAACTCATCATTCTACAACCCTGATATACAAATGCCAATGGAGTAAGGTACTACTCCCGGCCCCTGATTTTCTTTAAACAGGTTGGTGAGGTTGTAGGAGCCTACAATGCTGAAGTTACCCCAGCCGGCACGTGCCGTGCCTGCAAAGCTCCATGTTTCGAAATAACGGCGGGTATTGACTTTCTCTGTCATTTTAGTGCCTTCCAGCGTATAGCGGCCCTTGGTATGGGCGCCTACGATCGTACCTACTTTGAGCCCTACAGCAGCTTTAAATCCTCTGTTCCGGTTTGCCTTGTTGCCAAAATACCGCAATTCAAAAGGCGCTTCCAGATATGTGGTGGTGAGCTTGTAGCGCTTGTAATCTATTGATTCAGGTAAAAAACTGACCTGCTGACCGGATACCCCGGTATCTTTAAAACCAAGTTCCTGATCTTTAAAATATATATTGCTGATGCCTATCCCAATACCGGCAGCAAAGCTGAAGTGAGATTTGGCAATAGGAAAATCGTAACAGAGATACGCATTAAATCCGCGTCCGATGCCTTTGGTTTTGATACTGTCCGGCATGTTCTCCCAGTTGTTGTATGTAAACTGCAGCATTACAAAATCCCGCGAGGGCTTTTGTATATCGCTGATCGTTTTCTTGGTGTCTTCCTGGGCATACAGGAATGATGCGGGAGCTATCATAAGGGCCAGCATGGCCAGGCAACGCTTCATAGATAATAATTAGAGCGCAAATATAATATCTGCAACAGGGATATTTTGTTAAAATACAGGTTATCGCTATTTTGACGGATCCAACCGCTTACGGATAGGTATGACTTGTCAGGCATTCTGTTTTCTCAGGTATTTGGTCAGGATCACAATCGTCTGGCCTTCTATTTTCCCTTCGATCTGCTCCGTGTTATCCGGCACCAGGCGGATATTTTTTACTACCGTACCCATGCGGGCATTCAGCGTGGATCCTTTTACATCGAGGGATTTGGTGAGTACCACCGTATCGCCGTTTTGCAGGATATTGCCATTGCTGTCTTTATGCAGGTCTACCGCGCCATCGTTTTCATGATCTCCGGTGGCTTTGGCCCAGGTGAGCATTTCATCGTCAAGGTAGAGCATATCCAGGTTGTCGGCTGCCCAGCTTTCCTGTTTCAGGCGGTTGAGCATACGCCATGCCACGACCTGTACGGCCGGTACTTCGCTCCACATGGATTCGGAGAGACATTGCCAGTGTCTGCCGTCAAGTTCTTCTTTCTTCTCAATCTGGGCGAGGCATTTATTACATATGAGGATGCTGTTGTCTTTTATGTTTGCTGCTGCCGGCGGGACATCGTACACGCTGAGTCCATCTTCCGAGCGGCATAGCTCACAGGCGTTATTGCTTCTGCTCCTGAGTTGTGCTTCCGTATTCATATAACAGGCTGTTTAATAAACGCCTGCAAAGTTATTGACCTGTTTCTAATATCCGCTTAATATTTTGCAGGTTTTTGGTTTGTGACTTTTCGACCATCTTCCTGCCGAAAAAATAAGACATCAGATTGAGCGGATATGAGTCCTTGCTGTAAAATTCACTGGTCAGTTTTGTCTGTGTTGCTGAAACAGGAGTGAAGATATTAGCGGCTTTGGCATTTCCTTCAAACGGCTTTTTAAAACGGAGATCTACATCCATCCTGTCTTCGGTTAATGCAGTGATCTCCTGTTCGCCGGCGCCCACGATGTCACTGTCCCAGCGCTGGATGGCGCCGACCGCACCATCTGTCCCGATAATTTCAGGTACAAGATCCGGATCTTCCATAACCCATACGCTGTAGTTTTTTTGGTTGTCCAGTATACGGACGTAATCATAGACGACCTGCCTGGGCTGATTGATGGTTTCAGACACACTTACGGTGTATGATTTCGGCACAAACAAGGCTATGATGAACGGTAATGCAATGATGATCAATATTGCAATGATGATTTTTTTCAGAATTTTCATTGAATTCGATTTAGTTTTTATGAATTGTTTTTTATATACTGACTTTTAGAGCCTGTTTAAAAATGATTAGTAAAAATATATTAATGCCCACACACCCCTCACATTCTCCCCTCAAAGGGAGACGATCAGTCCATTCTTCAGTAGTGCTGTGACAAAAGAACGGTGCAAATTCCCCCTTCGAAGGGGGGAAGGGGGATGTTTCCACTCGTACAAATCATGATCTGACTAAATTTTAAACAGGCTCTTAAGATTATGATTTTTGGCCAGTCTGGTAAAAAACAAGGTTTAAACGGTTGCCATGTTGATATTTAATATACAAATATACGGTTCAAATTTTAAATTGACAGGATATAAAAACGACAAAATAGCGGGGTGAATGCGACAAATTGTAGAGACGCTATTTATCGTGTCTCTACATAAGAGCCGGTAAATACATGTACAATCCTGGGTGCCTTTCCGGTTTCAGAACAGCAGTCCGTTTGCCTGTGGCCCCGGGATCGTAAGGCCGGTATCACAATGTTCATTCATCTGCCCGATGAAATACCGGATCAGCTCCGGCGAATGCAGTTCCTCATGCTGGTGCATGAAGAAATAGCAGGTTTCCAGACCTGCATCCACCCACTGAGCGATGCGTTCTACCCAGGCGTCTATCCGGCTGTAGTCGGTAGGGTGGAGGGAGTTGCCTACAAACCGGATGAAACATGTGGGTGTGCTCAGGTGCATATGCACACAATCGCGTCGGCCGGCAGCATCGGAGATCACTGTGCCGCGGCGGTTTTCCTGTAGAAAAGCATATAACTCCTGATGATAACCGTTGGTATAAAAATTTTCATGACGTAGCTCAAGGAACACTTCCAGATCATCCGGCAGACCGGCTATAAATGCCTGGATCACATCCAGCTCCCCTGGCCCCATCTGCGGGTGTGGCATCAGGAAAACAGGTCCCAGGTTGTCGCCGAAAGCATCAATAACGGAAAGGAATGCATCCACTTCCGCCTGTGTATGTCTGAGCCGTTTATAGTGCGTAATGGTCTGTGTAAACTTGGGACAAAACCGGAAGCCGTCCGGTACCTGGCTGCGCCATTTCCGGACTTGCTCTGCCGAATGAACGCTGTAATAAAACCCATTGAACTCAATAGCATTAAACAGCCGGGCATATGCCTGCAGGAAGTCTTTTTCTTTGGTGCCCGGCGGGTAGAGTTTTCCGACCCAATCCTTCCGTCCCCATTTGGCGCAGCCGACGTAAAATGTCGTTTTCCCTTTCCGGCTGCCCGTTTTCAGTACTTCTGTGGTAACAACCGGATCGGGTGGAAGTGTAAAATCAATACGTTCCAATATATCGGCCGATACTTTTCCAAATTCCATGTTTCTGAGTACATCATCAGTGGCAAAATAAAAACCTTACATACAGCCTATATTCTGTTTAATGCTGCAGGCATTGGTATTATACAGGTTCCCAGGTCTCAAACAACAGATTGAGATAGTAATTTTCTTCGCGGGTGATCACATTATCAGCTTTGGTCAGTTGTATGGCAAAGTTGAGCAGGCTGCGGCGTTCGGCTTCTGTAGCATCATCATAAAAATCGTCCATAGCTTTCAGGAAATGTCTTTCCCATTCGTCCGGGTGGAGGTTACTGATGATCTCCATTTCACGGTCGAGGTTTACATGGATGGGAAATTCCTGGACAAGGTAATCCCGGATCACTTTATCCTCCAGGGCATTAACTCGGAAATCAACAGCCGACAGAATCATAAGCAGATGATAACCGGCCATCGTTTTGTTCATTCTGTTGTTGGGCATATAAATAGCAGGATTGGGTTTATTGTCTTTCAGCTTGCGGATGCCAGTAAAAGATCCAGATCTGTATATTTTAAAGAAAAACGGCGGGCGAGCGAAGAGTTGGTAACGCAACCCTTGTACAGGTATACCCCTTTACGGATGCCGCTTTTTGCCTGTATCAGTCCTTCTGCGCCGCTCATTTCGCCACATTCGAGGGCGATGGGCATCAGCACGTTGCTGATGGCGCGTGATGCTGTGCGGGCTACGCCCGAAGGGATATTCGGTACGCAGTAATGTATGACGTCGTATTTTTTGTAAACGGGATCTTCGTGCGAGGTGACCCGCGATGTCTCAAAGCATCCGCCCCGGTCTATGCTCACATCCACAATCACGGATCCGGCTTTCATATTCTGCACCATTTCTTCCGTTACCACCATTGGGGTAATACCGTTTACCGGCTTCAGCGCACCGACGGCAACGTCGGCGATACATAATTCTTCGGCCAGGGTTACCGGCTCAATTACGGAGGTGAATACCCGTCGTCCTACGTTATTCTGCAGCCGCATCAGCCGGTAGATTGAGTTGTCGAATACCTGCACCGAGGCGCCCAGGCCGAGCGCCGCCCGTGCAGCAAATTCGCCTACGATGCCAGCGCCGATGATCAGCACTTTGGCAGGCGGTACGCCTGAAATGCCACCCAGCAGGATGCCTTTACCGCTTTGTACATTGTTGAGATATTGCGCGGCTGTGAGGATAGCACTGCTGCCGGCGATCTCGCTCATGGAGCGTACGATCGGATAGGTACCCGAATCGTCTTTTATGGATTCAAAGGCGATGGCAATGATCTTTTTCTGCATGAGCTGCTCCATCATGGACGCCTTCAGGAAGGGGAGATGGATCGGCGAGATCACGACCTGATTGGGTTGGAGCAGACTGACTTCCTCTTCCGAGATCGGCGCCGATTTGATGATCATAGTGGCTTTGTACACTTCCTGTTTATCATACACAATACGTGCACCGGCTTCACTGTAATCACTGTCGAAATAAAATGAACCTTCACCTGCTGCGTGCTCTACGGATACTTCATGACCGTTGTTCACCAGTACGGATACGGCTTCGGGGGTCAGCGCCACCCGGTTTTCCTGAAAGGAGGTCTCTTTCGGGATACCGATGAACAACTGTTTTTTTCTCGGTACGATCTCCAGGGTTTCTTCCAGCGGCACATAGGAGAAGGAGGGTGATATGTAGGGTCTTTTGCTCATTCCGGGTGCAAAGATGTGTATATTGGCAGAAATATACGGAATAAGTTTGGATAAAAGAAGCGATGATGTATTGCCCGGCGCCGCTGTGTTTATTTGCCCGGTATGATTTTATTTATGTAATCCCGGATAACCCAAATCTGTTTTTCAGTACCCGGCGTTACCCCGGGCTATATATCAAAGGCTTTCAGTCTTTGGCGGATTATCCACTACTACTATATGCGTCCTGAAAGGGCAATATAAAAAACAACAGTCACAGGAACGGGCAGAGAAAGTTGGCTGCAATCATTTTTTGCCAATCAATTTTAGACAGCTTCTAAGAATAACGGACGCTGTGTTTTCCGAATTGCAGTAAAACTAATTCCATCGCAGATGTAGCAAGCCAAATGCATGGTAAGGTTTTATGAACATGATATTTTTAGAAGTAATCACTGAAGATTGCGTTATATCTCTCGTAGGGCCATGAATAAAGAAAAGTCCCGGAGGTAATAGTACTTCCGGGACATTGCCTTATTCTGTAAATGGTACCAGTTTCAATTTATTCCGGTAAGTCCAGTTCCGGTAAAGCTGCTTTACGGTCGCCGGTCATTAAGTAGGTATCGAACCATTGCATCATTCTCAGATTATAATCATAACGTGAGCCTGAACGGCCATTACCGTGGCCTTCGCCGGGATAATAAACCAGCCGGACCGGCACTTCAGGTTTACGCACTTTAAGGTGGCGGTACAATTCCATGCTTTGTGCCGGATGCACCCTGGGGTCATCAGCACCGTGCATGATCAGGATTGGAGTCTGCGCGCGTTCTACATGGTAGATCGGACTCCTTTCCAGTTGCCATTGCCAGTCATCCCATATTCTCTTCCTGGAATGTACCAGATACATTTCATTGGGAATGTCACTCGTGCCGAATTTGGAAATATTATTACTGATCCCTACAAACATGACTGCAGCGGCAAATCTGTCGGAATAGTAAGTGCTCATCCAGGCAGAAGCGTATCCGCCATACGAACCGCCGGTGACGCCGATCCTTTTCGTGTCTGCAATTCCTTTTTCGATTAAATAATCCACTCCATCCACGATGTCATCAAATTCTTTACCGGCCAGATCAGCCTGGCTGCTGTATGTAAATTCCGTACCGCGTCCGGTGCTACCCCTGTAGTTGGGATAAAAGACAGCATATCCTTTTGCCGCAGCCATTTGTCCGGGCATGGAGTATGCGGTCAGCCAGCCATTGGTATAATGAGCCTCAGGCCCTCCGTGTACGACCGTGATGAGCGGAACGCGGCTGCCTTCTTTATAATCCACCGGATAGATCAGCATCCCTTCGATGTCGAATTTGCCATCGCGTGCTTTGTAGGTAACTACCTCCTGACGCCCTAATTTTAAACCATCCAGCCATTTGTTGGAGAAGGTACGGCGGACGGCTGCTGTGTTTTTCTTGCCGGTAGTGGTAAATAACTCAGACGGATGTTCCGGTGTGTTTGCGGTAAAGCTGACCGTGCCGTTTGCGGCAACATCAAAAGAAGTGATGTGATGAGCTGCAGACTTGAAGATGTAGTTTGTATTTTTTCCGTCAATGCTGATTGTGCCGATAGCGCTGGCAGTGCCTTCGCTGGCGAGGAAGTGAAGGGCATTTTTACCCACCCATTTTATGGATTCATATTTGCCTGGAAATCCACCATTAATTACTGTAGGTTTTCCTCCTGTAGCGGGGACTGTCAACAGGCTGCCGTCTGTCGGATCATTCAGGTCAAAGGCGGCCACCAGGACCAGGCTCGTGCCGTCCGGATTCCAAACTATTTGTCCCAGCTTTCCTTTGTTTTCAATATGAGCAATCACATTTCCGTTTTGTGCATCGGCGATTTTGATGTCTTGTGCCATGTAAGAATCGTCTACAGAGGCAGTAGGCGCTACGGAAACGGCCAGTTTACTATTGTCCGGGCTCCAGCTTATCATGTATACTGAGCCTTTAATATTCAACTTTTGAGCCGGTGTATTCTGATGTATGTTTACTATATAGCCATTTCTCTGGCTGAATTCTTCTTCAAAAAATTGCGGTTTATATGTTAGCGCTGTTTTAGGTTTTTTTTCATCTTCGATGGCAACGAATGCAATTTTGTTGCCATCATTGCTCCAGGCGTAACTCGCTATGCTGGAAGTAAACGTATAAAGCTTCCGGGCTTCGCCACCCTGAGGATCTATTTCATAAATCGCATTGGTTTTATCATCTTTTTGCCGGGTGATAAATGTAATGGTTCCTTTCTGAGGTCTGAAGGTAACCTGGTTAACGCTGGTTCCTGTGTAATATGGTTTGTGTTCGTTTGTTTGATTATTCAGCAGGTACAATTGCACTTTGGACGGAATGTTTTCCGTTTTAGGATCTCCGGGAGCGGTAAGCGTGTATGCAACATACTGGCCGTTGTCTGAAATATAGCTGCCGATCACGGATTGTGCCCGGGCAATATGCTCCGGCGTGACTTGTGCATGTATATCGGCGGCGGAGAATAATAATCCCAATGCCGTGCCCGTAATTCCTGCAACGAAAGACAATCTCATCATAAAATCATTCATTTTTAATGCTTAAAGAAATTATTAAATGGGGACAAGATAGCAAATTATACCTTGTAAAAACGTATTCACTTTATATGGGGTTGTTCAAATTGCCGCGTGTTAAAAGCTGAATTTTACTTCGACAAGCTCAGCAGCCGGGCCTCAACACGCTCGGCCACCGTCATTAAAAACGATTCATTGAGCCTGTCGAAATGAGCCCGGCAAGGTTGAATGGCATCCCTGTCATGCACCTTTTACCTCGTGTTTGCCATTCGCGTGCTGTGCAAACCTGCGTTTCGATTTGTCATGTACCTGGTCGTATCTGGGCCAGGGCCATCCGCCAAACTTTGTTTTGTGATAGTCTTCAAACGCCTGCTGAATTTCTTCTTTCGTATTCATCACAAACGGGCCATACTGGATTACCTGTTCTTTTATTGGTTTGCCCTGGAGAATGAAGATACTCACCGGTGTATCGCCTGATCTGAGTGTGGTTGTCACATCTGCATTCAGGAACACACCTGAATAAGCATTGAAAGTGGTGTCGTTGATCGACAGCCTTTGGCCCTCGTAGAAGTATAAGCTTCTGTTTACTTCATTTTTGGAAACGGGCAGTGTGACGGAAGCATGCGGCTCCATCTTTATGTTGACGATGAATACTTCATTTGTTGCAGGGGCAGCCCAGGAGCCGGGAGGCGGATCTATGGCTTTATGTTTATCCCATTGGCCCGCTATCAGTTCTACCAATACTTTGTCTTTGTCGAATCGGAGATAAGGAATGGATTCCCGCCACAACATTTTAAAATGCGGCGCCACCATTTTATTTTTTTTAGGCAGATTCAGCCATACCTGGAATAACTCCATCGGGTTATCCTGCTGATCGGAAAGCAGCGGGAACATTTCGGAGTGCTGTACTCCTTTTCCTGCGGTCATCCATTGTACATCGCCATCGCCATATCTACCGGAGGCGCCGAGAGAGTCTGCATGGTCAACGAAACCTTTTCGTACCACGGTTATGGTTTCAAAGCCTCTGTGCGGATGACCCGGAAAACCCGGAACAGTCTTACCATGATACATCCTGAAGCCATCCTTGACAATAAAGTCGTCGCCTATGTGCCTTCCTTTGAAATGTGTTTTGTCCGGCCCCATCTGTGCATTTCCTTTCGGGAAATGGTCTTCGTGATGTACGCAAAACAAAAACGGATCCTGTGTTTCCCATTGAAAGCCGAGCGGGAACTGGTGTTTGATGGCGTTGGTATCCTTTGCTCCCTGTGCTTCGATCTTTTCTATGCCATGTACTAACCATGGCGCTGAAAACAAACTGGCTGAGGTTGTGAGCACTCCTTTCAGCAAGCCTCTCCTGGACATGTTTTTGCTCATTGGATTTTCATTTGTGCTTTAAAGTTAAAGAAATTGATCTTTATGCGTGTGGGTTGCCAAATCCGGCAGGGAAATACTTTATAAGCAATATTTTTGTTTACAGCCAAATCACAATCCTGTGCTTTTGTATATTATTGCAGCAACCTTTCGAAATAAAATAAATGAAGAAAATAGTCTCATTTTTCACTTTGGCAATTTTGACCTTGACGGCATGTAATGCTGATAAAGAGGCAATAAATAAATCCGAGATGAAAGTAGAAAATACAATACCGGGCTGCAGCGATGATTGCAGGCCCAAAAGCCATTCAGGAGCATTAAGTTGTAAATTGACAACCCCGGAACTTCAAGACAGAAAAGAGACTGTTCTTGCAAGTTTGAAATCACAAATGATCGCCAGGAGGGAACTTCAAAATGGTTACGCTTTTAAGTTCCCCGGAACGGACAACGTGTTAGATGAATTGACTGAATTTATTAAGACCGAAAGAGAATGTTGTGACTTTTTTACATTCAATCTTTCGATAAGTGGCGACAAAAGCGAAGCATGGCTTGAATTAACGGGCGCTGACGGAGCAAAGGAATTTATAACGACAGAACTTGGGCTTTAATGGAAATGCTTAGGTCTATACCGGTTTTTATACTTGCCGGACTTTGTGAAATAGGTGGTGGTTATCTCATCTGGCTATGGCTAAAAGAAGATAAGCCCTGGTGGCTTGGAGTTTTAGGAGGGCTGATCCTTGCTTTTTACGGAGTTGTGGCAACATGGCAGACCTCAAATTTTGCAAGAGTCTATGCAACGTACGGTGGTATATTCATTGTTATGTCGATACTTTGGTCTATGAAGTTTGATAACTATTCACCTGATAAATATGACATCATCGGAGCGCTGATTGCGTTGTTAGGCGTTTGCATTATTTATTATGCACCAAGATCATAAATGATGACAAGGATACTCATGAACTCAAAAGTGAGGAATTGTTTTCAACTGAAAAAAAATTCCTTGTTAGCTGTTTGATTTAAGTGGATCTAGAGTTTGTTCCGTCCGGAATTTGCCCGGTTTGTTTCAAAAACGTCCCAAAGTTTGCAGAGCACAAAACGTCTATGCTAAGGCCGGTTACTGTAAGTATGCCGTTTGGATCTTGTTTTCCGTACGAGCGTTTTTCTTTGTGAGCCTTTCGCTTTTTTATCCGCAAAGTATTTTGTCAGCGCTTCTTCTTCCTCTTTGGTAAGAGCGCCATGTCCACCTATATAATCAGGTTCATTTATTTGCTTTTTCATAAACTTATGTTTTGAAATATTTGTCAATCAGATTCAGGGCTGCTTTGGTTTCTATAATCATAATGCGTCCGCCAAAATGTAGTGCGCCTAAAGTCTTTTCGTAGTGTTCTACCAGTTGTGATTTTGACAGGAATGAAATATTACCTTCATATCCCCGCTGAAAAGAAAGCCGACATGCGAATGCGACAAGATTCCCTGCAACACCCGCGTACATTTTAGACTTTCCTTTGTTGAAAGGTGCATTTTCGACCAGGTGTATATAAACGTGGTCTGTTTTTATCTCTATACTTAGCAGTCCCTGTATCACTTTCGGATTGCCTACAATTGTTAGCTTATAAACCTCCCTTTCAGGTTGCTGATGCTCGAATTTCCAATCAAAGAGCCAGTTGTTTTTCTTGTTTACAGGTTTCAGATCACTTGCAGCAGTCAAAGAAACTTCGGTTTGAAAACTGTCACCCGTAACAACATTTTCAATAGAGTTGGTGAGCTTATCTACTTCAAAGTCAAGACCTGTATTCTTAATTTTTTTCACTACGTGAATTTACGAAATATTTGTCAGTCTGGCAAGTAATAGTTAGCTCACATTTTTTGTTACTCTATTGTTACTTTGAAAAGAAAAAACCGACTGAATTATATGTAATTCAGTCGGTTATGTTTCATTTAGTGTGCCCGGAACAGGAATCGAACCTGCACTCCCTTGCGAAAACCAGATTTTGAGTCTGGCGCAAAATGGTTTTATATGGATTAATATGGCCTGAAAGTATTGATTTTACTGCATTCATTAAAATGGTGAGTGCATAAAAAAACAGGAAAAACGCCAAAATGTTGTACCTATGTTGTACCAAATTTCCTATCTTTATGCAGTAAAATCAATAGTTTCATCAAAATACATTTTGAATGGCTGCTGTAAAGGTAGTGCTTCGCAAAAAACTGAACAAGGACGGCACATATCCACTTGCATTGCGTATCACGAAAGACCGTAAAACCTCTTTCATCCATCTTGGGCAAAACGTAAAGGAAAAGGATTGGGACGCAGATTTGCAGCGCGTCAGAAAGTCGCATCCCAACTCAACCCGCCTTAATAATTTCATTATCGCAAAACTGGCCGATGCCAATAATAAGGCACTCGAACTGGAAACAGTGAAGCCCGTCATATCCGCAAAGGCGGTACGGCAAAAAGTCAAACCAAAGGCGGGGGATACGGTCTTTAGGCAGGCCGACCTTTATATTCAACGGCTGAAAGACGATGGTAAATACAACCGCTGGAATAATGAAAAATCGAACGTCAAGCACCTGAAAGAATTTTTAGGTAGCGACATTGCCTTTTCCGACCTTACGCAAACTGTCCTGAAGCGTTTCAAGGCACAGCTTATTGCCAAGCGTGGCGTATCCGAGAGGACGGCTATCAATAACTGGGTAACGCTACGTTCCATTTTTAGTCAGGCGATTGCCGAGGGAGCATGTGAGGAAAAATACTATCCCTTTGGCAAGGGCAAGCTGCAAATCAAATTCCCCGATAGCCGGAAAGTTGGCCTGACTAAAGAAGATGTTGCCCGTATCGAGGCGGCAGAGCTTGAAAGGCCGGAAGCCGACCATGCCCGTAATCTGTGGCTGATTTCATTTTATTTTGCCGGGATGCGTGTTTCAGATGTCTTGCGCCTGCAATGGTCGGATTTTCAGGACGGGCGCATGTATTACACAATGGGTAAAAACCGGAAAGGTGACAGCCTGAAAGTGCCGGACAAGGTAATGGCGATTCTTCAAAAATACGAGGCAATCCGTGATGAAGAAAGTGACCTGATATTCCCGGAGCTCCGAAAAGTCGGATTGAATAACCGTTTCGAGATGGAACGCATTATTTCATCCCGGATTAACGCCATAGACCGCTGGCTGAAAAGCGATGTGCGCACGGCGGCAAAAATAAAAAAGCCGCTTACCATGCACATTGCCCGTCATACCTTCGCAACGATTTCGGGCGATAAAATCCCTATCCAGATGTTGCAGAAACTTTATCGTCATACCGACATTAAAACCACTATTGGCTATCAGGCAAATTTCATCCATAAGGATGTAGATGATGCGCTGGATGCGGTGATTAATGCGTAAGCGATATTCGGCAATAGAATTTAGGTAGCTTTACCTCTAACAAGATGAACATGACCAAACAACAACTCCGAAAAATATTAGCCGGTTTTCGGGCACTGCCCGGAGAAACCGAAATTGTGGAGTTCAAGGAAGCCAAAAACAATTTCGACTTCGACAAGCTGGGGAAATATTTTAGCGCATTGAGCAATGAGGCCAACCTGAAAGGGAAACCACAGGCATGGCTGTTGTTTGGTATTGAGAACAAGCACCGCAAGATTGTCGGGTCGAACTATCGCGCTAATGACCGTGTTTCTCTGGATAGCCTTAAAAGTGAAATTGCCAATAAAACCACCAACCGCATCACGTTTATCGAAATTCACGAGCTGGCCGCGCCGGAAGGCAGGGTTGTCATGTTCCAGATTCCGGCTGCTCCTGCGGGGCTCCCTGTCGCATGGGAAGGGCATTATTACGGGCGGGACGGGGAAGCGTTAGTGCCTTTGAACCTTGAAAAGATTGACCGCATCCGGCGGCAGGGTGTGCAATGGGACTGGAGCGCGGAACCATGCCCACGGGCAACGGTGGAAGATTTAGATAGGGGAAAGATAGAGGAATTTATTGAACGTGCCCGTGCAAAGCGTGGATTTCCGTTAGCTGTCAAAACCCCGATTGAGAAAGTGTTGGCGCATCTGAAATTGATTGAAGGAGGCGTGCTCTCCAATGCCGCGCTTCTGGTATTTGGCAAAACCCCGCAACGGTTTTTTAGCACAGCCATTACTAAATGTGCGCATTTTCACGGGATTTCTGCTCAAAAACCCATACCCGACCATAAAGTATTTGAAGGCGATGTTTTCGAGCAGGTAGATAAGGCCAAAGACTTTGTTTTATCCAAAATCAGCACGTCGGTTGGTACACGGGAACATGGCGTTGAGGCTCCTATTCAGTATGAAATCCCGCAAGCAATTATTGCAGAATCTATTGTCAATGCGGTGGCGCATCGTGATTATAACAGCAAGGCCAGTGTTCAGGTAATGCTGTTTGCCGACAGATTGAGCATCTTTAATCCCGGCGACCTTACCCCCCAATTAAGCGTCAACGAATTGAAGAAAGAGCATAGCTCCTTTCCAACGAATCCCAAATTGGCGGAGTTGATGTATCAGGCAGGCTATATTGAACGTTTCGGCACGGGAACAGAAGAAATCTTCCAGTTAGCCAAAGATGCTAAGTTAAAAGAGCCTGAATATGATTTTACAAGCGGTGTCAAAATCACCATCTGGCGACCTCAACCGGACACCGGACAAGCACCCGACAAGCACCCGACAAGCATTCCGTAAACCGGGAAATTGAGAAAATTATAGGTGTGCTAAACGGAGAAATGAAACGGGCTGAAATACAAAAAACATTAGGATTAAGTGATAGGGAAAGCTTTGTGCTGAATTATATGCTACCCGCTCTGCAAAATGGGTTTATCGAGCTTACCATTCCCGATAAGCCCAACAGCCCCAAACAGCAATACAGGCTAACGGCAAAAGGCTTGGAATTGCAGGCAAGGCTAAAAAACGGGTAAATGACCAGAACTACCGGAAAAGGTATGTATTACCAGTTTAAGTCATCCTCCTAAACGCGCCATAAACGCGCCAAACGCGCCGTATATACGCCATTCATCGGCATTATTGTGGTCGAGCTGATGTATCAGGCAGATTATATCGAACGCTTTGGCACTGGAAAGGGGGAGATATTCAAGCTGGCGGCCGCAAGCTGATACCGCAACAGTACCGTACCAGTACCGCACCAGTTACCGTACCAGTCAGCAAAACCGGAAATGCGTATATTCGCATCGTACTTAATCTTATGCGATGGCAAAGGTAAACGCGGTCGAAGATGCGCTGAATCGCGCCAGTCCTGAACAACAGGCAAGGGCGCGGCAGGTCATAGAGGAAGCGCGGCGCAATATCAAACTTGTGTCCATGCGGAATGACATCACTCCAACCGGGGCTATCGTTCAACAGCAGAAAATCATCGAGGAAGCAAGGCGTACCATTCCTTCTGAAACCATGCAGGAGGTGGATGAGATTTCGCCGGTGACATTGCCACTGCCCTCGCCAAACAGAAGAGCTAACTATACTTCCAAATTTGTCGAGCTGCATCCTGATACCAAAGAAAATATTGAACGTATTGAGCAGAGTAGAGAGAATGTTTACCCACGTGAAAACGCAGTTGACGGGGCAATGCAACGGCACGCACAGGAAACACCGGAGCAGGAGCAGCAAAGGCAACAAGGAATGGAGCGTTAGACTGTGGTATAGAATCTTTGATGATAAAAACTTAATGCATATATTGGCTTGAAATAGCCCCCATATGCCTGCGCCGGATTTCAGCCTTGACCGTATTATTTATTCATTCAACGATGGCGACGAACCGTTTACCATCGGCAATGCCTGTGAGGGTGTTCAGATTTTCGGCGGTATCGGCTCCGGCAAAACCAGCGGCAGCGGCGAAGCCTTAGCCCGTTCTTTCCTCCGGGCTGGGTTCGGTGGGTTGGTTTTATGTGCCAAAAAAGACGTGC
Source organism: Flavipsychrobacter sp. (assembly GCA_037190845.1). Lineage (GTDB taxonomy): Bacteria > Bacteroidota > Bacteroidia > Chitinophagales > Chitinophagaceae > JBEBVQ01. The sequence continues at coordinate 115,722 of JBBCJI010000019.1, read as the reverse complement.
TGGACGACTGGAAACGCTACGCCAGTGAAACCGGCCGCGCCAATCACCTGCTGGTGTTTAATGCAACCGGCGAGTTCGTTTTTCCTTTCTTGCAATATGAAATCGAGCGCAAGGGGGAAGGGGCAGGTTACAGCGATAACCTGGTGCGCCTGTTCACGACTGTTTATGAAGCCATAGACCGCAGCATTGACGGCGGCAGTGACCCGTATTGGACACGCGCGATGCAACAGCTTTTGCGCAATACCATAGATTTGTGCATGATTGCGCGGGGTACGGTGTCCGTCCCCCTAATCCATGACGTGATTTTATCCGCGCCGACCAGCATTGCCCAGCTCGACACGGACGAATGGAAAGCCAAAAGCCTGTGCTGGCAATTGTTGCTGGAAGGCCATGCCAAGGAGCTCGACAAGTGGGTGCAGCATGATTTCGACAGCACCGCCGCTTTCTGGCTGGAAGAATACCCCAACCTTGCCGATAAGACCCGTTCCAGCATCGTTTCCACCCTTAGCACCATGATTGATATTTTCCTGCGCAGGCCGTTCCGCCGCCTGTTTTCCGAAATGCCGGACGACAGGCGCAAGATTGCTTACCCGGAGCTGACCCACCGCGGCGCAATCATTATCCTGAACCTGCCGGTGAAAGAATATGGAGATGCGGGAAGGGCGGCGCAGGTCGTCTATAAATACCTGTGGCAGCAGTCCGCCGAGCGGCGGACTGTCACGAATGAAACAACACCCGTGTTTCTATGGGTGGATGAAGCGCAGAACTTCGTTACGGAATATGATATGCAGTTTCAGGCAACCGCCCGCAGCAGCAAGGCTTGCACGGTCTATCTCACGCAAAACCTGCCGAACTATTATGCCGTCATGGGCGGCTCACAGAGCAAATACCGCGTGGATTCTCTGATAGGCAACCTGCAAACAAAAATCTGGCACGCGAACAGTGACCCCATGACCAACGAACACGCGGCGGAAACCATCGGCCGCAGTTGGCAGATACGGCAGTCTTCAGGCGAGAGTTTCGGTGGTGATTATTTCAACGTCAGCAGCGGCAAGAACGAGAGCTTTGATTATGACGTGCCGCCGCAGGTGTTCACCAAATTGCGAAAAGGCGGCAGGCTCAACGATTATCGCGTGGATGCCGTTGTATTCCAGAACGGGCGTCTATGGAAAAATAAGAAAACCCATCTCTTTATCCAATTCAAACAACACGAACGATGAAAATCACACCAAGACCCATTACTGCTACCGATGAAATAGACCAGTCCCGCGACATTTCCGGCGTGAATAAATGGGGGCGTTCCTCACGCACCGTCGGGTTTGTCATGTTCATTCTGGGCTGGTTCACTATTCCCGTTGAAGTATTGCTGCGCCGTGATTTCGGCCAACGCTGGTTTACGGTGGTCAATTTTTATACCGGCCTCCTGCTGCTGTTTATTTTTGCCACCCTGCAATATGCGATTGTGGCGATAGGCAGATGGATACAGGGATTGCTTACCGGATTAGCAAGCGCGGTAAACCCGTTTTACAGCCCGACGGGGCAGACCTTTACAGACCGGATAATGGACAAAAGCATGATGTTTTTTCTGCTGGCCTATATCCTGATGGGAACCTACCACCTGTTCAAGATACGGTGGAGGGCGCGGACAAATACCGCTCTGCATTCTTTTGATGACGGCACGTCCCGCATTGAGGGCTTGGCCGGGCATCTGATGCGGCTTATCAATGCCCTTGCCGCCCCTGTCGTATGGCTCTACATCAGCCTTATCCCGAAAAGGCAACGGCAGGGGATGCCTATGCCGAAGCTGATTAATGACCGCGCGGCGTTCACCAACACCGTGGCCGAGCCGCTTTTACTGTTCGTCCTTGCCGTCTGGCTGCATGGCATGGTGAGCCTCTGGCTCTATATTTCTGCGTTCGCGCTGGCCATTCACGCGAATTGGCGCGAAACCGCTAAACTCAATAAAATTCTTGATTTCCGCGATAGCGTGATGGAGGCCAAAGTGATGATGGAACTAAAAAATAACGTTGAACAGCCGACCCCGCAAAATATCCTGATACAGCAGGCCGCCATAACCATGAAAGACAATCCGCAGCTTGCGCCGCAGATGGCAGAGCAATACCCCGACCTCATGAGCATCATTGAAGAAATGAACCAAGACAGAAGCCATCTTGCGAATTAGAAAAACTATTCTGCTGCATTGGCAGCATCATGTTCTTTCTGTAAAATCACGTTTTCTTGTATGAGGTCAACCGCAAGCCGGACAATCCTGTCCGCTATTTGCTTTTCGATTTCGAGGGAATCTTTTTCGACCATATCACCAGATTCATTTACATACGTAGCATTACGCTCCCGATAGTCGGCTATGATAGCCTTTTTTCGGTCAAAATGTTCTTGTGTTAAATCTTCTTCTGTTGACACTTCTAATTCCGAGATTGCCTTGAAAAGCCGATTGGAAAATGTCCCTTCGTCACATAGCTTTAAAAGGACTTCCCTCATATTTTCTATACCGTATGAATATCCCATATCACGAAATTAAATAAAATTTGGATGTCTATATCACATTCTCTAATATCGTTCTTCTATAAGTATTCCATATACAAAAACTCCGTCTTCCGCTTCGGCATCCGTTCCCGTGTGCACCTGAATAAATCGCACACGGTAAGCAACAAGGTAGTCATACAGTTTAGCAAGTTGCCTGCCGGTGATGGTGATGCGCTTTTGGGTGGTCAGGATTTCGATACCAGCATCTATGTCAAAAATGATTTCAGTGAAGAAAGCGTAAGGTACAGCCCTGCGTATTCCATCTGGCAATCGTAATTCAAGACATGCAGGGCTTTTGCCCCTATCGGTGGCAAAATAGGGGCAGGCATAATGTTCGTCCTTTTCCGCAGGCGGTTCCGCATTAGCGGGACGCACTCTGCTCTGTTCTAACCGTTGTCGAAAGTCCATCGGGTCTGGATTGAGGGGTTATGTAATCATGTGCAGGGGCGGTCTGCTCCTGCCGTTGCCTGAATAGGTGGTTGGTTGTTTCCGCTTGTGCCTGCCGCTTCCTCATTAATTCGGTGGCGGAAATACGCTCTCCCGAATGACTGACGGCCTGCAATAATGTGTCCTTGTCATCCGTATAAAGTGACACCGCCTGCCTGCCGCGTGACACCGAAACATAGAATTGTTCCATCGAAGCGGCGCGGAACGTGGCCGAACTTTGCGAGATAATCACCTTATCCGCCGTCTTGCCCTGCGCGGCGTGGGAGGTGGACACATAACCCAAAGCGAAGTGCCCAAACTGCGGCGTAATGGCCGAGCCGTTGGAAAGTTGGATGTTTCCTTGCTTGTCGAACCCCTCGATATGGTAGGTCGTGCCATTGAATAAATGTTTGCCGTCATTGGCTTTACCGTTTGCGGTAATGCGGATTTTATCCCCCTTGGCAACCTGTAACTGCTTCGCCTCATAAACCGTCCATTTTTTCGCTTCGGTAAAGGGGAGATGGTAATCAATCCCTTCGCCGTCTTTTGCAAAAAGCCCGTTGACCTCTGTCGCCGTCACTGCCAGCCGCTTACCCGCGCGGATGCCTTTGCCGTGCTGGTGAAACCTGATAACATTGCCTATATCATAGCTTTCAGGCTGCTGCTTTTCCGCTTCGGTCAACTGACGGTTTTTAAGCACCGTGCATGTGCGTTCTTCCTGCCCGATAATGCCCCGGCCTTTCAGTCGCTCCCGTATCCGCTCCGTCACAACTTCACCCTCGGCATGGGTGGGGGCAATCACCAGCACCTCTTTTGTCGGTTGATTTCCCGCAAAAGCGGTGGCGCAGTAATCATCGGCAATCACCTCAACCCGCATTTCGCTGTCGTCTATTTCGTGAATAGCCCCCATGCGCTCTAATTGCCTGAACCCTTGCTCAACCTGCCCATCAGCTAATAATTCCACCGCCTTATTATATTCCGAATTTTTCTGCCGTTGGATTTTGCTCACGGTCACGGGCTTTATCCCCGTTTCCTTCTGGATAATGCGTAGCGCGTCCCCGCGCTCCACGCTGTTATGTTGCCGCGTATCGCCGGAGAGGATAACCCTCGCGCTCTGGGCGTTGGCGATGGCAAAAATGTGGTTCATGTCGCGGTTCGATAACATGCCGGCCTCATCCACCCAGATAACCTGCTGCTCCAATTCCGGGTGCAGCTTTTCATCCTGAATGAGCTTCGCCACCGTTTCGGCATTCTCAAACCCCTCGCTGCGCTGAACACCCCGGCTGGCTTCGCTGGATGGCGCAAACGCATAAATCCGCTTGCCACTGGCGATAATGCCTTGTTGCACTTCTTTCATCAGCGTGGTTTTGCCTGTGCCTGCCTTGCCGGTGATAATCGTAATGCCGTCCGTAGAGGATAACGCATGGCGCACCGCCGCCTGCTGTTGCTCGTTCAGTTGTGGGTTTTGCGGCTGGTAGGTGGCGTTTATCGGGCGGTATTTATTCCGCGCCTCCATACAATGCCGGATAAGCTGCTTTTCCTCCTGCAACGCCTCTTTGGTGGTGATGAAGCGGCGCAACTGTTCGTGGGCGTAAAGAACGCCTTCATCCTGTTCCAATGCCTGTTTCACCTGTTCCGGCTTGGCATGTCCTATCGCGTATTTTATCGCCGTGGCTAAAATCTCTTTATCGCTGGAAACGGACTTGCGTTCCAGATGGTGCTGCAAGGAATGTGCTAAGGCTTTTCCGGCGGCTTGGGCATCGGGCGGCAAGGTGTCCCCGTGTTTCAGGTGCAAAAATGCCTGCCTTTCTTCCGGGCTTAAACGCCATTGCCATTCCGTTTCCTGCTGCGCTCCGGTCAGGGCAAGCCGTTTGGCTTCGCGTGTCTTTGCCCCCACCTGTGATTTCTGTTTATCATCGGTAATCTGGTGCTCACGGCTGTAATCCTCGATTTCTTGTGTACGCCGCGAGAATTTTTCAAGAGTGCATTTTTCAATCCCCACCAGCTCAAAGCCGTTTTGGGTGCGCTCGACAGCATAGCCCGACCGTTGCAGGTAATGTGCGAGCTTACTATGAAAGACCGCCTCATAATACGGGGCATCCTGCTTAACCTGCCGGAACTGCCCGGCCTTCCATTTGTTATCCTGTTCGTCATAGGTGGCGTTAAACACGAAGCAATGGCTATGCAAATGCGGGTCGGCCACCCCGTCAACCGGCCGTGTCGTGAAATGGGTGAATGCCCCATAGGCAATATTACCCGTCAGGCGGTTTTCATTTTTGCCCTCGGCTCTCACCCGCGCTTGCATTCCTGTTTCAATCTCGCTCATGGTTTCGCGCACGGATTGCTGGAACGCTTCAAGGATAATGAGTTTGTCTTCCTCACTCCCAAACGCATAGGCAAGGCTCACCGACTTGCAGGCGTTGAACGTAAAATCATAACCCACCGTGCGGCCTTTGTCGTTACGCCCTGTCAGCGTCTTGCCGGTCAGTGGGTGGATATTATCGCACAGGCTTGCAAAATCCCGCTTGGCGATGTCGCCGGTCAGCCCTAACTTTTCTGTCGCGATACCGCCCCATTTGCCGATGGACTGGCTACCCTCGGAATAATAATCAAGCTGGGCGGATTGCCCTTCATTGTAGTATTCCTCACAGTAGTATTTCTTCGCACCACCCGCAGATTTGCTCATTGTAATACGCAACATCGTTCCTCGGTTTTACGCATATTACGCCCCCATTTTTGCATGAAAAAATTTTGCATCTATATGGGCTGACGTGGTTTGATATGGCCTGTCGGCAGTCGCCGTTTTTCTCACCGGATGATGAATAAGCCGGGGATGCCGCAGGCGAAACCGCGCGCCCTGAACCCAGCACTATGGTTTGGCGGAATTACGATTGTGTCATTGTCCTGTGATTGTTTGCAGGAGGCTTATGGCCTGTTTCCCCAATGTCGTCCGGCCTCGTTAAGCCAGCTTGTTCCGTCCTTTTCATGAGAGGCTGAAACCGCAGCCACGCCGGTAAACCTGCCAACACGGTTTCCGCTTCGCAGACCCTCCGTGTTTCGGTTGACCGGTGCGCTACGCCGTGTCCCGGCGGTTTCGGGTCGCTCTCATAGGACGGCAATCAAGCCGCCTTAATAAAAGGAGAACGACATGAGCAACATAGACCAACAAACCGCAGCAAAAGGCACTTTGCCAACACACATCGCCTATCAGGTGCGCAAAGGCAGCCAGAAGAACCAGTGGACACGCATCGGGGCAGCTTGGACGCATAAGGACGGCAAAGGCTTCAACATCCAACTGGAATGCGCCCCTTGGGATGGCCGTATCACCCTGCGCATCGCACCCGAAAGCAATTAACCTCCATCTTGGCGGGCTATATGCCCGCCAACCTTTTTCAAGGAGCTATCCATGAATACGACCCCACGACTGGAAAAAACATTACGTCAGATAATCGCTGATACCCCCAACACTCTCCGGGCAGCAGTGGCACAGGAGGCACTGGACTGTGGGTATGATATAGCAGCATTCTTTACAGACCTGCTGCATCACGGTTGCCAAAGCGGGATGATTAGCAGCCTTATCTATTATCACGACACCCACGCATTCTTTGATAAGCACTACGATGAAATCGAAGCATTGCGCTATGAGTTAGAGCATGAATTAGGCGAGCCGCTGAAACCCCAAGGCGACCTCAAAAACTGGTACGCTTGGATAGCCTTTGAAGAAACGGCGCGTATGATGTCAGACCTATGCGAAGATGACAAAATTTAGTGGTAATTTCATGGTGTAAAAACATGCGATATGATTACACCCCAAGTAAGGGATGAAATTCTGAAATATCTGGTAAGCACAAGAAATGGGCTACACACCACGATTAAATGTAAGGATGCCGCTACGGCCTTAAATATAGAAGAAGCATTTATTGTGGCGATATTAAGCGAGTTCGAGAAAGAAAACCTTATTATGCTAATGTCAATAGCTGATGGTGTGCATTGGTATAGCGTTACCCTAACAGCTAAGGCGATTGAGTATAGTCAAACCCCGTGGTTCCAAGCAAAGGCCGAAGTCGAACGGATGCAGATTGAAAAATTGATTGAAGAACTCGACCAAATTAAAAATCAGATTGGGCTGGAAAGATATAATTCTGTCATAAATTCCTTGTCACTCATCGTTGGCGTTTTTGGATTAGTGTCATCAAAATGACGAGAAAATGAATACGCTGGTTTGTTCGATTTTTGGAACAGACATCTTCCCTTATAGAGGCATAAGGATTATTGGAAAGTTGATGTCCTCGTGTGTTCAGTGCCATCGGGCATTGTTGCTTTGATTGTGACAGTTCCCGGATTATTACTCCAATAATATTTATTGGCTGCCCCCGAGGATGTAGATGCTGATAGTACCATCGGTACATCAAGGCTACCCGAAGAAACTGAAAAATGTATAGGAATACCTTCAATCATTGGCCATGAATATCCTCCCGTATTTGGATTATATACATTCTCGCCTTGTATGGTAGCTTCCAAAAAATATTCACCGGTTCTGCCGCTATATTTTCCATCCATCCAAAACGAATCTATACCACCGCCTACGCGGTATAAAAACAGGTGATATTTTGTTATTCGCGAGTTGTCTGGATTCCCTTCATCTTTGAATCTTAATATTTTATATCCAGTCCCCCAATATCCTTTTCCATGAATTGCTTTATTTAAATCAATTGGGCGTACTCCTCGGACTAAGCTCCAATTCTTTTGCTGGTCTTCAAGATTCACAGGTTCACCCGTTCCATTTGACTGAAAAACAACTTTGTTGCCATTGGGGCTTACAGAAACAATCCCCATGTGGCTTCGCCACATTATGAAATCGCCATTTTCTATTTTAGTAATGGGGGGATTTTCTATCTTTTCTATAGAAATATTCTTGTATGCGTTATTTTGTCGTAGAGCTTCTCGTAATGCGTGTTCAAAAGTAGCCACTTGACAGTTGGCTATATTGATTCCTTGATGTCTTAACAAACTTATCATTAGCCCTGAACAATCAATGCCGAATACTGCATAACTTCTATGTAATTTATTTCCATGTTCAGGAAAAAGTCGTTCTTCACAATTTCGTTGGCCTAAACTATATGCAATGCCGTAATGCGCCGGTTTATAATCCCCTAATCCCGGATATAATATTTGTTTTAGCTCGAATAATTTAGTTGCCTTTACTAACATTGCTAGATGCAAGTCTTGTACGAGAGATGAGCTTGTAGATTTTAGGGTGGGCTTACTACGATAGCCTAAAATAGAATCAAGAGTCCAATTCTCTACGCCAATTGTATCTAGAAAAAGCGCATCCTCACTAGATAGCCCTTCACTATATACTTGGGATTCACTATCAGTTGAGAAATTTTCTTTTTTACATCCTGTGAAAACGATTAATAAAACCGCTGTCACCATTAGTATGCGACTTTTATTCATCTGCTTTTTTTAATATGCTCACGTAAATCTATGCATTCTTGTGCAGATATCGTGTTTGGCTTATCCGCGTTATACAGTTTCCGATAATTATCCGCACATTCTTTAGCTAATGTTTTGCCATTCAGCCCCATCATTTCATCGAGCGACCAGTACTCGTCTATATCTATGCCTATTGAGTCCAGGAAAAGTACCTCTTCTCTGGATAAACTATCTCCATATACTTCTGGCGATTGATGATTGTCTTCTGCGTATCCTATGAATGGGATGAGGGCAGATGCTATTATCAAGGGCAATATTATTCTTTTGCACATCGTTGTTTCACCATATGATGTTTCTTTCAGGAAACTCTTGTTATGTATTCTCTTTATTCTCGGTTAAGAATGACGAAGCGTACTAAGAATAGCTGGTTTATTGTGTCTGTGAGGGTATAAGGCTTAGGAATGCTGATTACTCCGGAGCAAGGTTAGCTTTAGGCTTCGGCTGCATCTTGTATTGTTCGTTCCGGTAATCAGGTATCTTTTTATCCGCTGCCTTTTCGCGGGCAAGCATAGGATTAATATCAAGCGTCTTTTTCCCGTAATATAAAATCGTTTTCGTTTCATTATCTTTTTCCATAACGTGCTCCTTGTTTTAAGGTTATTCGTAATTGCACTATGCCACTAATGCTAATGGTTTCCACTCAAAGGTTTTGCTATTCAAATTCTGCTTTGAGCCGAATGTATTACTTAGCGTGTCAATTGCCTGTACTAACTGGATTATGGAGTTCGATGTAATTCCGCTATGCTCCACCATTTCCTCTTTTTTACCCGACAACCCCGCTAAAACCGAGAATGGAAGCGACAAATCAGGGGTTCTATACCCCTCATTTTTATGGTATGCTAAAGGACGGGCAAAGGTGGCTTTAAGCACCAGCCGCTTACCTGATAAATCGCAGGAAGACCAGTATTCGAGCGGGTTTCCGAGAAAGGCTAACGAGGTTCTATTTATCTCGCGCATACTGCCATCCGGCCTGCCGCAATTCCTGATTTTTTCATCGGTCAGAATGCGCCGTTCCTCCAACTGCTTTATCTGCCGCTCATAGGTTGATATGAGTATGGGGCTGTCGGCAGTTACAACACGTTCAAGGAATGATTCAATCTTACGCTCAACAAGCTGCTTCTCTTTGGTAAGGGCATCAAGCATTTCCTGATGATTTCCTAAACGCCGCTCTTTCACCTCATCAATCAGGTGATGCACCATCTCTATGGTTGCCTGCGAAGGGGTGATACTTTTAAGCAATTCCTCAAATTCTCCCTCTATCTTATCGCGGCGGATGGATTTGCCATAATAAGAACATCCCTTTGTATGACACAGATAATAGGGGTATTTTTCATGCCTGCCGGTTGACCAGCAGGAGCGAAGCGGTTTGCCACAGCAATCGCACATAACGAAGCCACGAAGTGCGAAATCGTTATTAACGTCTTTGCGCACAGGGGCTTTTGTCCGTCCATGCAGGTTATCCTGAATTTTTGTGTAGGTTTCAAAGCTGATAAGGGGCTCGTGTTGCCCTTTCATGAGGCCAATGTCCCAATCAGGGAATTCATAATAACCCGCGTACAGCTTTTGATTCAGCATATCGGACACCCGCTGGATATGAACCTGCCCTTTTTTATCTTTTGGAAAGTCCGGCTGCATTTGTAAAAATGCCTGAACCTCTACCATTGAGCCGAACCGTGCATTTGCAAAACCTTCCAGTGCGGTTTGCACGATACTTGCCACCGGCTCGTCCCTCACCATCAACTTCCCATGACCGGCTACTTTTGCCATTTTGTAACCGCGTGGTGCTCTATGAATCCAATAGCCCTTCATCATACGCGCCCGCATTTTCTGAACTACTTGGCGGCTGTTTTGCTGACGCTCCAACTGCGATTGAGCAGCCAAAACCGTTTCAACAAACTCGCCTTCCGGTGTATTCTCGAATGTGAAATTAAGGCACTGGCGCTCGGCATTTCGCAATGCCATTTCGGAGCGCAATTTCAGGTGAAATACCGTATCCCTCGCATAGCGTTTCAAGTCATCAAAGATGACAACATGCTTATGCTGCGAATGGTCATCCAAATACCGCAACAGCTTCACCATACCGGGGCGTTTCATAAAATCTCCGCCACCGGATATGTCATCCGTGAATACGGCAACAACCGTATAACCTTTGTTTGCAGCCCATTCTCGGCAGCGGTATTCTTGAGAATCTAAGCCGTGACCATCCCGCGATTGGCTCTTGCTGGAAACACGGCAATAGATAACTGCTTTTTGGGTATCATTTTTCATGTCTAACTCCCGGTTGGTATCGGGGAGTTAGAAAACCGAAAGTGAATTCAGCACGGCAGCCTTTAGGCATAGCCCTGTTGTATAGCTGCCATCTCCCCGACCATACGGGGTGCAATCGCATCAAGGTCGGTTGATGCTCCCGTTCACTTTCGGGATTTCTAAGCCCCGGAACACTCATCATGTTCGCCTCGCATTCTAACATGCGCCTTATGCGAGTCAACCCCCCTGTTTTTCAAAGCTATCTGTGCAGTTCCCAAGTGCATATCAAAGATGCTTTCAACAATCATTAATACCGCATTTGCCCATTCGAGTTTTTGCTCTTCATTCAAATCAAACTGGTCAACATATTTACGATAGGGCGTCAGGTCAGTAATCATTTTGCCTGCCGCTATCTTTTTATCCGTACTACGCCAATCTCACGGAGATATTTAAGGCACTTTGTTACCGTGTTATAATGTGCATCCAGTTTTTTTGAGAGTTGCCGCGCGCTGATATGGACTTGCCCGTTTGCATCTATGCCGCAGATGATATGAAGCAATAGCCGTAGTGTCAGGAGGGGATAACGGCATTGTTGGCAGATTTTTTCAGTAATGAACAGCAGGTTTTTCCGCTCAACTTCTATGATATTTTCCTGCGGCCATTGTATTTCACCAGTATTTGTCCACCCATCTTTTATTCCTTTAGGAAGCTCCACTATTACCCTCATGAGTTGTTGTTGGGTGCATGATGCCACTATTAGTTGTGGACATGAAGGCTTCTACAATCTTTTGACACTATTGTTTTGTGGGTTGGTTGATGATTACGATTTTTTGTTATCCGGCTTTTACTGCCCTGATGTTTCTTCAGTGGCGATAGCACCGTTCAGCTCTCTATCCCTGATGGGGCAACGCAAAGCCGTTTTGCAAACCGCTTTTGCTCTGGAAGCGGCAAGAGGAGAAGGGCAAAGCCTTATACCTCTTTAGTTCATTCGTCCGCTATTCCCGACCGCAAAGATATTGACCTGCGCCGTCAAAAAGCAAGGACTTCGCATCCACGCACAAAGCCAGCCCTTCGCTCGCAGGTTGCTTAAAAAAAATCTCCACCTCGCTTTTGCCTGCTACCGCAGCAGCGTTTGTCAGAGGTCGTATTTTTTTTAGCAATCCTTGCTTTTTGCTCTGCAGGTCAATGGCTGGACGCTATCGGTTTGAACGAACGAGGCATTTAGGCCGAGTTCCATTAATCATTTCAAAAATAAAATTAGCCATGAGATTTTTCAATGAATGCACCAGCATCGAGGAAATAAAAGCCACTTACAAAAAGCTGGCGAAAGAGCACCACCCAGACTGCGGCGGCGACACCGCCACCATGCAGGCCATCAACACCGAATACGCCTTTGCCTGTGCTAAAATCCTGAAAGGTGAAAACCTCACCGCCGAAGAAACGGACGAGCAAATCCGGCTATCCGAGGAATACAGGCGGGTAATCGAGCAGATTATCAACCTTGCAGGCATCGCTATTGAGATTGTCGGGCATTGGATATGGGTAACAGGCAATACCTATCCCGTCCGTAAGGAATTAAAAGCCGCTGGCCTGTATTTCGCCTCTAAAAAACAGGCATGGTATTACCGCGCCGAGGAATACCGCAGCAAGGGCAGCGGTAAAACGCTGGATGAGATACGCACTAAATACGGCAGCGAAAAAATCAACGGCGGAAGACAACGGCGGAGGGAATTGGATTAATCGGAAAACCCCGCAGGACAGGCAGCAGAACATAAGTTTTGCAGCCTGCCCTGTTTTTCGCACTCCTTTTCTTTGCTCCGGTGGCAAGAAAAGGAGCAAAAGAAAACACCGCCTGATGCTACTTTATAGAGGTTGGCCGCGCTTATTTTGAAGGTTATGGCGTATTGGCAGAAATAGCTTTTTGCTTTACGCTGGCAGTAATAGGGTCAGGAGCGAATGGGAAGGAAATTAACCGATAGCCAAATCAACGAAGCCATACAACTCCGTTTGGTTGGGAAAAGCGCGAAAACTATCGGGGCATATTTAGGCGTGAGCACATCAACAGTAAGGCGCGAGCTATACCCGCACAGGCCAGAAAACGGCTGGCCGAATGTCAAAAGAACCAAGCTCACCAATGAACAGATGAATGACATCATTGCCCGGCGGGTTGCGGGTGAGAGCATCCCGGCCATTGTGCAGGCAACGGGCGTAACCCATGGCGTAATCTGCAACTTGACCCGCCATGTTCCCAAGCCTGCCGGCGGATGGAAAAAGAGGAGGGCAGGCCAGTTGACGGAAGCGCATAAAAAGCAAATCCTTTCCCTGCAACCCACAATGAGCTGTCGCGCGATAGCCGAATCCTTAGAGGTAAGTAAACGTGCGGTAGAGCGTTTTTTGCGTAAAGTCCGGCCTCCCGGTGGATGGCCGTCACACTTCCATACATCCGGCAAGCTGTCAGAAACAAAAAAGAGAAATATCATCCGGCGGCGTTTACAAGGTGAAACGCTGGCCGACATTGCCCGCCGTTACGGGGTAAGCATTGTTGCCGTTCACAAGATAGTGAAGGACATTCCTTTGGGCTATCGCCCCCGTAAAAGGAAACTATCCCCCACACAGGTTGAGGCCGCTATTACTCGCCGTCTGGCCGGTGAACCATTACAGGATATTGCCAATAGCTATGGCGTAACTGCACCGCATATTCATAAGATTACGCAATCAGCTAAGCCGCTGATGGGGTGGCCGAAGCCGAATAGAAAAAAACGCGGCTCATAATCGCAATGTGGCCTGCCACACGGCAGGCTTATTTCTCAAAAATAGCTGCCTCAATTTGTTTATACACAAACGAACGTATGTGTATAAACAAATGCGGCCTTTAACGGGTCAATTTACACATTTCAAACTCACACGAACCTTGCTCCCGGTAAGGGTTTCCAGCTACAGGGATTGGGGGATACCCATTCCAAACGGCTGGAATCTGTTCAAAGGTAAACGTTCGTTTGCCTCCGAACAGCTTTAATCTGACCGATAGGGCTATCCTTATTAAAAGATAAGCTGATGATGAAAAAAGCGATAACGTATTACCGCGTATCAACAGAGCGGCAAGGCATACACGGATTAGGGCTGGATGCCCAGAAACAGGCGGTGCGGGATTTTGCTAAAGCAAATGACTTTATGCTGACCAATGAATATATCGAGATAGAATCCGGTAAGAAGCACCAAAGGCCGGTGTTATTGCAGGCATTGGGCGCATGTAAGCGGGAACAGGCAACCCTGCTTATTGCCAAACTCGACCGGCTGGGAAGGAATGTTGCCTTTATCTCGAAGCTGATGGAGGCAGGGGTTGACTTCAAAGCCGTGGATAATCCCTATGCAGGGAAATTGGTCGTGCATATCATGGCCGCTTTTGCCGAGCATGAACGTGACCTGATTAGCCAGCGCACGACAGATGCGTTAAAGGTGGCTAAGTCTAAAGGCGTAGAGCTGGGCAAACATGGCCGGCATGTGCTTTCGGCAGAGAACAGGCAGAAAGCGGATGAATTTGCCCTAACCATCCGGCCAATCCTCGATGAGTTAAAACAGGAAGGCATGACAACGGTGAGGGCGATTGCCGCAGAACTGAACCGGCGAAAAGTGCCGACCTACACCCAAAACGGACACTGGCATCCGAGCACCGTATATCAGGTCATGAAACGCCTTAAGCCGGGAGCGGACATCCCTTCCGCCCACAATAAAATGATAAAACAAGGTCGAACAGGCAGAACAACGACCCAAAACAGCAAAGTATGCGCGGGGACGCCGAAAACCGCACAGAGTAGGCAAACGCTTAAATAACAACAATATGACAAAGATGTTTAGACTATTCCTGTTCATGGCATGTATTGCTATTGGTCATGGAGCATTCGGCCAGAGCCTCGATAAATTTTTTGCAACAAGGGGTGTCGCAAGTCTGTGTGAAATGGCGCATGTCACCAATTACTTTTTAGAGGGAACCTATACTATCAACAGCAGTTATGTGGATGTTTCCATCACTGGCTGGGACAAGAATGCCGACAAAAAAGTCTATACTGATTTAAGACTGGTAAAGGGTACGGGAGGGCAGCCCTTTAGCGATATTATTATTAAGCGAGATACAGATGACTTTCCTGCTTTTGCGGCATTTCAATTCTATGTTGAACTCTTACTGACTACCTATAAGGCGATACTCGGTCAGGAGGAATATCAAAAAACACTCCGGGAATTTGAAAAAACATTCAATGCAGGTAGTACAAATTGGACGGGAAAAGACTGGGCTGTGTTTGCCATAAATCTTGACTATTACTCGTATATGCTTACCGGAAAATAAGCAAGAAAGTCACCACGCCGAAAGGTCGTGTTTTAGCAGGAAATAAAATCAATCAAACATGAAAAGGACAATCTGCTACATTGGGATGGCCGGATGTATCATGCTGTTTTTGCAGTTAAATACAAATGCGCAAACGCATAACGGAAATCTTCACAGAACTGTCACACAAGGGGCAGATAGCCGTGATAGGATGCCTACATCAAGCCACTCGCACAAGGAGAGTTTTATGCCGGAGAACGATAAAGATTTTGGTATCTACGCTGGCCGCGTTACCATTTTTAAACAGTATTTCTCCAAGAGCCTGCCAAGAGCAGCCGCAAAGGGCTTTGACGATGGCATCCATCTTAGCAGCTATAACTGGAAAGAATGGTCAGAATACGACCTGCAACGGCTGGCGACCAGCTATAACGGCGTGGATATGTTCGTCGGCCTGATGTATATGAAGAACAGTGCTGCTACCAAAGATGAGTATGGTAACTACACGAAAGAGGCGATTCATTCGCAAAATGCCCTCAACGAGTTAAAGCCTAATAGCTGTAAAACGTGGCAATGTTTTGCAAATATGATTATTCGCACCGAAGATGCAACAATGCCTAAGCTGCTGCAGTTGATGAGGCTGAAAAAGTTAGAAATTCCGAGTGGCATGACAGGTGCGGTGATTGATTTGGACAAATTCGACAACATTGCAGGCGACCCGATGGAAAACCCCGCGTTCAACGAGCAAGCCGCGCTTCGCTTGTTAGAGAAGAACGAAGTAAAGATGGACAAGGAGCATAGCCTGAAATCTCCTGACCCCAAGGCTATTGCACTTGAAGCGGTACAGGCTATCAAAGGCGCAGTGCGTAGCGCATAACCAATTCTTCTGTGCGAGAAGAATGGAAACCCCGCCATCGGCGGGGTTTCTTTTTAGACATTCCGGCCACTATCCGAAGGAACTTTACCCCGTGCCTGCGGAGCAGACAGCGTGCCGATTTCACTTGGGTCATGCTTGCTAACCATTAACTTGTCTTCGGAATCGGATGGTTCTGCAAACATACTTCTCGCTGCGGTTGAAGCTTCCTTATATTGTCCTTTAGAGTCATATTCCTTTTGTGCTTCTTCCAACTCTTTCTGCATCCTTGCACGCTCTTTGTCATCATCGCGGATTTCCTGCGCTTTTGTGCGGGCTTTATCGCGGTCGGTGACGTGTGAATCGGGGTCATTCGCCTGCCGCTCGGCTTCATTCGCCATTTTGCGTTGCAGGGCGATATATTCCTGATACTGCGGCGATTTCTTGTCGTTCGGGTTCGCTTCCGCCCATGCCTGCAATTCGGCCATGCGCTGCTTGTCGCGTTCCGAGAACTCAACCCCGCAGGCTTCAAGCTCGCCCAATTTGCCACTAATCTTTTTGTCAATTTCACCAATGGTCGCCAGCAGTTGCCCGATGCGTTGCTCGCGCAATTCCTGGTCATTCAGGCTGCGCTCGGTGGTGGTGCGGTGGCTGGCATCAACAATCTGGTTGCTGATATTACGTGCCAAAGTGTCAATCGCCGTTTTGTTGGAAGCGCCGCCGAGCGACTGGATGGCGGATTCAATCTCGCCGCGATGTTCGGGCGAAAGCTGCAACCGTGCCAGCATCGCGTGCAGCTCGTCGGTTTTGGCGGAGCGATAGGCTTCAAGCTCGGCATGGCTTTCGGCTACCAGTTTCAGCACCGGCGTGGGGGCTGCCCATTCCTCTGCCGAAAGCGCCGCCGTTGCAGGCTCGCTGAAACCCGGCGCCCCATCCGACAGCACCACGCCAGACCGCGCGAATAACTGACGCGCCGCGTCTAACTGTGCGAGAATGTCATCCCCTGTGCTCACCTTGCTTCGCCTCTGTTGTTGTGACATCGGCGGTTTGCAGAAGTTTTTTATTGTTTTTCGTTGCGTTCGGCTCTGTTTTGCTTGTGGATAAAGTGCGTATAATCACTTTCCCCACAACCAATCCTACTGCATCTTTATTAATATTTGGTTTAGTGTATGGGGTAAAAAATGGATATTGGACAATTCCGTTAATCAATAAATTACAGTATGATGTAATTTATTATCTATGCTGCAATGCAGAAAATTTAATTTTCAAAGAGGTTTTTTATTGAAGATGGCAAGCGAAATTTTGGCTAATCCGTCATCAGGGTATCGCGCTGTACCATCGTCTATGAACCTGCTTACCGTTCCTTGCCGTGCTCGCGTTCGTCTTTGGCCGGGGCGTTTTTGGAAAACCCCTTTGCCCATTCCCGTGCTTCCCTGTCATATTCCTGTTTGCCGGAAACCAGCCCCTTGAAATACGGGTTATGCTCATTAGGCTTTGCGGTAAGCTGCGTGGCAAGTTTGGGCTCGTGCTTGGCAAGCAGGTAGCCATTGTTGAAGCCCTTTAGATATTGCGGGTCAACGGTGAGTTTTTCCTGTTCCATATCAGAAGGTGGATTTTGCGTGTTTGTCTAAATAGGCATGGATAGAACCCACGTCATAAAGGATGATTTTCTTTTCCGGCTGCGAGAACCGGACTTTGCCTTCATCGCGGAGTTTTTGCAGGGTGGTCTTGCTGGTGATGCGCAACATTTTCATGGCTTCTTCACCAGAAATCCATTTTTCCGCTTTACCAGCTTGTTTCGCCTGTATGCGCTCTATCACCTTTTCAATCAGATGATAAAATGCCTCGTCCTGTAGGCAGATAACTTCCATAGTGTTTCTGAATAATGGGGAAAGATAAATAAATCCGGGGAAAGCCAAACAAGCGAGGCACGATAACCATAACCCCAAAATGTTGTACCTATGTTGTACCAATGAAAAAAGCAGCTATGAGGCTTAATTCATAACTGCTTTATTCTCAGTGTGCCCGGAACAGGAATCGAACCTGCACTCCCTTGCGAAAACCAGATTTTGAGTCTAGCGCGTCTACCAATTCCGCCATCCGGGCTTTTTCAGCGGGTAGCAAATGTAGTTATTCTTTCCAGTTTCCGCAACAGGTATTTTTACCGTCATATCCGCTTAATATCAGCCAGGTCATCGTTGTTGCTCTGCTCCGGAAGAAAAACACTCCACAATGTGTATAATACTATATAATTGATCATTTAATAGATATATTTGTGGCATAGAATAGCGGAAATAAACTAATACTCTTTTTGGAAAAAATTACAAGACCACCGGGCAACCGGGAATATATAAAGCATGGGCGGCCTTTTTTTATTAGCCTTTGCGTTGTGTTTACCTTCGTATTGTCGTGTATGTCCTGCGCCCGGCACGCCGAACCGGCGGAGCATCCGGAATATTTTACCCCGCTTCTGGACCGTGCCTGGGAAATGGCAGACTCCGGGATGATCATGCAGGCTTTTGCATTTCTGGACAGCGCTTATTCCCACACAGCATTTGTACCGGGAAAGTATGATCGGTACCGGAAGTATAACTTTAAAGCGCATTACCTTATTGGGATTTTTCGTGATTATGATGTCGCCCTTGTGTATGTAGACAGCATGCTCCTGATGCTGGAGGGTAAGGCTGATATACATACTGATGATTACCTGAGCACCCATATGCAAAAGGGTTTTATCTTCTTTAATCAAAACAGGTATGCGGAAGCCTATTTATACTATTACAAAGGCAAAATGCTTGCCATTGAATATAATTCACAATGCCAGTATGCCGCTCTGACGGCAAGCCTCGGAAGGGTAACATACCGCCAGGGCAAATACCAGGATGCTATCCCCTTTTTCCGGGAAGCCTTTGTACAGGGATCTTATTGTGATACGACTGAGTTTCTTACGACTGTCCATCTCCGGCAGGAACAACTGAGTAATATCGGTCTGTGCTACGAGCAGCTTGGACTGCCTGACAGCGCTGTCTGGTACTATGAATATACACTGGATTTTATTACACAGCACGAACCGCGCTTTCCGGGCGCTTATCGATCAATTGCGATGGCACGTGGAGTGATTTACGGTAACCTGGGAAGTATTTATTTTAAAAAGGGTGATTATGAAAAAGCCCGGTATTTCCTGCAACAGGCCATACAGATCAACGAACAGAGCGGGTATGAT
The DNA here is from genome assembly GCA_037190845.1 of Flavipsychrobacter sp. Classification (GTDB taxonomy): domain Bacteria; phylum Bacteroidota; class Bacteroidia; order Chitinophagales; family Chitinophagaceae; genus JBEBVQ01. The sequence goes on along the minus strand of JBBCJI010000019.1, from coordinate 96,615 downwards.
AATTATGATGCGCTGCTCAACAGCATCAAACTCGCTGATCTATATCTGACCACCGGCAGATATACAATTGCTGCGCAAACGATGCAACAGGTAAGAACAGCTCTTGATAGTATATCGTTTGACGAAGCAGAGCTCAGATGGAGAATGCTGGCCTGGCGTTATTATGATATATTGGGAGATACGAAGCAGGCTTACCGCGCACACTTGCATTACACCGGGTTCAAGGATTCTTTTGATGCTGAGAGACGGGAGCTCCCCGGAATGAACTACAAAGTAATATTTGATAACCTTTCCCAGCAGTACCAGATAGGTATATTGCAAAAGGATAACAGGCTCAAAGCGCTGTATCTGGTTTTGACGGTACTCTTTTCTGTTATGGCAGTAGTTGTCTTTTTCCTGATCCGGAAGAACTATCTCCAGTCTAAACATAACGTAGTAAAGCTCACAGCGCTGAACCGGAGAATTACCGGGCAGAATATGTACCTGCAGCAAACACTTGATGCCCTTGAACACAGCCAGCAAGAGCATACCCGTATTATGAAGACTGTAGCGCATGATCTCCGTAATCCGGTTGCCGCTATGGTTGGGATCGCCGATTTATTATTACAGGAAAGCCTGAATACACCCGGACAAAAAGAGATGATCGAAATGATAAAAACATCGGGGATGAATGCATTTCAGGTTATGGAAGATCTGCTGCATGACAGTGATAATCTGCCCGTGGAAGTGATTGCGCTGGATGAATTGATTGATTATAGTGTAGAGCTGATGCGTTTCCGGGCGGCAGAAAAAAATCAGCAGCTTATAGTAAATTTAAGGTCTGGCTATATACGGGCGAACCGGCAAAAAATATGGCGGGTGTTGAACAATCTGATCGTTAATGCTATTAAATTCACTCCCCAAAGCAAAACGATTACGATCGGTATGGAAACCCGGGAGGAGAAAATTCTGGTTACGGTCAGGGATGAGGGTATCGGGATTCCCGACGAGGTGAAGGCGGGCATCTTTGAGGCCGTTGCATCTGCCCGGCGGACAGGTACTTCCGGGGAGTCGTCTTTTGGCATGGGACTTGCAATTGCTAAGCAGATTATAGAGACGTATGAAGGCAGGATATGGTTTGAAACAGAGGTCGGGCAAGGAACTGTTTTTTATATCGAATGGCCGGCAGCATCTGTGCCGGTTCAACAATCTTAAGCGAATTATTTTACAGTTAAATATCAGTATATGACCCGGATAGGGATTATCAGAGAACGGAAAGTACCGCCGGATATGCGGGTCGCATTGACGCCATTGCAATGCAGGCAGATACAGCAACGGTATCCGGGTGTGGGGATCATAGTGGAGTCTTCTCCGGATCGTTGCTTCAGTGATCATGAATACGAAGCGGCAGGGATTACCGTCAGCCGGAACCTTGATGATTGTGATATATTACTGGGGATAAAAGAAGTACCCCCCGAATATCTGATACCCGGAAAAACGTATTGTTTCTTTTCTCACACCCGGAAGAAGCAGCCGCATAACCAACAGATGATGCATGCGTTGATTGAAAAACGCATCCGTATGATAGACTATGAATGCCTCACACACAGCGATGAGCAACGCATCCTCGGATTTGGCCTGTATGCCGGCATCATAGGAGCACATAACGGACTGCTGGCTTATGGAAAGAAATCCGGCGCTTTCATATTGCCTGCGGCTCACCAGGTAAAAACCAAAAAGAAAATGCTGGCTGCCTATGCAGATGTCGTGCTGCCACCTGTAAAGATCGTGGTTACAGGATCAGGAAAAGTGGCAGCAGGTATCCTTGAGATCATGACGCAGCTCGGGATCGAATATGTAGAGCCACAGGATTACCTGCTGCATCAGTACGAATATCCGGTGTACACTCATCTTAAAGGTAATACGTTGTATGCACGTAAGGACACCGGCCTTTTTTACCGGGATGATTTTCATGCTGATCCCGGTGCGTATGAATGCCTTTTCCCTCTGTATCTTTCAGAGACTGATATACTGATGAACGGTATATACTGGGATGAGCAGATACCCCGGCTTTTTGAGCAGTATGATATATACCTGCCCGGCTGGCGAATCAGTGTGATTGCAGATATCACCTGCGATATAAACGGATCAGTGCCGGTCAACAGCGGAGCCTCTACCATTGCAGATCCGGTTTATGCCGTAGACCTGGAAACGGGAAAGCGTGTACCCCCGTTCCGGCCACCGGGAACGTCTGTTGATATAATGGCAGTGGATAATCTGCCCAATGAGCTGCCGGCAGATGCTTCGGAGTATTTCGGTATCCAGCTTGAAAAATATGTGTTGAAGGAATTGCTGAATCCCGATAGTGATATCATCCGCCGGGCCACCATCTGTGCGCACGGGAAACTGACGGAGCACTTTACCTACCTTGCCGATTATGCTTACCGCTGATCGTTTTAATGTGGTAATTTGAAAATTCAGGCATTTGAAAATGAATGTAGTGCTTACATAACATAGACATTTTCAAATTAGCACATTTTCAAATTAAATTACGTACAGCGGCATCAATAGCCGGATATTGAAAACGGAATCCTGTGGAGCGGATCTTGTCACCGCTCACCGTACAGCTTTTCAGGAGTTCCGTAGCCATTTCTCCCAGTGCCGTTTTCAGTACAAATGCCGGCGCCGGTACAGAAATATGCAGACCTCCTTTTTCTTTTGCTATTGTTTTGATCAGCCCTTTTTGAGTGACAGGGTGCGGAGCTACGGCATTGAAAACGCCGCTAACCGGCTGTTGTAATACATGGAGCAGCAGTGAGGCCAGGTCAAACACATGTATCCAGCTGATCATCTGCTTCCCGTTTCCCAGCACAGGCGCAATGCCGAAATCAACAGGTCTTCTGAATGAAGGGAAGGCCCCGCCTTCTTTTCCTAATATAATTCCAAATCTGCAGATCACAACCCGTGCAAAGTCAGTAGCATTATTAGCGGCGGCTTCCCATCCGGCACAGAGTTGCCCCAGAAAGTCGATGCTGGCTGGCGCATCTTCGGCAAACGGAATCATACCGGGTGTGTCTGATCCGTAATAGCCGGTTGCCGAAGCAGATAGGAAAATGTTACAGGCCGGCGCATGCAAACGCAGTTGTGCAATGAGAAAACGGGTGGCGTCTGTACGGCTGTGTACCAGTTCCTTTTTCCTTTTTTTTGTCCACCGTTTTTCAGCTATACCGGCGCCGGCAAGGTTTACAACTGCATCGAGTGTTTTAAGGGCATCTGTATCAATGTTACCGGTGGCCGGATTCCATACGGCATAATGGTAAGTGTCTTCCTTCCTTTTTTGCGTGATTGTCCGGGTGAATATAATGACCCGATAACCCTCCCGTACCAGCAGCCTGGCCAGATGCTGCCCTACAAATCCCGATCCGCCTGTAATGCCTACTATCTTCATGTCTGCATTTGTTTAGATTCTTGGTTCATTAAAATCACCTAAAACACATTCAATATATCTGACACATTCCACACATTATTCCTTCAGCTTCTCCTTAAATACCTTCCGGAATTTCTCCAGCTTCGGGCGTACCACCATATTGCAGTAAGGCTCATGTCCGTTCCGGCTGTAATAATCCTGGTGATAATCTTCAGCTTTATAGAAAACGGAGAAAGGAGCGATTTCTGTAACGACCGGATTGTCATAAACTTTTTCTTCATTGAGCCGGTTTTTATACGCTTCTGCTTTCTGTTTTTGTGCTTTATTGTGATAAAAAATAACAGAGCGGTATTGTGTGCCAATGTCATTTCCCTGCCGGTTCAGTTGCGTAGGGTCGTGCGCTACCCAAAATGCCTCCAGCAGTTCATCGAATGATATGACGGTGGGGTCATACAGGATATGTACTACCTCTGCATGACCGGTTGTGCCGGTGCATACTTCCTTATAGGTAGGGTTTACGGTTGTACCGCCGCTATATCCTGATGCTGCTTTCAGCACACCCTTCAACTGGCTGAATTGCGCTTCCGTGCACCAGAAGCATCCTGTACCGAATGTGGCAGTATCTGTCTGCTGCGCGATTGCAGCTTCTTGCGTCTGTGCTTGTGTCTCGTTCATTTGTTTGTGGATTTTGGATGATGGGTCTGTATCTCTTTGCGTACAGGCGCCCGCCTGCAACCATGCAAGCGACAGCAGGAATATTATTTCGTAGCGGCCGGGCATATACATTCAAAATTACGACAGAGGTGGTACAAAAGACCTATTCAATGTGACAATTTGAAAATTTGGAAATGAGTCAATGGATGTAATTATTACAATAACAGGGACATTTTCAAATTAGCACATTTTTAAATTTTCAAATTAATACATGGATTTTATAATTTTGAAGTATGTCTGTGATTATTTACCACAACAACCGGTGCAGCAAAAGCAGGGGAGCGCTTGCCTTAATCCGGGAGTCCGGAATAGAGCCGGAAATACATTATTATCTGGAAGATTCTCTGACGGAACAGGGCATACGGTTGCTGTTGAACAAACTGGGTATACCGGCTGAAGAGCTGGTACGTAAAAATGAAGCGGTATATAAAGAGCAATACGGGGATAAAACGTTGGATGAGAAAGACTGGATCCGCATCATGGCGCAGCATCCGGAGCTGATAGAGCGCCCGGTAGTTGTCAACGGTGACCGGGCGGTGATTGCAAGACCGCCGGAAAAAGTGCTGGATATACTATAGTTACTTTTTAATGAATTTAACGTCATGTTTTCTGCTGCTTTCCCGGATGTTTGCATAGCGCATCCGGAAACACTGATAAAGCAGGATTTGCAATCCTGCTTTTATACCACGGGTTCACAGAACCCACTTTATCTGCCGTCCGGGATGCCCCTCCGGGAACATCCCGCACAGCATAAGTGTTTAATGTTTTTACTTTTAATGGTATTAATATGCGCCTGATCGTATTGTTCTGTTGTTGTCTTATGCTTACCTCCGGTGTTTTCGGCCGGGAGGGAAAGGATAAGCGTAAATACCGGATGACCGAGCAGGACATGGTAGCCCAGGTATTGAATTACCTGCAGACAAAAGACGTGCTCTCCTATACGCGGATGTTCCCCGAAAGCGATAGTCTTGTTTACTGGACGATGCAGATGACCCCGCAGGACAGCCGGCAGTATATGGTAATGGCGCGGCGGTTGGATAATCCTGTGATCGGTATGCGGGAAGATTCCATCCTGCAGGTGCAGTTGCAGCAGGAGTTTGACAGTCTGATGCACCGGGGAGACGGGATGAAGGTTAACTGGCATGCCCTTGTGCATATGCGTTATGAATTGGTGCGAATGCGGAAGGTCAGGGATACCCTGTATGAAAAGGTTGCTCCCGAACGGTTTAACGGATATTTCTTCGTGATGGATATGCTCACCCGGAAAGCATACGGTGTAGCTGTAACGGATATTATGAAGATACGGGATAGCTGGTACGGAGGGCGTTTGAAAGGTATATATGAAGCTGCGACGGTTGATGAATATAAAGCCCGGCGGGCCACTGAGATTGCGCGGATCAGGAAGGGGCTGCCGGGCAATTACGGCCGGGATGATGAAGATATAGCAGTGGATGATCCGGAGGAGGATGAAGACGATCCAAGGCAAATGGTTGTAGACAGAAAGCTGTTTTCCGGAATGTTTGATGATGAAATTCCTGTCGAGTTGTATATCCGTTATCTGAGAGGCGGATGTCCGGAAGATATATGTTCCTGGGAAGGCGTCTTCCGTTTTGGCGATGATGAATATGTGCTGGTAGATATTACACGTACCGATGATGGCGTATGGCACATTGAGGAAGTGACGGGCATGGGTGTCATGGAGCTTACGCTCGAAAATGGGCGTTATACCGGTAAATGGACTTCTGCTATTGACCAGACAGGATATGAAGTGGATATCTCAGACCAGCCGGTGTCTAACAGAAAACTGCGCCGGCTTGACGAAATACTCGATCTGGAGTGAACCGTTTGCAGCAGGTCAGATTTTCATCTTTATGCAATCATCCTTCCAGCGCTTCCAGCAATAATTCCATCCGGCTGCTTCTGGATCCTTTGATGAGAATGGAAGCGTTTTCCGGTTGGGTTGCACGGATAAATCCGGCTGCTGCTGATGCATTGTAGAACCATCTGAATCCGCTGTGTACGTTTTTAAATTCATCACCTACAAGAATGACGTCTTTCCAGTCGTATTGACGGATAAAATCTACCAGGTTCCTGTGTTCCGTTTCCGTTTCGCTGCCGAGCTCTTTCATGGCGCCGAGCCATAACAGCTTATGATCGAGCGATGTCTGTGCAAAGTTTGAGATCGCAGCATGCATACTGGTCGGATTGGCGTTATAAGCATCCAGGATAATCCGGTTATTACCTTTCTGTATCCATTGGGAGCGGCTGTTGTCTGGTTGGTAGGATGTGATGGCCGCGCTTATTTTTTTTATCGGAATGCCGAAATGCATTCCTGCGGCTAAGGCGACCATTACATTAGGGAAGTTATATGCTCCGGTCAACTGGGTATCAATATGTACCGGAGGTATATGGCTGTCGAGTGTAACTTGCAGGAATACATGGTTCATTGCTGCAGTTCCCGTATAGTCAGCATTTGCAGTGCCATAAGTAATTTGACTGTCGATTCCCCTGGCCATATCTGCGAGATATGTGAGGTCTGTGTTACGGAATATCGTCCCTTTGTGTGAGCGGATAAAGTCGTACAGCTCGCCCTTCCCTTTTCTGACTCCCGCTTCGCTTCCGAAGCCTTCGAGGTGCGCTTTCCCACAGTTCGTGATAATGCCGTGGGTAGGCAAAGCAATAGCACAGTAAGAGGCGATTTCCCGGAGATGGTTGGCGCCCATTTCAATCACGGCCATTTCGGCATCTTCACGGATGCGGAGCAGGGTCAGCGGTACGCCGATGTGGTTGTTGAGATTGCCGGAGGTAGTATATGTTTTGTATTGGGTACGCAGTACGGCAGAGATAAGCTCTTTGGTGGTTGTCTTCCCATTGGACCCTGTAATGGCGATGAATGGTATGTTGAATTGGCGGCGGTGCATGAGTGCCAGCTCCTGCAAAGTCGCCAGCACATCTGCTACCAGTATGCAGCGGTTGTCTGTTGCATAAGCTGATTCATCAATTACTGCATAGGAGGCGCCCAGCTCAAGCGCGCGGGTGGCAAAGTGATTACCATTAAAGTTAGGACCTTTCAGTGCAAAGAAGATATCTCCTTCCTGCAGGTGTCGGGTATCTGTTTGTATAGACGGATGTTCCCTGTAAAGCGTATAAAGTGAATGGATATCCGGCATGGGCGAGATTAATGTGTAAAAATAAATAACCCCTTCCGGAAGTGGAAGGGGTTATTGAAAATATCAGTTGGTGTGTATTATTTTCTTTTTTTGCCACCGAAATAATTACCCGGTGCGGAACTGTTGTCGCCATTCGGGCTGCCAAGGCGGTCCATAACCAGGCGGAACCCAATGGTAGCGCTTTTTTCATTGGCATCTACAAAACGGCGTGTACCGGGCGACATATAGTATGCACGGTCAGCCCAGGAAGCGCCTTTGATCACTTTGGCTTCGTTGTTCAGCAGTGAACTCCGGCCATAGTCATAAGACACCTGAGAAGAAGTGTCGCCATCCAGGAATCCACGCTGATCAGCATTTCTGGCCTGCAGGCGTGCAGGATTCTCCAGTTCTTCGGCAGTAAGCGGCCTTCTGGTCAGATGTCCCGTGCTGTCTTTATCCTCAAGCGAATTATCTTCTACCAGACGGCGGTATGTCTCATAGTAATTACCGCGGTAAGGATTATGATCTTCCAATCCTTCTGTAAGGGGACGGTAGGTATCCATGGTCCATTCGCTCACGTTACCGGCCATATTATAAAGGCCGAAAGCATTTGGTTTGTACGAATAAACGGGAGCCGTATAATCTGCATTATCGTTCAGAGCGCCTGCGATACCCATCTGATCACCATGGCCGCGTTTGAAGTTGCCGAGGAATTCACCCTGTTGTTCATTACGTAATGACCAGCGTGTGGAGTGGTTAGTGCCCCAGGGGAAAATATTCCGGTCAGTGATCACTTCTTCACCGCGGCGGCGTTTGTTTTCCGGTTCCGGGTTATTCCCGATCAGTCCGAGTGCTGCATATTCCCATTCCGCTTCTGTTGGCAGGCGGTAATCCGGCAGCAGGTATCCGTCGGAATATGCATAGTTACGTTTGCCGGAACCGCCGGGATTCAGGTCACGTTTACGACGTGCGCCGAAAAGACCGTCATATTGGCCACCCAGGTACGTTTCCGTAGTGTAAACGTCTTCGTTCACCTGGTTGGGGTTTTTCTTCAGCGCGCCATTTTTGATAAGTATGTATTCATTCACACGATCGCTCCGCCATTTGGCATATTCATTTGCCTGATGCCAGCTCACACCAACAACCGGATAGAAGTTGTAGGCCGCGTGACGGAAATAATATTGCACCCGTGGCTCATTGTAGGCCAGCGCCCGGCGCCACGCCGTGCTGTCTGGAATTGCTTTCAGTATTAACTCGGGATAATCCGACGCATAAGCGCGTTCCATCCAGTAGAGATATTCCCGGTAGTGTACATTTGCTACTTCGGTCTCATCCATATAAAAGGAAGATACGGATATGGTACGCGGAATGTTATTACGCTCAACGGTCAGATCTTCTTCTGTCTGTCCCATTGTAAAACGGCCGCCTTCAATGAAGACCAGACCCGGTCCGGTTTGCTGTCCGGGATAATCCACTACCTCAAAACCACCGAGACGGGGATCATTATAATTCCATCCGGTTTTGTCAGAGACACCGGTGGATTTTTTTGAAGAGCAGGCAGAAAACAGAGTAGCTGCTCCAACACACAGCAAGCTCAGGCCAACAAGCGATCTTTTCATAATCAGAAATGAATATTAACTACGAATTAGAATGATTTTTGTTAAAAAGTGTTACAATGATAGAGCATTCTTTTGAAAATGTCAAGCATTGGTATTTCGAGACCCCAAAAAAAACTAAAAGTTTTCAAAAAACCGCTTGTTTTATACTATTTTGTATATATTTCGCGTTTCTCGTAATGAATCCATGACTGACGGCCGGACAATTGGCCTAATTCCTTAATTTTGATTATAAACCTGTTTTTCCGCTGCTAAGTTATGTATATGATAAGGAAAAGTGCTGTAGTGTTTTGTTTGTTGTTTTCTGCTGTTTGTTTCGCTTTTGCTGCTCCACGGCAGGTATATCATATAGAAGAAGGAGAGATAACGGATGGGTATGTGGTAAAGAAGATATGGCTTGAACAATACCGCCTTCCGGAAATTACGGCTGGCGACCTTAATTATATGCCTGTAATTTCCCTCCCTCCGGACGTGCCCGTATCCTTCCCGGACAATCTGACGGTACACCTCGGTATGGAGCGGAAACGCCCTTTTGTTTTGGTACAGGTGCCGGTATATGCACGGGAAGGATCGCAACTTATGCGGCTGACTGATTTTACACTAATGGTAAAGGAAGATATGGCTGCGGCAAAAGATGCCGGAAGCATACCCATCCCTGTACGGTTGAAGACTACGGCTACTCAATCTGCACTGGCAACGGGTGCCTGGCATAAAATATCGGTTGACCGCCGCGGCATCTATAAAGTTGATTATGATTTTTTGAAAAACCGGCTTAACCTTACCGGTACAGTGCCGTCTTCTGCGATCAGGCTGCTCGGTCATGGCGGGGCTATGTTGTCTGAAAACAATGCGATCCACAGATATAATGACCCACCGGAAAATGCCCTCCTCATGCATGATGGCGGAGACGGTGTTTTCGGGCCGGGAGATTATTTCCTGTTTTACGCAAACGGCCCCATGACCTGGGAGAAGGACAGTGTTAACCAGCGGTTCATCTATCATAAAAATCTGTACGAAGATAAAAGCTACTACTTCCTGACACTTGGCGGCAGTAACGGATTACGTGTTGCTCATCAGGGTAGCGTTGCCGCTGCCAATGTAACTGTAGCTGCGTTTAATGATTATATGGCGCATGAAGAGGATCTGGTAAGCATCGGGAGGATCGGAAAAGACTGGGTAGGGGAGGAATTCAGCAACCAGCCGGGTCGCAGCACCACCAACACATTTGATTTTTCCACCGGCCCCGTGACGGGACAGATCCATATGCAGATGAAACTGGCATCTGCTGGCCTGGCAGACGGAAGCGTTTTTACTGCATACACAAACGGACAGATGCTGGATCGCTATGTAATGGGAGCTGCCACATTGAGCCGGCTTGCCAGTGTACGCTATGCAACACATGATATCAATCCTTCAGGCTCTTCCTTGTCCGTCCGTCTCGATTTTCAACCCGCTTCCGACGGGAGGGGTTACCTGGATTACATTGTGCTGAATATGCGCCGCCCGTTATCTTTCAGTGGCGGTCAGATGTTATTCCGCGACTGGCAGGCAGCAGCGCCCGGTAATGTCGCCCGGTATGAAATTCAGCGTTCTGATGCGTCGGTGCGGGTATGGGATGTGACAGATCCGTTACGGCCGGTGATTATGAACGGGTCACTGCAGGGCAGTACCTATACGTTTACACAGGATGCCGCAGCGCTTCGTGAATTTATCATTTATAACGGCACACAATATCATACGCCGGCTTATGTAGAAGCTGCAGGCAACCAGAACCTGCACGGAACAGGGCAGGTAGATTATATTATTGTGACATACCCCGGTTTTCGGGATGCTGCGGAAAGGTTGGCAGATTTTCACCGCAGCCACAGCAGCCTGCGTACGGTCGTCGTCACTACCACACAGATATATAATGAATTCTCTTCCGGCTCACAGGATATAAGCGCTATCCGTGATTTCGTGAAAATGTTTTATGACCGGGCAGGGACGGATACAGCACAAATGCCGAAATACCTTTTGCTGTTCGGAGATGCCTCTTATGATTATAAAGACCGCGTCACCGGAAATACGAATTTTGTGCCTGCTTTCGAATCCCGCGCTTCATACTATCTGGATTCCGCTTCCTGCAACGATGATTTCTACGCATTCCTTGATGATAACGAGCATATTGAAGATTACTCAATACCCAATACGCTTGATGTAGGGGTAGGGAGGCTGCCGGTGAAAACGCTTGCGGAAGCGCATAACGTGGTAGATAAGATACTTCATTATAAAAGCAGCGCATCACTTGGTCCCTGGCGTCTTGTTAATACCTATATCAGCGATAATGAGGATGACGCAGGAGCTCACTTGGTGGATGCGGAAATTATGGCAGCAACTGTGGATTCACTGGATCCTATGTATAACAATACCAAAGTATATCTGGATAATATGCCGTTTGTTTCAACACCGGGTGGCACACGCAGCCCGGAATCCAACAAGGCGATCAACGATCAGGTGTTCAGGGGAACATTTATGATCAATTACAGTGGCCACGGAAATACAAAAACACTGGCACATGAACGTATCCTTACCGCCGATGACTTCAATACGTGGAAAAACATGGATAAATTGCCGTTTATGGTCACGGCTACCTGTGATTTTTCCCAGTTTGATAATCCTGCTGAAGTGTCTTCCGGCGAACGGCTCGTACTGAGGAAGGATGGCGGGGCTATTGCTATGCTGACAACTACGCAAGCGGTATATGCCGGTCCCAACAGAGATATTAACCGTCAATTTCTCGAAACCCAGTTTACCCAGGATGCACGGGGCAACTGGCATACCTTCGGTGATGCATTCCGGATCGGGAAAAACGGAACCTATCAGAATACGCCCAACTGGTGGATCATCGGCAATTTCCGTAAATTCACCCTCCTCGGCGACCCTGCGCTGGCGCCGAATTTCCCCAAATATTTTGTGCATACCGAGTCGGTTAAAGTAATGAGTACCGGCGAAACTACAGATTCGATCGGTGCATTGGGCGGTTATACGATCTCCGGTAACGTAACGGATGTGAATGGCAATACCCTGAACGACTTTAACGGGTATCTTTATGTTAGCTTTTATGATAAGCCGAGGGTCGTGAGCCTGACTACCAAAGTCTACGGAACTCCCCGTGCCTACAATATGCAGAACAACGTGATATACAAAGGTAAAGCCAGCGTGGTAGACGGGAAGTTTACTTTCTCATTTATTGCGCCCAAAGACATCAATTATAATTACGGTAAGGGAAAGATCAGTTATTATGCCGAGAATGGCGTAACAGATGCTGCCGGTATGGATACTTCTGTGGTTATAGGCGGGATGGCGCGTCATCCTTATATTGAAGATAATCCCCCCATTGTGAAGCCTTATATGAACGACAGCCTGTTCCGGGATGGGGGCATTACCGGCACAAATTCGCTCCTGTTTGTTTCGCTCTATGATGAAACGGGTATTAATGTATCCGGAAACAGCGTGGGCCACGATCTGACAGCCGTACTGGACGGAGCGGTAGACAAGCCTTATGTATTGAATGATTATTATGAAACGGCTGCTGATGATTACCGGCGCGGATATGTAAACTTCCCCATTACGGGTCTGAGCGATGGCTTGCACACTTTGCGGGTTAAAGCCTGGGATGTGAATAATAATTCGGGAGAAGGGGTAGTTAATTTTATAGTATATAACGGGCAGGTAATGAAAGTGGAAAAGCTGATGAACTACCCCAACCCTTTCAGTGATAAAACCCATTTTTTATTCGAGCATAATCACCCCGATGAGCCGCTGACGGCGCGTATTCTTATTTACAACACTGCCGGAGCATTGGTCTGCGCACTTGAGCAGGATTTTACTCCGAATGGCAGCCGTACCAACGAACTTACCTGGGACGGTACCGGTAGTAACGGAGCTAAACTACCGGCAGGGTTGTATGTATATAAATTAAATATTTCAACAGAGCAGGGAATTAGCGCTACGGCATACCAAAAACTGGTTTTATTGCGTTAATATTGACTGGCATCTGCCGCCTGATTTAATTTGTATATATATCCGGATTTGCAGGCAAAAATTGAATACCTTTGCAAAACTTTAAAATAAAGTATTATAGAATGTCGAATCGCTTAGCGTTTATAGGATTGGGTCTTGTGGCCGGATTGTCGGTTCCTGCTGTTTCGGTAGTTGGCCAAACGGGTTCAGGTAAGAGTAGTCTGGGTGGTCAGGTTAATACCATTACCACTGCCGTACCATTTCTCAGGATCTCACCCGATGCCCGTTCGGGCGCCATGGGGGATGTAGGTATTGCTATTTCTCCGGATGCCAATGCACAATACTGGAACGTGGCTAAAATACCGTTTGCTTCGAAAAAATACGGTGCTTCAGCTACCTATACACCCTGGTTAAAAGATCTGGTACCTGATATTTCCCTGATCTATGTCTCCGGTTTTGCCCGTTTTGGTGAAAATAATGAACAGGCCATCAGTGGTTCGCTGCGTTATTTCTCTCTGGGGGACATCAATTATACGGATATCAATGCCCAGCCAATCGGCACCGGTAAGCCACGCGAATTTTCTTTTGATCTGGGTTATTCCCGCAGACTTTCAGAATATCTCTCAACCGGCTTAAGTCTCCGGTATGTACACTCATCTATCGCCAGCGGTCTTGCCGGACTGCAGCCGGGTGTGGATTATCGTCCCGGTAATGCCTTTGCTGCAGACCTGGGTATCTATTATTCCAATACGATGGAAGTAGACCAGTTTCGTAACAATAATTTCAGCTTTGGCGCTGTGATCAGCAACCTGGGGTCCAAAATTTCATACAATTCGCTCCGCAGAGACTATCTGCCCGCTAACCTGGGCCTGGGTGCGGCCTACACTTCGCAGTTTGACGAATACAATAAGGTCACATTTGCCCTTGACGTGAATAAGCTGCTTGTACCTACGCCACAACTTGACGAAGCCAATAGTACACCTGAGCAGCCTGTATACCGGTATCCTGAAAAGCCGGTAGTGTCGGGTATATTCAGTTCTTTCGGCGATGCTCCCGGCGGCTTCAGCGAAGAAATGCGCGAGATACAACTGTCTGCAGGACTTGAATATTGGTACCAGGAGCAGTTTGCTGTACGGGCCGGTTATTTTTATGAAGACGCTACAAAAGGTGACCGCAAATATTTTACCTGTGGTCTGGGTGTGCGTTACCGGGTATTTAACCTGAACTTCGCCTACCTTGTTCCTTCCGGCTCCGGCATCAACCGTAATCCGCTTGCCAATACGATCCGCTTCTCCCTGGTATTCGATTTTGATAAGCTGGATAACAGCAGCAGCGAGTAGTAATTATGAGTTATGAATGATGAATTATAAGTTAACCCCATAATTCATAGCTCATCATTCATAATTCATCAACTCAAGCCACCTCATTTCTTTTTCTTCCAGCAATTGTGTGATTTCTGTGATCCGGTCAGAGAGTTTCTGCAGTTCGTCGAAAGGTAGTCCGGCTTGGCTCATAGCTGCTGTTACTGTTTCCTTTTCCTGTTCCAGTTGCGGGATGTCTTTTTCCAGTTGCTCAAATTCCCGCTGCTCTTTGTAGGATAATCTCTTTTTTTCTTTCGGTGCAGATGCCGGCTGGTCTTGTATTGCCGGAACCGGCGAAATGCTTTTTTCTGTCTTTCTTTTTTCCTCTTCTTTTTGCTGTAAACGGTACTGGGTGTAATTTCCCGGGAAATCCCGTATGATCCCGTCGCCTTCAAAAACAAACAGGTGATCCACAAGACGATCCATAAAATACCGGTCGTGCGATACGATCAGCAGGCAGCCGGGATAATTATCCAGGAAATTTTCAAGCACGGACAACGTGGGCAGATCCAGATCATTGGTCGGCTCGTCCAGAATCAGGAAATTGGGATTCCGGAAAAGTATGCTGAGTAGTTGCAGCCGCTTCTTTTCACCACCGCTCAGCTTCGAGAGGTAAGTGTATTGCTGGTCGGGGGTAAACAGGAACAGTTGCAGGAACTGGGCGGCGCTTAGCGAGCCGCCGTTGGCAAGCGGGAAGTTTTCGGCGATATTCTTTACATATTCGATCACCCGCATGTCTTCTTTGATCTCAAGCCCCTGCTGGGAGAAATTACCGAATACCACAGTGTCTCCGATATTGATCTTGCCGCTGTCCGCAGCTTCCTCTCCCTGTAGTAAATGCAGGAAGGTGGATTTGCCTGCGCCATTTTTGCCCACCACACCGATGCGTTCCCCTTTTTTGAAAGTATAGTCGAATCCCTTCAGGATCACCTTGTCGCCATAGCTTTTGTATACTTTTTTAAGCTCGGCGACTTTTCCGCCCAGACGGTTCATTTTTACTTGTAATTCAACCTGGTTGTCTTCAATTTTTTGTTTCGCACGGGCTTCTACATCGTAGAAGTTGTCGATCCGGCTACGGGCTTTGGTGCTGCGTGCTTTGGGTTGCTTCCGCATCCATTCCAGCTCCTTCCGGTATTCATTTTTGGCTTTGTCTATACTGGCCTGCATGCTTTCGATGCGTGCTGCTTTCTTTTCGATGTAATTTTCGTAGTCGCCTTTGTAGACAAAGAGGTCACTCCCGTCCAGCTCCCATATTTCTTCGCATACGGCATCCAGAAAGTACCGGTCGTGCGTTACCATGAGCAGCGTTACATGCTCCTGGTTCAGGTAGTGCTCCAGCCATTCCACCATACCTACATCAAGATGGTTGGTGGGTTCGTCCATGATCAGCAGCACATGCCGGTGCTCAAATCCGATATCAATCAGCGTCCGGGCCAGGGCTACCCGTTTTCTTTGCCCGCCGGAGAGTGTGTTTATCTGTTGTCCGAGCTGGTGTATGTTGAGCTTACCCAATATCTGCTTCACTTTGGCTTCGTAATCCCATGCGCCGGAGTCATCCATTTTGACTAAGGCTTCGGTGAGCAGCTCCGGCTGATCAGGCCGGGAAAGTGCGTCTTCATAATCACGCAGGATCCTGACCACGGGATGATCATAATGAAAGATATTGTCGAGTACGGATTGGGTTTCGTCGAATACAGGTTCCTGCTCAAAAAGAGCCACGGTTACGTCTTTATGTATCCATACTTTGCCGGTATCCGCATGTTCCTTGCCCGACAGGATTTTCAAAAGCGTTGATTTACCACTGCCGTTCTTGGCCACCAGCGCAATCTTGTCGCCTTCGCTGATATGAAAAGTGATATTGCTGAATAATGGCTTTATGCCATAGGATTTACTGATATTTTCTGCGGATACGTAATGCATGGACTGAATGAAAGCGCAAAAATACGCCGGGGAACGGGGAATTATGTGATATTTTAACTTTCAGCTTGTTTAAAGATGTGTTGGATGTGATAGATGTGCGATAAACACATCCGTCACATCTAACACATCTATCACATTGATTTGATCTTTATCTTGCACCCTGAAATAATCAGGAGGAAATATCGTTTTATAGTAGCATGAGATATTACAGGATTTTAATCTTGCTGCTGGGGGGTAGCATGTTCTACACACCGGCCACTGCACAGACTTTATATGGATTTCTCGGAGCAGGAGTGGGGTATGATGCATTTCTGCGCGATAAAGCGGTTACACGCTATAAAAATGAGTGGCCGTTTGAACTGGGCGTGCAAACGGTCATCGGGTTGCGTTATCAGACGGGCCAGAGTTTTGATGCCATGCTGGATATCAGTATGGGATCGCTCCGGGTAAAGTTCCCGGTCCCGGAAGGATATGAAAGCCGTGCCGCCTATCAGATGATGCAAAGTATTGTGAT
Organism: Flavipsychrobacter sp.; assembly: GCA_037190845.1. Classification (GTDB taxonomy): domain Bacteria; phylum Bacteroidota; class Bacteroidia; order Chitinophagales; family Chitinophagaceae; genus JBEBVQ01. The sequence continues at coordinate 79,933 of JBBCJI010000019.1, read as the reverse complement.
GATCGGCAGCGGAATACATGTTTCCGTGGATGAACATAATATCATCATGCCGTTTATGCAGATCGGCGCCGGTTTTTATGATCATTCCGGTTATGCGGCAATGGACCGGGTGGATATCCCTGGTGGTGGGCTCGACAGGAATACCAGCCGATGGATGCCGGTGGTGGGCGCAGGTGTCGACTGGCAGTCCCGTCTGATCGTTCCTGCCAGTTTTAACCTGCGTTTTATATATACACCGCTGAGTTTTTATGAGGATCCTTTAGACTACACGTTTTCTACAAGCACCAATACGGAAAACCTGCTGCTGCAGGGGAAAATGCTGCAGACGATCCTTACGTTCCGTGTATACCTGCGTATGGTAAAATGGCCGGAACGGTATTAATTTGAAAATTTGAAAATGTGCTAATTTGAAAATGTCCATGCTATTGCAGGTATTATACTCATTTTCAAATGGGGACATTTATTTCTTTTGTCTGATAAACACGATCATATCTGTTGCCGGTATTTTTGTAATGCCGGCCTGGCGCAACATGGTCACCAGTTGTCCGCGATGATAGGTGGCATGATTGAACACATGCTGCAGAATGCTGTATACCGGGTTTTTAAACGGCTCTTTTTTACTGTTGTAATATTGAAGTACGTGTTCCAGGCTGTGATCATTATATTGCCGCTCAACAAACTGCAGCAATGACTTCGATACCTGCTCCCATTCCGCAAAAGCTTCCTGTACATTTCCCTTGAAAACAGTCTCAATCCAGACAGGGTTTTCCACAAGCTGCAGTCGCTGCAGCCATATGAATTCGGCGCTCCACATATGATAGGCGGTACGCCGGAGCGAAGGGAAGCTGCTTGCGATCTCCTGATCGAGGATGGCGTCATCGAGCCGGAGCATCGTTTCCATAATGCGTTTATTGGCCCATATATTATATCGTGCCAGTTGAAGCAGTGTTTCCTTCATGGTATCTTGTAACTTTGCAGTCAAATTTAATCATTAAAAATATTAATACAGTTCTTTTCATGAATACCGTTTATGTTGTAGATGCGCTTCGTACACCGATTGGAAAGTACGGCGGCAGTCTTTCTTCCGTACGTCCCGACGATATGTTGGCATATGTGATCAAAGCCCTGGTAGAACGTAATCCTCAGGTGGATGCAGGTGCCATAGAGGACGTGATTGCCGGCGCAGCTAACCAGGCCGGGGAAGACAACCGGGATGTAGCGCGTATGGCCGTCCTGCTGGCGGGCCTGCCCGTAACGGTCGGCGGGAATACCGTTAACCGCCTCTGTGCATCCGGTTTGCAGGCAATCATGGATGCCTCCCGTGCTATCATGTGCGGAGACGGCGATATATACATTGCCGGGGGCGTCGAGAGTATGAGCCGGGCGCCTTTCGTTATGGGTAAGGCCGAAACGGTCTTTTCCCGCAGTGCGGAAATATTTGATACTACGATCGGCTGGCGATTTATTAATAAAAGGCTGAGCGAACTGTATTATCCCTATTCCATGGGAGAAACGGCGGAAAACGTTGCAGAACGCTGGCAGATATCCCGCGAAGAGCAGGACGCCTTTGCGTTCGGCAGCCAGGAAAAATATGCTGCAGCGGTTGCTGCCGGGAGGTTTACAGATGAGATATTACCGGTGACGATAGATCTTGGAAAGGGAAAAACATCTGTAGTGAGCGCTGACGAACATCCGCGGCAGTCGCCCATGGAAAAACTGGCGGCGTTGAAGCCAGCCTTTAAAAAAGACGGAACAGTAACTGCGGCTAACTCAAGCGGTGTGAATGATGGCGCGGCAGCGCTCCTGCTTGTATCAGAGGCTGCCGTAAAAAAATACGGCCTGCAGCCACTTGCTAAAATAAAATCAATGGCTGTTGCCGGTGTAGATCCGTCAATTATGGGCGTAGGGCCGGTGCCTGCTTCACAAAAGGCATTGCAGCGTGCAGGGCTTGAAGTAAAAGACCTGGATCTGGTGGAGCTGAATGAAGCGTTTGCTTCACAAAGCATTGCCTGTATCCGCGATCTGGGATTGGACCCCGCGAAGGTGAATGTCAACGGCGGCGCTATAGCGCTCGGTCATCCGCTGGGATGTAGCGGCGCACGTATCTCCACCACTTTGCTGTACGAAATGAAACGCCGTGGCGCACGCTATGGGCTGGCCACGATGTGCATCGGGGTGGGACAGGGCGCCGCGATTATTTATGAAGGAGTATAATGCATTAATGTGACGGATGTGTTGGATGTGACAAATATGCCATCACATTTCCCACATCCAACACATCCGTCACATTTTCAAATTCCCAAATTTTCAAATGATATGCCCACTACCCACTCACATCATCACTCCATAGATATCCATACCCACATTATGCCAGAGCATATTCCGAACTGGTTTCAGAAGTTCGGATATGGCGAATTTATCCACCTGGAGCATCATAAGCCCTGCTGTGCGCGGATGATCAAAGGCGACAAAGTGTTTCGTGAGGTGGAGCAGAACTGCTGGGACCCGGCAGTGCGGCTGAAGGAGATGGACATGACTGAGGTAGGATTGCAGGTGCTCTCCACTATCCCGGTGCTGTTTAATTACTGGGCGAAGCCGGAGCATGGCTATGAGACCGCCCGTTTTTTCAACGACCATATTGCACAATGCGTGACACTCTACCCGGAGCGGTTTATAGGCATTGGTACCGTTCCGCTCCAGGATGTTGATCTTGCCATAAAGGAAATGGAGCGTTGCGTAAAAGAGTTGAAGATGCCCGGGCTGGAGATCGGATCCAACATTAACGGGACGAATCTGAGCGATGAGCGGTTTCTGCCTTTCTGGGCAGCGGCAGAGGAACTGGGATGTTGTTTGTTTGTGCATCCCTGGGAGATGATGGGCCAAAAGGATATGGCAAAATACTGGCTACCCTGGCTGGTAGGTATGCCGGCAGAAACGGCGCGGGCCATCGCATCTATGATCTTCGGAGGTGTGTTTGAAAAATTTCCAAAGCTGCGGGTTGCCTTTGCGCATGGTGGCGGGAGCTTCCCCTTTACCATCGGAAGAATAGAGCATGGATTTAATGTCCGCCCCGATCTCTGTGCTGTTGATAACAATATAAATCCCCGCGATTATCTCGGCCGGTTCTGGATTGACGCCCTGGTGCATGATCCGAAAGCGTTGCACTATATCGTGGATGTGATCGGCGGCGACAAGATATGTATGGGCAGCGATTATCCCTTCCCACTCGGTGAGCATGCACCCGGCAAGCTGATCCGGGAAACGGGCTTTACACCTGCACAGCAGCAGCAGCTTTTGTATGATAATGCGATACAGTGGCTGGGGATGTCGGAATTTGAAAATTTGAAAATTTGAAAATGAGAGAATTGATAGGCATGATATTCGCCATGTCATGTGCATTTTCAAATTAGTACATTCCCAAATTTTCAAATTATCACGCATTCCCCGTACCCGCCCGTCGTTTCTCTTCTTCGGCACCGCCACTCCTTTGTCGCAGTGTGCCAACTGATTTATTGCCGAAGCGATAGGTAAATGAAATGGTGGCTTGTCTTGTATCCCGTACCGCTACAAAATCCTCCTGATAGCCGGTATATGTAGAAGTGGCTTTGGGATAGCTTGTCCAGAAAATATCCTGTATGTTCAGCCGGACGGTAGCCTGTTTGTCCAGGAAGTGTCGCTGGATGCCTGCATTCAGCATCCATACAGGTTGTACATCCATGAAGCCATATATCTGTCTTGCCTGGTACCAGAAACCAAGTTCTGCGGAAAAACCTGCCGGTAGCATGAACGAATTATTAGTGTTCAGATCAAATGTAGGCTTACCGTTACGCAGGTTGGTGTTGGCAATAAATCCTTCGTAAAATGCATAATAGGCATTGACTCCGGTAACATTTGTCCACCATTTGGCGACTTGTAGGGAATAGGCGCCGCTGATACCCAGGAATGTCATTCTGCGAAGGTTCTTGTGTGTTTGTACCGTAACGGAATCCTCATGGTCGCTGGGTTGTATTACCTCGGTGATCACATTGTCCGTGATACTGTAGGTAAGCGTAGTGATGAATTTCTGCTTGAATGTATGGGACAGCTCTGCCATATAGGATAAGGCAGGCTTCAGATACGGGTATCCCTCCCGGTAGGTGGTCTTGTCAATAAAAAATTTAAAAGGGTTCAATTGCTGGTAGTTGGGCCGTTCGATGCGGCGGCTGAGCGTCAGACCCAGGTCGTGTTGCTGTGTGATATGGCGCTGTATCGCAATGGAAGGGAAAAGCTGTATGTAACTGGTATCATACTGCTGCCCGGTTGTTTTTTGCTGCCAGTCGGCGTTGGTATGCTCCCCACGGAGGCCCAGTTGTATTCCCCATTTTTCTTTGTCCCTTTTTACATTCATGTAGGCAGCATTAATATTTTCGTTGTAGAGAAAGTGATTGCTGCGTTTTGTATCCAGCTCATAAACATTTTGCTGCATTTCATAGAATAACGGCTCATTATCCGCCGTTACATAACTTGTCTTAATGCCGGTCTCCAATTGGTAATCCTGTGGCAGAGGACTGATATAATCGGCTTTGAACGAACGTATCTGTGTCAGTCCGGTAAGATCACTTTTGAGCAGGTAATCCGGCTGATACGCATCACCTGCTGCAGTCGTGTATCTGGTAATGAACTGCTGGCGGCTGTTGTTGGCATATACCGCGTAATCGGCATCCATACTCAGCTCCTTTCCTTTATCATCAAAAGTGTGCCGCAGGTACACGTTAGTTGCCGCATTATAGTACCGGTTCCGGTGCTTGCCCGTAGTATTGAAATAGTATAGCAGCTCATCCGAAGGTCCGAGCGCCCTTGAAGCATTGTCTGCTTTCGGGTTAAAATGATTCGTTCCCCCGTTGAAGGCAAAACCGGTGGCCGTATTTTTTGATATACGGTAATCCAGTCCCAGGGCGCCGGTGTGATTACTGAAGTCAAACAGAGAAGTATTATCCTGGTCATACCGGAATAATTGCCGTCCCGTGGCAGTATCATAGAACCGGCGGTCCAGCATTAAATGATTAAACCAATAGCGGTAGCTGTAATTATAATTTGTGTACAGGCTCACTTTTTTATTGCGATAGCTCAGCGTACCTCCTGCGACGGCTTTGGGATAGATGCCTTGTATATAGGAAGCCTGCACGCTGCCGTTTACGCCCATGCGCTGGTCTTTCTTTGTGCGGATATTGATGATCCCCGCAGTGCCTGCGGCATCATACCGTGCACCGGGATTGCTGATGATCTCGATCTTTTCCACCGAAGCAGAGGGCATGCTTTTAAGTAGATTGGCGAGGTCGGTTCCGGATACCGGCATGATCCGGCCGTCTATCATGATCGTTACGCCGGGCCTTCCTTTAAGGCTGATCTGGTCGTTCTGATCTACCCGTACGCCTGGCGAGCGCCCCAGGACTTCCAGCGCAGATGCGCCTGTGCTCAGGATGCTGTTTTCCACATTCACTACGATCTTATCGGCCTGCACTTCTATCATAGGCTTTTGCGCACGTACGGTAACCTGCTCCAGCGTCCGGCTTTCCGGTTTCATGGTAATAACCGGTATGTTAACGGTATCTGCATGCAGCGTTACCTGTTGTGTATGGCTTTGCATGCCGGTTATGGTTATAGAAAGTTCATAAACGCTGTCTGCCGGTGCTTCGAGGAAAAAAGATCCATTTCCGTCTGTTACATCCACCTTAACCGGTATGCCGGTGGCCGCGGCACGCAGCAGGATATGCGCGCCCGGCAGAGACACGCCTTGTTCATCCTGTACTTTTCCGGTAATCACTCCTTCTTTCTCTGCGGCGTAAGCTGCTGTTACAGTCAGCAGGTATTGCAGCATGAGGTACATGAATCTTTTCATAAAAAAAGTTTGTCTGACAAATGTATCTGCCAGTCGTATCCGCAATTCCCCCCGGAACGGGGGATTTGAAGCAAAGAGCCCGGAAATACGGGTTAGATAGCGGGGGATTTATTTGCCCGGTATCCGGATTTTGATCATCTTCCGGTATTTTCTTTGACGATTAAAACATAACTTCACGAAAGCGATGTGCCCGTTCATGAATAACAGATATGATGCGATGTGGTTGGCTGCATATGCCCTGTCACTGCTTTTGCTGAGTTGCATCCCGTGGATAAGCGTTGCGCAGCGTGTTCCGTTTTATAATCTGAACATTGAGGACGGATTGATACAATCGCAGCCCGACTGTATGGTGCAGGACAGGTATGGTCATCTCTGGATCGGTACCTTGGGTGGGCTTTCCCGTTATGACGGACACAGCTTTACTAATTACACTGTCCGGGACGGGTTGACCAGTAATGCGATACGTGCGCTTGCCGCGGATTCAACAGGAAATATATGGATCGGTTCCACTGCCGGTGTTACACGGTTTTCCGGCCGGGAAATGCAGCATTTTACATTCTCCACTTCCGATAATCCCGGTGCGAATACAGTCAATACAATCCGTATGGCGGAAGATGGTACAGCCTGGTGTATTGCTGCCGGTAAGATCTATTCGATAAAAGACGGAAAAAGTGCGGCTTTCAATCTTCCGGATAGCATTATGGTTACCTCCCTGCTGCCGGATCGTAATGGTGTCTGGCTGGCTACCGCCGCCGGTCGGATATTATGGATTGAAAAGAACAGCAGAAAAGAGCGTGCCCTGGAAAAAAAGGGCGGTAGTATACCATACATAACACGATTGTATAAGGATCGCGGGGGACGTATATGGGTGCTTACGAATAGTGGTTTATATTACATTACTGAAGACGCTGTTGCAGAGTATAAGGTGGCGGGCTACAGCCTGTCGGTCTTTCCGGCATTATTGAGTATGACGGAAGATGACCGGAATTATTATTGGATCGGAACCAGCAGCGGTGTATTACGCTTCAGAGATTCTTCATTTCAGTATTACAACAAATGGAATGGTCTGAGCAATAATAATTTCCCGGAGCTGCTTACGGACACAGAGGGAAATGTCTGGCTGGCTTCCGACGGACAAGGGGTATTCCGTTTTTCCGGAGCGCTGTTTACCGGACTCGATGAAAGTATGGGATTGCCCAGCGCGCAGGTAACCAGCGTGTCGGCAGATAAAGCAGGCAGGGTTTACCTGGGGACATATGATGCCGGTCTGTACGAGTATTATGACAGAACGATCAGGAATATACCTTTCCCGAATCGTATGATGCCTGCTATTACAGCGCTGGCAGTGCGTAACGGGAATGAATTGTGGATCGGAACCCGCGGCATAGGCTTATGGCGGTATGACCATCGGGGCTTGAAACCAGTGATGCTTCCGGGATCCAGGTCTCTGACCGGAACAGTTCTCGCACTATACGCCGATAATAAAAATCATCTTTGGGTTGGCTATGCAAACAGTGCTGCCGTATTGGAGCAGGATACGTTTATGCAATTACCTCTGGAGGCTGTGACTGCCAAATCTTTTATCCTTGTCGGGAGAGACAGCCTGCTGATCGCAACAAGCGCCGGAATTAAAATGTATGATGGGAATGGTGTTCATCCTTTCATTACCAATACTGCAGTAGACAATGCGCTTCCACAATGTTTTACACTCCGTGGAAGAGAGTTGTGGATCGGTACCAGTGACAACGGTATTATTTCTTATGACCTTGATACCAGGAGGGTTGCTACCTATGGTCAGCAAAACGGATTGCGTTCGGATTTTATCTATAATATTATCGTCGGAGATGATGGAGATATATGGGCAGGAACAGGTTTTGGGATACATCGTATCAGCTTTAAAGACAGCATGCCTGTTATCTACTCTTACGGGAAAGAGCAAGGTGTTACCGGGATGGAAAGTAATCACAATGCAGTGCATAAAATGCCTGACGGAAGCATCTGGTTTGGTACTACAAACGGCGCGCTGCATTACAATCCCGTATCGAAGCTCACCAATGCGGCTCCGGTGAGTATTGTAATGCAATCGGTAAAGGTATTTGGCGAACATATTTCCGATACCAGTTATTACGACAGTACCGATGCCTGGTATTCTGTACCGTATCATTTGCGCTTGCCTTACCGGCAGAATAATGTCACCTTTAACTTTCACGCCATATCATTGAGCGGACATGACCAGTTGCGCTACCGCTACATGATGAACGGGCTGGAAGCCCCCTGGTCTAACTGGTCGCCGGTAAGCTCGGTTACTTATTCTGCCTTACCTCCCGGGAAATACGATTTTATAGTACAGTGTATTGCGGGAAATGATGAAACCATCAGAGAGCTTCATTACACTTTTGAGATAATAGCTCCTTTTCATAAAACGAACCTTTTCACGCTGCTTGTGCTGGCTGGATTTATGCTGCTTGGTATCATTCTGCAGTATGCTGCCAACAAACGGAAGCAAAACCGGCAAAGGTTTCTTGAAAAGCTGCGCAGGGAAGAGCAGGATAAAGTGAGGGAACGTACGGCAGAAGATTTTCACGATGAAGTAGGTAACAGGCTTACCCGTATCAATGTATTGGCGAATATCCTGAAGACCAAGATAGGTAACCCGGCTCCTGATCTTTTCCGTATTATTGAGCAGATACAGGATAATACGGCACAATTATACAGCGGAACAAGAGATATTCTCTGGTCTCTGCAGCCTTCTAATGGTAATCTGTATGAGATACTGCATCGTATCCGCGACGTCGGGGTTGAATTATTCCAGGATACGGATATAGAATTTTCTTTTACCGGCACAGACGAACGGATGAAGCAAAACAGGCTTCCCCTTGATATAAGCCGCAACCTGACCATGATCTTTAAAGAGGCCTTAAATAATTGCCTGAAATATGCAGACGCTACACAGGTGAACCTGGAGGTGTTGCTGAAGGACAAAGATGTGCTGCAACTGAAACTCAGTGATAACGGCAAAGGATTTGATATACACGGTGTACGAAAAGGGCACGGAATCAGTAATATGCAGGTGCGTGCAGAAAGGATACATGGCCGTTTGTACATTGATGCCGTCCCCGGAACAGGATCCATTATTACGTTGACTTTCCGGCTTCCTTCGGATAGTGGAAAAAAATACCGTCATACGCGTGATAAAAAACACAGAAATGATTCCGAACTTTAACGATACAATGTAACACGCCATTATGACCAGGGATCTGAATATACGGGTGAGCATTATAGAAGATGACGAAACAATACGGAATGGCTACGCATACCTGATAGGCCAGACTGAAGGATATCAGGTAGTAAGTGCCTATCCGTCATACGAAGATGCTGTGAAGAAAATTGTACATGACGACGCAGATGTTTTGCTGCTTGATGTGGAGCTGCCCGGACTTTCAGGTATTGATGCGCTCCCCAAGCTTAAAAAGCTACTTCCCGATATGCATATCCTGATACTTACCGTATATGAGCAGGATACGCTTATCTTTCGTGCTCTGGGAAACGGCGCGGCCGGTTATCTCACGAAAAATACACCTCATGAAAAGGTGATCAGTGCGATTGCCGAGGTTATGGACGGAGGAGGTCCCATGAGCGCTCATATAGCACGTATGGTGATCCGCTCCTTCCAGCGTAACGAGGCATCACCGCTTACCCGACGGGAAACCGAAATACTTGAGCAGATCGCTACCGGAAAAAGCAGGAAAAGGATTGCGGAAGAATTGTTCATTGATCTTGAAACCGTAAAATCCCACATTAAGAATATCTATCACAAACTGAATGTGCATAGTAAAGCGGATGCGATAAAAACAGCTAAAGACAACAAGTTTATTTAATCGAAAGGTGAAAATTGAAAGTTGAAAATGAAGCTGACTTTCAATTTTCACCTTTCAATTTTCATCCCTTAACTGTGACGAGAAAAGAACGTTATGCTTATGTGATCAACTGGTTTCAGCAAAACATGCCGGAAGCCGAAACTGAGTTGCTATACGATACGCCTTACCAATTGCTGGTTGCCGTAATCCTTTCCGCCCAATGCACCGATAAGCGGGTGAACATGACCACTCCCGCGCTGTTTGCCCGTTATCCCGATCCGGAAAGCCTTTCCCGTGCCACACCGGAAGAACTGTTTCCCTATATCAGGAGCATCAGTTATCCCAATAATAAAACGAAGCACCTGATCGGTATGGCACAGATGGTAATGGAGAAGTTCGGAGGTAAAATACCGGCTACCGTAGAGGAGCTGGTGCAATTGCCGGGTGTAGGACGGAAGACGGCCAATGTGATCACTTCAGTACTGTACGATCAGCCCAATATGGCCGTAGACACGCACGTGTTCCGCGTGTCTGCACGGATCGGTTTGACCGTAAATGCAAAGAATCCTTTGCAGGCCGAGAAGCAGCTTGTGTCTTTTATCCCCCCGGAGTTGATCCATATTGCTCATCACTGGCTGATCCTGCATGGCCGGTATATATGTCTGGCGCGCAGCCCCAAATGTGATATCTGCGGATTGAAGCCGGTATGTAAATATTACCGTAGGGGTAATCCTGCGTGATTGCCTAACGGCTGTTAATAATCCCCTAAAACAAATCCATCGTGGAATTCCTCCCCGACACCATGCAAAATTTATTATACTTTTGAGGCTCATCTTATGCACATACTATGCGACTTGCATTCTGGAAGAAGAAAGAAGCCGGGCAGAAAAAAGAAAAAAAGAAAAAGCCTGTATGGCGGGAATGGCTTGATGCCGGGCTTTTTGCGATCGTGGCAGCTACCCTGATCAGAACGTTCCTGGTAGAAGCATATACCATACCTACCGGATCTATGGAGGGAAGTATGCTCATCAATGATTTTCTGTTTGTCAGCAAAGTTTCCTATGGTCCGCGCCCTCCGATGACGCCGCTGTCAGTGCCGCTGGTGCACAATACATTCCTGGGCGGTAAATCATATTCCGAATCAGTGCAGTGGAAATACCGTCGCTGGCCTGGTCTGGGGGAGATTAAAAGATATGATGTGGTGGTGTTCAACTTTCCGAACGGCGATACTGTTATGGCAGACCGGCCGGAGGAAGATTATCATATGGCCTGCCTGCGTGAAGGCAGGGCTAATATCCTTGCCCGGCATGAGATCATTACCCGCCCGGTGGATAAAAAGGAAAATTACATCAAACGCTGTATGGCCATACCCGGCGATAAGCTGGAGATCCGCGACGGGGTCGTTTATGTAAACGATGAACAGGCGAAGGTATTCCCACATGCGAAAATGTTTCATAAGGTTGCGATGACCATTCCCGCATTTAGTGAAGAATTTATGGAGGAGCACAGTATTGACTATATCGGACAGGATATGAGCCGCAACCAGATATACAATATTCCCAATGATAAGGTGAATATCGTACGGCAGGTTTCAGGTGTAACGTTGGTCACACCTTTCGTATTTCCGAAAGATGATATTTCCATGGATGTAGGTTTTCCGCTTGACCCGCTGCGCTTCCGTTGGAACCGTGATAATTTTGGTCCGCTGGTGGTGCCGAAAAAAGGTGCTACGGTACAGCTTACTCCGGAAAACATTTCTTTATATCACCGGGTTATTAACCGTTATGAGGGGAATGAGCTGGACGTGCGCGACGGACAGGTTTTCATTAACAACCAGCCGGTAAGTACTTATACATTCAAAATGAATTATTACTGGATGATGGGAGACAACCGCCACCAGTCTTCAGACTCCCGTTATTGGGGCTTTGTTCCGGAGGATCATATTGTAGGTAAGGCCTGGTTTGTGTGGCTGAGCTATGGTAAAAATCTTTTTGATCTGCGATGGAGCCGCCTGTTCCGGAATATAGAGACACTCGAAAAATAATAATTGTTTGCATCAGGTTTCTGCCTGTCTGTTGAAGTTGGAGTAATGATGAAAAGAAAGAAGTATTGTGCAGCAATACTCGCATCAGTCATGCTGATACTGCACGCTTGTAATAATGCATCTGATGTGCATGAGAGACCGGTGGAAGTGGCTGTCCCGCGGCTTACAGGAGGGAAGAAGCTTTTTGTGGATAACTGTGCTATTTGTCATTCTGTTAAGAAGGACAAAATGGGGCCGGCGCTTGAAGGGTCTCTGGCACGTTGGAATAATGACACGGCGAGACTAAAGGCCTTTATTAAAAACAGCCCTGAGTTTATACGTTCCGGAGATCCTTATGCCCGGTCATTATACGAAAAATGGAATAAGTCTACTATGACACCTTTCCCGCATCTTACTGATAACGAACTGATGCAGCTCATTGATTATTTTGAAAATGCTGCGGAGTAAATATACCTGCTGGCAGCAGGACCCCTGATCTCACAAGAGCAGCTGACTTTTAAGGGGTTATCTTAATAAGGTTACGTCTCCTTTCAGATTGATACGTTCACCCGTGGGGAGCGAAAGCTGGGCGATATAGTAGTAGCTGCCTGCGTCACATTGTGCGCCGTTGCAGCTGCCATCCCATCCTTTTAACGGATCTGCAGTAAAGAATACCTGCTGCCCGAAACGGTTGAATACCCGGAAAAAGATTAATTTTTCGAAAACAATACCCCCGATACGGAATTGATCATTGATCCCGTCGCCATTCGGAGAGAATGCCGTGGGGATAAATGCGCGGGAGGTGTATTTTACGTGTATATTCACTTCCGATGTATCTACGCATCCCCGCGGATCGGTGGTGACCAGCAGATAGGTGACGGATTCCAACGGACGCGATACCGGCGCTGGGCCAGCAGGATCGCTGAGATATGCGGCTGGTGTCCATAACCAGCTTATAGCCGGCCCGTGCGATTCCAGCAATACTTCTTCGCCGTAATCTATGGTAGTATCCTGCGGGCTGACTGTAGTGAAATCTGATGCTGCCAGTATACGGATTATGATACTGTCTTTTGTTGTACAGCCGGCAGCGGGTGTAGCCACTTCCACGTAACGTACATATGTACCCGGTGGTGCGGAAAATTTATTTTCCGGGCTATACCGGTCCCGCAGATACGTATCGGGAGTCCACAGATAGCGATAACCGGTTGCATCCGGTATAGCTTTTACCATAAGCGGGAGAGAGTCGTTGCCATAGAGGCACAGGCTGGTGTCCTGCGGGGATAATTGGAGCGTGGGATAGGGCTCAACCGTTACGCGGTAGCTTTGCCGCCGCGGCGGGCAGGTTGCCGGAGCATCACGTTGTACAGCAGTGATGGTATAGGTAGTGGTGGCTTCCGGAACAGGATGAATGACGGTCCCCAACGGATAAGGTCCCGGAATAAGCGTTTCAGGTTGCCATTCGTAATAAAGAGAACTGTCTATATCGGCTTCTATAGTGAGCTGCGTACCCGGACAGACCGTATCCGGCGGTGTGAGTATTGTCAGGTACAGGGAGTCGTAGATGATCAATCCGGCAGTTGTCTTATCCGGACATTTACAAATATCGAGCAGGCTGATTGTGACGTCTCTTACGCCTGTCGGAGCAGGAACATGAAGAGGGGTAAGGGGCAGCAGCGCAACGCTGTCATTGGAGGGAATAACAATGCTGTCCGGTATCTGCTGGTAATCAGTTCCATTGACGGCAGATCCGCCTATTGTATAATATACTGTAAAAGGAGTGCTGTCTGCCTGCCGGCGTGTAAATCTGAAATAGCCCGGCTTACATCCGCGGACACAATGTGGAGCGCTGTCGTTGGCTCCCCCGGAGCCTATGGCTTCAACTGATATATCGGGGATATGGAAATCGATTTTAAAACTGACTGCATCATTGCGGCTTGTATTGTTTCTTTTTGAAGGAGACCAGCTTCCCTGTGTAACCGGGAAACCGGAATTTGCCGTACATAACGTATGATAGAGATAGCCTGCCGGATCGAAACGGGATGTGCCGGAGTGAATATGCTCATCGCCTCCCCGTTCACCAAAATAGCTGGCATATTGCAGTGTGCTGAAATCTTTATCCAAAACACAGAACCAGAATTTTTTTTGCACATCGTCCAATGCATCCGGAGTTGCCGGCATTCCGGGGAACGGGTATACGGCTATACCGGAAACATAACTACGCCCACATCCATCCAGCATAAAGGCAGTAGGGTAATACCCGTCATACGGCCCCTGAACCCTTGTTCGTCCCAGTACGGTCGACAGAAGGGACGCTGACAGATCAGGCGCCAGTTTTGTGATAAAAACATCAGCTGACGGCCACATCCAGACTCCGGGTGAAAACGGATAATCCGTAACGCCATAGACATAACGGCCAAGCACATAGATATGACCGTCGCAATCTACCTGCAGTTTTACTGCATTATCTGTGCCTGCGGTTCCTATAAATGTAGAATGGAGCAGACTGTGTGCTGTTGTATCTATTACAGAGACAAACCCGTCCCATGTGCCTCCCGGCCGGGTTGTATACAGCGTACCTGCGGTAACAGGGAAGTCATCGCTTTTTGTACCTCCGCAAAGTATGATATTCCCTGCCTGGTTGAAGACAATATTAAATGCTGCATCATCGGATTGACCTCCCAGGTAAGTGCCGTATTTCAATACGGAACAGGTTGGGTCCAGTTGAAACAATACTGCATCGAATCCTCCGCCGATAGATGACTGCAGGGCATTGCCCGTGACGGGAAAGTCTGCAGAATTAGTATTGCTGACCACCCATATATTGTCTGCCCCATCAAATATGATCTCGCAGGGGCTGCTGCTTTGTGCGCCGTTCTGTGCGGCCGGGCCGGATACTGCTACATCCAGCGACCGGGGATCTTCTCCCGACCCGCCTGCATAAGTAGCTCCGATCAATCCTGCACCGTCTTCCGTAAAGTGGGCGATAAACAGGTCAGATGATCCTCCGTTGAATGCCGGATCAAATGCTCCGGGTGTAACGGCGAGATCCGTAGAGTTAGTGGCGCCTGCAATTACCAGCTCATCCTTACTGTTTACCCTCATGGTATTCGGTACGTCTGCGCTGCCGCTGCCGCCGTAATAGGTAGCATACAGCAGACTCCTGCCATCAGGCGTATACTTACTGATAGTGGCGGTAGCGCTGCCCGCACCGGTAGCGCGGAATGCACCGAGCGTTACCGGCCATCCTGTAGAAACGCTCAGTGCGCCGACATACATATTCCCTTTACTGTCGTACGTGGCACTTTGCCCGTAATGATGTCCTCCGGTGGCGCCGCTGTATGTGGAGAATACCAACTCGGGATCTATGATGAGTGTATGATTGGTATCATAACCATCCGGAAAGTCGAAAGAAAGATGCTTACCCTCAAGCCGGTACCTGCTTTTAACGGTTATTCTACGGCCATTCACTATTTGATAGCAATATGGAGCCTTTTCGGTTATTTTATTTACAGAGGTAGTGATCAGCAGGTCGCCGTTTGCCGCAAGCTTTGGCTGTACGCCTTCAAAAGACAATACAATCCCGGACGGATCGGCTCCTGGTGCAACGATCAGATCATACTTTAATGTACCGTCGTCTCCCATCCGTACTGCCATGTCAATGCCGGTATATATATCCTTCATCAGAAGACTGTCATATATCCCTGCCCGGCCTGCCCACCGCGATGGATCGTTGCCTGTAAAATAGTTGTGATAAAACGGTTTTCTGGCAGATGGCTGATAATGAATACCGGTACGGCCACCGGTAAAGCTGACTTTATAAGCATGGTGCCGTACCGTTTCTCCACTGACATCCTTTCCCTCAGTAACATGTTTATGGATACGTGACAGATCTTCCTGGTTTATGAAATGATATACGAACCCCTGATCGGTAATGAATACCGCACCTGCCGGGAGCTCGGTCTTGTACCTGATCTCCGGCGCCCACTGTTTTTTATTTTCGATAAAAGAAATGTACCCTGCTGATCCGGAATTTTTCACGGTATCAAACTCCTCCTACGCTGCAGTAGCAGCAATACAGGACAAAAGCAAAAAACTGAGAAATACTCGTTGCATGACAGGGTATATTAAGCGTGATGCATAAAATATGGATAATCCGGATATGCAAAACCAGTACTATGCTGTTGTCATACCCGGATTTTTACCAATGAAGAATCAGTTCGGAAAAATTATACAACGGATCAGAAAGAACAAATAGGACGTACCCGACACTTAAAGTTTTTTCCTGTACCCGTCTGGGATGCCGATCCGTTGTCCGCAAAGTTTACTGTCCGGATATTAAATTGGTTATCCGGCATCGCAGTAGAGCTGCAATATATATCTGTGGTAACAGATGACGTTTGAAATCCTCCTACCACGGACCTGTTTGTATATAGTAGTTGTAACTCATGAAGAGAGGGCAGATACCATCCGGAATAAGTCACCCCCTTCCAGGTAACAGCATATTCGTTGCAGGCTCTGGCTGCATTCATCTGCTTGTCTCCCAGCGACTGTGTAGCCGTATGCGTAGCAATGATCTGGGCTGTGTTTGCTCTCCCTGCCTCTATTCCGTTCGCAAAGGAGGCGACCCAGGGAAAGGTATTCGGAGTAGTGGAAGCCGGATTCTTCCACATCACCGAAGAGTCATGATCTGCCAGGGCAGCAATAAGACCGTGCCTGCCTCCGTCATATACATAAAATACAATGCCTCCTTTAAGCGTATCTCCTACACTATATACTGTTCCGCTTCCGGCAGATCCCGGATCACCTTTGTCTCCCTTGTCTCCTTTATCGCCTTGGTCACCTTTATCGCCCTTGGGGCCGGCAGTACCATTACCTGCTGTTGCTGCATAGAGTGCAAATGGTACACTTAACAATTGTTGCGTACCGGTAATACTATAATTGGTTCCTCCCGATGGATCAGTCTCTGTTTTAATAAAATAAGGTCCCTGCGACCAGTCTATTGTATTGAAGCTGCCTGTTACTACCGTTCCTGCGCCCACTTCAATAGTTGCCAATCCGTTGGCATTGGTATTAGTCTGCTGGGTCTCTGTATAAACAGCCGTGCCGATCACATTACCCTGCAGAATACTGATCCTCATTGATACAGGTGCATTGGTAATAAGCTCATCGTTTGCATCGCGCAATACGGCCTGGTAACTCATTTGCTGCGGCGCCTGCGCCCACCCGGTTCCGATAAATACTAACATGCTCAGACATAGGTATATGTATTTCATATTATTTGTTTTTTGTGATTTTAAATATTTTAGTTTGGTGTGTATTAAAGACTTTCAGGAAATAAACGGCATTCGGAAGCGTGCCTAACGGCACTTGTGTAATGCCCGGCTCTATGAAGGCGGATGCAAGCGCCTTGCCCTGTACATCGTACAGCAGATACTGTAATGCCGCATGATCCCCCGGACCTGTCTGCAGCCATACCATATCTCCGGCAGGGTTGGGGAAAGCGGTGATCTCCGGTAATGACCGGTTATAATCGGCCACACTTTGCACTGTGATACGGTAAGGCTGCTGTAAGCCTTGTGCCGCTGTGCCGGTGTTTCCCGAAAACGAAGCATATGCGATCTGTCCCAGAGAGTAGCTCACCGTGCCGCCCGCTCCCGTATGATCGCCGCCTGCAGCGACTGCATTGCTTTGTGCGCAGGCGTCAGAATGGCCCCAGCCCAAAAGACAACAGCCAAGAATAATGATTTTTGTTTTGATCATTTTTTCTGTTTTAAGATTAGAAAATATAAACGGGTAGATTGGGTAAGCTTTCAGGATCCTGTATATTCAGCTTCCCTCAAAAATAGATTTCCTGATTGTGAATTGGATGTAAACGCATACCTGATTTCTCAAAAACAGGTGAATTCACTTGTTTATCATTCTTCTGCCGGACAGTAAGTAAATCCTGACGTATCTTGGTGGATCAATGGCGGCCGGTATGCCTCTGAAACCTCATATTCTTATACTGTTCCCGATTTTATACTTTTTCGGTTGTACTTCACATGAGCCGGATGCTGTATATCCGTCAGGCAGGGAGTATTACGGCGACTACAGCCTGGATACGACTAATATTGTTTATGATCTTGAAAGAGGCGGGGATGTGCTTGTCTCGGGCGAAACAGACAGCGCCATTGCGATCTTTAATGCTTTGTATACCCGGTCGAATGTGCTGGATTACCGGTATGGCAAGGCCCGGTCGCTGGAAGGCTTGGCCAGGGCCTATTTCCGGAAAGGAGAGATGTCGGAAAGCACAAGGTATCTGGAGCTGGGCATAGAGCTGTTGAAGGATACGCCGCGGTTCTACGGGTATATAGGGCGACTGTATGTCCAGATAGCCAATAATTTCCAAACACAGGGTTATTATTCTATGAGCATCATCTACTGCTATAAGGCGCTGGAATATCTGGAACATCAGCCGGGAGAGCTGAAAAGATTGGCGGAAGCATATTCTGTAATGGGCGGGCTTTGGGTGCGGCTGGAGGAAAAAAGCCAGGCGGTCCATTTCCTGATGAAGGCAGACAGTCTGGCAAAAATGATCGGCTATAATTCCCTGCTCGCACTGAACAGCCTTCACCTGGGCTCTTATTACAAGGAAGATACCGTAAATGATTCGTCTTTGACATATTACCGCATGGCTATTCATTACCTCGAGCAGGAAGAGCAGGCTGATATATTAGTAAAGATTGCGGCGCTTACCAATATTTCTTTCATATACTACCAGAAACGAATGCCGGAAAATGCAGAAGCGATCATGCAGGAAGTGGTGCATATTTCTGCAGAAAACAGTACGCCACTGGTAAGAGCAATTGTTGATGTGGCGTTAGGCTACTCCATGTTTGCACGGAATAGCCCGGACAGTGCAGTGTATTTTTATGAACGTGCTTTGGAATACGCATTGCCGCACCGGCAGACAGATTTCCTGATACCGGTTTACCAGGGGCTGGTGTCGATCTATGAAAAACAAAGAGATTACCGGAAAGCCAATGAGTACCAAAAACATCTTGATACCCTGAGACAATTCAATGAAAAATTTGAAAGAAGTAAAACGGTAGACCTGCTCCTGAAATATCATCTGGCGCGAAAGAATGAGGAGATCAGCAGGCAGCAGCTCAGCCTGTCCGTAAAAGAAGCGCAGTTGAAAGAAGCGTATGCCTGGCTGATGTTTGCAATCATTATTCTGGTCATCCTGCTATTACTCGGCATTCACTTTTACAGGATATACCAGCACAAGCAAAAACTGCAGCAGTCCGTAATACAGAATATTCACGACAAGCAGGCCATTGGCAACCTGCAGGCGCTCATGGAGGGAGAGGAGCAGGAAAGGAACCGTATCGGCAGGGTTTTGCATGACAGTATTATGATCCAGTTGTCTGCGGTAAAAATGCAGCTCAGCAGTATGCGCGGGTCGATGGAAGAGAAACAATACAACGGCTTGCTGAATAACGTTAATAATATTATCCGGGAAATCAGGTTTACCGCTCATAATCTGATGCCGGACTGGCTGCTGGAGGATGGACTTAATGATGCGCTGCGTTATTTTTCTAACTCTATTGAATCGAACTATGGTATCCGTACCATCTATCGTCAATACGGAAATATTCCGCGTTTTGAATCGGATTTTGAGTTATCCATATACCGCATCGTGCAGGAACTGGTTCAGAATATCATCAAACATGCCCGGTCGCCCAAAGCGCTCATCGAGCTTTCGTACATAGACGGTTACCTGCATATTGTTGTAGAAGACAACGGGATGGGTTTTGATATAAGCCGGATTAAGGAGCACCGCGGCAGCCGGATGGGGCTGGTAAGCATCAGACGAAGGGTCAAAGCGCTTCATGGAAAGATAGAACTGCAGAGCCATCTGAATGTAGGCACCACTACTTATCTGGAGTTTGACACGCGGGACAGGGTGCAAACGGAAAAGGAAGACGAACATCAAACAGGTTAACGGAACTTGATTATGAAAATAAAAGTCAGCATTATTGATGATCACCCTCTTGCTATAAAAGGGATTACCGCTATGCTGTCGGGACAGCCGAATATTTCGATTACAGGTACTTATACAAGCTATGCGGATCTGATGGAAGGGCTGAAGATTCAATTGCCGGATGTCCTGCTGCTTGATATTCTCCTGCCGGATAAATCTGGTAAAGAGATTGCTCCGCTGATCAGGGATAAGTATCCGGCGATAAAGATAATTGCGCTCACCAGCCTGGATGCACCGACAATTATCAAAAGTATGATGCGCAGGGGATGTATGGGTTACCTGCTGAAAGAGACTGATGATCAGACATTGCTTGACGCTATCAACATGGTTTATTCAGGAGAGGAGTTTATAGAGCCGAGCCTGAAGGAGCAGATGTTGCAAAACCTGCTGAAAGGAACAGAACGGATGCAAAGCTGCTATCCGGAACTTACCCGGAGGGAGGTCGAAGTATTAAAACTGATCGTGGCTGAGTATACTACCCAGGAAATTTCTGACAAGCTATATATCAGTTTCCGGACTGTCGAATTTCACCGGTTCAATCTTTTGAAAAAATTGGATGTAAAAAACTCTATCGGTCTGGTAAAAGCGGCCCTGGGTATGGGCATTGTCAAGTTTTAACAGCTCTGATATCTGCCGATGCTGCCGCCAGTGCTTTCTACTTCAATACCTCCTGCAGCCGCGAAGCCAATGCTGCGCCGCGGAGATTACAGGCGATGATCTTGCCGTCGGGGTCAATGAGAAAATTGGCAGGAATAGATTCGACCTGATATATCTGTGCTGCAGGAGAAGACCACCCGCGCAGATCGCTGACATGTGTCCAGGTAAGTCCGTCATCTTCAATGGCTTTTTGCCAGGCTTCTTTTTTCTGATCAAGCGAAACGCCGAGTATTGTAAAATTCTTGTTTTTAAACTTATGGTATGCCGCTACTACATTCGGATTCTCGGCGCGGCAAGGCGCACACCAGGATGCCCAGAAATCAAGCAGCACATATTTCCCTTTAAACGAAGACAGACTTACCGTTGCTCCTGCAGGGGTAGGCAGGCTGAAATCCGGAGCTTCGGGGTCAGGTCCGTCCGGAATGAGGCGTTTATGGCGTTTGGGCATTTGCGGCTGCGCCAGCATACGGTTCAGCTTTACGGTAAAGTCCTTCGCAAGGCGGGCGTTGGCAAAGCGGCGGTCCAGCGTTTGTACAAAGGTTTCCAGATAAACCCGTTCGGAGCCCGGGTTTAATATTTGTACGGCAAAGAGCGCAGCCGGCAGATCGGAAGTAGTATCTGCGTAATGCTCAATAAACCGGGTAAGCTGGAAGTTAATATCCTTCATGTCTTTATATGCAGCTTCCAGCAGGCTGTCGTTACCCCGTTCCTGCATCGTGCGGACCACACCGGAAATCGTGTTGATGTCGCGTGCATACTCCCGTACGGTACGCAAAAAATTCCGCAGGCTTTCTGAAGCGGGAGAGCCGGTTATCGTATAGTCGTATAATGTATGCCAGTCGCCATTGACTTTTAATGTACCCCCGCTGATGGAGAGGATGATATATTGATTGTTGTCGAAGCTGAGCCGGTAAAGTCCTGGTTCAGGAGCAGTGCCCGACAACTCAAACTGTCCGTTGTCTGTCCGTACGGAATCTATGATCGTAATTTCATTAATCCCCAGTTCTTCCAGTTGTACCGTTTGCTCCGGCATGCCTTTGATCTGGCCGGTAATCGTAAACTTATGCTGATCCCTGGCACATCCCGCCAGAGCTATGATAGTGATAATCAGTATTTGTAGATGTTTCAATCGCATCAGGGAGTCCGCATTTTAATGTGCAAACCTAATCAATTATTTCCCTTCTCCGGGTAAGCCGGAGCTTGTGGAAAACAATTTTAACAGAATGCTTAAATATGCATTTTTCCCCGTCGCTGGTATTAAAGCTGCTGATTGTTAATTACTTCCTGTCGGGAAAACTATTTTTAGCCTCAATTTTGACAATTGCTGATCCAAGTGTTACCTTTGCGCGAAATTTGACAAATTTCTCTTCTTTAATATAACTCAATAGTATGCCAAACATTGGTCAAATAAAGCAGATCATTGGTCCTGTAGTGGACGTTCACTTTACGGGCGACAACAAGTTGCCTGAAATTTATAACGCCCTCGAACTCACGCGGGAAAACGGTGATAAGCTGGTACTCGAAGTACAGCAGCACCTCGGCGAAGACAGTGTGCGTACTGTGGCGATGGACGGTACGGAAGGTCTGGTCCGCGGTATGAAGGTGACGGATACCGGCAAGGCGATTGCCATGCCTACCGGAGAGCAGATCAATGGCCGCCTGTTTAATGTAACAGGTGATGCGATTGACGGGTTGCCGGCGCCGGATAAGACAAACGGTCGTCCGATCCATGCAAAGCCGCCAAAGTTTGAAGACCTGAGTACGTCTACAGAAGTCCTGTTTACGGGTATTAAAGTTATTGACCTGATCGAACCGTATGCAAAAGGTGGTAAGATCGGGCTGTTTGGTGGCGCCGGAGTAGGTAAGACCGTACTGATTCAGGAACTGATCAATAATATCGCAAAGGGCCACGGTGGTCTGTCTGTATTCGCCGGTGTGGGAGAACGTACACGTGAAGGAAATGACCTGATGCGTGAAATGATCGAAGCCGGAATCGTGAAATACGGTGATAAATTCAAGCACAGCATGGAAGAAGGCGGATGGGATCTGAGCGCTGTTGACCTCAATGAACTGAAGGAATCCAAGGCTACATTCGTTTTCGGGCAAATGAACGAACCTCCCGGAGCCCGTGCCCGTGTGGCTTTGTCCGGCCTTACCATGGCCGAATATTTCCGTGACGGTGACGGGGCTGGTAAAGGAAAGGATATCCTCTTCTTCGTAGATAATATCTTCCGCTTTACTCAGGCGGGTTCTGAAGTGTCGGCGCTGCTGGGACGTATGCCTTCCGCGGTGGGCTATCAGCCGACACTCGCTACTGAAATGGGATTGATGCAGGAACGGATCACTTCTACAAAAAATGGTTCCATCACCTCCGTGCAGGCAGTGTACGTACCGGCGGATGACCTTACCGATCCCGCCCCGGCTACTACATTTGCCCACCTTGATGCCACTACGGTATTGAGTCGTAAAATATCGGATCTGGGTATCTATCCGGCGGTAGACCCGCTTGATTCCACTTCCCGTATCCTGACCCCTGCCATTGTGGGTGAGGAACATTACAATTGCGCCAACCGTGTAAAGCTCATCCTCCAGCGTTATAAAGAACTGCAGGACATCATTGCCATCCTTGGTATGGATGAACTCAGCGAAGATGATAAGCTGACCGTATCCCGTGCACGCAGGGTGCAGCGTTTCCTCTCGCAGCCGTTCCATGTGGCCGAGCAGTTTACCGGACTGAAGGGTGTGCTGGTTCCGATCGAAGAAACCATCCGTGGCTTTAACATGATCATGGACGGTGAGGTGGATGAATACCCCGAAGCGGCGTTTAACCTCGTAGGTACTATTGACGATGCTATCGCCAAGGGTAAAAAGCTGATGGAAATGGCCAGAAGTTAGTTTTCAGTCAGCGTACCCTCAATATTAAGAACATGCAGTTAGAGATATTATCCCCCGAACGTAAAATATTCAGCGGCAACGTGTATGGCATCCAGTTGCCTGGTACGGAAGGCTCTTTTGAGATTCTTGAAAACCATGCGCCTATGATCGCTTCGCTGGGTAACGGGAAAATGAAGATCATAAAAGACCGCAACCAGGCAGATTTGTATGAGATATCAGCCGGGTTTGTGGAAGTATTGAATAATAAGGTGACGGTACTCATCGAAGGCGCTACAGCGCTGGATTGATCCGGATCCGGCCGGTTCCTGACCTGAACCGGAACAGGTGTTGAAAATGAATGAAAGTATCCTGTACGATACTTATCGGTTCATGGATCAACACCTGTTTTTATTTTGTGCCGGATGATCAAGGATCTCGCTTATTGCTCCTGTTTAAAAAAACAAACCTGCCACACCGTTACAAATAGGGGAATTGATTACTTTTGAGACCTGATAGAAGTTAAAACAGCATAGAAAGATAAAAGATATGGCCGAAGTGATCCGTATGCCCCTGCTTAGCGATACGATGAAGGAAGGCGTAATAGCAGCCTGGCATAAAAAAGTAGGAGATACTGTAAAGTCTGATGATGTACTGGCAGATGTCGAAACAGACAAAGCCACGATGGAAGTTGTGCCCTATGTGGACGGAACGTTGTTGTACCTGGGTGTAGAGCAGGGACAGGCGGCTAAGGTGAATGATATCATTGCCATCATCGGTAAGCCGGGTGAAGACTATCAGTCTTTGCTGAAAGAGGAACCGCCTGTAGCACAGGAAAAAGAAGATAAACCGGCAGATAAAGATAACAAGAGCCAGCCTGAAGAAGCGGTTGCTGCACAGGAACCTGCCAAGCCTAAATCTGCTCCCAAACCGGGCGATGCTACGGTAATCCGTATGCCGCTGCTCAGCGATACCATGAAAGAAGGCAAGATCGTATCATGGCTGAAAAAAGTAGGAGATCCGGTGAAAAGCGATGACGTGCTGGCTGAAGTGGAAACAGACAAAGCTACTATGGAGATCGTGCCTTATGTAGAAGGTACGTTGCTCTATATTGGTGTGGAAGCAGGAAGTGCAGCAAAGATTAATGATATTATTGCGATTGTCGGTAAGGCAGGAACGGATATACAACCTTACCTGGAAGAAGATGCCGGTAATGATGTACCGGCCGAAACACAAGAGACTCAGCCGGACGCCGGAGCCCCAGCAACAACCGTTGCTTCATCTCCTGCACAGGAGGAGGCTGGAGACGAACGCGTGAAAATTTCTCCGCTGGCCCGCCGTCTTGCAAAGGAAAAAGGAATTGCCATCAACGAACTGAAAGGGAGCGGCGACAGCGGCCGTATCATCAAGCGTGATGTAGATGAATATAAGCCTGCTGCGAAAACCGGTGTGGTGCAAGCGCAGACGGCTGCTGTTCCGCAGCAGCAACAGTCTTTAGGGACAGAAGCCCACCAGGATATACCGCTGTCACAGATGCGACGGGTTATTGCCCAGCGCCTGGCAGAGAGCAAGTTCAGTGCGCCACATTTTTACCTGAGGATGACGATCACGATGGATAAAGCCATCGAAGCGCGTAAGCACATCAACGATTTGTCTCCGGTTAAGGTTTCCTTTAATGACTTAATTATTAAAGCTTCGGCTATGGCGCTGCGGAAGCACCCTGAGGTGAACAGCGCCTGGATGGGAGATTTTGTCCGCCGGTTTGGGCATATACATGTCGGTACTGCTGTTGCTGTAGATGAGGGCCTGATTGTGCCTGTAATCCGTTTTGCCGATCAGAAATCATTATCACAGATAGCGGAGGATGCAGGCGGCCTGATAGAAAAAGCCCGAAACAAAAAACTGCAGCCGCCGGAGTTTACCGGTAATACATTTACTATTTCTAATCTGGGTATGATGGATATAGATGAATTTACAGCGATCATCAATCCCCCTGATAGCTGCATCCTGGCTGTAGGTAAAATTGCGGCAACCCCTGTTGTGGAAAATGGAGCAGTGGTTATACGTCAGTTGCTGAAACTTACACTTAGTTGCGATCACAGGGTTGTAGACGGAGCGGTTGGAGCCCGGTTTATGCAAACACTTAAAGCTTATCTGGAAAATCCGGTGACCATGCTGGTGTAATATATACTGTCTGTGTATATATTCTATGTGAAAAACGACACATGCCCAAACCGGTATGTGTCGTTTTGCTATTGCTCAATAGAATATCAGAGGATGATCTCTTTATGAGTTTTTATTTGTCTGTATAAGCAGATTTTCATATTTTTCTTTTAACTCAAGGCACTTTGTTGCGATCTGCGCCTTTTCTTCCAGACAGGTATAATATTTCTCCCGGAAATCGGAAGTGTCCGGTTCTGTATACAACATGGCATCCCGCCCGGTAAACAGCCAGTTAATATTCAGTTCTTTAAATTTAATGGCCAGATCTTCTATGATCTGGCAACTGGGCCATGCATTTTGCGTATTAAAGAGCCTGTATAATTTTTGTGGTGATTTGTAGCCAAGTTGGTCTGCAACTTCTTTAATCCCCATCCGTTTATAATCCATAAACTCTTTGAGCCTTTCGACTAAAGGTACCATGTAGCTGTTTATTTTGAAATAATAAAAATCAAGAATCCTGCCAATGTACTGATGGGAGCGTTAATGGCGTGTTATTGGATGATTTTGGGTGATAATGTGCAGAAAATGAAGGTGTTTTTGTATCGTTAACAGGCTGTAAAAAAGATTTGTAAATAATGCCTCTGCTAATCAGGGTAATCGTTCTCATCCAATAACTAATTTGACTTGCTTATTTTCTCCTTGCAAAATCCCTCAGAAAACTGCAATTTTGCAAAATTTGTTTTTCATGCCGCTTTCAGCCGTACAATCATCACCTGCCTGGCTTCTGCTTGAGGATGGTACTCTTTTTAAAGGAAAATCATTTGGCGCTGCCGGTACTGCCGGCGGAGAGATATGCTTCAATACCGGTATGACCGGCTATCAGGAAGTGTTTACCGATCCTTCCTATACAGGACAGGTGCTGATCATGAATAATACATACATTGGCAACTATGGGGTAAAGGATTCGGATGTGGAAAGTGATGCTGTCCGGATCAAAGCGCTCATCTGCAAAAATATTTCCCGCCGCTACAGCCGCATGACTGCAGATGACGGGTTGGAGCCATACCTCGTAAAAAATAATATCGTGGCTATCTACGATGTGGATACCCGCGCACTTGTGCAGCATATACGTGCGAAAGGCGCTATGAACTGCGTCATAACAACAGAAACAGATGAACACGCTGTTTTACAGGAACAACTGCGTGCCGTCCCTGACATGAGTGGTCTTGAATTGTCTTCTGTTGTCTCTACACAGGAATCCTATACAGTAGGTGACTCCAATGCACCTATTCGTATTGCCGTGCTGGATCTGGGCGTTAAGCGGAATATCCTTTCCTGCCTGGCAGAACGAAATGCTTTCCTGAAAGTATTCCCGGCAAAAACCGATGCGGCAGAACTCCGGACATTTGAGCCGCACGGATATTTTATATCCAATGGCCCCGGCGACCCTGCTGCAATGGATTATGCAGCAGAGACCGTGCGGCAGTTGCTCGCCGATGAGAAGCCCCTGTTCGGCATTTGTCTCGGGCATCAGTTACTGGCACGTGCCAATGATATACCTACATTCAAAATGCACCACGGCCATCGTGGACTGAACCACCCGGTAAAAAATCTGCTGACAGGCAGATCGGAGATCACTACCCAAAATCACGGCTTTGGCGTAGATCCTGAAGCGGTCAGCCGGAATGAAGAACTGGAGATTACGCATATTAACCTGAATGACGGGTCTGTAGAAGGTATACGGATGAAGCATAAACCAGCTTTCTCCGTTCAGTATCATCCGGAAAGTACACCAGGGGCGTATGACTCCCGTTATTTGTTTGATGATTTTATTCAAATGATCCAGGCTTCTCTGTGAAGCTGATGCCCATGCATGATCATAACAGCTTTAGCATGAACAAGGAAAAAATTCTGATTATCGGCTCCTGCGGCCAGATTGGTGTAGAACTCACACTGGCCTTACGCAACATGTATGGTGACAGCCAGGTCATCGCAACAGACATTCGTGAGCCGCATCCGCTGCTCCGGGATGCGGGTCCATACCAAGTGCTGGATGTAATGGATGCATCCGCTGTACACAACCTTGTAAAAAAGGAAGGTATCACGCAGGTATACCTGCTGGCTGCGCTCCTGAGCGCTACCGGCGAGAAAAACCCGCAGAAAGCCTGGGATATCAATATGAACAGCCTGCTCCGGGTACTGGATATCGCTGTGGAGGAGAAGCTGCATAAAGTATACTGGCCAAGTTCCATAGCGGTGTTTGGTACATCCACACCCCGTGAACAGACGCCGCAGCAAACTGTTGTAGAACCCCGGACTGTATATGGCATCAGCAAATACGCCGGTGAGCTTTGGTGCCAGTATTATCATCAGCGCTGGGGCCTGGATGTCCGCAGCCTGCGTTATCCCGGTCTGATAAGCTGGAAAAGCGCACCGGGCGGCGGTACTACGGACTATGCTGTAGAGATTTATCATGAAGCATTGAAGCATGGACGTTATACTTCTTTCCTGGATCAGGGCACGTACCTGCCTATGATGTATATGGACGATGCGATCCGGGGTACTATAGAATTAATGGAAGCGCCCGCTGAACAAATGGGTACACGTATGTCTTACAATATTTCGGCAATGAGCTTTGCGCCGGAAGAGGTTGCGGCAGCAATACGTAAGCACATCCCTTCCTTTGAAATTTCCTACGAGCCGGATTACCGTCAGCAGATCGCCGAAGGCTGGCCCGCCAGCATTGATGACAGCGCCGCAAGGCGCGACTGGGGATGGCAGCACCGGTACGACCTGGAAAAAATGACTGCTGATATGCTGCAGCACCTTTCCGGCAAGTAGTGCTTAATGAGCTAATGCCTGCCGCAAGGAATCATTACGCATCAGCTGATTAACTCACTGTTTTTTTGTTTTCCTGAAGCAACTGATCATAGTATCCGGCCATATCCTTTACCAGGCGTTGGTACGAGTAATGCTCTATGACATGCCGGTGTCCGCGATTGCCAAACTGTTCCCTCAGTGTCGGTGTCCGGATAAAATCCAGTAATGCGTCTGAAAGCTGGTCTGCTTTTCCCGGCTCTGTAATGATACCGGTTTTGTTGTGGATCACGACATCGGCGACACCGCCTACCCGTGTGGAAACAACAGGCTTGCCTGCTGCCTGTGCTTCAATCAGTGATACGGGCGTGCCTTCATTGTGTGAAGTCAGTGTAATGATGTCGAGACCGGCAAGTACGGTATCCATATCCGTTCGCCAGGAAGTACAGATGGCCGTTGCCCGTTTTTGTTGTTCGGGGTAATAGGTGTAATCTATACCGGCTTTATGAAATTCAGATTCCATTTGCTGCCGCATGTCACCGTCGCCGATCACTACAAACCGTATCTTTTTCCCAACGGCGGACTGTACCTGCGCGGCGGCTGCAACAAAGAGGCTGTGATTCTTAACGGGGACAATACGGCCTATGATGCCGATTGCGATCTCGTCATCAGCAATCTGATATTGTTCCCGGAATGCTTTTCTTTTTTGCTCCTGGTTTTCGCTGAATTTATTCAGATCCAGTCCCAGTGGTATGATACGTATTTTCTCTTCCGGGCATATCCGGTATACACGAGACAGCTCGTTCTTCTGAAGCTCACTGATGGCGATAATGCCGGAGGAGCGTCTTGCGAGGTATCTTTCTATACGGATAAATGCCCCGGTTTTCCATTTATTGAAGTAACTGTGAAATACATGCCCGTGAAAGGTATGTACGATCACAGGCACGTTGCAGGCATGTGCGGCCAACCGGCCGATCGCGCCGCTCTTGGCAGCGTGTGTGTGTACAATGTCCGGTTTGAAATCACGGATGAGTTTTTTCATTTCCCGGTAGGCTGATGCATCTGCTGCCGGATCAATCGCCCGGCGCATCTGTTGTATGGTATATGGTTTAATGTCCAGCTCTTCGGTAAGGTGTGTGGCATCCTGTTCATGGTCGTCTTTCCCGCCGGTGACCAGCAAAGTCTCATATTCCGGAGGCATATAGCGGGTCAGGTAAGTGGCATTCAGCGCAGGTCCGCCAATGATCAGGCGGTTCATGATGCGTAAAATTCTGGGCATATATAAAAATGACAGGGGCAACCCTCGCGGTTGCCCTTAATATATGCAAAGGTAACGGTTTCAGATCGTAGGGGCAACTTGCCCTATTGCCCGCGTTTGTCCGCATTGTGTGTGGGGGGGGACAGGGCAACCGCAAGGGTTGCCCCTACGGGGCGATGGCATTGATGATCTGTGGATCTGTGGGTTTGGTTTTCGGGTCAAATACAGCAATCAATCCACCCGTTTCACTGATCAGGTATTTCTGGAAATTCCATTTCACGGAGCTGTTCTGTACTCCGTTATGATCCTTATTAGTCAGCCATTGGTATATCGGGGCCATGTTTCTTCCTTTTACTGAGATCTTGGCCGCCATCGGGAAGCTAACTCCGTAATTCCTTTCGCAAAAGATAGCAATATCTTCATTGCTACCCGGCTCCTGTGATAAGAAGTTGTTGGCCGGAAAGCCTACAACGACCAACCTGTCCTTATACTTTTGATATATTTCCTCCAGTTCTTTGTACTGGGGTGTATGACCACATTTGGAAGCGGTATTGACGATCAGGATCTTCTTACCCCGGAATTGCGAGAAGTCGATCTCTCCGCCGTCCAGCGAAGCAACTTTGAAATCGTATATGCTGGATGGTATATCTTCCTTGGGCGGTGGTGCAAAAAACAGGAATTTGAATAGTAGCAGTGTGGTCAACATCATATTTAAGGACTTAATGTTCTTTACAAAGGTAAAGGCGTTTTCAGATGTTAAATGTTAAATACACGAAGCTTCGCATGGTGGGTATACCCGGAACGGCGGTTTATGTTTATCATAATTAGTAAGTAGTTTTGCCGCGATGAAAAGCATCCCTGTTTCCACGCCGGTACTCGTATTGTTGCTGTTGTGCCTGTTACAAGGGTGCGCCAATATAGTACCTCCTTCCGGAGGGAAGAAAGATGAAATACCGCCAAAGCTGTTGTCTGTAACTCCTCCGGATTCCCAGCTAAATATAAAGGTGCGTAAGCTGGAACTGCGTTTTGATGAATATGTAGTAGTGAATGATGCGGCGAAAGAGATACAGATAGCGCCGATATTGCCGATTCCTCCCGTGGTGATTGTCGCAAATAAAAAGGTGACTGTAACGCTTCCGGATACGCTGCTTATGGACAGCACTACCTATCGTATCTCCTTTGGTAAGGCTATTCAGGATCTGCATGAAAATAATCCGTTTACCGGTTATCATTATTTATTCAGTACAGGCAGCTATTTTGATTCGCTCTGGCTGAAAGGCAAGGTGTTGAATGCCCTGACCGGTCTGCCGGATACCGGCGCTTTTGTCCTGCTGTATGCAGCGTCTGTATCAGACACTGCTGTTGTGCGGGAAAAGCCTTTATATGCTGTGCGTGCGGATGCTACCGGCCAGTTTCGGATTGAAGGATTACCCCCGCGAAACTTTCGTATTTATGCACTTCATGATAAAAATGATAACCTGAGGTATGACGGAGAAGAGGAGCGGATAGCATTTACAACAACAATTGTCCGGCCGCAGGAAGATTCCCTTTTGCATGAACCGCTGCGTACATTCCGGGAATTAGTGCCTCCTGACACTGCGGATACGGAAGATTTACCCGGAACAGCAGGCGGGAAACCGTCAATCTCCGGAAAAAACAGCAGGCAGGATAATAAAAAGGAAAATGAACCACTCACATACCAGGTTCCTGTTGATACGTCCGATCTGGACAAACGTACATTGGATATTACTAAACCACTTATCGTAACGTCTAACCTGGAGTTGGCAGAACTGAATGCTGACAGGATTACGCTTGTGTATGACAGCAGCGGTGTGGAGGTGTCCGTAAATATAGCATTGCAGATAGATACGGCGGACAGGAAGACTTTTAAAATAATAACAGACTGGCGGCAGGATGCTGCTTATACCCTGCGGTTACTGAAAGGTTTTATACGGGATTCGGCCGGCACTGAGGCCATGCCGTCCCGCTATAGCTTCCGTACAAAGTATGAGGACGATTATGCAAAGGTGCAGATAAATGTTGCCGCTGCGTATTACGGGAATAAACATATCCTGATGGTTACGAACGGCCCGGATACAGTACACCACAGCCCGGTTACCGATACGGTGGTTCGTTTGTCGTATCTTACAGAAGGTAGTTATTCATTACGTATCATTATAGACGAAAATGAAAACGGGCAATGGGATACCGGCGATCTTTTGGACCAGGTGCAGCCGGAATGGGTAATTCCACACAGCGAGGCGGTAAAGGTGCGGTCAGGCTGGGAAAATATCATAGACTTTACAGAACCCGCCCCGGAATCTCCTGCCGAAGAACAGCCTGCTGAAGGCGGGGATGTCCAAAACGAGTAGAATGAGGTGGGCCTTGTTTCTATGGTTGGTGGTTACCGGAGATCCACAACCTCCACACCGGGATGCTCTTTTTCGTTGAAGCTGAAATAGCTGTCACTGATGTTGGCGTCTGCCGTAAAGCCGCTGATATCGTACTTGTATTTATTGCCGTTCTTTTCCCATACGTTACCGCCGGTGATCGTTCTGGTCGCTTTGTCTATTGCCAGTTCTATTTTGCTGAACTGTTTTTCACCAGTTAAGGGTGTCATTTCAATCACGTCACAGTCTTTGCCGTTTACCTTGCGCTGTCCTATGTATTTATAAGTGTACTCCTTATCGTAAAAGTTGGTGAACAGCTTGGCGGGAGAAAGGGTTTGCTCAGTAGGGTTATATGTGCTTATCTGTACTTCATTCACGTCCTTCATCCAGGTCCATACGGTTTTGTTGTCGCAGATAATTTCCTGGCCATCCAGTGATACGCGGTATTTTTGTCCTTTCATGGAAAAGGAACCTTTTTTGGTTTCGTTCACCTTGCCGTTGGCACCGGTAAGGTGCAGGGCAAAATTAGCCTTGAGGGTTTTCAGGCTTCCTATTTTCTTACTTACAGCTTCCAGGATCTCTTTAGCCTTTTTGTCTTGCTGCTGGGCAGAAGAAACGGTTACATTACACAGGATCAGGGCCAGGGAGACGATCAATAATTTTTTCATTAGTTGTTTTATTGTTTGTTTTAATATTTAATGTGTTTAATGTGGGAGATGTGTCAGATGTGCTTTCGGTCGTGATTAAACACATTTGGCACATCATACACATCTGTCACATCTCAAAGCATTTCATTCAAAAACTGTTCCAGTTCCGATTCCGTATGGAACAATACCTCTCTCGGTTTGCTGCCGACAGCAGGGCCGACAATACCGGCAGCTTCCAGTTGATCCATAATTCGTCCGGCGCGGTTGTAGCCAAGGTTAAACCGGCGCTGGAGATTGGAAGTGGAGCCGTTCTGGGTTTGTATGACAGCGCGTGCACAATCTTCAAACAACTTGTCGCGGTTGGTAAGGTCAATATTTTTGCCGTTGCTTTCTCCGTCGTCTCCGTCGTATTCCGGCAGCTCGAAGGCGGAGGGGTAGCCGCGTTGCGTGCCGATGAACTCTGCGATCTGCTCAACTTCGGGCGTATCTACGAATGCGCATTGCAGGCGGAGCAACTCGCTGCCATGAGATACCAGCATATCGCCGCGCCCTACCAGTTGTTCGGCGCCGCCGGTATCGAGAATGGTACGTGAGTCTACCTTTGCAGATACCTTGAATGCGATCCGGGCCGGGAAGTTGGCTTTGATTGTACCGGTGATCACGTTCACTGAAGGGCGCTGGGTAGCAATGATCAGGTGAATACCCACGGCACGGGCGAGTTGCGCCAGGCGGGCAATCGGTATTTCCACTTCCTTGCCTGCCGTCATGATAAGATCAGCAAACTCATCTACCACCAATACTATAAATGGCAGGTATTTATGCCCGTTGGCCGGGTTAAGGCGGCGCTTGATGAATTTTTCGTTGTATTCTTTTATGTTGCGTGCGCCTGCTTCCTTCAGTAATTCGTAGCGGTTGTCCATTTCGATGCAGAGTGCATTGAGCGTATAGATCACCTTTTTAGTATCGGTGATGATCGCTTCTTCTTCGTTGGGCAGCTTGGCAAGGAAATGTTTTTCAATGGTCCGGTAGACGGAGAGCTCCACCTTCTTGGGGTCCACCATTACAAATTTAAGCTGGGACGGATGTTTTTTATAGAGCAGGGATACAAGTATTGCATTGATACCTACCGATTTACCCTGTCCTGTAGCGCCGGCCATCAACAAGTGAGGCATGGTGGCCAGGTCTACGATATAATTTTCGTTATCTATTTTTTTACCGAGCGCGATCGGGAGGCTCATCTTGCTATTGACGAACTTATCGCTCGAAAGCAGGGTGCGCATGGATACGATCTGTTTGCGTGCATTAGGCACTTCAATGCCGATAGTTCCCTTACCCGGAATCGGTGCGATGATACGGATGCCGAGGGCGGCCAGGTTGAGGGCGATGTCGTCTTCGAGGTTGCGGATCTTGGAGATGCGGATGCCTTCGGCAGGTACGATCTCGTAAAGCGTTACCGTAGGCCCTACGGTGGCGCTGATCCGTTGTATCTCGATGCTGAAGCTGCGCAGTGTCTGGATGATCTGGTTTTTGTTTTTTTCCAGTTCTTCCTTGTCCAGCGCTATGGCCTCAAGTCCACGGTCCTCCAGCAGGTCAAGTGTGGGGAATTTGTAATCAGGCAGATCCAGCTCGGGCGCATACGGCTCATTGTCTTCTATGCTGATATGTGCGCCGTGCCGCACAACAGGTGCAGGCACATCTTCTGTTTGTGTGATGACTTCGAAAGAAAGCTCTCTGGCTTTGCTCTTTATCTCCGGCTCTTCCGTTGCGATGGAAAGTTCATAGGATGGTTCCGGTTCTGTATATAGCGCTTCCTCCTCCGGTTCCTGCTGCGGTGTTTTTTCGGTAAGGATTAAGTGTTGGGTATCGTCACTGATATCCTCTTCCGGGATGTCAATGACAACTGGTTTATCCGTACTGTTTTTAAGTGTATTGAATATTGCCGGAGCAGGTTTGGGTTCGTCATCGGTTTCGGGTATATCTGGTATGACCGGTGGCGCAACCGGTTTCCGGATCTTTTTTCGCAGCCGTCTGAGGAGGGGGGAGAGATCGAGCGCGAAAACAACAAAAATGAAAAAGCCGGTTATCGCTGCCAGCAACATACCTGTGCCGGTTCTGCCGAGCAGTCCGTTCAGGTAGTGAATCGCTTCATTACCCCAGGCGCCGCCAAAGGAGAAGGTGGCATGGGGCAGGATATAGGCAAGTATGGGCGCTGCGATCAGCAGGGTGAGCGCCAGCCAGCGGAGATAACGAAGCAACGGGATGACCTGCTTGCCGTATACCATATTAAGCCCCAGGCAGGTTACCCAAAGCCCGACAGCAAAGGAGGCGATGCCGGCGCCCCGGTATACAAGCGTGTGTGCGAGCAGAGCGCCCAGGCGCCCGGCCCAGTTGGCTACCGGGGTATCGCTATGTTTCAGGAATTGCCGTATGCCGGTATCCGACAGGAAGTTATCCTGGTCGGCCTGCCAGGTAAAAAGGTAGCTGATAATGGCAAAGCAGGTAAAGATACCGCTGAGGAGCACCAGTATGCCCAAAGTCAGCCGGATTTGCCGGGCACGGCTTACCCGCTGCGTTTCTGACGCAGCAGGATCTGTAACCTGCTTGTTCTTTTTTTTCCGGTTGGCCATTGGGGCGTGAAAACAGGGTGCAAAGATAGTGGGATTTATGATTCCCGGTTTCTGCGAGGGAGGATTGTACAATGGATTTTATGATTTACTACCTGCGTTTAAATATGTTTTATACATTTGCCATTATAAAAAATAAACAGTGAAGCCTTGCATGTTTGGAAAATTTCCGTATTTTCAACCGTTGGGAACGTGGGAACGATTGCAGCATAAGGCTTTGCCGTTGTTGGTGCAGGTAGACGAAAACGTGCTCCGGCAGTAGTTTTTTTAAAGAATATAATTGATTAAATAACGTTTATAAGGATCGAAACTATTATGATCAGGAAAAATACAATCGCCTGTGCAGGCTTGATTGCAGCGTTAGCGTTAAACGTAAAAAGTGTCCAGGCACAAGACGTCCACTTTACTCAATTCAATGCAGCTCCCTTGATCGTCAATCCTGCGTTCACGGGTAATTTCTCAGGACAGTGGCGTGCAGCGGCTATTTACCGGGATCAATGGCGGAGCATACCGGCGCCTTTTGTTACTTACGGGGCCTCACTGGATATGCCGATTGTACATGACCTTACTATTGACGACTACCTGGCCGGAGGTATACAATTATATAATGACAAGGCCGGAGACGGTAATCTCTCCAATTTTACCGGTATGCTGTCTCTGGCATATCATAAATTTTTGGGTCGCGCTGATAATCCCAATATGTCTTTATCGGTTGGTTTTCAGGGGGGGTATTCTTCCAAAAGTATTGATCTGAGTAAGCTCTATTTTGAAGAAGAATATTATAATGGCAATTTTCAGCCGGGTACCGGTATTGATCGCCTGAGTCTTAATAACAAAACGAATGCATGGATTGTCAACGCAGGTATCGCCTGGTCTCATTCTGCCAGCGAACGTTTTGGATACACAATCGGTCTCGGCGCAAATAATCTGAATCAACCGCAAGAGTCGTTCCGTGATCCGAAAAGCAGTGATGTCGGTCTGGGGATTCGTTATACAGGTCAGGTCGGAGCGATCGCATATGTAAGTGATAAGTTCAGCTTCCGTCCGGCAGTGCTATATCAGTCTCAGGCTACTGCTTACGAACTGGTAGCGGGTAACGAGTTTCACTGTATCGTTGGTAATCCGGAGGTTCGTTCGATGGCTACGGCTATCTTCCTGGGTGGATGGTATCGTAATAATGATGCGGCCATGGTATCTGCCGGTATCGAATTTAAAGGTATGCGTATCGGGGTAAGTTATGATTATACTATATCGGATCTTCAGGGCGCTACAAATGGTAACGGGGGCTTTGAAATATCATTGCGTTATATAGCGCCCAATCCGCTGGATTTTGCGCGTCGTCTGGTATATCCGTGTTCCCGTTTCTAAATCAGGTAAATAAGCAGGAGAAGAAGGGGGAAAAATAAAAATGATCACCCTCTTTCTTTTTTTTAAATCAATTTATACTTTTATCCCCAATAATAACGCGTAAGCACATGAGAAAAAATTGGCTGCTATTAATGCTGGCAACATTCCTTGTTACGATTCAATTTGATGCAAATGCTCAGCAGCAAAACAAAGAGAAATACAGGAATAAGGCGAATGATCCTGTGGCGAAGCTGCCATACTATAAAAAGCTTCGCTGGGCAGACGGCCTTTTCCGCGCCGGTAGCTATTTTAATGCTATAGAGTATTATCAGCAGTTGCTGCAGGAAAAAGAGCGGAATCCTTATCTGATGTATCAGCTTGCGGAATGTTTCTGGTATACCCGGGATTATGTACCTGCAGCAGAATTTTACGGTTCGGTATATGCAACGGCACCCAAGTTGTATCCCGAAGCTGTGTACAAGCAGGCTATCATGACCAAAATGCAGGCTCGTTATGATGAGGCGATCGTGGTATTCCAGCAATTTATAAATGATAATCCCAAATCCTATAAGGCGTTGAAAAAGCGTGCACAGCGTGAAATTGACGGATGTCATATGGCTGTGAAATCCATGCAGGATCCTATGCCGGTGAATGTTGTGAATGCAGGTCCTAACGTCAATAGTGCGTATACGGAGTCATCTCCTTATCCGCTTGGAGATACGGCGCTGCTGTTCTCCAGCATGGTGCAGAACAGTGTCATTGAAGTGGATAAGAGAAACCGTTCGGAATACATGTCCCGTTTTCTTGTTTCCAAGAAATTCGAACGTGTGGAGCAGGTAGATTCTTTTCAATGGGCATTACCTTTCCTCGACGGAAATTTCAACAGTCCTAAATCACATGTCGGTAATGGTGTATTCAGCCCCGGTGGAGACCGCTTTTACTTTACCCGGTGTATAGAAGAAGATTCTATGAATGTGCGCTGTAAGATATATGTTTCCAAATTTGAAAAGTCTGCATGGACGGAACCGCGCGCACTTGGCGACGATATCAACAGCGAAGGATCCAGCACCCAGCCTTTTGTTGCGAATGTAGGCAAGAAAGAAGTGCTTTTCTTCTCTTCCAACCGTAAAATGCAAAGCCGCGGTGGGTACGATATATGGTATTCCATTATTGACCCGCGTTCCGGTACCTACCGCCGTCCGCAAAATGCAGGTAAAACTGTTAATACGGAAGGTGATGAAATTACTCCTTATTATGACAGCCGTACCAGCAAGCTTTATTTTGCTTCCAACGGGTGGGTAACAATGGGCGGATTTGATATCTTCTCGGCAGATGGCGGTCCTTCACGTTACGGTAATCTCACGAACCTGGGTTACCCGATCAATACCTCTGCTGATGAGCTGTATTATATCAATGATCCTATTGGTAAACCGGATGCTTATGTGGTTTCCAACCGGATCGGTTCGGTAGCATTGAAAAACCCCACCTGCTGCGACGATATCTGGCGTGTACAGTATGAGCCACGTTTGATGGTTATCGGAAAGGTAATCAACCGTAATACCGGATCCAAACTGGAAGAAGTGGTGGTGAAAATGGTAGATGAAAGAGGAAAAGAAAAAGTATATAACAGTGCGGATGGTGATTTCTCATTCAATCTCGCACGCGGCCATGCCTATGTGTTTACAGGTGATAAATACCGCTTTACTACCACCCGTGCTACGGTGAATACAATGGAGGTGAAACGTACAGATCGTGATGATACCGTATCGTTGACCATCTATATGGATACGATCGGCCTGGACGGCACTTTCCGTGTAAGCAATATCTTCTATGATTTTGATAAGGCTACCCTGCGTCCGGAATCTTTCGCTTCCTTAGATACGCTGGTACATTTTATGAACGATAATCCGGCACTAAGCGTTGAGATATACTCGTTTACCGACGGAAAAGGATCTGAATCGTATAATATGGATCTTTCCCAGCGTCGTGCGCAATCTGTTATAGCCTATCTGGAGCAGGCAGGTATTCCTGCGGATAAAATGTCTGCCAAAGGGCTTGGTAAAGCACACCCTGCAGCGCCCAATCAGGTAAATGGTAAAGATAATCCGGACGGTCGCCAGGCGAACAGGCGTACAGAGTTGCGTATTATTGCTGAAGATCCGGAAAGACATATGATCTTCAACAGTGCGCAGGTTGGTACGTTGGGCGAACAGCAGAAAAATCTGCAGATTGATCCCAATAAATATAACTACGAATCAGATGAAGCCATTGACTCGGAATCTGGCTATGGAAATCCCGGGAGCCGTGTGAATCCCTGATGATTACGAGTGATAAATTATTTTCTGTACCGGGCTATATCAATATATAGCCCGGTTTCTTTTCAGGGTATGCTTGTAAATTAACAATCTGCCGGAGGGAATATTCATACCTTTGCCGGCTGATATTACCCATGGATTATTTGAGATTTTCATTTCCTGTATCAGACCGGCAGCACAGGGAAGTATTGCTGGCATCGTTAATCGACCTTGATTTTGAAGGGTTTGAGGAAGAGGATGCATTTTTACATGCGTATGCGCCATATAGCGAAAGTCTTATAGAGACAGTAAGCCGTATCGGACAAGATCAGGATGCGCACCCTGTTCAATATGAACGGATTCCGGATCAGAACTGGAATGCACGTTGGGAATCCGGGTTTGCCCCGGTGGTCGTTGGTGATTTTTGTACGGTCCGTGCGGGTTTCCATGATATGGTTGTGGCAACCCCGTATGAGATTATTATTACGCCAAAAATGTCTTTTGGCACCGGGCATCACGATACGACCCGGCTGATGATCGCACAAATGCAACAGGTGTCATTTCATGGGAAGAAAGTGCTGGATTTTGGTGCAGGCACGGGCATCCTTGCCATCCTTGCGGCTAAGCTTGGGGCAACAACCGTACATGCTGTAGATAACGATATCTGGGCGTACGAAAATGCACAGGAAAATATAGCTGCTAACGGATATGCAAATGTTACGATGGTGCATGGAACGCTTGACGCGATTCCCTCCGGGACGTACAATGTGATCCTTGCCAATATTAACCGCCATATCCTGCTTGAAACAATGCCGGCGCTTTATCAGAAGCTTGTGTCGGGAGGCAGGATATTCATGAGTGGATTGCTGTTGGAAGACATGGATATTGTTTGCGAGGCGGCGACCGGGGCGGGATTTGTCTTACGTGAGCACCAGGCAGGAAATAACTGGTTGTTGCTGGACTTTGGAAAAACTATATAAAGTTGAAAATTTGAGTATTTGAAAACGGGTGAGTTAATGTGATAAATGTATCGGTGCAATACTCGTGTTTGGCGCATTTCTCACATTTTAAATTGAATGATTGATCCAGGTATTTTCCGAATTAGGATTTTGTTTTGAAAATACTATATTTGTTGTTTCCCAATCGAAAGAAAATATGTTTATAGCTACGTTGATTGTACTGGCTTACCTGCTCGGCTCAATACCCACTGCGGTGTGGATCAGCAAGTCAGTATACGGAACGGATATTCGTGAGCATGGAAGTGGTAATGCCGGCGCGACCAATACATTCAGGATACTGGGTGCAAAGGCAGGGACTGTGGTTATGCTGGGAGATATGATGAAGGGATTTCTTGCTGTAAAACTCTCATTGATGTCTTCATATGCCTGGGATAGTGAGCAGATCACGAATCTTCAGGTTGTACTTGGCCTTGCTGCAGTGTTGGGTCATATATTTCCCATCTGGGCAGACTTTCGTGGCGGAAAAGGTATCGCAACCCTTTTTGGCATGATCCTCGGTATTCAGCCGTTGGTTGCCGTAAGCCTTGTTGCTGTTTTTCTGCTGATGTTATTTCTGACCCGCTATGTTTCATTAAGTTCTATTTGTGCCAGTATCGCATTTCCGCTGCTTATTCTTTTCATATTCAGAATGCCGGAGCTCAGCTACCGTCTTTTTGCTATTGCCACAGCCTGTCTGGTAGTGCTGACGCATTATAAGAATATCGGCCGTCTGCTGCACGGCAATGAAAATAAAGTGCCCTTGTTCCGGAAGCGCTCCCGCTTCCGCCGCTACCGGGATTAAACAGGCCGGGTTTTGCATGTCCCATTTTATAAACGGTTATTAAGCTACCTGTACCCGGTACGGATACGGAAGTTGCCGGGTAATGTCAATCCTGCTCTGGAGTTGTTGCTGTATAACAACAGATGGCAATTGGCTACCCGCAATGCGCTGTATTCGGATGGTGACCGGTATCGCCCGCTGGTCGTGGCTTTCGGAGCAATGCAAGATGTGCTGCCGGGGTTGAAAGATATATTATTGCTTGGCACGGGCCTTGCCAGCGCTGTGCATATTCTGCACGGTATGAACGTGTACCCGGCTTCTGTTACATTGGTAGATATTGATGAAGATGTACTGGGGCTTGCGCTGGAATGCCTGCCTGAAAATGCTGCTGAAACTGTAATTCCGGTTTGTGCTGATGCACGTACGTATATGAGCCGCGATGCATCGCAGCACTATGATCTGGTAATCGTAGACGTTTTTATCGGGAGGACGGTTCCGGAAGGCGTATCTGAAATACCGTTTCTTATGCAATGCCGGGATCGGATTAATCCCGGCGGGAGATTTGTAATGAATTATATGGTAGAGCAGATAGATGAATGGCTCAAATTCCGCAGATCTATCGAAAAAGCATTTCCCTTACATACAATACTGGAATTCGGACTCAATAAAGTGATTATCGGCAAGATACCCGGGTGACTGTTTTTATTCATTGTTGTCCGGGAAAAATCAACAAC
The DNA here is from genome assembly GCA_037190845.1 of Flavipsychrobacter sp. Taxonomy (GTDB): domain Bacteria; phylum Bacteroidota; class Bacteroidia; order Chitinophagales; family Chitinophagaceae; genus JBEBVQ01. Next base: position 38,568 of record JBBCJI010000019.1, on the reverse strand, counting down.
AGGGACATTTTATGATGATTCGTTTTGTGCCGGAACCATTCTTAAAGGCTCCTGAACATCCAAAAGCCTGTCATTGCGGCCTTGAGCCGCAATCGTATGATATCAGGACGATCATTATAAAGCATCGTTTTGCTTCAGGCGATGGCGGATCGGGTCCGCCATGACATCATTTTTGTTAGCAGCTTCCTCCTTTACAAAAACATACCTGAAATCCCCTGTGGATGAAGAGTATGGCTTTTTTCAAAACATTTTTCCCGGACAACAGTGATTTTATTCCTTATGATAATGTCGTCAGGAACTGCATGGTGTCCACACCATCCGCATAATCCGTCAGCGTTGGTTGTTGTGTCGTGCCAAACGGTATACCACCGGTACCGGCAATACATTGGATGTCCGGGCTTTCCGATAAAGTCCGGAGTAACTGCTCTCTGTCTGTATAGTATCTGTAATGTAATACGCTTACGGGTGAGAATGGCAGCTCGTTTTCTACAAGCAGCAGACTGTCATTGGTAAGGTAGGGTACTTTGTTGAGCAGGTACAACGCCAGGTGGTAATCATAATTATTTTTGTATTTATGATGCTGCATCAGGTCTTTATATTCGCTGAATACATCAAGCACTTGCGAAAAATCATACCCTGCCGGTACACAAAGCTGGGTAATATTGCGGCAACCCAGCCCGAAGTAAGTGAACACATCTTTTGCAAGCTCCTGCAGTATTTCCCGTGTTTCATGACCTGTAAGAACGGCTACGGAAGTACGGTTTCGCCGGATGATATGCGGATATTTCCCGAAATATTGTTCAAAATACCGCGCCGAATTATTGCTGCCGGTAGCAATGTAGGCATCACATCCTTTCAGCATATCCTGCATGACGATCGTTTCTTTTGTTGCAGGGTCCCATTCCGCCAGCTTGCCGGCGAGGTGGGGGAGCAGGATATTATCTTTGGAAGATAACCGGATTGCCAGACGATGCCCGCTTATAAAGCCGCACAGCAAATCATGAAATCCGACCAGCGGAATATTGCCGGCCATAATAATCCCTACTGTACGGATCGCTGTTGCCGGAGGGTAAAGCGCCGTCCAGTTGTTCAGCTTTTCCTGGTCGAGAAATGCATGTGTGATACTGTCAACAGCATGATTGACACTCTCCCGGGTAAACCAGGTATTGCTGATGACGGCCCGTTCGCGGACATCCTGCCAGGTTGCCTCACCCGAGCGCATATAATCGCCGAGCTGTACCATGAGTGCTGTCCTGTTTGCCATAGCGGTCATGTCTTTGTGATTTCTGTACGCGAAGTTGTAACTTTGCGGGGACATAAACCAAATTCAGTTCTGATTATGGCGATCAAGATAACAGATGAGTGTATAAACTGCGGGGCCTGTGAGCCGGAATGTCCGAATAATGCCATTTATGAAGGAGGTGTGGAATGGGCCATTGTTGATGGAACGAATGTTAAAGGCGATTTTATTTTGATGGATGGCTCCGTGACGGATGCCGAAGCCAGACATGCCCCTGTTTCTGTTGATATCTATTATATTACCGCTGATAAATGTACGGAATGCCAGGGCTTTCATGAAGAGCCGCAATGTGCCGCGGTTTGTCCGGTAGACTGTTGCGTGCCGGATGAAATGTACCAGGAAACGGTAGAGGCATTACTCGAAAAGAAAGATAAGCTGCACCTCTAAACCTGCGTATCATTTTCGGGGATAAGCAAATGAAACACCTCCCTCCACATTGATCACATAAAAAACATTTCCTTTCATCATGGCTGCAAAAGAAAATAAGGCTTCGCTGCTGATTGTTGAAGATGAGGAAAGTATGCGTGAGACGCTGAAGCTCAATCTTGAGCTTGAAGGATATCTGGTCACTACTGCAGATAACGGGCCGGAGGTGCTGCGGCTGGTCAAAAACGAATACTTTGATCTGATCATCCTCGATATCATGCTGCCGGAGATGGATGGATTAATGGTTTGTGAAACCATACGCATGCAGCATAATGATGTACCCATCCTGTTCCTTTCTGCCCGGAATACCGGAGCCGACAGGGTGGAAGGGTTGAAAAAAGGTGGTGACGATTATCTGACCAAGCCATTTAATCTGGAGGAGCTGCTGCTGCGTGTGGAAAAGCTGATCATCAAGAGTAAAAAGATAAAAGAGCCCCAGGCTGTACAGGATATATACCATTTCGACGGTTGTACCATTGATTTTGCCGCCCACGAATGTATTGATATAAATGGCAATAAGCAGGAGCTGAGCAAGAAGGAAGCAGCGCTGCTGAAACTGCTTGTGAAGCATCAGAACGAGGTCGTATCACGCGATCATATCCTGCAGGTAGTTTGGGGATACAATGTATATCCGACTACCCGTACAATTGACAATTTTATCCTTAATTTCCGTAAATATTTCGAAACAGACAGCCGCCATCCGAAACATTTCCATTCCGTAAGGGGGGTGGGGTATAAGTTTACGGTTTGATGTGTTGGATGTGATTGATGTGTTGAATGTGGGGATGTGTTTTAAGTTATATATATGCTGCCCTTTCAGGGCGATGTTGTTGTGTTGACCGTGTTATGCCCAACGCGCTGCGTTGGGTTCGGTATATGTTGCCCCTTCGGGGCGGCGTTGTGACCTCACCCCAAAGGCTGAAAAGCCTTTGATACATTTTAGTCCGGGACACCACCTGGGTTTCTAAAACCATCCGGGTAAAAACCATTGTATCCGATAGCCTCCAAAGGCTGAAAGCCTTTGATACATTTAGCCCGGGGCATAGCCCCGGGTTTCGGGAAATTACACCCCCACGCCCTGAAAGGGCAATATACATTTATGGTGTCCACAAATAGTTTTCGTCGAAATCAACACCATATTCCTGTAAAAATTGTCGGTACTCGTCTTGAAACGATACCTTCTTGTGATGCTCTTTCTGGTTTTCTATGTATTGCTTCACCCGCTCTAATACCGATTGGCTAACGGAATAACCTGCGTATCCTCCCTGCCATGCAAAGCGTTCATATTGTTCGCCTTTAGTTTTTATCCAACGGCTGCTATTGCGTTTTATTTCTTCCACAAATTTTGCTAATGCGATGTTTTTTGACATTGCTGCCAGAATATGGACATGGTCTTCAACCCCGTTAATTTTTATAGGTTGGGATTGATGCTCCTTGATGATACCGCCCATGTAACTGTATAATTCGTCTTCAATATCAGGACGGATCAGGGGCTGATTATATTTTGTGTGAAAGATAATGTGTACATACAATTTGGAAAGGGATTGTGCCATAGTTGTTTTGTTTTCCCAACGCGTTGCATTGGGTTGTGTGTATGCTGCCCTTTCAGGGCGGATTGGTTATGCATATCATGTTTCCCGACGCGTTGCATCGTTTCCCGACGCATTGCATCGGGCTGTGTATATGTTGCCCCTTCGGGGCGTTACCAACGTGTGCTTTGCGTCAGATGAAGTTGAGTGGAACAGGTGTCCGGAATGTACAGGCTTGTTTCCTTGGTTTGATGCCGTACAAATTTATTTTGGCGCTTACCAAATATTTTTTGGTAAGCGCCAAAATAAATTTGGTAAGCACCAAATTACAGCCCTTTACCGGCGCGGTTTTTCGGGGAGAGAAAAAGGCTGTACCCTGCCTCCGCAATACACGCCGTCGTTTCGTAATAACTCAGCAGGTTTGTGCGTATTACCTGCCGTGCCGCCGGATTCCCGGCTACGGCCTCAACAACCGACCATAGCTCCTGCATACTTTCCGCACGTGTGTACAAACGGCAGAAAGCCGCTATTGCCGCCTCCGGCTCCGCATATATGGACGCCAGCGGTCTGAGCGCCACACGCCGCGGCAGCTCCAGCGGTGGCCGCAAAGCTTCGGGTGTAATGCGTATATACAACTGCATCCAGGCGGCGATGAGCTGGGTAAAATACCCGCTGAAACGCAACAGCCGGGCGCGTCCGCTGCCTTCACTATACTCGTTCTCTTCGCTGCTGGTGATGGCCAGCGCAATCCATTCCTCCCATACGGTAATAAGACTGCCGTCCATGCCGTAGTCGAACAGGCGGCAAACCGTTTCTACAGGTTTTCTCCGGGCCTGTGCTATATGCAGCGGGCCGCTTCCGGACAGCGGATGGTACTGCATGGCCTCCGCTGCATCCCGCCTTATGGGGATTGCAGGGATGGACTTTTTTCTCCTGGTTACTTCTTTAATCGCTTTCATATCAATGGTTTTTGTCTGCGGGTCTGCCGCTGCGGCATCGTGCAGAGGTGAAAAAATGGCGACTTCCCGGGCCGGGTTATGAAGAAAAGGCGATGAACGATCCGACTGCAGTAGTTCAACAATGTCTCAGAAAAGAAAAAACGCAGGCGCAACTTACCGGAATGGAGGCCCTAAGAAGCCCAACGTACGAATAAGCTGGCCTGCGTATGATGCAGGCAATCCGGCTTATCATCTCGTACGTTTGAAAATTCTTAGGTTTCCATTCCGAGATTCAAAGCGATTGCTTCAATTATTTACCGAAGGATCGCATAAACAATAACAAACTGCAAATTAACTCATTGAAATGAAAAATAAGCACTTACATAATGATATTTGTTTATTGAATAGGATTAAGAAAACATAATTTTCGTTTTGAATAATGAGGATTTGTTATGTTTTGCCGGATGTTTAAGCGATATAGTTGAATATTTTTCTATTTATTTGATGATTAATTGTTAATATTGTTTATGGGTGTGGAAATGACAACAGGACTATAATTTCCCAAACGCTCAATTTGTAGGATGGATATTTTTTGTTTACCCTAAGATTAGCACTATGAGAACGTTCATGTTTTTGTTGTTTATTCTATGTTTCCCCGTGACAATCTTTGCTCAGACGGTCTTTGCCCCGGCTGGGGCGAAATGGTATTATTCATTTCCGTCAGACGATACGGCCGATCTATATGTTTTGCTGGAATCAGAAAAAGATACCACCATACAGGGGTACGATTGTAAAAAAATAAAACGAACGGACTATCGCCTTTATGCCGGACCGAATTCGTCGCCGTATTACGATACCACTGCCGGGGAGTCTCTATATACATATGTATCGGGGGATACAGTATTCTATTATCATAATATTTTTGAGCAGTTTGTCCCCCTTTATTTCTTTAATGTCACAGTAGGTGATACGCTTGGATTTTATATCCCGCCGGATACTTTTTGTTATTATCCATCCATGGACGACTCGTTATTTTATGCAAGTGTGGATAGTGTAGATACCGTGCATGTCAGTAATGTGCCACTCAGGAGAATTCAACAAGTGTACGGGATTGTGATGGGTAATCCTGATTTTTTTGTGATGGGTTCCTATATGGAACGAACGGGGGCATTGCACGATTTTATGATTAATCACAATTGCAATAATACCATACCTGAAGTATCATACCCTGTTTTAAGATGTTATTCAGACGGTGATATTTATTACAATATAGGATCAAGGCCTTGTGATGATCTGTGGGTTTCAATATCAGGTATCTCATCTCCCTGGAATGACATTGAGATATATCCTAACCCTGCTCAGTCAGTTGTCCATATTGGTAATACACTATGCCCTTATGATCTTGATGTGAAAATGTATGATGCGATGGGCAGGCTTTATAAAACGGCAAAATGCGACAGAGGTAGTATGTGCCGCATTAATGTGAACGGAATGAGCAATGGGATATACTGGATAGCAATAGAAAACACAACGTATGGGTTTAGTAAAAAAATGAAATTATTAATTGAAAATTGAATAGTGGATTGAATGTATATCTTGCTTGCCGGAAATGTGATTGGATATTGGGTGCATTCTACATTAAAACTCATGTTATGAAAAGGATGATCTTTCTGATGTTTTTGGCGGTTATTTCTTTTAATAATTATGCCCAACCCTATCAATCTCTGTTCGGACAGCATAATAACTTACTGGATACAGCAATGGAATAATCTACCGGGTACGGTAAGGGACTCTTTCTATGTTGAAAAAGACACGACATACAATGGTCTGGAATATAAAAAAGTACGGGCCGGCTCACACGAATATAGTGGAGCATTGATGAGGGAAGATACACTTACGGGTAAAGTCTGGTATAAACCTATTCCTATTGCTGGCCATTCTTATAATAGCCGGGATACTTCAGAGATGCTGATCATTGATCTCAATATAAATGTGGGAGATACATTTGATCTCGGATATTGGTCTTTTGGTTTTACGGGTAAAGATACAAACACAAATATTGTTGATTCTGTATACTACATAGGGCCGATCAAACACATAAGGTTTAAGACACCAATTATTTACAACGAAAAACTGGAATTCATAGAAGGTGTAGGGTTAAATATAGGAATTAATTACAGACACTTTCCGTCAGTAGTTGGGGCTGATTATCTTATTTGTTCCTACAAGGATGATACGGTTACTTATAGAAACAAACATCATGGTGGGAATTGTGATGTCCGGTTTGGGGATATGGGAGCGCCGGAAGTGAAGAGTATATCCGTTATACATGTGTATCCCAATCCCGCACGGGAAACACTTCATTTTCTGTTCCCATCTGGCGATGTTACCATTAAGCTCACCGATATCAGCGGGCGTATAGCGGATGTACAAGTGATTAAAAACGATGTTAAGGCCATATTTGATGTACAGCATTACACACCGGGGATATACCTCTACCAGGTAATTACGCAGCAGGGCGTTCACTCCGGAAGGGTGCTGATTAATAAATAGTCGTCCCTGAATGCGAAAATGTGTGGGATGTGATTGATGTGACAGATGTGTAACTCAACACATCCCACACATCAATTACAACTCAATCTTACTCACCCTGCGTTCATGCCGTCCGCCTTCAAATGATGTAGATAAAAAGGTACGTACCATTTCTGCAGCCTGGTTTTCTGTGATAAATCTGGCGGGCAGGCAAAGGATGTTGGCATTATTATGTTGCCGCGTCAGGCCTGCCACTTCCTCATTCCAGCTTAAGGCCGCCCGTACGCCGGCATGCCTGTTGGCTGCTATACAGACTCCGATGCCGCTGCCGCAGGTCAGGATGCCTGCCGTAGCCTCGCCGGTCGCCACAGCTTCTGCTACTGCATGTGCGTAATCCGGATAATCCGTGCTATCCGTGCTGTAAGTGCCTTTGTCGGCCACCTGCCAGCCGGCTTCCTGCAGGATGCGCTTTACAGATTCCTTCAGTTCGAACCCCGCATGATCTGCGCCAATAGCAATGGGTAGCCGTTTATCGAAGCTGTTTTCCATGTTTACTTGTTTTGGGTAACTAATGCTTTTCTTTTCCTTTCCTTATGAGCGCGTTCGCTGATCGTAATGCTGATCTGGTACAGCAGCAGTAACGGTATGGCTACCAGCCATATGCTGAACCAGTCGGGGGGAGTAATGACCGCCGCGAGGATAAAAATAATCAATATAGCGTATTTACGCTTTTCCCGCATCAGCTTAGGCGTCAGCAGCCCGATCTTCGAGAGGAAATAAACCACCACCGGCAATTCGAATACAATACCTACCCCCAGCACCAGGTCGCTCATGGTTTCGTAATAGTTGGCCATGGTGATGATATTCTCAAACTGATCGCTCAGCCGGTAATTGGCAAAGAAGTTGATCGTAAACGGAGCGATCAGGAAGTAGGCAAACAGTACGCCGGTAAAAAAAAGCAGGGAACACCAGAATACAATACCCCGTGCCTGCTTTAATTCGCTTTCCTTCAGCGCCGGTTTGATAAACCGCCAGAATTCATAAAATATATAGGGAAATGCTGTGATAAACCCGATCATGAACGCTACGGAAAAGCTCATCATGAATTGTCCGGCCAATACGGTATTCTGGAATTTCAACTGCACTTCATCCATACAAAGCACATCTACATGGATCAAAGTACCGAGGTTACAGAGTATTTTATAAGAGATAAAATCCGAGCGGGTAGGGCCGAGAATGATATGCTGAAAGATCCATTCGATATTTGCCCACACGATAATGGCAGCCAATACCAGCGCGATCAGGGAACGTATAATATGCCAGCGGAGCTCTTCGATATGGTCTGTAAACGCCATCTCGGCCAGCGGATTCCTGTTTCTGCTTTTGATAAAACGGTCTAAAAGATTCACCCTGTGCGGTTGATAAGGAGCAAAGGTAGCTAATCGGGGTGATTAGCCAATGTGATAATCAGCATACCACTATTGTCCGGGAAAGTAAGCCTATCCGTACCTGGTAGCGTTTAGTATACATCGTCCGGTTAACATACGTTTGTCATGCTGACGGAGGAAGTATCCCACATAATGAGTGATTTCCAGTATTTTGTGAGATGCTTCCTTCGTCAGCATGACAGCGTGGTCAAGAGCAAATAATCATTATTGCTACATGCCCACCTGCATATGGTGAAATCATGCGCCCCTGTTTTATATCAATGTCTGAAACGGTATATAGCTACGGATTTCAAGGGATTTATGACTACTTTCCCCGGACAACAGTAATCAGATAATCAGCATATCCGCTAATTAATCAGCGGGATTATTCGCTGTATACGCTATTTTTGCAGGACAGGCAGACGGTATATGCTCAGACAATCGCAACAACAGAAATTGCTGCAAAAGCTTTCCCCGCAACAGATTCAACTGATGAAGCTGCTGCAGGTACCGACTACCAACCTGGAAGAACGCATCAAGGAGGAAATGGAAGAGAATCCGGCGCTTGAATACAGCTCCGACAGCCCTGATTATGAAGAAGATGAATATGGGCTCCGAGATAAGGAGGAACAAACGGATACGGCACAGGAAGAGCAGACGGATGCGTCTGATAACGTGGATATAGAGGATTTTCTCCGTCACGATGATGACGATCGTAACGATTACAGCTACGGCGACGACTATTATGGCAACGGCGATACGGAACGGCAGACGTTCCCGGTACGTGTGGAGACAAGCTTTCATGAATACCTGCTGGATCAGTTGGGTATGCTGGATATGGATGACCGCGCCCGGCAGATAGCCCGGCAGATCATCGGCAGTATTGATGAAGACGGTTACCTGCGCCGCGAAGCAACGGCGATTGTGGATGATCTGGCGTTTGGGCAGAATATATATACGAGTGTAGAAGAGATAACTGATATTATCCACCGGATCCGGCAATTCGATCCCCCTGGAGTCTGTGCATGGACATTACAGGAGTGCCTGCTCCTGCAGCTTCGGCGGATTACGCCCCAGACGCATGAAGTGAAAAGCGCGGTGGCCATCATCGAAAAATATTTCAATGAGTTTATCAAAAAACATTACGACAAGATACAGCGCCACCTGAATCTGACCGATGAGGAGCTGAAGCAGGTGATCAACATGATCATCCGGCTGAATCCCAAACCCGGCTCCGCATTCGCTGTGGTGAATAAAGCGGAGAGTTATATCATTCCTGATTTTTTTGTCTTTAATAATAATGGTCAGCCGGAGCTGACGCTCAATGCCAAGAATGCGCCGGAGCTGAAAGTATCGGACAGCTATAAGGAAATGATGCAGGCATATGGCCGCAGTGATAAGAAAAACAAGCAGCAGAAAGAAGCGCTGCTGTTCATCAAGCAAAAGCTGGATGCCGCCAAATGGTTTATTGACGCGATCAAGCAACGCCAGCATACGTTACTGCACACTATGCAGGCGATACTTGAGCTGCAGCGGGATTTCTTTCTCACCGGGGATGATACGGCCATCAGGCCGATGATACTGAAAGATGTAGCCCAGGTTACGGGACTGGATATATCTACGGTGTCACGTGTGGCGAACAGCAAATTCGTACAGACGGAGTTCGGCACATACAAGCTGAAATATTTTTTCTCTGAAGCATTGCAGACCGAAAGCGGTGAAGAAGTTTCCACCCGTGAGGTAAAGAGTATTCTTACCGACCTTATTGGCGGAGAGGATAAGCGTAAGCCGTTGTCTGATGAGAAGCTTACGGAACTGCTTCAGGAGAAAGGGTATAATATTGCCCGTCGTACCGTTGCCAAATATCGTGAACAATTGAATATACCGGTAGCACGCCTGCGCAAAGAACTGTAGGGGCAGGGGCAAGCCCTGCCCCTACGGGGTTCGCATTTTTTTACCCACCGCATCCAGCGCTTCGTAGAATTCCTCGCCATATTTCCGTATCAGCGGCTCTTTCAGAAATTTGTATACCGGTACTTTGAGTTGTCTGCCCAGCTTACAGGCAGGTTTGCAGAGCTTTTTACGTGGTTCGTAATTAACCAGATCGTAACCGTCCCTTTCCTTCACCCGTATTGGGTAAAGATGGCAGGATATGGGCTTACGGAAATCAACCACCCCATCTTTCCAGGCTTTTTCAATACCGCATTTTACAATGCCTGCATCATCTGTATAGGCATATACACAAATACCACCGTTGACGGTAGGGGTGACATGGCCATATTCGTCATCCATCACATGCGTGCCCTGACGTTCTATTTCCGAAACATAGGCTTCGGGCAGGTACGCTTTGATCTTTGGGTAGATGGCGGCCAGCGTTTCGGCTTCTGCTGCTGTCAGTGGCGCTCCGCAATCCCCATCTACACAACACCCCCCTTTACAACTGTTGAGGTCGCAGACAAATTCCTCCTCCACTACTTCGTCGCTTAGCAACACATGTTCAATTGCAATCATTTCAGCTAATGTAATAGTATATATTTCCGGTGTAAAGTTACATTATTGCCCGCGGTATTGTTATTTTCGGTAATGCCGGCATGGGCCGGAGCCGGAAAAAAGGAATTTTCTCCGATAATTTTTGATGCCTACCATGTAAAAAGATAATTTTGGCAGACATTACTCCGAACCCGCTTCGCGGTATCCGCCGGCAGCATTAAAAGCAGTACTTATGACAGAATTCAGGCCTACGGGATTTCAGATACTTCCGCCTGTTGTAAAGAATATCATTATCATCAACGTGCTTGTGGTGATCCTTCAGCTGATCCTGGGTAGCCGTGGTTTTGATCTGGCAGATTATTTCGGGCTTCATTACTGGCAGTCTCAATATTTCCGGCCCTGGCAGTTCTTTACTCATATGTTTATGCACGGGAGTTCTAATCCCGCGTTGTTACAGACGACCCTGCTGCATATATTCTCGAATATGTTTGCGCTGTGGATGTTTGGATCAATTCTTGAGAATATGTGGGGGCCGAAGCGTTTCCTGATATTTTACTTTGTCTGCGGTCTGGGAGCTGCATTCCTTCATCTCATGGTGCTGGGTTATGAATATAACATTCTCGGACGTGCGTTTGTAGATTATCAACAGAATCCCGTACTGGATCAGTATATTCATTTTATCAGGGAGCAGGGAATCGATCAGATCCCGGGGTTCCAGACGCTGAGGAGCTTCTGGGAAAGCAATCCGGCCTGTACTAACTGCTCTGTTGAATCTGTATCGCTCATCAACCAATATTACAATCTGAAAGTGGATGAGGCTACAGTAGGCGCGTCCGGAGCTGTCTTTGGCGTTTTATTCGCCTTTGGTTACCTATTCCCCAACACATTAATATACCTGTATTTTTTCGTGCCGGTAAAGGCAAAATATTTCGTTGCATTTTACGCCCTGTTTGAGCTGTATGCTGGCATCCGTAATTCTGCCGGCGACAATGTAGCACACTTTGCCCACCTCGGCGGTATGCTGTTTGCCTTCCTTCTGCTCCGTTATTGGAACAAACGATTGCGTAACAGGTTTTACTGATGAGTTAATTAGCCAATTAGCTGATGTGCTAATGATTGCTCGCGATAGATATTAGCTAATTAAAATGATCCTTTTTTGTATGACAACATATAAACCACCTTCTTCATTCCGTATCCCTTCATACCGGCACAATGCGGTATTGCAGCTTATTGTGGCCAGTGGCGTAGGCTATATCGCGTTTCTCTTTACGGCGGTATGCTTTCAGGCATTCGCTCATTACCGTTTTCAGGATGCGGTCAACCTGATATCTCCGTATATTGCCCTGCCGGCTGCCACTTCCTGGTCATCCGGGTTCTGGACACTGCTGACTTATGGATGGTCGCACTACGGCTTCTGGGACTGGGCTTCCAATATGATATGGCTGTATGCCTTTGGCAGTATTGTACAGACATTGATCGGTTACCGGCAGATCATCCCGATGTTCATATACAGCCTTATCGCCGGTGGCGTATCATACTTGCTTGTGCAGTTAATACCCGGTGAAGCAGTGCCGGCAGGAAAATATGTGCTTGGCGCACAGGCCGGGGTTACGGCGTTTGCTGTTGCGGCGCTTACGTTATCTCCCAGATATCGCTTATACATGAGCGATACGTTCAGCATTCCGCTGCCCGTGCTTGCCGGTATTTTTGCGGTATTGATGCTATTGCGTACGAACCTGCAGCTTCCGTATCTTATTATGATAGCCGGGGGCGGACTGATGGGTTACCTGTATGTACGGATGCTGCGTGGCGGTTATCAGCCCGGAAACTGGATGTATACATGGCAGGAGCGCCTGGACCGTCTTTTCACGCCTGCGGCAGATGCCGGCAGCAAACATCAACATCGCAGGGAGCAGGTACTGAAAGGTATGCAGCAAAACCGTAAGCCCAGCGATGAACAACGCATAGATGATCTGCTGGACAAGATAAACAGGCATGGCTATGATGCGCTTACAAAAGAAGAAAAAGAAACATTGATGCATGCCAGCAGGAAAAAGGAATAGGATAACCCGGCAGAGGCAATATTTATACAATGAAACAGATAACCGGCTTTTTGAGGACGCTGTTGGGGCATACCTTCTTCCTGGTTAACATCCTGGGGATACTCTGGATGGCATTGTGTTATCTGGCATCGGTCACCAGCCCTTTGCAAGCGCCTTACCTGGCATTGGCAAGCCTTACTACACCCTTTGCGATCCTGTGCAATGCCTGCTTTGTTATCTTCTGGCTGTTTACCCGGCGGAAGTGGCGGGCGATCCCTTCTGCACTGACATTGGTGCTGCTGCATCAGCTTGTGTCTTCTGTATTTGGTCTGCATTATATGGGTAAGAATGACCTGGAGCCGGGTGAAGGAAAGGTGAAAGTGATCACCTGGAATGTGCATGGCCTGGGGATTTACGACCGGCCGGTGGATAAGACCGTACCCGACAGAATATTGCAGCTGATCCGCGAAGAAAAGCCGGATATCCTGTGCCTGCAGGAGTTTTATACAAACTGGAGGGATGGTATGAAGCCGCATAGCGACCGGTTTCTCAAAGAAGGAGGCTTCCGGGAATATCGGTTTTCGTATGATAATTCGCTGGGTACGAAAATTTATATCGGTACGGCTTTATATTCCAAATACCCGCTGCACAATCTCAGAGAAACCCAGATTGCTGAAAATATCAAGATGATGCAGTGTGATGTGGAGCTGCCGGGTAAGCAAATGATGCGTACGTATTATATACACCTGCAGTCTTTTCTTTTGCTGGATAAGGATAAGAAGCTGATCGAAGAAATGAAAAACCGGCGGGATGTGAAAATTCCGGTAGAGACCTCCCGGTCTTATGCCCGGCAGTTTAATACTGCTTATGTCAGGAGAGCGCTCCAGGCAGATAAGGCAGCGGGAGTGATCCGTGAAAGTCCTTATCCGGTGCTGATCTGTGGGGATCTCAATGATCTGCCGGGTTCTTATACTTATACGACCATCCGGGGAGATCTGAAGGATGCCTTCGCAAAAAAAGGCCGTGGTCTGGGGCGCACCTACAACGCGATCATGCCGACCCTGCGCATTGATCATATTTTTTATGATCCGGCACTGATGCGTATCGTGGGGTTCCGTACGCCGTATACCCCCCTTAGCGATCATAATCCCGTAATCGCCAATTTTAAAATTATTACCCCGTAACCGTAGGGGGCGTAGAGATAAGGTATGCCTTGTTTATACAGTGCATTGTGTCATTACCTGTGCGTATTCTGATGCCGGTATAATGCAGCATAACGGCCATCCAGGCGCATCAATTCATCATGTGTGCCTTGTTCCGCAATGGTACCGTTGTCCAGTACAAGTATCCGGTCGAATGACCAGGCGGTGAATATCCGGTGTGTAATGACCAGCACGGTTTTATCCCGGATATAATCCTGCAGGTTATGCAGGATGTTCTGTTCCGTTTGTGTATCTACGGCTGATAATGATTCATCGAGTATCAGCAGCTTGTTATTTCTCAGCAAAGTTCTGGCCAGCACGAGCCGTTGTTTTTGTCCGCCCGAAAGCATGACACCCCGCTCACCGATAATGGTTTCGTAGCCTTGCGTAAGCTGGTTGATATCCTTCTCAAAATCCGCCATCCGGGCGGCTTCCCTTATCTCGGCTTCTGTAGCGTCGTAGCGGCCGAACCTGATATTGTTGTATATCGTATCACTGAACAGGAACGCCTCCTGCGGGGCATATGCGATCTGCTGACGCAGATGGTGCAGGTCATATTCTTTTACAGGAACGCCGTCTATCTCGAGAGTGCCCGTTTCCACATCATACATCCTGAGCAGTAACTGTGCCAGCGTAGATTTTCCGGATCCGGTCTTTCCGATGACCGCAATTTTTTCTCCTGCCTTTATGTGGAGGGAAAAGTGGTGTAATGCCCGTATGCCGGTGTGCGGATAGGTAAAGTTGACATTGTTGAATGACACAGCCCCGCTGACCGTATGCTGCACGGCGCCGGGTGGTGAAACGATCTCCGGCTCTGTATGCAGGAACTCGTTGATCCGCTTCTGGGAGGCAGCGGCGCGCTGGGTCATGGAGGCTACCCACCCGATGCTCGATATGGGAAACATGAGCAGGTTGATGTAGATCACAAATTCTGCGATATTGCCTGCGGTAATGTGTCCCTGTATTGCCATATATCCGCCAAAGAGTATGGTGCTCAACATGCTTAAGCCGATAAACAGGTTCATGGACGGAAAATAAATGGCTTCGGTGAGCGAAAGATTGACGGCGCTTTTTTTATAATCTTCCGAATGTGTGTCGAAAAACCGCCGCATGATCTGTTCCTGTACGAATGATTTGATCACCCGTATGCCCGAATAGGATTCCTGGGCGGTGGTCGTGAGCATAGACAACTGCGCCTGTATCTTTTCGCTTTTGCGGAAGATGATCCGGTTGACGTAATAGATGACGAATGCGAGGAACGGCAGCGGAGCCAGCACGTAGAACGTCAGCAAGGCATCCACCCGCAGCATGCTCCAGATACACATTACAGAGAGTACCAGGAGGTTGACGCCGTACATGATCGCCGGCCCGGTATACTGTCGTACCCGCGATACATCTTCCGATATCCGGTTCATCAGGTCGCCGGTGAAATGGGTTTTATAGAAATGGGTATGCAGTCGTTGATAATGGGCGTATATTTCGTTTTTCTGGTCATACTCGATCAACCGTGACATGACGATGATGGTCTGCCGCATGAAAAACATGAAAATACCCCGCATAAGCGCCAGCCCGAGCAGCAGCAGACCATTCCAGAATACCAGGTTGAGCATCACAGACTGCATGCTGCCGGCAAGTATGCTATCGCTCACCAGCCGGTAGCTGTTGATGTTCTGCTGCACTTCATCCAGCACATTACGTATCACTGCCGGCGGCATGACGGCAAACATATTCGACAGGGTGACGAACAGTACGCCCAGCAATAGTCGCCATTTATAACGCAGGAAATAAGGATGGAGCGCGGCAAGGTCTTTCATTCCGGGTATTGATCCTCTGTAAACGGGGCAAAGTTCGGTAATTTCATTCCTTTTCGGAAGAAAGCACACGATTTCTTAATTTTGCCGGCAAATCTTTATCACACTTATGCGTATTGCTTTAGTAGGAGCCACCGGACTGGTGGGTACTGCCATGTTACAGATCCTCGAAGAAAGAGACTTCCCGGTAACGGAACTGATACCTGTTGCTTCTGAAAAGTCGGCAGGTAAAAAGGTCCTTTTTAAAGGAAAGGAATACACGGTACATACTGCTGCTGAAGCACTGGCTAAAAAACCGCAACTGGCGCTGTTCTCTGCCGGCGGCAGTACCTCGCTGGAGCTGGCGCCGAAGTTTGCTGCGATCGGATGTCGTGTGGTGGATAATTCTTCTGCATGGCGGATGGATCCTTCCAAAAAGCTGATTGTTCCCGAAGTGAACAGCGCTACGCTTATCCCCGGAGACCTGATCATTGCCAATCCCAACTGCTCTACGATCCAGATGGTAATGGCATTGCATCCGGTGCATCAGAAATATGGCGTTAAAAGAGTGGTGGTGAGCACCTACCAATCCGTTACCGGCACCGGCCAGAAGGCGGTAGCCGAGCTGCTGGACGAGCGCGCCGGCGGAAAGGGCAACGGTGTGTATCCGCACCCGATCGACATGAACGTGCTGCCGCATATAGATGTATTTCAGGATAACGGCTATACCAAAGAAGAGATGAAGATGGTACAGGAGACCTGCAAGATCATGGGCGACGATTCGATCCGGGTAACCGCTACTACCGTGCGTGTGCCGGTGATGGGCGGCCATAGCGAAAGCATCAACGTAGAGCTGCACCGGGATTTTGATGAGCAGGAGCTGCGTGATCTCTGGCGTGCAACGCCGGGTATCATTGTCCAGGACAACCCTTCGCAGAATGAATATCCCATGCCGCTGTATGCCGCCGGCAGGGACGAGGTTTTTATAGGCCGTATCCGTCGGGATTATTCCCGGGATAATACCTTCAACTGTTGGGTAGTATCTGACAATCTCCGTAAGGGTGCCGCAACCAATGCGGTGCAGATCGCGGAATACCTGGTAGGGGCAGGGTTCACCTCTGCCCAATAATATTTTTGTATCCAATTGATTATGTGTATTTTAGTGTATAGTCCGACATCGGGCAATACCCTGATTAATACCAGTATCAATGGCATACAATCCGCAATTCCATCATCGCAGGTCTATCCGGTTGAAAGGATACGATTATGCGCAGGCGGGTGCGTATTTTATTACAATATGTTGTCAGAATAAGGAATGTCGTTTCGGGAAAATCGAAAATGGTGAAATGTATTTAAACCGGTTCGGCATCATTGCGTGTAATGAATGGATAAAATTACCGGAACGTTTCCCCAATTTTGAATTGGATGTATTTCAGGTCATGCCCAATCACATGCACGGTATCATTGTGTTGTCCGTAGGGGCGGGGGCAAGCCCCGCCCCTACGACGGTGGGTAATATTGTGGGTACATACAAATCATTGGTGGCAAATACCTGTCTGGATATTTATAAAACCAACAATGAAACGATGGGTAAATTGTGGCAGCGTGATTATTATGAGCACATCATCCGGGATGAAAACGCTTATCAACAAATCGCCCGGTATATCATCAACAATCCTGCAAAATGGAATGGCGATAAATTTTACAGATAATAACGACTAACTGTTCACATCAGATTGTTCATACTTCCGGCTGCTGCAAAAAATTCAGAAACTCGTCTTCCGTAAGAATGGACACCGTGCCCAGCTTTTTCGCCTTTTCCAGCTTGGAGCCGGCGTCGGCGCCTACTACCAGATAGCTGAGCTTGCTGCTGACGCCGCCCAGGATCGAGCCACCACGTTCCTCGACCATCGCTTCTGCCTCGTTGCGCTTGAACCGGCTGAGTGTGCCGGTAAACAGAAATGTTTTACCTGCTAATGTACCTTCTTCGCTTTGCTCCTGATTTTTATGCCGGTTTACGAGGTTCACGCCTGCCTGTTCAAGCAGGTCGATCATATGTCTGTTCTCCGGTGTGTTGAAAAAATGCGCTACCGAAGCAGCTACTTTGGGGCCTACATCCTCCAGGGTGATCAGCTTTTCCTCGTCCCATTCATACAGATCGCGGAGGTGATTGACGGCGCCAGCCAGTGTTTTAGCGGTCGTCTCACCGACGTGCCGGATGCCCAGTCCAAAGACTACGCGGTTCAGCGGCTGTTGCTTGCTGTTTTTGATCGCTTCTTTCAGATTAGTGACAGATTTCGCCCCGAATCCTTCCATGCCTTCTATACGCTGCCAGTCTATCCGGTACAGCCCGGGAATGTCTTTCAGGATTTCCTGTTCAAAAAACTTCTTTACATTGGATTCGCCCATGCCGCGGATGTCCATCGCATCCTTGCTGCAGAAGTGCATAATACGTTCCACTACCTGTGCGCGGCAACTGATATTGATACAACGCCATATCGCTTCGTCTTCCGGTTTTTCAAGTGGTTGTTCACATATTGGACATTCCTGCGGAAAAATCACAAGCATCTCACTTCCGTTGCGCAGCTCGGGCATGGATTTTACAATATAAGGGATCACATCACCCGCTCTTTCCACCAGTACCGTATCGCCGATACGCAGGTCTTTTTCCCGTACATTATCTTCATTAAACAATGATACGGAACTGATCGTAACACCGCCGACAGCTACCGGTTCTATCTTGCCTACAGGGGTGATGGTGCCGGTACGCCCCACCTGGAATTCCACGCGTAATAATTTGCTGGTTGCCTGCCGCGCTTTGAACTTATATGCTACCGCCCAGCGGGGATGGTGCGCGGTCATGCCCATCTGCTCCTGTAATTCAATATTGTTTACCTTGATCACAAGGCCATCCAGTTCGTATGGAAGATCATCGCGCCGTTTTTCAAAATCCACACAGAAGTCAATTATTTCTTCTATGCTGCTGAACTTTTTCATTTCCCGTACAGGCGTGGAAAATCCCAGGTCATACAGCCATTGGAGCGTATCATAATGGGTGTGTAAAGGATCAGGTATAGGAGCGCCGGACTCGAGCGTATAATCACTGACATGATACAGTATGGCGGATAACCGGCGCTTACGTACCTCTTCAGGATTTAACATGCGCAATGTACCGGAAGCCGCGTTGCGTGGATTGGCAAGCGGAGGAAGTCCTTCTTTGGTGCGCTGTTCATTAAATGCGGCAAATACATTTTTATGTATGACCACCTCACCCCGGATCTCCACCTGGCTCACACCTGCTTTATCAAATGCCACCGACAGCGGTACGGAGCGGATCTGGCGGATATTAATGGTAATCTCTTCTCCCATGACGCCATCGCCGCGTGTAGCGCCGCGTACCAGCTTGCCGTTTTCATAGATCAGGGAAATGCTTGCACCGTCGTACTTCGGCTCTACACAATACTCCAGGATATCAGTATCTGCATACTCTTTACAACGTCTGTCCCAGTCGCGCAGGTCTGCTTCATTGTATGTGTTGTCGAGACTCAGCATGGGAACCAGGTGGCTCACCGGGGGGAATTTCTCGCTCAACCCGATTGCCACACGTTGCGTGGGTGAATCCCTGGTAACATGCTCCGGGTATTGTTGTTCCAGGTCGTTCAGTTTCTTAAACAGGGTGTCATATTCCGCATCTGCCAGGACAGGATTACTTTCGACATAATATTTCCGGTCGGCATAGTTGATCGCTTCCCGCAACCGGATGATCGTTTCTTCCGGTTCGCCCCCCTCTTGTTGTAATAATGCTTTGGCCTGCTCGTATAAATGCTGCTCTTCCCTGTTGACGTCCATAGCGGCAAAAATAAGTGAAAGGGGAGAATTGGCAGGAGGTTTGTTCAGGTGCTGATGTCATCCCACTGGCCGGCGCCTTCGCGTATCAGGACAGGTTCTTCACCGGTACAGTCAATGACGGTTGAAGGAACAATCCCGCCGGGTCCCCCATCAATGACCATATCCACCAGATGCTCAAACTGATCGTGTATCAGCTCCGGATCAGTGTAATACTCCACGTCTCCATCCATCGGAAGTGATACGCTCATGATCGGGTGACCAAGCTGTTCCACCAGCTCTCTCGTGATATTGTGCTCCGGAACACGGATGCCTACGGTGTCTTTTTTTGTTTTTAATTGTTTAGGTACCTGTTTGCTGGCATTGAGAATGAATGTATAAGGGCCGGGTAACTTGCTTTTTAATAAACGGAATACCGGCGTGTCTATACTTTTGGCATAATCACTCAGGTGACTCAGATTATTGCAAATAAAAGAAAACCGGGCTTTCTTCGGGTCAATTCCCTTGATGCTGCATATACGCTTGATGGCATCCGCATTGAATATATCACATCCCAGGCCATAAATAGTATCCGTCGGATAGATAATGACTCCGCCTTTTTGCAGGCAGGATATAGCCGATTGGATATTTCTGGGTTGTGGATTGACGGGGTGGACAGGCAGTAGCATAAAGCCCTTTCTATAAAGATACGAAAAATTAGCTAATCAGGTAATTAGCTTATCTGCTAATTACCCCTCGCGACAGGCATTGGCTAATCAGCTAATGTGCTGATTAGCTCATTAAACTGGAAGTGTCCGGATTACGGTCAGTGCACGCTGTAATCTTTCCTGCGGTGTTCCTTCTATCAGTGCCCAGGGTACACCGCTGTGCACTACAATATCTTTATAGATATGGAAGAAATACCGGCGCATGCCGGAATCCGGGTATTCCCGCTGGGGATCGTCTTCCCAGGGCATATCTACGCCGGTGAGCAGGTAAAGGTCGTAGCTGCGTTGGGCGATCTGTTCGAGTATCCGGCGATGGCAGCGTTGGTATTTGTGTTCGCTCCATACTTTGATCACATAGAGATCGGTGTCGCAGATCAGCAGCTTGTTTGCCTCCGGTGTCAGGGAGTCTTCCCCGGAGAGTTGTCTCCGGGCAATGATCAGCAGATCTTCTTCCGTATAAGGTCTGTTAATGCTATCGAGATAGATGCGTGCAAACTCCGGCACATACACCGTATTGAGCGCTGTGGCTATCTCCCGGCTCAGGGTGCTTTTACCGGTTGATTCCGGTCCGATGACAACGATTTTTTTTACAGACACAATAGTACTGGTCAGATACGGATTGTATTCTTTTGCCGGAGATAAATATTCCTCCAGTTGATAAAGCCAAAAATAGCTACAATAAAGAGAAATAATGTCAACAACGCCGTGAGCGGCATTTTTTTATATACCAGCAACGGTATGGCGGATATGTTGGAAATATTGAGCAGTATCCAGTTTTCTACCTTCCGCCGGGCAAGCAGCCACATACCGGCCCATGCGGTGGCCGATACCCAGGCATCCCAGGCCGGTACATTGGAATCTGTATAGCCGGAAAGCACAAAAAACAATAACATCCAGCCCGATAGTACAATGGCAATTGTTATCATCCATTCCTTTCCGCTGTTCATCGTAATCGCTAATGGCGTCCCGTTTTTTCTGCGTATCCAGTGCATCCATCCATAGATGCTCATAAGAAAATAGTACAGATTCAGCAGGCCTTCTGCATAAAGCCCTGTACCCGGGCGGATGAACAGCCAGGTGAATATGGCTGTGCCGGCAATGCCTGTTGGGTAAAGCCATACGCTGTTGGCACGGGAAAACAGTACGCTGGCTACACTGAACAGTACCGCAATCCATTCGAGCAGCGGTGTGTTACCAAGCTGGGCTGTAAAGAGCCGGAGCCATTCCTGAATTTGCATAACGGCGCAAATGTAAGCGGGTTTTCCCTGTTATGGTTTGAGTTCCGTAATTTTCTTTAGTTTTATCGCTTATGCAATGGATGTTTTGGGTACTTGCCCTTTTGGTTTCGCTGGGCGCCGGGTATATGGTATATCGTGCAGATGTGAAACGCGGGGCGCCTTACCCCTGGGTCACAGCGACGTTGCGGACATTAGTATGGCTGCTCGTTTTCCTGCTGCTGCTGGTGCCTTCTGTAACCGTAACAAAGCATGAAACGGAAAAGCCGGTTATCGTTTTCCTTCAGGATAATAGTCTTTCTGTAGCGCACGCGCTGAAGGACGATACCACTTCGTATCGCCGGCAGGCCGCAGAGCTGATCTCCCGGCTGGAAGATCAGTATCGCGTGGACACCTGGGGTTTCGGTGGGGAGGCCCGCATCACGGACATCCTTTTTACATATACACAGCCCGCAACAGATATAACTGCCGCACTGGAAGAAGTGTATGATGTATATTCGGAGCAGAACCTCGGCGCCGTGATACTGGCCTCGGACGGCCGGTTCAACCAGGGTAGCAACCCTTTGTTCCACCAGCCGGCTATCAATGCTCCGGTATATACGGTAGGATTAGGCGATACTGCCTTACAAAAAGATATACGCATCACGAAAGTATATGCGAATGCGAAAGTGGCCCGCCACAGCCGTTTTGAAGTCCGTGCGGATATTATTGCGCAATTGTGCAAAGGATTCAGGGGACACCTGCGGCTGCTGAAAGACGGGCAGGTCATTGCTGCCTCGGATATTACGGTAGCATCCGACCGCTACGACGCTGCCCCATCGCTCCGGGTAACTGCAGAGACACCCGGTATACATCATTATGTGTTGCAGGTATCTGTGGCGGAGGGAGAAGAAAATGTAGTGAATAACCGCAAAGATTTTTTTGTTGAGGTAATAGATGAAAAAAAGAAAGTGCTGATTGCCGCCGCTGCACCGCATCCGGATATTCGTGCCATCAGGGATGCCCTGGCCGGTACAGAAAATTACACGATTACGGTAAGGACGACTAAGGACCTGCCGGTAGATATAGATGCGTACGACGCAGTTATATTGCATAATATGCCTGCACAGGCTACACAGCCGGCAGCGCTGAAAACGGTTCCGGCCTGGTTTATCGCCGGATCCGGAACGCATATCCCGGCGTTGAACCAGGTGCAGACTGCGGCGGTATTTGCGCCGGGTACGGGTGTGCGGGATGTCCGGCCGGATTATAATCCTTCTTTTTACCAGTTTATCCTGCCGCCGGATATCCGTACGGTTACAGACAGGCTGCCGCCGCTACATGTCTCTGCCGGGCATATACAGACAGCGCCGGGCACCGAAGCTCTGTTTGTGCAGCAGCATAATCCGGGTGTGCAGGAACCTTTATGGTGGCTGCAGCAGGGTAGCCGTCCGGTGGCCATACTTGCCGGCACCGGCCTCTGGCGCTGGCGGATGTATGAATACCGGTATTTTAACCGGCATCTGGTCGTGGATGAATGCATCCGGCAAACGGTAAGCTTTCTTACGGCAGATATGCGGGAAAGACCGTTTCGGGTAATGCTGCGCAAGCATATATGGAGCGATCAGGAGCCGGTTGCATTCCAGGCATATCTGCTGAATGCCAATAATGAGCAGGTCAATACACCGGAGGCGGAGCTGGTAATCGCAGACAGTGCCGGAAAGCAGCAGGCTTATTCCTTTGAACGCTCCGGCAGCGCTTACCGGTTGCATGCCGGGATCATGCAGCCGGGCAGTTATGTCTATACCGCCAGGGCTGTTTACCAGGACAAGACCTATATCGATAAAGGACATTTCGTAGTAACAGGAACACCGCCGGAGCTGATGGAAACCGGTGCGGATTATGCCCTGTTGTACGGAATGGCGCAGCATTACAACGGATCGTTTGTGCCATCAGGACAAGTGGGGACATTATACGATAACATTACCCGTCATACACAAATAAAACCGGTCATCCGTACCGTCACGGAATCATTACCGCTTATAGACCGGAAGTGGTATTTTTTTCTGATACTGCTGGTAGCGGCAGCGGAGTGGCTCCTGCGGAAATACTGGATGGCGCAGTAGAGACAAGGAATGCCTTGCCTCTACCGTTCTATTCGATCAGCCCCAGTTGCATCGCCGCCCGTACCAGTCCGATGCTGTTTTTTACCTGTAATTTTTGCAACAGGCTGAAGCGGTGATTGTCTACTGTGCGTTGACTAAGCGATAGTTTTTCGGCAATTTCCTGGCTGGTATATTCTTCGGCGATCAATTGCAGGATTTCATGTTCTCTACGGGTCAGTTTCGTGCTGAGCACCCCGGCACCCGACTGCTGTTTCATCTTGAGCATGCTGCGCAGCAGTTGTTCTTTTATTGCGGGTTCCAGAAATTCTTCCCCCTCGTATACTTTTTCAATGGCTTCTACCAATACATGGGCTGGCGTGTTCTTCAGCAGATACCCTTTACATCCGTGCTGCATCATGTCTTTTATGTGGAAAGCGCTGTCAAGGCTGGTGAGCGCTATAACAGAGATGTGGGGATATTTTTTATTGATGATACGGATCAGTTCATTACCTGTTTTATCAGGTAAGTTGATATCAAGCAGCAGGACGTCCGGTTGCTGCTGTGCAAGCCCCTCCAATAATTCATTGCCTGAAGCGTACGTATTGCATATTGAAATGTGATTGTATGTTTGGAGTACATTCTGCAGACCACTGAGCATGAGCGGATGATCGTCTGCAATTGCCAATTTTATGTTCATACAGCTATTGTTTGTCCGCTTTCAGTCAGGTGGTGTGTTTCGAATTCGATATATACTGTCGTGCCGTTCTTGTCTGAGTTGACATCTATAGAGCCGGTAAAAGCCTTGATCCTGGAGCGGAGATTTTTCAATCCGATGCCGCCGGAGCCTATGGCATTTTTGTTGAACCCGACACCATCATCTTCGGCGGTGATACTAAACAGGTCATTCTGATAGTTTATCTGAACAATAGCATTACGCGCACGTGCATGTTTAATGATATTCTGTATCAGCTCCTGCACGATGCGGTACACAGCCAGTTCAAAATCTGCCTGGAATCTTGGTATGACGCCAAATACCTGAAAGTCCAGGTTGAATGAGAGGTTGCGGTTAATGTTTTGACAATAATTGTATAAGCCGTATTCAAGACCGGTATGGACGAGTGACTCGGGAACAAGATTGTGTGCCGTTTCGCGGATCTCATGTATCGTTTCATCCAGTTGCTGCATGGCCTGCTGGAAGTCATGAAAGTCAATTAGTTCCTGGTGGCGTTTTTGCATAGCAGTAAAGTTAAGCTTCACGGCTGATATTTTGCCTACAATGCCATCGTGTAGTTCGCGGGCAATGCGGCTTCTTTCCTTTTCTTCTCCTTCGATCACTGACTTAAAACGAACCAGCTCCTGTTGCTGATGTAAATTATGTATTTTTTCGTCTTTTAACTTCTGTTTTTGTTGATTGTTTTTATATATAAGTACAGATATCGTTGCTAATATAAATATGCCTGCACCGACGCTGCCGATCAGCGTGTTTTTCTTTTTCAGTTTATTTTCCTGTTGCACAATCACCAGTTGATGTTGTGCCAGCTCTTTATCTTTTTCTACAGTTTTATAGCGTACCTCAAGCTGGTTGATATTCTTCAGTGAAGTTTCATTGATCAGCTTGTCCTTCAGCCTGGATTGTGTCTGGTGGTGGCGGTATGCATTCCGGTAGTCTCCTTTTTCTTCATAAAGCGCCGTCAGGTGTTGATGTATCCGTTCTTCCTGTTCTTCGAGCTGATATTGCCGGGCATTTTCACCTGCTTCGCGCAGGTATTTTATAGCCTGCTTGTCATGCCCCAGTTTTATGTAACATTCGCCCAGGGCAATCAGTACGCTGTTCCTGTACCAGGGATTTACACCTACGTGGATTTTGCTGGCTTCCTCCAGGTATGTCAAGGCTTTCCCGGGCATATCCTGAGATAGATAATGATCGCCGATATTCCGCAATGCAGAAAGGTGTATTTCCGGGATGTGAGCCGTTTGTGCCAGAGGCAGCGCTTCAAAGTAATTGTCCAGCGCTTTCTGCCCGTCTCCTGTGCGATGATAAACCTGGCCCTTGTTTACAAGTATAGTAGCGAGTATGGCGGTTGTGTTTTTTCTCCTTGCTTCTTCTTCGGCTCTGTTCAGATATTGCAACGCCCTGTCGTGCTGCCGTACATTACTCAGCACATGGCCGACGTTGGTGTATATGGATATCGGGGATATTGTGTACGGCCATTCTGATGCGGACCTGATGGCTTTCAGGTAATATTGCAGCGCTGATTCGTATTGTCCCAGCGCCATGTATACGCTCCCGATATTATTGAGCAGGCCGGTAGCATACTTCATGTTGCTGTCGGATCGTGAACAGTAGGAAAGCCCGAGCAGGCTGAGCTCAACGGCTTTGTGAAAACTGCCCTGCTTCATATAGATGATCGAAAGGCAGTACAGCACATGGATATTTCCGACATCAAACCCGATAGCGCTACTCTCCTGAAATGATTTTTGTAAAAGATGGAAAGCTGTATCGGGCTTCTGAAATCTCAGTGCATTAGCTCTGAGAATGGTTTTTGTGATCCGGGCTGTATCGTATTTTGTAAGTAATATTTTCTGGTCTTCCGAAGCCGGGTGCTGCGCCTGCGTTGTGTAGGCTGTCACGGCCAGAAAGGTCATCAATAAAACCAACAACCGTACAACGGGATACGTAATAGATGCATTCATGATAATTCCGTATGCAGGGTTCGGACTAAGAGGTGCTGATGCAATGTTAAGGATTTTGTATAAAAAATAAATCCCCCCAAGACCGCTTCTGTACGGCATTTTTTAAAATTGAGTAAATATACTCACTAAAATAATTGAGCAATAATTCTCTATTTTATCAGGAGTAGCACTGATAATTTTGGCTTATTGTTTGGGAGAAGGTATTTTCTTAAAACAAAAGAAACGCTATCATACATGACAGGATTTTTACGTTGTATCATTTTATGTTTCGTTCTTCTGATCAGCGGCAATGCAGGAGCATATGCTTCTCATGCGGCCGGGGGCGAAATTACTTATGAGTGGCTCGGCGGATCCCGTTACAGATTCTATCTGAAGTTTTACAGAGATTGTGTGGGTCAGGCAATAGAGCCTACACAATCGCTCTGCTATTATAATGCCTGCAATAATGTTGATGGTTATGTAATAATGCAGCTATTGAACGTACTGCCTGACGGCCGTCCCAATGGCCTGGAGATAAGCCCGGGATGTCCGGGTAATCCTACCAATTGTACGGATCCTTCATCTATATTCCCTGGCTACAGGGAATGGTGGTACATGGCGGAGTATACGCTGCCGTCGCAGTGCGACTATTGGACTTTTCATGTGAGTATAGTTGATCGAAATGCCAGCACGAACCTGACTTCCGGGTTGGCCAGGCTGTATATAGAAGCGACGCTCAATAACAGGGACGCGCCTGATAATTCGTCTCCTTATTTTACGGTTGTGCCGGTGCCATATATCTGTGTAAATAGTCCGTATACGTTTAATAACGGAATAGTTGAGCCGGATGGCGATTCCCTTACGTTTGAAATGATTGCTCCGCGTACGGCGCTGATCGGGTGCCGGGGGTATTATACGGCGAACAACATATCTTTCCAGACAGGTCTGAGTCTTACTGAGCCGCTGCCTACCGGTGGTACTTTTAATTTTAATACAACGACGGGAGAAATGAGCTTCAGACCTGTGATACAGGGGGCTAATACGGTTTCTGTCAGGGTGAATGAATATCGTAACGGGGTGAAGATCGGTTCGGTAATGCGCGACGTGCAGATTCAGGTGTTGAGCTGCAACAGTCCCGGAATATCTTTAATCCCGGTTGCCGGCTCGGTGTCGGGCGGCAGGTTAAACGGAGGTGTGGTGGAAGGTGGCGCCGGGCAGCCGTTGCAGTTTTGCTATAATGTAGTTTCCGATTCTCCCGGAAGAAAGCTGGTGGTACGTGACAATCATCAATCTGTTATTCCCGGCTCTGTAATCACTTATTCAGGTCAGGGGGGAAATCCCGTTCAGGGGTGCTTCTCCTGGAGCTCGCCGCTTTGCAATGATACAGGTCTGTATATTCTTTCTGTTACAGTACAGGATACAACCTGCGATCCTCCGGGTGTAGTTACCTCACGTACGTTTACGCTTCCTGTTTACATAAGTGGAAATGCATTGTCGGACCGGGAGTATGTAATTTGTCGCGGAGCACAGATACAACTGCATACAACGGCAGGTGCGCCGGGAAGCTGGACTGTACTGCCGGACGGATCGCCATTGAGCAGCCTCAGCTGTACATCCTGCAGTAATCCTGTAGCAAGACCGGATACCACCACCACTTATGAGGTTGTTGCGCAATCCGGAGGGTGTATGCAGACCGAGCGTATAACGGTGCGTATAGACGAAGAGCAGTATCAGCTTAATATTACCCCGGAGACACCGCATGTACAGTGCAAGATGGATTCGCTTTTGCTGGATATAAATGTTTCAGGTCCGCCTCCCCTGATAAACCTTAGCTGCGGTGCAGCGGGCGCAACGCCGTCAACTCCGCAGGATAGCGTAACGGTCATGTTGTCAAACACACCGTTTTATCGCACTGCTAACCCGGTAAGCACGCCTTTTAACGGGAATTATTACACGACTTCACGTCATCAGTATCTGATCCGTGCCGCAGATATGAAAGCCTCCGGTATGTTTTCAGGTACGCTCAGGAGTATTGCTTTTAATATTTCCTCCACAGACGGCGGGGCGTTATATGAAAATATGAGCATAGCGATGGCTTGTACAGATAAAACGGAGCTGGACAGGAACGCAGGATTTGTCACCACTACTACACCGGTATATACCGCCCCCGGTCCGGTTGCTATTTCGTCAGGAGCGTATGTTTATTTTAATTTTTCTGTTCCTTATGAATGGGATGGTATGCAAAATCTTGTTGTAGATATTTGTTATAGCAATCCCGCGTCTGTAAGTCCTGTGTACACGGGGTATTATCAGCATAGCGGGTATGTAAGCACATTGTACTCGAATGCTTCTTCGGGCAATCTTTGTGGCAATACCCCTTCCGGTGGTATTTACACATCATATGAATTGCCGCAGATGCGGTTTAGCTATCATACGGCTCCGGCAGCGGATTATTCCTGTATATGGGGTGGTAGTAATTTTATTCCTGCTGCCACTGTCCGGAATCCTGCAGTTTATGTGCAGGAAGATACAAGGATCTGGGTGCAGACCTATACCCGCCAGGGATGTCTTATTTCCGACACCCTGGATATCCTGGTTGCAGATTCTTTTTATGTACATCCGGAGGAGGCAACCGTATGTTACGGAGATACGGTGCATTTGCATGCGGTTAACAGTAAAAGTACACAATGGTATGAAGACGCCTTTGCTCCTGCCGGTACACTAAGCTGTTCGTCCTGTAATACAACCGTTGCTGCTCCTGATCGGGACGTGGTATATACCGCCGTCGTAAGCAATGAGGTGGGTTGTACAGATACATTCTACATTCCCGTGTCTGTAACACAGGCTGCGGATGTGCGCATCCTGACACCGGATACGGTTATTCAGTACGGACAGCAGATCCGGCTGCAGGCCACAGGTGCGGAAAGCTATGCCTGGACGCCCTCTGGTGATCTGGATGATCCGGCCAGTCCCAGTCCTTTTGTGCGTCCTTCCGCGTCGGGGTATTATGTAGTCACAGGCGTATTGAATAGCTGTGTGAGCTATGATTCGGTATTTGTGGAGGTGGATATGCGTGGACGGTTTTTTGTCCCTACTGCATTTTCGCCAAATGGCGACGGAAAGAATGATGTGTTCAGGATTGCCAATCTCGAATTCCAGGAATTGCTTGGGTTTAGTGTATTCAATCGTTTTGGAGAGCGCATATACCACGCGCAGAACAATGATAACCGGGGATGGGACGGAATGTATAAGGGCACGCCTCAGCCGGTAGGAACGTATTTCTATCTGATCTCCATCGCTTATCCCGATGGGGTAAAAGAAACAATAAGAGGTGACGTTTCCCTGATAAGGTAAAATTTTTATTAACGTTTAAATATCAATCAATGGGTTTAGTTAGACATGTAAGTACTCGTTTCCTTATGCCGTTCCTGCAACGTATACGAACTTCTGATGCTGACAGAAGGCAGCGGCTCGTCCGTATAGCGGGTAGTATAACAGCTCTGTTCATGATCGTGCTACCGGTCATTATACAAGCTCAGCCACTTGCGGGTACATACACCGTTAATGCCGGAGCCGCTACCGGCGGTACGAACTTTCAGACGTTCGCAGCTCTTTCCGCCAGGCTTACTGCCGATGGCGTTAATGGCAAGGTAACGATTAATGTGGTACCCGGTTCCGGGCCTTATACCGAGAACCTGGTTTTAAAGAATATCAACGGAACCAGCGCCAGCAATACGATTCGTATCAACGGGAATGGAAATACGCTACAATTTGGCAACTCAGATGCAGAGGATAAAAGGCAGATGCTGATCATCAGTAACGTGAAATATTTATGTGTGGATAACATGGTATTTAAAAATCTGACTGCTACTTTCGGATGGGGAGCTGTAATCACAGGTAGTTCCCAATATGATAGTATTACCAACTGCCATTTTGATATGCGTGTGATCACTGCTACAATGGTGGCGCAATCAACAGGCATTTCCATTTCGGGAGCACAAAATCTGCCTGCTATTGCTACAGCCATAGGTGGGTCATATTGCTATATTGCCAATAATCACATTCAGGGGCCTTTAGCAGGCGGAGGCCCGTATTTTGGTATTAATATCGCCGGTGGCGGGAATGTGCATAATATACTGGTACATAATCTGATCGAAAATTATGTCAATTCGGGCATTCATTTGCGGGGTAATAACAGCAACAACCATTATGTAGCATATAACGATATGAACAGAGCGGCTAAAAATCCTCCAAGCCCAATGTCCTTTTATGGTATTTTTACTTTTAACGAATCCATGCCCGGGACAAAAATTATTGGAAACCGGATTCATGACCCTGTTAAAGCCGGTGCAACCGGTACAGGGCTCTTTAACGGTATGCAACTGGAAGGTGATGGTACGGCTCAGGACCCGGTATTAATTGCAAACAATATTATATATAATATAAATCAGGGTAATGCTACCGGGATTTTTATAAAT
Organism: Flavipsychrobacter sp.; assembly: GCA_037190845.1. Classification (GTDB taxonomy): domain Bacteria; phylum Bacteroidota; class Bacteroidia; order Chitinophagales; family Chitinophagaceae; genus JBEBVQ01. The sequence goes on along the minus strand of JBBCJI010000019.1, from coordinate 7,869 downwards.
GGTGCGGAGCATAACCTTATTTATCATAATACCGTGGCATTCAATATAGCTTATACAGGTTCCAGTCAGAATATTGGCTGGCTTATTCATACGCTTTCATCAACCAGCAATCCGGGACTTAAGATCAAAAACAATCTGGTTAGTATCACTGGCGGTGGCGCGCCGGAAAAATTCGGGTTCCGGTATCTTACAGGTGTTACCTGGTCGGAATCGGATGGTAATAATATTTACGTGAATGCTCCCACAGGCACCTTGTATTACGGAAGTCACGGAGCGAGCAATTATACTACCCGTACTGCATTCCGTAATATTCATCCTGCTTATGAGGCCAATTCCAAAACGGAAGATCCTCAATTTACAGATGCCGGAGCCGGGAACCTGCTTCCTAAAAATGTTGCATTGCGGGAGTCGGGGCTGGATCTCACGGCCTGGGTGCCGGAAGACATTACAGGGCAGCCGCGGCACACAAGCCCGACACCGGGCGCATTTGAAATTCCTGTTATCACGGGCCAGGATGCTTCTGTTATTTCCGTATTGGATCCTGCCGGGATTTTCTGTGCAGGTAGCCAGCAGGTGCGTGCCGTAATTTCTAATGTAGGAACAGCCCGGCTTTCCGGGATAGATGTAAAATGGGCGCTCAACGGAACGCTGCAAACGCCCTATACATATGCCGGTCTGCTGGATACGCCCGGCGGTACGCAGAGAACGACGGATACTGTGGTCATTGGATCGGTAGCCATACCACACGGCATACATACCATAAAAGTATGGACGGAAGTGTCCAATGATCAAAATACCCAGAATGATACCATGACTTTGTCCGTATCGCCTACAAGGTTTCTGATATCATCACAGGATACTGTTTGCAGCGGCGCTCCCGTGGAGCTGATGCAATTATCCCCATCCTGGGGGTATCAGCCGGGGCTGCTGCAATGGGAGCGTTCCTCCAATGGTACTTCATTTACGGCAATTGCCAATTCGGATACGGTATTGTTTACAGATGCCGGCCGGAGTTCGGACACATGGTATCGTGTCAAGGTCAATCAGGGCGCCGGCTGCTGGTCTGATACAGTTTTTGTGAAAATATCAAATGCATCTTCTTCGGCGCTGATTACAGTCAATGATTCCGTTTGCGGGAGCGGTAGTATGACATTGCAGGCCTCCACTGCTGCCGGCGACCGCACCCGCTGGTTTAGCAGCGCTTCCGGAGGGACGATACTGACAACCGGCAATACCTATACCACTCCGGTCATCAATACGACTACTGATTATTATGCGGCAGTAATGACAGGCAGCGGAGGCCGTGTACAGACAGGACCTAAGTCACCTGCAGATTTAAGTGCGAACAGGAGCTTTCTGCATGCTACAGCCACACCGACCTACAAGATTAAATTTACGGTACACCGGGCTACTACCCTTGTATCCGTGGATATCTTTCCGGATGTAACTGCTGTCGGTGCTATTGCTGCTATCGAGATTGTAGATACAAATACCAAAGCGGTTGTTCATACGGAACGTTTCCAGGTCAAAACCGGCGGTAGTTATACAAACGGGCAGACGATTGTCATGAATAAATGGTTGCCCCCCGGTCAATACTACATATGGATTAACGACCCGATCAGCCTGAGCCGCAATAACACCACCACTGCAAACTATCCTTACAGTTCACCCGACCTGTCCATTACCGGGTATAATAATCTGGCTGATAATTACTATCATTTCTTCTACAACTGGCAGGTAGGTTATGGCTGTACCGGTCCGCGCCAGGCTGTGCAGGCGGTCGTGAAGACGCCCCCGGCCATAAACGTAACTGCTGATCCCCCGGCCATATGCCTTGGCGATACTTCTGAGATAAGCGTGACTTCATCCAACAACGGGTACGCCTATCAATGGACGCCGGTTGGCGGTACAGCCAGCGCGTTTTCCGTATCGCCCGCGGTAAATACCAAATATGTTGTGACAGCTACAGATAACAGCGGCGGCCCGAACGACGGCTGCTGGAGAAAAGACTCCGTGACGCTACCGGTGCATCAGCTCCCGACGGTTTCTCTTACTACCAGCGGGCCTGATTCCTTCTGTGCCGGAGGAAGCGTTATGATCATGGCAGACTCCGATCCCGGAAATACGTATCAATGGGAAGCAGATGGTGTTGCGGTTCCGCCGCCGGCCGGCCAGAGCGCTACCTATACAGCAGACACTACAGGCGCATACAGGGTCATCGTAACCAATGCCAATCAGTGCAGCACTGTGTCGGATACCATTGAAGTTACGTCCTGGCCCTTACCGGAGCCTGCCATTACCTTTAATGGTACGACAATGACAACCGGTATCTTCGACAGCTACGAATGGCGCCGCAATGGTACGGTTATACCTGGCGCAACCGACCAAAGCTATGCTCCGGATACCGTATCGGGTGATTATTCGGTAACCGTTACGGATGGGAATGGATGTACTGCTACATCTTCTGTGTATCCTTATGTCTGGACGCCGGAAGAACCGGAAAGTATTACTGGTATGGGTTCACCGGAACAGGTACGGGTTTATCCCAACCCGGCAGCGGATATCGTATATATCGGAGCGCCCGTGCCGGTAAATGTTGTCGTGTGCAGTCCGGAAGGGAAAATGGTATTGCAGGGCCGTAATGTCCGGCAGCTATCGCTCAATGGTCTTGCAGACGGTCTGTACTTTATCCGTGTATATAAGGAAGACGGCGTGCTGATTAAAACGGAAAGACTGCAGCGGATAAGCAAATAATATTTCTGCCGGTAAAAAACAGCGGTTTGTGGTTTCCTGACGCCACGGGCCGCTGTTTTTTATTATAACCCCCGGTTTTTTAGTATCTTCGGATCATATTATAATTGAAATGAAAAAAATAATTCTGGCGTTAAGCCTGATCACTACCATATGCGGTACAGCAGATGCGCAATCCTGGCAGGATATGCTTAACAAGGCTAAGGGACAGCTTGGACAAGGATCAGGTAGCGGTAGCGGCGGTGGTTCTGTAAAGGATCTGACTAATACGGAAATCGTTAACGGGCTGAAAGAAGCATTGCGCGTCGGCGCTAATAATGCTTCCGGTAAATTATCGGCGACCAACGGTTTTTTTGGTAATGCCCTGATCAAAGTATTAATGCCGCCGGAAGCCAAACAGGTAGAAGCCTCCTTGCGGAAAATCGGTATGGGCAGTACGGTTGATAAAGCGATACTGACCATGAACCGTGCCGCGGAAGACGCTTCTGCCAAGGCAGTGCCTATTTTCGTCAACGCCATATCCGGCATGTCCATTCAGGATGGCCTCTCTATACTGACAGGCGGAAACGGCGCAGCTACCAGATATCTGCGACAGAAAACCACGACCGCTCTTACCAATGCATTCAAGCCTGTGATCAGTAATTCATTAAGTAAAGTGGGCGCCACTGCATATTGGTCACAGATCTTTACCACCTACAACAAGCTGCCTACGACGAGGAGTAAAGTAAATCCGGACCTGACTGCTTATGTTACGGAAAGGGCGCTGAACGGGCTGTTTGTAACCATTACCGAAGAGGAGAACAAGATCAGGAGTAACCCGGCCGCAAGAACATCATCCCTGTTGCAGAAGGTTTTTGGCGCCAGGTAGGTGCGGAAAATCCCGTTATCCGGATTGTATGAATAAATAATAAGAATTATATTGCAATGTAATAATGTGATATCTTTTATTCTTAATGGTTATAAATGGATGCGGTTATGACACATGATGAAAATGCTGCTGTACTATTGCATACTTGGTGGAATGATGTTTCGTTTTCCGGAAAAAATTGCTGTGGTCTGCAGGATACAGGGGCCCTGGTCCTGTATCCTGCAGATAAGGACAAAGAGCGGATATTGGTTACACTGACTCCCGAAAATGCAGATGCTGTAATAGATAGTCTTGTGGGGCAATTTACCGCAGTGCGGGAAAAAGTTATGGAACTGCAGGGGGAATGGGATGCGACCGGAGATAAGCAGAAAATGGCGGATAAAGTGCACCGCTGCCGGGTTTATCTTTCAGAGGTGCAGGCGCTTGGCAATTATACAGAATTGTGGCAGCAGGTACAGGGATGGGAGCAGGTATTGCATGACCTTTCAGAAACAGCATACAAGGCAAAGCTACAGTTGGTGCAGCAGGCTGAAGCGTTCAGAGATAGCGAGGACTGGAAGGAAGTGACACAGTTTTTTCGTAATGTGGCAGAGCAATGGAAGCAAACGGGTTTCTTGTCCAGAAAACGTAATGAGGAACTATGGAAGCGATTGGAAAATGCCCGCACCAGATTCTTTGACCGGAAGCGGGCACATCACGAAGCACAGGAAGAGGATATGCTCCTGAACCTTGACATCAAGCTGGAGTTGGTGGAAAAAGCAGAAGCGCTTTCGTTGTCTGGCAAATGGAAAGAAACATCTGAGATCTTCCGGCATCTTATGGATGAATGGAAGGCAGCAGGACGTACCATGACCGGTAAAAACGAAGAGCTCTGGCAACGGTTTATTGCGGCAAAAAATACTTTTTATGATCGTAAGAAAGAGCATTATGAGCAAGTGCAGCAGGAGCAGGAGGCCAATTGCCTGGTCAAAAATTCCCTGGTAGAAAAAGCGGAAAGTCTGAAAGACAGTAAAGACTGGACGCAGACGTCACAGGTATATGCTGAGCTTACAGAGCTATGGAAGCAGGCGGGTAAAATACCCGCAGAAAAGGTCGAAGAACTCCGTAACAGGTTCTTTGCTGCTAAGGAGTATTTTTTTGACGCCCGGCGAAAGCATTATGAAACCGTAAGATCCTCGCTGGAGGATAATTATCAACAGAAGAAAGTATTACTCGGACAGGCGGAAGCACTCCGGGATTCAGACCAGTGGCACACAACAACTGAAGAACTTAACAGGCTGATGGCGGCATGGAAGCAGATAGGGCCAGTGCCGCATAAGTATGGCGACACACTATGGAAACAGTTTATTGATGTGCGTACTGCTTTCTTCAAACGGAAAGATGAGCACAGGAGACGTCGCCGGGAATACGCAGAACAGCAGCATGAAAAACGAAAGCAACAGGCATTTCAGTTTCTGCAAACGCTACAGGAAGAATTAAAGGAAGAAGAAAGCAGGCTGGCAGACTTCAGGGAAGGTGTCAACAACATTACCCCCGGGCATAAAGAGGAGGAACTGCGTGCACATCTCCGGACGCTGATTGCACAAAGTGAACATATTATAGAACGTAAACAGCAAAAAATTGCCGAAGTACAGCAGCAATTGGAATCTGATAAAAAGAAGCCTGATACGAAGAATGAGGCTGTATAAAAGATGAATGGCGCATGAATCTGTCTACTGTGTCATGCAGAACGCAGCGTAGCGGAGTGAAGCATCCCACATAATGAGTGTCCGTATTGTGTGGGATCCTTCCTTCGTCAGGATGACATCGTTCTTTGATGTAAGGTGATCAATCATGCAACATACGTTGTCATTTTGATAGCCTTCATTTCCCGGTAAGATAAATATATGAACCTGCGCAACGAAATTTTAAAGGAGCATTCAAAAGCAAATACCTTACAGATTGCAGCCTGGGTGGGTGATGACCGGGAAAGATTCGGTGCGTTGCTCACTTTATTTCTTGAAGATGAATATCGCGTAGTGCAGCGTGTTGCCTGGATTTTAAATACGATTGCCGAAAAACATCCGGCACTGATCACCCCACACCTTGAAGTAATGATAGCCAGAATGCAGGAACCGGGTATTCCTGTAGCGGTAAAAAGAAATGTGATACGCATGCTACAGTACATGGATATGCCTGAATCCATACATGGCCCTGTGATGCAGGTTTGCTTTGACTGGTTGGCAGATCCCCGTGAAACCGTAGCAGTACGCTGCTTTTCCATGACGGTATTAGCGAAGCTCGCACGTATATATCCGGAAATCGTGCAGGAATTGCGTATCATCATTGAAGACCACCTGGGCAGCCAACCTACAGCCGGATTTAAGGCGCGTGCACGTAAAGTACTTTCAGATGTTAAATTATACACTTTGTAAATAGCTGTTTTTTATTTTAAATTTCAGTTTTTTATATAAGCTGTTTGATTCTGCCTGATTTTTATTGGTTATTTTTTTCATTTCATTTACCTTTGCATCCCCAATTTGCCCGGCCTCCTGTTCCGCAGGTGTCCGGCGTTGCTGCCGGGCGGTGGGTATTTATTTTTTAAACGATTAAATTTTTTATGGCAACAAACAACCTTCAACGCTATGAGCTGATGGTGATCTTCACGCCGGTACTGGCCGAAGATGACTACAAGACTGCTCAGAAAAAGTTTTCCGATTTCATTAAAGAAAACGGTGGAGAGATCGTCCACCAGGAAGCATGGGGACTTCGTCCGTTTGCTTATCCCATTGCAAAAAAGACAACTGGTCTGTACTGGCTGCTTGAATACGGTGCTCCGGCAGATGTAAATACAAAGCTGGAAGTCCAGATGAACCGGGATGAAAATGTGATGCGTCACATGATCACTCGTCTGGACAAATATGCAGTTGAGTATAACGCAAAACGCCGCAGCAAAAATGCTGAATTACAGGCTTCCTAATCCTTATTAAAACAGTTAGAAACAATGGCTAAGCAAAACGATATAAAATTCCTTACGTCCACCCGCGTGGAAAAGCGCCAGAAAAAATACTGCCGCTTTAAGAAAATGGGCATCAAATACATTGATTATAAAGATGCCGAATTCCTGAAAAAATTCCTGAACGACCAGGGCAAAATGTTGCCCCGCCGTATTACCGGCAATTCGCTGAAATACCAGCGCAAGGTGGCGCAGGCTGTTAAAAAGGCACGTCAGATGGCTTTGCTGCCCTACGTTACAGACCTTTTTAAATAGTAGTTGTTAACCGGAAAAATTAAAGTCTAAAAGTCATGCAAGTAATTCTCATAAAAGACGTAGATAACCTGGGCGGCGCCCATGAACTGGTGGAGGTACGTCCCGGCTATGCCCGCAACTACCTGATCCCCCAGAAATACGCTATCGAAGCCAGTGGCTCTAATCTGAAGATCCTGGAAGAACGGCGTAAACAACAAAAGAAACGCGAAGACAAGCTGATGGCAGAGATCGCGAAGGTAACGGCAGTACTGAAAGAAAGCCCTGTTAAGATCGGCGCCAAAACCGGTACCAGCGGCAAGATATTCGGTTCTGTAACCGCTATCCAACTGGCACGTGCTATCCGCGAACAGAAAGGATATGATATTGACCGCCGTCGTATCACTATCATTGATGAGGTGAAAGAAACCGGTGTACACAAAGCACAGATTGATTTCGGCAAGGAAAATGTGCTGGAGCTCGAATTTGAAGTGGTTGGCGAATAAAATGATTTGCCTTAATTTTCTTTGAGAAATGCCCGCTGTTCAGGCGGGCATTTTTATTATCTCCTGATCAGCTACTTCGTTATTGAGATTTTACTCCGCAGAGAAACGTTCCAGTTCTATTGCATTGCGTTCCCATTGCACATTTACTGCCAGACACCCCTCACGTTCTCCCCTCAAAGGGAGACGATCATCACGTTCTGCTATCAGGCTATGACAAATGAACGGCGCAAATTCCCCCTTTGAAGGGAGACGATATACGAGTTGGGACAAGGTTTGTCAAAAATGTTTTCCGGCATCTGATGCTTCCAGGATAGTAATTCCTCCGAACAGCCACTCCGTCATCCAGAATGGAGCGTAGCGGAATGAAGGATCTCACATAATGTGGGACACTCATTGTGTGGGATCCTTCGTTTCACGCTCAGGATGACATCGTAATTGTTGCATGGCATCGGCTCTGATGAATACCAGACAATAAATGGCAGCTTGGCATAGTTTCTCACTTTGATATAATTCAGTTG
>JBBCJI010000018.1:0-239268 GCA_037190845.1 Flavipsychrobacter sp. | reverse complement strand
CTGAATATATCGTATCGGGAAGTAAATAACCATGTTTCCCTCTTTGGGAAAAGAGGGAAATTATAAAAACAATGTCCCCGCAATATGATCCGCAAACAATTTCCCTGCATCGGTTAATAAAAGCGTGCGATCCTTCAGGGTCAGCCAGTTTTTTTCTTTAAAAGGAATACCGGATGTTTCAATTTCCAGGGCATAATCATCGCCCCATTCCCGGGAGATTTTACTGAGATCACAGCCCCACATGGTACGCAGCGATGTCATAATATATTCATTGAGCGACTGGACGGGTGTAAGCTGTTCTTCTTCATACATCAGCCGCCCTTCCCGCAGCAGGTGTTGTGTGTACAGGGCATTATTGGCAATATTCCATTTTCTCGACCGGCCGTTGAAGGAATGCGCAGACGGGCCGATACCGAGGTAGGGTACTCCCTGCCAGTATGATGTGTTGTGGATGGCGTGATGTCCGGGGAGTGCCAGATTGGATATTTCATAATGCTCGAAGCCCATGCGCGCAGCCTGTTCTGTCAGTATTTCGAACTGGGCGGCGCTTTGGGCGGCATCTACCGGTACGGCTTTCTTCTGCCGGATCTGGTGATGCAGCAGGGTACCTTCCTCCACGGTGAGCGCATAGGACGAAAAATGAGGAATGCCCAATGATGCTACCTGCTCCAGATTATGCCGCCAGTCATGGTCGCTGAGGCCGGGTGTGCCGTAGATCAGGTCAATGGTCAGGTTGGTGAACCCCGTATCCTGTGCCGCTTTTATGGCATAATCAGCCTCCTGTGCATTATGCGCCCGTTTCATATACCGGAGGTCGTTATCCCGGAACGACTGTACGCCAATGCTCAGCCGGTTGACAAGAGTGCCCCGCAATGATCTGATATATTGTGTATTAAGGTCGTCCGGGTTTGCTTCAAAGGTGCATTCTTTCAGATCCCCCACCGGGTAATACCGGAATAGTGTGTCCATTATGCGTTGTATTTCATCCGCAGAAAGCAGAGAGGGTGTTCCGCCTCCGAAGTACACGGTTTCAATCTGATGGCCTTCCAGATAATGTTGCTGCAGAACAAGTTCCCGGAGTAATGCTTCCAGCAGTTCCTCCTTTCCATTCCGGGAAGTGGAAAAATGAAAATTGCAATAGGTGCAGGCCTGTTTGCAGAAAGGGATATGGATATAAATACCGGCCATGAGCAGGATGGGCTTCTATCTGCAAAGCTAATCAACCGGATTCAATGCTTACCTTTGTCGTTCTGTATATGCAGATATTCCGGGTTGCTGCTTTATTCTTATTTCTGTTGATTGTACTGCCTTGTGCCGGACAATCAGACAGTGCTTATGTGCCGGACAAAGATGCTGCCGTTTTGATGCAGATACCAGTAGCGGATGATCCGATGGCCGGGGTCGCTTTTACAGACAGTCTGGTACAGCATCATCCGATGGCGGAGGGACAGGTGGTCTCGGCGATATCCAAAGAGCGTGTTATGCACGACGATACCGCTGATTTTTATCTTTTGCTGGCTTTATTTCTCTTGTTGGGGCTGATACGTACGCAGGACCGCCGTTACTTCCAATCGCTGGCGCGTTTGTTTTTCAATCCGATCCGCAGCCCACGGCAATTGAATGAACAGATGCAGGCTGCCGGTCAATCGAATTTTCTGATGAATATATTTTTTGCCGTTGCGGTGGGGGCATATCTGTATTATGTAGTGCGTGCCCTTACGCCGGCTCCTGCTACCGGTATGGTGTCTGCCTTATGGATGATCCTGCTGATCGCCGGTGTGGCGGTGGTATACCTGATGAAGTATCTGGTGATCCGGGTCAGCGGTTGGGCCTTCCGGGCAGAAACAGCTACGGAACAATACCTGTTCAATGTATTTCTGGTCAACAAGATCATTGCGGTAGCCTTACTGCCTTTTGTCGTACTCCTGGCTTTCGGCGACACCGGCTGGCGGAATACGGTGGTGATTGTTTCGCTGATGGTTGTCGGGTTTCTGGTGCTGAACCGTTATCTGCGTTCCTGGCAGATATTTGGGGCTTTTTTTCAATATAGCCGATTCCATTTTTTTACGTACCTTTGCGCCTCGGAATTATTACCGTTGGCAGTATTGATAAAGTTGATGATACGGTGGATGATCTGATAATGTGCGGATTGTAATGTATTTCCCGGCTTTATTAATCTAAACTCTTTTCAATTCCTTATGGCCAAAGTTGTTCGTATGAAAGATAAAGGCACTGAGAAGACAACACTCAAGGTCAATTCTATCCTGATCACCCAGCCACGTCCCGAAACAGACAGATCTCCTTATTTTGATCTGGCGAAAAAATACAATATAAAACTTGATTTTCATCCGTTTATACGTGTAGAAGGTCTGACCGGAAAGGAGTTTCGCCGTCAGCGTGTGGATATCCTCGAATACAGTGCGATTATTTTTACCAGCCGGAATGCGGTGGATCATTTCTTTCGTATATGCGAAGAGTTGAAGGTAAAGATATCGCAGGATATGAAATATTTTTGTATCACTGAGGCGGTTGCCTTGTATTTGCAAAAGTTCATCCTTTATCGGAAACGGAAGGTGTTTTTCTCTGCCGACGGTTCAACAGAAGGATTGTTGGAAGTGATCGGTAAGCATAAACACAACGAGCGATTTATACTGCCTTCTACCGACAATGGCAAGAATGATATAGCCCAATATCTCGAAGAGAAAAAAATCAGTTTTGCTGAAGCTACATTATATCGTACCGTGTCTAATGACATTACATCTGTAATGCAGGGAGAAGCCCACTATGATATGATCGTTTTCTTCAGCCCTTTCAGCGTTCATACGCTTTTTGAGCATGATCCGCAGTTCCGTCAGAATGGTACGGTTATCGGCGCTTTTGGCCCGACCACATCCAGGGCGGTGGAAGATGCGGGTTTGCGTCTTGATGTGAAAGCCCCTGCCCCTAATGCGCCCTCTATGGTTTCAGCGCTGGAACACTATCTTGAAGCGCTGAAAAATAATTAAGTTATGAGTAGTGATGAATGATGAGTTATAAATTAACAACTCATCACTCATCATTCATCACTCATCATTCATAATTCAAGTGGCCAATCAACTGATACACGAGCAGAGTCCTTATTTGCTGCAACATGCGCATAACCCGGTCGATTGGCTGCCCTGGTGTGACGAAGCGTTTGAGCAGGCCCGCCGTGAACATAAGCCGGTTATTATCAGCATCGGCTATGCAGCATGTCATTGGTGTCATGTCATGGAGCGTGAGAGCTTTGAAGATGTGGAGACGGCTGCCTATATGAATGCTCATTTTGTCTGCATTAAGGTAGACCGTGAAGAGCGCCCGGATGTAGATCATATGTACATGGATGCCGTACAGGCGATCAGCGGAAGCGGCGGTTGGCCACTGAATGTATTTGCTACGCCGGATCGCATACCTTTTTATGGTGGTACTTATTTTCCGCCCCGGCCGGCGTTCAACCGACTCTCGTGGATGCAGGTGCTGCAGCGCATGCACGATATATGGAGCCATCAGCAGGATGAAGTCCGGATGCAGACGGATCAGATGGTGCAATACCTGCGTCAGGTGGCCCGGGCAGGTACGGCGGATAATGCGTCTGCCTGGGATATGAAGACCTGCCGGAGTATGGCCGGCGTACTGCTGCAACAGGCGGATACGCTGCATGGCGGATTCAGCCGCGCTCCCAAATTTCCCGGTACGATGGCAATAAGCTTTCTGCTGGAGCATTATCATTTTACAAAACACACTCCTTCGCTTGAACACGCTTTGCTCAGCCTTGACAAGATGATAGACGGGGGGATTTATGACCAGTTGGGTGGCGGCTTTGCCCGATATGCCACAGATGATACATGGCTGGTACCGCATTTCGAGAAGATGCTTTATGATAATGCCTTGCTGGTATTGTCGCTTTGTGATGCGTATAACATTACCCGGAACGAGAAGTACAGGAAGATTATAGAAGATACCCTTGCTTTCGCAGAGCGTGAAATGAAAGACCCGGCAGGAGGTTATTACAGCGCATTGGATGCAGATAGTGAAGGTGAAGAAGGATTGTTTTATACATGGTCCTGGGAGGAGTGGATAACGGCGCTGGGAGAGAACGATGAAGCTGTAGCCCGATATTTCGGAGTAACGGAATCAGGCAACTGGGAAGGGCGTAATATATTGCATGTTGCCGTGTCTGTGGATACGGTTGCTGCGGATCATGGTATTTCTGTTGCCGCATTGGAGCAGCGTATTAAAAAGGTAAAGGAGCAGTTGTGGCAGCAACGTGTGAAAAGGGTACGCCCGATTACGGATGATAAGGTGCTGTTATCCTGGAATGCTTTGTTTAACCTGGCGCTGACACAGGCTGCAGTTGCGCTGAATGAGGATGTGTATACGCAGCGCGCGGTGAAGCATATGCAGTGGATGACTGACAACTTCCGTATGGAAGGTGGATTGATGCATACCTGGAAAGGAGGCGTGGCGCGGATCATGGCAAATCTTGATGATTATGCCGGTCTGATCCGGGCTATGCTGCAACTGGGCGCACATACAGGAGAAGAGCGCTGGATACACACTGCAGGTGATTTGATGAAAGAAACAAATGCAAATTTCAGGGACGAAACAGGCGTATTCTATTTTTATACTTCCGTGCTACAAACAGATATTCCTGTGCGTAAAACAGATTTATACGATCATGCATTGCCCTCTGCCAATGCAGTACAGGCCGGAAATTTGCTGTTACTGGGATTGTGTCTGGAAGAAACGGCCTGGCAGGAACAGGCAATGGAGATGATAGGCCGTATGGCCGGCACTGCAATGCGTTATACGGTTTCCTTCAGCTATTGGGCGACGTTGATGCAGCGTGCGGCATATGGGATAAAGCTGGTTGCGCTAACCGGGATGGATGCACTGCGGCATCAGCAGGAACTGGCTGTCCATTATCTGCCGCATACATTTTTGCTTACTTCTAAAAAAGAAATATCTGATTTGCCGGTTTTGCAAAAAAAATATTTACCGGGAGAATCGCCTATATTTGTTTGTTCGTTGCAAGCCTGTTATGCGCCTGTAAGCAATGTACAGGCGGCGTTACCGTTGCTTGGATCGTAGAGGGCAGTTTGCGGGTGCGCGGGATGCGGAAAGCGGCAGCAATGATAATTCTCAATAAATTTTTGAAGGATACTTGCATTTTTGGAAAAAACTTTAAATATTGTGAGCCGGTTTTACGTGCATGAGTATTTGAAACCGTAAAAAATTTACTTTTATATTTGCCAATTGCAAAAACAACAATAACTGTAGTATGAAACAAGTTTCCCTGAAGATCTCGGCTGTAGCGATTATGGCACTGGCTGCTGCAAGCTGCGGAAAATCGGGTTCCGGAGGTCAGTTAGTTGGCGCTCCGACCATGATGAACTACAAAGCGCCGGTACCGGTAGGAATGGTTTATGTGCCTTCCGGTGTGTTAAAGATGGGGGCAAGCGATCAGGATATGCGCGGGAAAAATGACGCGTTGATCCGTACCGCACAGATGGCCGGCTTTTACATGGACGCAACCGAGATCACCAATGCGGAATATCGCCAGTTTACCAACTGGGTGCGTGATTCTATGGCGCACGCGCAGTTGGGAGACTATATTGATAACCCGGACGGAACCCAGCGTGTTGATATGAGAAGGCGTATTAACTACCGGGATGAGGATGTCCAGGATCAGCTTTCCAATATGTATGTACAAGCTGATCAATCGGGCTGGGGCCGGAAAGAATTTGATAACAGCAAGCTTGTCTACAATTACCAGGTATTCGATTACCAGGAAGCGGTAAGGAACCCGGATCAGCCGGCTGCTAATTTTATCCGCAGGCATGAAGTGCCGGTATATCCTGATACGACTGTGTGGGTACGTCAGTTCGCTTATGCTTATAATGAGCCGATTGCCATGCAGTATAACTGGTTTACGGCGTTCAATAACTATCCTGTGGTAGGTGTGAGCTGGGTACAGGCAAATGCGTTCTGTAACTGGCGTACGGCTCTCTGGCGTTCTGAACGTGAAAAGACCCGTCAGTATTTTGAAGGCGAGTTCCGCCTGCCGAGCGAAATGCAATGGGAATGGGCTGCACGTGGTGGCCGCAATGAGTCGCCTTACCCTTGGGGTGGTCCTTACCTGGTGAACAAGAAAGGTTGCTATCTGGCTAACTTTAAGCCACAGCGTGGTAATTATGCTGCTGACGGAGGATTGTATACCGTTCCGGTAGACCGTTACTGGCCTAATGACTACGGTCTGTACAATATGGCGGGCAATGTGGCAGAATGGACAAGTTCGCCTTATAATGGAAGCGCATACAATGCTGTTGCCGACGTTAATCCGGATATCCGTCACGTGATCCGTGAAAATGATCCCGTATGGCTAAGACGTATGGTAGTACGTGGAGGCAGCTGGCGAGATGTAGCTTTTTATTTGCAGAATGGTACACGCGACTGGGAATATGCTGATACATCTAAGGCATATATCGGCTTCCGTTGTGTTTATCAGCAAATCGCACCGGCACTTACAAACAGAAGATAAACCCTACGATATATTAAAATTTTCAATCCAAGTTTAAAGAAAAAGAAACATGAATTCCATAGCACTGTTTTTTGAAACCAAGCAGGGTAAATATCTTAAAAATCTGATTATTGGTTTGGGCGCATCTGTAGTACTATTAGGTGCTTTGTTTAAATTACAACATTGGCAGGGAGCGGGCATTATGCTTACTGCAGGGATGATGACCGAAGCGTTTATCTTTGCGTTGCTGGGGTTGCTGCCTCCTCATAAAGATTATTACTGGGAGCGTTACTATCCTAATCTTGACCAGAGCCCGCAGATAGAAGCCTATCGCAGTGGTACAAAAGAAGCTAAAGCATCTTCTATAGCATCTCTTGATAAAATGATGGAAGAAGCGCAGTTAAATCAACCTAATCTTAAGCGTTTAGGGGATAATTTCCTGAAATTCAACAAAACAGTAGAGCAGATTCAGGATATAGCCGATGTTACTGCCGCTACGAATACTTATACGGAAGCTGCACGCGAAACCGCGGGTGCACTGGGTGAAATGAAACAAACATTCCAGGGAGCAGCTCAGACAATGGGGGCTTTCAACAGTGCTGCCGACGATACTGCCCGTTTTCATGATCAGGTCGTGGTGCTGTCCCGTAATCTGGGCTCACTTAATCAGATATATGAAGTAGAGCTTCAGGATGCCAATAATCACCTGAAGGCTATGAATAAATTCTATAGCAATCTCGTCAGTGCTTCGGATGCGATGGCTACCAGTGCGAGTGATGCTCAGGATGCAAAAGAGCAGATCGCCCTGCTGGCTAAAAATCTGAATAGCCTGAATCAGATATACGGCAATATGCTTTCTGCAATGCAAACCGGACGTTAGTTAACCCTGCCGTTGCATTCTCCTGTAATTGACAGTTTCAGGAGCAGCGTTAGTGTTTTAGAAAATATATTTTAACCTAAGAAAAACATTTTGCAGGATGTCAATGCCTAAGGAGCCACGGCAGCTAATGATCAACCTCATGTATTTGGTGTTGACCGCGATGCTTGCCCTGAATGTCTCATCCGAAATATTACATGCCTTTAAAACGATTAATCAGAGTATTAATCAGTCGAATAATTCAATCCAGTCCAAAAATCAGGAATTGTATGATTTATTTGACGAAAATGAAAAGCAACCGGGCCGCGAAGATCGTGTGAAACCATACAACGACCGGGCCAAACAGGTACGTGCTCAGGCCGACGAGGTGATGAAGTATCTGGAAGAATGGAAGGAGAAAATAATTATTGAATCCGGAGGGTATACTGAATCCGGAGAAATAAAAGCGGAATCCAATATTGATGCTTCTACAAAACTGCTTGTAGAGAAAAATGGCGGTGATGAAATTAAAGAAAAGTTGGAACAACTGAGAGATCTGATGATTAACTCAGTAGATGAAAAAGACCGTGAGAAGGCAGCCTCTTCGCTTCCGCTCCGTATAACTGAGCCTGAGAAGTCAGATAATAATCCGCAGGGAAAATGGAGTGTTGGTACATTCTATAACATGCCGGTAATGGCTGCGATTACGCTCTTCTCCAAGATGCAGAACGACGTACGGAACTCTGAAGCGCAAGTGGTCAAGCAACTGTTTGATGAATCCTATTCTTCTACACTTAAATTTGACGAAATTGCGGCCATCGCCGTACCGCAGACAAGCTATGCGCTTGTCGGGCAGAAGGTAGAGGCCAGGATCATGCTTGCGGCATATAACAAAAGTGTCGCTCCGAATGTATCCACTTTAGGTGGTGGCGGTAAAATCTCAAAAGTGGAAAACGGTGTCGCTTACTGGGAAACTGTTACTGCGGCAGTAGGTCAACAAACCGTTAAAGGTACCGTCAGCATCAATATGGGAGACCGGGTAGAAACCAAACCCTGGGAATTCCAGTACATGGTTGGTTCTGCAGGCGGTTCGATCCAGTTAGACAAAATGAACGTATTCTACATTGGTGTGGATAATCCGGTTACGGTATCAGCAGCCGGTTATTCTTTGGAAGATGTATATCTTGATATGCCCGATGGCGAGATCAAAGGGGATGATGAGCGGGGTAAGGGAGCGTTTAATATCCGCGTAACGAAACCAAGCGGTCCGCAGGGAGTAAAGGTGGCTATTATGGCCAAAGCACAGGGTGGCGCTAAAGAAGTGGGCGCTTTGAATGTCCGTGTGAAATACATCCCGGATCCGATCGCACAGGTTGGCGGACAGGCCGGCGGCTATATGTCGTCTGCCAAATTCAGACCTCAGATCGGTCCTGCCGCAGCATTGTTGAATTTTGAATTTGATGCCCGTTATATTGTTACCGAGTTCTCATACAGTGTGATGAAGAGAAGAGATCCTGATATTAAAGGACCTTACAAAGTGGTGAATCCTAAAGGTGCCGTATTTACCGCCAACCAGGATATTATGAGAATGCAGGCAGATCTGAAACCGGGAGACCGTGTCTTTATCGATGACATAAAGGCAAGAGGTCCTGACGGCAGGGTACGTTCATTAAACTCATTATCGTTTACACTTAACTAAAAAGTTTTCTTACTTTTACTAATAGCAAATACAGAAGGACATGATCATCCTACGTTCATACAAGATTGCAGCAAGTGCCGTGTTACTGTTAGCCAGTGCTGCTTCTTTTGCTCAGGCACCGAATATTACAGATCAGGCGCTATCTTCCGGCGCGCCGACAGGCGCTGTTAACGAGACCTGGAAACCTTCACTTGTGACGGATGGCGTTTATGACCGTGTTCCGCGCGCGGCTCAGGCTTTATCCTGGCAGCCGGTGCGTGAGGCGGATGTTATGTGGCGGAAAAGAGTATGGCGGGAAATTAATACGCTTGAAAAGCAAAACCTCGCTTTCAGATACCCCGGTGATGAATATACAGGCGGCGGTTACTTTATAGAAATCCTGCTCCATGCTATTAAAAACGGGCAGATTAAGGCATATTCTAATTTTGATGATCGCTTTACTCAGCCGCTTTCTACAGAGCAGATTGAGGAAATTGTACGTGGTACAGTCGATACTACAGAGGTTTATGATCCTACAACCAATACGGTTCAGTATGTGGTAACTCAGAAAGATTTCGATCCGGACGGGGTTACAAAATATCGGGTTAAAGAAGACTGGATATTCGACAGGAATCTTGGCCGCATGGTTGTACGTATCATAGGAATTGCCCCGGTACAGGATATCAGGGATCCCTTAAGCAATGAAGTACGTGGCCAGTCTGCACTTTTCTGGGTATATTATCCGGATGCCCGCAACACATTGGCACAATACGAAGTATTTAATCCTGAAAACGACGTGCAACGTCTGACATGGGATGATTTCCTCGAAGGACGTTTCTTCTCCAGCCGTATCATCAAGGTCAGCAATCCTTTCGATCAGTACATCCAGGGACTTCCCGGTATGAATGCTATGGATGCTTTGTATGAAAGCCAGCGTACTACTGAAATGCTTTTCAATAAGGAGCATGATATGTGGGTGTATTAATCATCACAATATCCTCCCGGAGATTTTATGAACTGATTGTTTTTTTATTGTTTTCATAGTAAGGCCGGGCAATTTTGCCCGGCCTTACTATATTGTATCTTTCCGATTATATGCCGCAGTCTGTGTTCATCCTGTGATCATGTGGTGCGTGTCAACGATTAACTGATATACTTTTTATGAGCGCTACTGTGCTGCCCCGGCTTGAAGTTTGTCTTTCCCCTGCTTTGCTGCACCTGTATGATACCAGGGATAGAATTGTGGTGATCATAGATGTATTCCGTGCGACCTCAACGATTGCCGCAGCTCTGGATAACGGCGCCCGGTGTGTACTCCCGGTTGCATCGGTGGAAGAATGTATACAGCTCGGACAACAATTGCCCGACAGCATCACAGCCGGAGAACGGGACGGGCAGATAGCCCCCGGCCTTCAGCATGGAAATTCTCCGCTCGAATATCCCTCCTCATTTGTGAGTGGAAAAACGCTTGTACTTACTACTACAAACGGGACCCGACTCCTGCATATGATACAGCAGCCGGATACGATCATTACCGGCTCGTTTCTTAACATGACGGCTGTTTGTGATTTTCTGGTATCGCAAAAAAAAGATGTCTTACTCGGCTGTGCTGCCTGGAAAGACCGTTTTAACCTTGAAGATACTTTGTTTGCCGGCATGGTAGCTGAACGTATTGCGGATCATTTTTCGATCAACTGTGACAGCGTCAGGGCGGCGCGTCATCTGGCAAGACAAGTGGCCGGAGAAGACGTCATTGGTCTGCTACGGGATAGCGCTCATTACAAGAGGCTGGCAGCCTTCGGTTTGGAGCAGGATATGCATTATTGTACAACACCCGACCTGCATCCTGTCGTTCCGGTACTGAAGGGGAGGGAACTGGTAGCAGGATGATAACATCATATTTATTAGCCGGTCAGCCAATGTGCTGATTAGCTAATGTCTGTCGCGGGGATCATTAGCACATCAGCTAATTATCTCATTAGCTAATTGAAAAGATGGTATAATTTTGCAGTCAAATCCGAAATATGTCCCAATCTTTTGAAGCCAGTCTGGATTACGCCCGGAACCAGGATCAGACAGATACACTTTATCCTTTTCGTGAGCGTTTTTTGTTTCCGCAGCATGAAGATCGTAATGTCATTTATTTGTGTGGCAACTCACTGGGGCTGCAGCCCAGAAGTGTATCATACCTGATGAACCTGGAGCTCGATGATTGGGCAAAACATGGAGTGGAAGGCCATTTTCGGGCACGTAGTCCCTGGTTTTCCTATCATCATAATTTTTCAGAAACACTTGCGCAGATTGTAGGGGCATCCCCTGACGAAGTGGTTGCCATGAATTCCCTGACCGTGAATCTGCATCTGCTCATGCTCTCATTTTATCGTCCGGAGGGGAAGCGCTATAAGATCATGATGGAAGCCGGGGCATTCCCAAGCGATCAGTATGCCATGGAAACGCAGGCCCGGATGTATGGATATGATCCGGAAGATGCGATTATTGAGCTGTCGCCCAAAGAAGGGAATTATATTATTGAGGAGGAAGATATTCTTGACGCTATTGAAAAAGCGGGAGACACGCTTGCTGTAGTGATGATAGGCGGTGTGAATTATTATACCGGTCAGCTCTTCGATATGAAGCGAATCACTCAGGCTGCGCACCGGGTCGGGGCTTATGTAGGCTTTGATCTGGCGCATGCAGTGGGCAATGTGCCTTTGAGTCTGCACGACTGGAGCGTAGACTTTGCCTGCTGGTGTTCCTATAAATATCTCAATTCAGGTCCGGGTGGTGTTGGCGGCGCTTTTGTTCATGCACACCACGGCAACAATCCCAAAACCTTCCGGCTGGCTGGCTGGTGGGGGAATGAGGAAGAAGGGCGTTTTAAAATGACAAAAGGATATACTGCCCAAAAGGGAGCTGCAGGCTGGCAAATGAGCAATGCGCCGGTGTTTAATATGGTGGCACACCGGGCTTCCCTCGACCTGTTCGCAAAAGCTGGTATGGCAGCCCTCCGGGAGAAAAGCCTCAAGCTGACGGCTTATATGGAGTACTTGTTGCGTCAGTTGGATCATCTGTCTTTTAAGATCATTACACCCCCAGATCCGGAACGTCGCGGATGCCAGCTCAGTCTTTTGTTTGAGGAAAACGGCAAGGCTGTTTTCGAGCGGCTTACTGCCAACGGAGTTATTGCAGACTGGCGGGAACCCAATGTGATCCGCATCGCGCCGGTTCCGCTCTATAACACTTTTGAGGACTGTTACCGTTTTTACGAGATTTTGAAAGACACAGAAGGTTGAAAGATACAGCCATTGCATGATGCTTGAAATGCTTAGACATTCCCGGATATTAATAAGGGTGCTGCTATTGCCGGTGTTATTATGGTTTTCCGGTTGTAAGAAGGACCTGTTGCAATGGGAGCGGGTGGAGCAGATCGGGCCGTATACAGATGGGCATCTTAATCGTATTTTTTTTGTTGATGCTACACTTGGTTTTGCTGTGGGTGGAAATCGTTTCGACCGGGCGGATGCCCTTATAACCCGTGATGGGGGGCATTCATGGCAATACCATTCCTTCCCCGAAGCTGCGAAAGGGTTATATGGTATTACAAAGGCTCCTTCCGGTGTGATTTATATAACAGGCTTTGATGGTAAGCTGCTGTTTTCTGCAGATGACGGGCATAACTGGACGTTCCGTCAGCTCAGCTATCTCCCTGTCAAAGCATTGGCATTCAACAAAAAAAATGAAGGAATTATCGTTGGTGGTATCAGCTTCGATCAGGGTTTTTTCCTCCGGATAGACGAAGAAGGACAACAATTAAGTTATGATTCCGTAGGCTATGAAATAAATGATATCCAGATGGTTAATGGAGATACCGGCTACATTGCCGGCTACGGTGTATGCCTGAAAACAACGGATGGTGGATACTCATGGACATTTACTTCTATACGCAGCGATAATTTTACCGCACTTCATTGCCCGGATAAAAACACAGTCTGGACCTGTGGTTATGAAGGCAGCATCTATAAATCTGATAATGCCGGGCAAACCTGGGAGCGTATGCGTAATGGTAACGACCTGACCCGTAAGAAATACCGGTTGCTTGACATTTTTTTCCCCGACCCGCAGCATGGTTACGCTGTGGGGGAAGATGGCGTTATGATCTATTCAGACAATGGCGGACGGAACTGGATGGAGTTTACCCGCTTCACGGATGCTGCGCTGCGCAGCATTGCACTTGCCCCCGACGGCAATCTGCTTGTAGCAGGGGATAACGGTGTGTTTTACCGACTTTATCGTTAGATAATATCAGTGGCTGAGCTTGTCGAAGCTATATCTCAATAACCAACCGGTCTGTCGCCGGCATTTTTTCCTAACATAGGATAATTATTTCCGGCCTGGAATATGGGAACTTTGTATCCTGATAGAAAAATAACAGGCAATAATAAAAAGAAACAGCTATGGCAAAGATTACATGGGCATTAGATCCCACCCACTCAGAAGTGCAATTCAAGATACGGCATATGATGATCTCCAATGTCACCGGTCAGCTGCATAAATTTAACCTTAGTGTAGAAACGGAGGGAGATGATTTTACGACGGCAAAGATCCGGTTTGCAGGAGATCCCAATTCCATCTCCACGAATAACGAACAACGCGATGGTCATTTGCAAAGCAATGATTTTTTTGATACCGCAAACCATCCGCAGATTATATTTGAAGCTGAAAAGCTGGAACAGGATGGAGATGATGAATATAATCTTTATGGTACACTGACCATTCGTGGTGTCAGTAAGCAGATAAAACTTGATGTAGAATTTGGGGGTACTGCAAAAGATCCCTGGGGGAATACCCGTGTCGGTTTTTCTGTTACAGGTAAAATAAACCGTAAAGATTTCGGCCTGGTGTATAATGCCGCGCTGGAGACAGGTGGCGTGTTGATCGGAGAAGAGGTGAAGATAAATGCCCAGGTAGAATTTATCCGTCAGGCAGATTAAGAGGGGGCTTTTGTATGCCTGCAATGGATAGCCGGGTGAGGAAATAACCTATTTCTTTACCCGGTTTTTATGTTATTTTTAGGCGGTTTTTTCAAATAAACTGTATCATGCAAAAATGGACATTATCCGCTATGGCATTTATGAGTGTAACACTTTTTACTGCCGCCTGTAATACGGGTGGAGACACGCCGGAACAGGGACAAAAGATTGCCGGCTACAATCCCGATTTTAAAGTAGAAGCAGAATCGTTTGCCGATCTGCAGGTACTCCGTTACGAAGCGCCAGGTTTCGATCAACTGAGCCTGCAGCAGAAACAGCTCGCTTATTATCTGTACGAGGCTGCGCTCTCCGGAAGGGATATCATCTACGACCAGCGGAGCAAATACGGTCTGCTGGTACGCAAAACCCTTGAGACCATTTATGGTACATACAGTGGTGATAAGAATAATGATGACTGGAAAAAGTTCGAAACTTATTGCGGGCGTTTCTGGTTCAGCAATGGTTATCATCATCATTATTCTAATGATAAATTTGTTCCCGAATGCAGCTTCGAATATTTTACTTCTATACTTAAGGCCTCTGATGCAAGCCGGCTGCCGCTTGAAGCGGGAGAAAGTACAGATGGCCTGCTGGAACGCCTCAGGCAGATTGTCTTTGATCCGGCGTTTGAATCCAAGTTGGTAGATCAACGTGCTGATATTGATAATGTAGTTGCCTCGTCGGTTAATTTTTATGAAGGAGTAACGCAAAAAGAAGTAGACGAATTTTATGCGAAGTTCGATGCAAAGGGAAATGCGCCGTCCTGGGGGCTGAACAGCAAGCTGGTAAAAGAAAGCGGACAGATCACAGAGAAGATATGGAAGAGCGGAGGGATGTACGGTGCAGCTATTGATCGTATCATATATTGGCTGGAGAAAGCGGCTTCCGTAGCAGAAAATGACAAGCAGAAAAGATCGCTTGAATTACTGGTTGCCTATTATAAAACAGGCGACCTGAAAACATTTGACGATTACAGCGTTGCATGGGTTGAGGATACAGAATCCCGGATTGATGTGATTAACGGTTTTATTGAAGTATACCTGGATGCGATCGGGAAAAAAGGCAGCTTTGAAAGTATTGTATCTATGGAAGATATGCAGACAACCAAACGCATAGCTGCTATTGCCAGAGAGGCTCAGTGGTTTGAAGATAACTCCCCGCTGATGCCCGAGCATAAAAAGAAAGAAGTAAAAGGAATTACGGCCAAAGCCATTACGGCAATCGTGGAAAGCGGTGATGCGGCGCCCAGCACTCCGATCGGCATTAACCTCCCCAATGCAGACTGGATACGTAAAGATCATGGATCGAAGTCTGTATCATTGAGCAATATAGTGCACGCTTATAATGTAGCCGGTGAAAAGAGCGGTATGGTGGATGAGTTTGCCGTGAATGACGAAGTAAAGGCCCGTATTAAAAAATATGGAGCGCTTGCTTCCGACCTGCATACGGATATGCATGAGTGTATTGGTCACGCTTCCGGGCAGATCAAGCCCGGTGTGGAAACGACCGACAAGACGTTGAAAAATTATGCATCAACGCTGGAAGAAGCGCGTGCGGATTTGGTGGCCTTGTATTACGCTATTGATCAGAAGCTGGTGGATATCGGCGTTGCAGAAAGCATTGAAGTGGGGAAGGCAGAATATGACAATTATATGATGAATGGTCTTATGACCCAATTGACTCGCCTCAATCCGGGGGCGGTAATAGAAGAAGCGCATATGCGTAACCGGCAGCTTGTGGCCAAATGGGCTTATGAAAAAGGACAGGCAGATAATGTGGTTGAATTTGTGAAACAAAACGGTAAAACATACGTCCGGGTCAACAATTATGAAAAACTGCGCGTGCTGTTTGGCGATCTGCTTCGTGAAATCCAGCGTATCAAGTCCGAAGGAGATTTTGCCGCCGGTAAACATCTTGTGGAGACATATGGTGTGCAGGTAGATCAGGAGCTGCATAATGAAGTGCTGGAGCGTTACGCACGACTCAATGTAAAACCCTATAAAGGATTTATACAACCCCGGCTTGTGCCTGTGAAAAACGGAGCGGAGATCACCGATGTGAAGATAGAATATCCGGAAAGTTTCTTCGGGCAAATGATGGAGTATGCACGGAATTATTCCCTGCTGCCGGTAAATAATTAATTGATTTTCCCCGGTACTGATTATGAAAATGGATTACGGCATGTTTATATTGCGGTAGTCCATTTTGATTTTAAAACATTTGTGTGATGCCTGTAAAAACAATAGGTATTGTATGTACTTCCCCCGGATTTGGAGGATTGGAGTTGAGTACGCTTAAGCTGGCATCTGCACTGACGGAACTGGGTTGGCAAGTGCGGATGCTGGTTAACGAGGCAAGCCCGGCATTCCGCGAAGCACCGTCATATTGCGGAGATGTGGTAGCCGTGCAGCAGCTTGGCGGAAAGCAGAAAGCCACTGCAGGGATACTGAAGCAATGGCTTGCCGGCTCGCCGGTATCCATATTATTTACACCGTTCAACAAAGACATAAAGGCGGTTTCCGCATATAAGCGGTTTCGCAACCGGAAGGTAAAGCTGGTATACCAGCAACAGATGAAAGTAGGTGTGCACAAACGTGATCTGATTCACCGTCTGCGCTATAATATGCTTGATCTGTGGATCAGTCCCCTGCCGTATCTCAAAAAAGAAACCATCGAGAAAACCCATGTTCCGGCAGAAAAGATCGTTATTATCCCATTGGGCGTTGATGCAGAAGCTATATTGAATACATCCGTTACACGTACGGGAGCCCGTGCGCAGCTGAACCTGCCGGAAGATGTGCACATACTGGGTGTGCTGGGCCGTATTGATCCTAAAAAAGGTCAGGACTTCGCTATACGCATGCTGGCCCATTTAAAAAATACATACCACCGGCAGGATCATTTGCTCATCATGGGCAACATGACCCTGAATGAAGGAAACACTTATCATGAGCAATTATACCGGCTGGTAAAAGACCACGGTCTTGAGACGCAGGTACATTTTTGTCCTTATCACGAGGACGTCAACCTGTTTCACCAAGCGGTGGATGTAATGTTGATGCCCTCTCATGGCGAAACCTTCGGCATGGTAACGGTTGAAGCCATGCTTTCGGGGAAGCCGGTGATTGGCGTTAACAGGGATGGTACGGCGGCATTGCTGGAAAATGGCCGGCTGGGTTTGCTGCATGAGCCGGAGGATATAGAAGGTTCCTGCCGGCAGCTATTTTTTGCGGAAACTTCCGGTCAGACACAGGAGATGATCCGGCTTGCCCAGACAGTAGCACAGGATCGATATACGCTCCGTCATACAGCTCGGGAAATCAACAGAGTACTTACGGAGCTATTGAACCGATTATGAAGATGAGTTGACGTAGATTCATTTTCAACTTTCAATGCTCAACTTTCAACATTTACTTAAATTTGCCTGATGAAGATGCGTTTGTTAACTATAATATCCCTGCTTTCCGGGGTTCTCATATCTTGTGAGGAAAAGGGGCCATCTATTGATTTTTCGGATGTCCGGGCGGTGGATACGGTATATACTGCGCCTGTAGAAGCTGCACAGCCCCGTGTCGTATTATTGGAAGAATTTACCGGCGTTACCTGCCCCAATTGTCCGCAGGCGCACCAGGCCATTAAAGGATTCCAGACGCAATACCCGGAAAGGGTTATTGCTGTTGGCTATTATGCCCATGGCATGGCGCAGACAAAGCCTATTGAAGGCCTTTCCATACAGGATTTCAGGAATGATAAAGCCACAGATCTTGGTAACAGCTTTTTTGGCGGGGTGCCATTTCTCCCTGCCGGTACGGTAGACCGGATACCGGACAACGGCCAGTATTTATATCAAAGCAATAAATGGGGCGCGATGGTCCAAACGCGTATCAATCAGGAGACGCCGGTAAACCTGTATGTAACGGCAGGCAGCTATGATGACGAAGAACGGCAGGTAACGGCAGGTGTGAAAATCACTTTTACCGCAGATGTGGCCCGCCAGCTCAGCCTTACGATCCTGGTAATGGAGAATGATATTATTGATGCACAGGAATACGGATTGCGGATTGATACGTTTTATAATCATGCGCATGTAATGCGTGATATTATAACACCCAATGCCGGTATGTCTATACTGGACAGCATCCAGGTAAAATCTGCCGGCCTGGTTTATGAACGGAACGTTACCTTTCAGGCAGATCAGGCGTGGAAACCGGAAAACTGTCGGATTGTTGCATTTGTAAGCTATAATGAGCCGGACAGCAAGGAAGTATTGCAGTCGGCAGAAGCGCAGATGGTGCCTTGATTATTTTGATTAAATTATATTTTGGGGAATTTTAAAAATATGCTACCTTTGCCATCCCAAATTTGAGACCATGCCAAAGGTGAAAACACATTCCCGTGCCAAGAAGACTTTCAAACTGACCGGTACGGGTAAGATCCGCAGATATAAAGCTTTCAAGAGCCATCTGCTGACAAAAAAGACGACAAAACGTAAACGTCATCTGCGTCAGGCTGCATTCGTTCACCCGTCGAACGAAAACCTGGTAAAGCGGATGCTCGGGCTGCGTTAAGTTGCTGATAAATAATATTTAAATAACGAATTGAATCATTAATATATGCCACGTTCCGTAAATGCGGTCGCATCACACGCGAGGAGAAAGAAGATACTGAAACAGGCCAAAGGTTACTATGGCAAGCGTAAAAATGTATATACAGTTGCCAAAAATGTAGTTGAGAAAGGTCTTGGCTATAAATATGTAGGCCGTAAGCTGAAAAAGCGCGATTATCGCAGCCTGTGGATCGTACGTATCAATGCTGCTGTCCGTGAGGAAGGTCTGAGTTATTCTGTTTTTATGAATAAACTGGCTCAAAAAGGAATTGACCTGAACCGGAAGGTATTGGCAGATCTGGCCATGAATGAGCCTGAGACGTTCAAGAAGCTGATTGCACAGGTAAAATAGTAAGCAATAAGTCACTTCATATAGCTGCACCGGGAAACCGGTGTAGCTTTTTTATTTATTATCTCGCATGGATTGGGCGCTGTGGAATGCGCTTCTTCAATAAAACCATTAAGGGGCTAAGAACGTGAAGATACCCTCCATGTTTGTTCTTAGCCCCTTAATGGTTTTATGTTGAAAACGATGAATTTACCTTTACCCGGCTCTTAATGTTTCGTCATTCCACTGACGGAAGGATGGACGGTCACCCCTTCCGGTTCATTGATTACAGGCGAGCATTCAATCAGGCCGTTGATGTTATGTTTCCAGGCCAATGTACCCGTGGAAACATCCAACGCATATAAATGCTTATCGTAGCTGCCGAAATACACTTTGTTTTTGTACACAAGCGGCGACGATTTGACAAGGGCGTTTGTACGGTATTTCCACTGTATATTACCGTCAATGATGTGAATGGCATACAGGTTAAAATCATAGCTGCCTACGAAGATTACCTGTTCGTAAGCGTATGGCGAAGATACAATCCGGTCGTTTGTAGTGATGATCCAGCGAGGCTGAGCCGAGGCTGAGTCAATGCAATACAGCTTATAGTTGTCACTGCCGAAGATAATATTGCCGCCATAAGCGATCGGCGAACTTTGCAGGGCGCCATCTGTAGGATATGTCCATTCTTCGGTTCCGCTGTTGCTGTTCAGTGCATATAATGTTCCGCTGTTGCTGCCGATATATACGAAATCGCCTTTTACCGCAGGCGTAGTGCGGAAGCCGTTACTTGTACCTGCGTCATACCCCCAGAGATATAAGCCATCGGCTTTATTGAGCGCCTGTACCTGGCCATTGTTACTGCCGAATATAATCATATGATTGTGTAACGCCGGAGAAGATACAATAGAGCCGCCAGCGCTGTGCCGCCAGCGTATCTCAAGCGTATTAGCGTCCAGTGCATATAAAGTATCACCGGAGCCCAGGTAGATGAGTCCCCCATCGCCTACAGGGGTAGCAAGGGTAAACGATGGAAAATGTACTTCTGCCAGGATTTTGCCTCTATCCGGATCTATTTTGTATAGCGTGCCATTCCCGGCTGCAACATACAGGCTACCCTGATGCAGCAGAGGTGTTGCAGATACATTTCCGCCGACGTTGCATTCCCATTTTTTGTTCCCGTTGGAAGGATTCAGTGCATATACAAACTGGTTCTGGCTGCTGATGTATATGGAGGGGCTGAATTTTTCGGGGAGTGGCTCGTCTTTACTGAACTCGCTTTTGTTACAGGCCGGGAAAAAAATAGTAATGGCTGTAGCTGTCAGTAAAAGTAAATGTTTCCAGCGTTGCTGCATGTTGCCTGTATTTATTTTTAGCATTGCAAATTAAGTCATTTTGCCAGACCTGGCAAGGGGTAAATGCAAAATAATACAAGCAGTAAAGCAAGGAGCCCGGCTGTTATGATTTTGACTTATAAGCATAGGGGTAGCGGGGGCCTTATGCGTTTTATAAACTAAGCAGGTGTCAACTGGCGACTCAGGTAATTGATTTTATTGTCTATAATGCAATATAGTATATATTGAAATAATTAAAAAACAGGGATGCTTATTAAGACAGCTACAAGTCAGGAAGTACTGAAGCGTATAGGTAAAGGCAGGAATACGATCATTCTGAAGCGGATAAATACCGCATCGGATATCGGAAGTATGCCACTTGCCAAGCGCAGTATGGATATTGTATTTTCTGTGCTGGCTATTGTATTTATCTTACCTGTAGTGATACCAGTAGTGTATGTTTTGTTACGATTTTCTTCCCGTGGTCCGTTATTTTTTGTTCAGAACCGTATAGGAAAAAACGGCGTTACATTCCGTTGTTATAAGTTCAGGACCATGCACGTCAATGACGATGCGGACCTCCGCCAGTGTTGCGAAAACGACGAACGGATATTCCGGGTCGGTAGATTTCTGCGTGCTACTCATATGGACGAGCTCCCGCAATTGCTGAATGTGCTGATAGGGAATATGAGCCTGGTAGGTCCCCGGCCTCATATGGTATATCATGATGAACTGTTTTCCGCTATGGTGCCGGAATATGTGCTGCGCCAGCAGGTGCGCCCGGGGCTTACAGGTCTCGCGCAGGTACAGGGATGCCATGGACCTACACCGGATATCGAAAGCATTCGCAGGCGTACACGTTATGATCTGCACTATGTACGGAATGCTTCCCCCAAGCTGGATACCCTCATTTTCCTGAGAACGATCGGGCAGGTACTTACACGCACGAAGTGAACTATGAACTATGAGTGATGAATTATGAATAACGAACTCAATTCATCATTCATAGTTCATAATTCATCACTCATTTTAAGCGTATCTTCGTTTCATGATTGCCCCGTCATCCATACAGGAAGTATTAAACCGCGCCGACATCATTGAAATTGTTGGCCAGTTTGTACGTTTAAAAAAACGTGGCACCAATTACATTGCCAATTGTCCTTTTCATAACGAAAAAACACCCTCCTTTTCAGTATCGGCTGCTAAAGGCATTTATAAATGCTTTGGCTGTGGTAAGGGAGGCAATGTTGTTACGTTTGTTCAGGATCATGAAAAACTTACGTATCCTGAAGCGATCCGCTGGCTTGCTGATTTTTATAAGATAGAGCTGGAGGAGACGGAGCGTACACCCGAACAAAAACAACAGCAGCAAACAGAGGAGAGCCTCCGCATACTCAACGAGTATGCCGCCACCTTTTTTGAGCAGGCATTGCATTCGGAAGAAGGTATTGCCATAGGACTGTCGTATTACAGACATCGTGGATTCAGCACGCATACCATAGAAAAATTCAGGCTCGGTTATAGTCCTGAAAATGGAGAGACATTTTACCGGGAGGCTTTATCGAAAGGGTATAATGCCGAATTGATGGAGAAGGCCGGCCTCATCAAAAACCGGAACGGCAGCTATTACGATGCCTACCGCGGACGTGTGATCTTTCCCATCCAAAGCATGACCGGCCGGGTGCTTGGTTTTGGCGCGCGTATCATGAAAAGCAATGACCGTGCCCCCAAGTACATCAACTCTCCGGAGAATGAGCTGTACGTCAAGAGCCGGGTATTGTACGGCCTCTACCAGAGCCGCCAGGCGATCGGTAAGCAGGACGAGTGTTTTCTCGTGGAAGGATATACGGATGTGATCTCACTGCACCAGGGAGGTGTGGAAAATGTGGTAGCGAGCAGCGGCACTTCGCTTACGGAAGATCAGTTGCGGCTGATCGGCCAGTTGACTAAAAACCTGACCATTCTGTACGACGGTGATCCTGCAGGGGTGAAAGCGGCGCTGCGGGGACTGGATATGGCCTTGTCCCGGAGTTTTAATGTGCAGCTTGTATTATTGCCGGAAGGAGAAGACCCCGACAGCTTTATACAGAAATCCGGCGCTGAGCAATTTCATGCCTATGTGCG
Organism: Flavipsychrobacter sp.; assembly: GCA_037190845.1. Lineage (GTDB taxonomy): Bacteria > Bacteroidota > Bacteroidia > Chitinophagales > Chitinophagaceae > JBEBVQ01. Next base: position 216,771 of record JBBCJI010000018.1, on the reverse strand, counting down.
GGAGCATAAGCAGGATGTGATCGGGTTTCGTCTGGAAGTAGGTCTGCACGATGTGGAAGGAGATCCGGTGAAGAAGTCAAAGCTGGTGAATGAGATTGCGGAAAGTATTTCCCGTATCAATAAGACGGAAGATTTTGCACTGCAGGAGCATTTTATCAAACAGGCAGTGCGCAGGCTGCAGGTAGATGAAGGCGGTTTTGTGAACCTGGTGAACAAATTCATCCGGGAACGGATTGAGCAGGAGCAACGGCAAAGAAAAAACCAGGAAAGCCGTGAGCAGGAGCTTGTCACACCTGTTCCGGAACCAGAGCCCATTCCGGAGCAACTTCCCGGCACGGGTACGATACATGAGCAGCAGGAATGGGAATTGCTGCGCGTATTGATAGAATACGGGCACATGCCTTATGAGGGATATACCAATGTTGCCGATTATATAAGCGATTGCATCGAAGCAAGACTGATAGATACGGTTTTGGCTAAAAAGATCTTCGAAGATTATTTTACATACCGGAACTCCCGCCAGGAACCTCCCGGTATGCATTATTTTACGAACCACCCGGAGCCCCGCATCCGCCAGAAGATGGCCCTGCTGCTGCATACACGTAATGAGATCAGCCCGAAATGGAGTGAAACGTATGGCATTGAAACACTGAACGGGGATCTGAATTATCTCAATGAAGTGGATAGTATGCGCGTTTATTTTGAGCTGAAAAAGCTAAAGGTCATGCAGGAAGAAGTCCTGTCGCGTCTGCGGGAGGAAAAGGATCCGGTGCGGCTGACGGTATTGCAGCGTAAGCATCTTGAAATGAAGCAGATAGAAGCAGAGATCCTTAAGAAAATGAATACGGTTGTGTGGAAGCAGGGATAATTAAGTTATGAGTTATGAATGATGAGTTATGAACTACAATTCATAACTCATCATTCATAACTCATCATTCATAACTCATCATTCATAACTCACTATGTCGCGTATACTGGCGTTGGATTACGGAAAAAAAAGAACGGGTATTGCAGTTACTGACCCGCTGCGGATCATTGCTACAGGATTGGGTACGGTGGATACCGGCGAGCTGATCGGCCATCTGAAACAATATATGAAACAGGAGTCTGTCGGTCTGATACTCGTTGGCTACCCGCTTAATTTTGACGATACTCCGACAGATGCAACACCATTAGTAGATAAGTTTATCCGGAAGTTCCGGAATGTATTTCCGGACCTGCCCCTCGAAACAATAGATGAGCGAATGACTTCTGTGATGGCCACTCAGGCGATCAGCCAGATGGGGCTGAAAAGGAAAGACCGGCAGCGTAAAGGGCTGGTGGATGAGATAAGCGCCGTCATTATGCTGCAGGAATACCTGCAAAGCAGACCCTGATTTTCGTACCTTTGCATGTTTATAATAATTAGCAGTTTGTATGGTTTTACCTGTTGTCGCGTATGGACATCCTGTGTTGCGGAAAGTATGTGAGGATATTACACCGGACTATCCCGGACTGGAACAATTGATAAAAGATATGTGGGAAACCATGTATCACACGAATGGTGTTGGTATTGCTGCACCGCAGATAAACCGTCCGATACGCCTTTTTGTAGTAGACACAGTTCAGATTGTAGAAGGATTTGATGAAGAGGATAAGCGTGACTATCCCAACGAACAACCGGTAAAGCAGGTGTTTATTAATGCCCGTATTGTAGAGCAAACAGGTGCGCCATGGGCATATAATGAAGGTTGCCTCAGCATACCGAAAATAAGAGAGGATATCAAACGGAATGCTCAGGTACGATTAAAATACCTGGATGAGCATTTCGTGGAGCATGATGCTGTATTTGATGGTATCACTGCGCGTGTGATCCTACATGAGTATGATCACATCGAAGGAAAGTTATTTATTGATTATCTCCCTCCGCTGAAAAAGCGGCTCATCAAGAAGAAGCTCGAAGACATCAGTGCGGGCAAGGTACGCACCGATTATCGTATGTTGTTGCCGAAATAACCGTTTCCCGGTCTTCCTTCCGGTGGTCTTGCATCAGATAACCAGCCCTAATGTGAGCGCAATACGGACAAGGCCTGCCGTATTTTTTACATCCAGTTTTTTTAAAAGGGTTAACCGGTGTACTTCGGCAGTCCGGGGACTGATACACAACTTCTCAGCGATTTCCTGGGTACTGTCTCCGGCTACGATCAGTTTCAGAATTTCCTTTTCCCGCTTGGTTAATTCCGGCGTTTCATTTGAAGGGGAGAGCACATGGCGCATATGCATATGCAACGCAGGATCTAAAAACTCCTCACAGTAATAAGCTTTCCGGATTGTCTCTATTAAAGTGGAGCGGTCTGTACCCTTCAGCAGATAGCCGATACAACCGTTGCGCATCATATTCTTTACCACAGCCGGTGCATCCAGGCTGGTCAGCGCTACAATACGCACCTCAGGGTAATTCCGGGTAATAAAAGCAGCCACTTCAGAGCCGGGCTCGTCCACCAGCTTGACGTCCAGCAGGAGCACATCCGGTTGTTGGGATGCCAGTCCCTTTTTCAGTGCTGCACCTGTAGTGTAGGTATGAGCAATATGTATGTCCGGCTCGTCTTCCAGCATCATACGAATGCCATTAATGGCAAGCGGATGATCATCTGTAATATCTACGTTTATGGTCATACTACAATTCAGTTATTTTTTCCTGCTCCTTCCCTGCAAAAGTAGCGTTTACCGGCATTTCAAATTCAAGGTGGATCAGAGTGCCTTCTCCCGGCCGGCTGCGGATGTCCATCACGCCTTTTAACACCTGTATCCTCGACGCCACACTTTTCAGTCCCATGCCTTTGCCTTCCGGCAGCATATCCGGGTCAAATCCTTTGCCGTTATCTTCTACTGTTACAGACAGAATATGCCCCGCGATCTCCGCAAGCTGCACCATTACATGCGTTGCTTCCGCATGCTTCACCACATTCTGCAGCAATTCCTGTATAATACGGAAAACCGACAATTCAAAATCGCCCGGTAAACGTGGGATAGTGCCGTGCTGCTGGTAAGACACATGCAGGCCATTATGCTTTAGTGTATTGCAGAAATAAAAAACAGCATCCGCAATGCCACCTTCCAACAGCATATCCGGCATCAGGTTGTGTGCCGTCCGGCGCAGCTCAACCGTTACCTCCTCCATCTGCTGCACGATACTCCTGTAATAAGGGGTTTGTACATAATCGCCGCAACTGAGCCGGTAATAAGATTCGGGAACGGATTTCAGCCCCATCTTCACCGTTGATAATTGTACCATAATACCGTCATGCAATTCACCCGCCAGCCTGGACCTTTCTTTTTCTTCTCCTTTTATCATGGCTTTAAAATGATCAATCTCCTGTTCCTTACTGATACTATTGATCCGCTCCATATGCAGGCGTTGCTTATGCCGGCTGCTGCGGTATAAAGCTCCAAGTGCTATCAGCAGCAAAACAGAGCTGCAACCTATGGCTGCCATCCAGATATTCTGTTCTCTCAGCCGGCTTTTATGCTCGCTCAGCAGCAATTTTTCCTGTGCAATCTGCTTATCCTTCAGCGCGGCCTGGGTTTTCATTTCCTGTCGGTATGTCTCGTAGACTTTTTCTTTTGCCATCTGCTCAGATAATACCATTCTTGCTTTCTCTGAGTAGTCGTATGCACGTTTATACTGGCGCTCGTCACGGTAAATAAGGGACAGTGTCTTATAGACGTCATAGAACTTCTCATGCAGGTTCTTGTCCATTTTTTTTCCGGCAAGATCTATAGCCTGCTCCAGTATATTTTTTGCTTCATGATGCTGGCCGAGCTTATAATACAGGAGCCCTAAAGCTGCTTTGGAGGTCAGTATACGGTGTAAGTGTCCGCCGTTTTGGCTGATAGCATTGGCGCGTTGCAGCAATTCCATTGCTTCTTCCATACGGTTTTCTTCCATGCGCAATATGCCTAATCCGTTCAGGGTGAGTGTATTACTTTCGTCGATGACGAGCGCCTGTGTATAATATTGAGCTGCTTGTTCCGTGTCTCCGGATTGCCGGTAGGCGAAACCTATATTATTGTACATATCCGAAATGTACTGTTTGGCAGACGCGCTGTCCTTAAAAGCACTTAGCTTGTCCAGCGCTTTGAATAAGTACGACCGGGCTTTTTCATAGTCGCCTATGACAAGCCATAAAGTACCGATGTTGGCATAAACGCTGCCGGCGCTACGCGCATCAATCTGGTCGGCGATGGGCGCACTATGCAACAATTGTTCTGCCTTATATGAAAAGAACGACATGGAGTCGTACATGGACTTGTAAAAATAAGTGCCGCTAATGCTGCTGTATAACAAGGCCAGCTTGTCCGGGTTTTTGAATCCCTTCATTGCATAAGGGATTGCCTTGAAATAACAGCTCAGGGAGCGGTCGTAATCCCCCTGAAGCTCGTAAAAGTTAGCCAGATGGGAATAGGCCTGGACAATACCATAGTAGTAACGGGCCCGGAGGCTCTTTTGCAGGCAGTCGGTAATCAGGTACAATGTACTGTCCGGCTGGGTACGTATCATATCGGGTATCCTTGCAAGCTGACGGCGGATAAGCAAAGTATCCGGACCGGCAGCCTGCAGCGTTTGTGCATTGAGCAAAATGCGGTTTAGCTCTCCGGATTCAGTCCCTAATGGCTGTTGTGCAAAGGATACGGGCATATAAGCCATTCCGCATAAAAAGAACAACATAACTGAATGCACATAACGCGACAAGACCCACATATCCGTTCAAATTTATTTCGAATATACATATCAAAAATACGGGTTTTCACGTAGAAGATTTATTCCTGCATTGCCGTGATTTGTATAAGCCTGGCCGGGAAAACAGCCAGTTCCTGAAAAAGTGTGCTCTTTTATTAACAAACAAAACAAATTATGATGAAAAGTTTATTCAGATTCAAAGGTGCTTTAATGGCCTTGAGCATTACGGTAACCAGCCTGACGGTAAATGCCCATGACTTTAACTGGGCGAGACACATGGGAGGAAAAGGAGGAGAAGTCGGTAGAAAGACAGCCACCGACCGTGACGGGAATGTATATATAGCAGGAAATTTTGCCAATAAAGACACAGCTGATTTTAATATCGGTGGTCCCGGTGGCCAGTTCCGCAATACCGGCGCCAGTAACGATGTGTTTCTGGCTAAATATAGCCCGGGCGGCGACTTTATCTGGGCAAAAGCCTTAGGCGGTAATGATATGGAACAATGTTATGGCATGGCTGTGGATGACAACAATAATGTCTATATCACAGGCCGTTTTTATTCCCCGATATCGAATTTTAATCCCGGTAGTACGGGCGGCACCCTGATTAATTCAGGTAACTATGATATGTTTATCGCCAAATACGATGCCAACGGGAATTTCAAATGGGCAAACAGTATGGGCGGAACTAATAATGAAGAAGGCTGGGACATAGCTGTGGATAAGAGCGGGAATGTGAATGTGGCCGGGAGGTTCAGCTCGCCAATCACAACATTTAGCAACAGTTCGGCTACGTTAACCCTTGTTGGAACCGCACCTAACACTTTTGCTAACTACGATGTATTTTTAGTTAGGTATGATTCCAGCGGAAATTACGTTTGGTCTAAAGGTATGGGCAGCACGGGTCTGGATAATGGCCGTTCCGTATCTGTAGATGATACAGGAAATGTATATATTGGTGGGGAATATTCCAATGGGATAGATTTTGGTGGCGGCGCCCTGACCAGTGCAGGAGACATGGATATATTTGTAGCTAAATATGATCCGAATGGCAACCACCTGTGGTCCAAAGGTATGGGCGGTAAACAGGCTGACGAAGCTTATTCCATAGCTGCGGATGCCAGTGGTAATGTATATATAACAGGGGGCTACTTAGATACGGCCGATTTCAACAGAGGTGGTACCGGCGGCACACGGGTAGCTCCTTTCATGGTGATGTGGGGGACATCATTCTACTTCCCCAATGCATACGTAGCCAAATACGATGCAACAGGCAATTTTGAGTGGGTGCAAACGGTAGAAGGGAGACCATTGGTGCCAAACCTCGGGGCAGGTTATGTCCGGGGCCAGGACATTGCTACGGATGCCAGTGGCAATGTATATGCATCATTTATGTTCCAGGGTGATTCAGTCGATGTCACCCCCGGTGGAGGAGAAGCCTGGATAAAAAGGAGTGGCCCCTCATCTCAAACGGCAATATTTAACGGGATTATAATGAAGTATGATCCACAGGGCAATTACCAATGGGTAAAACATTTTAGCGGAACCCCTACGGGTTGGGGTGATGTACAACCCACTGGTATAGCGGTGGACCTTAGTGGTAATGTGTATGCAACAGGGTATTATGGGTATAATAATTCAGTTAACATACGTGCTGATAGCGCGTATATGAATCCCGGTGGCAGCAATCCCGGATTGCTGCCGGGCATGGGCCTGACTGATGTCTTCCTGGTACGGTTTGGCTGTAACGATACGTCCTCCTCTTCCATAGCGGCAACTTTGGCCTGTGGTGAAGGCTATACGCTGAAAGATAGTGTGTATATGGCTACCGGTATTTATACGCAGGCGTTTCCCAATATTTCCGGTTGTGACAGCATCGTTACGCTGGATCTGACAATCATACCCATCGATGAGCCGGTTATTGACGTAGATGGCTATACATTAAGCGTAAGAGACGTTTACACCACCTATCAATGGTTCTTAAACGGAGACTCTATCGCCGGAGCAACCGATACTTTTTATACCGTAACGGAAAACGGACTCTACCAGGTAGCGGTAAGCAATGGAAAGGGCTGTTCGGAAACTTCCAGAATTTATGCCGTTAATAACGTAAGTATAGATAATGCCAGCGCTATCAGCCGGCAAACCAGGATCTATCCGAACCCGGCTACCAGTGGGGTACATATCACTGCGCCTGTTAACGTGCATGTAAAAGTGAGCGACCTGACAGGGAAGCTGCTGAAAGATCAGGCTAATGCGACTTATATCTCCATGGATGATCTGGCTAAAGGTATTTACCTGCTTCAGATAACTGATGAAAATGGAGTGATCATTAAAACCGAAAAGGTAGCGAAAACGGAGTAATTATTAATGATTAATGTTTAATTATTAATGAGTAATTAGACGTAGCCGGAGTAATAAAAATGAGGTGGCAATATTGCCACCTCATTTTTTATGATTAATGTTTAATGAGCCATTAATCATTGGTCATTATTTATTACCTGATGTATCCAAGTATCTTCAGCATACTCTGGTAGCTCTGCTCTTTGGCATATAGCCAATCTTCCAGCTCGCCGTTTTTATTATGTCCAACAATAACGTGTTTGGGCGAGGGAATCATACAGTGCTTGATGCCACCATAGCCGGCAATCTGATCCTGGTAGGCGCCGGTATGGAAAAACCCGATATAAAGCGGTTCTTCTCCCTTTTCCCGTTCTGTTTTTGGCAGGAACACCGCATTGATATGTTCTTCGGAAGTATAAAAATCATGGCTGTCGCAGGTAAGTCCGCCGAGGTGCACTTCCTGGTATTCCTTGTCCCATTTGTTGATGGGCAGCAGCAGGAATTTCTCACCGATGCCCCAGGTATCGGGCAGGGTAGTGATGAATGAGCTGTCGATCATATACCAGATCTCCCGGTCATTCTGCATTTTTTCTCCGAGTATGCTGTAAATGACTGCGCCGCTTTCTCCCACGGTAAATGAACCAAACTCAGTGTATATATCAGGCATATCCACCTTGTTCTTTTTACAGACTTTTTTGATCGTGGCAACGATCTCATTGACCATGTATTTATAGTCGTAATCAAATCCCAGGGAGTGTTTGATCGGAAATCCGCCGCCGATGTTCAGCCCTTCAAGCTCGGGACATATTTTTTTGAGCTGGCAGTACAGGTTCAGTACCTTATTCAGCTCACTCCAGTAATAAATATCATCCTTGATGCCTTTGTTCATGAAGAAATGCAGCATTTTCAGGTTGAATTTTTCATTCCCCTTGATTTTGTCTACATAAAACTCCAGAACATCCCGGCTGCGGATACCAAGGCGCGAGGTATAAAAGTCAAAAGTAGCTTCTTCTTCTGCCGCGATCCGTATGCCGATGTTGACCGGCTCTTTAGCGCGGATGGATTTTTTGTAATCCTCAAATTCACTTTTGTTGTCGAGGACAGGTATGACATTCCGGAATCCCGAATTGATCAGTTGTGCGATATTCCGGGTATACTGCCTTGTTTTGAAGCCATTGCAGATAATGAAAGTGTCTTTGGTGATCTTTCTTCTCTTGTAGAGCTGCTTGATGATCTCAAGATCGTAAGCAAAGGAAGTCTCAAGATGCACATTGTGTTTGAGTGTTTCTTCTACGATAAAAGAGAAATGGGAGCTTTTGGTACAATAGCAATAATAATAATTACCATCATAGCGATGCTTTTTAATCGCCTCATGGAACATCTTTTTTGCTTTGTTGATCTGCATCCCGATCTTGGGCAGGTAGGTCAGCTTAAAAGGTGTACCGTATTTGTCTATCAGCTTTTTGATATCTACATCGTTAAACTGAAGATAGTTGTCTTTTACTTCAAAACCTTCCTGCGGGAAGTGGAAGGTTTGGTGAACGAGGTCGGTATATGTATTGTTCATTTAAGTTGAAAAGGAGCGGTCTGTGATCAATATTCCCATTTCAATAAAGGAGCAAAAATAATTGAAATTTATCAATTGGAGATTTAATTTTAAGCTTTGTTTTTCTACAGGCGACCTTCACTATTTATGTGTTTATACCGGTGAGAAAAGACAGCATGCAGGGGAAGTAGGGCTGTGTCTCAGTTTAAGCATTGAATCATCTACTATGTTGCTGATTCTTTATGCTACCACGCCTTTCTTTTATTTACCCAACCGGCTTCCCGCTTGTCGTCGGTGAAGTAGATAATGAAATCTGCGCCCATCCGTGAGGACGTAAAATAAATTGTTTTTTCTGCGTCGATCCGGCTATCACAAAAATACCACATACCCTCTTGTCTTCGTGATTCTATAAATGATGTACATTTATAAACGAAGATGTCGGCTTCATGGCGGTTTGTTGTTACGTATACATCGTATTGAGCGTTAATGCTATACTTTTCTTCGAAGACAAGCTGCCCGTTCACGGGGATATATATAGCGATCAGCAACAGCAGAAATATCCATTTCATGGTCGTGTTTTACTAAAATTGATGAACAATGTCCTACATCTCTGAAGTTCCCAAAACAACATTGTATTGACAATACTTATCCTTTGTCATATTGCTAACCGCTAAAAACAAGCTTTAATAGTTGTATGAAGAACTATTTCACTGAATTGATTTCCAATAGTATATATGGTGGAGCCGCCGGGATTCGAACCCGGGTCCAAACATATGCCCGATAAGCTTTCTACATGTGTATTCCGGAATTGTGTTTCGGGAGCCGGCCAGAACCGGACAAACTTACCTGCTCCCTGAGCTGCTGAAGTTTTCGTCGTTGCAACGCAGCGGTACAACGCTTATCCCACTCTTGTTTGATTTAGGCGGCGGCAACAGTTATGGGCTACTGTTTGCGGCGGCCAAAATGGTTACGCTAATCGCTGATTAGGCAGCCATGGCATACTGAGTATTGCCAGTTAATTGTTCGAATATTCAGATTTACGTGCTAATTATCCAACGCACGACATGCTTACTTACCCTGCCCTATGCTGTCAAAACCAGTCGGCCCCGGTTTTGAAAAAGACAAAGTTTATTTGTCAAAGATCTGTTACAAAGATACGAATTTTTTGAGAGATGGTTACCCCCTCACATTTGCCGGGTGCATTTCAAATCTTCGCTCGTGTTTTTCACGGTATTCATTTCGACAAGCTCAATGACCGTCTTTTAATGACGGTTGCTGAGCCTGCCGAAGCAAAATTCAGTTTGGGGATAGCGAAGAAATGCGCCCCATTTGTCGTATCCCCCTATAGCGGTGGCCGCTCTCTGAGTACAGCACTTTTGGAGATACTATCTTTGGCCGCCTCTGCGGCTTCTTTTGCACGGATATATTTCTGGCTCCGCAACAACTCCTCCAGATTGTCGAATGTCTTCCGCCAGGAGATACCAGCACCGGCGCGTGAGATGTTTTTGTCTACAAGCACATCATAATTGCTCGTGCGGAAAAGGTTTGTCCTGATCCGTCCGTCTTCCGTAAGCAGGAACTGTAAGCGAAAATCTCCTGCCAGGTTAAAATTGCTGGTAGTATTGCCGGCAGCGTTCGGACGTCCCCAGTCGTATGCGCTCCCCACTTCTACAATTACACGGTCATTAAACAGGTTTTGGCGCAGCCCGAAGCGAAATTCATTCCGGTTTAACCCACCCGCGGTTGTTGAAGCATCACTGAGATTATAATTTTTGTATTTCAGCTCTATCTGCAGATTCTCGTCGCCCAGCAGTTTATTAACGATGCCTGTAAGTTGGGATGAGGCGGTAGTGGAGATAATGTCGCTCATGTTGTTGATTGCGCCTGACCTCGCTGTTGTGCCCACCAGCCCTTCCGGAGGAATGAAGGCATTGATCAGCAGGAGCGATGCTACCTGGTCAAACAGTTCCCGGTCGTTTGCATTCACACGTTCCAGTTTGGTATAGGCGTATGTGCCGACAGATCTCTTTTCCGGCATTTCCAGCTTGAAGGTAAGATTAGGCGTCTCGAGCGAGCCTTTCATAAACAACGTTACGTCTACATTCTGCGGGGTTTTGGCATCTGTCAGCTCATTGGACGGAATCATCTGGCTCTGCTTTTCAATGTCGCTGAGCAGGTCGTACAGCCGTGCCATAGTACGGTATGTGGCGTTTACATCTAATGTTGTCTTTGCCAGGGAACCGCCGAATATAATATTGCTTCCCGGATTGATAATAAATCTTCTCCGGAAGAACAGTTGCCGGAATGTAAACGTATAATCTCCTTCCTGGATCTGGTAGGCGCCGTGGATGCCTATGTCCTTGTCCGGACTGATCTCCAGCGATATGTTCCCGCTCCCGGTCGCGTTAATCGCGTCTCCCGTTGCCGGATCAAGGATCATGCTCATCATCAGGTCAGGGGTTGCCATCGCATTGATGTTTATGATAAACCGGTTTCTTTTACCAGGTAGTATCTTGTCCTGTTCGGATCCATAGGTTTTGAAAGTTGCATAGCTGTATGTGCTGACGTCCTGATCGCTGCTCAGTGGAAGGTACAGTTGAGATGCTGCGGCCGGTGTCGCCTGTATAGACATCCGGATGTCATCTACCGGGCCGGTGACGGACATGGAAGATACCTTTGCAATCAGGTGGCCGTAAAAATTATGGCTTTCATGCTCTTTGAGATTGACTACTTCAAATTTTTCAGAAGTAAGCCTGAGCTGCAGGGCGAAGTTTCTCAAATGTTCATGGTTGATGCTGCCGGTTAGTATTGCCTCATTATTGTACTGGTCCTTCAGCCTGATCTGCTGCATTGCGATACGCCGGTTATCAATGGTAATATCTGCGTTGGGGATTGTATAACTGGTCCCCAGGTAATCTACGCGTACGGTGGCATTGTTGAGGGATACATCACCTGATATGTTAGGCGAGGAAGTGGCGCCCCGTAGCTGTACTACACCGTTGAGCGTACCGCCGAGGTTGCTGACGTAGTCCTGCAGGAACGGTGACAGCCAGGCAAGCGGCGCGCTGTTGAATTGTAAATTACCTCTGACCTTCCCGGTGTTCATACTGTCAATGCCGAAGGCGCCGGATACGATCAGGGAAGAAGTGCCGCGGAATATGCCCGATCCGGTCTGGAGCAAGGCATATTTCTTCTTTATGTTGTAACGGCCGGCCATATGGATTTTGCCGATTGTTTCCGTTCCTGATGTTACACCTGTAGCTGTCAGCTCTCCGGATATCATAGGCTCGGTATAGATGTCTGATATGTTTATCGTACCCGACAGCCTGCCGTCAGGGTCATATCTGTCCAATGGCTTGATCATACTTAACTGAGACAGGTCAATATTGCTCAGTTCTATGTTGATGGATTGGTTGTTGCGTATTGTCGCTGCTGATATCTGCTGCAGACCGGAGCGCAGAGACAGGTTATTGACCTCGAGATATTGTTTGCTGAAAACAAGCTCATTGCCGGCAGGTATATCCCATCGGTTATTACCCAGGTAAAATTCCGAAGGCAGGAAAGAAAGGTGGAGAGAGTCTCCGCGTGCATAGGCTTGTCCGTTGATGGTCGCAGATCCGTTATCCTGCATGGAGGAGGAAGTGGTGATACGAAACTGCAGCGAGTCGCTGCCGAGCGTGGCATTAACATATAAGGGTATGTTGAGCGCACTGTCTCCGATTACCAGCCTGTCTGCCTGCCCGGCCACTTTCAGTTCCCGGTAGTTACCTGTACCGGTGAGCGTCATACCGGATATTTGTATGCTGCCAATATTGCCGTAAGGGATATTGGCGTTTAATGACAGTTGTTGAGTTGTCGTGTTGAGTGATCCTGCCAGCGTTGTATGGCTGAAGCCGTTTAGCATTGAAGTCATTACAGCGAGTGTCTGGTCAATCTCGCGGGTAGTAATGTCAAAGGTCAGGTTTTGCGGCGGAGCCTCTTCTTTAGGGGCGGGGATGTAATTGGGCAGGTATCCGTACAGGTAGTGCTGCACGGAATAGGGCAGGCCTGACAGGTGATAGTATCCCTGTACGGATGCCGTGAGATCGTTGCTCTGTATCGTGATGAATTTTTTTCCGTTTTCTGTTTCTCCTGCATTTACATAAACAGAGTCAAGGTCTACACGGTATTCATTCCTGATCATGTTGATGTTGTACAGTCTTGCCTGACCGGTAAAGTCGTCAAGTGTGCTGGCGGTGCAGTCAAGGTCAAAGTCTGCGGTTATTTTTAGTGTGTCGTTAGTGAGATGCAATGCGTGCAGGTCACTTTGGAGCAGGTTGGCCTGCGCCTTAAAGCGTAGCTGTTTTTGTTTGCTGAAATCCACATTTCCGTCGAATGCCAGCGCCAGGTTCGGGTCGTCCACCAGCAGTTTCCCTTCAAAATTTCTTTGCATCAGAACACCTTCCGCCAGAATATTCCGGTAATTGTATCCTTTGAGACTGAGCTGCGTGACCCTTGCCCGAAGTGTTATAGCTGCGTTTTTGGGGTCGAATCCCCGTCCCTTTACGTCGGCATACATCGAGACAGGGCCGAGGTACGGCAGCCGCAGCAGCGGACCCAGGTTCAGACTTTCTGTGGACAGATATCCTTCGTATTCTTCCGGCTTCCGGTCTCCGGCGGGTAGCAGCAGGCGGATGTTTGAGCGAAGCACACCGAAGTTGGTGTTCAGAACGCCATTAGCTGCAAAACGGTTGATATAGCCGGTAAAGCTTCCCTGGAACAAAGCATAGGAAAGCTTTTCCAGCGCTATGGCAGGATGCGCTTTGAGTGATGACGCATAGCGTAATATAGCAGGGCCGCTGGTGCGTAATTCGCCTTGCCGGTAATCTATAAATGTATTGTTGATGTCCGGCAGTCCGGTCATGGTGATATCTCCTTTAACCATGGAGGTCCCGTCTGTTATATACAGATTTTCCCCGGACAGTCGGGCTACCGTTCCATCTACACGCCCGCTGATGTTGAGTATAGCCGGGTATAGCTCCCCGAGCGCCGGAGCGAAATAGGCAACATCACGGGCATCTACAACCGCATTACGGAGGTCTGCCGTCATGCGTACGCTATTAATATAATCCGTAAAGTCGGGAAACCGGGTGTAACGCATTGCGTAATAACGCTCCAGTCTGCTGTTGTTTGTTTCGATATACAGGTTATTACATATGGAAGCATTGGGAGAAACGGTAACATCCGCTCTGAATGTTTTTAGTACAAACCCGGAGCGCTCTTTCGCCATCAGGCGGTTAATACTACCGTTTATGGTATCGCCTTCAATCGTAATGCCTGTTGCGTGCAGTGCGATCTCCCGGATGTCCATATGCGCGGGATCGAAAGCATCCGGAGCAGGAGGGCGGTTGTCTGCTTCGAGCCGGAAGATACACTCCTCAAGGGCAAGCTTGTTTACGGAAACGGACCACATGGCCGGATTAAACGGCGTAGTGTCTATATATGGCGCTCCGGGCAAGGTGCTTTTTGGTTTGCCACCGGGATAGCTGCCTACATACACAGTAGTCCCGTCTATACTGATCTCATCAATGTCCAGTGTTTTTTGTTTAATGTCCAGTATTTTTATATTCAGCATTACTTCGCCGACATCAAGATTAATATCGCTTCCCACCCAGGCATCATCCATATGAAACCGCACCTGGTCCAGCGTGATCTTTTCCAGATCAATTTCAAACGGTTCTCTTGTTTGTACGGTTGTATCTTTTTTCCCCGTATCAAAGGCGTCTATGATAAACTGGTAATTCCAGTCGGGCGATTGAGCGGTGCGGTACAGATGTACATATGTGTTTTTAAGCCCGGCATACCTGAGTACCGGTACGCCGCGCCGGAACATAAACCAGTCTGTGATCCGCACTTCTGCTTCGCCTGCATAGAGCAATGTATCACCTGCATGGTCTTCAATATATAGCCCTCTGATCAGTATATGGTTCAGCAGGTCTATCCGGATGTGATCAATATGTACAGTTGTGTTTAGTTGTTCCGACAGTATCCCGGTGGCTTTTTGGGCAATAAACCGTTGTACCGGTGTCAGGTTCACCAGTAGTACCAGCAGTACGACAATACTCAGGATGACCAGTAGTGTACTTCGGAGTATTTTATATAACCGGTTCAGGAAACGGGAAATTTTATAATAAAACTGTCTGCAAAAATAACCCCAATTCTGATGCCGGGATCGCTGCAAAGCAGTAATATAACGTCTAAATGTACATATTTAACAGAGTATTTTAATAAAAGAGAATATAATCTGTGTTATTCCTGCTACGTTGCTTGTGTTTTCATCCCCTGAAAAGGGGTAAATTAACATTGAAAGTGTCGGGGCTTTACTTTTTGTCGGTAAAGGGTGCTATTTTCGGCGGATTATCCGGCTCGCATTCCGGGCGTCTAACCTCCACAATAAAATAATTAATTAATAATGAAAGTTTCTTTTTTTTCCCTTCTCTGCTTTATGAGTATAATGTCTGCTTCGGCCCAGCAACAATCATCTTTTAAAGGTTCGTATCCTGTAACAAAAACAGTAACACAAACCGATGAATTTTATGGAACAAAAATCGCTGATCCATATCGCTGGCTGGAAGATGATATGGCGGAAGATACAAAGGACTGGGTGCGGCGCCAGAATAAAGTGACGAATACCTACCTCGACCAGATACCGTTTCGTGATGCGATCCGGAAAAGATTGTCGGCATTATGGAACTATGAAAAATTCAGTGCGCCGTTCCGGGAAGGAGCATATACCTATTATTACAAGAATGACGGTCTGCAGAATCAATATGTGCTTTATCGCCAGAAGGATGGCGGCCAGCCGGAGGTATTTCTTGATCCCAATAAATTTTCGAAAGATGGCACAACCTCGCTTGCCGGTATCTCGTTTACCAAAGACGGCTCTTTGTGTGCTTTCCAGATTTCCGAGGGTGGTTCCGATTGGCGTAAAGTAATTGTGCTGCATACCGAAACAGGAAAACAGGTAGGAGATACGCTCGTGAACGTCAAGTTCAGCGGTACCAGTTGGCTGGGTAATGAAGGTTTTTATTACAGCAGCTATGACAAGCCGGAAGAGGGGAGTGTGCTTTCGGGGAAAACCCAGGAGCACAAACTGTATTTCCATAAGCTGGGTACGTCTCAGCAGGATGATATCCTTATTTTCGGCGGTGCTGAAATGCCCCGTCGTTATATAAGCGGCAGTGTAACGGAAGATCAGCGTTACCTGGTTATCTCTGCTGCGAATGCAACTTACGGTAACGAATTGTATATCCGGGATCTTACAGCTGCAAATGCCCCCATACGTCCGGTGGTGACCGGATTTGACCAGGAGCAGGATGTTGTATATGCAACAGGCGGAAAACTGTATATCATCACCAACATGAATGCACCCAACCGGAAGCTGGTTGTTGCGGATGCGTCTAACCCCTCGCCGGAAAACTGGAAAGAGGTGATCCCGGAGACATCCTTCCCTCTATCTGTGTCTTCCTGCGGGCAGAAGCTGTTCGCGCAGTATGTACGTGATGCTGTGTCCCAGGTTTTCCAATATAGTCTTGACGGGAAGAAAGAACGTGAAATCACATTGCCGGGATTAGGTACGGCAGGAGGATTCGGGGGAAAGCAGGAGGATACGATATTGTACTACACGTTTACTTCCTATGTATATCCCCCTACGATCTTTCATTATGACATCACGAGCGGTGTATCGGAAGTCTATAAAAAATCGGATGTGAAATTCGATCCCTCGTTGTATGAAAGCAAACAGGTGTTTTATCATTCAAAAGATGGTACTCGTGTTCCTATGATACTAACGTATAAGAAAGGTATCCGGCAGGATGGTAAGAATCCGTTGATGTTGTATGGGTATGGTGGATTTAATGTAAACCTTACTCCGTCATTCAGTATCAGTAATCTTGTGTTTATGGAGCAGGGAGGCATATATGTGGTAGCCAACCTGCGTGGGGGAGGTGAATATGGAGATGCCTGGCATGTAGCGGGAACGAAGTTCCAAAAGCAGAATGTGTTTGACGATTTTATTGCTGCTGCCGAGCATCTTATAAAAGAAAGATACACGTCTAAAGAATACCTGGCGATCAACGGCGGGTCTAACGGCGGGTTGCTTGTAGGCGCCTGTATGACCCAACGTCCAGACCTGTTCCGCGTGTGTTTTCCTGCAGTAGGGGTATTGGATATGCTGCGCTATCATAAGTTTACTGCCGGTGCGGGCTGGGCTTATGATTATGGTACTGCCGATGATGGTAAAGAGATGTTTGACTATCTCTATAAATATTCACCGGTACATAATACCCGGAAAGGAACCTGTTATCCCGCTACGATGATTATGACGGCAGATCATGATGACCGGGTTGTTCCGGCGCATTCCTTCAAGTTTGCCGCGGCGTTGCAGGCTGCGCATTCCTGTACCAATCCCGCATTGATCCGTATAGAAACAAAAGCAGGACATGGCGCCGGAAAGCCAACGAGCATGATCATTGACGAACATGCCGATAAATGGGCGTTCATGCTCTGGAATATGGGGATTGCTTATAAATAACCGTAGGGGCAACCCTCTCGGTTGCCCTATCGTCTGTGGGCACCCGAGAGGGTTGCCCCTACAGGCGTTTGATCAGCTCTGCCGTAAGCCCTGCCAGCCGTGGGGCCGCCTCATTGGCGGCGGCCAGTACATCTTCGAGCGACAGGGGCGTCAGAGGCCCATCGCTGATGCCGATATCCGTGACAATACTTGCCCCGAATACTTTAATGCCAGCATGAATGGCCACGATTGCTTCCGGTACGGTGCTCATACCTACCAGATCGCCACCGATGGTGTGGAGCCAGCGATATTCGGCGCTTGTCTCGAATGTGGGTCCCTGTATCCCTGCGTATACGCCGGTATGCACTTTCATTCCTTTTTCTGTGGCAATCGTTTTTGCAAGATTGATGAGTTGACGGTTATAAGGTTCACTCATGTCTGGGAACCTGGGGCCGAGCCGGTCGTCGTTGTTGCCACGTAACGGATGTTCGGGGAATAAATTGATATGGTCGGTAATCAGTACAATATCCCCGATATGGTATGACGTATTCATACCGCCTGCAGCGTTTGATACGATCAGTGTATGTACACCCAGCGTTTTCATGACACGTATAGGGAAGGTGATTTCATGCATGGAGTACCCTTCATAATAATGAAACCGGCCGGACATCATCATTACTTGTTTTCCGTTCAGTCTGCCGAAGATCAGTTTCCCTTCGTGTCCGGTGACGGTACTGACCGGAAAATTCGGAATTGTGTTATAGGGAAGTTCTGCTTCTGTTTCTACGATGGAGGCAAGGTCTCCCAGGCCAGTGCCAAGTATAATGCCGATGTCAGGGATAATCGAAGTACGCTCTCTGATAAACGAAGCAGTTTGTTGTACCTGATCGAATAGACTCATGTGTATGTGCAATTTATGGTTCAGATGTGTGTGTTACTTACTACTGCCGATCAGCCGGTAATATGATTCTACCATGCTTTTGTAATAGGGCTTCAGTTGTGGCGGTGCAGTATGATACAGTTCCAGCAGTTGCTGCTGTTGCCTGAGTTTCTGTTGTAATTCAGGAGGCACGGGCCGGCTTACTTCTTTAGCTGTATGTGAAGATCGCTTGTCGTCTTCTTCCTGTTCACGCAATGATTTTTCCGTTTCCAGCAGTCTGGTAAGGATCTCACGCTGACGATGGAGCATTTCATTGGTGAATCTGCGGTTTACCAGATCGGTTTCGTTTCTATCCATCCGGTCCAGCAGTTCCTGTAATTCTTTAGATGTGGCAGCACCTTTGCTGTTGAGCAGGCTGTTTAATTCCTGTAATTGCCTGCGAAGCGCTCCTTGCTGCTGTGCCATCCGCGCCAGTTGTTCGGCGTCTCCATATTCACCTTCTGCCGGATTGCCCTGCTTGCCGGATTTATTCCCTTTGCTATCGCCTTCCCCGGTCCCTTCCTGTCCGCCGCCAGGTTGCTGCTGTCCTTTCTGGCGCGACTGTTGCATCTGCTGCATCGCATTGCCCAGATTCTGTTGTCCGGTGATGACGTCCTTTAATTGTTGTCCGGCGCCTGGTTTGGGCTTTTGTCCTCCGGGGCTGCTACAGCTTCCGTTACCACCGCTTTGCTGCTGCGCATTGCTTTGCATCTGCATCAGGTTCGACAGCATTTCGTTGAGCATCAAGGCCAGGTTATTGGTATGCGTCATGACGTATTGCTGCCGTGTGACGGCATCATTTATCCGTCGGTGCTCAAGTGCTGTCAGGGCATTTCCCATATTTTTTTCGAGGCCGTCCGTTTCTCTGTTCACGGCTGCTGACAGGCGAAACAGCCGTTTGCTCAGTACGAAAAGGCTGTCGCGTATCATTTGTGAATGGCGGTGTAGTTGTTTTTGCTCTTTTTGGTTGTCGAGATATTGTGGTTGGGAAGGTGACGTTTGCTGTACGGTTCCCATCAATTGTTCCTGAGTGAATGAAAGCCGCATCAGGTTGGTCAATATTTGCCGCACGGCGCGTATGTCCATCTCTATCTGCTGGATATCCATACCGGCAGCCTGCTTACGCATCATGTCGGCCATTTGCTGCATGTTTTGTGCTGCCTTGCTTTGGGATTGTTGCGATTTCTTTTTCTGATCCTGTTGCAGTGCATCTTTACTTTCCTGCATTTCCTGCTGTGCGTCTTTACCATGTTGTTGCACATCTTCCATACCCTGCTGCTGTTGCTGCTGCATTTTGTCGTTGAGCTGCTTCAGATCTTTCATGTCTTGCTGCATGGCTTTGTCAAGCTGTTCTTTCAGTTGCTCCTGTTCTTTGGTGAGGGCTGTGTTATCTTCTTTCCCCTGTTCCGTACGATCTTTAAGTCCGAGTTGATCTTCAGCCAGCTTTTCCATTTTATTGGCCATGTCTTCCAGGCGCATCTGCATTTCCAGTTGCTTCATCAGTTCCTGCATTCGCTGCATATCCATGTTAAACAGCTTGTTCTCCTGCTCCAGTTGCTGCATGGTCTTGAATGCCTGATCCTTGTTCAGTTTCTGCATCAGCTCTTCAAGTTTCTTCATCTGCTCTTGCAGCTCTTTATCGATCAACTGGTCAAGTTGTTCTTTGAGCGCCTGCTGTTTTTCCCGGATGTCTTCGCTGAATTGTTTTTGCTTGCTCTGCTCAACCTGTTCTTCAAATCGTTTTTTTACCTGCTCCATTTGCTGCTGCAGGTCGGTTTGCTTTTGCATGAGTTGCTGCAATAATTGCTGCTGTTCCCATTCCATGTTGTTTCCCTGCAGCATCCGTTTTTGCATATCCTTATATTCTTCCTGCAACTGGCGGGTCTGTGCAGTACTGTTGTTCATGCCGGCACTGATCTGCTGTGCATTGGCATTGATCACAGAGTCAACCTGCCCGGGTTCGTACATGCTGTACGTCATTGTTTCGCTGCGCGAAGATTTACTGCCGGATACACCGTCATTATCCCATGCTTCGATATAATAGCTTAGTTTTTGTCCCGGCTGAAGATCCAGCGACGCGATGTCGAAATAATACTGGACCGGCGTCAGCACGCCCGGTGAGGCCGGTATCGGAATGCTTTTGCTGCTCTTGGGGTGGTTATTTCCATCGCTGATCTCATACCGGAACAACACCCGTGCAATGCCATAGTCATCACCGGCAGTGCCTGTCAGCAGTATCTGCCTGCCTGTAACGGTATCCCTGAACTCCTGCAATTGTACTACGGGATATTGATCCGGTATTACACGCACATGATACTGATAACTGTCTATATAGGATGATGTTTTATTGCGCAACAGCAGTGTATATGCGGTGTCGTGTATAAACCGGGTACGGAAGCCGAACAGGGAAGCATTGCCGGGAACTGGCAGCGGCGGTGCGTCGCCGAAGCGAATGGCGGCATCATCGGTATAGTCTGCTGTGAAAGCCCATTGCACAAAAGTGCCGGCAGGCAGGGTCATATCACCCAGGCTGCTGCGTTCTTCATCTTTTATGCCGGTATAGTCGGGATAGTCAATCTGTACCTTAAAAGATTTCAATACCGGCTTTTGTACTACTGCTAAGGTGTAGGTCTGCGAATAAAACCCCGCAGCCTCCAACCGGAAGGAGACCGGCTCTGTGACATTCCGGAAGGTATAAAGGAATGTATGTAATTCCGGAGAAGACATGGGTATATTTTCGTCGTTCAGCACTACTGACATTGACGCGGGCAGTGCATCGCCTTCTACCAGAACACGCAGCGAAAAATCCTGATTACGTATTGCCTGCAGCGGCCGACTTTGTATGACAAACCGGAAGGGAGCAGGCTTTTCAAACGTTTTTGTCGGTTGCAGCAGGCGCTCGGATGCATCACGGAAGATGTTGGGCGCGGCAACCAGTATGAAGATACCCGCCAGCAAAACAGGCAGCAGGTAAGGCAGGTATTTTTTATTGCGGGAAAGATCTACGGCTTGTGTAAATGGTATGACAGACAATTGTTGCGCTTTCTGCTGTATGCTGGCTTCGGCCAGTGCTATGCTGGCTCCGGCATCCGGGCTTTTCTTTAATTGCAGGATATTCAGCAGCTTGTCGCTGATCTCCGGGAAGTATTTGCCTACGATCACCGCTGCCTGTTCGTGTGACAGCGTTTTTCCCATCCTGGCCATCTTCATGGCCGGGATGATCACCCAGGCAATGAGTGCAAACAATCCCGCTCCGATAAATACGCTGACCAGCAATACCCGCAGCCACACAGGCATATACAGGAAATATTCGCCGACGCTTACCGTCAGGATAAAGGCCAGCAGGCATATCAGCAACAGTAGTACGCCGCGAAGCAGCCTGTTGGTATAATATTTCCGGATAAAGGCATCCAGATGAGCAATAAGTCGTTCATAATCATTCGCCGCCATCACCTGCAATTTAAGGAAATTACTGTTAGCGGTGTGCTTGTTCTGCCAGATGACAGAGGTATTAACGTAAAATTATCATGTGTTTGGAGTGTTATTCTACGATATAACCCATTGAGCTTACTTAACTTTGCGATCCGACCGGAAAAACGATGATGCAATTATACCCGGCACATGCTGCGGACGCTCTGGAGTTTAACAAGATTCAACAACTGCTTGCTGAAAAATGCAGAACGGATGATGCACGCCGGTATGTGGCGGAAATCCGTTTCCATACCCGGATAGAATATGTGCGACAGGTACTCACGGAGACGCACGAGTTCAAATCTATCCTCGGCAGCAGTGATTATTTCCCGAATGATTTTACGCATAACATTCACCGGGAGTTGAAGCTCCTTGCCGTGTCCGGCGCCGTACTCGCCGCTGATCAGTTGCTTTCATTCCTGAAGCTGGCGCACAATACGCGGGATATCCTGCTCTGGTTTAAAAGGCACAACGGATTGTACCCCACTTTGTGGTCCGTTGCGGAAAAAACGGATTATCATGCCGGGATCGCCCAGACCGTTAGCGCCGTTATAGATGACGCGGGACAGGTGCGGGATAATGCTTCCCGTACTTTGATACAGATCCGGCAAGACATGGCAGCCAAACGGCAGGAACTCAGGAAGATGTTCGAGCATGTGTTGCGTAAGCTCGGCAGGCAGGGTTACCTGGCAGATATTTCAGAAGGATTCCTGAATGGTAGACGAACCGTGGCGATCAACGCGGAGCATAAGCGTGTGGTGAAAGGGATACTGCATGGCGAGAGCGATTCGCAGCGCATCGTCTTTATTGAGCCGGAAGAAACGATTGCGCTCAACAACGACCTCTTCTCATTAGAGCAGGCGGAACGGAAGGAGCTGCACCGCATACTGGCGGAAACGACTGTGGCGCTTTCGGTATGGCATCCGCACCTGGAGCAATATTATCACCTCTGCGGTGTGTACGATTTTATCCGCGCACGGGCTTTGCTGGCGGCTGATATGAATGCCCGTATGCCGCTCCTGAGCGCGCACTCGGGCATAAAGCTTGTCAAAGCGTTTCACCCGCTCCTGCTGCTGCATCATAAGAAAAGCGGGAAGCAGACCATTCCCCTGAATGTTACATTGGATAAGCATAACCGTATCCTGATCATCAGCGGCCCCAATGCCGGAGGTAAGACAGTATCTATGAAGACTGCCGGATTGCTGCAGCTCATGGTGCAGGCCGGATTGCTGGTGCCTGCGGATGAGACTTCGGAGTTCGGTATCTTCCGGCAGCTCATGATCCACATCGGGGATACCCAGTCTATCGAGCATGAGCTGAGCACCTACAGCGCTCATCTGCGGGACATGAAATATTTCATGGATTTCGCCAACGGCAAGACTTTATTTTTTATAGATGAATTGGGCAGCGGTTCGGATCCCGGTCTGGGCGGCGCTTTCGCGGAGGCGATCGTAGAAAGCCTTGCGGGAAAGCATGCCTATGGCGTCATTACGACGCATTATCTCAACCTGAAGGTGATGGCCGGCAAGGTGCAGGGTATCATCAACGGCGCCATGAGCTTTGATGAGGAAAAGCTTGAACCGTTATACCTGCTTACCACCGGCAAGCCCGGGAGCTCGTACACATTTGCCATTGCGCAACGCAGCGGATTGCCGGAGCAGATTATCAACCGCGCCCGTAAGCTCACGGATGGCAAGCACTTCCAGCTCGACCGCCTGTTACATCAGACAGAACAACAGGCATTGCGTCTTGCCGAAAAAGAAAAACAGGTCAGCAAGCTGATCCGGGAGAATGAGCAACTCAGCAGGCGCTATGAGGAGTTGACGGAAAAAGAAAAGTTGAAGCAGCATTATGCAACGCTGAAATTGCAGAACCAGGTGAAAAAAGAAGAGCTGGAATATCTGCGTGATATGGAACGCCGGTTTAAACAGATCATCCAGGACTGGAAAAAATCGGAGAATAAGCAGGAGGTGATCGAGGCTGCAGAGAAGGTGTTGTTTAAGAGGAAACAGGTACAGGCCAATGCTGCTATGGGGAGGAAGGCAGACAAGAATTATGTGGCAACAGGAGCAACGCCGCAGATTGGTGATATGGTACGGCATAGGACGAATCATCAGATCGGCAGATTGACTGAACTGCGTGATAAAAAAGGTGTCGTGCTAATTGGAAAAATGCCTTTCCAGGTGCAAATAGAGGAATGGATCACGGTGCGGAAAAAGGACGCATAATGCGCTTAGGAAAACCTTTCGCCAGTGGCGTAATTGTTTTATATTTTTCGTAAAAATTCCTCTTATGCAGCCTGTTTTTGAAACGGCAAGAATGTACAGCCGTAATAATCCCACTATTGACCTGAATGCAGTTTACGGTGTGACTACGTTTGAGTTGGGATAAACAGGCATCTTAGATTTCCTTCCGGAAAATATAAGCGGCTTTATTAAGTGCTTCATAAAAAGCATCTTCATTGATCTGGAGCGGAATGTTTTTCTGTTTGCACCATGCGACTATATTTTCGGTTGCAATGTTTCCTACCAGATCGTCGTTGGCCATCGGGCAGCCACCGATGCCTTTCATGGCACTGTCGAAACGAAGACATCCATGCTGCCAGGCAGTTGCGATTTTCTCTTCCCACAGACCTGCTGTAGAATGAAAATGGGCGCCAATTGTAATGTCTTTAAATGAGGGTACGAGCTGATCGAAAATATAGGAGATTGTATCTGGCTTTGCGACACCGACAGTGTCGGCCATTGAAATCGTACGGATGCCAAGCTGATGTAGCCGGCTTACCCATTTGATAGCCGTTTCTGCATCATAATCATCTCCATAGGGATTGCCAAACCCCATCGAAATGTAAACGACAAGCTCTTTGTTTTTCTGAACACAGAGATTTTGTATGGCTTCAACCTCTGCGAGCGATTCGGTGATGGTTTTGTTTGTATTCCGAAGCTGGAATGTTTCGGATATGGAGAAGGGGAACCCCAGGTAATGTATTTCGTCGTATTGCACGGCATCTTCCGCTCCGCGCAGATTGGCGATAATGGCCAGTAGTTTGGTAGGGCTATTGCTTAAATCCAGTTGAGGGATTACTTCTTTCGTGTCTGCCATTTGCGGAATTGCTTTGGGCGATACAAAAGATCCAAAATCAAGCACGTCGAAGCCGACACGTAATAATGTGTTGATGTAATTCGCTTTATCGACTGTAGGGATGAATCGTTTCCAGCCCTGCATGGCATCGCGGGGGCATTCTACAAGTGTGATCGTATCCTGCATGGTGCATTGATTTTGATAAGGCAAAGATAGCTGATTGGGTATTATGAGTTGTGAATGATGTGTGTTCATGACTTAAAATAAGTTTGTTATTTTTGAAGTTGCTGGCTGTTAAATTGATATCATGTCCAATCGCTCAACGATATGTTTGTTTGTTTCATTGCTGCTGATCGCAGGCATCTTTTCCTGTAAAACGGCACAGCGTACTTCTGCCGGACAGGAAACGATGGTGGTTGCTTCAGCGGAGTATAAGGTTAATATGTCGCCGCAGGCAAAGAAACTCTTAAAAGATCTGGAATCGGAAGACTTAACCCGGCAACCATTTGTACCCTCTGCCGGTTTACTTGATAAATATGGCTTCAGCCAATCCGGTAATGATTATTTTGTCCGGGGTATGATAAAGGTAAAGGATGACTTCGATAAAAAGACTTTAGAAAAAGCGGGGGTGATCTTTAGTCCTCCTGCAGGGAATGTCATTCCTTTGTCGGTGCCGGTTCAGCACATTCCGTTTTTGCTGCAGCAGGAAGGTATTGAATACTTCGAAATGTCCGGTGTTCCGCGGCCGGCGAGATGAAGCCTGTAAAACTTCATCATTTAGCTGTCAATCGCCGATATCAATAACTAAGAACTACCTCAAATGTGTATGCTGAATGTATCCGGAGTCTCCCGTTTGTTCGGAGAAAAACCGGTACTTGATGATGTGTCTTTTTCGCAGGAAAAATTGCAGAAAATAGCCGTTTCGGGTGAAACCGGATCAGGGAAAAGCACGCTTATGAAAATAATTGCCGGTCTGGATCAGGCAGACCGTGGTACTGTTGTTTTCGAAGGTAAAAAAGTCAAAGGTATCAATGAAAAAATGATGCCCGGTCACACGGGCATTGCATACTTATCGCAATATCATGAATTGAGAAATAACTACCGGGTTGTGGAATTGCTGGATTATGCCAATAGCCTCAGCCGGAAAAAGTCTGTGGAATTATATGCTATGTGCCGGATCGAACATTTATTATTCCGTTGGACAGATCAGTTGTCCGGAGGTGAAAAGCAACGGGTGGCGCTGGCTGTTCTTCTGACGACCTGTCCCCGTTTTTTAGTGTTGGATGAGCCTTTCTCTAATTTGGATCCTATTCATAAGGAGTTGTTGAAAAAAGCTATCCGCGATGTCAGCGAGGAGTTTCAGCTTACCTGTCTGCTGGCTTCCCATGATCCTTCGGACGCACTGCCCTGGGCAGATAAAATTATTGTGCTCAGGCAGGGGAGCGTTGTGCAGTCGGATAGTCCGCGTGATATATATTATACACCGGCAGATGCTTATGTGGCAGGTTTGTTTGGGGCATGCAATTTAATTCCTGCTTCTTTGCTGGGGGACTATGGTATGAGCGCCGTGTCTGCTGCTGATAAACGGCTTGTGTTGATCAGACCGGAACACTTCCGGATCGTCCCGGCTGGCGCGGGGGCCATTCCGGCTACAGTTGCCGGCATTGCATTCCTGGGAAGCAGTTATGAAGTGGAAGTTGTCATAGCTAATGGTTTTTTTATCCGGTTGAGGATGGATGATGCCGGTCTGTCTGCCGGGGATTCTGTTTGCCTCACATGCGATGATGAACATATCCACTATCTTGGAGTATAGCAACTGCGCATTTTAGTGTTGTTTTTATTTTCTTACCCCTTCCCACAAGCGGTATATGAGCCGGTTTTTTTGTCTGCTGATAAAATAGCCTAATGATGGCGGCTGTTCCCGGTACAGATGTTGCTGCAGCCAGTCGCGGTAGAAGAAATGGTATACTTTTGCCAGCGGATTTCGTGGCTCCTGACTGTTGCTGAAAAAATACTGTTTTTCATATGGATGCTCAGGTATTCGTTGCAGTTGCTCCAGGATCGTATCCGGTATCGTTACCGCAAAGTAGTGTTTCAGGAAAGGTAACATGATCTGGAAAAGTGAGGAGAACCGGTATCTTTCGGCAAGCGTCAGTAATTCCTGCCAATTGATCCGGTGGCCGTCCTCCCGGCAGATCATTACCGCATCTGCCACCCAGCGGATCGCAGGTTTGGGACTGCGGGCATGAGCCAGGACATGAAACAATAAATGTGTCGGTGATAAGGTGTTGACGCGGAAATTTCCGTCAAGCGTAATGCGCTCCCGCTGTTGCCAGAAAAGTTCCGTTTTGTCGTCGTGCAGATGTTCGTGAAACAGACTGTGGTGTACATCCACCTCAAACGGGAAATCACCTCTGAATACCTGGCTGTGCATTACATTATACATGCCGGAGAAAAAGAAAGAATTACTTTTTACTTCCGGAGCCAATTGCAGTTCCCGTTCCATGAAGGTGCAAACTTCCCGGAACTGCTGGTCGCGTACCAGGAAATCTACATCTGCACTGCTTCGGACGCCCGGATCCTTATAATAGGCCAGTGTCAGCGGTAACCCTTTGAGCAGGAGCGTTTCGAATCCGTTATTTTCGAGCGATAAAATCAGGTGTTTGGTGGTTTCAAGCAACCGGTGGTTGCGTTGCAGGGTTCGCTGGTAATTGTTTTTGAACAATATGGCAATGAGATCACCGGTGGGTTCGAGGTTACGGAAAACCAATGGTAGTAACCGTTTTGAGCAGGAATCCATGTCTGACCGGATGCGCTGTGCCAGTGTGCCCTCTTGAGATCTGTCTGCCGGCAGGCTGCTTTTCCATTCATCCCATGCTGCCTTTGCTTCGGGCAAAGGGTTTAATGCTGCTTTCAACAACAGCGTCTGTTGTTCGTCGGGCAGCACGTGGGCATAATGAAGTATCTGGTCCATTTTTATTGTTTCAGTTTTCTCTTGACCCTGTCTGCATCCGCCACATGGCGTGGTACAGGCCTTTTTCGCCGAGCAGTTGCGCATGTGTGCCGGTTTCCGCGACATTGCCTTTTTCCAGCACATAGATCCGGTCGGCATGCATGATGGTGGACAGGCGGTGCGCAATGATGATCGTAATATGCGCACGGGCAGCGCTGATCTGCCGGATGGTCTGCGCGATCTCGTGCTCAGTCAGTGAATCCAGCGCGGAAGTCGCTTCGTCGAAGAGCAGCAGGCTGGGCTTGCGCAGCAATGCCCGCGCTATGGAAAGCCGCTGGCGTTCTCCCCCCGACAGCTTGATGCCGCCTTCGCCGATAATAGTATCAATGCCTTTGGCGGCACGCGCCAGCAGGCTCTGGCAGGCGGCCTGGTGCAATACTTCCATAAGCTGCGCTTCGGTAGCGGCAGGGTTTACAAACAGAAGATTCTCGCGTATGGTCCCTGAGAACAACTGTGTATCCTGAGCCACGAAGCCGATCTGCTGCCGCAGCTCATCAAAGTTGATTTCATTGCCCGGAACATCATTGTAGCATACTGTTCCTTTCATCGGTTGGTACAGACCTACGATTATTTTTATCAGGGTGGTTTTCCCGGCGCCCGAAGGGCCTGCAAAAGCGATTGTTTCTCCTTTTTTCGCTTCGAAGGATATGTTTTCCAGCGCCGGAGTTACGGCCGTGGGATGGATAAACCCGACATCCGTAAACTGTATTTTCCTGATGTCTCCCACTGTCTGTACCTGTGCCGGTACTGTTTCCGGTGGTCTGGCAAACAGCGCCCGGAGATTATTCAGCGAAACTTCGGTCTCGCGGTAGGTGAGCAGCATGCTCCCCATGCTTTGCAACGGACCGAAGATAACGAATGAGGATGCCTGTATGGTCATCAACTGGCCGATAGTGAGGATGTTGTGAAAGATGAAATACAGCAGAGCAAACAGGATACCTTGCTGCAGGAGATTGATCAGCGTACCCTGGATGAAGCTGATGGATCGTACACGCCTGATCTTGCTGACTTCCAGCGCGAGTATCCGGAACGTAGTATTGTTGATCCGGCTGATCTCCTGCTGTGTCAATCCCAGGCTTTTCACCAGCTCTATGTTGCGCAGCGATTCGGTGGTAGAGCCGGCCAGCAGGTTGGTTTCCCGTACGATCTGCCTTTGTATGATTTTCACCTTTTTGCCCAGCGTGCTTGTGAGCAGTAGCACCAGGAAGCCCCCGCCTATGTACACCAATGGCAATGCCGGATGAAGGGTGAATGCGTAGATAGCTATATATACTATACCGACAAAGGTTACAAAAAGGATGTTGATAAAGCTGGAGATAAACCGTTCGCAATCTGTCCGTACTTTTTCGAGGATGGCCAGCGTTTCGCCGCTGCGCTGGTCTTCAAAGTCCTTGTAGGGGAGCCGCAGGGCATGGCGCAGTCCGTCTGTGTAAATATGTGCTCCGGTCTTCTGGATCACGATGCTGACAACATAATCCTGGAATGCTTTCGTGATACGGGAGAGCATGGTTACTCCAATGATCACCGCCAATCCCAGCAATACGCCCCGGAAGTAAGCATCAGGCGGCCAGTCGCCGGGATGCCGTGCATATTTGTCTATCAGGTGATGCCCCAGGATATAGGGACTGAGCAGCATGCACACCTGGCTGGCTGCGGCCAGCAGCAGCGCCGCAAACAGGAGCCACCGGTGCCGGCTTAGATATTGCAGTAGTAATTTCAAGTTGGTTTTTACATTTATCTGAATATGGCAATGCCCTGCTCATCTATACTAAATTCACGGCATACGCCTGCCATATTATATTTCATTGCGTTGGCCTCTTTATCGAAAGCCGCATCGGAATGTGTGGGGACCAGGCAGGTAATGCCGGCAACCAGGTATTCCCGGTCTTCAATAAATACCCGCCAGTGCAGATTGGTATCGCCGTGTTGGGTATTAAAGCGTAAGCGGAAATGAATATCGCCGGACAGATGTATGGGCGTCATGTTTTGTTTTTTAGCTTTTTGAGAATGGCATGTATGCAGTCGCTGAGATTTTCTGTGGCGGTATCGAGCACGATCTCCGGATTTTCAGGTGCATAATAGGGCGCGGATATGCCTGTAAAATCTTTGATCTCACCGGCCAGCGCTTTTTGATACAGTCCTTTCGGATCACGTGCGATACAGACATCCAGCGATGCAGACAAATACACTTCAATAAAATTACGGCACATATGCCTGATCTCGTTCCGCACATCGTCATAAGGCGATATGAGAGAAACGATCACAATATGCCCCTGCTGCTCAAACAGGGAAGCAATATAGCCGACCGTCAGGTTATGCTGCTTTCTCGATTGCTCATCAAACCCCGTGAGCTTTATCCGGTGGCGGATCTCATCGCCGTCGAGCAATACGGGCCTGATGTTTTCCTGCTGCAACTGCCCGGCCAGCGCGTGAGCAATGGTGGTTTTGCCGGCGCCGCTCAGCCCGGTAAGCCAGACGACAGCGGGTTGTATACGGGCTGCCGTTTTATCTCCCATTTGCGGCACGATGATTTTTTATTAAAGAATGCATATTCCGGGGACGAAAAGTACAATTTTCTTGCGTAATATTGACCCCGAAATGACATTAGTAAATTCCCCTGCGCCATTTATCTACCAAGCCTTCGGGCTGATCCTGTCGAGTGAAATAGTTTTCCCTGAGCTGTTTATGCCGGATAGTCCGGCAGGTATTTCATCCGATGTTTCTATCCGCCTCGGCAAAGCGCCGGCGAAGGAATCCATAACCGGTACGCAAAAGCCTTTCTCTGCGTATAATGCTACGGAATTCTGGTTCCTGAAGCCGGGTATTGCCCTGTATTATGTGAAAGAAGGCCGGGAGATCGTGATAGAGCTGTTAGGTGGAAGTGAGGAGGAGGTACGTTTGTTCTTCCTGAGCAATGCGCTCGGCGCTTTGCTCTATCAGCGGGACCTCATCCCGTTGCATGCCTCAGGAGTAATAACTGCTTCCGGCGATGTTTACCTGTTTACAGCTCCTTCCCGCACCGGCAAATCCACGTTGCTGTATATGCTGACGCAAATGGGCTGCCGCCCGTTTACCGATGATGTCTGCGTGTTGCAGCCGGATGAGCAAGAGGGCGCTGAAACTGCATTTTATGCTACGGCTTCCTATCCGGTGATGAAGCTGTGGGGAGAAACCATTAAGAAGTTTGAGGCAGATGCACCGCAGGCACAAAGAAAGCTGCGCCCGGATATTGATAAGTATGGTGTCAATTTTCATCATGCATTTGATACGAGTCCGCTAAAGGTGAAGGGTATTATTATATTGGAGGCAGACAAGGCAGGAAAGGAAATCAGCATAGAAAAGCTCTCAGCGCTTGATGCATTCAGGGCGGTAGAGAAAAATGTGTATCGCCGCCATTGGGTAGAAGGTATGGGGAAGGGGATCGCTCACTTCAGGCATGTGGGAGCGCTTGCCAATAATATACCCGTTTATCTGGCGAAGCGTCCGGTACAGCAAGATACCATCCGTACGTTTGCCGGGGCGATCCATCAGGTTATTGCGCCCGGGCAAGAAGCATAAGAACACCATTAATGAGCGGGAAAAAGAATATTGTATGGCTGGCATCTTATCCGAAATCGGGTAATACCTGGTTTCGGGCATTCCTTACTGCCCTGCAGAACGGCGGCGAAGTGGATATCAACAAGATGGGGACTTCCGGTATTTTTTCTTCGAAAGAAATTTTTGAATCGGTGTGTGATATGGACGCCGATGAGCTGACTGCGGGGGAAATACAGAGGCTAAAACGGTCGGTGTACCGGTACCGTTCTGAGCAGCATGAAAAGAAAATGTTTGTAAAGATTCACGATGCATTTGCCTGCGATGATGCCGGCATACCGCTGATCCCCGAAGACGTGACACATTGCGCTGTGTATTTTGTCCGCAATCCGCTGGATGTAGCCGTTTCCTTTGCCAATCACAATAATCAGCCCGTTGCGAAGACCATTGATAAATATATCAACAATCCGCACGGGACGTTGTCTAATGCCCCCGCAGCCAACCAGTTTCCGCAGCCGCTGCTCGACTGGAGCTGCCATGTGGAAAGCTGGCTTCGGCGACCGCAGTTTCCGGTATATATGCTGCGGTATGAAGATATGCTGGCAGATACCTTCAACGTATTTAAAGACGTGATACGGAAGATTGGCCTGTACCATACGGATGAAGAAATACAGGCCGCTATTACAGCCAGCAGCTTTGATGCGCTACGCCGGCAGGAAGACGAAAAGGGATTTCGGGAGAAAATGCCCAAAAGTCCCCGTTTTTTCAATGCCGGTATTACGGGTAGCTGGAAGCAGGTACTTGCACCGGAGCAGGCAGATGTCATAAGAAAGTATCATGAAATCATGATGAAAGAGAGGGGTTATATCCCGTAGCAGGTTTGTGAGTGGGGTGAACATGGCATGTCAGGTTCTGTCACCGGAAAAAACTATAAACCATAAATGTGATATACTGTTTGTTCCAACAGTTGTGTTTGCCGTTATATAAAAATACCGGCCATTTTGTAGCCGGTATTCATAGATAACAATATGTACGTAAAAATAATTTTATTGGTTTATTCCTATACAGGTCAGTGGGTAACACCTGAAGAATAACCATCGCAGGAATACTAAAGATCATCATCACCTTCCTCGTGGCAACGAGTCCGGTGTTGTATGATGCTATATGTTTAATGCATTAGCTGTCATATGTTGCGTCTTCTACTGTTAGAACCGGGCCGCCGCCGGCGATTTCAATTTCTTGTACTTGGGGGGCTTGCCAAGTATTCAAAGACATAATGCTGACTTCATTTTTTTGCGTGCTATTCATTTCCATAATGATTTTTTAAAAAATTTGTGTAAAGATATAAAAAATGATTTGATGAAAAAATCAAAAATCATGCCAGGTGAAAATTTTTAGAAAATCTTGTTTGTCACCGTTGCTCGGGAGATGGGAATCCTTAAAAGTATCCCTGATAATGACTGCCTTATATTTCTGGGTTAGATTATAAAAAGGCCTTGGATCGGAATGATGAAGTTTGTGTTACAGTTTTTCCTGCACGTTCAGATGTTGTGTTCCGAAAGCCGCATCAGCCAGAAAACAAACCGTATCGCTCTCGGGGCATCCCCCTTTTTACTGTTGAGATTATCTTGTACCGTTTTGAGCAGTTTCTCCATGTGGATCATATCCGGATACGGTCCTGCAGGCTGATAATGGGCGAGTAATACTTTCTGGTGTTTATAATGTTTAAGGCGGCCAAAAATCAGCGGCGCTCCCTTTTTATTCTGCCTAAGCCTTACCTTATCTGGCAGGATACCTTCTGTGGCTTTGCGGAAGAAATGCCGTGATTGTGTGGCATCTTTATAGAAAATGGGGGGAATATTATACACAAACTCTATCAACCGTACATCCGCAAGCGGGTAGCGAGTTTCTATCTGATTCCGTAATGCATAAAGCCCTTCGCTCTCCATGCGGAGACAGGTATGGGGCCGGGTTATGCGCTCTTTCCGGAATATCCGCTGGTCGGGCTGAAATGTCTGTAACCACGTGGTGTGGAAGTATTTTCTTTTGTACACAGGTGATAAAAAATCCGTCTTTTGCTGTTGGATGACCCGGTCTTTAGGTTCGGAGTAGTGTATATATTTTTTGAAGAAAAAGGACGCCAGCCCTTTCAACCGCTCCATAGGTTTCTTCCGGATCAGCGACCAAACCTGCCTGTATTCTTTCCTGGCAACCAGATCGAAAAACCAAGCTCCGCCCGAAGCTGATACCAGCTCATCACCGGGGAAGCCGCTTAAGATAACCCGGACCTGTTGTCCGTGGGCCTTCCGGCGGAGGGCTTCGGTCCAGTAGCTGTCTGTATCGGAGATACCCCCGCTTACTTCCGTAGCGTAATCCAACTCGTCGAAAGGATTATCGAACCAGGCATGGGTCAGCTTATGTACATTTCTCCGGGGGATATTTGCGGCAGCTATCGTTGCTTCCTGCTCCGGCTCTTCATCCACCCAATTGTCGTCGTAAGCTTTGGCTTCTTCGGGCATAACATAGGAGAGCGTATGCAGGCGGGAAACGTCTTCCCCCAGCAGGCGGGCTGCCAGTACGGTAATAGCGGAAGAGTCGAGGCCGCCGCTCAGCTCGCAGCCAATATTGCCGGTTGTCCGCAGGCGGCAGCGTACGGCCTCGTGCAGCAGCTCCCGGAACCGGTTGTAATAATCTGTTTCGGTCTTCAGCTCCGGGTAGGTTCGGATTTTCAGCTCCCAGTATGTGGTGGCGCTTAGCCTCCCGTTTTCCAGTACATAGTATTGTGCCGGTATCAGCCGGCTAACATTGGTGTAGCAGGTGGCGGGAATGGGATTAGGCTGGTTGGCCAGCGCATGGGCCAGGTAATCTTCATTCAAATCTGCCACAGGCTGGATATGCGCTTTAAAAGCATTCATATCTGAAGCAAAAAGGAAGTAATGCTCTGTCTGCGTATAGAACAGCGGCTTTACGCCGATGGGGTCCCTGGCGAGAAAGAGCTTTTGCTCCGCCTTGTCCCATACGGCGATGGCAAAGTCACCGATAAGATGCTGTACACATGATTCCTGCCATTTTATAAACGCGTCGAGGATGAACCGGCCGTCGGGTATCTGGTCTATCGTATCTGGAGCATAGCCCAGCAGAGGGGCCAACTCTTCGCGGTTATCCAGCCGGGCGACACAGGAGAGCACATACCGTTGCTGCGGGCAGATCAGCGGCAATTGTTCCAGGTGTGATTCCGGTGTGTTAAAAAGGAGCCGGTTGCCTATAGCCGCGTGTTCGTCTGCATAACGGCTTTGTGCGTCCGCCTGCCAGAAGCTGAGGTAGTCTTCCATTTTCTTCAGCTCTTTACCCGGCTCAAGACCGGGCGTAAGCGCGATCGCCCCGAAGATCTGTCCCATAGCTATTGAAATTCAGAGAGGACGATGTATTCGTCCGTGTTACAAAATCCGGTTATTATTTTATCCTGGTATTTGGTCCAGGCATGTCCTTCAATCGCTCCCCGGTCATTCTTTTTAAAGCCGATATATACTTTGGTCGGGATGCCGCGCCGGTTCAGCAGCAGCTTGGCCTGGAGCGCCTGGTGGTAACAGACATTGCGCCAGGGTGTGTATTTGGCGATGGTTTGTATAGCGCTGCTGACGAATTGTATGATTTTTCGCCGGCGGAATTCCGGTTGCCGGTCTGTATCGCCTTTAAACGGCGACCGGTTCATAATGTCCGTTATCTTTTGCTGATGCTTGTCGTTACGCAGCAGATAAGCGGTGTATAACGAGGAGATCAAAACCTCCAGGAATATTCTTTTACCTGCAGATGGCAGTTTCCAGAACAGCGCTATTTTTTTCATACGGATCAGGCCTCTTTGAGCAGTTCCCGGTCCAGCATATCACGAATGCACGCGATGCTCTCTGCGGTACATTGGTGCTCATCCACATTAAACTGTTGCATCAGACGCTCTATCACTTCTGCCGGCGTATGCGGCTGGGCAAAGGTTTCAAAGATTACGGCGGCAACCGGGTTCAAGGCAAGATATTTACCGGTTTCGGGATTCATTACTACGATATCCTCCCCGAGCTTTGAGGAGACGACCTGTGGGGATTGTACATATTTCCTGTCCCGGATTTCATTGGTTATAGTGGTGGTCATGCCGTAAAATTAATACGTTCTGTTTAATTTAAGCAGATACATATTCGGCTAATGACCACATTTACTCATTAACTGGAGTCTATTTAGTCGACCCTTAAGAACTATTAATGAATTGCCTGTCAGTTATATAATTAAAATATTGGACGAGAAAAATTGCGAGGTTTTCGTGTGCATCAGAGAAAATCCTGCAATTATAGACCCACGTACTGAATGAGATGGCGGCTCAAGGCCGCCATGAACAAAATGGCTATTGGCTGGTCACGTCCGTTAACCGTACTGAATATGAATCTGTCTACTAACCTGATTTCGGGATAAGCATACCATACATATTTGCATATTGTTCGAAGAGAGACAATCCTATTTTTCCGTACACTAAATGGTCAGACACCCCTCACGTTCTCCCCTCGAAAGGGAGACGACCACGTTATTCCCTCCCCGGAAGTAACATTACACAATCGTACAAATCCATCATTTACAGTGGCTGATCATTACCTATACACAGTTGACTGCCGATCAACAATGGCAGATACTGTCCTTGCCAAACACTATGCAGGAAAAGCGGAACGCACTGATCGTCTCCCTTTCGAGGGGAGATAGAGAGGGGTGTATTTTTATCCCGAACTCAGGTTATGAAGTAATCGCTATCATAATTTATTTAATTATCAGGCAGCAGGGCAACCTGCCATAGATAATGCCGCGTAACGGAATGAAGGATGGCATCAGGATCACCGCAGGGATTATTATGTGCTACAATGCTGGCTGGTATCGGTAAAATAGTGTCATGAATCTACGCCGACGAATGCTCCTGAGGGTGTCATGAGTCCTTCCGGGCCTGCTACAGTGCCGCTTTCTATATCCAATACTGTGATTTCAGGCTTTGTCCAGATTTTTTTACAGTCTGTAGGGACGGTATTTTCTATATTATTCATAAATGAAATTTTATCAGCAATGATAAAACGATCGTTTTTCTGAAAAAATTCATTTTTCAATCCATCTTATAACTCTAAGGTAAGCCGAAGATATGTATGTATTTTTATTTAGTTTCTTAACTATTTTATTCCTAACTTTTAAAGCTATTTCATTTGCTATGTCCTGATGCTTTTTGTTTACTTCTGCGTTAAACTTAAAGGGGGCAACATTGCCCGATTTTGAGTCGCGCAGGAACACCGTTTCCGGCAGATAAGGGCGTACAGCTTTCCGAAATGTTTCCCTGCTGATGGTACCGTTAACCTTCAGCTCGTCGGGCATGGAGAGATAATATTGCGTCAGGCGGATGTCTGCCATCGGGAAGCGTGGCTCAAGTTTAAAATAGAGGCCGTGCCGGGTTTCGGCCTCCAGGCGGAGGCCCACGCGCGGTTTAATCAGGGCTGCCCTCAGAAAATGCCGGTAGCTGACGAACCGTTCCCGGAAATACGGATGTGACCATTGCTCATCCCCATGCCTGAGGCGGTAAGCCAGGGGGATGACGAAAGGCTCGTGGTTTTTTGGCATAAAATGATGGTACAGGTTCCGGGTCTTGCGATAGCCGTATTCCATCCACCGGGGCACCAGCGACCATAGCCTTCTGTTCAGGTCTTTATATCCTTTGCTGCCAAGGAAATACCGTATACTACTGCTGTTTTCCCGGTCCATCAGGTAGGCATGCCAACCATTATTAGTGACTAACTGATCTCCGGGAAATCCTGACAGCAGGGTTCTTACATGGCGCTCCCAGGCCGCTTTTTTTGACGGGGCCTGCCACAGAGGGTCCCATGCTTCCAGTCCGTCGTCGACCTCCAGACAGAAGTCAATTTCGTCAAGCGGGTTTTCCCAGATGTTTCCGGTGATGAAAACGGCATTTTTGATCCCGTGGTAGCGGATCACATCTTCCATGTATGCCCGTTCACTGTATGCCAGGAGGTTTTCATCAGTGGTATCTTCCGGGATTGTGTTGGAGAAGGTGAAGAGATCGTCTGCATAGCCTGCAGCGCAGGCGACACCGGTGATCGCGGAAGAGTCGAGGCCTCCGCTTAGCTCGGCGCCGATTGGATAATGGGAGCGCAGCCGGCATCGTACGGCGGTTTCAAAATGATGCTGCAGTTCTTCGATATAATCTTCCGTTCGCTTGTGGTATATTGTCTTTTCTACATCCAGCGTCCAGTACCGGTGGGAGGTGAACTCCCGGCGATCGGTATGAACCGTGAGCGTGTGTGCCGGGGCCAGCCTTTTTATGTGCCTATATAAGGTCGCTGTATCGGAATAGTCTACCGGCCACAGCAGCAGTTGATACAGAAATGATTCGTCAATGTCCTTGTTTACTTCCGGAATAGCCAGGAGTCCCTTTTTTTCGGAGGCAAAGGCGAATACGTGCTGGTCATAGTAATAGAAGAACGGTTTGACACCCATAGGATCCCGGGCGCAGAACAGGGTTTGATTGCGCTCATCCCAGATGGCAAAGGCGAAATCGCCGGTCAGGTATCGTACACAATCCCTACCGTATTTTTCGTACAGCATCAGGATCAGGATGCTGTCGGGGAACACATCTGCAGGTGTCGTCCTGATTTGTAATCTGTGGATAATTTCTTCGCGGTTATCAATGCGGGCGTCAGCGGTGATGGTCAACCCCGCGTGCGTATTGCAGTGCGGCAGTTTTTCATGCAGGGATTCGGGCGTATTGTACAGCATCAGGTGCCCCATGCCCATATGGTCTTTCTGCCACGTACCCTGGTCGTCGGCATTCCAGTGATGCAGCCGTGTTCTCATATGATTAAGTGTTTCTCCGGACAGGGGACGCCCGTCAAAATACATGCACCCGTAAATGACGCTCATATACTGCTGTTCATATTGTTGCCGAAGAGAAACTGATTGTTATAATCTGAGTTCAGGATCAGGGTAAGGTTAAAAAGTGATAGTGTATGAAGTGAGTCACAAGTTACGCGATTTAATGCAATGGTGATTGATTGTATGATTCGGGAGTAGGCAGGCTACGTTTCCTTTTGTTTAACAGCAAAACACCCGTATGCTATAGCATACGGGTGTTTTGCTGTGACGTCTGTCCGGAGGGTTACACGTCAGCCAGCACCTTAGGTGCAGCAGACAATATTTCGTCATTCGCCTGGTCGGCATATTTGTCGAAGTTGGCAACGAATAGCTTCGCCAGCTCTCCGGCT
This sequence comes from Flavipsychrobacter sp., assembly GCA_037190845.1. Lineage (GTDB taxonomy): Bacteria > Bacteroidota > Bacteroidia > Chitinophagales > Chitinophagaceae > JBEBVQ01. The sequence goes on along the minus strand of JBBCJI010000018.1, from coordinate 178,301 downwards.
TTTTTATCGTAGGCTTCCTTGTCTTCCCATGTATCGCGTGGATTCAGGATCTCTGCGGGCACACCGGGACAGGATTGCGGTACGAGTACGCCGAATACAGGGTGCGGCTCGAATGTCACTTCATTCAGTGCTCCGTTTAGCGCGGCAGTGATCATGGCGCGTGTATACTTCAGGTTCAGACGTTTTCCTGTGCCGTAAGCGCCGCCGCTCCAGCCTGTATTTACCAGCCATACGTTTACATCGGGATGCGCTTCCAGCTTTTCGCCCAGCAGCTCTGCATAGCGGATCGGGTGGAGGGGCAGGAATACACGTCCGAAACAGGCGGAAAATGTTGTCTGCGGTTCGGTAACACCTACTTCCGTACCGGCTACCTTGGCGGTATAGCCGGAGATGAAGTGGTACATGGCCTGCTCCTTCGTCAGCTTGCTGATCGGTGGTAGGATGCCGAAGGCATCGCAGGTCAGGAAGAAAATGTTTTTCGGATCGCCGCCGTAAGAAGGATCTTTGGCATTCTCAATATGGAAGATCGGGTAAGCGGCGCGTGTATTTTCAGTAATCGTGCCATCGCTGTAATCAACGGTATTCGTACCCTCATGGAATTTGATATTTTCCAGAAGCGCACCTGGTTTGATAGCAGCATAGATCTGAGGTTCTTTTTCGGCGCTCAGGTCAATACATTTGGCATAACATCCGCCTTCAAAATTGAATACCGATCCGTCGGCCCAGCCATGCTCGTCATCGCCGATCAGTGCGCGGTTGGGATCAGCACTCAGCGTGGTTTTTCCTGTGCCGGAAAGACCGAAGAACAGCGCTACGTCGCCATCTTTGCCTTCGTTGGCAGAACAGTGCATGCTCAGTACCTTATGGTTATGCGGCAACAGGAAGTTCAGCACACCGAATATGCCCTTTTTCATTTCGCCCGTATAGGCGGAGCCGCCGATCAGGACGATCTTCCGGGTAAAGTTTACAATGGTGAAATTACCCTGGCGGGTGCCGTCCGTGGCAGGATCTGCGAGGAACCCGGGCGCCTGAAGGATCAGCCAATCGGGCGTTTGTGTTTCAATTTCCGCTTCTGCAGGGCGCAGGAATAAGTCGTTGCAGAACAGGTTGGCCCAGGGTGTCTCGTTGATCACACGGATATTGAGCCGGTGCTTCGGATCGGCGCAGGCATAGGCATCGCGTATCCAAACCTCTTTGCCGGAAAAATAGGCACATACCTTATCATACAGCTTGTCGAAAGCTTCGGGGCTGAACGGGATGTTTACATCACCCCAGTCAACCGATTTTTCGGTAACGGCATCTTTTACGGTGAATTTATCTTTCGGTGAGCGCCCCGTGAATTTACCGGTGCTGACGCATAACGCGCCGGTATCGTTCAACACACCCTGACCCAGTTCAACGGTTTTTTGGGTCAGTTCTTCACTGGACAGATTCCAGTGGGCAACAGATACATGGAGACCCATGCCGGCCAGATCTGCCGATGGGTTTTTCTTACCAGATTCCTGCATAGAGAATTTTTTGAATTAGACGGCAAAAATACAACGGAAAACGTTCCCGGAGTTATTTTTTCTCCCGGAAGCTGTATTGTGGTATCCTTTCATTATGTGTGCTATTTTCAGGATACGGTCATATTTTTCTATTTCCATTTTTTCTTTTTGCATTTTCATTCTTCCTGTGTTACCTTTGCGCAAAATTTCAGGGTTGCATAATGAATTTCAGACGATTTCTTCCTTTTCTGATACTGCTTGGTACGCTTTCGGGCTTTAACAGCAGCTCCTTTGCATCCCACGAAGGCGATCATGACACGCAGCATGAAGGCGGTTTCGACGCTGCAAAGGTGATTTTCGGCCACGTTCGTGACGCATATGACTGGCATTTGTTCGATGTGAATGACCATGCGGTCAGTGTACCCCTTCCTGTTGTTTTATATAGTAAGGATAACGGCCTTTCTGTTTTTTCTTCTTCCCGTTTTGGCCACCACGGTCACCGCTCGGTACACAACGGTTATACCATAAACGATGAATCGGGCAAGATCATTGCTGAAAATCCGGATGAGGTTTTTTATGACTTTTCCATTACCAAGAACGTGGCTTCCATGATTTTGTCAGTGATTTTGCTGCTCTGGATCATGACGCGGGTTGCCGGCCGGTATAAACAAAAGGGAGTGATGACGGCGCCTTCGGGCTTCCAGAATGCCCTGGAGCCTGTAATCATATTTATCCGCGATGAAGTGGCAAAGCCCAACCTCGGGCATAAGTACATGCGTTTCATGCCTTTGCTGCTCACCCTGTTCTTTTTTATCTGGATCAATAACCTTCTGGGACTGCTCCCCGGCGGCGCCAACTTTACGGGGAATATAGCCGTAACGGCGTGCCTGGCGCTGATCTCTTTCATAGTTATGCTGGCCAGCAGCAATAAACATTTCTGGGGTCACCTGCTTAATCCGCCGGGTGTTCCGTTCGGAGTGAAGCTGCTGCTGATACCGATCGAGATCATTTCCATGTTTATCAAGCCGGTAGCATTGATGATCCGTCTTTTTGCCAATATCCTGGCCGGCCATATTATTATACTGAGCATCATCTCCATGATCTTTATCTTCGGTGCGCTGAGCAACGTGGCGGGATGGGGTTTTGCGCCCGTTTCGCTGGCATTTACTATTTTTATGTATTTCCTGGAATTACTGGTAGGGGCCATACAGGCATTCATATTTACCAACCTGACCGCTGTTTTTATCGGGCAGGCCATAGAAGAAGGGCATGAACATCATGCTCATGGTGCGGAAGATGACCATCATGTTGCTGCACAAAAATCTATAACTTAGTTTTTTTAATTTAAATCCATATACACATGTCCCTGTTAAACACAATGCTGTTAGCAATTGATGGTACAGCCGCCGCCGGTGGCGCTATTGGTGCCGGTATCGCAGCTTTGGCTGCCGGTGTCGGTATCGGCCAGATCGGTAAAGGCGCTGTTGAGGCTATTGCACGTCAGCCGGAAGCTTCCGGAGATATCCGTGCAAACATGATCCTGACGGCTGCCTTCGTAGAAGGTGTTGCCCTTTTCGGGATCATCACCGGCCTGCTGGCAGTTGTACTGTAAGTACTTATAAACTGCATCCAACGCACAGGGCCGCGGATGCAGTTTATTTTTCAATGTTACTGAATGGTTTTCGGCGTTTTTATATACGCCTGGTTATAAACTTTTTACAATAAATATACATCAGTATGGACTTGTTAATGCCGCAACTGGGATTATTTGTATGGACGCTTGTTGCGTTCCTTATCGTGTTTTTCATCCTGCGCAAATTTGCCTGGAAGCCGATTCTGAATTCGCTGGGAGAGCGCGAGCGGGGGATTGCTGATTCCATTGCTACTGCCGACCGTGTAAAGAAGGAAATGAGCCAGTTACAGGCAGAAAATGAAAAGCTGCTGATAGAAGCCCGCGCAGAACGTTCGGCGATGCTCAAGGAAGCAAAGGAAGAGCAGGAGCGTATCATCAACGAGGCGAAGGAAAAGACCCGGCTGATCACGGATAAAATGCTGGCCGATGCCAGACAACAGATTGAACACCAGAAGCTCGCTGCCATTACCGAAGTGAAGAACGAGATCGGAATCCTCGCTGTGGACGTAGCAGAAAAGATCCTGCGTAAGCAACTGGCTTCGGCAACCGAGCAAAACGAATATATCAGTTCCCTGACGGAAGATATCAAACTGAACTAAATTTCATTTACGCAACTTATGCAAAACCCTCGTCTCGCCGCGCGTTATGCGAAATCACTGCTGGATCTGGCTGTAGAGCGGAATGGTCTCGACACCACGCTGAAAGATGTACAGTTGCTGGATGACATCTGCCGGCGCAGCCCTGATTTCGCAAATATGCTGCGCAGCCCTGTTATTAAGGCCGGGAAGAAGCTGCAGATTATTGATGCGGTGCTGGGTGCCGGTATTAGCACACTGACAAAAGGGTTTATCTCCCTGCTGGTCAATAAAGGTCGGGAAGCCAGCCTGCCGGAAATCGCTTCGGCGTTTATCAGCCAGTATAAAGAGCTGAAAAAGATCAAAACAGTAAGACTCACAACGGCGGCAGCGGTCAGTGATCCTGTGAAGGAAACGATCCTTACCCGTGTTGCTTCCGGGCTGCCAGAATATACGGTTGACCTGAGCGCAGATGTCAATCCCGACCTGATCGGGGGCTTTGTGCTGGAGATGGAAGACAAGCTGTTTGATGCCAGCGTCCGGAAAGAGCTGAATGACATCAGAGCACAATTCCTGGACAATGCTTACGTAAGTGAGCTTCGATAGATAAATTGAAATTGGTACTTCATTAAAATTGACTCTATAAATAAATAATCATGGTTGAGATTAAACCGGATGAAATATCGGCGATACTCCGCGAACAGTTGAGTAATATTGACGGCGGCGCGAGCCTCGAAGAAGTAGGTACCGTACTCCAGGTGGGTGACGGTATCGCACGCGTATACGGCCTGAACAGTGTCCGCCAGGGTGAGCTGGTGGTTTTTGATAATGGCGTTAAGGCAATAGCCCTGAACCTCGAAGAGGATAATGTAGGTGTGGTATTGATGGGGGAAAGCGGCCTGATCAAGGAAGGCGCCCGGGTGCGCCGTACCGGCCAGATCGCCTCCATTAAGGTAGGCGAGGGTATGGTAGGTCGTGTCGTAAATACGCTCGGCGAACCGATAGACGGGAAAGGCCCGCTCTCCGGCGAATTATATGAAATGCCGCTGGAACGTAAAGCGCCCGGGGTTATCTTCCGTGAGCCGGTAAAGGAACCGTTGCAGACCGGTATCAAAGCGATTGACGCGATGATCCCCATCGGTCGTGGTCAGCGTGAGCTGGTGATCGGTGATCGCCAGACCGGTAAGACCGCTATTTGCGTGGACACGATCATCAATCAGAAAGAATTTTACGAAGCGGGTAACCCCGTATATTGTATCTATGTAGCGATCGGCCAGAAAGCATCTACCATTGCAGGTGTGATGAAGACGCTGGAAGAAAACGGCGCTATGCCCTATACGGTTATCGTAGCGGCCTCTGCCTCCGATCCTGCCCCGCTGCAGTTCTTTGCCCCGTTTGCCGGCGCCGCCATCGGTGAATTTTTCCGGGATACAGGCCGTCCTGCGCTGGTAGTATATGATGATCTCTCCAAGCAGGCCGTTGCCTATCGTGAAGTGTCGCTGCTGCTGCGCCGTCCTCCGGGCCGTGAAGCATATCCCGGTGACGTATTCTACCTGCACAGCCGTCTGCTCGAACGTGCGGCCAAAGTCATCGGTAATGATGAGATCGCAAAAGGTATGAACGATCTGCCCGAAAGCATCAGGCACCTCGTGAAAGGCGGCGGATCACTGACCGCCCTGCCGATCATCGAAACACAGGCGGGTGACGTATCTGCTTATATCCCGACCAACGTGATCTCTATCACCGACGGCCAGATATTCCTGGAAGGTAACCTGTTTAACGCCGGTATCCGCCCTGCGATCAACGTAGGTATCTCGGTAAGCCGCGTGGGTGGTAATGCCCAGATCAAATCCATGAAGAAGGTGGCCGGTACGCTGAAGCTCGACCAGGCGTTATACCGTGAAATGGAAGCATTTTCCAAATTCGGCGGTGACCTTGATGCTGCTACCAAAAACGTAATTGACAAAGGCAGCCGTAACGTGGAGATCCTCAAGCAGGCTCAATACACTCCGTACAGCGTGGAAAAACAGATTGCAATCATTTATCTCGGTACCAATAACCTTATCTCCGGAGTGCCGGTGAAGAATGTAAAAGCATTCGAAGAAGCTTTCCTGCATGAAATGGGCGTGCGGTTGCCGGAGGTGCTGGGAGAATTCAAGAAAGGAAATCTGCCGGAAGAAGGCATCAACAAGATGGTAAAACTTGCTCAGGATCTGATCCCGCAATTTAAAGCATGATTACCGCATCGGTTATATCTTGAAAAAGGGGCAGTTCTTAAAAAACTGCTCCTTTTGTTTTTCTGGTTCGGTTATAGCCCGATCAACACTTTTAATGGATTATAACGTTCCCGGTAATAAAATTCCACGACCTTTGCCTCCTTTTTAAGCATATGTCAAAGCAGGAGCGGATCATTCTCTTATTGTTGTCGGCCATCAATTTTACCCACATCATGGATTTCATGATCATGATGCCGCTGGCTAATTTTCTGCTGCCATATTTCGGAATCAGCGCCAAACAGTTCAGCGTGCTTGTTGCCTCTTATACACTGAGTGCAGGTATTATTGGTTTTATTGCAGCATTCTTTGTAGATCGTTTTGATCGGAAAAAGGTGCTATTGACAGGTTATATGGGTTTTATCGTCGGCACGATCTGTTGTGGTATAGCTCCGACTTTCGAATTGCTGCTGGGATCGAGAATTTTTGCCGGGGCATTCGGTGGGCTGATCGGTGCACAGGTATTATCTATTGTTGCCGATATTTTTCCTTACGAAAGACGTGGAGTGGCGATGGGGTCCATTATGGCAGCTTTTTCATTTGCTTCCGTGATCGGTGTGCCGTTTGGGTTATATCTTGCCAATCATATAAGCTGGCATGCACCATTTATTCTGATTGGGGTATTGGGTATGCTTATCATTTTACTTGTTATGCGTTACCTCCCTGCAATGACAGGTCATATCCGTGCTCCGCAAAAGGGCGTAAGCAGAGGCCGGCAGATAGTACAGGTAATTGTAAATATAGTTTCGGACAAAGTTCAGCTTAATGCCCTTTTATTAGTCGGCAGCCTGATGCTGGGGCATTTTATGATTGTACCGTTTCTAATGCCATATATGGAGTTTAATGTGGGCTTTACAAAAAATCAAACTCCCCTCATCTATCTCGTGGGTGGTGCACTGACCTTTTTCTCCTCTCCACTGATCGGAAGATATTCAGATAAATATGGGAAAATGCGCGTATTCCGTTTCTTTGTACTGGCCTCTGTTGTTCCGATCTTTCTGATCACGAATATGCCCTCTATTCCTTTTTATTTTGTACTGGTAGTGACTGGTATCTGGTTTGTTTTGTCTACAGGCCGGAGTATACCGGCCCAGGCAATGATCAGCAATGTTGTCCCCCCGGCACAGCGGGGCAGCTTTATGAGCTTTAACTCGTCTGTACAGCAATTATTCACAGGTGCTGCCGCTCTGATATCCGGATGGGTTGTTTATGTAGATGCGGATGGCCGGATCCATAATTATCAGTGGATAGGCTATCTTAGTGTTGCTATTGTCTTATCATGCCTTTTTACTGCTACATTACTCAACAAGCGTGTGCTGCAAAAAGAGAAGACAGAAAGGGATGGCGGCAAGTCTGATGCAGCAGTTTGATCTCTTTATTTTACAGTATCCCTGCATTAAATCCGCAAGGTTATGTAATATTGTACTGAAGAACCTGACATAGTATATACATTTCATGCAATTATACCTGTTTCGAGACCCCGCAGATACTGCCGAACGTACTATGTTTATGCGTAAAGCCACCCGGCGTAGTATCAAAGCACTGCGTGTTCTTGCTATTATTGCACTTGCATGTTGTATATTGTTACTTTCCGCAGGAGCTGTTATGCCTGGTGGTCTGGTTGTTGATAATCATGAAGAGTTTAAGTTGCTATATCGCATCTTGCTGGTAAATACGGTAGTATTTCTTTTGTTGCTCCGGTTAACTAAATCTGTCCATATCCGGAAGCGTTTTCTGCCGGTGCGTTACTTGTTGTTGGCATATAGTCTGGCCGTGATCGCTCACTTTATGGGGGTTTCCTTGCTGGCGCAATATAATCCATCCAATACGCTGACCTATCTTCTGGCAGGTTGTTTTTCCATTGCCGTGCTGGTTTTGTTCTCCTTCCGGGAAATATTGTTTGTTTCTGTCGTGACTTATGTTGTTTTTGTTGCTTCGTTGCGCTACTTCCAACATGATCCGCAGACCCTCATCCAGAATTATATGACCGGTTTTATGATTGTCCTGATGATGTTTTTTATATCAAGGATATGGTTTTCTTATCAGTACGATTATTACCGGCAGATTATCATTATTGAAAATAAAAACCGGCATATCCGGCATATCAATATGCAGCAAACGGAAATGCTGTCTATTGTGGCGCACGATCTGCGCAGTCCGCTTAATAATATTTCCGGCGCGGTAGATCTGCTTAAGAGCGGTACAGAGGCTCCTCACGAATTTTATACCATGATTGAAACGGCTTGCAGGGATGCGGATTATTTTATTCATGATCTTATTGAAGTGGCGCGCAACCAGCCGGGACCATTACAAACTGCTCCTGTATCTATTGACGGGGTGTTAAAAGACACGGTGCGCTTATGGCAATTACAAACCAGTGGGGGGAAACATTTTACTACGGCATTGCCCGATTTTCCGGTTACAGCAGACGTGCATCTGCAAAAACTGCAACGTGCATTGAATAACCTGATACACAATGCGGTAAAATTCACTCCTCAGGGCGGGACTATAAAATTGCTGCTGAATGCCAACAGCGAGATGGTGCATATTGCTGTGGCGGATAACGGTATTGGTATTCCGGAAGACCTTATGCCGTGCCTGTTCGACCGTTTTACAAAAGCTGGGAGGAATGGATTGAATAATGAAAAATCCTATGGTCTTGGATTAAGTATCTGTAAAGAGATTATCGAACAGCATCAGGGTTCCATACGGGTGGATAGTGAAGAAAATGCCGGGACTACCTTCCATATCATTCTGCCTCGCACACACAACCAGGATCAGGCGCTTGCCGGTAAGGAGGTGTGAAGGAATACTGTTTTGCGAAACTGCGGAACAATCTTGCGGGATGTTCCTGCATCTGAGAAGGCTTGTTTAACGGCATCTCCTATGTTATCCGAGATATGGTTTCTGTGATTGTGTGAAGCCGTTCTGTCTCTACTTACGAGATAAGCAGCATCCTCCGATAAAGTAAAAATAACAGGTGTACGGATAATACGCAGGTTATCCAGCACATTGTGGTACAATTCCATTTCCTGTGTCCCGGGTTGCCGGTAATTCAGAAAAATAATATCCGGGTTTATCTCCGAAATCAATTCGTTCAGGTGTTTCGTTGCAAGAGAGCTATACACATGGATACCCTTTTCCTTCAGAAAATCCCGGTCTGTAGCAAGATAAGCTTCATCGTTACCGATCATTAACATTCTTAGACGCATACAATACTTGATTTAATGTCTTCTTAATAAGGTAAAAAGTCATGCCACTGTCAACCCAAAGCCGCCTGCAGTACCGTATCCATCTTTTCGCTCCTGATAGACTGGTATTCCATCCGTCCGTCTTCAATCTTTCTTTTGAGCAGGTATATACCCTCATCCGCAAAATAGCATATGACAGGTGTGTACCGGCAATGGTCATGGACATTGATCTCGTGCATGATTCTGCCTGTGATCGGGGAGCCTGCATAGGTGTTGATGATAATGACGCCGGGGCTGATCCTCTTTAATGCTTCGGCAAAGGCTTCAGCAGTGTTTACCGGGCATACCGGGAAACCCTTCTCTTGCAGCAGCGAAGCACCTGTAGACAGGGTTTCCGCATCATTATCCACCATCAGTATGGTAGGTTTTTCCATGATATTTCCTCTTGATCTGTATAATGCATGAACAAAGTTTGAGCCGTTTATATATTCAAATGGGCATTTAACAATATGTTAGCAATGTTTCTGGAAACAATCAAATTAATGTGACAGGTTGCTGAATGTGAGGAATGTGTTTATCACATTTTCCACATCCAATATATTTGTCACATTTGAATAGTCTTTTATGTTTAGCAGGAAAAAGGTGTGTTTTCTTCAACTGGTTAGTATTTATTTAGTTACGAATAATGTATAGGTGTCTTTTTTTTAAAAAACTGATAATGGGGAATTTAATAATTGACGGATTGCGATTGTAGTGGTATGTTTGTTGTGAAATGTTCATCCAAGTATGATACCCGACATTTTACTGACTCTTTTTCTGGTTGCCCTGAATGGTTTTTTTGTTGCTGCCGAATTTGCTATCGTAAAAGTCAGGTCTTCTCAAATCGAAGTAAAAGCGGTTGTAAACAAGCGATTGTCAGCAGCTGCTAAAAAGATTGTTGTTAACCTTGACGCCTACCTGGCTGCCACACAATTAGGTATTACTCTTGCCAGTCTTGGATTGGGCTGGGTAGGAGAGAAAGTAGTGGCCAGTGTTATATTGAGGATCTTCAATGCATTGCACCTGAACCTGAGTGAAGCTACTGCAAAAAGTGTAGCCTTACCTGTAGCATTCATTACCATTACTATTCTGCATATCGTTTTTGGTGAATTGGCTCCAAAATCTATTGCCATACGTCACCCGACTACTACTACATTTGCACTTGCCTGGCCACTGCGCATCTTCTATTTCATATTCCGCCCCTTTATCTGGACGCTGAACGGATTTGCCAACTTCCTGCTCCGCCTGATCGGGATCAAGCCGATGCATGGTTCTGAAATCCATACAGAAGAGGAGTTGAAAATGATCATTACAGAAAGCCAGGAAGGCGGTGCTATTGAAGAAACAGAACGGGAGCTGATACAGAATGTTTTTGATTTCGACGACCGCCGCGTATCCGATATTCAAACATTGCGCAAGAACGTCACAGCGCTGCACACAGCGCTAACTGTAAGGGAAGCCATAGATATTGCTGTAACGGAAGGTTATTCTCGCTATCCGGTGTATACAGAAACAATTGACGACATCACAGGTATTATCCATACCAAAGACCTGATGAAGCGCTATATGGAAGACGGCGGGCGTGAAGCAGGTATCATTCCACTGATACGGAAGGCCTATTTTATACCCGGCAGTATGAAGATCAAGGATCTGCTCAAAGACTTCCAGAAAAAGCATATCCAGATGGCTATTGTTACCAACGAGATCGGTGATGTGGCTGGTATTGTCACCATGGAAGATATTCTGGAAGAGCTGGTTGGTGAAATACAGGATGAATACGATAATGAAAAGCCGTATGTGGAGCGAACAGGTGATAATACATTTATCATTACCGCTCATCGCAACCTGTCGGATATTAACAAATACCTGCCCTACCGTCTTGAAGAAAGTGAGCATTATGATACCTTGTCCGGGCTGATTGCTTACCTGTTCTCTAATGAGATCAGAGAAGGAGATGTGCTTCCGCTTGGGGCATATGAAGCAAGGATACTGAAAATGTACCGGAATTCCGTTGAAACGCTTGAACTGAAATTACCCGATGAACAGGATGATGCATCGTAATATATCCATACGGACAAGGATGCAGCACGCATCTGTTGTGTTCTTTATTCTTTTTGTCTTTTTGATGGGCAGTGTGTGCCCGTGTGAAGTACAGGCACAAAAGAAAAATAAAAAGCAGGAACAGAAATCAGGAGCCGTACGGGAAGAAGTAACCATACTCAATCTGATCAACAAATATCGCAGCAGTCTGGGCAAGACCCCGTTGGTGATGAATGAGATAATCAGTACGGCATCTTATGATCACAGTCTGAGAATGGCACAGGGTAAGATACCATTTGGTCATGCCGGATTTGATGACCGGATCGGGAAGTTACTTAAACAATTAGCCCCCGCAAACAGCGGTTCGGAGAATGTGGCATTCAGTCCCAAAGGGGCCGGATCTGTAGTGCATAACTGGCTCAATAGCGATGGCCACCGGGAAAATATCGAAGGCGATTACAACTATGCAGGTGTAGGTATCGCACAGGCCAAAAACGGGTACAAGTACTATACGGTCATTTTTATTAAGAAGAAGTAATAGATGTGTTTGATGTGTGAGATGTGACAGATGTGCTTGTAATGTAGAAACACATCCCCTACATCTATCACATCATCTATACTGCTTCACAATTTCCTTCAGTTCGTTTAGTTTCAGAAGCGCTTCCACGGGTGTGAGTGTATTGACATCCGTATTATCCAGCACCTGTTGCACACGGCGCAGGTCGTCCGTAAGCCCGTCGAATATATTGAGTTGGAAATTTTGTGTCTTTGTTATTTTTTTGACCTGCTGCATGGTATCGCCACCGGTAGCAGCATGTTTTTCTTCCAATGTGGCCAGCACCTCTTCCGCACGCTCCAGCAATGCCGGCGGCATACCTGCCATTCGCGCCACCTGGATGCCGAAGCTATGGCGGCTGCCGCCCGGCGCGAGCTTCCGGAGAAAGATCACCTTATTACCCGTTTCCTGGTGGGTGATGTGGTAGTTCTTTACACGGGGTAGCTGGTTTTCCAACTCGTTCAGTTCGTGATAATGGGTGGCAAAAAGCGTTTTAGGCTTTGCGGGATGATTGTGCAGGTGCTCAACAATAGACCAGGCTATGGAAATTCCGTCATAGGTACTGGTGCCACGTCCTATTTCATCGAGCAGCACCAGGCTGCGTTCGCTGATGTTGTTGATGATACCCGCCGTTTCGTTCATCTCCACCATAAAAGTACTTTCACCACCGCTGAGATTATCGGAGGCACCCACCCGTGTGAATATTTTATCCGTCAGGCCGATCGTAGCGGCGTCGGCTGGTACGAAGCTGCCCATATGCGCCATCAGAGTAATGATCGCCGTCTGCCGCAGCAACGCGGATTTACCACTCATATTCGGACCGGTAAGGATGATCACCTGCTGATTTTCTTTATCCAGGAATGTATCGTTGGCCACATAACTTTCTCCCGGCGGCAGCTGCTGTTCGATGACGGGATGCCTTCCGTTTTTAATTTCAAGCCCCGATCCTTCCTGTAATGCCGGTCTGTGATAGTTGTATTGTTTCGCTACGGCAGCAAATGAGGCCAGGCAGTCTATACGGGCTATGACCTGTGCATTGACCTGTATATCGGCGATATACGGCTCAATGGCGGCAAGTAGTTCCTGATATATTTCCTGTTCGTAGGCGAGTATCTTTTCTTCGGCACCCAGTATTTTTTCTTCGTACTCTTTCAGCTCAGGCGTAATGTACCGTTCAGCGTTGGCCAGCGTTTGTTTGCGTATCCAGTCTGCGGGTACTTTATCTTTATGTGTGTGCGTTACTTCTAAGTAATATCCGAACACGTTGTTGTAAGCGATCTTCAGGGAAGTGATTCCTGTTTGCTGCGCCTCTTTTTGCTGGATCTGCATGAGATACTCCTTACCGCTCCGGGAAATATGACGCAGCTTGTCCAGTTCTTCATGTATCCCGTCGCGGATCATATTCCCCTTTACCGCAAGCGCGGGCGCATCTTCGGAAATCACCGCACAGATACGTTCCCGTATCTCCGTCAGCGGCTGCAGGGGCGCCGCAAGCCGGATCAGGTTTTCATCATCGGTGCCGGTACAAATGATCTTCACTTCTTCCATCAGGCCGATGCTCCGCCCCAGTTGCAATACTTCTCTCGGACCAGCTTTACGGAGGGGGATCTTTCCGGCAAGCCGTTCCACATCGCCGGTTTGCTTCACCAGCCGGGTAAGCGATTCCGCCAGCTCCCGGTCTTTGATCAGCATGCTGACCAGTTCCTGCCGTTGTGTGATCTGCCCGATATCCGCCAGCGGAAAGAGTAGCCATCGTTTCATCAGGCGTGCGCCCATGGGCGACTGGGTACGGTCAATCGCCTGCAACAGGTTGACACCTTTTTCATTGCTGCTGCCGAGCAGCTCCAGATTGCGGATCGTAAACCGGTCCATCCATAAAAAGCCGTCCGGCACAATCCGTTGCAGGCTGTTGATATGGCGGAGGTTGGCATGTTCGGTATCTTTCAGGTAATGCAGTACGGCGCCGGCAGCAGTAATGGCGGTGTCCATATCCTCCACGCCAAAGCCCTTAAGGGATTTCGTCCGGAAATGTTCGAGCAGCAGGTCGTATGTATACTGACGCTGGAATATCCATTCATCCAGCGCAAACGTGTATACTTTATTGTCCACTTGCTCCCGGAACCGCTTCAGGTGTGCTTTAGACACCAGCACTTCCGAAGGCTGGAAGCTTTGCAGCAGTTTGTCCGTGTATTCAATGCCGCCCTGTGCTACAAAAAATTCACCGGTGGAAATATCAAGGAATGCAACGCCGCATTCCGGTTCGCCGAGCCATACGGCAGCAAGGTAGTTATTGGTTTTATGTTCCAGCAGCTTGTCACTGGTAGCCACACCAGGCGTCACCAATTCGGTAACGCCCCGTTTTACGATCCCTTTTGCGGCTTTTGGATCTTCCAACTGGTCGCAGATAGCCACGCGATGACCGGCTTTCACCAGCTTGTGCAGATAGGTTTCGAGGGCATGATGGGGGAACCCGGCCAGCTCAATGCTGGAAGCTGAACCATTGGCCCGCTTTGTAAGGGTAATGCCCAGCACACGTGCAGCAACAAGCGCATCTTCACCGAAGGTTTCGTAGAAGTCGCCCACACGGAATAATAATACGGCATCGGGGTATTTTGCCTTGATCTCCCCGTGCTGCTTCATCAATGGAGTTTCTTTCAGTTCTTTCTTAGCCATGCTACGCAAATATAGTCCGACTCAGGGCTTTAATACGGATGTTTTATTCAGATTTAATCCACATGGGGTCACCTGGCTGGTACCGGAGCTGTGTAGGGGGTATGCCGTCATTTCCGGAGCAGGAAATCGCCGGAGAAATGTAGATCATATCCGCTCTTCCAATAAATATGCTGCCATTCGGAGGTGACGGTGATCACTTCGGTACGCTTCCTGTTGCGGATACGGAGGGGCAGGCTGAAGCCCGGTATTACATGATTAAAACGATAAAAAAGCTGTTTATTTTTAATGAAATATTCAAATTCCGGTATCTGGTTGGTGCGCAGATATTGATCAAATAAAGGCGTGAAATTGTAGCCTGTAAATCTGTTGATAAAATCTTCGATCTCCTGTGAGGATACTGTTTTATGATAGAATGTATGACTTATCGCCCGTAGCAATAAGCGAAACCGTTCGTCGTCATTGAGCAACACACGGATCATGTGCACAACGGCAGCGCCTTTGTCATATTTGTCGCCGGATCCGGCATCGTGTACTCCGTACTCCCCGACGACGGGGCGGTCGTTCCGGATGTTTTTCCATTCGCCACGGGTATAGGTAAATGCCTTTTCTTTTCCGAGCAGGCATTCGGCAAACAGGGCTTCGGTATAGGTTGTAAATCCTTCATGGATCCAGTTGTCGGCAACATCTGCAGCAGTAATGCTGTTACCAAACCATTCATGCCCGCTTTCATGCACGATGATGAAGTCGAATAACATACCTATCCCTGTTCCGCTGCGGTCTGCGCCTTTATACCCCATTTTATATTCGTTACCGTAAGCGACAGCACTTTGGTGCTCCATGCCGAGGTAAGGCGCTTCCACGAGTTTGTAGCCGTCCATATAAAAAGGATAAGGTCCCATCCAGTGCTCAAAGCAATGCAGCATAGGCTTTACGACCGAAAACTGCTCCCGTGCTTTTGCCTCGTTATGGCGCAGCGCATAAAAGCTCAATTCCAGTCTGCCATTTTCTCCCATCAGGGTATCCTGCCAGTGGATGTAGTCGCCAATGTAAAATGTGGTATTGTAAGTGTTGATCGGGGCCTTCATCTGCCATCGCCAGTCATGGTATCCTTGTGTCTCTTCGTGTGCTATCAAACGACCATTGGATACAACAGGGTAAGGGTTATTGGTAATAAAACGGATGTTCATGCCCCGGTTCGGTTCATCCGCCTGATGATCTTTGCAAGGCCACCAGCTACTTGCACCAAGTCCCTGGCAGGCTACGGCCATCCAGGGTTTGCCGGTACTGTCTCTGGTGCGGATAAAACCACCATCCCAGGGCGGTATTTTGGCTTCTTTTGGCCGACCATGATAAAAGGCCGAGATCTGATGCTCCGTACCAACTGGCCACCGGTGAAAAGGGTATATCACCCACCATACATTTCCTTCTTTTTTGACAACCAGCTTTTTGCCTTCATACAACACACTATCGAGCAGCATCGGGTCCTGCAGATCCAACTGCAGGCTGTCACCTGCAGATGACCGTACCCGCAGGGTCATTTTATTATACCCGGATATCTGTTCTGATGCAGTGTCTGTTTTTATCGTAAGGTCGTAATGCTGCACATCCCACCAGGCACGGCCATGTCCGTTGCCACCACGCAGGGAATCCTGTCGTGTAGCGGCTATGCCATGCATCAGGCAAAACATACTCAGGGCTACGGTCAATAAGGAGCGGCAATTCATGAAAGCGAAGCTATTACATTAAGCAGATAATATGATCAATTAGATGTGGCAGATGTGTGAATTTGAAAATTTGAGAATTTGAAAATGAGGGCAATGCTTACCGCCTACATAACACGGACATTTTCAAATTGGCACATTCCCAAATTTTCAAATTAATGGATCTGTTTTATTAGCCGATGTTTGCTGAGAAGGATTATCAGACAACGGGATGGTAATCATTACCTGGAATAAAAAAACTGGCAAGTTACTTACATCGCGCCGCTACAACCGCCTACCCTTGCTACATTCCTGTCCTGGGGGATTCAGCAGGAGCTGGCCGTATAAGACTTGCCAGGGCGGCAAAGGTAAGGAAGAAGAAGGAGATTTCGCAAGTAAAAATTTTAATAATGCAGCCTCCGGATTTTTATATAATTGTCCGGAGAACATGCAATACTTATAACTCTGTGTATTGGTTGACGGTTTATAACTGTACTTTGTTATGGGACGTTTGTCATGCTGAAGAAGGAAGCATCCCACAAAACGTTGGAGATCCCTCATTATCTGGGATCCTTCCTTCTTCAGCATGACCTGTAATCAATAGCAGACGGTTGTTGCCACTATATATCCTGTTAGTGCATTCTGTCGCCGCGCGGAGCAAGTTGCTGCAAAATTTTCTCTTCAGTGTGCAGCCATTGCTGCCAGGCTGTACGTACGTTATCTGCAGGGAAATATGCGTTAGCCAGATCTATGAAGAGGCGGTAATGACCGGCTTCAGATACCATGAATTTGTAGTAAAAGCTGCGTAGCGAAGCGTCGTCAAGCTCTTCGGAAAGCAGGCGGAACCTTTCGCAGCTCCGCGCCTCGATCAGAGCGCAGATCATGAGCTTGTGGAGTAGCTTTTCTTCGGCAGAGATACCCTTAGGCTCGTGCTGCAGGAGCAGGTTTACATAGTCGTCTTTGCGCTGGCGGCCAAGCTGGTAGCCTCTTTTCTTAAGCTCTGCCCATACCATCCGGAAATGTCCCCATTCTTCCGTGACGATAGGCGCGAGTGCATTCACCAGCTCTGTTTTTTCGGGATAACGCTGGATGAGGGAGATGCACTGCGTGGCCGCTTTCTGCTCACAGAAGGCATGATCCGTCAGTATTTCTTCAAGCGACAGAGCAGCCAGATCTGTCCACCGGGGATCCGTAGGCATTTTCAGTCCAAGTATGGTATTTTCTGTAGTGCTCATAGTGCAAATATAAGCACGGTATGATACGTGACGAGGCAATGCCGAACAGCGTACATTATTTCAGTGTATATTTCTTCGGAATCACAAAAGGGAAATCTGTCGGCTCGTCTATGATAACATTGCTGAAATTCATATCAAGATAGTACTGGTCTTCTCCCGTAATAATATTGATTACCCGGCTGACAGGGAATCGCTGGTTACTGACCCATTCATAGTTGCCGAACTGCATCATCAGGCCTGTTTCGGGTACAGCATTCCGCGTACGTACCTGATTACTCCGCATGGTCGTGTCCGATTTGTTATAAGCGATCAGTTGGTGATATTGCCGGTCTTCGAGCTGTAAAGACCAGGTTCCTCCAAAGTCCGTTGCATCTGTAGGAATACCGTTACTGCTGACCAGATTGCCAATAATGAGATTCTGTAGCGTTTCGAAGTTAATGTCCGCAGGCAGTAATTTCGATGCTTCCGAGGCAGGGAGCATGGTTACTTCACGTTGCAGGTAATTGATCAGATGGATACTGTCGGGTGTGATCATGGCCCTTGCAACCTGTACCAGGCCTCCCAATGCAGATACAGATACCCAAATCACGCTGTCTTTCTGCATCCGGATGCCTGCGGTAAATTCATGCTTTTCACCGCCCCCCTGAAAAAACATTTTAGCCTTACCGGTAAATGTGTGAAAATGGATTTTCTTTTCTTTAAGCGGGAGCAGTATCCCTACCAATGCTTTCTTTTCTTCGTTAAGTGCAGGGAAAGGTATCAGCAGGGAATCCACCACGCCGCCAGCGGTGGCAACACTATCCACCGCCACATCTTTCCGTACCGGCTTTTTGCCGGTTTTACATGAAGACAGTGTATATACTGCTGTTAACAATATCAGCACTCCCTTCCATATCCAGCCACTACTCATACAGTTTCCTGTCCTTTATTTTTTTGTCGAGTTGATCGTTTTCACTACCTTTTTCCTTTGCCTTTTGCCAGTATTCGACAGCCTGCGACACGTCGCCAAGCCTGTAGCGTATATCGCCGAGATGATCCCATAATGTTCCGTCGGCTTCGTCCGTATTACTGTTGATGGCCTTGCGGATATAGCTCTCTGCTTTTTCGTACTTACCCTGCTTGTACAGGATCCAGCCATAAGTATCAAGGAAGGTAGCCTCATCCGGCCGTATGACCAGAGACTGCCGGGACATCCGCTCTGCATCGTCAAGTCTCACGCCGCGTTCGGAAAGATAATAGCTGTAATTATTCAGCACGGTAGCATTGGCCGGCGCGAGGCGTAGTGCACGCTCATAACTGCTGTCCGATTGTTCGTATTCCCGTAGCAGGTTGTATACATCCCCCAGCATAGCATAAACATCTGCCAGAAGTTCCGGTTGATCCTCCGGCTGCAGATCTGCAGCACGGTTCAGGGCTTTTATCGCCTCCATGTGTTTTTTCAGGTTAAAATGCCCGATGCCGTTCAGATAATGTATGATCGCCTGATTTGGGAAAAAAAGCATAGCCTTTTCACTGTATAAAACCAGGG
The DNA here is from genome assembly GCA_037190845.1 of Flavipsychrobacter sp. Classification (GTDB taxonomy): domain Bacteria; phylum Bacteroidota; class Bacteroidia; order Chitinophagales; family Chitinophagaceae; genus JBEBVQ01. The sequence continues at coordinate 159,371 of JBBCJI010000018.1, read as the reverse complement.
AGTCTGCCGAAGCACGGTCCGTATAGTTGAACAGCAACTGCTGCCAGACATTAAACCGCGAGGGGTCAGCTTCAAGCGCTTTTTTATATTGAATAAGCCCTTCTTCTCTTTTGTCGTTCAGCATCAGTACGTCTCCATAAAAGCCGAGTATCTGTCCGTTATCAGGATGTTGTGCAGCCAGTTGTGCTGCGAGGTCAATGCCATCCTGACGGCGACTGCTGTCTTCTCCGGTTTCCTGCAGATAGGGTAGCAGCAGGCTGATCTGAGTTTCCGCGTCCAGCTCTTTATTGGTGATCGCTCTTTTTACATAAGACTCGTACCGGTCAATATCTTTTTTCTTCTTGTAGAAAAGAGCCAGTGATAACTGCGTGCCGGGATCGTCAGGGAAAAGCTTTTCCATTTCCCGATACACTTCATCCGCACGTGCCTGCTGATCGTTGTTTTCGTATAATTCGGCCAGGATTGCGTAATACCGGGGCTCTTTAGGATTTTTGTCAATCAATTGGCGGATGATCCGGGCAGCAGATTCCAGATCATTCATCCTGAGATAGATCTGTTGCTTCTGCAGCAGAATGGTTTCATCTTCTCCTTCTTTGGCAATCAACCGGTCTATCACCTGCAGTGATTCCTTGTATTTGCCGGCGCGCTGGTACAACCGCGACGAGAGCAACAGGTAATCCTGATTGTGCTTTTCATCCTTCGCAAGCTGCTCAAACACTTTTGCGGCTTCTTCAAACTGATTACGTGCAGCCAGTATATGCGCATACTGTTCGCGGTACCATTTATTATTTTCGTCCAGCGCCAGCGCTTTCCGGATGTGGTGATGTGCTTGATCGGTTTTGCCGTTCTTGAAGTTCAGTCTTGCCAGGTCGTAATGTCCTGCAGGCTCGTCGGGCTTCAGGCGTGTAAACCGGAGCAGCAATTGTTCGGCTTCCTGGTCGTCGTCTTTCATCCGGGCCCTGAGCGCGTCAAAATAAAGGTCGTCGGCTTTACCTGCGAAAGCCGGGTCGGCCTGTGCAGTAATGGGTGCATTTTTCCTGTCTTTGCGTTTTTTCTGCGCCTGCACATCCGTACAGGGCGTCAGCCATGCGCATACAAGCAGTCCTGCAATCCATATACCTGCCCTGGTCCGTGTGTTCATATTGATGTCGAAAAATCGCCCAGGCTTAATTCTACGGGCTTTCCCGTGTAAGTTACGTTTTTACCCAACAGCGTGTTTTCAAGCTGTGCATTTTTAACATTTGTATGCTGTTGGATGATCGTGTTTACGATCCGGCTGTCTGTTACATGTACACCGTCTTCCAGCGATACATGCGGACCTATTACTGAATTGCGGAGCACTACATTTTCTCCGATAAAACAAGGAGGAATTATTACCGAGTTCTCAATTATGGCAGAATCTGTGACGAGCTTTTCATTGTCCTTTTTAAGCTCAAGGATGCGCTGATGTGTATATAATGTGGCGTCTTTATTGCCGCAATCCAGCCATTCTTCTACCTGGCCGGTATAAAATTTCACACCGTTCTGCAGCATATGCTCCATGGCGTCTGTGATCTGGTATTCTCCTTTTAGCCTGATGTCTTCATCTATCAGACGTTGCAACTCTTGCTTGAGCCGTGCGCCGTCTTTAAAGTAGTATACACCTATGATTGCCAGATCAGAAACAAAATTTGCCGGTTTTTCTACAAAAGCTTCGATCGCTCCGGTATCATCCAGCTTCACCACGCCAAAGGCTGACGGGTCGTCTACTTTGTGCGTCCATATAATGGCGTCTTTATTTGTATCTATACTGAAGGTTGCCTTGAACAAAGTGTCAGCAAAAGCAATGAATACATTCCCGTTGAGACTGTCGCCGGCAGCAAGTATGGCATGAGCCGTGCCTAATGGCGTTTCTTGGTAACAAATTTTGCCGCGTGCACCCAGTGATTCGGCTACGCTGAGCAGGTGTGCTTCTACGTCGCTGCCGAATCCGGGGCTGGTCACAAAGGCAATTTCCTCCACTTTTTCATTGCTGGTGGCCAGGATATCCTCTACGAGGCGTTGTACAACTGGTTTCCCGGCAACGGGTATCAGGGGTTTGGCGGTTGTCAGCGTATGCGGACGCATGCGCTTGCCCATACCGGCCATTGGGATGATGATGTTCATTTGAATTTGCTGTTTATCGTTTAAGACGTTTGTTTATTAAATAGGATCACTTTACCCGGACCGGATATTATTGTACTCCGGAATGCCCGAATCCTCCGGCCCCGCGTTCTGTTGCCTCAAGCGTGTCGGCTTCAATCCAGGATATTTGCTCATACCGGGCAATAATCATCTGTGCAATGCGCTCACCGTCATTAATTTCCTGGTCTTCGGCAGACAGGTTGATGACCGGGATCATGATTTCCCCGCGGTAATCCGCGTCTATGGTTCCGGGTGTGTTGACCAGGCTAAGCCCTCTTTTGATGGCCAGGCCGCTGCGTGGACGTATCTGGGCTTCGTATCCTTCCGGTAAAGCGATATGCAGGCCGGTCGGGATCAGCTTTCTTTCGAGGGGTTTCAATATGACCGGTTCCTGCAGCCAGGCACGGATATCCATCCCGGCAGACCCTGCGGTCTGATAGGCAGGCAGCAGATGCGGCGAGTTATTGATGATTTGTATGTTCATAATAATGCGGGCAAAGATACTAATCCATACAATTAGTCAATTTAAATGATATTAATATGCGCAATGAAATGAAATAAAAGGTAAAAGGGTGGTGCTAACGCTTTTTTAACACTAAAATATGGACAGGATGTTAAACCTGCGTGTGCTGGATACAGTCAGAAGGTGAAACAATGTTCATTATGAAAAGAACGATCATGATCTGTATGCTACTGGCCGGGATGGCCGGAGCTACATATGCCCAGACACAAAAACCGCAACCGGAAAAAGCAAAGATCACTGCCGAACAAAGAGCAGAACGCCAAACGGAACGACTTGCCCGAACGCTTTCCCTGACAGAAGATCAGAAGAAATCCATGTACGAAGCAAACCTTGCGGCTGCAAAAAAGATGGAAGCGCAGCGAGACCATAATAAAGAAAGCTGGAAAGCCGCGAAGCAGGAAAAAGAAGAACAATACAAAAGTATCCTGACGGCAGAGCAATACCAGCAGTACACACAGCATAAAGAAGCAATGCGCAATAAAAAGCACAGCAAGGATGCAAAGCAGCCACATTCACGTAGCCATCAGGAAATACAGCATAAGGCAGATAAATAACCTGTAGGGGCAACCCTTGCGGTTGCCCTCTTGCTCGCGAGGGTGAACCGTAATGTGGGACAACCGCGAAGAGAGCAACCGCAAAGGTTGCCCCTACACATTTCTTATCTTTGCCCCGTTTTTCAATTATGGGTCAGAAAAAATTAATACGGTTTAATGCCATCCGGTCGTTCTCCAATGTGCTGCAATACCCGGAGGGTATGGCGGGGAAATGGAAAGATTTTTTTCAGAATGATCATCCTGTAGTCCTGGAGCTGGCCTGTGGCAAGGGAGAGTATAGTGTGGGTCTGGGAAGACAGCAGCCGGATCGCAATTATATCGGTGTAGACATCAAGGGAAACCGTATGTACATCGGTGCGAAGCAGGCGCTGGAGGAGCCGCTTAAAAACGTTGCTTTTCTCCGCACGCATATCCTGCAGATCACGGATTATTTTGCACCGGCGGAGGTTTCGGAGATATGGATCATCTTCCCCGACCCCTTTCTCCGGGAGTCAAAAGCCAAAAACCGCCTTACACACCCGCGATTCCTGCACCGCTACCAGCAGATATTGGCAGCCGGCGGACGCATTAATCTGAAGACCGATTCAGGGGAGCTATACGATTTTACCCACGAAGTGATCGCAGAGCAGGGATGCACGATTCATGAAGATATACAGGATGTATACGGAAAGGGTAGAAATACCGGGGCACTGGCCATACAGACCCACTATGAAAAAATGCATCTGGCTGAAGGGCGGACGATCTATTTCCTCTCATTCTCCCTGCCCGGTACGCCGATAGAGATACCGGAGAAAAAACAAAAAGCGGATGTCGCTGCAGGAACATGAGGATTATTACATCCTGTCTGACGGCAGGCTAGTGTTTACGGCTGCATACCTGTTGCGCCGGGGATATTGCTGCGGGAATGGTTGCCTGAACTGTCCTTATGATTATGTCAATGTGAAAGAACCCAAACGTTCCCATTTGTTATCTTTACGAAATAATGACGATCCCGATGGCCAGGCAGGATAATATTTACGAAGCGATCTATGATATTGTACGTCTGATACCACGGGGACGTGTGACCTCTTATGGTGCTATTGCAGCTGCCATTGGCCTTGCTTCCGGTGCAAGAATGGTGGGATATGCCATGAATGCCGCACATAACGTGAAGCCCAAAATACCTGCTCACCGGGTCGTCAACAGGGTTGGTATGTTAACCGGGAAACACCATTTTACTACACCTGACCGCATGCAGCAACTGCTTGAAAAAGAAGGTGTGCATGTAGTTAATGATAAGGTTACAGATTATGAGCAGAAATTCTGGGATCCGGCAACGGAATTGATTCGCTGAATGTGAGCCTTTATAGTCCCACTTGTTTTATGGCTTAAAATTTAACGGATCAATCCGGGAATAGCTGATAATTTTGTATTTCATACGTCATAATGAGGCAACTTCTGTTTTTAATCGTGTTATTGTCAGGTTCCCTGACATCTTGGTCGCAGAAAATTACTTTATACACATCTGGAGAGCTGATGTCGCGCGTGGAGCAGGAAGATACGTTGTATATCGTCAATTTCTGGGCGACCTGGTGCGTTCCCTGTGTTAAGGAGTTGCCTGTGTTTGATACGTTGCAGGGCAGGTATCGGGAAAAGCCGGTGAAAGTGATTCTGGTGAGCCTTGATTTTAAGGACGATTACGAGGATAAGATCACAAAATTTGTTGCCCGCAGAAAGCCGCAGCCTGAAATCGTATGGTTTTCGGAAACCAATGCCAATGTATTTATTCCCCGCATTGACGACCGTTGGTCGGGTGCCATACCGGCCACGCTGATCATCCGTGGCGAACAAAAGGAATTTCTTGAGCAGACTATTTCTGTAACAGACATTACGGATATTGCAGATCGTTGGTTGCAATAAAGCTGATGATTTAATTTGAAAATTTGGAAATGTGCTAATTTGAAAATGTCCATGTTGTGTGAACCACAAGTCCCATTTATAAATTGTCTCATGCTTGAATTTTCAAATGGCCACATTAAATCGATCTGTCTTTGAGCCTGTTATTGCCATATAAACGACTGAATCGCTTCATCCGGGACGAGACGCTTGAGCCTACGCTCAACTGGGGGATCCGTATGGGCGTTGCCTCAGTAGTGCCGATCGTGTGGGGCGTAGCTACCGGCCACCTGGAAGCAGCCAAATGGATTGCACTGACGGCAGAATGTATCTGCTGGGTGGAGTTGCGTGGATCTACCGGTCTGCGGTTGCGTGTGCTGACGGGTGGGGCTTTGCTTGCTCTTTTTTTTACTGTATTGGGAGCGCTGACGGGTGGGTCGCTATGGTTGAGTTTGTTAGTCATGTTTTTTGTGGGATTATTAGCGAGTCTTTTTAAGAATCTGGGGGACCGTGGCAGCGGACTCGCTATTTGTGTGTTTGTCTTGTTTATTATCAGTAATGCCGAGCCTGTACATGATTCTGCCGCATTGAAGCAGCGTGCGCTGCATGTATTTGCCGGAGGTATGTGGAATCTGGTAGTAGGTATGGTGGCATCTGCATTTATACGTGTTCAGGAGCCATACCGGCGCTCCATTGCCCTGATATGGAAATCCATTTCCGGACTTATTGCTGCCGTAGCAGAGGGCTGGGATGCGAAGACGCCCAGAAGCAGCCTTCGGGATATTTACCTCAGGGAGCAGATCGTGCGGCGTGCTATAGACACTTCTTTCCAGTTTTATGAATCTCCGGCAGATCAGATTACCCGGCAGGATACGCCGGAATATCCGTTGGCGCAGACCCGCAAGGCTACCGCACTTGTGGCCACTCATGTGATCGCTATTAGTGAAGAGCTGGAAAATATTCCCATTATGTCGCTCGACAACAGCGTACGTCTCAAGCTCTATGCCCTGTTTAAGGCGATGCAGCAGATGGTAGACCGAATGGCTGTTTACATTCTTACCCTCAAGCCGGAAGAAGAGATATTGCTGCATTCCCGCATCCGGCGACTAAACAAGCTGGCCATGATGCTGCGTGACTACCCGCTGGCTGCAGGCAGCACCGAGCAAACTGCCATACACCGGGTGGTACAGCTTACGGAAAGACTGATCCGCCTGGTGGAGGCTTCCATGAAAAGAATGCAGGAGATCGGTACGGAATTGCCCGTTTACCGGTCCTACTCGCTGATCAAGACACTATATGTATTGCATCCTCGTTACCTGGTACGTAACCTGCGGCTGTTGTTCAGCTTCAATACGTTTATGGTGCGGTATGCCCTCCGGACTGCATTGGCTGCCACGCTGGCATTATTTATCTATAAGTGGTTTGATATTAATCACGGATACTGGATACCATTTACAGTCATCATTGTGATACAGCCTTATTTTGGCGCTACCCTCCGGAAGGCGGTAGATCGTATCATAGGTACAGTGCTGGGCGGATTTACCGGTGGTCTGATCCTTCGTTTGCCGGCAGGTCTGCATATGCAGGAAGTGATGCTGTTTTTCGCAGCTATCCTTACAGTCTACTACCTTCGGCGGCAATATTCGGTAGCTGCATTTTTTATGACGATTACCCTGGTGTTGTTGTTTGCGGTGGATCAGACATTTAATCCCAACCTGTTATGGATACGTGCGTTGAGCACATTGAGCGGTGCGGCGCTTGCTGTAATTGCCGGGTTCGTTCTGCTTCCGGATTGGGACAGGGAATGGCTGCCGTCCTATCTGGCATCAGCGGTAAACAGCAATTATACTTACCTGAAGGCTACATTGTTTCCTGACAAGCAGGAGCTCACCTGGACACGCTACAAGCGTGATGCGGAGATACGGAACAGTAATCTGTTTGATTCTTTTATCCGTTATATGCATGAGCCGGCTATCCGGAAAAAACAATTTGTGCTGTACTACCAGATTGTGACGCATAACATGCGCCTTACACGGGAACTGAATAATATTAACATCGAGGAAGACGGCGGAAGTGATACGCCGGTAGTATCCGGATCACCGGCAGCGCAGCATCAGCGGATCATGCATGCCATTGCGATGTTCAACAGTATTATGGTAGAGGTACATAAGCTGGCGCCCCAGGAACCGGCCGGTTTGATCGAAGCACACCAGGGAGCGCAGGTAAGGCCCCTAACTGATAATCAAATGGTGTATCTTAACCGCATGATCATCGAACTGAATGCCATGTACTACGAACTGGAACGGCTTAATACACAAAAAAAATCTATGACGGCATAGGGCAATCACACAGGATTGCCCCTACCAATCCTCAATCCTCATCCCTGAATACATGAATTATCTCGGACACGCTTTACTTTCTTTTGATGATCCCGATATCCTGACGGGAAATATGATCGGCGATCATGTAAAGGGTAAGCTCATTTTACAGCAGTTTCCCGAAGGTATCCGTAGCGGAATTGAATTACACCGCAGTATTGACGGATTTACAGATACGCATCCTGCTATTGCACGGGCCAAAGTATGGTTTCGTCCGGATTATGGTTTGTATGCCGGCGCTTTGATGGACAGCCTGTTTGATCATTTTCTGGCAGGGGACGCCCGTTATTTTAAAAGTGAAAATGACCTGCTGCAATTTTCACTGCATACCTACCGGCAGCTCGAATCCCGCCAGAAGTTCTTTCCTCCGGCCTTTGCCCGCTATTTCCCATATATGAAGGAGTATAACTGGCTTTACGGCTACCGGACGCTGAAAGGAATGGAGCAGGCATTGGGAGGACTTTACCGCAGAGCTTCTTATATGCCGCCGCCCGACAAGGCCTATCGTACCTTTGTGACGCACTATTACGCTTTGTCGCAATGCTACTATGAGTTTATTGACGATGTGGTCAGTTTTGTTAAAATAACGTTAAGCCGTTAGTACCCCCGTTCGCTCAATTTTACCTTTGCATGAATACCGGCAAAATATGCGACGTTTTTTCACCGTTATAATCCCTGTTTACTTGCTCATTGCATGTATTGCCTGTAACTCGTCTCAGGAGCCGGAACAGGTTGGCAACGGTGAGGCTATGCCTGATAATACCGGTACTTTTGGCAGCATCCGTCTCGATTATGCCGACACCGGCAGCGAGGCCTGGAAGGAAGTCCGTGTACGGCTGGATTCATTCTACCAGGCACAGGTAAAAGCAGGCTTTAATGGCAGCGTGCTGATCGGATACGAAGGCAAAGTATTGTATGAACGTTATTTCGGCTTTGCCGACCGGGAAGCAAAGACACACCTTGCTCCCGACGCCTCAGTGCAACTGGCGAGCATCACCAAAACATTTACCGGGGCATCCATATTATACCTTTATCAGCATAAGTATCTGAATATTGATGATCCTGTTAAGCATTACCTGTCGTCGTTTCCCTATGAAGGGATCACGTTACGGATGTTGCTGAATCACCGTTCGGGATTGCCGGACTATCTGCATTGGGTGCCGCAGTATGTAAAAGATGGCCGCACGCCCATATATAACAAGCAGATGCTGGCGCTCATGGCAAAACATAAGCCGCCACTGCAGTTTAAGCCGGGTACACGGTTCCGGTACAGCAATACCAATTATGCCCTGCTTGCCAGTGTGATAGAGGCGGTGAGCGGATTATCCTATAAGCAGTTTATGGAGCGTTATATCTTTGATCCGCTTGGGATGAAAAGCACGTTTGTCTTTGATCCTGCAGACGGGCTTCCTGATGCAGCTACCATCAGCTATAAATATAATTGGGTGCGTGATCCGGTGATGTTTGCCGATGGTGTATATGGGGATAAGGGTATATACAGCACTGCCCAGGATTTATACCGCTGGGATCAGTCGTTCTATCAGAACAGACTACTGGATAATGAAACTATGGAGCTTGCTTATGGCCCCTGTTCATTCGAAAAGCCCGGCATTCGCAATTATGGTCTCGGATGGCGTATGCTTTGTTATCCGGACGGGTATAAGATCATCTACCACAACGGGTGGTGGCATGGAAATAATACCTGCTTTTACCGGTTTATCAAGGATAATTTTACGATCATCGTACTGGGTAACAAGTACAATAAAGGTATTTACAAGCAACCGCCGGTTTTATATAGTATTGTGAAAAAAACCGAGCATACAGGGGATTTTGCCGGGGATGAATAAAAAAACTATTTACATTCCCCGTCAGGCTGACAGCTTTGTCCTTCTACAATTTCCAGGTTAACTTCAGGATTCGTTTTGCTCCATTCATCATAAGCCTTTTGAAGTGTTTCCAGAAATGCCTGGCTTTCCTGTGCGCCTGATACGGCATACTTTCTGTTGAACACGAAAAACGGTACGCCGCGTACCCCGATCTGCTGTGCTTCATGAATATCGGCACGCACATCGTCAGCATATATTCCGTTTTCCAGAGCGGCTTTCAACGTTTCGGGGTCCAGGCCGATCTCTGTTCCCAGGCTGATCAGGGTCGGATAATCGTCAATGTTTTTTCCATCTGTAAAATAAGAACGGAAGAGTATTTCTTCGGCTTCGCCCTGCCTGCCATGGTGTTTTGCAAAATGAGCAAAGCGATGGGCATTAAAAGAATTAGCTACAACGGATTTATCAAAATGATACGTGAGTCCGCTTTGTTTCGCCATTTGCGTTACCTGATCGTTCATCTGCCGGGCCTGCTCAATGCTGATGCCTTTGTGCGCAGCCAGGAAATCATTGATGTTTTTTCCGGGTTCCGTTTTTATATCCGGCGCCAGCTGAAAACTTTTCCATTCTATGGATATTCTGTCTTTTTGAGGGAACTGAGCCAATGCGGTTTCAAATTTCCGTTTGCCAATATAACAGAACGGACACATGATATCACTCCATATTTCGACTTTCATTTTATTTACCATCGGATCCTTATTTACAGGTTTCGTTTTTTCTTTCTCATGATGATTCACCTGGCCGCACGCCGCAAGATGGCTGAGTGTTAATATAGTGAGAACGATATTTTTCAGGTTCATAAATGGGCTTTGCTTTGTTCGTATTTGGATATAACCGGCGCTTTCCTGAATCTGCCCCATGCTACAAATAGCGATGCTGCCGCCAAAATTACATTAAATCCCAATGCTTCATTCTCTCCCTTGGCAATATGGTATACGAATGCCAGCACCATTATAATGAAAATACCCAAAGCAGCCACGGGAGTAAGTATGGGTTTGATACGTAACAGGGCAGGGAATATCAGACCTATGCCCCCCAGCAGCTCCGAAATTCCAATGAACCTAACCAGTCCGGCCGATACATCATTGACCCAGGGCATCGTTTTGCCCAGATCTTCAATGGGTTGGGTTGATTTCATCATGCCTGCCATTATAAACATGCCTGCTAATATTACCTGTACAATCCACAGCGTGATATTTAATGCCTTCGAAGATCTGTTTTGTGTGGCCATCATATGAATAAGTTATTTTTTTAGAAACAATAAGTGGTTATTTAATAATGTAAAAATACCTACTTTAGCTATATTTTAGTAACTACTATACTAAAGTATACCGGTATGCTCAGGTATAGTCATTCAATCCAGATAATATTTATGAGCAGAGTATCACAGTTGGAACAGGTTAAGAAATGTTCGGCCACATTTGTTTTAGCCGTAAATGATACAATGAATGTTATCAGCGGGAAATGGAAGCTGCCGATCATCGGCTCGTTGCTGTACGGTAAAAAGCGTTTTAAGGAGCTGGAGCGCGATATCCCCAGGATCACACCCCGTATGCTTTCCAAAGAGCTGAAGGATCTGGAAGTGAACGGAATTGTTACACGGACGGTTTATGACACTATACCTGTTACGGTAGAGTATGAATTAACAAAGTCGGGAGAATCACTGAAAACAGTGCTGGATGTAATGGTTGGGTGGGGACTGCAGCACCGCAGGCATATTTTCGGTAAAAAACAGTAGAGACGCGACGCATCGCATCTCTACTGTAGATTTAAAATTGTTCCAGCCGGCTGAAAAAGAAATCACCTTCGATCCGGGCGTTTTCGTCGCTGTCTGATCCGTGTACGGCATTTTCACCCAGTGATGTCGCATATAATTTTCGGATTGTGCCTTCTGCGGCTTCTGCCGGGTTGGTAGCGCCGATCAGCTTGCGAAAATCAGCTACGGCATTGTCTTTCTCAAGTATCGCAGCAACAATCGGGCCGCTGCTCATAAAGGCTGTAAGCTCGCCGTAAAAGGGGCGTTCTTTATGCACTTCATAAAAAGCGCCGGCTTGTTGCAGGCTGATCTGCGTGTATTTCATAGCGATGATCCGGAACCCTGCAGCATTGATCATTTGCAGGATGTTGCCGATGTTACCGTTGCGTACCGCATCCGGCTTGATCATGGTAAATGTACGGTTTGACATAAAATGTTGCTTGTCCTTTTTATTTTAAGCGGCAAAAGTAGGTATTTGTTGTTAATTTAATTGAAAGTTGCAAATTGAAAATTGAAAGTGGAAAAAGCATAGTTTTGAGGCATGATGCGTTTTCTGATTCCCGCTATGGCTATTTTGTGCTGCCTGGCATCCTGCCGGCCGGAAACATATACACCGCGCCCACGCGGTTATTTCCGTGTCAGCTTTCCGGAGCGTGGTTATCAGCCGTTTGATAAACCGGATTACCCTTATGGTTTTGAATACCCGGTATATGCAACGGTGGTACGGGATACGGTCTTTTTTGATGAAAAGCCTGATAACCCGTACTGGATCAATATGACCTTTCCTGATTTTAATGCCCAGATATTCCTGACTTATAAGGAAATAAAACCAGGACAATCTTTTGAAAAGCTCATTGAAGATGCATACAAGATGTCTTATTTTCACGATATCCGGGCTGATTATATTGCAGATCACGCATTTCAGACGCCCAACAATGTACATGGAATATACTACAACGTAGGCGGTAATGCTGCGTCAAATGTCCAGTTTTATGCCACGGATTCAGTAAAGCATTTCCTGTGGGGGGCGCTTTATTTTAATGTTACACCTAACGCGGATTCGTTGAAGCCGGTAAATGAATTTCTTCGGAAGGATCTGGATCACTTGTTGGAGACCCTGTATTGGAAATAGCGCCAGACGAATGTGACAGATGTGCTGTGGTTAACGATACAGCTTACTTTTCATAAGCCCCCATTTATGCAGCCGGTGTGTAAATGATACCCGCAGCACTCCCATCCCGTATTTTACACTCCGGCTGAAGTTAATGCTGGAAGCTTCTTTGAAGTATTTGGTCGGACAGGTGACCTCGCCGATACTGTATCCTTTCATCAGGATCTGTGAGGCCATTTCATTATCGAACACAAAATCGTCACTATTGGCAGAAAGATCCAGGGAACGAAGTACTTCTGCGGAAAAAGCCCGGTAGCCTGTATGATATTCACTGAGCTTTTCGCCCAGCATAATGTTCTCAAACATAGTCAGGATGCGGTTCGCAATGTACTTGTACATCGGCATGCCACCTTCGAGCGCCCCTTTGCCCAGGATGCGGGAGGCAAAAACCACGGGATAGATATCATTGGCAATGATGGAAGAAATAGCGGGCAGCAGCTTGGGCGTATATTGATAATCGGGATGCAGCATAATAACAATATCTGCTCCAAGCTCCAGCGCTTTTTTATAGCAGCTTTTCTGGTTGCCACCATATCCTTTGTTCTGTTCATGAACAATAATATGCTGTATTCCCAGTTCTCTGGCCACTTCAATGGTATTATCCGGGCTTTTATCATCTACCAGCACTACCTCGTCTATGATGTCAAACGGGATTTCATTATAAGTGCGTTCCAGTGTCAGCGCCGCTTTATAAGCAGGTAACACAACAACGATTTTTTTTCCGTTCAGCATGGTGCAGCTATTACATTATCTGGTTTCAGGGCGTGAAATTAGTCAAATAGTTGGTTTGTTCATTACAGGGTCCGGCTGGAGGTGTCTGTATGTTCCTTATGAGGGTATAGTAACCTGAGTTCGAAATAAAGAAAGGACACCCCTCACGTTCTCCCCTGAAAGGGAGGCGACAACTCCGTGCAACAGAGAGAACTGCAGTTTGGTGATGATGTGGTCGTCCCTCTTGGAAGAGGGAGAGCGGGAGATGTTGGTCATAATACAAGCAACTACAGGAAGGATACAGGAGCCTTTAATTCAGATTCAGGTTAATAGGCAATTTTGGCGTCACCTTCTGTGGGGCGCATACCTGTAATGACGAGGTTGCTGGTCGCTTTGGCCAGGAGCTGCTCTTCCATATTGTATACCCGGCATTCTACATGAATGATCTTTTTACCGGCACGGATTACTTCGGCTTTTGCCCGCAGCCGTTCTCCCTCCCTGATGGCATACAGGAAATCCACGTTCAGGTTAAGGGTCGTGTAATGATTTTCCGTGTCCAGGCTCACCACAGCCCAGCCGATGGCTTCATCAATCACCAGGCTCATCATACCCCCATGTATATGCCGGTAGGGGTTTGTCATCTCCGGACGTACAGTTAATGCGATAACGGCTTTCCCGTGTTCTATATGCTCCAGTGTGAACTGCAGCCAGTTGCCCGCCGGGGAACGCGAATCCGTAACGGTTTTACCGTGAAAATGTTCTTTTATATAATCTGAAACCCGTTCAGCCGGTTTGTCTTTGCTATTCATCGTTCAGGTATTTTTTCATCCGGCGTCGGCAGCATGGTATGCCTTTGCCAAAGCAGGAAGTACAAAAATACGAAGACACCGAATTGTACTTCAAGGGAGGCGTCAGTCATCAGGAAAAAGAACAGCATCAGCCAGGAAGTGAAAAAGAAGACGCCGTTCCTGTTTTTCCGTATGCGGGATAACGGCGCGCATAACCACCATAAAAAGAGAACAAGGGATATTAACCCGGTTGCGACACCTATGGTGAGGAACTGGTTGTGTGGTACAAGCCGCTGTGCCTGGGGGATATGCGGATAGCGATGGTCGTATGCGCTGCTCATTTCTGAAAGTATGTCTCCCGCACCTACACCGGTGAGCGGATGTTGTCCTATCAGGTGCACGGCCAGCTTGTAGGAGACCATCCTGCCTATATCGCTGAGATCGCCGGAAACATTGCCCTGCATGTACTGCTGGTAGGAATAGATGCTATACCCGACACGATGGCTGAGCGTGGGTATATAACGGATGGCCAGCAGGCCGCCGGCGGTTATCAGCACCAGCGCCAGGATACCGGCAATGCGGTTCCGCCGGATAGCCTGGTATGCCGCCCACGTGAATGCCAGTATATAAAAAGCGATCAGTCCGGTTTTGGCGGCAAGTATGTGAAGATACACAGCGAATACCAGGATACTGAGCTTTACCAGAATGCCTGCATAACGATGCCGTATTTCAGGTATAATATACACGCACCAAACCGCACTTAGCGCTATGACCATGCTGAAGCGAATATGATCTCTTTTGGCAGGTGTAGGCAAGACGTGAGATCGGGTGTATCCTTCAATATATGTTTCCGGATCAGTTATCAGGAATCCGAGACTGTACGCAATGCCGGATAATAAAATCAGGCAGAGACCGATAGTATACCATTGCAGTTGTTTTCGTGAGAATGCCGGCAAAAGTCCGAAGGCAAGCGGTAGGAGCAGGAACGGCAGTTTGGTTTGCACCCTTTCGCTCCAGAATGCCTTATCGTCGCTCCAGAACCATGAGAGTGCATATATGCCGATCCACAGCATGCCGAGCAGCCACCATCGCTGCCGGAGCCAAGCGCGCGGATGTATGCCGCGAAGCGCATTTATTCCGAAAAACATCATGCTGAGCGAGAGTAAAACGCGGGAGCACAGAAAGCCGCCTATCATGCATAACGCAAAGAAAACAGCCAGGTTAGTCCTGGATAAAAGCGGGTGTTGCAGCAGGCGTATCTTCGTCACAGGAACAGGGGGTTTCCTTTCATATAACGATCAAATCGTCTTTTTAGTGTGACAAGATAAGTAATATTGTTTGCGTTTTTTCATAGGAAACCCGGGAAATAATTTGTGTAAAAGAATACATACCGAATTATCTTTACGGGGTAAAACCCGGCTATGACAGAACGGATTAAAAAGCTGGAAGCCTTTCTGCTGCAATCACCGGATGATTGCTTCCTGAATCATGCGCTTGCCCTGGAATATATAAAGGAAGGACAGGACGCACAGGCACAGGTTTTTTTTGAAAAAAACCGGACGCATGATCCTGGCTATATCGCCACTTACTACCATCTGGGAAAACTGCTTGAACGGTCCGGCAATACGGCCGGAGCACTTTCGGTATATGAAGACGGTATGCAATGTGCAAAGGCGGCAGAAGATATGCATGCGTATCGTGAATTACAGGCTGCTTACGAAGGACTTGCTTACTGAGACATGGAACTGCTGGAACAATTTAAACGAAACTGGAACCGGATATATGATCAGGGTGTTAACGGACGTATACTGCTGGCTGTGAGCGGCGGGGCCGATTCTATGGTGATGGCCGAACTGTTTGTACGTGCAGGAATCCCGGTTGCTGTCGCACATTGTAATTTCAACCTCCGCGGTGATGCATCGGATGGCGATGAAGCGCTTGTAAAGTTATTTGCGGAGCAGCACCGACTTCCTTTTTATACGGTAAGATTTGATACGAAGCGGAAGATGGAGGAGTGGAAGATGGGAGTCCAGGAAGCAGCCCGTATACTACGGTATGACTGGCTCGAACAGATACGACAGCAACATGGCTATATGCTGATTGCTACGGCGCACCATGCCAATGATAATGCGGAGACCCTGCTGATGAACCTGTTTAAAGGAACCGGGATAGCCGGCATGCATGGGATCCGGGAACGGCATGAGCGGATAATCCGTCCCTTGTTGTTTGCCGGGAAAGCGGCAATTGAGGCTTATGCTGCAACGCATGCGGTTCTGTTCCGGGAAGATGCCTCCAATGCAACAGATGCTTATCAGCGGAATGTAGTACGTCATCATGTTATTCCGGCAATCGAAAAGTGGTTTCCCGATGCGGTCATGCAGATACATGACACTGCCGGGCGCCTGTCGGAGGCGGAAATACTTTACCGGAAAGCAGTAGCCGCCGAAATAAAGAAGCTGACGGAATACCGGGGGCGGGATTGCTATATACCTGTACGGAAACTACAGAAAACGGTTCCGCTATCTGCAATCTGTTATGAATTGTTTACCGGGTACGGTTTTACACCTGCACAGATACCGGCTATCATACAGTTGACAGCATCATCTACAGGTCGTTATGTGGCTTCCGCTACACACCGGGTGATACGTAACCGGGACTTTCTGGTAGTAACGGATGTAGCAGATACCGGTGCGGATATGATTGTGATCCCGGAAGCTCCGGGCACGATCCATACGGCAGAGGGTGTTTTCCGTTTTTCGGTTAAGGATAAGCCGCCGGCCGTATTGCCGTCCGGTCCGGATGCTGTATGTCTGGATATGCGTGAGATCAGGTTGCCGGTAATTCTCCGCAGATGGCGTACAGGGGATTATTTTTATCCGCTTGGTATGGGGATGAAAAAAAAGAAGCTGAGCAGGTTCTTTATTGATCAGAAGCTGCCGCTGCATGAGAAGGAACAGGCTTGGGTACTGGAATCGGAAAAACGGATTGTCTGGGTTGCCGGCATGCGTCCGGATGAGCGGTTTAAGGTGTCCATCGGAACCCGACAGGTATTGATAGTGGAATGGCTGAAGCATAAATAAAAACCATCAAAGCATTAAGGGCATTGAGACAATACGTTCTCAATGCCCTTAATGCTTTGATGGTTCAATTTAATTGCCAGATTACGCAAGGGTGATGCTGCTGTCGAGATATACATCCTGTATGGTGTTCAGCAATTCCACGCCTTCATTCATAGGTTTCTGGAATGCCTTGCGGCCGCTGATCAGCCCCATACCGCCGGCGCGTTTGTTCACTACTGCGGTCATTACTGCTTCTGCAAGATCGGAAGCTCCTTTAGATTCACCCCCGGAATTGATCAGCCCGACACGTCCCATATAGCAGTTGGCCACCTGGTAGCGACAAAGATCTATCGGGTGATCGGTAGACAGTTTTTCGTAGACATTTTTGTGGGTCTTCCCAAAGTTCAGGGCATTATATCCGCCGTTGTTGGTCGGTAATTTCTGTTTGATAATGTCTGCCTGAATAGTAACGCCGAGATGATTTGCCTGTGCGGTCAGGTCTGCAGCAGTGTGATAATCCACGCCGTCTTTTTTGAAAGCGCTGTTCCGGAGATAACACCAGAGGACAGTGGCCATGCCCAATTCGTGAGCATATTCAAAGGCCTTAGCTACTTCCACGATCTGGCGGCTGCTTTCTTCGGACCCGAAGTAGATAGTTGCTCCGACTGCGGTAGCTCCCATATTCCAGGCATCTTTGATCGTGCCGAACATGATCTGGTCAAACCGGTTGGGATATGAGATAAATTCGTTGTGGTTGATCTTTACAATGAAAGGGATCTTATGTGCATATTTGCGGGCTACGGCTCCTAACACGCCATAAGTGGAAGCTACAGCATTACAGCCACCTTCAACAGCCAGCTTTACAATATTTTCAGGATCAAAATAAATGGGATTCGGAGCGAAAGAAGCGCCGGCGCTGTGTTCGATGCCCTGATCAACAGGCAGGATGGATACATATCCTGTATTGGCCAGACGGCCATTCCCCAACAGGCTTTGTATGCTGCGCAGCGTTTGAATGTTTCTGTTGGATGCAGTCCATACTTCATCTATTGTGCCGGCAGAGGGCGTATAAATATCCGAATTTGCAATAGTAGTGCATTGATGGTCCAGATAGTAGGCCGCCTTGTCGGCCAGTAAATCCTGTATTTTTTTTGATGCCATAAGAAGGGGTGTTTTTTAAAAAGTGGTGCAAAGGTAAGTAATAAATCAATTGAGCATAATGTATTGAACGATGGGGCAATTCAAATCTTCGCTTTCATAGCTCAAAGTATTCATTTCGACCCTTCGACAGGCTCAATGACCGCCTTTTAAGGTCGGTTACTGAGTCTGTCGAAGCAAAATTCAGTTTTTTGAATAGCGAAGATTTGATTTGTCCCCAACGATGGAAATCGTATATGCCGTGCTTATTGATCAGCGCTCAGTGGCTTAATGTCATTGACTTTTGGATGTTCCGTTGATCCGGGCATTACAGGCACTTTTGCCTGGTTCCGGAAATATTTGTTGATGAAGTCCAGTGCCGGTCCGGTCATAAAGGTGGTCACCAATGCCATAATAACCAGCATGGCAAATATTTCGCGATTCAGGATGCCCAGATCGTAACCGATGTTGAGCACAACAAGCTCCATAAGCCCCCGCGTGTTCATCAGTGCTCCGATAGAGAGACTTTCATGCCAGTTATGGCCGGTAAACCTTGCCGCAACGGTGCTTCCTGCGAATTTTCCTATGATTGCAATTCCGGTGATTACGGCGCACATGATCCACAGATAAGGTTCATTCAGCAGGCCGATCTCGGTACGCAGCCCGGTAAATACAAAGAACAACGGCAGGAATAACACCAGCGAAACATCTTCTACTTTTTCTACAAGCAGTTTGCGGAAGCTGATATGGGAAGGCATGACGGTTCCGGCCATGAACGCACCGAAGAGGGCATGTATCCCGATTACTTCTGTTGCGAAAGAAGAAAATAATAATGTCAGGAAAAAAATAGCCACTACCGGTTTGCTTAATGAAGCCTTTCCTGCATATTTATCGCCCAGTTTTTTCAAGGCCGGGCGTACAAGTTTCAGCATCACCAGCACATAGATAATTGCCAGGACAATGATGTATATGGCACTTAATGCTGAGCCTGCTTTGGCAATAGCAATAACGGCTGCCAGCAGGCACCATGCTGTTATATCGTCTGCCGCTGCACAGGTAATAGCAATCGTGCCGAGCTTTGTTTGTGAAATGCCGCGTTCCTGCACGATCCTTGCCAGTACCGGAAAAGCAGTGATGCTCATGGCTATGCCCATAAACAGGGAAAAGGATAAGAATGGTACACCCATAGGGGCAAACCGGTCGTAAACAAAGAATGAAAGCCCTATGCCCAGTATAAACGGGAAAATGATACTTGCGTGACTGATGACTACGGCTTCTTTTGCTTTGCTTTTCAGGATGTTGATATCCAGCTCCATCCCGATGACAAACATAAACAGTATCAGTCCGATCTGGCTTATAAAGCCCAGATTACCGAGTGAGTGTGCAGGGAACAGGAAGGATGAAAACTCGGGAAAATACATCCCCAGCAGGGATGGACCCAGGCAGATCCCGGCTACAATCTCGCCGATAACCGCCGGTTGGCGGATCAGCCGGAAGATGCGGCCAAATACCCGTGCAACAATAATGATCGCTATGATCTGCAGTAGGAGTGTAGCCAGCGGGTGTGCCAGATTATGGGTAATGGTTTCCAGAAACTGGTCAAAAGGAGAGAGGTTGCTTGTTTCCTGTATTGCTTCTGCTTTTCTTTTTTCCAGACGTTCTCCCTGTTCTATTGCCAGGTACATTAGTATGGAGCATATCAGCAATGTGACTGTGTAAAATCCTAATGTTTTATATTTTCTCATCCATCCTGTTTGGTTACAAAATAATAGAATTTTGCAATGAAATAAAGAAAGGTCAGCTTATCTTTTCATTATTACATTGTGTTAGTTATTGCCGTGCGGTCTCAACAATATGAACTTCGTCATATGTTTAGCGGGAGCGTACCCGGAGACACAACTCCCTGTTTTCTGCCATCCGGCAGCACTACACAGCTCCGGGCATGCTGGACGGAGATGAACTTTCTTATACGATGTGATCTGTAAAGCGGATTCCGTAGCGCTCAAGTTCTTTTAAAATGGGTTTATATATATCGGGATATATAGGGATGTGTACGCCCGGTATTGGCCTTACTTTTTCTGTCATCAGAAGTTTTGCCATGATGCCCATAGGCAATCCTACCGTTTTTGCCATAGCAGAAAGTTCGCGATTCTCACCTTTAAGTACCATTGTGCTGGTAAGTGTGGTGTGTTTGGCTTTTCCGCTATATTCTACTTCATGCTGCATAACTACCATGTCTTGTTCCCATGGCTCCATATGCCATTTCTCTATCAGGATGCTTTCCAGGATATCAGCGCTGCTGTTTATTCCGGGTTTCAGTGGTGTGTCTTCCCATAGGTCTAATGCCGCCAGCATACGTATAACAATGCTGTCAGGTTGTACGTGCAGTTTCCGGGCAATGAATGCGGGGAGTTCTTCTGTCGTACCTGTAAATCCTGTTTTCTGACGTATCCATGATTGTACGGTCATACCGTTCGTGTCAAACTGGTCGTCCGGCATGGTTAAGCCCAGACGGATAACAGCATCCCAGCCTTTACAGAAATTAGGATACCGTAATGTAGCCCGTAAGATCGTGCTGGTTTCGGGGATGTCATAAAGATTGATATAATGGAGGGAGTCCCGGTTGGGGTAGTAGGTAAGAGGTCCTACGCCATCGACATGGATGCGATGGTTTTTTGTGAACAGATTTTCATAAGGTATTTGTATCAGCTTATCATGTTGCAGATATTGAGCCCCGTTTATACCTGCAAGCACGATGTTGCGTGGGTTCCATGATATTTTATGCCGCCAGGGCGGATTGGCATATTCCGGTGCGATCAGTCCGCCGCAATATGATTTGTATGAGAGCACATCACCTGCCACGCGTCTTATAGAGTGCATAATCTGGCTGGCAACCATATGATCCAGCCCCGGATCCAGTCCCATTTCTGTCAAAAACATTATCCCCGCAGATCTTACTGCTGTATCCATCTCGCGTATTTCGTCCGACATATAAGATGAGGTAATCAGGTTCTTTTTGTATTGCAGACAGTCTTTTGCCAGCAGGATATGCAGATGGGGGGGCATCAGAGAAAGCACTATGTCGTTGTTTTTTACCTGTTCGCGGCGCTGCCGATTGCACGTTATGTCCATCACTGCCGTTTGTACGTCCGGAAGCTGGTGTGTTTTGCCGGCCAGTAATTTTTCATCCTGATCGGCTATGGTCACATCCCATTTATATTTATTTGCTTTGCCGGAGAGATATTGAATCAGCGCTGTGGAGGATTTGCCAGCGCCTACTACCAAAAGTTTTTTCATACTTTTAAAAATTTAAAGGTGAAGTAAGAAAACTTAACTTCCAAAAATAAATAAAAAAAACAACGTATTATTATTATACATTTTTATAAGTCATTTACTTTAGATATTTATTAGTTTATATGAAAGCGTTTATGTATTCGGGTGGGACTGTCGATGCATTGAATGATGCCTGCAAAAACACAATGGCTGCAGCGATAGGGATTCGTTTTACCGCGATAGGTGTAGATTTTATATGTGCCGCTATGCCGGTAGACGAACGTACCAGGCAACCCTATGGGTTACTGCATGGCGGTGCATCGGCTGCATTGGCCGAAACGTTGGGTAGTGTTGCCTCCAGCCTGCTGATAGATCCGGCGCAGGAGATCTGTGTAGGAATGGAGCTGAACTGTAATCATCTCAGGGGAAAAAAGGATGGAGTCGTAACGGCAACAGCAAGGCCTTTGCATACCGGCAGAACTACGCATGTATGGGACATCCGGATCTGTGATGAGGAGGACAGGCTCGTGTGTGTAAGCAGGCTGACCGTGGCGATACGTAAACGCTGAATAATGACCTTGTGAAATTTGTTTGGGATATATGAAAGAATTGGTAATTGCATCAAATAATACCGGGAAGATCCGGGAGATCAGATCCCTGCTCGACGGATTCCGGATTCTTTCGCTGGCGGATATCGGTTTCAGTGGGGACATAGAAGAGCCGTATGACCGTTTTGAGGATAATGCAGCCGTAAAGGCAGAAACGATTTATCGCTTTTGCGGGAAAAATGTGCTTGCTGATGATAGCGGCCTATGTGTCAGTGCGCTTGACGGCGCTCCCGGTGTGTTCAGTGCGCGGTATGCCGGCGAACCACAGGATGAGCAACGGAACCTGGAAAAGCTGCTGCATGAAATGAAAGCTGCCGGGGATCGTACTGCTTATTATAAAGCCGTGATCTGTCTGATATGGGAAGGCCATACCCGTTTTTTTGAAGACGTCTGTTATGGAACTATTGCAAACAGCCCGCGGGGTGATGATGGTTTCGGCTACGATCCTGTCTTTGTTCCCACAGGTTACGACCAGACTTTTGCCGAGTTGCCTTTATCTGTAAAAAACCGGATCAGTCATAGGGGAAAGGCGTTGGAACAATTGTTGCATTTTCTTAAAAATACGTCTGCGGTGCAATGATCCGCAGACGTATCGGCAGTTGAATAACGTCCGTGTTATGAAATTTTCAATTGGTGATAAGGTAGTGTTGAAGCAAACCGGCGAAGAAGGTGTCGTGGCAGGGTACCTGAATCCCGGCATGTATGAGGTGGAGGTGGCCGGTGTTGTTTTTCCCGCTTATGAGGATGAGATGGAGCACCCGTATCTCAAATGGTTTACAGAACAAAAAAAGAACAAAAAGAAACCGGAATCCTCACCGGAAATATTACCAAGGGAGCAGGGCAGCGTTCATCAGGGCCGTCATGCAAAAGGCATTTTTCTTTCCTTTCTCCCTGTATACAGCATCCGGGATATGGAAGATATAGTGGATGAGCTGAAAATTTACCTGCTTAATGAGCTGCCTTACCCGGTGCGGTTTCGCTATGAAGTAAGGGTGGAAGAGCGGCAGGTATTTTTTCATGAAGGAACCCTGGCGGCGTTCAGTCATATCTATATGCACCACATTCCGTACGGCGATATGAACGATCATCCGCGGTTTCACTGGCTGGTGGCGGATGCCGACAGCAGCAAAGGGCTTAAAGAAAAAGGAGGTGCGCTGCGCATCCGGCCGGCCCAGTTGTTTCAGCGTATATCCGAAATACAGCGGAATAATGAGCCTACATTCAGCTTCCTGCTTACTGATTCATTTATTGAGGCTGCCCCCCAACTTTCTCCCCCCGTCCAAACACGTCATGCTTTTTCTGCACAACCGGTACGGACTCATGTAAGCCCGTTTCAGGAACTCCCCCGGTATGAGCTGGATCTCCACATCGAACAGGTAGAGCCGGATTACAGACGGAAAAAACTCACGAATGCCGAAATGCTTCAGATACAGACTGACTACCTGCAGTATTACCTGCGGCTGGCCATCACACATCGCTTCGACCGGATGATCATTATCCACGGCCTGGGGCGGGGTGTATTACGGGATGCTGTACACCAGGTGCTCCGGGAAACACCCGAAGTAGGCCGTTTTGCTAATGAGTGGATGGGGAAGTATGGTTTTGGCGCAACGGAGGTTTATTTTACCTACTGACGGCAGAGACGTGATGCGTCGCGTCTCTATTGATTTTCATATTTCCCGGTTCAAACGGTTACTTTTGCATGTCGCAGGCATACTATGGCACCCCAGGAAGAAACAATATCATTGGAAGCACAGTTTGAAGCGCTGCTGAACAGCGGGGATCAGGATGCTATGCGGCATTGGCTGGAAAACCAGAATATCAGTGATGTGGCGGAGATTGCCTGGGAATACCCGGATGAAGGCGCTATGCTGCTTTCCCTGATGTCGCTGCACCGTGCTACAAGCGTATTTAAAATACTGGACCAGACCCTCCAGGAAAAAATTATCAGATCATTACCGCCCGACAGGGTGGCCGCGTTGCTGAATGAGCTGCCTGCCGATGACCGGACATCATTTCTTGAAGAGCTGCCGAGCAAGGCGGTAAAAGAGCTGATACGGCTACTGGATCCCGAAGAAAGAAAAATAACACTCAGCCTGCTGGGTTATCCGGAAGGCAGTGTCGGAAGGCTGATGACTCCTGACTATCTCGCCGTATATAAAGAATGGAATGTGCAGCAGGTGCTCGATTATATCCGGAATTTCGGGAAAGACAGCGAAACGATTGACGTCATTTATGTAATAGATGAAGAAGGACGTTTTATTGACGACGTCCGTATCCGGGAATTTTTATTTACAGACCCGGAAAAAAAAGTGAGTGATATTATTGACGGCCGCTACATTGCCCTGAATGCCCATGATGAGCAGAGTATGGCCAACGAGGTATTCCGGATGAATAACAGGGTAGCGTTGCCGGTATTGGATGATCAGAAGATATTGCTGGGTATCATTACGATCGATGATGTGCTGTGGATGACCAACGAGGAATTCAGCGAAGATATGCAACGCATCGGTGGAACTGAAGCCCTTGATGAGCCTTATCTCGAAATGCCTCTGCTCCGGCTGGTACGTAAAAGAATGGGGTGGCTGGTAGTGCTTTTTATCGGGGAAATGCTTACCGCTACCGCTATGGGCTTTTTTGAAGACGAAATAGCCAAGGCCGTAGTGCTGGCATTGTTTGTTCCTTTGATTATTTCCAGTGGTGGTAACAGCGGTTCCCAGGCCGCAACACTGATCATCCAGGCTTTGGCAGTCGGTGATGTTGCACTTAAAGACTGGTGGCGTGTGATGCGCCGTGAGATTATTTCGGGCTTGTTACTCGGTCTGGTGCTGGGTATTATCGGTTTTCTGCGGATAGCGGTCTGGAGCGCTATTGTTCCGGTCTACGGGCCGTATTGGCCGCAGATCGGGCTTACTGTTGGCGTGACGCTTGTAGGGGTTGTACTATGGGGGACGCTTTCGGGATCTATGCTGCCGCTCCTGCTGAAAAGGCTGGGCGCCGATCCGGCTGTATCGTCGGCTCCTTTTGTGGCTACATTGGTAGACGTTACAGGCCTGATCATTTATTTTTCAGTGGCCTATATTTTTCTGCAGGGTCTGCTGCTGTAGCGGCAGGGTACGGGCAAAAAAAAAGACATGCGGTGCATGTCTTCAGTTACTTCGTATGCGGAACAAACTTAGATAACTTTCACGTTTACGGCATTAAGCCCTTTCTTGCCGTCCTGAACTTCATACGTTACCTGATCGTTTTCGCGGATCTCATCAATAAGACCGGATACGTGAACGAAGATGTCCTGACCGCCGTTGGCAGGCTTAATAAATCCAAAGCCCTTTGTTTCGTTAAAGAACTTTACTGTACCTTCTTGCATTGTAAATAAAATAAATAATGAACAGCAAAGGTAAGCTTTTTTTGGATTTATCATCAATTTATTTTTGAACCTTAGCAGGATATAATTAATTGAATACAGGATACACACTGAAGACTTTCAATTTATTTGTCCTGTAGGTTAAAATTCTTACCAGAAAATAATAAAATAAGCATATCTATGTCACATACAGAAAAATTCTTTGTATAAGGCTGTAGCTATCCATACAGGCCGGTAATTTAAGTTAACTAAATGGTTTACTTTCTTTCTAACATGCTGATTGTCTTTTCGTCCGGAAAAATGTTTTTTTCAATAAAGATTTTTTCAATGAAGTTTTTCCGTATCTTTGCACCCTGAAAAACTGTAAAATTTTAAAAACAAGCTGTAATGTCTCATTTATCCGCTGAACAGAAAGCGACTATTTTTAAGGAATTCGGAGGTAAGGAAACCAATACGGGTTCTGTAGAAGCACAGATTGCTGTATTGACAGAACGTATCAACCACCTTTCAAAACATCTGCAACAGAATAAAAAGGATTTCTCGACCCACCGGGGACTGATGAAAATGGTAGGTCGTCGTAAGCGCCTGCTGCAATATCTGAGCCGCACTAACCTTGCCGGTTATCGTGCATTGATCGAAAAGCTTGGAATCCGCAAGTAACAATATCATTTTTTATGAGCTATTCCCAATGTGCTATGCAATTGGGAATAGCTTTTTTTGAAACAAGTCAAACCTGATTATATGACATTAAATCCGACTTCTGTCTCATTCAAACTGGATGACGGACGGGAAGTAATAATAGAAACGGGCAAACTCGCCCGCCAGGCTGACGGTGCGGTTACCGTGCGTCTTGGCAAGTGTGTCCTGCTGGCGACTGTTGTTGCTAACAGCGAACCCAAACCCGGCCAGTCCTTTTTCCCGCTGACAGTAGATTACCAGGAAAAATTTGCATCTGCCGGACGTATTCCCGGTTCTTTCTTTAAAAGAGAAGGGCGTCTGAGTGATTCAGAGGTGCTGATATCCCGTTTGATTGACCGTGCGCTTCGTCCGCTGTTTCCGGAAGATTACTATTGCGATGTTCAGGTGATTGTAACATTGATTTCTTCTGATCCGGAAGTATTGCCTGATGCACTGGCCTGTCTGGCTGCTTCTGCAGCTCTGGCCGTGTCTGATGTTCCTGTTCAGGAAATTATTTCTGAAGTACGTGTAGCACGCATTAACGGACAATATGTGATTAATCCTGATCGTACGGCTCTGAAAGAGGCTGATATGGACTTTATCATCGGCGCTACTGAGAAGAACATTATGATGGTGGAAGGTGAGTCGAAAGAGTGCCGTGAAGAAGACCTGATCACAGCGATCGAGACAGCGCACGCGGCTATCCGGGTACAGATCAAAGCCCAGGAAGAGCTGCGCACCAAAATAGGCGCGCCGGGCAAAAGGGAATATGTCCGGACAACGGAAAACGAAGATCTTAAACAGCGTGTAGAGGCTTTTGCGGCGCAGAAAATACTGGATATCGCCAGGAGTGCGTCTCCCAAGCATGATCGCGGCTGGGCATTCAAAGACCTGGAAACGGCATTGATGCTTCATTTATCCGAAGGACTGCAGGAAGGTGAAGCCCTGCCTGATGAAACACGCTCCTTTGCCAGAAAATATTTTGAAGACCTGCAGTATTATACGGTGCGTAACATGATCCTCGACGAAAGCCGCCGGCTCGACGGCCGGAAGCTGGACGAAGTACGCCCGTTGAATATGGAGGTGGATTTCCTGCCCTCACCGCATGGCGCTGCGTTGTTCACACGCGGCGAAACACAATCGCTTACCACGGTGACACTCGGAACCAGCGAAGATGAGCTGCTGGTGGAAAGCGCCGCTACTTCCGATTATACCAAATTCATTCTCCATTATAATTTCCCTCCGTTCTCTACGGGCGAAGTGAAGTTTCTCCGTGCCCCCGGCCGCCGCGAGGTAGGGCATGGCAATCTTGCCAAGCGTTCGCTGGCACAGATGATGCCGGGTGAAGAATATCCTTATACGGTTCGTGTGGTTTCTGATATCCTCGAATCCAATGGTTCTTCCTCTATGGCTACTGTATGCGCCGGTTCGCTCGCATTGATGGACGCCGGTGTACCTATCCCCAAGCATGTGGGGGGGGTGGCTATGGGCCTTATCTCCCGCGCTTCTGATGGCAAGTGGGCTGTGCTCACGGATATCCTTGGAGATGAAGATCACCTCGGCGACATGGACTTTAAGGTAACCGGTACGCGTGATGGTATTTGTGGTATACAGATGGACATCAAAGTGGATGGCCTTAGTATGGATGTGATGCGCCAGGCACTCGAACAGGCGCGCCGTGGTCGTCTGCATATACTTGATGCTATGTACGACTGTATGCCGGCACATCGTCCTGAACTGAAACCGCATACGCCACGGGTAGAACAGATTATTATTGATACCGAATTCATCGGTGCGATAATCGGCCCCGGTGGTAAGATTATTCAGGAGATGCAGCGTGAAACCGGAACCACTATTTCTATCGAAGAGAAAGATCAGAAAGGATATGTCAAGGTGTTCTCTTCCAATAAAGAAGGTATTGACAAGGCGATGACCCGTATCAAAGGTATCGTAGCTGTGCCGGAGATCGGTGAAGTGTATGAAGGTACCGTAAAGTCTATTATGGCATTCGGTGCATTCATTGAGTTCCTGCCCGGCAAGCAGGGATTGCTGCATATCTCCGAAGTAAGCTGGAAGCGCCTTGAAAATCTCGATGGCGTCCTTGCTGAAGGAGATAAAGTAAAGATCAAGCTGGTAGGCACAGATCCGAAAACAGGCAAACTCCGGCTTAGCCGCAAGGTACTTATGCCGAAGCCGGAGGGGTATGTGGAGCCTGAAAAACGCGAGCGCCCCGAACGTCGTGAGGGTGACCGTGAACGAAGAGGAGGAAACCGTCGTGAAGATGGCGATCGTCGCCCCAGGAATGGTAATAATCGTGAAGATCAACCCAGACATAACGAAGAATCACATCAGTCGCAAACGCTGCCGGAGATCGGAAATGCTCCAGCCGCAGATGAGGATGCCGATCTTGCACTGTAAAAGATTTCGTGTTGATCATGAACATATAAAAGCTGCCTAAAGGCAGCTTTTTTTATTGGCCATATGTATCCACACTCTCTCCATCCTCTATGGATTCTTCTTTATATATGTTAATGAAAGGTTAAATACTGTGTTTTTGATGTAATATGCAAACCTTTTGTTAACAGAGGATGTCCTTATATAGAAAGGCTCTTTAAAGTAATATCGGGTGAGTGACCACTCAATTCTTATATTGGCATTTGTTTGGTATTATGAAAAGATTGTTTACCTTTCATATGAAATTGTTCTTTAAACTCAAAAAAGTTTGCCTATGTTATTCTCAAGAACTTACCGGTATCAGTCTGCTATGCCCATAGAGGACATTAGAAGCCGCCTGCTGGGCAAGCGTGTCAAGGTGCACAACCTGGATTTTGAAGTGTTGGAAAAAGACCGCCAGCTTAAAATTATTCCTCATGCTGAACGTATTGAAGCCCTGAAAACGTTGCCGATTACGCATATCCGGCTTAATGGCAAGGGCGCCAAGACACAGGTTGTGATCAGCTCAAAAATGCGAAAGATAGATCAGGGAGGCCCGTTGCTGATCGTAATTTTCTGTACGTTTATGCTGCTTGCAGGCATCATCGGTTTTATAGCCGGCCATCAGGAATATGCCACTTACATCTACACCTTTTTAGGGCTGGGTCTGCTCATCTTTATTGTTTTCTGGACGCGCATGGAAACAGGATATTTTGATTATGTCCGTAAACTCCGGGATTACGTAAAGAAAGAAAGTGTAGCTTAAAGAAGGATGATTTATGAGTGATGAATTATTGACGAGATAACGCATAATTCACACTCATAAATCATTTCTATTCAATGTAAGTGATTAGGCTATCTATGCTCACCAGCCCGGTAAATGAACGGAGCAGTTTTCTCTCATGATCATAAATGTTGATCTGAGGCAATGATTCATACCGGAATGTTTTATCAATGAACTGTGCACTATCTACACCCATAATGATGGTTTTCGGGAATTTGTCAACATGTCGTCCGCTATTAAAATGCTCCATGTAAGGGAGCATCGGTGCCCCTGCCATCAGTACCAGTTTGCTATTCCGAAAGAGGGAAATATTTTGTGTGAATAAGTCTGTCTGTTCTTCACAATGTCCGCAGGTGGGATTAAACATCATCACCAGCAGGTTGGAATTGTTGGCGAGGTCTTGTTCTGTAATGACTTTGGTTTCAGGGACCGCTTCTTTTTTCTTTCCCGCAACTTCGTTGGTGAGCGTCGGCACAATGAGTCTGATAGCAGGCATGGGTGCTCCTGTCTGTTTGTAGTCGACAGACGTCGTTGCTTCTGTCCGGACATGATTACCCCGCGCTGTTTTTTTCTTTTTTTGGGCAAAAGCAAAAAAGAAGCTGCACAGGAGAGCCACTAATAGTAAATTGCGTTTCATAGAGTACGAAGGTACTTGAATTGACCAATTTGAGAATTTGAAAATGAATGTATTGCTCCTTACTTAATATGGACATTTTCAAATTGGCGTATTTTCAAATTAACCGATACTATGTCTGTAACACCCACCAATATACCCCTTGCGGAGCGCATGCGGCCACAGTCGCTCGAAGATTTTATAGGTCAGGAGCACCTGGTAGGTCAGGGTAAGGTGTTGGAGCAAATGATCCGGAACCAGTCACCTCACTCCATATTGTTCTGGGGGCCTCCCGGTGTAGGGAAAACCACACTGGCACAAATCATTGCCCGTTCGCTGAATATGATCTTTTTTACGCTTAGTGCCATAGACAGTGGTGTGAAGGAAGTCCGGGCAGTGATTGATCAGGCGCGTAAGGCAGGGCATGCACTTTTGTTTATAGACGAAATTCACCGGTTCAACAAGGCCCAGCAGGACAGCCTGCTGGGCGCTGTGGAAAAGGGGATCATCACCCTCATTGGCGCTACCACGGAGAATCCTTCGTTTGAGGTGATCAGCGCGCTGCTCAGCCGTGCTCAGGTGTATGTGCTGCAACCTCTGACGGAAGATCATATGAAGGCGATCGTAACGCAGGCAATGGAACGCGATGAATGGCTCCGGGCAATGGATAAGGAGGTGACGGAATGGAGCGCCCTCTTGCAACTGGGTGGCGGAGATGCACGTCGTCTGCTCAATCTGCTTGAGCTGGTAGTATCATCTATACCATCAGGGCAGAGGGAGATTACCGACCAACTCGTCCAGGATATTGTGCAGCGAAAAATGGCCTTGTACGACAAGTCGGGTGAACAGCATTATGATATTATTTCAGCGTTCATCAAATCGGTGCGGGGAAGCGACCCCAATGCCGCAGTATACTATCTTGCCAGAATGATAGAGGGAGGGGAAGATCCTAAATTTATTGCACGGCGGCTGCTGATCCTGGCAAGTGAGGATATTGGCAATGCCAATCCTAATGCGTTGCTGCTTGCTACGACCACCTTCCAGGCAGTAGAGATGATCGGGTGGCCGGAAAGCCGGATCATCCTTTCCCAGTGTACCACATACCTGGCATCATCGCCCAAAAGTAACGCAGCCTATATGGCAATCAACAACGCGCAGGCGCTTGTAAGTAAAACCGGAGATCTCTCCGTGCCGCTGCATATCCGGAATGCCCCTACCAAACTGATGAAAAAAATGGATTACGGGAAAGGTTATCAGTATGCCCATGATTTCCCCGGTAATTTCGTGGAGCAGGAATTCTTACCGGAAAAAATAACCGGCACCAAATTGTACGATCCTGGGAATAATGCTGCAGAAGCCCGATTGAGGGAATATCTGCGTAACTGCTGGAAGGAAAAATATGGATATTGACAGCTTTCCTGTTGTTGTGGTTTATAGGATATAATAGCTCGTGGCATCATTTTTTCTATTATACGGGGAACCAAAAACCGATAAATTATGAAACAGGTAATTTTGAGCATATCCATGGCCGCGTTAATCGGTTGGGGTAGCTCGTGTAATAATGCTGATAATACCGACAGCAAGGAACTCGCAGAAGACCTTAATGAGCATAAGCTGGAGCATACAGTACTTGAAGATGACGCTGAATTCGCAGTATGGGCGGCAGATGAAGGACTGATGGCGATCAGGCTGGGTGAACTTGCTGCAGCACGGGCCGCAAATCCGCAGGTGAAACAACTGGCAAATGCCATCACCGGCGATCATAGCAAAGTCATGGATGAATTGAAATCGCTTGCTGAAAAAAAAGGGATTGTTTTACCCGTTGCATTGGGAAGTGATAACCAGCAGGATTATGAAAAACTCGCTGCCAAGACCGGCGCCGATTTTGAAAAGGATTATGTGGATTATACGGTACGCGAACACAAAAAATTTGTGGAGAAGTTCCGGGATGAGGCCGATGATGCTGCAGATCCTGATGTCCGGTCATGGATCAATGGTAAAATCCCTGTATTGCAGCAACATTTGCAGCAGGCAGAGGCTACACAGGAAGCACTGAAAAAATAGTTGCCGGTATTTGTTTTGGGTAAGCTTCCGCGGGTTGGAAGATAAAGCTATGACATGCATCCATGTCATAGCTTTTTGTGTCTGTACATCTTGCAGATTTCATCTATTTTAGCAGCATGGCAAACCATGAACCCATTTTAGAATGTGTCCCCAACTTCAGCGAAGGACGTGATCCGGTTAAGATAACAGCCATTGCGGAGGCGGTACGATCAGTAGATGGTGTTGCCTTACTGCACGTGGATACAAGTCCTGCGGCAAACCGGACTGTTATGACATTTGCAGGTGCGCCGTCTGCTGTGACAGAAGCTGCCTTCCGGGCTGTCGGTAAAGCAGCAGAAGTGATTGATATGCGGCTCCAGGGCGGAGTACACCCGCGTATTGGTGCAACAGATGTTTGTCCTCTTGTGCCCTTATATGGTATGGAAATGGAGGAAGCAGTGGTTTATTCCCGGCAACTGGCAGACAGGGTAGGCCAGGAATTGCAGATACCGGTTTATCTCTATGAATATTCCGCCACTGCTCCATACCGCAGTGCTTTGCCGGACATCCGTAAAGGGGAGTATGAAGGGCTGGCAACAAAAATGACACAGCCGGATTGGGTTCCGGATTATGGTCCGGCTGAGTTCACACCCTCATATGGGGCAACGGTTATAGGTGCACGGGATGTATTGGTAGCGTTCAACATTTCCATAGATACGAGAGATGTCAGGAAAGCGGTCTATATAGCAGACCGTATCCGGGAGCGTGGATTTGTACAGCGTGAAGGCAAAACACCGGTACGGGTTCCGGGGCTGCTTCCAAAAGTACGTGCTATCGGTTGGTATATGGCCGATTTTGAATGTGCTCAGGTGTCAATGAATCTGCTGGATTACCGGGTCAGCAGTCCACTCCGGGTCTGGGAAGCCTGCAGGCAGCTCGCTGGTGAAGCAGGTGTGTCTTTGGTGGGGAGCGAGTTGATCGGGTTAATGCCGGAAGTGTGCCTGCTTGAAGCAGGACGCTTTGCATATGAATTGCAGGATCCCGGTATACCGGCCGGTGAGGAAATATATATTGAAGCCGGGATCCGGCATCTCGGCCTGGATCGGGTGAAGCCATTTGATCCTGAAGAAAAAATACTTGAGTATGCGCTCCGCAGGGCGGAATTAATTTGAAAATTTGGAAATGAGTTAATTTGAAAATGGACCGCTGTTATTACATTTTCAGATTTTCAGATTTTCAAATTCTTCTGATCATTTTCAAATGAACACAATGCGTTTTTTACTGTACCCTTTTTCTTTGTTATATGTTGGCATCACGTGGCTGCGCAACCGCTTATATGACACCGGATTTTTCTCGTCCGTAACATTCAATATGCCGGTTATTTCGGTGGGGAATCTTTCTGCCGGGGGGACGGGTAAAACTCCCCATATAGAATATCTGGTACGGCTGTTGCAACCCCGGTATACAGTCGCTACGATGAGCAGAGGCTACAAGCGTGTTACCCGCGGGTTTGTGCTGGCAGATGAACAGGCCGATGCCCGTACGATCGGCGATGAGCCGATGCAATATCATGCAAAATTTCCGGGTCTGGTGGTCAGCGTGGCAGAAGAAAGAATGACCGGTATTCCGGATCTGCTTACGCAGCGACCGGATGTGGATGTAATATTGCTGGATGATGCGTACCAGCATCGGACAGTGAAGCCGGGATTGAATATCCTGCTCACGGAATATGACGCTCCTTTTTATAAAGATCATGTATTGCCCTACGGGCGTCTTCGAGAGGCGCGGCGCGGATATCGCAGAGCAGATGTGATCGTAGTCTCCAAATGTCCGCCGGAAATGAATAAAAAGGAAGCAGAACAAATCATACATCATATAAGGCCTTTGTCCCAACAGCAGGTCTTTTTTTCCTGTATCCGGTACGGCATGCCCTATGATTTCTGGACCGGTAAGCCGGTGGACACAGTGCAGCAGTCTGTTGTAATAGTTTGCGGTATTGCACGTCCGGAACCATTGATCCGTGCCGTTTCACAGACTGTAGCGTCTGTTAGCGTAGTGTCTTTCCCGGATCATCATTATTTTTCAGAAAGTGACCTGGAAAAGATACGTGTTGCATTCATGAATCTGTCGGGGCAGGGGATTGTAATCACTACGGAGAAAGATGCACAGCGACTGCGTTTACACGAAGAAAAACTGCGGCAATGGAATTTGAAGATTGCCGTTTTGCCGGTTCAGGTTGCGTTTTTATTCGATGGGGAACCGGTATTCAACAACAGTGTTGTGCAGTATGTGGATTCGGTAGTGCGGGATGACAGCATGCCTGGTGAATTGGTATGATTTTTCTGTGTTGTAATGACAGATTCGGTATTTTTACAATGATTAAACATGTTATATCATGAAAAAACAGCTATTTTTTTTCCCTTTAATACTCGCTACGTGGGGAACCGTGACAGCGCAGATTACGATTACTGCATCAGACATGCCTGTGTTGGGCGATACGCTTCGTTACAGCAATGTAAATATTACATCCGCAGGGCTGAATCTTAGCAATACCGGAGCGAATGTGGATTGGGATTTCAGCGGATGGGCGGCGGTGTCTCAGGGGGTAGATACGTTTATTACACCTACTGCCGCTGGTTTTACAGGTCTGAACACCGGTGTGGGCTATAAGATTGCTAATGAAATAGACCTGAGCGGGCAAGGGTTACCTATGTCCCTTACTAACCCTCATATTTTTTATCAAACCTTGTCTGGCCCTGATCGTTATGTGGCCACGTCGTTTGGCGCTTTTCTGAACGGAACCCCACAGGCCGCTTATTATATCGATCAGGACGAAATTTATCATTTCCCTCTTATATATAACCGGAATGAGACCTCTACGTTCCGCTTTGAGCATGCTATGTCGCTCGGTTCTATACTCATGAAAGGTGATCGTGTTACCGTTGTTGACGGGCATGGAACTGTAAAGACGCCTTACTTCACTACACCTGTAGATGTACTCCGGGTACGCTCCGAAGTGTGGCAGACAGATTCAGTAAAAACGGTGTTAGGGCAGAATATCCGCTTTGAGCGCCGGTATGTGGAATATGTATGGTTGGCAAATGGGGAGCATTACCCGGTGGTACGGGTCGGAACCACGGTTGACGGAAATGGAAACGAAACCGTGAATATGGTCCGTTATCGTGATACTAAAAGAGATAATCTGCACGTGGCTGCTGCCGCGCAGGAACGCTTGTTTGAGCTTAAAGCCTGGCCAAATCCCGCAATAAGCGGGCAATTGCATCTGAATGTCCCTGCCGGATGGACAAATTATACTGTTGAGCTCTTCGATATGCAGGGGAGGGTCGTCTTGTCGCAGCTTGGTATGTCAGTGCTGGATATAGCGTCACTTGCCGTCGGCAGTTATATTGTTCGTGTACAGAGCGGAAATACTGCCGGGTACACGCAGATTACGAGATAAGCTACTATTGTTTTAATGGAAAGAAAGTTGTTCCTGTTTATACCGTTATGGGTGTTGCGGGAACAACTTTCTTTATTAGAGGCTGCTGGATTTAACAAGAAAGAATTTCACGATTGTAGGGAAATCACTAACTATGTATGATCAAATACATTCGAACCCGACAATACAGAAACATATGTCTTACCCATTTAAGATTAAAACGAAAGAAGCCTATGATGCCGCATGGCGGAAAAGTGTGGATGATCCGGAAGGTTTCTGGGCTGAAATAGCCAGCAGTTTTTACTGGCGGAAGCGCTGGGATCGTGTACTGGAGTGGAATTTCCGTGATCCGGATGTGAAATGGTTCCAGGGAGGGAAATTGAATATTACAGAGAATTGTCTTGACCGTCATCTCGGGCTGCTGGGTAATAGTCCTGCGATCATATGGGAACCCAATGATCCGGAGGAACACCACAGGGTACTAACATACCGGGATTTGCATCAGAAGGTGGTACAGTTTGCCAATGTATTGAAAAATAACGGTGTTAAAAAAGGAGACCGCGTATGTATTTATATGGGTATGGTGCCCGAGCTGGCGATCGCAACACTGGCATGTGCCCGGATAGGTGCGATCCACTCGGTGATCTTTGGCGGCTTCAGCGCCCAAAGCATTGCTGACCGGTTGCAGGATGCCCGGGCGGAGTTTGTTGTTACCAGCGATGGTGCATACCGGGGTAATAAAGAAGTGCCGCTGAAATCTGTAATTGATGATGCGTTGGTGCAATGCCGTTTTGTGAAGAAGGTAATTGTACTCACGCGTACCCGTACTCCGGTCAGTATGATCAAGGGGCGTGATGTGTGGTGGGAAGATGAGATCAAAAAAGTGGAAACGATGGGTAACCCGGATTGCCCGGCAGAAGAAATGGATGCCGAAGATTCGTTGTTCATTCTGTATACATCTGGATCCACGGGTAAGCCTAAGGGTGTAGTCCACACCTGTGGAGGGTACATGGTTTATACGGCATATTCTTTTGTGAACGTGTTCCAGTATGAGCAGGGGGATGTTCATTTTTGTACTGCCGATATCGGCTGGATCACCGGACATAGCTACATTGTATACGGGCCGCTCGCAGCAGGCGCCACTTCCGTGATATTTGAAGGCGTACCTACCTGGCCGGATGCCGGTCGCTTCTGGGATATTGTTGATAAGTATAAGGTCAATGTGTTATATACAGCGCCTACGGCCATACGCAGCCTTATGGGGTATGGGCTGGATCCGGTAAAGGGACATAGCCTGGATAGTCTTAAGGTGCTGGGATCTGTCGGAGAACCTATTAATGAAGAGGCATGGTACTGGTATGCAAAACATATCGGTAAGGATAAATGCCCGGTGGTGGATACCTGGTGGCAAACAGAAACGGGGGGAATACTGATATCCAATCTGGCAGGTGTCACACCGGCAAAACCTGGGTATGCTACATTACCGTTGCCGGGTGTGCAGCCGGTATTGGTAGATGAAAACGGAACGGTACTGGACGGTAATGATGTGTCCGGGAATCTGTGTATCCGTTTCCCATGGCCGGGGATCGTACGTACTACTTATGGCGATCATGAGCGATGCCGTACCAATTATTTTGCTACGTACGAAAATCTTTACTTCACGGGAGACGGCTGCTATCGGGATAAGGATGGTATGTATCGTATCACCGGTCGTGTAGACGATGTGCTGAATGTAAGTGGTCATCGTATTGGTACTGCTGAGGTGGAGAATGCCATCAATATGCATGCCGGCGTGGTGGAAAGCGCTGTAGTAGGTTATCCGCATGATGTAAAGGGGCAGGGGATTTATGCTTATGTAATACATGACGGTGTTCACGGAGATGAACATCTTACCCG
This sequence comes from Flavipsychrobacter sp., assembly GCA_037190845.1. GTDB lineage: Bacteria > Bacteroidota > Bacteroidia > Chitinophagales > Chitinophagaceae > JBEBVQ01. The sequence continues at coordinate 122,242 of JBBCJI010000018.1, read as the reverse complement.
TCAGGATATTCTGCAGACGGTCTCCCGTATCATAGGGCCGATTGCCAAGCCGGATAAAATACAGTTTGTGTCCGGTCTGCCCAAAACCCGAAGCGGAAAGATCATGCGGCGTATCCTGCGCAAGATTGCGGAAGGAGAGACGGAAAACCTGGGAGATACATCTGCCTTGCTGGATCCGGGTGTGGTGGATGAAATAAAGGACGGGAGGATTTAACGATTTTGTATATTCGTATAGTGAACCTCATTTTATGAAAAGATTTCTTGTCTTCGGTACGCTGTTTCTGGTTGTTGGCCTGGCCCTGTATATTTACTGGTATTATTACAAAGTATATGGCGATGGATTCCGGGAAGGTGAATTGCAGAAGTTCTCCAGGAAAGGGGATGTTTTTAAAACCTATGAGGGTGAAATGGTGCAAACAGGTTTTGGGATCCGGAAAGGATCATTGAACGCGCATTATTTTTATTTCAGTGTAACGGACGAAGCGGTTGCGGACACATTGGAAAAATGCCTGGGTAAGATCGTAAAGTTGCACTATCTGCAATACAAGCGCCATTTGATCTGGCGGGGAGATAATTATAATACGATCAATACGGAACCCGGTCAGTATATCGTTGACCGTGTTGATTACGTACGTGAAAAGGATAATGATTACTGAGCCAGCAGGAGGAAAACGGCTGGTGATTTTTCAAGTGCCTTCTTTTGTTTTTTCCATTCAGCAATACGCAGGGTGCGGATAAACGCATCTGGCGCTGTTATATTCTGAGCAACGCACAACAGGGTATTGTCGTTGCAGTTTCGCAGCAGATCTTCAAGTATGCGATTGTTGCGGTAGGGTGTTTCGATTAATAATTGTGTCTGATTTTCTTTTTGAGAAAGGTTTTCCAGTGCTTTTATCCGTTTGCTGCGTTCCGGTTCTTTTACAGGCAGATAACCATTAAAGGAGAAGCTTTGGCCGTTCAGCCCGGAAGCCATCAGTGCCAGTATCAGTGAACTTGGGCCGGTGAGAGGGACAACAGATGCGCCGGCTTTATGGGCTGCTGCAACCAGATCAGCACCGGGATCTGCAATGCCCGGGCAGCCGGATTCGCTAAGTATGCCGATTTTTTTTCCTTCCTTCAGCCATTTGAGGAGCAGGGATATATCCGGCCCGGTATTTTTGTCTATTTCCGAAAATTGGATCGGCTCGATTGCCAGATCCGGATGCAGCGACCTTAGGAAACGCCGGGCTGTACGTACGTTTTCTGCGAAATAATGTTGTAGTCCGGCGGTGACGGTGCTGACTTCTGGTGAAAGCGTATGTAGGACATGCTCTGCCAGTGGAACCGGGATCAGATATATGGCGCCTTGCTGCTGCATAGATGCAAAAGTGTAAAAATGATTGCAACTTTACCAGTAAATCTCAAATAATTCGTGAAGCTTGCTGATTCATTTTATACCCGTGAAGATGTAGTGCAGGTGGCAAAGGACCTATTGGGTAAGGTGCTGGTGACGGAAATCGACGGCTTCCGTACAGCGGGTATGATTACGGAAACAGAAGCCTATGCGGGTATTTCTGATAAAGCTTCACATGCGTGGAACAACCGGCGCACGCGCCGTACGGAAGTGATGTACGGACCGGGAGGCACGGCATACGTTTATCTCTGTTATGGAATCCATCATTTGTTTAATGTGGTAACTAATACAGAAGGTACGCCACATGCAGTATTAATCCGTGGTATAGAGCCTCTGGAAGGAATAGAACAAATGATGCTGCGGAGAAAGAAGCAGGTGGTTCGGCCTGCACTTACCGCCGGTCCGGGAGTGTTGTCGGCTGCTATGGGTATTCTTACGCTGCATACCGGTTTATCGTTGCAGGGGCCGCTGTTGTATATTGAGGACAGGGGGATACCGATATCCGGGAGAGATATCATAGCTACACCGCGGATTGGTGTCGACTATGCCGGTACTGACGCCGCAAGACCTTACCGTTTTTATATAAGAGGGAACCGTTTTATCAGCCCGGAAAAGAATTAATTTTTCATAAAGGAAGACGGCCGCTGTTTGAGCGGCCGTCTTCCTTTATGAAAATATGATTTGTGTTCTGGTTAGAACTTCGGACAGGCAAAGTTGTATTTTGGTGATGCTACGCGCGGGTTGATACAACCGTTGAAAATGAGCGATATTTCATATGCGCCCTGGCCTTGTGTTGCGGCCGTAAATTTAGACAGGTTGGCGTCATAGCTGATACCCAATTGCATTTTAGACCATTCGAAGCCGATGTACGGGCAAAGTGCATCTCCGTAACGATACCATGAGCCCAGGTAGAGTACTGTTTTCTGGGCAAATTCTTCATCATATCCGGGATTCAGTACAAAACCAGCCGCGGCGCCTACTACAAGTTCCGATGCTTTCGCCTGTTGCTGATAAAGGCCGCTGGTATATAACACCAGGTTTTCGTTGAGATCAAAAGACCCGCCAAGGGTAGCACTGATACGTGGCGCAATAGTATGATTTCCGCCCAGGAAAGTTTCTGTAGGTTCGGTGATGTGGTAATAGGAAACGCCTGCATAAGCAGTTGAATAATCGTTTAATTTACCTGTGTACATTATACCGGCATTAAAATCCGGGTAAGTAAGATCTGCGTTGCTGAAGGTTTCGCCGGTAACATTAATAGTTGTGCCTGTGGAAGGATCAAATTGATCTTCAAAAGTCAGCTTATTAAAGTCAATGCTTTTCTGAACCAGGTATCCCTGCACACCCAGAGAGATAGTATGCTGTTTTTCACGTCCCAGCGATTTATGATATGCCAGCGAAACGCCTACAGTTGTATTTTGTAATGCACCGGAACCCGATTTGTCAAATAAACCCAGCAAGCCAACGCCTAAGGCATCTCCTTCAGGAAGGCTTCCTTTCAGCGTGGCCATGTCGTATGAAACAGTTCCCGTAACATATGGATGCGGAGAAACGCTTCCCCATTGCGAGCGATAATTGGCTGCCATACGGAGATCGCAACGGGTAAGACCGGTAAGTGCGGGATTCAATGTGAGTGGTGATGTAAAATATTGCGTAAAGTGCACGTCCTGAGCCTGTACAGCACCTGCCATCATCAAAGCCCCCACGCCAAATAATATTTTTTTCATCTCGAAATTTTTATTAAAAAAGGAATGTTAAATCGTTTCTGTGAGCAAAATAAGGCAAATAATGTGATTCTCCAAGAGAATGTTAAAAGATTTTTTTTAGATAATTATGATTGCTGTTTTTCACCATAAGAGAGATCGCCCGCATCTCCCAGGCCGGGTACAATATATCCCCGGGCGGTGAGTTCGTCGTCTATAGCACCGGCCCAGATAAGCGTGTCCGGAAAGCGCCGCATAATTAATTCGATACCGATGGTACAGGCAATTGCCGCTACTACATGTATCTGCAGAGGTGTGCTTTCTGAGGTGAGCGTTTCTATGGCCAGCGCCATGGAGGCGCCTGTAGCGATCATCGGATCGGCAATGATCAGTATACGGCCGTCGAGCTTGGGAGTGGTTATGTAGTTTTGCTCAATCTCGAAAGATCCGTCCCGGTGATATTTGCGGTAAGCAGCTACAAATGCGGCATCTGCCTGATCGAAGAACCGGAGCATGCCCTGGTGCATGGGAATACCTGCCCGCAGGATCGTTGCCAGTACCGGTTGTATTTCCGGCTCCCGGCCGCTGTATGTGCCGAGTGGTGTTTGAATGGTTGTCTCCCGGTAAGGTAAGGTTTTGCTGATCTCATAGGCAGCTACTTCGCCGATGCGTTCCATATTTAAGCGGAACCGCTGACGGTCGTTCTGGATAGATACATCCCGTATTTCCTGGATCCAACTGCAGAGCAGGCTGTTTTGGGTACTGAGGTTAGTGACCATAGAAAACAAAGATAGCTATTTGTCGCTGGCTTAAAAGGGTAACCATATACGAGTTGGGATATGATTTATCAAAAGTGTTATTTGGCTGTCGGCTCCCGGAATAGCAGGAGATATCGACTTAACCACTCCGTCATCCGGAACGCTTATTCGCCGTTGGCGCACTCATCCGGGAATGACAGTATCGGCAATGTGGTAGCATGTGTTATTGGCAGTGGGGCGGAGCTGAATGAAGAATCGTATCCGTATGGTGTGGGATACTTCGCTCCATTGCAGTACACTACCATTGATTTATTTTATAATATATATGATTTTCAATAATTTGGAAAGATAAATAATAAAATTATGACAAGGCTTTTAGCACCTTGGCGATAAATTAATGCTAATGGCTTCGACAAGCTCAGCCACCGACATTAAAAGACGGTCACCGAGCCCTGAGCTTGTCGAAGGGCCGAAGTGCAACCTGTCGAAGCCATTACAAGCAACCTCGTCATTTTTATCATTGTTTAGGGTACTCAAATGAATCCTCTGGATGATATCTGGGTTGCCGTAATATCTCGGCAATAAATGATATGGACAACGTCATTGTCCAACACTGTAGTAAGAGCAGATTCATTAACTTGTATATCGTTGTCTGGCAAAATAGCTTTTACCACGTTTTGTATGGTTAATTATTTAATGTTTTTGATAGAATACCCTTTCTATTGTTTTTTGTTTTTATATTTGCCGTTGTACTACTATAAATGGTGCCGGTTGTTTCTGTTTAATTCTGATGGCCGTTACGTTGAATTGTACTTGTATCATCAATGAAAAGGAAAGAATATAAACAAGCGTTGTTAAGTTGTATCAAAAAACGTAGATCGTTTCGGAAATGAAATGTTCTGTCTGTTATAACGGGTTCTTGATGTATATCCCTGACGATGTCAGGCAAGGCTTTGAGTGCAGGTGTAGCGCAGGGATTGGATGTGGATTTGTAAGTGTTGTTGTTGAATTGTTATCCCATCGTTAATAACAATTCAATACAAATATCTACGTTATGGTTAAGCTACTTTTGTCCTGTCATCAAATACGCAATGTTATGAACAGGCATGAAAACAGGAACGCTATTACGTACGATGTTCTTCTGGTAGACAGCAAGAAGTCTTCGCGGGATATGACCGGAAGAATGCTTGACCGGGCGGGTTACAGTGTGGTTACAGCGGAGCATGGCAAGGAAGCAATGGATATGCTGCATGACGGCAGCCGTTCTTTTCGTATGGTGATTACCGAGATCACAATGCCGTATCTGGACGGCTTTGAACTGATGAAGGTGATCAAGCGCGAATCGAACATACCTGTAATGATACTTTCTTCGAAAGGGGATGAGGCTACGGTTAAAGAGGTTTTCAGGTATGGTGCGGATGATTTTATGAAAAAGCCGTTTATTGATCCGGAGCTGATACAACGTGTCAGGCAGTTATTGTCGCTTGCGTTGATGGGTGGTAATAATGAGCTTAACAGAGCAGGACAGATACTGCCTGTTTCGTCCGTCCATCCGGTGACAAAGCGGAGCAGTTATGCTGCATAAAAAAAGTGCCGGATAAAACCGGCTGATTACATTAATTTAAAAATCTTTCCGGGTGATGAGATTTTGATTCTCTTTCCCTCGGATAAATAAAAACGATAAAAATGGTTACAGCGTCTCAGGCACAATACGGTCCGGCATACGATATTCTGATTGTGGATAATAAAGAGCTTACACGTGATACGGTGCAGAAGATTCTGCAGCAGGAAGGATATACGGTAGACACTGCCAGGCATGGTAAGGAAGGCATAGAAAAGGTACGTACGAATAATTATGCTTACCGTTTGGTGATTACAGAGCTTATCATGCCTTATGCAGGTGGGTTTGAAGTGATAAAAACCATTAAAAAAGAGTCGAGGATTCCGGTGATGGTACTTTCTGCCGTGGCAGATGAAGATACGATCAATGAATCGTTCCGGCTGAGCGCCGACGACTTTCTGAAAAAGCCTTTTATGGCCAGCGAGCTGGTTCAGCGTATCCAGCGTCTGCTGATACGCCACGCAGCGCCTGTGTATCCTAAAACGGTAGTTGTGCCGGTTGTGCCCGTAGCGCCTGCTGCAATTTCGGAGGCTGTTTCCATAGAAGACAGAGCCGCAGAAGCTGTGGTGGCGAAAAGAAAGCGAAGCATCAAAAAAGCCGCTGCCGCCGAGAGCAATACCAAAACTGTTGTCATCAAAAAAGCCGCGGCGCCTAAGAAGGCTACTGCCGCTAAAGTAACCGCATCCAAGATGCCGGTGAAGAAGAAAACAGAAAAAGAAAAGGTAACTGCTGCAGGTAGTACAACCGCCAAGACGAAAACGACTGCCGCAAAAACAAAAACTACTGCTACAAAAACGGCTCCGTCAAAGGGCTCCGGTAGTGCCCGGAAGCCGGCTGTTGCGGTGAAGCCGGTTGCTGTTGCGAAAAAAGCTGCTGAAAAGAAAGATAAGTCTGGGAGTGCCAAAAAAGCGACAGTCAAAAAAGTAGCCGGAACAGCTATCCGTACCGGAAAGGCAACTTCGGCCAGGGGAAAAAGTAAGCTGATTATCAGGAACAGCACTCCGTTGATCAGGCGGATACCTCAGGCGACAGGAACCCCGTTGCAGCTTAAGGCCGGAAATATGGGAAGCGGATTTTGTGCGATAGCGGTTTAATTGCAGATTGGAATTAGTCCGGTTATGATCATTAATCTATAATCTTTCTATGCGCGTATTTTATTTTATAAAGGATCTTATTCTCAACTTCCGTGGTCTGCCGCTGGTAATACAATTGTCGTTGATTGTGATACTGACTGCGATTGCGTTTACGGTTATTGCCTTGTTTGTGATGCTGTTTTATCGCTACCGGCGCTACCGGCGGGAAAAAAAGCTGGCAAAGCTCATTCCTATTATAGACGATCTCATCTTTGCCTATATCTCTTTTGAGAACAGCGATAAACCTGATCCGCGTTTTGCCGCAAAATCCGATATTGTCGCCAAGCTCCGCAGGTATGTACGCGGCCACCGCCAGCTTGCTGTGAACCGCCTGATTGAGTATAAAAAGGATCTCCGGGGGAATATGAGTTATGAGCTGAATGAGCTGTTTATGGAACTGAACCTGGATCGCTTTTGTTTGAGGAAGTTCCGTTCGTTACGTCGCTTCCGGAAGATACAGGGCCTCACGGAATTTGCCACAATGGGTATACCTGTTGCGGATGCCTACATCCTTCCGCTGACGCATCACCGCTCACGCGAAGTTCGTATTATGGCGCGCCATGCTTACATCAAGCTTAGTAAAAACGACCCCTTCAAGTTTTTTGACTCATCTTCAGACAGATTGCTGGTATGGGATCAGATTGAATTATTCCGGATCATCACAACCAATGAGAATATTACTATTCCGAACTTCGGATCCTGGCTTACTTATTCCACCAACCCGAGTATTATCCATTTCTGTCTGAAGCTGGTGGTTCACTACAATCAGACCGAAGCAGTACCTTCTGTTACCCGTTTGCTGGATACACGTGATCACGATCTGAGGGCGGCAGCTATCAATACGCTCGGAAAGGTAAAGGCCGAGCAAACGGAAGACCGTCTGGTTGGTATATATAATGACCAGCCGCTCCGTTGTCAGATAGAGATACTGAAAGCCGTTGGCCGTATGCAGACAGGCCGTTACATAGACTTTTTGACCAATGAGTTTTTATATGCCGGTGATTTCAGGTTACGGAAAGCAGCAGCTAAATCTATTGTGAACAACAGCCGTACGGAGCCTGGCTTGATTGAACAGTTAATGGCCAATACGACGCCGGAAAACCAACTGATCATGAAACATTGTATGGATCCGCTGATTAAATACGTATAAATTCATTAAATGCTTCTTTCATTCGATAGCGATAAATAGTATATAACTGTTGCCCCATGAGATTTTTTATAGAGAGCGTTGCCTGGTTTTATGAGTATTTCGTTTTTTTCTACGGACTGGTACTGTTCCTTTCGTACCTGCTGCTGGTATTCCTTTCCATGATTGCCATCCGGAAATACCTGAAGCGGAATACTTATACCGATAATGATGCCATTATATATTCACCGATAGCACCGGGGATATCGGTGATCGCTCCTGCCTATAATGAAGAGCTTACCATCATCTCGAATGTACACTCTCTGTTGACACTTAACTACGTACGTTTTGAGGTAATCATTATTAACGACGGTAGTACGGATAAAACACTTGAACTGTTAATAGACGAATTTAGCCTTGTAAAGGTTGATTTTGCCTATGATGAAAAAATTACGACCAGACCGGTAAAGGGTTTTTATAAATCTACCGAGCCGTCATTTTCCAAGTTGCTGGTAATTGATAAAGAGAACGGAAAGAGTAAGGCTGATGGTTCCAATGCGGGTATCAATGCGTCCTCTTTCCCGTACTTCGTATGTACGGATGTGGATTGCATCCTGCATAAGGATACGTTGGTAGAATTGATCCGGCCTGTAATGCAGGAGCCTAAACGTCGCGCGATTGCGGTAGGTGCTCCTTTGCGTATGGCGAACTCCTGCGATTTTGAAGATGGTGAGCTGATTCGGATGCGTCCTCCTAAAAGCATGCTGCCACGGTTTCAGGAAGTGGAATATATCCGTGCCTATATGCTGAGTAAAATGGGATGGAGTCTGATTAATGCCGTTCCCAACGTCTCCGGTGGTCTGGGGCTTTTCGATACGGAAATCGCTATTCAGGCGGGTGGATATAACTATCAGTCATTTGCAGAAGACCAGGATATGATCTCCCGGATGATCCGGTATTGCTGCGAGCAGCGTATCAAGTACGCCATCCGCTATATTCCGAAAACGCTTTGCTGGACGGAAGGTCCGCCCACGCTCAAAGTATTTGTCCGCCAGCGTACCCGTTGGGGACAGGGACTACTCCAGCTTATTGTGCAGCACATACGGGTGTTTTTTAACCCGCGTTACCGCAGACTGGGTATGATCGTGTATCCCTATAATTTCTTCTTCGAATTTCTGGCTCCTATTATCGAGCTGACAGGTATCATATACATGATTATCCTTGTGATACTGGACCGGATTAACTGGCCTTACGCTCTGCTGATTCTCGCATTTGCCTATACGTATGCGATACTGATGTCTATCATTGCCATATTATGGGATCAGTTGACATTCCGTAATTACCGTACATGGAAAGAAGCGCTGGCGCTTTGTGCTATGCCGCTTTTTGAAATGTTCTTTTACCATCCGCTTGTGTTGTTCTGTGCCATCCGGGGGTATATATTCTATATGATCGGTAAGCGCCACGTGTGGGGCGACATGCAGCGCCGTGGATTCGGACGAAGCACAGCGCATGTGCAACGTGAACACACACCACAAACCGTACGAGTGGCACAAGATGTGTAATGACTCATTAAAACGATTGAATAAAATAAAGATTATGCTTCTGCTTAGAAAATTGATGATTGCTGCTTTAATACTGACATTAGGGTCTACTGATGTATCTGCACAATTGCTCAATGCAAATATTCGTAAGAGCGACGTAGATGAGATATATGAGGAGGCGGTACGGCAGACCGAGCGCAAGAATTATACCAAAGCCATTGAACTGGCGCGTAAAGCGGTAGACAGGTATCCGAACAATGTGGATTATAACCTGTTGCTGGGGCGTTTGTATGTGCTGACCCGTCAGTATAAATCTGCCCGGCCCTATGTGATCAAGGTGATGGACCGTGCACCTAAATACCGGGACGCCTATTTTTACGCGATTAATATGGAACTGGGTGATGGTAACGTAAATCAGGCGCTCGGATATGCCAACCGTGCATTAATGCGTTTTCCCAATGACCTGGAATTCAGTATCAAAAAGCTTTCGATCCTGGATGCCAACAAACAGTTTACTGCCGGCAACACTATTGCTGATGATATCATACAGCGTTATCCCGATCAGCCGGAAGCACAACGGGCTTATGCCGGTCACCACGAAGAAGCTGGTAAGTACTATCGCGATAAAGGATTGCTGACACAGGCGCGTTATCATTTTGAAGCAGCGCTGAAAGTAGCGCCGGACAACCGGGATGCTGTAGATTATCTTTCCGGGTTAAGCCTTAAAACAGGTGATCACCAGTCGGCGCTTGCGCAGGTCAACCTCGCGTTGGCCAGCGATCCTACGTCCTATACACTGCTGATGCGTAAGTTGTCGCTGTTGCAGGAAATGCATCGCTATGCCGATGCTACCGAAGTGATGAAGACACTTAGGAAACATTATCCTAATGATGCAAAAGTAAGGCAGCTCGATATGGATCTGAAGATGGATGCTTCCCGTTATTATGAGCATACTGATCCGTATGTGCTTTACCAGTCGGTACTCGAAACCAGCCCCGGCAATCGTGAAGCCCTGAACAAGCTGATAGCAATCAGTATGGACCGAGGGGTATACCGTAATGCGCTTGACTGGATCAACAGGGGCTTGAAATCAACGCCTGATGACGTTACGTTGCTGGCAAAAAAAGCAGATGTCCTTGAAATACTCGGAAATAAAACAGAAGCAGCAAATATCGTAAACGAACTATGGCGGCGTAATCCGGAATCGGATGCAATGCGTGGCCGTGCATCTGAAATGAAGGTAGCTTCCGGTAAATATTATCTGAACGAAAAACAGTATGACAAAGCACTTCAGGAGTTTGAAGGCGCATTGAATATTGACCCGTCCAATGCAGACGCCGTGAATTATATCGCCAATCTGTACATTGAGCAAAAGGACTATGAGAATGCCCTCCGTGCATTAAATATGGCATTGCAATACCGGGAAGACGATGAAACGTTGTTACTGAAAAAAGCTTCCGTGCTTGCCGACGCAGGCAGGTATAATGAGGCTTTTCCGGTGATCAGCACGCTGATTGCCCAGCATCCGGATAATCCCCGTTATGGAGCTATCCTTACCGAACAGCAGATGCAGGCCGGGCGCCTCCTGATGAATGGAGACGAAATGGAACGTGCTATCAAACAATTCAAGCAGGCGTTACAGCAATCGCCTCAGAACCGCGATGCCCTCGCCTACGTAGTGAACCTGGAGAGTGGTATGGGACGTTCGGACAGTGCTTTGCGTTATGCAAATATCGCTTTGCAATATTACCCTGATGACAAAGACTTTTTATTGAAAAAAGCATCTGTACTCAGCGAACAAAAGCAATACCGCCAGGCCTATGCAATTGCGGATAAACTGATGCAGCAGTATCCGTACAACAAAACATACCGTGCTGCTTATATGGATAACCTGGTTGCCTCCGGTCTGGCTTATCAGAAACAGGAAGTATGGGACGAAGCATTGGCCGAATTTAAAAGAGTGCTTGCGATCAGCCCGTATGATTCTACTGCTCTGTATGCATCGATTAATCTTTATAATGCGCAAAAAGAATATGACAGTGCACTTGCTATGACCGACAAGGGACTTCGTTATTATCCGGCCAATGCCGGTTTTATCCGGCAGCGTGCTCTGACGCTCGAAAACAAGCGGATGTATACACAGGCAGCCGAAGAAGCGGATAAGCTGGTAGCCATGCAGCCTTCCCAGAAAAACATTGACTATGCCAATTATTTGAAAAGTAAAATGTACCGGAATCAATTTGGCTTGTACTATCAGCAATCTACATATAATACTGCCATGCAGCCTTACCGTATTGCAACGGTGGAGTATCGTCGCTTTTTTAAGGATGGATCCTTTGCCGGCAGGGTCAATGTAGGCGGTCGTCATGAACGTGCTGGTCTGCAGTTTGAAGGCGATCTGTATTACAACCATACCAAAACGTTGTACTCGTATGCAGTGGCCGCTTACTCGCAGGATCTTAATGTATTCCCTGAGTTAAGGTTGGGCTATTCACTCTTCAAAGGATGGAAACATGATTGGGAAACAGAACTGGGTGTGCGCTATGTAAAAGTGCAGAGCGTTATAGATTCTGTTGTCACGCTCCCGGGAGGAGATGAGGATTTGTACAAGATCACACAGCGGGCTTCCATGGTATCCGGTGTTGCATCTATAGCGAAAGGGATGGGTGATTTCTGGATTAACCTCCGTGGGTTCCTTATTTTTGATAACCCTGAACGTTATATGAGCATCAATGATCCGGACGGAAACGTTGGCCAACGCCAGACTACGGATAAATCCCGGAGATACCACGCCTTTCAGCTTACTACACGTTATTACATGAACGATCGTCAGGAATATATGTATGTAGTGGGGGGAATCGGTACTTCGCCGGATGACCGCAGCCGTGTGATCCTGATGCCGCAACTTGCCGGCGACTGGCTGACACGCTATGTCACAGTCGGTTATCAGAAAACAGTTCATTATCGTACTACATTCGGCGCCGCTGTCGGATGGAGCAATAACCGGATCGGAATAGACCGCTACCTGAATCAATACGATCTTTACCTTTCGCTGACGCGTAAATTTTAAACCCTCCTTACTTCTTTAATACTGATACCGTCTGGTGTCAGGTAAATAGCCCCGGCTGATATTTCACTGAAAATGAAATATTAGCCGGGCTTTTATTTTTTTAAATTATTTTAATTTGTTATTTGTAACGAGTCGAATAACAATTGGTTAACAACTCCCAATAACATCCGGTTAACACCCATTTGCATCCCCTCGTAATATTTTTGCTCATTCAAGTATTCATCGTTAAAAGAGCAAATACCTGTTTTTTCTAAATCTGTTTATTCCACATTCTTAACCAAACAACCAACCACAATGTCTGTCAATGTTACACAGAACCGGCTTTGCAGTGTCATCAGTCGGTGCAATTTCCGGACAGGAGTGTTGCTACTCGGCATGCTGCTGTTACTTGCAGGCCAGGCAGGGGCGCAAAGTCCCACTGCTCCCGCTTTGAATTTTAATGCGTTCTTCCTGGATGATGCAGAAATGTCTACCAGTGAAACGGAAGGCCCGATGGCTATGGGCGGTAATCTGAAGATTAAAGGAAATCACGATGTGGCAGCACATGATGCCGGCACGTTTAAGGTGGGCGGTATTACCATTGGACTGCTGGTGGGCGGTAAAGTATATTATGAAGGAGGGAATTCATTCAAAGTGTTGAAAAACGGTTATGTGAAGATCGGTGATCAGAATAATTCCCAGGCGTGGTATAAGGATGGGAACAATGCTTATTCTCCGATCCGGATTACCCCGGGTGTGGATTATAATGGTGCTCCCAGGATTGAGCTTGAAGCAAAGGCAAATACGTACAGCCCTGAGGTGAGCGCTTCCAATAACCCGGTGTTCCAGGGTGGATTGATAGATTTTGCTGCAGCGTTTGCGCAAATGCAAAGTAATGCTACAAGTCTTTCTGCTTGTACCGATAACGCATACCTCACTAATTCTGGTGGTACTGTGATTGGCCGTACAGGAATGCCCAACCAGGTGAAGATCACATTAAATAATGGGATCAACATTCTAAACATCAGTGGTGCAGAAATGAATAATATGCAGGAGCTTAGTTTTAATAATACACCTTCTCCCGACCGTGTGCTGATCATTAATGTAAATGCTCCCGGCAACTTTAACTGGAATGTATATAATACTGCAGGAAGCTTTGGCGGGCTTGTCGGTTGTCAGTATATTCTCTACAATTTTTATAACACTACTTCTCTGACCATACAAGGTAACGGAGCCGTAGAAGGTACGGTCTTTGCTCCGTTTGCGGTAGTAACCAAATCAGGTAACAATGCCAATATTGAAGGACAGGTAATAGCCAAAACCTTTAAGCAGCAAGCTGGTGGTGAAATTCACTATGCTATATTTAAACCCGATGTTTCCGGCTGCAGCATACCTTCCACTCCTCCGGATGCCAAGTTTACGATCAACAACGATAAACAATGCCTGGGCGGTAACAGTTTCTCCTTCACCAATACTTCAACCGGAACGGCTCCGCTGACCTATAAATGGCACTTCGGCGACGGTAACACCGCTACTACCCAAAATGCTACTCATGCTTATTCCACAGCCGGTACGTATTCTGTGAAGCTGGTAGTCACCGGCCCCGGCGGTAAGGATTCCGTTACGAAGACGGTAAATGTATGGCCTGCCCCGACACCCGGATTTACAGTCAACAATGCTACACAGGCGCTGATTGGAAATAATTTTGTATTTACCACATCGAGCCATGCCAGTGGTAACACATACAAATGGTATTTTGGAGATGGCAATACATCAACCAGCCAGAACCCCACACACAGCTATGCAGCAGCGGGTACATATACGGTAAAGCAGGTGGTCACCACCAACAAAGACTGTAAAGACAGTTTCTCTCTTGTCGTAACTGTTACAGCAACTCCGACAGACGCTAAGTTTACAATTGATAACGACAAGCAATGTCTTGACGGTAATAAGTTTAAGTTTACAAATACTTCGACTGGTGGTGCACCATTGACCTATATGTGGTATTTTGGAGATGGAAATACATCTACGACAACAAATCCCCAGCATATATATGCTTCTGGTGGCGTATACACCGTAAAGCTGGTGGTAACCGGTGCGGGTGGTAAGGATTCCGTTTCAAAAACGGTTACGGTAGAAAAACCTTTGCCAGGATTTAGTGTGAATGATACAATACAGCTTTTGGCAGGGAACAGCTTTACGTTTACTTCCGCTCATGCTGCCCATAGCTATTATTGGGAGTTCGGCGACGGACATACATCAACTGCAGCCAATCCGGTGCATACTTATGCTGCCGTTGGTACTTATAATGTCAAGCAAAAAGTATTTACTCCGAAAGGTTGCTGGGCTTATGCGTATAAAACAGTGAAGGTGGTCGCAAATCCTACAGATGCGTCCTTTACGATCAATAACGACAAGCAATGCCTTGACGGTAATAACTTCTCGTTTACGAATACTTCAACCGGTGGTGCGCCGCTGACTTACCTGTGGCACTTTGGTGACGGTAATACTGCTACTACTCAAAATACTACCCATACTTATGCAGCAGCCGGTACATACACAGTGAAACTGGTTGTAACGGGTGCAGGCGGCAAAGACTCAATTTCAAAAACAGTGATCGTGGATGCGCCTCAGGCGGGATTTACCGTGAACGATACAATTCAGTATCTGAGTGGTAACAGTTTTGAATTTACGTCCACGCACAGTGCACACAGCTATCACTGGATATTTGGCGACGGTAATACTTCAAATGTGGCTAATCCGGTACACAGCTATGCTGCTGTAGGTACCTATCAGGTAAAACAGATCGTCTATACGCAGAAAGGCTGCATGGCTTATGTATACAAAACGGTAAAAGTGATTCCCGAAGTAACAGATGCATCTTTTACAGTTAATATTGACAAGCAATGCCTGGGTGGCAACAGCTTTTTGTTTACGAATACATCTACGGGTGCAGCTCCGCTGACATATGCCTGGTCATTCGGTGACGGGAATACGTCCACACAAGCAAGCCCGGTATACAGCTACAGTACACCTGGCAATTACACCGTGCAGCTGATTGTAACCGGTGCAGGCGGATCTGATACCGTTACGCTTCCTGTAATTGTGTATAACGCTCCTGTAGCAGGATTTACGGTTAATGAAGCAACACAGGAACTTACTGGTAACAGCTTTGAATTTACTTCAACTGCTACGGGTGTCCATACATATCACTGGAGTTTCGGAGATCTGACTACATCTTCTGATGTAAATCCTGTTAAATCCTATGATTCGGCAGGAACGTATGAAGTGATCCAGATCGTAACCGGCACTTCCGGAGGATGTGCTGATACGGCAAAGCTTTCTGTTGTAGTGATTTCGGATTCCGTTACCGGTGGAAATGACGGTGGTATTGAAAGTGAAAGTATGGGCGGCCTTGTTACAAAACGGGATTTCAACAGGATCAAAAACAGTGTGAATGCTAAGGTTGATTATACACAGGCTGTTGTATTTATGCCACAGGTGTTTAATGCCGTAGCAAAAGGTACAATAAGCGGACAGGAGCTGACGGATATGATTCCGGCGCAACTGGAAGCAGGCGATGCCGTATACATAACATCTCCAACGGATCTGTTATCTATCACTTCTGCTGTTGATGTACTTTCTGTTGACTACACACGCAACCAAAAAGCAAAAGCTGTTGCACTGGGCATCAAAACCCTGGACCGTGCGTATAGTCATACTAAATCTATATGCGACAGGTTCCGCGGTGCAGAGCTGCTGTTTGTAGAAGATATCAAAATACAGGGATATGACTTTACCCGCTTTGCGCTGAAACGCGACGGTGGTATTGTTGAATATGCAATTGCCTTTGTCGTTGGTAAAGATAAACGCCGTGATAACTATACACTCCAGACAAACTGGCTGCTGTCTTCATATGAACCCGATGAAAACATGTACAATTTCCAGGTTTGGTCGGCTCATCCGGATCATGCTGTTAAGCTGGCCGGCGATGTGCTCGATAATCTGAAGAAAGAGCAGGCGGTGGTGCAGACAAATGATATGGTATTGCCTAAATCCTATATCACTTACGGATATCGTGATAAAGACAACCTGATCGTCCGTATCAATAACACAACCAATGCAACTTCTGCCCGCCTGGTTTTTGAAGAGCGTATCAATGAAGATGCAGGCCTTAGCATGATGGAAATTCCGCTTACACTGGTTCCCGGAAAGAATAATGAGTTCATTATTCCGATAAAGGATGGTTATGAATATCAGGGAAGTCTGTACCTGGATGGCGTGCTGGAAGATGAAGTTTATCTGGCTGACGGCAACTGGGGTATTGACTATGATAATGCTTATACTGCCGTAGAACGCTTTGAGCGTGGTAATAATAAAGAGCGCGTATACAAAGACGGAGAGTATCCGGTATACAGGAATGTAACCTTACAGGCAAAGAGCAGGGATTATGTATCTGTTTACAAGGCAATCCGCTCGGGTACTGAGAAGGCAGATCTTACAGCATACAAATCGCTTAAGTTTTATGCACAAGGTAACGGGCAGGTTGAGGTGCGCCTGACGCGCGATTCCATCGTAGACTGGAGGAGCCAGTACAAAACTGCCGTGACCCTTACCGAAAAAGGCAAGGAATATTCGATCAGTTTTGACGATTTCCTCTCTGACCGTATAGAAGCTCCGTTTAATCCCAAAGACGTGAAGACAATTGTGTTTACGTATACTACGGATGGTGGTAAAAGTCAGAATATTACGTTGAATATAAGTGATGTATCCTTCTCGAAGGAAGCAGTGACGGCTACAAGAGGATTGGACTCAAGGATATTGACCATCGCTCCCAATCCGAACGAAGGGAAATTTGAATGCCGCTTTGTATCGGAGGAAGAAAGGATACTGGATATGAGTATCACAGATGTCACAGGTAAAGTAGTTTTCTCAAGGAGTGTTGCAGCTGCCATGGGTGTGAATGCGATCCCTGTTGATCTGAACCTGCCTTCCGGAACAATATTGTTTATCTCTCTGAAAGGATCAGATGACTTGTTCTATGATGTTCAGAAGATGGTGATCCGGTAATATGTCCTAAACCATTCAGCAACATCCTGGTCGCGGTATCTCCGGGCCAGGATGTTTTTTTCCGGCCCGGAAATAATCCGGTATTTTTATCGCCCGTATACAGATGAAAATTCGTGCTTCCATAACTGTTCTGTACCTGATTGGCTTTTGTCTGCCATGGTCTGTGAAATCGCAGATACCCGGCGGACATAAGGTTGATACATTATCTCTTGCCAAAAGTTTGCGTGATGATCATGAGTATGGACAAAGCTGCCGTTTGTTATACCGGTATCTGAAGCATAATCCCGATGATGTAAATGCGCTTTGGATGAACGGGCAAACGGAATTGTGGCGTCATCGCTTCCGGAAAGCCCGTAAGATGTACGGACGTGCAGCCGCTATCAGTCCGGAGTCGGATTATCTGTTGCTTGACTATGCCAACACATTAGCGGTCACCGGGAAGTGGGATGCTTCCGCAGCTATATTGCAGCAACTGGAAGACAGGGGGAGATATTACACTGCGGCCAACCTGATACGGGGTAATGTTTCCTATTGGTCGGCTATGTATCCTGAAGCGGCAGCCCGGATAGACAGTGTGTTGAAGGTGGATCCGGATAATGCTGCTGCACAGGAGCTTCTTTTACATGTCCGGGAAGCAGAGTCTCCCTGGGTGAAATTCAATACCGCTTATAGTTCAGATAACCAGCCGGTACAGGCGCTTACCACATCTGTGCAGGCAGGCACGTTCTTCCACCGGTATCTGGCGCCCTATTTTGGGGTACATATGCCTGTTTTTATGTGGAACGGAAAGACAGCCGGTGTATACCGCATTGAAGCCGGCAATCAATTCCTCCTGCCCAGGGCAGGTATTCAGGCAAATCTTTCGGCAGGCCTGGCACATTTCCGGCATACCGCAGCAACAGACTGGACGGCTTCTTTTGCATTAAGCCAGAAAATAAAGCGATTTAACTGGGAGCTGCTGGCGGAGCAAAAGCCGTATACTTATACAATTACCAGTCTTGATACAGCGCTTTCCTTCCGCCGGATTGCCGCGCATGCAGGATGGAGTGACAAGAACGGACCGGAAGGGAAAATAGCTGCCGAACTGAATGCCCTGCCGGGAAATATTGTGTACAGTGTATATGGCTGGATATACGCACCTCCGGTAAAGTTTTCTATCTTTACGCTTCGTTTGGGCTATAGCTACAGCTATAGTGACTCCAGGGAAAACAGTTTTATGTCGAGAAGACCCCTGTCAGAAGTGATTGCTACATACGATCAGCCTGTTACAGGTATGTACTATCTTTTCTTTACCCCTGAAGAACAGCATGTGCACGCTGGTCTGTTGCAGATTCATATCCGCCCCGGTTCCGGCAGGTGGAGCGGAGGGATCAACGCAGATGCCGGATTGTTTGCTCATGCATTGAATCCCTATTTGTATCTTGATAAAAATACGGAGGGGGTGCTATTTATCGCCAGAGATTATGCACCTGAAGATTTCTCTCCAGGTGGTGTAAGTGTTTTTTCCAATTTCCGGGTTACGGAAAAAATGACATTGTCTGCCCGTTATGAGTACCGGCAAGCCTGGTTCTTTAATACCCATACCGCAGGTCTGGGCGTAAAGCTGAACTTCTGGAATGAACAGAAATAAAAATAGCAGCCTGTGGCATTTCCGTGAAGCGGCAGATATCCGCTTCCGCGACCGGTTTATACTTATGGTGCTTGTTGCTGCCGGTATCATCAGTATCGTGCTTTTCGCAGACTGGTGGTTCCGGCCGGGGCACGTCATCCACTGGTGGCCATTCCTCCTGCTCAGCCTGGTTTTCTGGTATTGCATGGCCCGTATCGTACTGATATGGATCAATTACCTGCGTATCCGCAAGCCGGATACGGCGCCTCCGCCTGATCCGGGATTAAGTGTCGCCATCTTTACGACCAGCTCTCCCGGTGAGCCCTTGTCCATGTTCGAAAAAACGCTGGAAGCCTGCGCCCGGATCAAATATCCGCATACGACTTATCTGCTGGATGACACCCGTGATCCCCGTTTTCGTGAGGTTGCGGAGCGTTATGGCGCTGTGTGGATGGAGCTGCTGGATCTGCCGGGGGCCAAAGCTGGTAAGATCAACGCTGCACTGGAACGGACTACGGAAGATTTCATTCTGGTGCTTGATCCGGACCATATCCCGTTCCCGGATTTTCTCGATCATACACTGGGTTTTTTCCGTGATGAGAAGACCGGGTTTGTACAGGTTTCGCAGGCATATTATAACCAGTACCGTTCATTTACGGCTGCAGGCGCTGCCGAGCAGACCTATATGTTTTACGGCCCGACGCAGATGAGCCTGTTCGGACATGGATGCAGCGTGGCCATCGGCGCCAACTGTACTTTCCGGCGTAAAGCGCTTGAAAGCATCGGTGGTCATGGCATTGGTCTTGCAGAAGACCTTATCACTTCGATCCGTATTCATGCTGCGGGATGGAAATCTGTATACAATCCCGTTGTAGTCAGCCGCGGATTGGTTCCGGAAGACTTCGGATCGTTTTGCAAGCAGCAGTTGAAATGGGCGAGGGGTGTGTTTGAAGTTACCTTTGCAGAATTGCCACGACTTCATAAAAAACTTACATTCTGGCAAAAGCTTTCATACCTGGTCATTGGCACTTATTATCTTTCAGGTGCGATCCAGTTTTTCTTTCTGTTGCTTCCGTTTCTGTTTTTTTTTACGGGCATTCTGCCGGCCAGTATATCTTTTGCGGAATTTCTGATACGCGGTCTTCCCATATTGCTTTGTGCAGTGGGCATATATCTGTATATGCAGCGTTGGCTGTGCCATCCCGCATCCGAGCGGGGATTGCACTGGCGCGGTACTGTGCTGAAGTTTTCCTGCTGGCCGGTTTTCTTTTGGGGATTCCTGCTCGCGATTATCAACGCGGATATTCCCTATATACCGACTGCTAAAAAGGCTGTTACGAGGTATTTTACACCTTTTGCCCGGCCGTTGCTGGTGCATATAATATTGTTTGTCGTATCTGTTACTGTATTGTTGATCTACCGGCGTTTCTGGATGCCGGAAAGCCGTATCATGTTTACTGCCGAAGAGACATGGAGTATGATCGGCTTTGCATTTATCGCATTTATTATGTCTGTCCGCGGTATTTTTGCTGCATTCGAATCATGGCGTATGCGTGAGGAAGAGCCCTGGGCAGGTGTGCAACTGAATTGTATAAAAACGAAAAAAGATGAAGACAATCACATTTAGGGTCGCTGCCTCCCTGGTTGCATTTGTAGCCGGAGTAGCGATTGTGATGGCCCTTATGCTGACAGGCGACAGCGCCAAAGGCCCCCTCGAACACCTGTTCTCATTGATGGGAAGCGGTGTGCGTAATGTGGAAGCGCGTATGATGCTACAGGCAAGGACGGAGAAGCGTTCGGATAAACTGCAGTGGTTTGAAGCTTATACCCGTGATATGGCATTGCTCCGGAATCCTGAAAAAATGCTGCTCGGCGCTTTCGACAACCGTATGAAACAAAGTCTTGAAAGCATCATCGCTCTGGAGGATTCCCTGCATACTACGTTCCCGCTGGTGCACATATACACAGCCTGGGGTGATAAGCGGGATCAGGAGTTTCCCGTCAGGCAGGTGAATGCCATTCTTGCTTCCGGCTCATTGCCGGTCATTACCTGGGAACCCTGGTTATCGGCCTTTGCCGAAACAGGGTATCCGCATCTGAGAAAGCCGGAACAGCGTGATAAAGGCGGCATGCGGGATGTTGCTTCAGGAGATTATGATTTTTACATCCGGAAATGGGCTGCTGCAGTCCGTGAAGTGAAAAAGCCGGTCTTTGTGCGGCTCGGGCATGAAATGAATGATCCTTACCGGTATCCCTGGGGCCCGCAGAACAATACTACGGAAGAGTTTGTGGCAGCCTGGCGTCATATACATGCGCTGTTTAAAGCCGAACAAGCAGATAATGTACTCTGGATATGGAGCCCCCATCCTTCGTATGGTAATATCGGGGAGTTCTATCCCGGTGATTCCGTGGTAGATTATGTGGGATTAAACATACTGAATTACGGAGCGGTAGCTGCCTGGAGCCAGTGGTGGCAATTTGATGATATTATTGGTAAGGCATATAAAGAAGTGGTTCCGCTCAAAAAACCGGTAATGTTGACCGAGTTGGGCTCTCTCGAAGTAGGAGGAAGCCGTAGTGAGTGGTTTGCCGGTGCGCTTGATAGTCTGAATATAAAATATCCTGCGATTAAATCAATCTTGTTTTTCCATTTCTCTGAAGATAATACGACAACACTACAGACCTTGAACTGGTATTTCAAGGATGATCCGGCAACCCGTGGGGCGATTATCAATAATGTCAGGAAATGGGAATTGCTGGACTGATATTCAAAATGTCCTATATCCGGGAAGTATGCTCAGAAATAACACTGCTTGTTTTATCGTGATGTTCCTGCTTTCTTTACTGGCAGCTTCGTGCACCGCCAGCGCTCCTTTGTTGCTTATGAAAAATGGCGCCAGTGCTTTTCATATTGTGATCCCGGACAAGCCGCTGCCCAATGAACAAAAAGCGGCTGCAGCGCTGCAGCAGTATGTCCGGCATATGACCGGTTTTGATTTGCCTGTAGTTGCCGAAAATGCAGCTCCGGAAAAATATGCTATATACATCGGTAAAGTAAAGAATGCTCCTGCAGCAAGATCGGCAGGTGTGCGGCATGACGGGTTTTATATCAAAACCGACGCTGCTAATGTGTATATATGTGGTGCGTCTGGGAAGGGGACCTTGTATGGTGTCTATACTTTCCTCGAAAAATATCTCGGTTGCCGCAAGTATGCCGGAGGAGAACCTGTTTACGTACCGGAACAAAAGGATATTACGATATCTTCCGGTATTATGGATGTGCAAAGCCCACGTTTTGTATTCCGCCAGACCTATTACCCCGCGTCAAATGATCCTGAATATCTTGACTGGCACAAATTGCATCAGTTTGAAGATCTGTGGGGATTATGGGGGCATTCTTATTTTAAGCTCCTGCCGCCGGAACAGTATTTTGCAGCACATCCTGAATATTATTCCCTGATACAGGGACGACGGCAGCCGGTGCAACTATGTCTGAGCAATGAAGATGTCTTCCGGCACACGGTGGCGTACCTTCGTAAGGCTATACAGAAACGGCCCGATGCTGTGTACTGGTCCATCAGTCCCAATGATGAGCCGGTATATTGCACCTGTGACCAATGTGCCAAAACAGATGCCGCAGAAGGAGGACCCCAGGGCTCGCTGATCCGTTTTGTGAACAGGGTAGCTGCTGAATTTCCGGAGCAGCAGTTTACTACATTGGCTTACACGTACACATCCCGCCCTCCCCGGAAATCCAGGCCCGCAGATAACGTTTATGTCTTTCTCAGCAGTATTGATGCCTATCGTACCAGGCCGCTACCGGCAGAATCTTCTGCCGCAGATTTTCGTAAAAATTTAGATGGATGGTCTGCAATAACAAATAATATTTTTATCTGGGATTATACCACCCAGTTTACCAACTTCCTGACACCTTTCCCGGATTACCGTCATGCGGGTCAGAATATCCGTTATTTTTCTAAAGAAGGGGTTTCGGGTGTATTCCTGCACGGGAGTGAAGATAATTATTCCGACATGGCAGAATGGAACAGCTATCTGCATGCCAAACTGCTGTGGGACCCCGAAGCGGATGAAGCGGCGATCCGGCAGGATTTTATGACCGGATATTATGGCGGCGCCGCGCAGTATGTAAATAACTATCTCGATGTGCTGTATGAATCAGTGCGCGCTACCGGTGCAACACTCGACATCTATGGGAATCCTGTTAATAATCACAAGGATTACCTCTCTCCTGTGCTTATCGACCGTTACTCATCATTGCTTGATCAGGCAGAGGCAGCGGTAGAAGAGCATCCTGTCCGCTCGGCGCGGGTAGCCCGTTTGCGCCTTCCGCTCGAGTATGTGGTATTGCAGCAATCCTCCTTTTACGGAACACAGCAATACGGATATTTATCTGCGGATGATAACGGCGACTATCATGTGCGTAAAAACTGGCCGGAGCGTGTAGCACGCTTTACAGCCCAGGCAGCGGCAGCCGGTGTACATACATTGTCGGAGGGAGGTCTCACTCCGGATGGTTATCAGAAAGAGTGGAAGGCGTTGCTTGACCGCTCCTGGAAGCTTAACAGGGCGCAGGACGCCGGTATCAGCTTTAAATACCCGTTTTCACCTGATTATCCGGCAAGGGGCGCCGCTACGCTTACAGACGGTTTGCAGGGGGGTAAAGATTACAGCTATAACTGGCTTTTGTTTTACGGGCATGATATGCACGTTACAATTGACCTCCGGTCAGAAAAGCAGATCCGGTCGGTTACTGCAGGATTTATGCATGACCCGCGGCATTATATTTTCCTGCCGTTGTCGGTACAGGTGGAAGTGTCGGAAGACGGAGATGTGTATCGTATTGCCGGTATGAAACAGGTTCCTGCTTCGGGAGAAGATCTTACCGTTGCACTTCCCCGGTACACTTTTTCGTTGCCGGCGGGGACAAATGCCCGTTATATACGCGTCACTGCCGTATGTCCGGAGCGTCTGCCTGTATGGCGTTTCCATGAGCGCAAAAAACCCGCTATTGCCTGTGATGAGATCATGGTGGAATAGGTAAAGGCCGGCATGTCTATAGGTATAGGTGATGTTGCCGGGCAGGAAAAATTATGCCGTCTCCTGCAGACTACTGTGGCCACAAATATATTGTCCTTTCAGGCGCATGAGGGGTACTATTCATTACCCGGGGCGATGCTTCGGATATATCAAAGGCTTTCAGCCTTTGGCGGATTATACACAGCCCAATGCATCGCATTGGGATATCGCGTTGGGCTCATGTATACACAGTGTGCCACCGCTCTGAAAGGGCAGCATAAACAACATTCAATATATTGTGCTGGGCTTATTATGTGCCGCTAACCCACCTGACACTTTTTTTATTAGAATGCAACAGCCCTGATGTTGTATGACTTCTGTTCATTGGTACAGTTTTATTTGCCTATTTTTGAATCTATAAACAAAGCGCATGATCGAAGTAAAGCATGTCCGTAAAAGTTTTGGAGATAAAGTGGTACTGGACGATGTTTCGCTGGCGATGCATCCGGGTAAGGCAAACCTGATCATTGGGGCAAGCGGCAGCGGTAAAACAGTATTGATGAAGATCATGGTAGGGTTGATGTCGCCGGATAAGGATGGAGGACAGGTACTATACGAAGGGCAGGACATCACCCAAATGGATGAAAA
The DNA here is from genome assembly GCA_037190845.1 of Flavipsychrobacter sp. GTDB lineage: Bacteria > Bacteroidota > Bacteroidia > Chitinophagales > Chitinophagaceae > JBEBVQ01. The sequence continues at coordinate 97,551 of JBBCJI010000018.1, read as the reverse complement.
GCAGTTAAAGGAAGTGCGTATGCAGATCGGCATGCTTTTTCAGGGTTCCGCCCTGTTTGACAGTAAGACGGTGGAAGCAAATGTCATGTTCCCCCTGGATATGTTTACAAACCAGCGGCGGCATGAAAAGCTGAAGCGGGTAAATGAGGTGTTGGCGCGTGTCAACCTGGAAGGGGCCAACAAAAAATTCCCGGCAGAGATCAGCGGCGGTATGAAGAAGCGCGTGGCACTGGCCCGGGCTTTGGTTTTAAATCCCAAATATCTGTTTTGCGACGAGCCTAACTCAGGGCTTGATCCGCAAACATCGCTTGTGATTGACAAGCTGATCGTGGAGTTGACGCAGGAATACAACATCACTACGGTGATCAACACACATGATATGAACACCGTAATGGAAAGCGGCGATCATATCGTTTATATGAATAAAGGACGCAAGCAATGGGAGGGTTCCAATGCGGATATTGTATTCAGTGAGGATGAAGAGCTGAATAACTTCATCTTTGCTTCGGATTTTATGCGGAAAGCCAAAGAGGTGAACCGGATGGATGCGGAGAAATAGGAATGCGGTATGTCAAGTACAGATATAGGATGTGTATGGGATAAGCCCCGCTCTCCCGGATCTTAAGCACAGCGGATCCGGGAGGGATGAAGCGGATTTTTAATCCGCCTGCCCGTTCGGAGAACCCGGATTATCTGTTGTCCCTGATTTCCCGGAGGGAATCAGGGACAACAGATAATACATCGGGGAGGAGGATGTCCTGGTACCAGGCAGTTATTGATGGCATGAAAGTTATAATATTAAGAAGAAATCCCCTTTGCGCTTATGTCTTACCGTATCCTTACATTGTTTTCGATCATATTGTTGCTTTCATCCTGCTCGCCCCGCATCTTCCTCCCCGACCGTGCCAATGTGCCTATGCTCCGGGAAGCCGGGGAAATGAAGCTGACAACCTCCGTAAAGCTTCAGAATCAGTCGGAAGCGCCGGGTACAGGGTGGAGCCCATCCGTGGATTTTGCCGGGTCTCCTTTTCGCAATCTGGGTCTGATGGCAAGCTATCGTAGTACAAGCAAATACGCTAATGAAGATTTCTGGCTGAGCAACCGGGAACGCCATGACAGTATTCATTATACAGGTAACCGCTTTGAATTCGGCGCGGGGTATTATTCAACCTTCGGAAGAAAAGGTTTGTTTGAAATATATGGCGGTGGCGGATTCGGACAGATCCGGCGTGATAATCTGAAAAATATGTCGGGTAATTACCGCTCGGATTATTACCGCATTTTTCTGCAACCTGCGGCAGGGTTTAATCACAAGGATATAATTGAGTTGAGTGGTGGTATACGTTTTACCTACCATCGTTATGCCAATTTTACCAGTAACACGCTGGGGATGGAGCATTCGTTTACTACACCACGGGCTGATATCGACAGGGTTTCATTCTACTTTGTAGAGCCGTTTGTGAATTTCTCCGTTGGCGCTAAGTACGTCAAATTCAATATTCAGCCGGGATTTTCCAATAATATTTCTTCCCCGTCATTAGACAACCAGCTTTCGTTTTATCTGTCCATGGGCGCCACTTTTCAGATTGCACCCAGATTCTGGAAAGGATGATGTTTAAATTAGACAATTTGAAAATGTGCTAATTTGAAAATGCCCCTGCTACTGTAATAATTACTATCATTGACTCATTTTCAAATTTTCAAATTAGCACATTAATTTGATTGTTTACTTTTGCCGGTATCGCTAAACGATACGGTATTAAGAATGAGTCTGATCGCAGCATTACAGGAAAGGGGCCTGATACAGGATATCATGCCCGGTACGGAAGAACAACTGAATAAAGAAATAACAAGCGCGTACGTGGGCTTTGATCCTACGGCCGACAGTCTGCATGTGGGTAGCCTGCTCCCGATTACATTATTGATGCGTTTGCAGCAGGCCGGGCATAAGCCTTATGCACTGGTAGGCGGAGCAACGGGTATGATCGGAGATCCCACCGGCAAATCGCAGGAACGCAATCTGCTGGACATGGAAACCATACAGGCTTATTGTGCCGGCATCCGTAAACAGTTGGAGAAATTCCTGGACTTCGATGAAAGCAAGCCCAACGCAGCGGTGATGCTCAATAATTACGACTGGTTGAAGAATTATTCCTTTCTGGATTTTATCCGGGATGTTGGAAAGCACATTACCGTCAACTATATGTTGTCTAAAGATTCTGTGCAGAAGCGGCTGGAATTCGGATTGTCGTTTACGGAATTTACATACCAGCTCATACAGGGATATGATTTTTATTATCTCAACAGAGAGCGGGGTATAAAACTCCAGATGGGCGGCGCTGATCAATGGGGGAATATGGTGACCGGTACGGAGCTGATCCGTCGGAAAGGCGGAGGGGACGCGTTTGCGTTTACCTGTCCGCTGGTAACAAAGGCCGATGGCGCTAAGTTTGGCAAATCCGAAGGTGGTAATATCTGGCTGGATCCTGCAAAAACATCGCCGTACCAGTTCTATCAGTTCTGGCTCAACCAGGATGATACGGATATTGAACGTATGACGTATATCTTCTCGTTCAGGCCGGTGGAAGAAATCAGGGCGCTTATTGAAGAGCATAAAACGGCTCCGCATCTGCGTAAGCTGCAAAAAGCGCTGGCAGAAGAGCTGACCATTCTGGTGCATAGCAAAGAAGACCTGGAGCGTGCATTGCGTGCTTCGGAAATCCTTTATGGAAAAGCGCCGGTAGAGGCGGTGCAGCAACTGACGGAGCGGGAGCTGCTTGAGATCATGGATGGGCTGCCGCAGGTATCCGGTAAAAGACAGGATCTTGATGCGGGTCTGGATCTGATTTCGTTCCTGGCGGATAGCGGTGCATTCCCGTCTAAAGGAGAGGCCCGCAAGATGATCCAGAACGGAGGATTGAGCATTAATAAAGAGAAGATAACGGATATTGCTTTTGCCATTAAGCCGGAATTGCTGCTTAATGATAAATACCTGCTGATACAAAAAGGGAAGAAATATACTTTGGCTATCTTTGATTAGCCAGTTAGAATAAATGTGTATTCCATGCTGTGATGTATCGTTTTGTATCATTTGGAGTCAGTATCATGTAATAATTACGATGTCATCCAGAGCACAATGAAATGGAGCGAAGGATCCCACAAAATACATACAGTTACGTGGGATCCTTCATTCCGCTTCGCTCCATTCTGGATGACATAGTTCTTTCTCGGAGCTATTGGCCTGCTGATAAGGAACATGCATTAATCAAACATCGTTAAAATAAAAAGTACAACCGATCCCTGTAAACATGTCTGCACGGCGTTACCGAAATATACTGATGCTACTTGCTCTTGCCGGTATAACCACGCCCGCGTTTTTCTGCAATACTCCGGCAGAACAAAGGCAGACGGAGCAGTTATCTTCCGCCTGGCGGAATGTGTACGATACCAGTGTGCAATATGTAGGTATGCAGACCTGCCGTGGTTGTCATGAGCCGATTTACCAGAGTTTCATACAGACGGGTATGGGGCAATCCTACCATTATGCAACCCGTGAAAAGTCGGCTGCGGATTTTTCAAACCATGCATTGGTATATGATAAAGATCTGGATTTTTATTACAAACCTTATTGGCAGGGAGATTCATTATTCTTCATGGAATACCGTCTGTCGGGGAAAGATACGGTGCATAAGCGGGTACAGAAAATAGATTATATCATCGGTTCCGGGCAGCATACCAACTCTCATATCTTTGAGGTGAATGGCTATTTGTATCAGGGGCCTATTACATTCTATACGCAGAAGCAGAAATGGGATCTGGCGCCGGGTTTCGAAAATGGCGCAAGCAGCAGGTTTGCACGGGTGATCGAAAGCGAATGTATGACTTGTCATAACGGTTATCCGGATTTTGTGCCCAACAGTCAGAATAAATATATCAGTCTGAAAACGGGTATCGACTGCGAGCGTTGTCATGGCCCAGGCGGGTTACACGTGGCAGAAAAGCAGGCGGGTATTATCGTGGATACTTCAAAAGGGCCAGATTATAGTATTGTAAATCCCCGTCGTCTTTCTGTTGAGTTGCAGAATGATATTTGTCAGCGTTGTCATTTGCAGGGCATTGCAGTGCTGAATGACGACAAGACATTTTTTGACTTTCATCCGGGCATGCGACTTAGCGAGGTGATGAATGTATTTATGCCGGAGTACGAAGGTGCTGAAGATAAGATGATCATGGCTTCGCATGTGGAGCGGATGAAGAAGAGTGACTGTTTTGTTTCCTCCGGCAAGATGAGCTGTATTACCTGTCATGACCCGCATATAAGCGTGAAGTTTACACCGCGTGCAAAGTTCAACCATGCCTGTGGCAACTGTCATGGTGGTAGTAACCAGACATTCTGTACCGAGCTTCCCGCCAGGCGCTCTGCGAAGAATAATGATTGTGTTTCGTGTCATATGCCTCAGAACGGCAGTATTGATATTCCGCATGTGGCCGTAACGGATCATTATATCCGTCGCCGTCCGTATGACGATGCTGCGCACGGAAAGATCCGCGCATTTCTTGGGATGCGTTCCTATAATAATGACAACGTAGATGCGATAACTACGGCGCGTGCATTTATGGAGTTTTACGAACGTTATAACCCGAACAAAGGGTTGCTGGATTCTGCTTTACGGTATATCAATAAGCAGGCAGATGTGGAAGCCGGCGAAAAGCAAAACCGCAATTTTATCCGGGTTTATTTCCTGATGCAGGATTATGGAAAGGTTATGCAATTCGGATCAGCGTTGCATCCGGAAGCCATGAAAGATGCCTGGACGGCTTACCGTATCGGTGAGGCTTATTTTCAGTCGGGGCAGCCGGATGCGGCATTGCCCTGGTACAAGCGTGCTACAGAGATCCGGACGTATGCGCTCGACTTCCAGAATAAATATGGTATTTGCCTCCTTGCATTAAATCGTTATGCGGAAGCACAGAAAGTTTACCAGTTTATTGTATCGGAAAATCCGGATTATATGATTGCCAATACGAACCTTGGTTTTCTTTACATGCAGCAGGGGAATAGTATTATGGCGTATGATCTCCTCAGCAGAGCACAAATGCTGGATCCGGATAACGAGCAGATGTTGATCAACATGGCAGTATGGCATCATGCCCAGATGCAGTATGATAAAGCAAAAAAATTACTGGAACATTTGCTGAAAAAGCACCCGGAAAATGAGCGGGCGAAGGCAATGCTGAACGACCTTGTTAATTATGAGTGATGAATCATGAGTTGTTTACTCATCACTCATAATTCATCACTCATAATTCATTTCATGGTTGCTGCATCCTTCAGGAACTGAGCCAGCCCCAGATCGGTAAGCGGGTGTTTCAGCAATCCGAGGATAGAGCTGAGCGGGCAGGTGCAGACATCTGCGCCTGCTTCGGCACAACGTACAATATGCAGCGGTGTGCGGATAGAAGCTGCAAGCACTTCCGTCATAAAGCCCTGCGCATTGTAGATGCCCACGATCTGCTCAATAAGCTGTACGCCGTCCCAGTTGCTGTCGTCAATGCGGCCGAGGAACGGAGAGACGTAAGTAGCGCCGGCTTTCGCTGCAAGGATGGCTTGTCCTGCAGAGAATACAAGTGTACAATTGGTCTGGATAGCGTTGTCGGTAAACCATTTAATGGCCTTGATACCGTCTTTGATCATCGGGACTTTTACCACAATATTTTCATGGATAGCGGCCAGTTTTTTACCTTCTTCAACAATATCTTCGAAGGTAGTGCCGAAAACTTCTGCGCTTACAGGGCCGTCTACCAGCTCGCATATTTTACGGTAATGTTCGTTGATCGCTTCGGTTCCCTTAATGCCTTCCTTGGCCATCAGTGAAGGGTTGGTCGTGACACCATCAAGAATGCCCAGGTCGTGTGCTTCTTTTATCTGGTCGAGGTTGGCCGTATCTATAAAAAATTTCATAAAATAATCAGGTTACTAATATAAGTTAGAGTGCGAAGATAATTAAAATCCGGAGGGAGAAATGTGTAAGGTATGTTTAATGTGAAAAGTGTGTCTGATGTGTGTTCATCGCCCGTCATTCCTTATCTTTCATCCCTGACCTCCAGCAACACCACATTTTCAATATGGTGCGTATGAGGGAACATATCCACCGGTTGTGTTTTTTCTATCCGGTACACCTCATCAAGCAGTTGCAGATCCCGTGCCTGAGTGGCCGGGTTACAGCTAACGTAGACGACACGCGGGGCGCGTATTTTAAGGAGTTGCTGTACGAGTTTTTCGTGCATGCCGGCACGTGGAGGATCGGTGATGATCACGTCGGGTTTGCCATGCGTAGCAAAAAAATCATCCGTACAGATACCCGCCACATCTCCCGCGTAAAACAGGCAATTGTCAAGACCGTTCATGCGGGCATTCTCTTTAGCGTCTTCTATAGCGTCTGCGACGACTTCTATACCGATCACTTTTTTTGCTTTCCCCGAACAGAAGATGCCAATGCTGCCGGTGCCACAGTAGAGGTCGTAAAGTGTTTCCGTGCCGGTAAGTCCGGCAAATTCGCGTGTGATCCGGTATAGTTCTTCAGCCTGCCGGGTATTGGTCTGGAAGAATGATTTTGGTGAAATTTTAAATACGAAATCCTCCAGCCTTTCTGTGATATAGCCTTTCCCGGTATAGCAGTGCACGTCGAGATCGTAAATGCTGTCATTTACTTTCGGATTAATGGTATAGTGTAAAGTCGTGACGGATGGCACTTCCGCAAGCAGATGTTCCAGAAGGGCAATCCGTTCTTTTTCCCGTTCATGTTGCAATATCAGGTTTACCAGCACTTCTCCGGTGGTAGCTACCCGGATCACCACATTGCGCAGCCAGCCTTCCTGAGCGCGGTAGTCGTAATAAGGTAATGCGTGCTTTTGTGTATAATTCCGCAGGGTATTTAGAATCAGGTTCGACGGATCCGGTTGTAAATGACAGTGATGTACAGGCACTACTTTGTCAAATAATCCCGGTGCATGGAATCCCAGGGCAGGCTCTGCCGGCAGCGGAGCTCCGGCAGCAGCAATGATCTCTTCCTGGGTACGGTAGCGTTGGCTGCTGAAGGTAAACTCCAGCTTGTTGCGGTAATAGCGCTCCTCCCGGCTTCCGCTGATCGGCAGCATGGGCGGCAGGGCGATATGACCGATACGCTCCAGTTGATCCTTTACCTGCTGTTGCTTATAAACAAGCTGCTGCTGATAGGGCAGCATCTGCCATTTGCATCCGCCGCAAATGCCGAAATGATCGCAGAAAGGATCGATCCGGAGCGGCGACGGGTTGATCAGCCGGGTCATTTTCCCTTCTGCGAAGCTCTTTTTTTCTTTGGTGATCCGGACATCCACCACATCTCCGGGGATCACATTTTCAACAAACAAAACCTTGCCGTCTTCCAGTTTTGCAATGCTTTTTCCTTCTGCCGCATATGATTCAATTTCTATATGATAGGCAGGTTGCTTTTTCTTTCTCGACAAAATATCTGGTTATGTAGTTAATAAAATGCAAATTTACACTCCGGTTCTACCCCGATAGGGGTTTGGAAACTTATTTTTGGAGTTTTTAACAAGCAGACTAAGGTAGTTGAATTAATTTTTTGATCACAGGTAAAATAAAGACAGTATTAACAAAAGCTATGAAACGGATTGCATTATTGATTCTTCTGTTGCTGGTTGCCTGGGCGCCGGCCACACACGCGCGTAAAGGCTATCGTATTCAGGTGAAATTCGCTGAGTTAAAGGACTCAGATACGATGGTTTATCTTGCTCATTATTATGGCAAACCATTGCCGACGATCTACAAGACGGATTCTGCCCGTTTCGACAAGAAGGGTGTAGCCATTCTGGAGAGCAAAGAAGAGACATTAGGAGGGATTTACATGCTGTTACTTTCTGATAAGCAGACTTATTTTGAATTCCTGCTGAATGATGGTGACGAAATGAGCATTACGGCCTCTACTCAAAATCTCCCGGAAAGCGTCAAGTTCAAAGGGTCTCCGGAGAATGAACGCTTTCAGGCGTATGTGAAATTCCTGCGGGACTTTGGCGCGAAGCAGCAGACGATGCAGCAATCGCTTGAGCATGCAAAGACATCGGCAGATACATCAAAGATACGTGATGAAATTTCCGCTCATGGCAAGTCGCTGATCGCCTATCGGAAGGATTATGCGAAGCAATATCCCGGCACATTGCTGGCCAATATATTCCGGGCGCTGGAAGTACCGCAGATCCCCGAAGGCGACCATTATCTGCCTGACGGGAAGGTAGATTCTTCTTTTGCCTACAAATACTATAAGTCTCATTATTGGGATGGGTTTGATTTTACGGACGACCGCCTGATCCACACGCCGATCTACGATGGCAAGCTGGATGAATATTTTAATAAAATAGTTGTTCCCATGCCCGACAGTTTTATACGTGAAGGCGATTCTCTGCTGGCAAAGACACGCGGCCGGAAGGAGTTATTTAAATACACGCTCTGGTGGCTTGCCCGGAATACGGAGAGCAGCAAAATAATGGGCATGGACCAGGCATTTGTGTATTTTGTGGAGCAGTATATCCTGCGTGGAGATGCTTACTGGCTCGATCATGATGGGGTAGAACGCTACCGGGAACGGATATCGAAGATCGCTCCGAACATCATTGGTAACCTCGCACCGGAAATCATTATGGAGAAATACGGAACCGGTGAGAAAGTGGCATTAAGCAGTGTGCAGGCCAAATATACACTCTTGTTTTTCTGGGATCCTACTTGCGGTCATTGTACGAAGGAAGCCCCAATGATTGATTCGTTGTATAAAGCGGTGCTGAAAGACAAAGGTGTGAAGGTTTATGCAGTGCGGACGGAAGGGCCGGTGGAAAAATGGCAGGAATTCCTGAAGGAAAAAGGTATCAATGACTGGATACATGTTTATGACCCGGAGCATAGATCCGATTACAGGTCGAAGTACGATGTATATAGTACGCCGGTGCTTTATCTGCTTGATGAAAAGAAGATCATCCGCGGTAAGAGGCTGGATCATACCAATATCCTGAGTGTCATTGAGATGCTTGAGAAAAAGGAAAAAACAACCGGTATCAAATAATAAAATCAAAAACAAATCACATACACATGCGAAAGCTGCTTTTAACCTGCCTTGTATCGGGATTGTTTCTTGCCCCCGGACAGGCGCAAACACTTTTTACGTACGGCAATAACCCGGTAGATAAAGAAGAATTCCTGCGGGTTTACCAGAAAAATAGTCTGAACAAAGCACCCGATCTTTCGGAACCTGCGCTCCGTGAATATCTTGAGCTTTACTCCCTGTTCCGGATGAAAGTGAGAGAAGCGGAACTGATGCACATGGATACTATTGTTGCCATTCAGCAGGAACTGGATAATTACCGCCGGCAACTGGCCAAGAATTACCTGTCTGACGAAGACGTTACAAAAAAGCTGCACCAGGAAGCTTACGATCGTATGAAGGAGGAAGTAAGGGTGGCACATATACTGCTGACGGCGCCCAATACCATGCTGCCGCCGGATACGCTCGTTGTATACAGGCTTATTGACAGTATCTATAAGGCTGCTACCAAAGGCAAAGCCGACTTTGCCGCACTGTCGAAGCTGTATTCCGAAGACCGCGGATCTAAAGACAACGGGGGGGATATCGGTTATATAACAGCGCTGCAGACGGTATATCCGTTTGAGAATGCAGCCTACAATACGGCTACCGGTAAAATTTCTGCGCCTTTCCGTTCCCAGTTCGGGTATCATATTATAAAGGTCATTGACCGTCGCCCTGCCCGTGGTGAGGTAGAAGTGGCACAGATACTGGTGAGCACACCCAAATCGAAAGGGGAAGCCGGTATTCAGGAGGCACAGAAACGGGTAGACACCATTCAGGCAGAGCTGAAAAAAGGTGCTGCTTTTGAAGATTTGGCAAAAAAATATTCTGATGATAAATTTACCGTCAATGAAGGTGGCCTGATGAAGCCTTTCGGTGTCGGACGTATGACTCCCGCATTTGAGACTGCTGCATTTGGGCTGAAAAAACCGGGCGATATCTCCGCCCCGGTACAGACGGATTACGGATTTCATATCATCAAACTGGTGCGTAAAATACCGCTGCAGCCTTATGACAGCGTATTGCCCGGCCTGAAACGCCGTGTGGAAAACGATTCACGCGCCCAGATGGCACGCGACAGCTACCTGGAAAAAGTAAAGCAGAAGAACGGCTTTAAGGAATACAAGCCTGCTTACGATGCTGTAGTAGCCCGTTTTTCAAAAATCCCGGATACCGGTGCTGCGGCCAACACGTTCAAATCGGAAGACTTTGGGAATATGTCTCAGCCTCTGTTTTCGCTGGGAGGTAAAGATTACCTGCAAAACGATTTCGTCCGGTTTGCGGAGAATACCACACGCGGCCGCTTGATGGGGCCTAAAGCCGCTGTAACCCACGATCTGTACACCCTGTATGTGCGTACAGTTGTCAATGATTTCCAGGAACAACAGCTCCTGGAAGAAAATGTTGATTTCCGCAACCTGATGGAAGAATACCGTAACGGTATCATGCTGTTTGAATTGATGGATCGTAATGTATGGGGCAAGGCATCCCGCGATACTGTCGGCCTGAAAGCATTCTACGAAAACAATAAGCAGAAATATCTTTGGGAACCCGGCTTCTCCGGTTCTGTATACCGCTTCAAAGATGAGGCATCGAAAAAAGCCGGGGTGAAGCTCCTGCAGGCCAAAAAGCCGGTATCTGATGAAGACCTGCTGAAGCAGTTGAATACGCAGGATAAGCCCGGTACTGTATCTGTACAGGTAGGCCGGTATGAATTTTCCCGTTTTGAGGATGTGCCGCGTGAGGCGATTGTAAAGGGTAAGCTCTCTAACCCCGTTAAAAAGGAAGACGGATCGTATGTTGTGGTAAAAGCAACGGAAGTGTATAATGAACCTGTACCGAAGGCGCTTGATGAAGCACGGGGCTATGCTGTTGCGGAATACCAGGATTATCTTGAGAAGGAATGGAATGCACAGTTGCGGGCCAAATATTCCGTAAAGGTGGATGAAACAGTGTTCAAATCCATGGTGAAATAGAAAGTATCTGTTTAACAGGAATTAAGCAGGGCAGCCTGGACAGGCTGCCCTGCTTTTTATGAAAAAGAGTTTGCAAAGTTAGCCGGCAGTACCTATCTTTGCACTCCCGTTGAAGGGACGGCCTCGTAGCTCAACTGAATAGAGCATCTGACTACGGATCAGAAGGTTTCAGGTTTGAATCCTGACGAGGTCACACTGAAAAAGAACCACTTACAGGCATGCCGCCGGTAAGTGGTTTTTTCATAATAATGATAGTTTGAATAAAACAAAGATGTCAGTAATAACCAGATCAGCCAATACCGTGATGCCGGTATTTTAGAGAGGTTACGATGATTCCTGTGCTCCTTTTGCTATATTTTTTTCGGGCTGGAATACAGATTCAGAATAGGAATGTCGACCTTGAGCGTAACACCATACCTCCAATAAAAATCTCCGACTTCATTTATGGTGGGTTCCACGCTTCTGAGCCTGGAGCCAATTTGTGCTCCGGCACCAAACGAGAGTGGGGTGCTTCCGATACCTGTCTCAATAAATAGTCCGGGCGCAATAAGGTGATGCAACTGAATTGTAGGTACACTTTCCGCTTCACTATTCCCAAGACGGAATGATGCAACTGTTCCCAAATCAATTACCGGTATAAAAAAGCCCAGACTCCAGGGGGCTTTAGCGGTTTTGCATAAACCCCAGCCGAAATAGATGCCTACAGGCGCTGAAATTGATAGGTTGTTAAATGCTAATTTATCATTTACCCCGTGTATCGATTCATGTCCGTAAAAGCCACCTATGTATCCGTTTAGTGATACATTAAATCTGGAATGCCGTTTTATGGAATAGCTGCCGGGAGGAAGCGCTGCAGCTTCAATTGCTCCCTTCACTTCTTCCGGATTTTCCGCTTCGATAAGTGCTGCCATAAAGGCTCCATACTTTATAAACTTCCTGATGGTTTCGTTGTTGTCAGGTGCAATTCTATTTAATACAAACGCTGCTTGTGAAATAGCACCGGCATATTGTTTGTTGTTGAGATAAATCCCTATTTGCCCCACGTCTCTGAGTTGTCCAACAATTTCTTTGGCAGCATTCATTTGTGAGGGATCTATTCTGATATTCAGCAGTTCAATCGTATAGACGTTCTCTATAAAATGCAGTGTAGCGGTGTAAATGTCAAAAGAAGCTTCAAACAATAATTTGTTGCGCTCTTTTTTGTCAAGATGGATGTTCTCAAGGATTTCTTTTCTTTGTTTCTTATAGCTTGCTATGGTATTTTCTATCAGATCGGTGGCCTCCGAAAAACGGTATATAAATTGTGTGATGGTTGCTGCCTGGTTGATGTTGCTGGCTAATGCCTTTAAGGCATTACCAATACGTTCATTACTCGTTTTATGTTCGGGTTTTTGAAGTTTTTGATACAACAGCCCCAGATATATTCGTAAAGTAGTGGGATCATTTAGCTGATTGAGTTCCTCACGACTTGCCCAATATCTGTCTACTTCGGTTGTTCTGAGCGATTCGCTTAAAAAGTCAACTACCTGGAAGGTTTGGTGTAAATCCGGATTCACTGCCTTTACGTACGAGTTGTCTTTTAAAAACTTAATTAATTCTGATGGATGTTTGTTTTCTTTAACCTGGTTTAAAAAATCAAGCGTCAACAGCAATGTGCCGTCAACCCTTCTGTCTCTGGCAATTTTGTGGAGGTTTTCCGGCAATGCCTGGATGTCTTTCTCAAAAGAGCTGCGCAGGTTATTCAGATAGAGATCATACTGGTAAATATCCGTTCCTATAACGTCTAATATTTTTATTGTATTGGGGAACATCGTATTTAGAACAGGGGTGTCTTTTAATGCGTCGTTCAACCGTTTGAAAAAGGCTGTATTTAACTCTGTTTTTGCACGTTTTATCAGGAAATCCGTCAAGCCTAATGCAAAATTGGTAACGTCTAAGCTACCGGCTGACGAAATAAAGGTAGACAACAATTTTTTGGAGTCGATAGTAGCCGCTTGAGAACTTCCTGTAAAAGTGATATATAGAGAATCAAAGAAAGGTTTCCTCTTGATAGTAGAGGTGTCAAGATCATATTGCGACAATGTTATAATTACTTCCTTTGTTAATTTTATTGAGAAATCTTCTCCCTCATATTCCGACATACTTCTTAGAAATATGGCGTCTTTAAATACGTCTTGGGCACTTGTTGTAATTCCCAAAAATAGAAAGAGGTTAAGCAGTAGTTTCTTCATTTTTATGTATTTTTAATTGTTCATTGTATAGTCTGCCGTCATATTGGGTGACGTAATCAGAAAGCTCATGGAGACCGGGTGTACCTTGAGTTTTATTATATGATTCTATTAAAGCCATTGCAGCACTTACAATTGCGGATGCAAAACTGGAACCTTGTTTTTGAGAGGGAGAATGCTCCCTGCCAAGTGAACGATAGTTCTGTCCGTAGGGGACCGCAAACTTTATTTGTGAATTTAAAAGTTCTGTTGTTTCAAATGTTTCATAAATGGCCCCTGCCGCCCAGACATCCGGCGCCCCTGACGGATACAGAATACCTTTTTCTCCAAATATTGATTTGTTATTTCCGGCCGCAGCTATAATATGGCAGCCCGATTCTTTTAAAAGAGATAATGCATTGCCTATTCTATCTTTATAACGGGTATCTGCATCGATATTGAAACTTAAGTTTATAATATTGGGCTTAGCAGACAATGACAGTAGCCATTCCAATGCTTTCCATACAGAATAGCCATGATATCCTTCCTCATTACCGTTGTTAGACCTTTTAGATACCTTAATAATAATGAGTCTTGCTTGTGGTGCAATACCCACAATTCCTGATGTTCTTCCGGAAGAGGCCATTAACCCGGCAACAAAAGTGCCGTGATCACTGCCATCGTAATACTCAGAAGGAACAGATATCTCTTTGTTTTTTTCCACGTCATAAAAACAGTCTATACGATCTTCCAGATCAGGGTGATTGATGCACCCTGTATCCAATATTGCGATTGTGATTCCTGCTCCTTTATTGGTACGTATGTGTGCAGGAATGTCCGATAATAATTCATTGTAATTTACTATTGTTGGAGTATGTTCCTGTTCACCATGAAAATTTACAGCTCCTTTCCAGTAAAAAAATCCATTAGCGTCCTTCAGCCATATTTTTTCTCCATGTAAAAGCTCACCTTCTGTTTCTTCAGTGGCATCTATGATAAAGCCGGGATACAGTATACCCAGTTTTTCGGATTGAGAGGAAGGGGTTTTATATATATACAATGATTGTGAAACAATATATTTCATGATTGGCATTATTACTTATTATAATGTTAATTTATAATATGAACTATATACTGTAATCATCTGTATGGGTAATTTGGAAATGCAACAGAAATTAAACTGAACAAAGATATATATTTTTATAAGAAAGTATGTGTGATTCTGTTGGGTAAAACTAAAGAGAGTAAATCAGATGTTTAACATATAAGTTGGGGCAAAGTAGAATGAATGCGCTTATCACTATGGAAACTTAACATCATAAAAATGACGGCATGACGGCTGGCATGCATCAGGCACAAACCCGTACCACATTACCGATATAGTCATTATCGGATGATTACGCAACCCGGTGTATGAGGATTCTGGATGACGGCGTGGTTAGGGCGAAATCTCCTGCTATTCCCGGAGTCCACTTCCTCATCCCCCTTCTGATAAACCCTGCCCCAACTCGTATATAGTTGCCGTTGATAGAGCCACCCATAGGACAACCACATTCTGTAAAAAGCGAAGATGCCGCAGAACGCGGCATCTTCGCTTTTTTCGTAGCCCCGCCAGGAATCGAACCTGGATCTAAAGTTTAGGAAACTTCTATTCTATCCGTTGAACTACAGGGCCTGTTTTCAGGCTGCAAATATCCGGCTCCTGTTCCGGTTTTCCAATAGTTTTTGCTCAATACCCAAATTATCTGGTATGCACACCGTTAGTGGCAGGAGGGAATTTTTACAAGCACATTCATCACAACTGCTACCGGTGACTGATCGGATCAACACATGGGGTACATTAAACACATTGTCCACATTTTCTGTAACCTCTAACGTTTTTTTCGTTATTTTGTACAATAACATGGCGGTCAGGATACTCTTATGAAAACGCGGTTCAGTAATATTTTGTCTTTCGCATATGTTTTCTTTCTCGGAGGGATATTTTTAATAACTCCTGTGATATTAAAAGCGCAATTCCAGGGGAAGGTATATGTTGAAGATTTTTCTGTAAAAGTATATGCACATGGCAAAGAGAAATCTCTTGCATGGGCAGGTGGTATCAATAACCCGCAGTTTTCTGTAGCAGACCTTAACAATGACGGATTGAATGATATGGTCATTTACGAACGTATCAATCGCAGTGTTAAAACCTTTCTCAATAAAGGTACTCCGGGGAATCCGAAGTATGAATATACGCCTTTGTATGCATTGAACTTTCCGCCGGTGCAGTCTTATCTGGTCATGGCAGACTATAACTGTGATGGTATTGCAGACCTTTTTCACCTGGGCGATAATGTAATTGCACCCATGACGGGCATAGCGGTGTTCACGGGGTATTACAATGCCAACAACGAGTTGTGCTTTGCGTATTATAAGAACCTGTTTTATTCGAATGTTTCTTATTTGCCTTTCCCGGTGAATGCTTATGTCAATCCCAATGACATACCGGCTATTGTAGATGTAGACGGTGACGGGGATCTTGACTTTATTGCTTACAGTAATTTAAACCAGGTGCTTTTCTATCAGAATACACGGGTAGAGGACGGTCTGCCCTGTGATTCGATCAATGTACGGCTGGCAGACAATTGCTGGGGCAAGGCAAAGCACATCGACGACAGGTACCGGCAGTATATGCTGAGGGCAAACTGTGATATCGACAACAGCTATCTGAACAAGCCGGCGAAGGATACATCAGGCAATAAACCTACCCACACAGGAGGTGCATTGTGTCTGTTTGATGCCGACGGAGACGGCGATATGGATTGCCTGGCCGGAAATGAATCATTTAATGATATGGTCTTTTTAAGGAACGGGAGGATCGCCCCGGGTTATAATGGGCCGACAGACAGCATGGTTTACCAGGATACTGTGTGGAAGGGGCTGAACTTGCCACGGGGGCCGGCGGCATTCTGGATTGATGCAGACGTGGACGGCCGGAAAGATCTGCTACTGTCGCCCGGTCTCGAAAATATATCCGAGAACTACCGGTGTGCATGGTTTTACAAAAATACCGGTACTACCCAGTCCCCCGAATACACATTACAGACAGATACTTTTCTGATAGACCAGATGATTGATCATGGGTCGGCAGCTTATCCCATGCTGTATGATTATGATAAAGACGGAGTGATAGACCTGCTTATCGGATCAGGTGGATATTATCAGTCCAATGGCACTTTCCGGAGCAAACTCGCTTATTATAAAAATACCAGCACATCTTCTGCAGATGTATCATTCACGCTGATAACAGACAACCTGCTCAATGTTTTTTCCCGGAATGTCCGCGGTACTGCACCCGCAACCGGCGATCTGAACCTGGATGGTGCGGATGATCTGGTGCTCGGGCATACTGACGGTACGCTGTCGTTTTATAAGAACATGGCGGGAACCGCTAATGTACAGCCCGACTGGCAGTATGTGGGCAAGCTTGAAGACACTGCCGGTAATATCATCAATGTGGGCGAATATGCCATGCCCTGTATTTACGATCTGAATAAAGACGGTAAACCTGATCTGATTATCGGTTATATGATGGGGGCGCTTTACTACTATGAGAATACCGGAACCTCGGGACAGATGAAGCTGAAGTACAGAACAGATACTTTGGGAGACATACAAGTGAATGGTTACTATGGGAAAAGCGCTCCTTTTATCGGGCGTATGGATAATGCGGGAAAGGATTATCTGGTTATTGGCAGCGACCGGGGAAACATTTATCGTTATGACGGGTTTGAGCATGGTAGAGATACCGGGGGATTCAGACGGACGGATGAGTACTACTCCTCGATCATTGCAGGACTGCATACGTCTGTTGCCATTGGTGATGTGGATCATGACGGTAAGTATGAAATGATCATTGGTAATGAGTTTGGCGGCGTTACTTTTTACAAACAGGAGTTGCTTGTTGACACAACCCTTCAACCGCCGCCGCTTGTGATTCAGCCGGTAACCCCGGCAGAAGAAAGTATGCTTCTGTTGTATCCGAATCCTGCTACCGGGCGATTATTTGTCGGGATGGATAAGGGAAAAATTCCTATTGGGGCAGAGATTATTATTACCAATACAATGGGCCAGAATGTCTGGGCCGGAACCGGCAGGGCCGGGAACACCGATATTGAAGTGGATATTGCACATCTCTCACCGGGTGTTTATTTTTGTCATATCAGGTATAGTGGCGTTACCCGCTCCGGTACTTTTGTAAAGCAACAGATCGCCGGGTATCAGGAATAACATTGTAAAATTCCCCCTTAATGAAAAAGTTATTTTCCGCAGTACTCTTCACGATTATTGCCACAACACTGAATGCCCAGGATGCCCAGGATATGGTCGCCGCCTATTCCGGTAAGGCCGAAGAAGCCTACCGTGCAGGTAACTACGACAGGGCTCTGGAGCATATCGCACTTGCAGAACGAACGATGGGTAAATCAAACGCTACGCTGCTGTACCTGAAGGTTAAGGCAAGTGTGGCGCGGTTTAAATCGAATCCCGTACCTGGAGATACGGTATTGATCAGCGAAGGATTCCGTCAGTTCTTTACGGTAGTAAACAAGCAGAAGGATCCGCAAAAAAGATATCCGGAATTGCTGGCGCTAAAGCTGGACTTCCAGGATTGGCTGCGGGACAGCCTGGCACACAGGATGGCAGGAGTGGTGAAAGTAGACGGTGGCAGCTTCCTGATGGGGAGCAAGGATGGTGGCAGCAGCGACGGGGAGCATAGCGATGAGATGCCGGTACATACGGTGAAGCTTGGTGCTTTTTATATCGGACGGTATGAAGTTACTGTTGAGCAGTTCTGGAAGTTCATACAGGCCACGGGTTATAAAACTACAGCGGAGCTGAAAGGCTGGAGCTATATCTGGGCGGGCAACGCCTGGAAAAAGGTGAAAGGGGTTACCTGGGAGCATGATATAACAGGCGCACGGCGTACCTCACGCGAATGGGATCACCCTGTAGTGCATGTAAGCTGGTATGATGCAGCAAGGTATTGCATGTGGATGTCGGAGCAATCGGGAAGACAATACCGCCTGCCTACGGAGGCTGAATGGGAATATGCTGCGCGGGGTGGCGGGAAAAATGTTTCCGCGTATAGCGATACCAGTATTGATGCAGTTGCCTGGTATAAGGATAATGCCGGTGGTACAACCCATCCGGTCGGATCTATGATGCCGAACGCGTTCGGGCTGTATGATATGCAGGGTAATGTATGGGAGTGGTGCAGTGATTGGTACAACAGCGATTATTACCAGGAAAGCCCGTCTGAAAACCCTTCCGGGCCTGCAGCCGGTTCTTTTCGTGTACTGCGTGGTGGTAGCTGGGGTAGTGGCGGCTCACTTTGCAGGGTGTCTGCACGCGGTCTGAGACCGCCGGATAACCGGAACAGTCTTACCGGATTCCGGGTAGCGGTTTCTTCTGTGGAATCTGCTGCTCCGGTGGTAGTGGCAGAATCTGCAGAGTCGGGGAAAAAGACAGGCCGTAAGAAGAAGATAAGCCGGCGTGAGCGGAAAAATGAAATGGAGCCGTTATAAGAGCGAGGGCAAATATTATTTAGTCGTCCCTCGCAAACAATCCAACAGATTGATTGTCATCTTTATATCGGTATAATCTACGAAAAAATTTGCAAGGTTTTTGTGTGCGTAAGTGAAAATCCTGCAATTTCGACCGTGTATGGCGAATGAGATTGCGGCTCAAGGCCGCAATGACAAAGTAGTTATTGGCTGGGAACGTTCGTTAAGTATACTGAGTATGAATCTGTTTACTATGTCATCCCGGACTTGATCCGGGATCTCACGGCGGAATTGACTTTTTGAGGGACGATTATTTAATTTTCTGCCAGTGCCAGCAGCTTTGTAGTCGTATTCCAGTTACGGATCGTTATTTCTTTATAAATGGGAAGCATGACGATCTTATTCAGGTAGCTCTGGCTTGCCTTGCTGATGAGCCGTGAAAAATATAGCACACCAGATCCTGTGTGCAGATTATCTACACCGTCCCGCATACGTATGCTTTTGAAGGCTTCGTCCGCAGTCAGCGGCTCTTTCAGAAAGAGCACATCATACCTGTGCAGATCAGGGGCCGTTCCAAATTCCTGCGGAGCCGCTGTTACCACTTCCTGTAGGTGCGCATATGTAATGAGTACGATGCGCGATTGATACCCGAATTCTTCGGAAAGGCCTTTTTCTATCTTACGGGTGAGCCTGGCTTTATCTGCTGCTTTTGTGCTGAACACAACATTGCCGCTTTGAATATAGGTAACAACATCACTGAAGCCCATGTCTTCAAAACAAGACTTCAGGTCGGCCATCTTAATAATGTTGTTTCCGCCAACATTAATACCGCGCAGTAATGCTATGTGACGGACGTCCGGCATGCTTTATTTCTTGAGATACATCACTTCCTTGATCAGCTTCACGGTACGTTCCACATTGGGTAATGCCGCTGCGACGAGGTTGGGAGCATAATGCATATTAGTATCGGCAGAAGTGATGCGGCGTATAGGGGCATCCAGATAGTCGAAAGCATCCTTTTGTACCACATAGCTGATCTCGGAAGAAACGCTGCCGAACGGCCATTGCTCTTCCACGATCACAAGCCGGTTTGTTTTCTTTACCGATTCGATGATCGTCGCCCGGTCGAGCGGACGGATCGTACGCAGGTCAATAACTTCGGCGCTGATGTTTTCTTTGGCCAGTTCATCGGCCGCCGCAAGTGCTACTTTCATCATTTTATTGAAAGAAACGATCGTAACATCAGTGCCCTCCCTTTTAATATCAGCTTTGCCTATCGGGATGATATATTCTTCTTCCGGTACTTCTCCCTGATCACCATACATGACTTCGCTTTCCATGAATACGACCGGATTCTCGTCACGGATGGCGGCTTTCAGGAGGCCTTTGGCATCATAAGGATTGGAAACAGAAATCACTTTTATGCCGGGAATATTGGCATACCAGTTTTCGAAAGCCTGAGAGTGCTGTGCACCAAGCTGGCCGGCGCTCCCGTTAGGACCGCGGAATACGATGGGGCATCCGAATTGTCCGCCGCTCATAGACAGCATTTTCGCAGCATGGTTCAGTATCTGGTCCAGTGCCAGCACGGCAAAGTTCCAGGTCATAAATTCAATGATCGGCCGGGTGTTATTACTGGCGGCGCCAACACCGATCGCTGCAAACCCCAATTCTGATATCGGTGTGTCAATGATACGCCTGGGGCCGAATTCATCAAGCATGCCCTGACTGACCTTATAGGCGCCGTTGTATAGGGCTACTTCTTCGCCCATCAGGAATACGCGCTCGTCACGACGCATCTCTTCTTCCATAGCTTCCCGTAATGCCTGGCGAAAAGGTATTGTACGCATTGTATATCTCTTTTTATGATTGTCTTATATAATTGCCGGTCTGTAACCGGGTAAAAAAGGGTAAAGATAATAAGAAGCCAGATTATTTTGCCGTTCCGGCTAAAGTTCCGGGCTAATAATGCGCTCTTTAATGTGACAAATGTGACAGATGTGGGCAATGTGATGACACATTTGTTACATTAATCCCGGTTTATTGGACTATCTGCAGAAAATGTGATTTCCATGCTTCATCGCTGAATAATTCATGTAAGCTGCCGAATGCCGATTGGTCGGTAATGCGCGGGTATATTTTTTTAAGCCAGGAATACCGGGCCGCGTTACTTTCCATCGTCTGTACAAGTATAGCGGCCTGGGTCGTGGAATAACAATTGTTGACCTGACTGTTCAGATATCCCAGACGGGCTTCTTCTGTAGTAAAGCCCAGCGTCTTTTTGTGAATCGTATGCAACCGGGCTTCTGTTACCGGTTCGGGACAATCACTGTTGGGAATAGCATTACTGCCGGTATTGGTAGCCGGATTATTGTTCGCTCTGGCAGTATGTTCGTTGGAAAGCTCTATGTCTTCGAGGAATTGAGGTGTGCCGGGTGTAACTGCCGGAGGCAGGGCTTTTTCACCAGGTGGTTTCTGTGATATTGTTTCTTTCCGGGGCTTTGTTTCTTTTTTCGATACGGTTGTTTCTGCAGATGATGGCTGCTCCTGGTATGCTACCGGTGTGTATGCTGCTCCGCCTGAAGGCAACTGGTCGTCTGCGGGATCATTGCCGGCCTGGAGGTAAAAGCCCTGCTGCAGGTCGAATAAGCTGAACCCTTCTGTGCGTTTTGTCAGCAGAAAGCTGCGGTTGCTATTTTCCGGTACATTGATCCGGAATGTATGAGGAGGGTATGTGTTTTGCTGAAAGAGTATTTCAAGACTAATAATGCCGGGTTCCAGCCGGGAAATAATAGCATAATTTTTTCCGTACCGGGGTAGCATTTCTCCTTCCAGTTTTACGTAAAAGGGAATGGATTTGTCGCCCTGTATGTAAACGTATGAATAGTCCTGGGCAACACTGGAGCCCATCCCGGCAAAAAGCAGGATGACCGGAATGAAAAAAGTACGAAAGGTTTTTGCGGACAGATTCTTATACACGGTGTTCTTGTCGTTATATCATTTAGCTATTCCAGCTCAATCAGTATAGCGCCTTTTTCTACAGCCGTACGTTCGTCCACCTTGACGGATTTTACGGTAGCATCAGCACTGGCCTTGAGTACATTCTCCATTTTCATGGCTTCCAGTATCAGCAGGCCGTCGCCCTTACGGATCTGCTGACCCGGGGTTACGAGTATTTTCAATATCATGCCAGGCATGGGGGCTTTCACAGGTTCCGCCTGCTGCATGGCTTTCAGATCCATACCCATACTATTGAGCAGTTGGTCAATTGGTTCGCTGATGCTTACCTCGTACATTTGACCATCAACACGCAGCGTCAGTGTTTTGTTTTTGATATCCTTTTTTTCAAGGATAGCAGTATGACTTTTCCCGTTATGTAGTATGCTGATCAGCCCGTTTGGCTGCCATTGTATATCACAGTCTGCAGGAGCATTGTTGAGTATCAGTCTGTCGTCTTCCTTATCTACAGTGTATGTGTTGCGTTCGTTTACCGTTATCTGTAACATGAAGTATTTCTATTGTGAAATGGAGTTGTAAAAGTAAACAATACTCTTATGTCTCCGTTTTCAAATTGAAAATGAGTGATTATTCATCCATAGCACCCGCAATCAGCTCTGCTATATCAAGTACCGCCACGTTATCTTCTTTTTCATGCTTTTTGATGCCATCCAGAAGCATGGTTGTACAAAACGGGCAGTTGGCAGCAATGATATTCGCCCCCGTCTCCAGGGCCTCTTCCGCGCGTTCCCAGTTGACGCGGGTAGTGCCGGGTTCCTCTTCCTTGAACATCTGTGCGCCGCCGGCGCCGCAGCATAATCCATTGCTTCTGCAACGTTTCATTTCTACCAGCTCTGCATCAAGTGCTTCCAGTACTGCACGCGGCGCTTCAAAAACACCATTGCCACGTCCCATATAGCAACTGTCGTGGTACGTAATACGTTTCCCTTTAAATATTCCACCCTCCTTCATCTTAATGCGGCCGTCGTTGATCAGCTCCTGCAACAATTGAGTATGATGTATCACTTCATAGCTGCCGCCCAGCGCAGGGTATTCATTTTTTAATGTGTTGAAGCAATGGGGACAGGTAGTGACGATCTTTTTGACACCGTATCCGTTCAGTGTCTGGATGTTGTTGTAGGCCATCATCTGGAAGAGAAATTCATTACCGCTGCGCCTTGCCGGATCTCCGGTACACATTTCTTCCTTGCCCAGAATGGCAAAGCTTACGCCGGTCTTATCCAGTATGGTAACAAAAGCTTTGGTGATCTTTTGTGCCCGTTGGTCAAAACTGCCGGCACAACCTACCCAGAAAAGTACGTCAGGCATTTCACCGGAAGCGGCAAACTCTGCCATGGATTTTATCTGCATTTTCGTTTCTCTGCTTGTTTTTAAACAAAATAGCGCTCGTTAATTCTGTGTTGCCGCCAGTTCCTCCGCCCATTTGTCGCGCTCGTCGGGGCTGAATTTCCAGGGAGCCATATTATTTTCAATATTGCCAAACATCAGGTTCCATTCCTGGGGGCTATTACTTTCTTCCATTACCAGGTAGCGGCGCAACTGATAAATAATGGACAGGGGTTCAATACCTACAGGACAGGCTTCCACACAGGCATTGCACGAAGTACAGGCCCGTAGCTCTTCTACTGATATATAATCATGCACCAGCGATTTGCCATCGTCCTGGAATGTTTTATGGGCAGTGATGTTACGCCCCACTTCTTCCAGCCGGTCACGGGTATCCATCATGATCTTGCGCGGAGAAAGTTTTTTGCCCGTGATGTTGGCGGGGCAGGCAGCGGTGCACCGTCCGCATTCGGTACATGCGTATGCTTCCATCAGGTTTTTCCAGCTAAGGTCCATGACATCCTTGGCCCCGAAACGCTGCTGGGCGGGCTGCCCGTCTGCCGGAGCCGGTGGCGCAAGTTCCGGCTGCATCATATACAAAACCTCATTCTGGATGCCGCTCATATTATCCAGCTCGCTTTGTGGCTGCAAACGTGTGAAATAAGCCGTCGGGAAGGCAAGAACAATATGAAAGTGCTTGGAATAGGGGAGATAATTCAGGAACAGAAAGACGCCTATGATGTGCAGCCACCATGCAGTACGTTCTACGCCGGTCAGCGCTCCATCAGAGAGCCCCGCCATAAGTCCTGTAAAATGCTGTGTGATCCAGAAGGGATCGGTTGTGGTATAATGAGCAGCGCCGCGGCTTTGCAGCACCTGATCGGCAGTATTCATGGTAAGGAACAGTCCCATCAGCACGATTTCCGTGATCAGGATGAGGTTGGCATCATTACGGGGCCAGCCGTCCAGCTCTCCCTGATTCAGGCGTCTTACTTTGAGTATGTTGCGCCGGATGAGGAAAATCACACAGCCGATAAGTACCAGGGCTGCCAGTATCTCGAAAAAGCCGATCAGCCAGGCATAAAAGCCGCCCAATAGCGGGGCAAATAACCTGTGCTGGCCTGAAACGCCGTCGAGAAAGATCTCAAGCATTTCAATGTTAATGATTACGAAACCTGCGTAAACGGCCAGGTGGAGTAGCGCCGGTACGGGCTTTTTGAACATTTTCTTCTGTCCCAGCGCCAGGAGTACTACATTTTTGATACGTTTGCCCCGGTTGTCAGACAGGTCTTCATCCCGCCCCAGATTGATGTTACGGCGGATGCTGCCTGCTTTTTTTGCAAAAAAGTAAATGGCAGCCGCAGAGCAAATAATAAACAGTATTTGCTGAAAAATGGCCATGCAGGATTGGGTTTAAAGCCCGAAAATAACAGGTTTTGCGTTAAAATCCATCATTTTAATTAGCTAATAAGCCAATGAGCTAATGATTTTCCGCGATAGACATTAGCTAATCAGCTCATTAGCTAATTGGCTAATTATAAACACCTATGCAAAAAGCCACCCCCTTTCCGGAGATGGCTTTTTACATAATTTAATGAGGAAATGCTATTTCCCTGCCTTCTTCACATCCACTACCTCTACATCAAACACGAGCACAGAGTTGGCCGGTATCTGCGGGCCTGGGCTTTGCGGGCCGTATGCCAGCCCTGAAGGGATGTACAGCGTTGCCTTACTGCCTTTAGGCAGGAGCGCTATACCTTCATCCCAGCCGGCAATTACCTGGCGCATACCCAACAGGAACCAGAACGGCTGTACGTGCTGGAACTGGGGATCTACATTCGAATCAAACGCCTCGCCGTTCAGCAACTTGCCGGTATAATTCATGGAAACGCTGTCGCCGGTTGACGGAAGCAGCCCTGCTCCTTTTTTGGATATAGAATAATACAAACCGGACGTGGTTTTTGTCGCTTTGATCTTTTTCTCTGCGAAATATTCCTGCAGCAGTTTTTCATCTACGTCCTTTTGTGCTTCCATTTCACGCTGCATATCTGCTTGCATTTGTTCCGGAGTCTTTACAGAAAGTACATGTATCGTATAGTTGATTTTCATGCCTTTCCCTGCTTCCATCCAGGGTAGAGCCTGGGCGCCGGTTTTAAGAATGGAGTCTATGGGAACCCGGAATACAGCACTGTCGCCGGCAGACATCATAGTGAACGCTTCACCGATATCTCCTTTGAAAGCAGCCGGCTGCACCTGGAAGGGGACAGGCTGGTTATTATTCATTTGATAGGAATCAAACAGCACACTGTCGCCTACACCGGTGATGATGTGCATCTCTACAAAATCGCCCACTTTTGCCGGCGTGCCTGCTACATCTTTCAAAAGCTTGTATTCAAGACCGTTTTCGGTAGTAAGATAGGATGATGTCTGAGCAGGGGGAGCGGCAGTTTCAGTTTCTGTTTTAGTCTCACCACTTTTTTTCTTTTTATCTTTTTTTGACTGGGCAAAGCCGCCTGTTGTGATCAGGGAGCAGGCCATAGCCATAATGAGTATCTTTTTCATGCTATTAAATGGTTGGTTAAATTAGTCAATTTGGAAGTTGGAAAATGTTCGTGTTATGATAAGTGCCGTAGTCGTTGGTGCATTTTCAAATTTTCAAATTGACCAATCTGAATTGGTTATTTAATATCGGTCACTTCCACATCAAATACAAGGATCGAATTGGCAGGAATTTCCGGCCCCGGACTTTGTGGGCCATATGCCAGCGGTGAAGGGATAAACAATTTCGCCTTACTTCCTTTTTTCAGTAGCGCCACGCCTTCATCCCATCCCGGGATCACTGCGCCCTGCCCCAGCGGGAAGGTGAATGGTTCTACGTGCTTGAATTTAGGATCTTGGTTTGAGTCGAAAACATTGCCGTCCAGCGTACGTCCGGTATAATTTACCGTTACTTGCTGTCCTTGTTGTGCGATACTGCCGTTACCTTCTTTTTCGATCTGGTAATACAGGCCGCTGGCAGTTTTAGAGGGATTCAGCTTGTTTTGTGCAAAATACTCCTGTAACAGTTGCTCATCGGTTTCTTTCTGGCGGGAAGCTTGTGTTTCCATTTCCTGTCTTGCTGTTTCCTGCGATTTCACCGAAACCAGCACCACTTCATACTGGAATTTATCTGTAGGCTTCATCCAAGGTAACAATTGCGCGCCTGTTTTTCTTACTGAATCCAGGGAAACACGGAATACAGCACTGTCTCCGGGCGTCAGCAAAGTGAATCCTTCGGAAATGTCACCCCGGAAAGCAGGTTCTGCCAGTGGAAACTTCAGGGGTTGGTCATTATTCAGCTTGCGGCTGTCGAACAGCACACTGTCGCCTACGCGGGTGGTGATGTGCATTTCCAGCAGGTCTCCGACTACCGGTCGCTGGTCGCTGGCACTGTCTTTTACGATCCGGTACTCCAGACCATCTTTTGTGGTTTTAAAACCATCGCCTGAATTACAGGCGCTCAGATACAGAAAACTCATTCCCAAAAGGGCAATGGGGATACTACGTTTATTCATATATTTTAATTAGCGGGGGTGAATATCGGACAAAATTTTCTTAAATTGTGTTATTGTCTCAGAAAAACTCTGGGATGACCGGCCGCCGGAGGCATTAAAGTGTCCACCGCCATTGAAATATTCCCTGGCAAAAGCATTTACATCAAAATTTCCTTTACTCCGGAAAGATAGCTTTATTTCGTCGCCGCGTTCCGTGATCAGCGTGGCAAAGCGTATGCCGGCAATGCTTAAAGGATAATTGACCAGCCCTTCCGTATCGCCTGCTCCCAGGGAAAACAACTGCAGATCTTTCCGGGAAACCGTGATCAGCCCGGCTTGCCACTGGGGGAATATTTCCATACGCTCAATCAGCATATAGCCGATAAAACGCATCCTGTTGACCGACCAGGAGTCATATACAGCCTCGTGAATATGTGTATGTTCCAGTCCCCGGCGTTTAAGTTCCGCAACCATATCGTGCACACTGGCCGTAGTAGCCGGAAAGCGGAAAGAGCCGGTATCTGTTAATACCCCTGTATACAGGCAGGCGGCCATATCCGGATCAATAAGATTCAGATCGCCGTTTTGCTTTATAAAGTCATATACCATCTCACAGGTACTGCTTTTTTCCGGTTCGCTGACACCATAATCCCATACGGGCGCGGGGAACATATGATGATCTATCAGCACTTTGATTCCTCCGGCTTCTGCCAGAGAAGATTCCATCTTATGCACCCGGCCAAACTGGTTAAAGTCCAGGCAGAAAATGATATCAGCGTCTTTAAGTGCTGCCTGTGTACGGGCAGAGGCCGATTCATAATTCACGATCACATCCGTACCGGGCAGCCAGGTCAGGAATGCAGGTACTTCGCTTGGTACAACCGGTGTAACCCGGTGGTTCTTCAGGGTCAGGTAATGATAAAGTGCCAGTATGCTCCCGATGGCATCTCCGTCCGGTTTATAATGTGTTGTAATAACTATATTACGCGGGGTTTCCAGGAGTGGTAAAAGGGACTGAATAGGTTGCATGTTCCGGTTTGGCAGTGCAAGATAATCAAATGAGCTATATCGTCCCGATATAGTTTAGCCGGTTTTTCACTAATTTCGCAGCCAGATACAAGTGATCTTTATGCAACAGGAACAGCAACAGGAACAGCAGCTAAACATAGAGCTGTCAGAGGAAATGGCCGATGGTACTTATGCCAACCTGGCGATTATTACACATTCTTTCGCCGAATTCGTACTTGATTTTGTGAATGTGATGCCCAATGTGCCGAAAGCTAAGGTCAAGTCCCGGATTGTAATGACCCCGCAGCATGCCAAGCGCCTGATGCGGGCGTTGATTGACAATGTAAAACGCTTTGAAGCTACGCACGGCGCTATCAAAGACCAGGAAGCCGTAACCATGCCCTTCACATTCGGAGGTACAACAGGGCAGGCATAGTTTATATTTTACGCTGATAATTGAATGAACGATAAAATCCTGATTCTCGACTTTGGCTCGCAATATACCCAGCTTATTGCACGCAGTATACGCGAACTGAACATTTACTGTGAAATACAACCCTGCACCAGGCCGGTGCAGTACGAGCCGGACCTTAAAGGGATTATCCTTTCCGGCAGTCCTTTTTCGGTTAATGATGAACATGCGCCTAAGCCGGATATCCAGGCTATGGCCGGGCGACTACCCGTACTCGGTATTTGTTATGGCGCCCAGTTGGTGGCCAGCCAGTCGGGTGGTACGGTGGGCAGCTCCACGCACCGGGAATATGGTCGTGCGCATCTGCAGCAGCTCACCGGCGATCCGTTGTTTGCCACAATCAGCGAAGGTTCCCAGGTATGGATGAGTCATAGTGATTCGGTTAAAGAATTACCCGATGGATTCCGGGTGATCGCCCGTACGGAAAGCATACCTGTAGCAGCTTATAAAGCAGCAGACAGTTTTGCAGAACAACCGGTGTATGGTATACAATTCCATCCGGAGGTAACGCACAGCACCGACGGAAAGCAACTCCTGAAAAATTTTGTGGTGGATATCTGTGGCTGCAGGCAGGACTGGACGCCCGCTATGTTCATACAGGATACGGTAGCACGGATCAAAGAACAGGTAGGGAACGGAAAGGTGGTCATGGCGCTCAGTGGCGGGGTCGATTCTACGGTGGCTGCAACATTGATACACCGCGCTGTTGGAGCGAACCTCTATTGTATTTTTGTTGATAACGGCCTGCTTCGTAAAGATGAATTTGAGCAGGTACTGGAAGGTTATCGTCATCTGGGATTGAATACAAAAGGTATAGACGCGAGGCAGCGTTTTTATACAGCGCTGGAAGGCGTTTCCGATCCGGAGCAGAAAAGAAAAATAATCGGGCGGCTGTTTATTGATGTATTTCAGGAAGAAGCTACTCATATCCAGGGTGTCCATTTTCTGGGGCAGGGTACAATTTATCCGGATGTGATCGAATCGGTGTCCGTCCACGGCCCTTCGGTTACTATCAAATCGCATCATAATGTAGGTGGTCTGCCCGAGATCATGCAGATGGAACTGGTGGAGCCGCTTCGTTTCCTGTTTAAAGACGAAGTGCGTAGGGTAGGGCGTGAACTGGGTATTGATAATATCTTCCTGGCACGTCATCCTTTCCCTGGCCCGGGGCTTGGTATACGCATTCTCGGTGCGGTATCGGAGGATAAAGTAAAGATGCTGCAGGAGGCCGATGCCATATATATCCAACATCTTCGCGACAGCGGCATGTATGATCAGGTATGGCAGGCAGGGGCAATCCTGTTGCCGGTACAAAGCGTAGGGGTGATGGGGGATGAGCGTACATATGAATATACAGTGGCGCTCCGGGCTGTGACGTCGGTGGATGGGATGACGGCTGATTGGGCGCATTTGCCTTACGAATTGCTGGGCAGGATATCCAATGATATCATCAACCGGGTACGCGGTATCAACCGTGTGGTGTATGACATCAGCTCAAAGCCGCCCGCTACGATCGAATGGGAATAGTGAGGAATGTACGGAATTTTAAACGGTATGCAGTATGAAACGCTTTTTGGTATTTACCTGCCTGTTGTTGTTGTTCCTGCCAGGGATGCCCGGAGATGCTTCGGGGCAGATATTTCAGAAGCTGTTTCAAAGGGAAAAAAAGAAATCCGATAAAAAAGCCGGAACGGTAACTCCTGTAACAAAAAGCACAAAGAGTCACACTATAGATTATCCGTCTACTGTAAAGAAAGAACGCTACCGCGTAGATGTGCTGGCGCCTTTGTATATGGATGAGCTGGTAAAGGGGAAGACAACTATATTCCGCAATAAAGTTCCGGTAAAAGCGCTTGCCGGTATTTCCTTCTACGAAGGGCTGAAGCTGGCAGCAGATACCATTGATGCGTCCAGGCATAAGATTGATGTGTACGTCCATGATATTACCGGGCCCCGTACTTCTGTTGCACAACTGATCCGGGATAAAACACTTGCATCATCGGATCTTTTGATTGGCATTGTCCCATCATCGGATGTGGCATCGCTGGCAAATTTTGCTCAGCAGAAGCAAATTAATTTCATCTCTGTGCTTTCTCCGTCTGATGGGGGAGTAACTAACAATCCTTATTTTACGCTGTTGCAGCCGACGCTCTATACGCACTGTGACAAGGTTCGTACGGCTGCAAGGAAGAAATTTCCAAGGAATCAGTTGTTCCTTTACCGGCGTAGTACGGTTGCGGTAGATGAAACGGCTTATCGTCTGATCTCCGGGGATGAAGAGAAAAAATACGGGATAATTGATTGTGATAAATTACCGGCTCCTGCAAAGCTCCGGCAGTTGTTTGACAGCACAGAGACCAATGTCATTATCATGCCGGTATTGGATACGGATTATGCAGGGGCGTTACTTGAACAACTGAACGAAGTTTGTTCGGGATACCGCTTTGAAATTTTCGGAATGCCGTCATGGAACAGCCGCCCGTTTCTCAAAAGAACAGAACAACTCGGCAACATAGCTTTCAGCTTTACGACGCCGTTCTACTTTGACCACACTACGGCTTCGGGGCAGGCATTGTCTGAACGTTATAGCAAAATATACGGAGGAACACCCAACGAATGGGTATTCAGGGGATACGAGACCTTTTTATGGTACGCCGGCCTGCTTAGCAGATTTGGAACAATCTTCAATGCCCAGATGAATGATTATAACACGGCCACTTTCACCAAGTATGACATCCACCCTGCACGGGATGAAAATAATGCTTTACTGTACCATGAAAACCGGCATTTATATCTTTGCCGCTACCAGAGTGGGACTTGTGTGGTTGAAAATTGAACAGATCTGTTTTTAATCTTCAACTTTCAACTGCTCCAATGTTATCTTTTTCCCTTTTACAGTAATGTTCCCGTTTAATGCCGGAGCTGGCTGCTCATTTTTATTCAGCTGAGCAACAGCTTTTGTGTATGCGGCGTTAGCAGCTTCTTTATGTTGTATTGCATACAGTCTGCGACGCAGCAGATACATAATAGTAAATAATCCGAATGCTACGAAAAATAGTGCTGCTACTCCCAGGTTCAGGTTATAATGCTGTACCATTAGTGAGACTGCGATGATCAGCATATTGGCAGATAGCAACACCAGAACAGTACGCTTATGTGAAAAGCCCAGGTCAAGCAGGTAATGATGCAGATGTGTGCGATCGGCACGAAAAGGAGAATGCCCTTTTATCAGGCGTGTTGTAAACACCCGGAGTGTATCAAATACCGGTATAAACAGTATGGAAAGAGTAATCAGTAATGCGCTTTGGGAGCTATAAATCAAAGCGGTAATAGATGTGGTGGTAGCCTGGTCAAAAGAGCGGACAAACAGGATTGCAATAACGGCAATAGGGAAGCCGATCAGCATCGCACCCGTATCTCCCATAAATATCCGGGCGGGCGAGATGTTGTAGCGGAGAAAGCCGGCAATAGCTCCCATCAGGCTGAAGGCCATTACAGCACCACTGAAATTTCCAGCCAGAAAGAGTAAGACACCAAATAAGCAGGAAGATAAAACACCTATGGATCCGGCCAGACCATCAATGCCGTCAATCAGGTTGAATGCGTTTGTAATAAACACGCAACCGGTTATAGAGAAGAGAATGCTTAATAAATAAGGTAATTCATAGATCCCTATGAAGCCATGCAGGGAAGTGAGCCGGATGTCTCCCAGATAAACAATAATTCCCGCAGCAAGAATCTGGGCCAGGAACTTTTTGAGCGGGGGTAGACCAATGAGATCATCTTTGACGCCGATGATAAACAGGATCATTGCCGCAGCGCTGTAATAATTCCATTGTGTGAATGTTTCAGGATTGATGAAAAGCGCTGTGCTAATCATAAAGGCAAAAAAAATAGCAATGCCTCCGAGTCGGGGAATGATATGTGTATGGACTTTTCGCCGGTTATCCGGAATGTCAAACAGTCTCTTCCTTTTTGCTATATATATGACCCTTGGTATGGATATGATACTCAAAAAAAAGGAAAGTATACCTGCGGATACACATAACAAGAATGCTGGAGAGGGGGTTAGAATATCCATTGTAGAAGCAAAGGTAAATAATCGTTACAAACAACGATGGATTATCACAGCAAATATCATACTTATATCTTGAAAAATGAAAATAAATTTGAACTATACTTTATATGGCAGAAATCATATTGCAAAGTATATGTCAAAACAACTGCTTAAGATAACCTGATTATGACAACTGCATTCGCATTGTAATTTTTATCTTCTTTAAGTTTGTATTAAATACGTCGGCGCAGTATTTCATAAAGCGGCAATCTGTTATGTATACCGTCGTTGTATAGCCGTTGCTGCCTGCTATCTCCGTATATGAGGAATAAATACTTGTTCTAACCCCAATTCTTTTGCATTTTTACCCACTGAACATAAACTACATATGGCTGAATCAGAAAACGAAAAAGTACACTGCCTGATCATCGGCTCCGGCCCGGCGGGCTATACCGCTGCAATATATGCGGCGCGCGCCAATCTGAAACCTGTATTATATCAGGGGCTGCAACCAGGCGGACAACTGACTATTACTACCGATGTGGAGAATTATCCCGGTTATCCGGACGGCATCATGGGGCCGCAGATGATGATAGATTTTGAAAAACAGGCCCAACGTATGGGTACCGATGTACGCTGGGGGCTGGCCACCAAAGTTGATTTCCTCAATCGTCCCTACAAAGTTGAGATTGATGAAGAAAAATGGATCGAGGCTGATAGTGTCATTATCGCCACCGGCGCTTCGGCTAAATGGCTTGATATTGAATCTGAACAGCGTTTGAACGGGCATGGCGTTTCTGCTTGTGCCGTATGCGACGGTTTCTTCTTTAAAGGTAAGGAAGTCGCTATCGTGGGAGCGGGCGATACGGCCTGCGAAGAAGCGCTATATCTCTCCAAGCTCTGCAGTACGGTACACATGATCGTCCGCCGGGATGAAATGCGTGCCAGTAAGGTCATGCAGAGCCGGGTGCTCAAAACATCTAATATTAAAATCTACTGGAATTCTGATACAGAGGAAGTAACGGGGGAGCACAAAGTGGATGGAGTACGTATACGTAATAACCAGACCGGCGAAAAAACGGAAATACCTGTCAGCGCTTTTTTTGTTGCTATCGGGCATGAGCCTAATTCGAAATTATTCAAAGGTTGGCTGGATATGGATGAGCAGGGATATCTCATCACACAACCGGGTTCTTCCAAAACTAATATTGAAGGTGTCTTTGCCTGTGGTGATGTGCAGGACAAGATATACCGTCAGGCGGTCACTGCCGCAGGCAGTGGGTGTATGGCCGCCCTGGACGCGGAAAGGTATCTGGGCAGCCTGGAACACGGGTAATGATGACTTCGGCAGGCTCAACCACTGACATTAAAAGACGGTGGCTGAGCCTGTCGAAGCCATTATACACTACACTCAAATCATCATGATCAGGTTGCTTGTAATGCTGCTGCTTGTGACAGCAAACATACCGGAAGTTGCTGCGCAAACGAGGAGACGTGCGTCTAATACTACTGTGACAACCGTTGACTCGCTGACGCGTATGGTGATCGTAGTGAATGACAGAAAACAAACGAGGGATACAATTCTGAATATTAAAGATACAGGAACGTATGTCCCGCTCCTCCCCCCGGAATCCCGGCAGGTATTACCGCTTATGGACGGTCAGGGCGCTGTTGTTTATCATAATCTCCCATATCACAATCCTGTCCTTTCCATACAGGTAAAGATGGTCAATAATGTGGTGCGGGATATACGCGAACTGAAAATATTTGTAACGTTCAACAACAAATCTTCCCGTTCACAGAAATTTCTTTTTGACCGCCCTTCAGCGCCGGGCTTTACATTGTGGGGCGCTTCGTGCCGTATCATCAGTGAGCAGCATGGTAATGTACTTAGTCAGGAAGGGAAACCGAGGTATAAGGTCGGCGCCGCCGATTCTGTGACCATGCGTCGGCATCAGTACGTGCTGAAGCCATATGAGTGGATGATGAAGCAGTTCTCAGTGGCGGATATGGTTGTATTGAACGAAAAGGTTTGCAAGAACGGAAAGCTTCCACCCGGTGATTATACCCTGCAACTTATCTTCCAGCAAAACCGGTCGAATATTGTAAAGTTTACGGTGAGGAAATGATCCTGTAGTTTGCTATGTCGGGGTTTGCGTAGTATGGAGACTGCCGGAAGATGTATATACCGCTTCGTTCATAAACTGCCAACCGGGATTTGATTTATTGATCAGCCCCACCTTTTTTTTCCGGGACCAACGCTTGATCTCTTTCTCCCTGGCAATGGCCTGGAGCATGTCGGAGTATTGTTCACAGTATACGAGAAACTGACCGGCATCCTGCAGGCGATGCTTCCGTGCTTCCCGCTCATGTTGCTGCAGCCGGGATAACAGGTTGCTGGTAACACCGGTATACAGGTGACTCTTATCATCATCTGTGACAATATAGACGTAATAGCAGGATTGGCTGAGGATTTTCATAATCATGCAATTCCTTGACTTCATCAGCGGATTACTGTCAGGTCTCCTTTCTTATAGTATTCGTTGTTTTTTGTTCCTCCCGTAAATCTCAGGTCGTACATGTATACGCCTACCGTTGCCGGACTTCCGTTGTAGATACCGTCCCAACCAGATGTGGGATCATTGGTAGTATATATCCTCTGACCGTAGCGGTTATAAATATTCAGGCGATAATCCTGTACCGGACAGCCGGGTTCTATAAGCGGGCGGAAATAGTCGTTTTTACCATCGCCGTTGGGCGTAAATGCATCCGGTATGCTGATCCGGCAGGAACAGAATTCCTGCCGGATGATAATCGTATCACTTCCGGTACAGGGTGGATCGCTGACCATTACCCAGTAAGTGCCGCTGTCCGCCACATAAGCAACAGGGCCTTCCGTGCCGTCGTTCCACAAAGCAGTGGCGCCGGGCGGGACGTTTGCCTGCAATGTGATCTGTACCGGTTCGTTTTTGCATACCATTATATCATCTCCGAGGTGTTGGCGTACATCGGCATAGCGTACCTGTATTGTATCTGACAGCATACAGCCGTTGCGGGTTACCTGTACCCGGTAGCTGCCGGATGTGTGTATCGTGTATGCGGATTCTGTGCTGCCGTCCTGCCATAAGTATGAGGCGCCGGGTACGGTAGCTGCCAGGCGCAGTGGTGTTTTGTCACAAATAACTGTATCTGCTCCCAGGGAAAAGTCAAAATCTATGTCCCGGACGGTAAAGCTGTCTATCCGGAATGAGCATTTATCTGAAGCTTGTACCCAATAAGTACCCGGCGACACGACCGTATATTCCATTGTTTTAGTTCCGTCCTGCCATAGATATGTTGTATATCCGTCCTGCCCATGCAGCACCAGCGGGGGTACGGCACAAGTGTCGTGCATGAAGAATAGCGTATCGGGATCACGTATAATAAAAGAGTCCACACGTGGCCGGCAATAATCTTTGCAGTATGCATAATAAACACCGGTCGCTGTTATTACCCGTGTGCTGTCTGTTGATCCGTCATCCCACTCATACCCGGCGAATCCGGGTGATGCACTTAGCGTTACACTGTCGCCGGGATAAAAACACAGGAGTGTGTCCAGGCGTCTTGCATATACCGTATCAAAAGGAATGGGGTACACCACATCACTGGAAAGACAAGTGGCAGAACTTCCCGGCCATAATAATACGGCAGAGTCCTGGTATCCACAGCCGGCTCCCTGGACGTTGGGATTGTTAATACGGTTGAGATATATTTTGTCGCTATTACTGCCCGTTCTCATCAGCGTATAAATGGTATCACGATACAGCTTGAGCAGGGAAACACGATTGTAAGCATCCTTGATCAATGTCTTGGAGGCGGCTATGGCTGCTGCGTTATAATTGCTGACGTCGTATTGGTACAGGGAGCGGTTTGTCCCTTCATTAAGTATATACAGCTTGGAGTTGTCAGGTGAAAAACAGGCATGGTAACAGCCGGTGCTGCCCTCGGCAACAATACCACTGGTGACTTGTCCTGTAGCGGCGTCAAACTGGCACAATAAGGCGCCGCCTGTGGGTAATCCCTGTGAGGACGACAGAGATGAACGGCTACAGATGGCGATCATGGAACGGTCGGGAGATACAGTCATGCCGCCTATAAAGTAGGCGCCGGATCCCTGTATCTGCGTTCCCATATTGGAAATAACCGGGCTGGGGTCTATTCCGTTGCGTGTTATATGGTAAGCTTTGAACCGGGACAGATTACTGCTGTGCACCATCAGCCAGACATCACAATTATTACCCGGAATCGCAATCATGCTTTCATGCAGCGGGGTGGCATCCAGCAATATGTTTTTCCGGTTCGTATCAACATCGCCCCGGCCGTTATCCAGGCTGGTATCCACTATGGAGTAATAGAGGCTGGGGGTGCTATTGGTATGGTTTAATGAGAACAGGTAGTATTTTCCGGGAGAATCAATTACCGGGACAATACAGACTCCCTGTGTCGTTGTATGCAGGGTGCCGGCCCCCCGGAGGCCGCTTCCATGAGGCATTACAATATGATTACTGTTCCAGCATTTTTCGCCGTCCGAGTAAAAAAGAAGACGTCCCGAATAGGGTGATGCCACCGATGCAGTATTTTCGATTGCGGATGCTCCCGGCCCTACCATCGTCAGGAAAGGTACTGCAGGCCCGCCCTGGTTAAAATCCAGTCCGCAGTTATATCCAAATGCCCATACGCCGTTTGCCTTGAGATACTCCGGCGTCTGGTTGTAATATTGACCGGCCGCAAGACCTGTAACCAGCGAACAGGTCAGTATCATCAGCACATGCCATCGTATCATACTTGTCATAGCAGGTAATTCACGTTATTTACTCCTTCTTTTCGTATACAGTGAGGTTCCTGTAGATGATCAGTTCCTGACACAGCGTACAGTAGCCCCAATGCTCCGGCTGACCGAGCCGGTTGTCGCCACAGAAGTGGACAGCAAAGTGAAAGAATGACGATTACGCACATTAGGTATGGAACTTGTATATGTGGTGGACCAGTAGTATCCTATTCCGAGGCCTACGACGTTGCCGTTTGTTGCGTTGCGCTGACCGCCCAGGGGAAGTTTAAGACGAGAGGCCATCGAGGTGGTGCTGTCTGTAATTCCTTCCGCAGTTGCCATGCCTTCCCATTCACTGATTTCAGGTACATGCCATCCTGCGCCCAGGGCAGCACAGGGGGAAAGTCCATTGGTGGCGGTGGGAGCGGCATCGCTCCAGGTGTCTGTACTTGCAACAGGGTTCCACCAGAAGTTGGGATTATTGCCTGTGTAAAAGCTAAGAGAGCCGGCTCCTAAACCTGCAGGATTATTATTGGGATTCAGGGTAGTAGCTGCAGCCGAGGGGCTGTTCCGCAACTGATGACCATCATCCCACCTCCCCCATTGGAAAAGGTGCCCGTAAGCATCGGCATCCAAAGCGGATACTGCTACACGGGTCGCACCGAGATTCTGCTGCAACCATATTTTATTATCTCCGGCCCTGACAGTGGGATAGGTAACCCATTCATCCCGGTACTGGAAGGTAACGCAACCGGTTTGACCCACAGTGGCGGGATGATTGCAGATCCGGACATCAAAATTGCAGTTTTGTCCCAGGCCGGTCACCGTAAATGTATGTATGCCGCTGGCTGACGGAGTGCCGGTAGATGTCAGCACTACATTCTGTATACCGGTAGTGGAGAAGGTGCCGCTGGCAGCAAAGCTGATGCCGGCGGCCGTATTGGTTGTAAAGCTGTAGGGGCCGGCAGTCGTTACATTCATGCTGATGGTTTTGGTATGGGTGGCTGTCACTGCCGTACCTTCCATATAGCCGCCTGCCAGCGTACCGCTGCAGTTCAGCGATCCGGCAGCGATTACGGCAGCAGCCATATCTACTGTTACGTTGAAATTGCACGTCTGGCCGAGGCCGCTTACTGTAAAGCTATGTGTCCCGGTTGCCGATGGCGTACCTGTTGCAGTCAGCATTACATTCTGTACACCTGGGGATACGAATGTACCGCTGGCGGAAAAGCTGATCCCGGCAACGGTGCCGGTTGTAAAACTATAAGTGCCGATAGATGTTACATTCACACTGACCGTCTTGGTATTCCCGGAGGTCATGGCCGTCCCCTGCACATAAGTGCCTGCCAGCATGCCGCTGCAGTTCAGCGATCCGGCGACGATCACTGCAACCGCAGGATCTACCGGCACGTTGAAATTACAGGTCTGGCCAAGACCACTCACCGTAAAATTCTGCGCTCCGCTCGCTGACGGTGTGCCGGCAGCTGTCAGTATCACGTTCTGTACGCCTGTAACGGAAAATATACCACTGCCTGAAAATGTAATACCTCCGACTGTACTGGTCGTAAAGCTGTAGCTGCCCGTGGATGTCACATTTACGCTGATCGTTTTGGTGTTTCCTGATGTCATGGGAGTACCCTGCACATAGGTGCCGGCAAGTGTGCCGCCACAGTTTAGCGATGCGGCTGCGATCACTGCCAGTGGTGGATTTACAGATACACTGAAGTTACATGTCTGGCCAAGGCCGCTTACGGTAAAGTTCTGTGTGCCGCTCGCCGATGGCGTGCCTGTAGCGGTCAGTACTACGTTCTGCATACCCGTGGCGGAAAAGGTGCCGCTTGCGGAAAATGTAATACCTGCAACCGGGCCGGTTGTAAAACTGTAGGTACCTGTGGTCGTTACATTCACACTGATGGTCTTGGTATTGCCTGCGGTCATTGTCTCTCCTTGCATATAGGTGCCAGCCAGCGTACCGCCGCAGTTCAGTGAACCTGCAGCGATCACAGCCGGGGGAGGAGCTATTGGTACGCTGAAATTACAGAGCTGTCCCAGACCACTCACTGTATAACCCTGTACGCCACTTACAAAAGGTGTACCGGTAGCCGTCAGCACCACATTCTGTACGCCGGTAGTAGAGAACGTACCGCTGGCCGAAAAACTGATGCCCGCAAGGTTGGGCGTTGTAAAAGTGTAAGTACCCGCAGAGGTTACATCCATACTGATGGTCTTGGTATTGCCTGCGGTCATCGCCGTACCCTGTTCATAAGTTCCCGCCAACGCGCCACTGCAGCTCAGGGAGCTGGTAGCGATTACCGCTACAGGAGGGTTCACGGTTACATTGAAGTTACACGTCTGGCCCAGGCCTGTTACCGTGAAGTTTTGCGTCCCACTCGCTAACGGTGTCCCGGTGGCTGTCAGCACGACGTTCTGAACTCCGGCAGAGACAAATGTTCCGTTCGCTGAAAAGCTGATACCTGCAACCGCACCGGTTGTAAAACTATATACACCGGGAGATGTCACATTCACACTAATGGTCTTGGTATTGCCTGCGATCATCGCCGTTCCCTGAGTATAGATGCCCGCCAGCGCGCCGCCGCAGTTCAGTGATCCGCCGGCGATCACCGCTACTGCCGGATCTATAGTTACACTGAAATTGCACATCTGGCCCAATCCGCTCACTGTGAAATTCTGTGCCCCGCTCACCGTCGGTGTACCCGTGGCTGTCAGTACTACGTTCTGTACGCCTGTGGCTGTAAATGTTCCACTTGCCGAAAAACTGATGCCGGTAACCGTGCCGGTCGTAAAGTTGTAGGTGCCTATGGTCGTTACATTCACACTGATCGTCTTGGTATTGCCTGATGTCATCGCTGTCCCCTGCGTATAGGTACCTGCAAGCGTACCGCTACAGTTCAGCGATCCGGCGGCGACCACGGCAGGACGATTGGCCTTCAGCAATATCCAGGCCCCGTTGTCCCATACATAAGTACCCGGCCCTGCAAACCCGCCGGTGGTGCGATTGCTCCGGTTATAGACAATGGCTCCTGGGGTTGCTGTCCCCGCAATCCCCCAGGCTGTATTGTCGGGGAAGTTGGTGTTGCTGCTGAAATCAACCTGGGGCAGCAGCAGTCCCTGCCAGTCGCCGGGGCTGCCTCCGGTATTGTTACTCAATTCCAGCAGCGACGCATCCTGTACAGGCATTGACGGGTTATGGCCCATCTTTACCTGCGC
This sequence comes from Flavipsychrobacter sp., assembly GCA_037190845.1. Classification (GTDB taxonomy): domain Bacteria; phylum Bacteroidota; class Bacteroidia; order Chitinophagales; family Chitinophagaceae; genus JBEBVQ01. The sequence continues at coordinate 57,239 of JBBCJI010000018.1, read as the reverse complement.
AATTACACAGCAGGTGATCATTAACATCAGGAAAGAAAGTAGTATTTGCTTCTTCATAGATATTGCTTTATAGTTTGAATGATAGAGCGGACTATCCGGTGAGTAAAAGTATGTGGCTGCAGATGACGGAAACAGAGTGGAATTTTCATTTTTTTCATAGTAGTAAACCCTCATCAGGATTACCGCACGAGGGTGACATCTCCTTTCTGCGTGATCCTCTTGCCATCTGCGGTTTCAAAATCCGCGGTCCAGAAATAAACGCCTGCTTCCACCGGCATACCTTTGTGATTCCCATCCCATCCCTGTTCTGCCATTTTTCCGCTACCGCTCCATATCAGTGCTCCCCAGCGGTTATATACCTGCAACTGCCGGATCTGTACCGGTGTGCCGTATGTCGTTCTCAGTGGCCGGAAAAAATCATTGCGGCCGTCACCGTTCGGACTGAAGACGGAAGGAACGAAAATATCTCCCATGACATACACCTGTATGAACGCACTGTCCAGGCATCCGTAGGCAGATTGTGCGACCGCCATATACTGCATATTGCTGTCTGCAGTCACACGCTGGCTGTACGCCTGCTGGTCGGGAAACAACTGTGCCGGCTCCCAGGCGATAACAGTGTATGGTTCCTCAGCCGATGTGATAAGCATTACCTCGGTATTTTTCTGTACCAGCGTATCCCCGGCAGTAAGCCGCAGGGTAAAGTCCTGTACACGGATCAACTGACGGCCCGTATCCGTGCAGCCGGCATTATTCCGTACCGCCAGCAGCACTTCGTAAGTGCCGGGATGTCTATAGAGATGCTGCGGGTGCAGGGTGTCTGTCGTTGTTCTGTCGCCCAGATCCCAATGCCATATCGGTGCATCCGACAAGTTGACGAATAATGCCGGATAGCCGATGCATACCGTCGTGTCTGCAGTGAAATTTGCTACAGGAGCGGGTATTGCGGCTACATGCACAGATATCGTTGTGTCACATCCGGATACCGCATCCCGGATCTGCACGAAGTAGGTGCCCGGGTTCAGGCCGGTGAGCGTGTCGCCATGATTGCTTTGACGTTCCCGGAGCACGGTACTGGCGGTATCTGTCCAGATGTAGAAATAAAGGGTTGTATCCTGCTGCTCTACCCATGCGGTACCCTGTTGCATACCAGGACAGGATGATCCGGCATAACCGGTAACGGCAAAATCCCGGAAAGTAACCCGGAACGTATCGATGTAATATTCCGTGCAGCCGTGGCGGTAGCTTACAGTATAGACACCGGAAGTGGTAACCGTAAGGCTGCTGCCGGTAGTGCCATCGTTCCATATATGGCCACGCCTCCCGCCGGTAGTGTCTGCCTGCAGTATGGCATTTTCTGTACAAATAACGGTATCTCTTGCCAACTGGAGAGTATCCGGTAACGGAAGCACTACATTGTCATTAGGCAACTTGATGTAACAGGTAGTGCCGGATAACAATGGTATTACATTAATGACCGGCTGACTGGCACTACCCCTGAGATTGGGAAAGCTGATAGCATGTACAAAACCGGGGTTGTCAGGGTACGGGCCGATGAAATACAGTTTTCCATCGGATCCCCGCTGTATGTCGTTGTAGCTGCCCGACCCGGTTGCCTTATACACAATCGTATCGGAAGAGACGGTCGCAGGTACATTGGGGAGTAGGTTCAGGTCGTATTGATGCACAGCTGCCGGTGCGGGCATAGGCAGTGCATACAGCTTCGAGTTATCCGGTGAAAAACAGGCGGAATTGAACCTCATTGTAGAAAACAGGGCCGGGTTGGAAAGAACACCGGTCTGGGGGGCAAAATCATATAGCTCCAGTCCGCCGATCAGCGTGCCAAGGTTGTAACTGACCATTTTCTGCCGGTCCGGAGAAAACCGGATTCCGCCTGTGATGTATTCCTCAGGAGGTAGCGAGCCGAGCGCAGAAATAACCGGCGTGGCGTTAATGCCGGTATCTGTAATTCTATACGCCTTCCAGTGATTTACGTTTCTGGACCGTGTCACCAGCCATATATTGCAGTCGTCGCCTTTCACAACCGTCATTTTTGATGTCAGCCCTGTATCCAGCGGGATCAGCTTTTTTCCTGTTATCACGTTCCCATAACCGCTGCTGAGTGTCATATCCACAATGCTGTAGTATAACCCGTACGGACCGTAAGAAGGACTGTGTGATAAAGAGAATATATAATACTGATTCTGCTTTCCGGGGACGGACGCAATAGCTGTTGCCTGGGCGCCCAGTGTTGGTGAAAGGGTAGGTGCTGAAACCAGTATCCCGAACAATGCCCCATTTCCCATCAGCAATCCGTTACGGTTATAGACCACTGTGCCGTCTGTATAAAAAAGCAATTGTCCCTGTGCATCACAGACTGCGGCGCATCCTGCCCAGGTATTGATACTGGTAGTAATGGCCACGGGGCTGCCACTGTTAAAGTCAAGTCCGGCTTTACCCCCGAAAGCCCAGACATTGGCATGCTGCGCGTGAAGCAATGGTGTAAAGACACAGCTCCATACAGGGAACAGGACGCAGCTCGTTATAATAAAAGAGCGTTTTATAAGGGATAGGTTTGTCTTCATAGGGTATAGTCTGATTTGCACGCGAATCCTGGTCAGTCAGTTCTTCACGCAACGGATAGAATAACCATTCGGACGGTCACTGCCTGTACTGGGCACGGATGCATTTGTGAGCGTTATCCGCGCAAAATCAGCAAAAGCATTGCCACTAAAAGGATCCCTGCCGTTACTGGTCCAGAAATGACCTACGGTTCCTGGCTGGCCAAACATACCTGACGATGGAAGACGGCGTCCTGCGGCAGGGAGTTTCAGATTGGAAGTCCAGGCGGACGACGTGCCGGTAATCGTTTCTGCCAGTATAACATTTTGCCATTCAATAGAGGTGGGCATATGCCAGTCAACGCCGAGTGCAGCGCAAGGATCTTTGCCATTCGTTGCAGAAGGAAGTGCATTCGTCCAGGTATCGGTCATTGTACCATCTTTCCACCAGTAAGGAGCGGCTGAAAAAAAATCAGGATTGCCGGCAGGGATACCGGACGGATTATTAGCGGTCAGGGATGAAGTGCTGCCATTGTTGCTGCTTGACAGCTGGTGCCCGTCATCCCAGCGTCCCCACTGAAAATAATGGCCATATGCACCGGCATCTGTTACAGAGTCCGCAACCTTTGGAGCGCCGAGGTTCTGCTGCAGCCAGATGTTGTTATCTTTTGCCCGTACGGTAGGATAAGTAACTTCCTGTCCGCGGTATCTGAAGATAATGCATCCTGTATCCCCGGGCGTCATACCGGGATCCTTGCACCGCTGACTTTTCTTAATATGCAGCCATGCGCCGTTGCTCCACACATAGGTACCTATACCCTTGAAGCCGCCGTTCGTACGGTTACCGTTGTTGTATACGAGCGCGCCGTCTGCAGGCGTACCTGCAATTCCCCATATCGTGCTGTCAGTAAAAATGGTGTGTGTGAAATCCACGTGCGGCAATCTCAGCCCCTGCCAGGCGCCCGGGCTGGCGGCAGTATTGTTCGCCAGCTCCAGGTGTGCGCCCGGATGCAGAGCGCCGCCTGCGCCATGCCCCATTTTTACCTGTCCCCAGGCATAGTAAGTAGTACACAATAATAGTATGGTAAAGATCCGTTTCCGCATGTACATGTTCTTTAGACAGACAGTGTTAATATTTATTCAGGGGCACCCAGGCGCCGTTTGTCCAGACGTATACACCCGCCCCTTCAAAATCTCCTGTTGTACGGTTACCTGTATTATAGACCATAAGTCCGTCGGTGGGCATACCTGCTATCCCCCAGGTAGTATTATTGGTAAATGCGGCATTCGTAAAATCCACACGGGGTAAGAGCACGGCCTTCCATTGATTGGGAGCCGCAGTCAGGTCATTGCTGAGCTCAAGTACAGCAGCAGGGTTGGGAGGTGTGCTCGCATTATGGCCGATCTTGACCTGGGCGGAAGTGGTGCACGCAATACCAGTGAGCGCTAAAAGAAGAAATGTATGTTTCATATAATTGCTGGTTATGGATAAAATGATGAAATGACTATTGTTGTTAGCTTATTACTGGCGTATAATTCTCATGTGTCTGTCCATATGGTTGCCGGCAATATGCAAAAGGTATACGCCTGGCATCAATCCCGCCACCGGCAATGGCCACCGGCTGATACCTGGAGGTAGTTGAAGCGCATCGTGGGTTATCAGTTTTCCGGCTATATCTGTCAGTATATACTGTACCTGCTGCGCAGTGCCGGTTACGACCTGCAGGTGGGCATCCTGTACGAAGGGATTTGGGACAACATCAAGATGGATGGATAAAGCGGGTATCTGCGTGATGGAAGAAGGTGCCTGAGCAGCTTTGGTGAACCATGCGGTTAGTCCTGCGGTTGCCGGCAGGGAAAAATTTCCGCTGTGGGTAAACCCGCCGTTGGTGCCAGAGGACGGTATGCCGGTACTCCACGCTCCGGCGGCCTGCTGCCGGGTGACATAGGCGCTATCCTTGTTGAAAGCGGCCCCTTCAGTGCTGGCATTATGAGTCAGTGCAATAGTGGCATCACCTGCTACATCCGACCATATCTGCCAGGCGCGGTCTATACCCTGATCCGGGGACGGAACGGCCACAGGTGCGCTGGTATAATCCTGCACACGGACACTTACTGACCTGGCAACCGTCTGGTTCGTGATCCCGGCAGGTGTATAATCCCCTGCGGCATCACTCTTTCCTACCGGAAACATAAAGGCACTCCCGGTGCTGATATTTTCGACGGTAACCATACCGTTTCCATCCGTCACAATGTACCGGTCTGTACCGGCCCCTGTGACCACAGCGCCGGACTCAAATGCCAGTGTTGCGCCGCCCAGGCGTATCTTTCCGCCGGTAAGCCGGAGTTCCTGTATAATGCGGACGTCTTCACCCAGCAAAATCCCCCTGGCGTTATTCACCTCCAGGACAGGAATGGTGTGACCATCGAAATATACCGACTGGTGGCTGGCTGTGCCATTGAGCAGCAACAATCCGTTACCAGAGATATCCGCAGTGCTATGGACATCTCCTGCAATAGTGACCGTAGCGGTAGTAATGGAAAAATTATCGGCTATATATACCTGGGCAATAGCGGACACTCCGGTGCCCAGGGCCAGAATGGTTAGTAAAGGAAATGTACGGATCATAGACTACGTTATTTATCGTTATGGTAAAGGTATGGAGACTGCCTATAGTTAAACAGAGTGGATTTTTCATTTAATTTATAGTAGTAAACCACCAAAGATTTGCTGGTCATTACCTGTATAGAATAACCTATGATGCTGATAGTTAACCGGATTTTCCATATAGCGGACAGAAACTCCCTGATCCCTGCTTGCATATATCCTTTGCGGAAATGCTATTTTAATGTAGGTTTGGATAATCAGGCTGTTTCACGTCAGGATTTCATGAACCAACATCCGCAATACTCAATCCTTCAAAGAAACAGGTATGGCTACATGTTGCTATGCCTGTTGTTGCTCCTGCAGGGAACGAGCGATCTCCGGGCACAGTCACCGGATACCATACCCAAGGCGGGGGTACACGAAAACGATATACATACTCATATTGCAGCTGATACAGCCGGCATAGAACAATTGATTGCAGGAGCCGGTGCTGTTTCAGCAAGGATGCCGGATACTGCTATTGTTATGCTGCGCACGGCAGTCACACGGAGCCGGGAAATTAACTACCGGCGTGGTATCACAAAAGGTCTTACGGAACTCGGTACCATTTATCTCAATACAGGTTCCTATGACCAGGCTATTGCTGTTTATCTGCTCTCCCTATCGCTGCAAACGAATGAAAGAGGGAAGGCCCACATGTATAATAATCTTGGTGCGGCGTATAGTGCCAGTGGCAATTACCGGCAGGCAATCTCCTGCTTTATGCAGGCGCTCCGGATACTGGAGGGAATGCATGATCTGCAAGATATGCTCGGCAGTACTTATAATAACTTCGCCTCTATCTTTTTCGATATGGGATTATATGACAAAGGCATCCTCTACCTGGAGAAAGGAGAAGCTATCCACAGGCAGACGAAAAACAACAAGTCGCTGGCTATGGTACTCAATAACAAGGGTGTTATGTTTTCCCAGAACAACAGGCCGGACGAGGGTATCCGGTCATTGCAGGAGGCGCTTGTTCTGAGCCGTACTTCCGGGGATAAGGAAACGGAAATACTCGTCCTGAACAATCTGGGAGACGCTTACATGAAAAAGAATGAACCTGATAAAGCCCTCCGGAACCTGCGGGAAGCTATCGCCGATATGCAGGAAACCACCAATCCCTATACCAAGGCACCGATCCTGATCTCGCTGGCGCAGGCGTATTTCCGACAGCAGCATTATAAGCAGGCGGAAGATTTTCTAAACAAAGCCTTAAGGCTGAACATCCCTAAATATACCCTGGAGGCACACCGCCAGTTGTCCGCATTGTATGGTAAAACAGGTGACTACCGGCAAGCATGGCTGCATGAGAGCTTCTATTCCCGCCTGCACGACAGTCTGATGGATGCGGAAAAGACAAAGGGAATCAACCAGCTGGAAACCAGATACCGTACGGCACAGAAAGACAAGGAGATCACTGCCAAACAACTGCTGATTGCCCAGCAGCAGATATATCTCGGAAGGAAGAACACCTGGATATGGATCACCTCGCTCAGTATTTTGCTGCTTGGTATCACTATCATACTACTATACCGCAACAACCGGCACAAGCAATACCTGCAGGAAGAAAAAATCAGGGTACTGATGCAGGAGCAGGAAATAAAGCTGTTGAAGGCCATGATGACAGGAGAAGAAAAAGAACGTACCCGACTCGGCAGGGAATTACATGACGGTGTAGGCGGATTGCTCTCTGCTATCAAGATCAATATCAGCACCATGCGTATACACAATAAGATGCTGGCTGAGACAGAACACTTCAGGAACGTGCTCGAACTGGTCGATGAAGCTACGGGGGAGTTACGAAAAACGGCGCATAATCTGATGCCTGAAGTACTGCTGAAAGGCGGGATTACGGAAGCGGTAAATAACTTCTGCCGGCATATTCCCACAGAACAGATACCGGAGGTACAGGTACAGACGTATGGTCGTATTCCCCGTATGGATGCATCTTTTGAACTGGCCATATACCGGATCATACAGGAGCTGGTACACAATATCGTAAAGCATGCACATGCTACGCAGGCGCTGGTACAGCTCAACTGGCAGGAAAAGCTGTTCAGTATCACTATAGAGGATAATGGTATCGGTACTACTGCCGAAGATATCCGGAAGAGTAACGGTATAGGATTGAAAAATATACAGGCACGGGTTAACGCACTGGAAGGGCAGATGGAGCTGGAAAGCACAGGGTCCGGAACAACTGTGTATATTGAATTTGATACAGGCAGAATCAAGAATAACATTATTGTATGACGGTGATACAAGTTGCTATCGCAGATGACCATAAAGTAGTCATTACCGGTTTGCAGAACATGCTGCAGGCTTTCTCCCATATTAATGTGAGTGAAGTGTATTACGACGGTAAGTCTCTGCTGCAGGGCCTGAAAAAACAGCAGCCTGATGTTTTATTGCTGGACATCCAGATGCCGGACAGCAGCGGTGATGAGCTGGCGGCCATCATCAGGACCTCCTATCCCAATGTGCGCATTCTGGTAATGACGGGATTCAGCACGTCCTATTATATCCGCAATATGCTGGAGAAAGGGGCTGCCGGCTATCTTTTGAAGAATACAGACGAGTATATACTTGTACAGGCTATAGAAGCAGTACATAAAGGGGAGCAATTTATAGACCCTTCGCTTCGTCAGCAGTTCATACAGGATCTTATGGAAAGCCGGAAGCTGGAACATACACGTCCTTCGCTTACCCGACGTGAGAAAGAAATCCTGGCGCTGATCCTTGAGGAATACACGAGCCAGGAAATTGCCGATAAGCTGACTCTGAGTCTGCGTACTGTAGAGAACCAGCGGGTGAGCCTGCTGCAAAAGCTACAGGTGAAAAATACGGCAGGATTGGTTAAAGCAGCGATAGAAATGAAATTGCTGGATGGAAACAATGGGACATGACACGATCTCCTTTCATCCGGTACATTCATCTTTCATACCGCCGTATCAGACGCAGGTTGTGTGTGCGTTTTTTTTGTGTAATGCTGATTATACCCCCTGTGTCTATCCTGTCCAGCACGACCCTTCCGGCAGTGTCCGTTGCATGAATGATCTCGTTCGGGTTCAGCAGGATGCCTACATGGGTAATTTTGCCTTCTGCATTGTCAAAGAAGGCCAGGTCGCCGCACCGGCTGTCCTGCAGAAAATCTACAGCTTCTCCTGCCGCTGCCTGGTCTTTAGCATCGCGGGGTAGTTTTTTCCCGCAGAGCTTGTAGATCATCTGTGTCAGGCCGGAGCAATCAATCCCGGCGATCGTTCTGCCGCCCCATTGGTAAGGAGCATGGAGGTATTTGAGTGCCCAATGGTGGATTTGCTCATCGTTGTATACGGCTTTTTTCGTGGTCAGTTTTTTCCCTTTAAATTTTCCATTACCACCGGGCAGCTCTATAAAGCTTCGTTTCATGCCATATAAATCGCATCCCAGGGGCATCCACATTTCACCCTGATCTGTCATCAGTCTGCTGCTGTTGTTGGCAGACAAATAAGCAGTCGTTTTCCTGTATGATTTGAAGGGTATCAATTTTAGCTGCGCGGCTTTGCACCATCCTTCGTATTCGTCTGCCGCACACCGGATACGCATCCATGCTCCGTGTTCTGCGGCCAATACTTCCGCTTTTTCGCCAAACAGCAACTGGCTTACCTGCTCTGCACGGTGTGCAGGCTCTCCCCGCAGAGGCATTACGGGCACATTACAATAGGCATAAGAAAGTATCATCCGGATTTATATTGTTTCGATCATACCGTTCAGGTATCATCTTAGTGTAATCAGGCCATAAAAATACGCCTGAATACGATAAATGATATACATATCCGCAAAAAGGGCATTAGCCATATTTACACAATCAGGAAGTTTCGGTTCTTCAGCTTGCCGGTGTCGAGTATCTGTGCCAGTTGGATATCCGGCATACCCCGAAGGTGCTGTACGAGCCTCTGTGCTGTATGGTCTGCATTGCTGCCTTGTACCATCCAGATAAAATCCAGTTGTTTCAGTTCCGGAAGCAGGTATTCATCACGGCTTTTCAGCCGGTATAGTATATAACGCTCATCACTGAGCGGGACACAGTATTCATAGCCCGGAAAATAATATGTGCCGGAATCTGCTTTTTCTGTTGACTTGTCGAGATCCGGCCGGCGGACGAAACGTATTCCGAAGCTGAGGTTCAGCACCCTGCACAGGGATGTGGCAGATAGCCTGCTTGCCAATCCGATCAGCACTGTGTCGGAGAAGAAAGCTTCCTGCACAGGAGCCATATCGAGTGTATGTTTCTTTACAGACATTTCAGGTGCCGGTAACGGATTATAACAACAAATTTCCTGAATATTACCTGATCCGGCAATTTTTTTATGATATTTTACCGGCTCAATTCCCCGTGCTTGTTGTATTTTTGACACTTATCACGATTATGCAACAGAAAATACGTTCCATATTTCAGGCGTCCATAGATGTTAAGCAACAGGTATTACAAGATCCTGAATTGCTGAAAACCATAGAAAATATAACGGATGTGCTGGTCGCTGCATTCCGGCAGGGCAATAAAGTATTGTTTTGCGGAAACGGCGGCAGCGCGGCAGATGCGCAGCACCTGGCGGCAGAGTTCAGTGGCCGTTTTTATACAGATCGTAACCCGCTTCCTTCCGATGCGTTGCATTGTAATACCAGCTATCTGACCGCAGTTGCCAATGATTATGGATATGATGTTGTATACAGCAGGATGGTCAAAGGTATCGGCCGGCCAGGTGATGTGCTGGTCGGGTTGAGCACTTCGGGTAATTCGGTCAATATTATCAAAGCGCTGGAACAGGCCCGGGAGTTGGGTATGGTTACAGTAGGATTTACCGGCAGTTCCGGTGGGAAGATGAAAGCGTGTTGTGATTATCTTGTTAATATACCGAGTGCCGATACACCCCGTATTCAGGAAGGGCACATTACAACCGGCCACATTATCTGTCAGTTGGTTGAAGAAAATCTTTTCATCTAAACCGATAAACAGGTATGACTACATCTATGACCCGGCAGCAGATAGACAGGAACTGGACGCTTTTTCTGGATCGTGACGGCGTGATCAACGAGGAGATTACGGGTTCCTATATAACCCGGTGGGAGGATTTTACTTTTTGTGCCGGCGCCCTGGAAGCGCTTCCCTTGTTTGGTTCCCTGTTTGGCCGGATCGTTGTTGTAACCAACCAGCGTGGTGTGGGGCGTGGTATCATGAGTATGGATAGCCTTAAAGAGATCAGTCAGAATATGACGTACGCCATACAGCAGGAGGGCGGCAGACTGGATCGCATATACGCCTGTACTGCAATATCAGACGATGATCATAACCGGAAGCCCAATACCGGAATGGCGATGCAGGCCAAAGAAGATTTTCCGGAGATTGATTTCCGGAAAAGTATCATGGTAGGCAATAGCCCGGGAGATATGGAATTTGGAAAGCGTTTGTCTATGTACACGGTCTTCCTTACAACCACACATCCTCCATACACATTGCCCAATGATCTTGTTGATGAGCAGCATTCCTCCCTGCTTAGCTGGGCCAATGTGCTGACAGGGCAGTTGTCGGGAATCAATTGATCCCGCTGCCGTCACTGCAGTGTGAACTTATTACTTACGGCAGTAACTGGTATGCTTTCTTTACTTTCACAGAAATGGTGGGTACGTTCCCGATTGTACTTATGATGCTTCCGGTATTTATAAAAGGTAGCTCGCCGACCAGACTGTCGGGATATTTTTTCATCCATATTCTAACATCTCTGAAGTGACGGAATATGATTCTCGAACAATCGGCAAATATATTTGCCTGCAATGCGGATGAAGACACGAGCGGAGAAAAGCATTCTTCCAGAAAAGGGTGTTCTCTGATTTCACCCTCCAGCTCTCCTTCCCGGTATATACGGGTCAGACCATAAATCCCAGGAATAATACCTGCAACCATATAATATCTGCCGATGCTATGCTCATTATCCCTGTATAATAATATGCTTCCCCGGTGGATACCTGGCAGTGGCCTGTTTATGCCTGTATGGGCAGAGCTCCGGTTTGTCCTGGATCCGATAGCTTCGTCTTTTTCGTGGAATATTGCTAATTCATCTGCCTGGTTTGCCTGCATATAAGCGTTGAATGCCGGTGAAATGCCGGCTGCTGTTGCGATAGCGTCATATGTTATTTCATTATTCCGGTTTGCCTGCTGCCACGCATGATTCATGATAATTGACTCCAGTTCCTCCGGGGGTGTTTTCTTATGTTCCCGGATTACTTCAAAAATACATAACGCTTCTGAAGCTGCTATGTATGATTCATCATATTGATTATGGCATTGTAACTCAATGTCATTTATTACAGAAAAATGTTCGTGAAGATTATAATCCACATAATGGAAGTGTGTTTCCTTTATTGCTCTGTAGATAGAGAAGATATGTACCGGTATTATACTTTGCTTCACAGAAAGATAACAGTCGCCCAGTACCGGCATGCCATACCTTATCATATGTTTGACATCTGCAAGATAGAGCAGGCCACATACCATATGCAACGGGGCCCTTCCGCCAAGGCTGTGCAATGTATAATGTAACAGGTGAATGGATTTATTTACGTCAAACCGGAAAGACATACATGTTTGCGACAGCTTTGTTTTTAAACTGCAAACTTATTGTTACTGCTATGTAAATAGCACGATAATAAAAAACTTAACGTACAGATAATCTGACTGTACAGGCTTGTGTTATACCCGGATGCTCTGTAACGCCGTAACTCAATCTGTTATGGCGGTATGCCGCGCGGCAGATATACACCATTCAAGCGCAGGTGTACGTATAATGACAATAATTAGTTAACGACTGCTTTATGATTTGGTAATCCGGATTGCTTCCGGCTTTATTATTTTGTAACTGCCGGTAATGTTACATAAAAAGTAGTGCCTTTTTCTGATGATTCAAACCGGATTGTACCATGCTGCAGCGTAACAAATTCCTTACAAAGGATCAGCCCTAAGCCCACTCCTTTTTCCTGATTGGTGCCGAAGGTGCTCTCGCTCTGCAATGTAAATAGTTCTTTTTGGCGGTCGGGGCTGATACCGGTTCCGGTATCGGATATCGAAAGTGTGCAGGTATGCTCTCCGGGGGCCGCTTGTATAGATATTTTACCACCCGGATACGTAAATTTAATCGCATTATTCACCAGATTCCTGAATACCACACCCAGCATATCCACATCTGCAATAACCATTTGTTCCGCATCTATCATATATTCGAGTGTAATGCCTTTTTTGGTGGCAATGGTTTTCCCGACGTCCAGTATATTCCGGAGTGCATCGTTCAGATATACTTCCCGCAGATGTACCGACGCGCCGTTCATTTGTGTGTTTGCCCAGAGCAGCATATTGGAAAGCATATCGGACGTATGCTGGGTGAGGTCATGCAGAGAACGGTTAAACACTTCTTTTTCTTCTTCCCGGAGTGCCTGCATATTGATCAATTCAAGATAGCTCTGAATAGAATCTATAGGACTGCGCAGGTCATGTGCGATGATAGAGAATATCCTGTTCTTTTCCCGGTTTATCTGTTCCAGTTCCCGGTTCTTCTTTTCGATGGACTTCAGCCGGCGCACGGCCAGCCTGTGTTCACGGATATAATTATTCCGCAGGTAGCGTATCATGAAATAGATAAAGCATATGGTCACGATATAGGTAGAAATAAGGTCTATGTATCTTTCGTTTACTGATTTGTAAGTGTGGGTGACCGTTTCCGGCATTACCTGTTCTGCCACGAGCAGCGACTGGGCGATAGTAATATGTGTGACCACAACGATCCAGTGATATCTGAAAGGAGACAGGACGATCAGCAGCATGAACGTAAGGAAGAAGAGCGGCAAAGACGGGCCGTTACTGCCATTGTCGAAAAAAAAGGATAATGTCAGTGTCGCATATGTGGAGATAATATAAGCAATAATCCCTGGCGTATGTATTTTGTGAAACCGTGACAGGTAATAGGCGATAACCTGTAGGATAATCAGGACGATAATGAGTATGGAACTGCTGACGAGACCGATCCACAGATTGAACGGGAGCAATATCATCAGAATGACAAAAGAGAATATGCTTATCGTATGGAACGACCGGACTTCCATTGAAAATTCCGATGAAGAGCCGGTAAGTTTAAGCAATTGTATATTCAGTTTCCGGAAAAACGTATTGATAAACTGTGACATTAATCTCAAATGAACAAAGGATGATCAAAATAAAATGGGAAAAATGACTACTGGTCGGCAGTCTTTCGTTTCCTGGCAGATCTGAGATTCAGATATTCTACCAGTACCGAAAATGCCATAGCAAAGTAGATATAACCTTTGGGTATATGCTGATCGAAAGCTTCTGCAGTCAGCGATACGCCAATTAATAACAGAAAAGATAACGCCAGCATTTTGACAGTAGGATGCCTGTTTACAAAATTGCTGATTGCACCCGCAGAAATCATCATGACGATTACTGCAATAATTACCGCAGCGATCATGACCCCGATGTAGTTGGCCATGCCGACAGCGGTGATCACTGAGTCGAGCGAAAAAACCATGTCGAGTATTAGTATCTGGAAAATCACATTGCCAAACGTAGCTTTTTTGCCGTTGGCGTTTTGTTCATGATCTGTCCCTTCAATGCGACTATGGATTTCTGTGGTGCTTTTATAGATCAGGAATAAGCCGCCAAGCAGCAGGATCAGATCCCGCCCGGAGATGTGCAGCTTTTCATACCATGTGCTGTTTGAAATATCGAACCACGCTCCGATATTAAATAAGGGTGTGGTCAATGACATAATCCAGCTCAGCGAGAGCAGAAGTAATATACGGGTTATCAAGGCTAAGGCCAACCCGGTTTGCCGTGCTTTTTTCTGCTGATGTTGCGGTAGCTTATTGCTTAATATTGATATGAAAACAATATTGTCTATTCCCAAAACAATCTCAAGTACGGTAAGTGTCAATAAAGATACCCAGATCTCAGGGTTCGTAATCCATTCCATAATATACAATGAAGTTGCAAAATTAACTAATAAGATACAATGATCTGTATTTTTATATAACTATACAGGATGTTTAATATGCCTTTTGTTCCCGGATTATTTAATTTGCAGGGCCGGAGCTAAACGAAAATCCCGGAAGCATTTCCGTATACCCTAATCTGACAGTAATATACATGAAGGTTTTGTTTCTTCTACCGTACCCCATTGGCAAGGCCCCGTCACAACGCTTCCGCGTAGAGAACCTTTTACCGTTACTTGATGAAGCCGGCATCAGTTATGCTTTGCATCCCTTTATGGACGATGCTACCTGGCAGGTGTTGTATAAGGGCGGGTCGTTGTTGCAGAAAGCCAGGGGTATCGCCGGAGGTTTTTTCCGCCGGCTGAAAACAATACTATTTGAAGCGCGTCAATACGATCGCATTTTTATACACCGGGAGGCATCTCCCCTGGGGCCGCCGGTATTCGAGTGGATACTTAAAAAGATTTTCAGGAAAAAAATCATCTTCGATTTCGATGATGCTATCTGGATACCGAATACTTCATCCGGTAATAAAATTGCCGCCGCATTTAAGGCTCACTGGAAAACACGCTATATCTGCAGATGGTCGTACCGGGTGTCTGCAGGAAATGATTTTCTTTGCCGCTATGCCATACAATCTGGAGCTGCATCTGTAGTGAAGATACCAACTGTAGTAGATATGGAGCGGCGGTATAACCAGGTTAAAGAACACCATACGGGTAGCATAACCATCGGATGGACCGGCAGCCATTCTACACTCAAATATCTGGATGATCTGATCCCGGTGATCAGAGAGGTACAGAAAGAACTGGATTGCACATTTCTCGTTATAGCGGATAAAAAACCGGATCTGCCGCTTACAGACTGGCATTTTATACCCTGGGATCCTGCTACGGAAATAGAAGATCTGCTGCGTATAGATGTCGGTGTGATGCCGCTGACGGCTGATCCCTGGAGTGAAGGGAAGTGTGGATTTAAGCTGATACAGTACCTTTCGTTGGGTATTCCTGCCGTGGCCAGCCCTGTTGGTGTGAATAAAGACATTATTGATCACGGTGTGAACGGATATCTGGCAGACAGCCGGGAGACATGGCTGTCTGCGCTTCGGCAGCTTATCTCAGACACTGGGCACAGGACAGCGACTGGGATGGCAGGGTATGAAAAAATGACCCGGGAATACAGCGTTGCTTCGCTGCGGGCATCCTTTCTGTCACTTTTTAAATGAAGGTAACCGGTTTCCAGGATATGACACAGGTATATCATACAGCACCCAATCAGGCAGAGCAACGGTTCTTTACCCGGAAGCTCATGTACTGGCACCAGCATCATAACGACCGTAGCCTGCCCTGGAAGGAGGAAAAGGATCCCTATCGTATCTGGTTGTCAGAGGTGATACTGCAGCAGACACGTGCGCAGCAGGGAATCCCTTACTACCTGAAATTTATTGAAGCTTTTCCGGATGTGGGTGCTATGGCAGCAGCAGAAGACCAGGTTGTCTTCCGTCTGTGGCAGGGGCTTGGCTATTATAACCGCTGCCGGAATATGCTTGCTACTGCACGGTATATTGTGGAAAATTGCAATGGAAAATTTCCGGATTCCTACAACGGCTTGCTGGAGCTTAAAGGTATCGGTCCCTATACCGCTGCAGCGGTCAGTTCGTTTGCATTCGGCCTGCCGCACGCAGTGGTGGACGGAAATGTATATCGCGTTCTGGCGCGCTATTTCGGTATAGAAACGTCATCAGACAGTACGGAAGGGAAAAAGCAGTTTGCCGTACTCGCAGCTTCGCTGCTCGAAAAAAGTGACAGCGGCGCATACAACCAGGCCATTATGGATCTCGGTGCTACGGTATGCACGCCGCAGGCTGCCCGGTGTTCTGTATGCCCTTTGCACGAACACTGTTTTGCATTCCGCCATGAGGCTGTTGATCTGTTTCCGGTACGGACCAAAAAACAAACAGTAAAGAAACGTTATTTCCATTATCTGTTATTACAGACGGAACGCCATATATGGATTCGCCGGCGTCAGGAAAAAGATATCTGGCAGGACCTGCATGAACCTTACCTGATTGAAATGCCTTATGCGCTTGATACAGACGGGATCCGTGATACAGACGCCTTCCGGCAGTTGCATCCGGCCAATGCCGTATTGCCTGTTTATGAAGGCCTGCTAACACAACGGCTTACTCACCAGCTTATTGAAGCCCGTTTTTTTGTGGTACAGTTGCAGCATAAAAATGATGTTATCACTCCCGATGATGGCACCTGGGTAGCTTATCCTGCGCTGAAAAAAATGGCGTTCCCCAAAACGCTTGTCTCTTTTTTAACAAAAAAATTATACTTTTAGAAACGCATGCGATGAATATTTTATTTTTAGAAAAAACAATGTGGCATGAAAGGTGTAAACAGGGTTATGTTGATCGGAAACTTAGGCCGGGATCCGGACGTCCAGCTTCTGGAAGGGAATATTACCGTTGTGCGTTTTCCGCTGGCTACAACAGAGACATACCGGGATAAGAACGGGGTATCTGCATCCCAGACAGACTGGCACACCGTAGTGCTGTGGCGGGGGCTGGCAGAGCTTGCCCGGAAGTATCTGCACAAGGGAAGCCTTATATATGTAGAAGGAAGACTTCGCACCCGAAGCTGGGAAGACAAAGACAATATCCGTCGTTTCACAACGGAAGTGGTCGGAGATAATTTTGTAATGCTGGACCGGAGGAAAGATCATGATGCGATAACCGAAGAAGATGCAGGATTGCCTCCGGAATAATGTAATGTGCTAATTTGAAAATGTGACAATTTGAAAATGACTGTAGCATCATAATAACATGTACATTTTTAGATTAGCTAATTTGTCAAATCGGGAGATGGGCATAATATCTACGATAACATATACATTTTCAAATTGACTAATTCTCAAATTTTCAAATTCAGATTGAACTACATGCTACAAATAACCCCTGAAGGTTTTTCTGTTTCGGATGTTACGGTACTGATGCTCATTACCCTGGTGTTGCTGTTGCTGACGGGAATTACTGCCGGAGCCGAGACTGCCTTTTTTTCACTCAGGGCAAAAGATGTACATCATCTTAAAACAAAAGATCAGCCTAATGCCCGGATGGCTATCAATCTGCTTGATCATCCACGGATGTTGCTGGCTACCATATTGGTAGCCAATACATTCATCAATATCACAATTGTGTTCACCGCCAATCTGCTGATTGAGAAGATGCTGGTGGATATGGATACGCCCGTTTCCGCAACAGGGGCATTACTGATCAAGGTGATCATTATTGCCTTTCTGCTGATCCTGTTCGGTGCTATACTACCTAAGGTTTATGCCAGCAGGAATAATACACGTATGGTGCTTTTTGCTGCGCCTTTACTAACCTTTTTGCTGCGCTTGTTCCGGCCGGTGAGCCGTATGCTGGTTTCTTCCACCTTTTACTTTGAGGAAAAACTGAGTGCAAAATCCGCAGATGTGTTTAGTACCGGTGATTTTGAGCAGGTGATCGAACGTACCGTTGGGCATACGGCAACAAAAGAGGAGGTGAACATTTTTAAAGGTATTCTGAAATTCGGAAATATCACGGTACGTCAGATTATGCGTACCCGGCTGGATGTATCTGCGGTTCCTTACGACTATGTGTTCCCGCAGGTACAGCAGTATGCCATCCGCGTTGGCTATTCACGGATGCCGGTATACCGTGAGAATCTGGATAGCATTGCCGGGATGATCCATACTAAAGACTTCCTGCCTCATAGTGAAGATGACAATTTTGACTGGCATAGCCTGATACGCCCTGCCTATTTTGTGCATGAGGGGAAACTGATTGAAGACCTGCTTCATGAGTTTCAGCAAAAACGTATCCATTTTGCTATTGTGGCGGATGAATTTGGCGGTACTTCCGGAATTGTGACGCTGGAAGATATTATGGAAGAGATCATCGGTGATATCAGGGACGAATTTGACGAAGATGATATTGATTTCAAGAAGCTGGATGACCGCAATTATATCTTCGATGGGAAAACCCTGATTAATGACGTCTGCCGCATCATCGGGATAACTACTGATAGCTTTGAGGCCGTAAGAGGAGAGAGTGATTCACTGGCCGGACTGATCCTTGAGATCAGTGGCCGTTTCCCGGCTATCAATGAAACAGTTACCTGGAAGCAATTTGAATTTACAGCGCTGGAGCTCGACCGGATGCGGATTACCCGGATAAAACTATCTATACATGAAACCGGTGATGAGGATGAATAACGTATCCCTTCTGTTGTGACCATCATATTTTTATTACCTTTACTATAGAAAAGAAGATGAATGCCGGTAAACAATAAGCATAAATTTACTTTTGAGGCCGATTGCCGGCATTGTGATGCGCGGACAAAAAGCATTTTCTGCCATCTGCACCACGGAGAACTGGAGGAGTTTAATGAGATGAAATCGTGTGTTATTTTCCGTAAGGGACAGCTCATCTTTGGAGAAGGGGCACATCCTCTGGGGTTGTATTGTGTAAATGCGGGCAAAATAAAAATTGCTCACTCCGGCCCCGACGGGAAAGAGCAGATCGTACGTATGGCACGTGGTGGGGATGTGCTCGGATATCGTGCATTGCTTACCGCCGAGCGTTATAATGCCAGCGCTGTAGCGCTTGATGACAGCGAAATCTGTTTTATTCCCCGTGATACGTTTTTTCATGTCCTCAAAAGCAATAACGGGCTTTCTTACGAAATTATAAAAATGCTTTCCAATGAACTGCGGAAGGCAGAGCAAATGATCACCGACCTGGCGCAAAAGCCGGTGCGTGAGCGTATGGCAGAGGCGCTCCTTTTTCTGAAGGAAACATATGGCTTTGAGCCGGACGGCGCCACGATCAATGTGACGCTCAGCCGGGAAGATATAGCTAACCTGGTAGGGACAGCTACCGAAACGGCTATCCGTCTGTTGTCTGAATTCAGGCAGGATAAGATTGTGGAGTCTGCCGGGAAAAAGATACGCATACTTGATATGGACAAGCTGGTGCACACGGCACGCCTGTATAATTAGAGGATGTGACAAATGTGTTTGATGTGGTAGATGTGTTTCCCTCATTTCTCACATCCAGCACATTTCCCACATCCAACACATTCTCTCCGCAATGGTGGTTTACTTGTATCTTTGCTCTTTGTTTTTAAAATGTACCCGGTGAAATATCGTACTGCTTTACTAATCGTGCTGATCGTACTCCTGCTTGATCAGGTTTCCAAGTTTTATATCAAACTGAATTTTTCATATGGTGAGGAAATACTTGTTCTGGGAAGTTGGTTCCGTCTGCATTTTATTGAAAATGAAGGAATGGCATTTGGCATGAAACTCAGTGAAAACAGCATCGGTAAGCTGGCGCTTACCCTGTTCCGTCTTGTAGCTGTTGTGTTTGGTTTTTTCCTGTTAAAAAAGCTCGTGGTCAAGCAATATACGCGCGGACTGATCATTTGCGGTTCGCTGATTCTGGCCGGTGCAGCAGGCAATCTGATAGACAGTATGTTTTACGGTCTGATCTTTACGGAAAGCCCGTATTGTCCACATTTTACGACTGTATGCGAAACTGCGCGGCTGGTAGCCCCCGGCCAGGGATACGGACAGTTTTTACACGGTAAAGTTGTGGATATGCTCTATTTTCCCCTGATAAGCACCCGGCTTCCGGATTGGGTACCGTTTTGGGGTGGTGACCGGTTCGATTTTTTTGAGCCTGTTTTTAACATTGCCGATGCTGCGATCTCTACGGGAGTACTTACGCTTGTTTTTTTCCAGAAGCGGCTTGTTCAGAAAAATGAACAATTGCAACAGCCTGCTGTAAGCGAATAATTCCGGCCTCTTTCCGGCCATCTGTTATGATAAAGGAATAAAAATTACCTTTATTGTTGTCAAAACAAGAATCATCCAGCGTATCATGTCTCAGGAAGAATATATCCCTGTTAATCTATGGCTTGCCGGCCGCAGCTACCGTATCCGGATACATCCTCATGAGGAAGAGGCTGTACGGCGTGCGGCAAAAATGGCGGATGATAAGATCGCCGAACTTCGTCAGCATTATGCCGGTAAGGATGATCAGGATTTTGTGGCCATGTGCCTGCTGATGTATGCCGCCGACCATGCCACACAACCCCTGGACCATCCTGCCGTACATCAGGAGCTCACCCGCCTGATGCAGCGTATTGATGCTGTACTGGAAGATAGTACAGGGGATTAAAGGAGATATTTGAGTATCTAAAATTGTCTAAAATTCTTTCAGGCAGTAATGTGTTTTACCAGACATCCCTCACATTCTCCTCTCAAAGAGAGGCGACAACGCCCTTCCCTTTTGATTGCATGTGCCTCCAATAGAGAACCGGATTCTTTTAATTGGAGATATAGGCTATGATGAGTACGCGTACTTATCGTCTCCCTTTGAAGGGAGATAGAGAGGGATGTGTTTTCCTTATGAAGTCGTTTTTTCTATAACAATCTGCTTGCGCAGCAGATCCTCAAATACGTCCCGCTCCCGGACCAGGTGTGCCTTTCCATCTTTCACGAGTACTTCCGCGGGTTTCAGCCGGGAGTTGAAGTTGCTGCTCATCTCAAACCCATACGCGCCGGCATTATGAAACACCAGCAGGTCGCCTTCACGTACTTCATTCAGTACACGATCCCAGGCAAACGTATCGGTTTCACAGATATTCCCGACCACCGTATAGATGCGTTCTGCACCGTTGGGGTTGGAAATATTGGTGATTTTATGATAGGCTTCATAAAACATCGGGCGTATCAGGTGATTGAAGCCCGAATTAACCCCTACAAAAACAGTAGCAGTGGTTTGCTTGACGACATTTGTTTTCGTGATGAAATAGCCGCATTCACTCACCAGGTATTTGCCGGGCTCGAACCATATCTCGAGCGTCCGGTTATATTCTGCCTCAAATGCCTTTACGGCGTCGGTCAGTTGGGCGCCAAGTGCAGCCACGTCTGTTTCCGGGTCATCATCTTTGTAGGGAACCTTAAAACCGCTGCCGAGATCCAGAAATTCGAGCTGGTCGAAATGGCGTGCCATTTCAAACATCACATCCAGGCTTTGGAGAAAGACATTCACATCCTTGATCTCACTACCGGTATGCATATGCAGCCCCTGCACATGCAGGTTGGTTTTTTTAACGATCCGCTCAATGTGGCGCATCTGGTGTATGGAGATGCCGAATTTGCTGTCTATATGCCCGGTGGAGATCTTATAATTGCCGCCTGCTTCTATATGCGGGTTGATCCGTATGCAGACCGGATAGCTGTTGCCAAACCGGTTGCCAAATTGCTCCAGTATGGAAATGTTGTCAATATTCAGGTTTACCCCCAGCTCCTGGGCGGCGAGGATCTCGCTGAAATCCACACAGTTCGGTGTGAAAAGCACCTGTTTCGGATCAAATCCGGCATGCAGCGCCAGCTTTACTTCGCTGATGCTGACGCAATCCACAGAAGCGCCCAGTTGCTGCAGGTGCTTCAGAATGTTTACATTGGTCAGCGCCTTGCAGGCATAAAAAAAGCGGGTAGGGTGTCCTTTGAATGCTTTTGTCAGCTTGTGATACTGTTCTGTGATCTTTTCGGCATGGTATACGTATACGGGTGTGCCGAATTCGTTGGCGATGTCAGTTAGCTGCTGAGATGTAAGTTGCCGGCTCATAAGGGCGCGAAGTTATGAAACAAGTAGCAAATATTTTAGTTTGTTTGATGATGTGGCAGATGTGATGGATGTGGGCGATGTAAGTACACATCCATCACATCTGTCACATTGATCGTTTAATCCAGCATCTCATCCAACGTTTCTTTTGTCAGAATGGCAAAAACCTTTTTGCCGTCCGGTGTGTATTCCGGCTGACTACATGCGAATAGCTCATCAATGATAGCCTGTTGTTCTTCCGGTTGATGAACGGAATGGCTGTTGTATCCCATCCGGCGGGCCATATGCCGGAGCAAGTGTTCTGCACGTCCGGAGAGTACATTCGATGATTCGTTTTTCAGCCGGTCAAGCACTTCATCGAGGATGTTTTTTTCTGTGCCGTCCTGTAATCCCGGCGGAACGCCGCGGATGGCAAAGGTTTGTCCGCCAAAAGGAGCAATATCAAAACCGATACGCGCCAGGTCCGGTAATATCTCTGTGAGCAGGATGCAGTCCTGCGGCGGTAATTCGTAAGAAACGGGAAACAACAACTGCTGGGAAGGGGCTGCTCCGTGTTCCCACTGCTGTTGCAGCCGTTCGTACCAGATGCGTTCCAGGGCACGTTGTGTATGGATCATCATCAGCCCCGAGCGGACAGTGGTAACAAGAAACGTCCCCTGCACGAGGAGCATACTGCTTTTTCCGGTATAGTCCGCTTGTCCGGAGAACAGGCTGTCCGGTTCCTGGGATGCCGTTCCGGCATTATCTGCCGGCGGAGCGATATGCTCCGGTGTTTGCTGGGCGATCTGATAGAGATCCTTCCAGCGTTGCAGTCCGTCTTTGCGGTCTATGAAATGTGCCTGGTGCTTTTGCGTAAATGTGTTGTAGAGATAGTTTTTCTGCGTATCCGCCACCTGTTTTTCCGTGACCGGCTGATTGACCGACGGCAGCTTTGTGATCTCCGGATTGAGCGTGAAGTCGAGCGAGGGAGCGATATTATACCTGGCCAGCGCATGTTTTACGGCAGCCTGCAGGTAGGCGTACATCATGCGGTCGTCTTCAAATTTCACCTCCTGCTTGGTCGGATGTACGTTCACATCCACCCGGCCGGGGTCTATCTCAAGGAACAGGACATAAAACGGGAATGATTCCTTTTCGATCAGGCTTTCATAAGCCTGTACAACAGCGTGGTTGAGGGAGTGATTGCGGATATAGCGGTTGTTGATAAAGAAAAACTGCATGCCGCGGGAGCGGGTAGCTGCTTCCGGCTTCCCGATGAAGCCGTGTATCCGTATATACTCGGTGTCTTCCAACACGGGGACAAGGTTTTTTTCGTAGTTGTGTCCCAGCAGCCCTACGATGCGGGCTTTCATAGTGCCGGCTTCGAGGCGGAACTGCTCCGTGCCGTTATGCCACAGGCGGAAGGCAATGCCGGGGTGCGCCAGCGCCACACGGGTAAATTCGTCCAGGATATGCCGGTATTCCGTATTGTTGCTTTTCAGGAAATTACGGCGGGCGGGCACGTTGTAAAACAGGTTTTTGATCATGAGGTTCGTGCCCGGGGCGGTGGCGCATGGCTCCTGGAGCTTCACCTCCGTGCCTTCAATGCAGATACGCGTGCCGGCATCGCTGTCGTGGAGACGGGTTTTCATTTCCACCTGCGCCACGGCGGCGATGGATGCGAGGGCCTCCCCCCGGAATCCCATGGTGCGGATCGTGAAGAGGTCTTCGATATGCTGTATCTTGGAGGTGGCATGACGTTCGAAGCTCATACGGGCATCGGTGGGGCTCATGCCTTTCCCGTTGTCAATGACCTGCAACAGCTCTTTTCCGGCGTCTTTGACGATAAGCTGAATTTCGGTAGCGCCGGCGTCAACGGCATTCTCCAGCATTTCCTTGACGGCGGAAGCCGGGCGCTGGATCACCTCGCCCGCCGCGATCTGGTTGGCTATATGGTCTGATAGTAATTGTATAACGTCTGCCACCTGCTGAATGAAAGTTTGCTCAAAGTTAAGGGGTTGGGGCGGTTTATGAAGCGGTTATGTAAGCATCATTTTGCGCGCATAAGCTCCTCCGTAACGTCCTGCTCTCACAAGTATTCCGATGGCTTTTGTTCTGTCAATCCATTGTCCGACAGACATCATAAACCTATTTATTTCTGCTTCTTGTCCAATTACCCCGAATTCGGGGTAATTTAAAGTTGGTTGTTGATTTGCTCCCAAACTACCAAGTGTTCAAGTGTACATTATACGCTCGCTTTAAATATAAAGGTAGAAACCTGAAAATTTACACTCGTTTGGTGGATAAGGGTAATTTTTACGCTCGTAACTCAATTAGCGTATGTAGTTTGGCGTTTCGTTGTTTTTTCGTTTATCGGCTCATAGTAAAGCGTTACCGCACCGTTACTAAATGTTTTTGTCTTTGTGCGTTTAAAAACAATTCTGTCGTTTATGTTTTCAAATAACGGCAAACCGCCGCCTGCTATGACAGGGTGAACACAGAGTTGGAATTCATCAACCATATTAAGTTTCATTAGCTGTATAGTTAAACTCCGGCTGCCAACGAAAATGTCTTTACCCGATTGCTGTTTGAGTGCCGAAACCTCTTCTTCAAGGCCTCGGTTCGCCAGCTTTGCACTTTTCCAATCTACATTTTTAAGCGTATGAGAAAAAACAATTTTCGGGGTGTGGTCCATTACAACAGCAAAGTCATCCATTGATTTTTCGCCGGAAGGGTTTTCTGCCAGCGTTCGCCAAAACTCCATCAGTTGATATGTTACCCTTCCGTATAGAATGACGCCTGCATTAGTTAGCAGGTCTGCGTAATACTGGTGTAATTCGTCATCGGCATCAATTGCTGTATGGTCGCAAAACCCGTCAAGGGTCATGTTTATTGCGGCGATTACTTTTCTCATCTTTGGTTTATTCGTCATTTAGTGAATTTACGCCTTGTTCTTTAAGTTTATCAAGATGCTCTTTCATGGTTTTAACTTGTTCCTCCGGGTGTCCCTGCCATATGGTAATTTCACCTACAACCCTGAACGGCTGGGTTGAACGATAAGATTTTGTCGGATTACCGGGAAACTTTTTGTCTGTCAAGTCAGGATCGTCTTCGATCTCTCCTGTTGGTTCTACCAAATAAATTCTTTCCCGTCCTTCACCAAAGGCAAGTTCTGCACCCCAGATAGCAGCGTCTAATGTCGCAGTCAGGAAAATGTATTTGGCATTTTTCTGTTGTCCATAGTTCGAGCTGAAGCCCGCTTCAATTAATTGCCCAACTTTTAAGTCAGCCCTTGTCCCGTGAAAATAGGTTTGGGCAAAGGGTGTCGCACCTTGTCTGGTTGATTTGTTGTCGTCGTTGCTTTGCTCCATTGTTAACTTTTGTTGTGTATTGCTTGGATGCTCTTTATTCAGCTATTCTGTTTTTCAGATCCATACGTTCGTGAAGCACCCTAATTATTTCTATATCGTTAGCTGCTATATTTCTATAGAAAATTATATGCTTCCCAATGCCAAAACCATAAATATCGTTTGACATTTGCTCATATTTTTTCCCAATAGCCGGCTTTTTCTCGATTTCTTTGAAGGCCTCAATTAATAATTCGTAATACTTGTCAGCTTCTGACCAGACTTCATAAGTGTAATCCCAAATTTTGGAAATGTCTTCAACAGCCTTGTTAGTCAGAAAATATTTAGCCATTTTTTCTTTTATTGGCTTTCAATGTTTCTACGTGCTTTTTGGGATCAAAGTTTTTTGCAATCCCGCTATCAACACCTTCCTGAATAGATTTTTTTAAAAGCTGAACTTTATTTTCTTCTTCTTCAAGCAGTCGAAGTCCTGCACGGATTACTTCGCTTGCATTTTTGTAGCGGCCTTCTGTAATGCTGTTTTCCACAAAATCTTCAAAGTAATCCCCTAATGATACAGATGTGTTACGTCCCATAACTTTCATTTTCAATAAAGTTACCAAAAATTGGTAATTAGGCGGGTTTTTTTGGAACAATTTATTGAATTAAAATCAGGCACAACGGTCTGTATTGTATCTGTATTTTATCCAAAAAACAGGCTGGCGGATGATTGTAATTTTAAAATGTCAAGTTTATGGCGCTGAATACTTGACATTATGGAATGGAAAATCAGGGACAGCAAGCGACAGACAGGCTTATATAGCCAGCCCGAGTTTTAACGCTTTACTGACCATGGCTGCTGTGTTTTTTGCATCCAGTTTGAGCAAGATGCTGACACGATAATTTTCTACCGTACCAGTGCTGAGAAATAATTGCTCTGCTATTTCGGGGCATGTCAGTCCGTTCACCAGCAATTGTAGTATTTCTTTTTCCCTGGGTGTCAGAGATGATTTTGTGGAAACGGCCTTTTTTATTTTGTACGCGATTTGTTCCATTTTTTCTTTCATGGCCTCTTCAATGAAGATATCACCCTGAAAAACCGTTTCTATCGCTTTTACGAGTATTTTTTCTTCTGATGTTTTCAGAAGGTAGCCGTGCACGCCGTGTTTCATCATGTTATTGACATAGAGGGTGCTGTCAAAATTAGTGAGGATGAGTATCCTCAGATCCGGGTGTTTTTTGAGGATTACCGGAGCCAGTTCATCCCCGGTTTTGCCGGGCATCTGGATATCAAGCAGTAATACATCCGGTAATGCCCTGTCAAGGCCTGTCAGCAGTTCATTTCCGTTCGGATACGTGCCCGTAAGTGCAATATGCGGATACCGTAACAACACATGCTGAAGCCCCTGTATCATCATCGGATGATCGTCTGCTATTGCAATTTTTATTTTTTTCAATTCCTTCATGTCATTAAACGCGCATTACAAAGTTTTACGATCCGGCTAATTTAAGTTTTCCCAGTTCAAATTCGATATAAATAGTGGTGCTTCTTCCTTTTGCAGACATAATGGAGATGTTTCCCTGTAGTGCCTGGACGCGGTAACGAAGATTTTGCAGGCCGAAGCCGCCGCTTTGTTCTTCTGTATCGAACCCTGTACCATTATCTTCTGCCATGATGCTTAGTTTTTCCTCATGCTGCCGGATCTGGATAACTGCGTAACTGGCTTGGGCGTGTTTGACGATATTCTGGATCAGTTCCTGGGTGATCCGGTACAATACCAGTTCTACAGCTTTGTCCAGACCTTCAAGGTTTCCATGCAGTTGGAGGTCTATTTCCAGAGCGCTGCCGGTGTTTATACTGTCACAGTAGAGTACCAGCGCTTCGGCGAGACTGTTACGGCTCAGGACATCTGGCATAAGATTGTGTGCTGTTTTTCGCACTTCAGAGGTGGTGTCCTGCAACATGTTGAGGATATCGTCGAGACGTCTGATCTGTGCCAGTTCTTCATGCTCTTCCCGGATCGAGCCGAGATTTAGTTTTATGGAAGCCAGCATGCCGCCTATCCCGTCGTGCAGCTCTCTGGCGATCCGTGTGCGTTCTTTTTCTTCCCCTTTCATTGCAGCCTTGAGCTGATCGAGTTCTTTTTCTCTTTGCAGCTTCTGTATTTTTTCCTGCTGCAGCCGTTGCTCCTGCCTGTGACTGCGGTAGAGTGCCGCCAGCAGAGTGATCAGAAACAATCCTCCTCCTGTTGCGATAAATATCCATCGCCTTTGCCGTTCCAGCCGGTGCTGCTGTTGCAGGATGAGGAGGTTATTCTGCATGATCACCTGATCCTTCTGGGCTGTCCGGTACTTTACCTCCAGCTGACTGATATAATTGATGTCTTCCGGCCGGGTTGTATGGTCTTTTAAATTCTGGTATGTTTTGTAATGATCTGCCGCGCGTTTGTAGTTGCCTGTAGTGTGATAGAAATCTGCCAATTTTCCATAGATCGGAACCAGTTGCCGGTCATTAAATATCTTGGCGTCTTTTTTTGCCTGTATCCATGAAGCTTCCGCTTGCGGATAGCGCTTCAGTCGTAAAAAAGCTTCCCCGATGTTAATGTATACGCCGATCTTCATATGCGGTGGTAAATGTGTTTCCCCCTTTCGGGCGCGTGTGAGATATCGCAATGCGTCCCGGGGATTATCCTGTCCCAGGTAGGCCTCTCCAAGGGTGATCAGCGGAAGATAGATGAGATCCGGATCATCAGATTTGTGGGCAAGGTCCAGCGAAGCATGTGCAAAATATAAGCTGCTGTCCCATTTTTTTTCGCGGGCGTAAAGGTCCCCTTTATTATTTAGTATGACTGATAAATGACCGATATTGGGACGAGGATACAGGCGTATCCATTTTTCAGCCTGATTAATATGATACAACGCTTTTTTTCGGAATGTCGATTGGTAGGGCTCGGGCAGGGCAGACAATAGTCCGTAGCTGGAAATATGGTACAGCGCTTTTTTTTCTAAAGACGGATGTTTATCTATCAGCAGCCCTGACTGATACAGGTAAAATGCGGCCAACTGGAATTTTCCCTGTTGTGTATAGGTATTGGCAATGTATGCATATACTTTCGGTAACTCATGCTCGGTGATATAACGCATTGCCTCCTGATAGATCAGGAGCGCTTCCCGGGACATATTTTTTCTTTGATAGAACCGTGCCAGATAATATAACGAAGATGTCATGCCATAACGGAAGTCAATCCGTTTGCTGACGGTAAAGGCCTGTTGTAACAGGATAATTGCACTGTCTGATTGATGATTGTTCAGCTCTTTTGCATATTCAATCTGTCGCGTAATTGCAATCGTGTCCTCCTCCAACCCTATAGATACGCTATCCCGCTCCGGTAACACTAATGCCTGGGAGCTAACGTGAGGTATTCCAAAGAATTGAGCTATGCAGATCAGTATCCCTGTTATTCTATTCCTGCCGGATGGACGTTTCAAAATAATAATATTGTTTTCCCTTTGTGGTTGTTTTTGAATTAAATATATTAATATATAGCAAAGCCTATGTCTTTATCCTGAGCGTTAAAGATACTTTTGAAATGCGGCTCATAGTCATTATATACAAATGACCTGTGGGTACAAGTAGCACTCTAAAAATAATGTACATGACAAGATTTACCAACTTTTTTATCCTGAGGGCCTTATTGATTTTCTCAGTACTGTTATCGTATCTGCCTGTGTCGGGGAAAGGAGCGGCAGAGCCCTTATTGCTCCCGGGCACTGAAGGGGGGCAAAACCTGATGCCGCGGAAGGCGGGGTTATTCTTTATTGAGAATAAGGGACAAATTACCGGTCCGGATTACAGCGTCCGGGAAGATATTGCATTCCGCCTTTCTTCCGGTGCGATGCATGTATTCATCGGGAACAACCGGCTGCATTATCAATGGAACCGGCAGGACGGGACCGGAGCAGGGTATGCGTATGGTATGGACGTAACACTGCTTGGTGCCAATCCCCATGCTCAATGGACTGCCACCGAAAAGCATGTATATGAAGAGCGTCGTATATCCGGTGATAAACCTGCCGGTACCCTTGCGGCTGCTTACCGGGAGATTACCTGTCATGATGTGTACCCCGGGATAGACTGGGTACTTTATATCAGTTCCTGCAATGGGAAAGAAGTGCTCGAATATGATTTTGTGATTCGTCCCGGTGGAAAAGTGTCTGATATTGTCATGCAATATGATGGTGCGACACATCTGGAAAAGGGGGGAGACGGCAGCCTGACTGTCATTACTCCCGAAGGGAATATTACCGAACATGCACCTTATAGTTTTCAGGTGTCTGACCGGCAAGTGGTGGCGTCACATTTTTTGCTGGAGGGTAACAAGGTACGTTTTGTTACCGGCTCTTATGAAGGTTCGCTGGTAATAGATCCCACAGTAGCATGGGCTACTTATTTTGGGGGCGCCAAGACGGAAAAGGTGAACAGTGTAGTCTGTGATGCTGCAGGAAATGTTTATATCGCAGGTGAGACGAATAGCGTTGCAGATATTGCGACATCTGCAACGGGATACCAGATCCTGACCGGAGGGTTGAAGGATGCTTTTCTTGCGAAATACAATACAGCAGGGCAACTCCAATGGGCTACTTACTTCGGAGGTATGAGCGATGATATCGGGCATTCGGTAGCCTGTGATCCGGATGGGAATGTATATCTGGCCGGACAGACCGGAGGTAATATATCTATGACCGGTGGATACCAGATCACGATGGGAGGAGGTGCAGGAGATGCCTTCCTGGTAAAATTTAACGGGAGCGGACAATTGCTCTGGTCTTCCTATTATGGCGGAAGTAGTCTGGATTACGGATTTGCAGTAGCCTGCGATGCTGCCGGGAACGTATATCTCGCCGGACAGACGCAGAGTACCGACGGCATATCGTCTCCTGGCAATTTACATCAGACGGCCAACGGTGGGAGTAATGATGCATTTGTCGTAAAATTTAATGCGTCCGGCCAACGGCAATGGGGTACGTATCTTGGCGGAACAGGAAATGAGTTTTGTTATGGTATGACCTGTGATGCTGCCGGTGTCTATATAGCCGGACAGACATCAAGCAGCAGCGGAATTGCTACCAGCGGAGCCCATCAGCTTGTAAGGGTTGGCACGACTGTACTGCAGTCCGATGCATTTCTGGTGCGTTTTACATCCGCAGGTCAGGTGGACTGGGGAACCTACTACGGAGGGGCAGGAATACTGGATGTGGGCAGAAAAGTGGTCTGTGATGCTTCCGGGAATGTATATCTCGCAGGCACGACTAACAGTGATACGGCCATCGCTACGAGTAGCGCTCATCAGCCAGCCCGTTCCGGTACTTCGAATGATGCTTTCCTGGTGAAATTCAATATTTCCGGACAACGTCAGTGGGGTACCTATTATGGAGGTACAGGTGCGGAGCAGGGGCTGGGATTAGCCTGCGATGCAGCCGGTGATATTTATTTATCCGGATCCACTGCCAGCAATTCCGGTATTGCTTTCGCAGGCGTCAGCGGTACCAACAGCCACCAGCCGGTTTCCGGTGGCGGCGTTGATGCCTTCCTTATAAAGATAAATGGCTCCGGTCAGCGATTGTGGGGAACATATTATGGTGGTACGGGCGACGATGTCAGTTACGCTGTTGCCTGCGATGCGACGGGCAATGCCTGGCTGGCAGGTGGAACGAAGAGTGCTGCAGCCATCGCTACTACTGGCAGCCAGCAGTCCGGTTTTGCAGGTGAGGAAGACGCTTTCCTTGCAAAGATCGGCTGCGTGATCACGCAGCCTCCGGCCATATCCGGTACTAACTCGTTCTGTGCTACAAACATCGGCACTACGGTGACTTATTCTGTTCCTTTGCTGAGTGGTGTAACTTCCTATACGTGGACGCTGCCTTCCGGCTGGACCGGCGCCAGCACTACAAATACTATCAGTGCTACGGTAGGGAGTGCGGGCGGCGCCATTAGTGTAACTGCTGATTTCCCCTGCGGCAGCGGTGCACCGCAAACGCTCCCCGTATCTGTCAGCGCTACGCCGGTGATTACAGCTTCAGGTTCGCTGGTGATTTGTCAGGGAGGCAATGTGGAGCTCAGCACAGGTGCAGTAACCGGCAACACGTATCAATGGAAGCGGGGAGGGAATGATATAAGTGGTGCTACTACTGCCAGTTATACCGCTACCACTGCGGGCGAATACGTAGTGGTGGTATCCGGTCCTGACTGCTCCGGGATCTCTGGTCCGGTTACTGTAACGGTGAACCCCGTTCCTGCTGCGACGGCTGCTGCTGCTGGTCCGGTTAAATTCTGTCCGGGTGGCAGCGTCGCATTACAGGCTAACAGCGGGGCAGGACTGACCTATCAATGGAAAGTTAATGCCGGCGATATACCGGGTGCGACTAATGCTGTTCATACGGCGGCTACCAGTGGAAATTATACCGTTGTGGTCTCCAATACACATGCCTGTACAGCAATGTCATCTCCTGTACAGGTAACGGTATACCCGGTTACCACAGCTATTGCTGTCCCCGGTGCCCCGGGTATGGAATTCTGTCCCGGCGACAGCCTCGTTATGATAGGACACACCGGATCCGGACCCGGTGCCGCGAATTACCAATGGTTACGTAACAGTTCGCCCGTGAGTGGTGCAGTGTCATTCTTTTATACGACATATACCAGCGGCGATTATGCTATCAGGATTGTGGATACTAACGGTTGTACGGGTACCTCTGCAGCGCTGACCGTGACGGCACATCCCGGTCCCGGAGCGCTGATAACGATATCAGGTAATACCATTCTTTGTCCTGGCGACAGTATGGGTCTGCAAGCCAATACCGGAACTGATTATACCTATTTGTGGCTGCAGGGTAACAATGTATTGCAGGACGATACAATCTCTTCGTATAAAACCGGTAATGCAGGAAATTACCTGGTTGTTGTATCGGACGGCCATTGTACAGATACTTCTCAAATAGTACAGGTGACCACCGCGTCTGCGCCTAATGCAGTCATTGCACCTGCCGGTACTGTCAGTCTGTGTGCCGGCGATAGTATAGTGCTGGATGCAGGCGGTTCGGGTGGGCCTGTTTACCAATGGTACCGCAATGACACTTCTATTATCGGAGTGGGCAGCGCCATGCACACAGTACGGGAAACAGGAGACTACACAGTAATCGTTACCAACAACAGTAACTGTAGCGATACCGCCATGCCGGTTACTGTGACCGTTCATCCGCTTCCTGTGATACCTGATGTCCGGCAACAGGGGAAAGTGCTTTATGTGACAGGACATTACAGCACTTATCAATGGTATCACGACGGACAGCGTATAACCGGCGCCATTGATTCAATGTACACCTATGTACAGGAAGGCCCCTACACGATTGCCGTAACAGATTCAAACGGTTGCATCAGCGTATCCCAGCCTTATGCGCCGGTTTTTGTCGGTACGATCAGGCGGGCGCACATGAACATTGATGTTTTCCCGAATCCTGTAAAAACTGAAATATATTTGAAGGCGAGCGTACCGGTGAAAGCTTCTTTGTATAGTGCAGACGGGCGGAAACTGCGGGAACAGGATGATGCTGTCCGGATGTACATCGGTGACTTGCCTGATGGTGTGTATTTTCTCAGACTCACAGATAGGGAGGGAAGTCTTTTGCAAACCGGAAAAATTATCAAGCAGGATAACTGATTATGAAACGGAGCACGTATGTTTTGAGTCTTTTTGTCCTGTTGGCAATCTGTTACCTGCAGCTGACTAAGGTGTCTGGTCAGAAGGAGAATAATATGTGGGCGTTCGGCGTACGAGCGGGCATTGATTTCAACAGCGGTAGCCCGGTGCCGTTCACCACTGCCATAGATCAGATGGAAGGAGCTGCCTCCGTTTGTGATGCGGATGGACGTTTATTGTTCTATACCGATGGTAGCCGTATATGGAACCGTAATCACGAACTGATGCAGAATGGGCGGTTGATTGCCCCCAACCCCTCATTATTTCTTTATGACTATCCTACACAAAGTACTTCTCAGGCCGCAGCCATAGTCCCGATGCCCGGCAATAACAGTCTGTATTATGTGTTTTCCTTGGAGGCGATGGATAATTATGAGGGAAAAGTAAGAACCCCTTGTCTATATTATTCCCTCGTGGACATGAGGCTGGGTAACGGTTTGGGAGATGTTGTGCCGGGAATGAAAATGATCCTGCTTGATACCGGTATGTCTGAAAAGCTAACAGTTGTTCAGGGGGAGGATTGCAATGTCTGGTTGTTGACAAAGCCTATTTACCAGGGAGTATATTATACGTATAATATAACGAGTGCAGGAATTGATACGGTTCCGGTAGTGTCTGTAGTAGGGCTGCTCAGCCCGGAGTCCTACACTTCCGGCCCGCTGGTTGCTGCTCACAATGGCAGCATGCTGGTTGCCGCGAACTGGCCCCACGGTTGGCTGCCCAATAGCCACGGGGGAATTGAGTTGTACGATTTTGACAAAAGTACCGGCATCATATCTAATGAGCGGGTGCTTGCCTACAGCGCCAGTTGCCGTGGCGCCTGTTTTTCACCGAATGATTCACTGCTGTATATTTCTGGATTGCCCACCTTTTCTTTATATCAGTTTAATGTCAGCCTCGGCACTGTTGCTGCTATAACTGCTTCTGCTACAGAGGTCGGATCGTCCTTGTTCGCAATTAAAGCATCGATGAGGCTCGGGCCGGACGGGAAGATATACGTTGCCAATCAGAATATCTATTTGCATGTTATAGAGCGTCCGAATGTCCCCGGACTTGGCTGCACGCCCGTTAATTGGGGCGTGCAGCTTGCTCCCGGTAGTCATATGCTGCTGGGCCTGAACGCTGATATAGCAACGGCGATCAAATATAAAGATACCATAAGCACTATACGGGATATATCGATGTGTTTCAGGGATAGTATCCTTGTCGTTGCTGACTCACCCGGGCAGAATTATATATGGGCTGATGGAATACTTGGTCGTACACGTACAATTTCCCAGCCAGGTATTTATATTGTCAGCTACCAGGATCGTTGTGTCTGGCGTGTAGATACAATGCATGTCCGCTCTCCGGAACTTCCTGTTGCCGGCGCCAGCTTGTATAGTTGTGCAGGGCAGAGGCAGGGCAGCGCATGGGTGATTCCTGCGCCTGGTGATACGACATTGCTTTTCTGTGTCTGGAAGGACAGTACCGGTAATATCCTGAAGCAGTATCAAAGTAATCGTGCCGATACACTGACAGAGTTGTTCCCCGGGCGCTATACGGTGCATATCACCACATCTGCCGGCTGCGATACGATGCTGGAAGTATTTATAGAGCCGGTACCAGTGCCGTCTGCAGCTTTCTCGGCAGACAGTATAGTGTGCAGGGATGTTCTGGTGAAGTTTGAGAACCAGTCCGGCGCACCCGTATCTCTATGGGATTTCGGAGATGGAACCGGTACGGATGCAACTACTGATCCTATACATGTGTATCGTGAAACCGGTGATTTTATCGTGACGCTTATTGTGGAGAATATGGAGCATTGCAAGGATACCGTGAAGAAAGCCCTCCAGGTAAAGGAATTTGACATCGTGCTTTCAGCCGGAGAGACTGTAGTGGACCGCTATTCCTCTGTGATGCTGGAAACGTTAGCGGATGAACCGTATTCGGTTTTAGCCTGGCTGCCGTCTGTGTTATTTTCGGATCAATCGGCTGTTAGTCAGCAGTTCGCTGCCGATACGACTCGTCGTTATACGGTCATTGGAAGATCTGTTTACGGATGTCTGGACACGGCGGATGTCTGGATAACAGTTAATCCGATACCATTCCTGCCTTCGGCCTTTACGCCGGATGGTGACGGGCGAAATGATTTTTTCCGCCTGCGTAATTGGGGTGACATCCGTGAAGTACGTGAATTCCGGATATACGACCGTTGGGGTAAAACAGTATGGCAGAGCTCGGGAGCCACAGCATTCGAGGGGTGGGACGGAACTACGGAGGGGGTGCCTGCTTCAGTGGGTGTGTATTTTTACAGACTGACGTTTCGGTCATCAGATAACAGTATCGTAGTGTTGAAGGGAGACCTGACACTGCTTCGTTAGGACATTTTGCTCCAATCCAAACGTAAAAAGTGATTTTTTCGAGTTTTGGGCAGCGGCCATAATTTAACAAAGCTCATCCCTGATAAAAATGTACCTTTGTGCCTGTTTTAACATGCTGTGTTCCTACCTTAATTGATTTATTGTACCAGCCCGGCGCATTTTACATTTCATGCATTTTCAGGAATTAAACCTGATAGAACCTATCCGTAAGGCTCTGGCGACGGAAGGCTATCAACAACCTACGCCAATACAGGCGCAATCCATACCACACGCCCTGCAGGGGAAAGATCTGCTCGGATGTGCCCAGACCGGCACTGGTAAAACGGCCGCGTTTTCGATACCCATGCTGCAGTTGCTGTATCAGAAACAAACCAAAACATCGGGTGTCCGCCCGATTAAGGCGCTGATACTTACGCCCACGCGTGAGCTGGCCATACAAATTGGTGAGAGCATCGACGTTTATGGTCGTCACCTGCCGCTTAAGCATCTTGTGATCTTTGGCGGAGTACCGCAGGGTAAGCAGGTACAGGCATTACGTGCCGGTACAGATATACTGGTAGCTACTCCTGGTCGTTTGCTGGATCTGATCGACCAGCGGTTTATCCGTTTGGATCAGATAGAGATATTTGTGCTTGACGAAGCAGACCGGATGCTCGATATGGGATTCATTCATGACGTCCGGAAGGTGATCAAACTGTTGCCTGCAAAAAGGCAAACGCTGTTTTTCTCCGCTACCATGCCGCCGGAAATACAGAAACTGGCGGATGCCATACTTACTGCCCCGGTAAAGGTGGCCGTGACGCCCGTTTCTTCCACCGCAGAAACCGTAGTGCAGTCCATGTATTTCGTGGATAAGAATAACAAAAGAAAATTGCTGACCTATCTGTTGAGACATACTGCACTGAATAGTACGCTTGTCTTTACCCGGACAAAACATGGCGCAGACAGGGTTGTCAAAGATCTGGCCAGGGAAGGGATCGCCGCTGCGGCGATCCACGGCAACAAATCGCAGAATGCACGCCAGCTTGCGTTGAACAGATTCAAGTCCGGTGAGCTTCGGGTGCTGATCGCTACAGATATTGCTGCACGCGGGATTGATGTGGAGGCGTTATCACATGTGATCAATTATGAGCTGCCGGATGTAGCAGAAACCTATGTGCACCGGATCGGGCGTACGGGACGTGCCGGGGCCAGCGGTAAGGCCATCTCGTTTTGCGATGCCGAGGAAAAAGACGAGCTGAAGCAAATCCAAAAACTCCTCGGCAGGGAAATACCGGTGATTACAGATCATCCATTCCCCACCGAAGATTCTGGTATGGTGCGTTTCAATCCTCCGAAAGGAAAAGCCGTTGTGATGCCTGCCGGTGCCGTTCGTGGTACATCCGGAGGAGGAGCACAGCGTCGTCGTCAGTTCGGACAACGTGGGAGAAGTAGGTAGTCTAATCCGGAAGATGTCTGAAAAGCACCTTATAGTTGTTCCTCTGAGTTTTTATTTGGGTGTTCCAAACAATGATAAAATTGACAAGGATTCACTATAAAGTTCCCGTGTCGAAGGAGAACATCCTCCTGATCCTCAAAGGGGAATGTAGGTGACTGGTGCCTCTGCGTAGGCTGAGCGTGTAAGATTGTTTTGGAATGTTTTTTATGATCAGTCCGTAAGTCCTGACTCCAGAGCCTTACGGATCAGTCCCGCCATGTTTTTTACTTCCATTTTGGCGAAAAGGCTCGTACGGTAATATTCTACAGTACGCACACCTATGAAGAGCTTTTCAGAGATCTCACGTATTGTACAGCCGTTAACGATCAGCCTGAGTATGTCCTTTTCTTTGAGGGTAAGCGAAGGCCGCAGGGCCTTTTCTTTCTTCTGCCGGAATTCATAGTGCTTCAGCTTGTCTTCCAGCCTCGGATCCAGGAATTGTTCGCCTCTGAAAATAGATTCGATGGCATTGATCACCGTGTCGGGATCCGATGTTTTCAGTACATATCCATGTACGCCAATGCGCAGCATGTTGTATACATATAGCATGCTGTCCATGTTGGTGAGTGTCAGGATGCGCAGGTCCGGATATTTTTTGAGTATCTGTGGCGCCAGCCGGTCTCCCGCTTTGCCAGGCAACTGTATGTCCAATAGCAATACATCCGGCACATCACTTTCCAGTCCGGCCAGTAGTGTCTTGCCATCATTGTAGGTTGCAGACAGGATAATATGCGGATAACCGGCCAGCATATTCTGCAAACCGCCTATGATCATAGGGTGATCGTCGGCAATGGCAATCCTGATATTCATAGTGTGATAGCTGTGTTTACCGGGTAAAGTTATAAGGAATCAGTAATCTGCCCTAACCTGCCGGCCGGTATCCAGCTGTATATAGATTGTGGTACCCTGTCCGGGAGCAGATTCTACAGAAAAATGTCCGTCCAGCGCCTGTACGCGTGTACGAATATTGTGCAGCCCCAGTCCGGCTCCCTTTTCACCCGGGTTAAATCCTTTGCCGTTATCTTCGACCGATATATGCAGATTGTTTCCTTCCCGTTGCAACTGTACATCCGCAAAGCTGGCTGCAGCATGCCGGATCACATTTTGTATCAGTTCCTGAACGATACGGTAAACCGTCAGGGAAAGGGATTTATCCAGGCTGTCCATATCGCCGTGAAACTGCAGCCGCAGCTGTGTCTCATTATGATGCTCCAGCTGGCTGCAGAACAGGTGCAGGGCTTCGGGCAGGCTGTACCGCTCTAGGATATCCGGCATCAGGTTATGTGCTGTCTGGTGTACCTCCAGCGAGGTCTTCCGGAGCAGATCCATGATCTCGTTCAGGTCATCCATCTGCGGTATGTCGCGGTGTCGGTTTTTAACGGCTTTGATATGCATGTTGAGTGCGGTCAGCATGCCCCCGATGCCGTCGTGGAGGTCCCGGGCCACACGCGCTCTTTCATTTTCCTCTCCTTTCATCGTCGCTTTCAGCTCGCCGATCTCCAGTTCCTTCGCCTGCATCCGTCGTCTGTGGCGATGGTTCCGCCAGCTCCCTACCAGCAGGGTAACCAGTGACAGGCTACCGGCGGCGATCACGGTGATGATGACATTTTTACGCTCCAGCTCCCGTTCCTGGCGGGAGATCCGGAGCTGCCGGCGGGTAAGCTCCCTGTCTTTCTCCGCGGTTTGGTATTTTACCTGCAGCTCGTTGATGGCACGGGCTTTATCTACATTCATGATGCTGTCTTTGATGCGGATATATTCCTGTGTAATCTGTAAGGCCTGCCGGGGCCGTCCCATATCCTCATAAATGGCAGCCAGGTAAGCCAGGGCATGCTGCCGGTTTTCCGTCAGGCCGGTCTCGGCGGCTTTCTGTAACGCCTGCTCCATGATGTTCGCTGCCTGTGCATAACTTTTCATCCGGAAATAGGCAATACCAAGTGAATATCCGGGCATGATCATGCCTCTGAAGGGATTCGAGGGGTCTACGGCCATAGCCGCTTCGTAATAGGGTATTGCCTCCCGGGGTTTCTGCTCTTCAAGCAGCAGGTCTCCGATGCTGGTAAGGAGTATCTGCTCGTGTTGCCGGATGCCCCCCAGGTGTACGGGTATCCTGCCGAGCTCAAAATAATAGCGCGCGCTGTCTGTTTTTCTTAACCCGATATATATATTTCCGATGTTGATCAGGGTAGCCGCAAGCTCTGCCTGATTCTGTGTTTTCCGCGCCATCGCTGCCGCACGGCGGGCGGTGGCGATGGCATCATCATATGCGCCCAGGCGAGCCATCACACCCGATATATTGATGTGTACCCTGATGATCAGATCACTGCTGGGAGCATATGCCTGTAAAAAATCCAGCGCCTTGTAATAAAAATCGTTGGCGAGCCGGTACTCTCCCCGGTTGAAATAGCTTCTGCCGATGTTGATATAAAGTGAAGGCAGCGCCATCCGGATATATCGGGCGCGCAGGCAATAAGGCAAGGCCTCCCGGTACCAGGAGAACCCCTGTTCCTGGCGCCCCTGCAGGCAGGCGATATCCCCCATGAATGATAATCCATATCCGATCCCGTCCTCGAAGCCGTAGGTACGGCTTTGTTGTACGGCTTCCCGCAGCAATGACATTGCGCTGTCCGGGTAATTGTCCCTGATCTCCTTTCCCGTCCGGAGCAGGTTCATGATGCGGGCCGTATCATCTGTAACCCATACCGGATAAACAAACTGTTTATTTTCCTGTCCGGCGCAGTCAATAACAGGAAACGTAAGGAGTAATATCCACACTGCCAGCCTGTAATACGGATAGGTAGGGGTAATATGCATAAGTTAGCTCCGGGGCATGATCAACAAGGAGGTTAAAAATAATCATTTCTTCCAAGTGCGGTCAATAAGAGATATTAGGTAGAAAAAAATACGAGTATTCCGAAAAGAAAGCGGTTCTGTCCGTCAATACTTTTGGAACAGATATACAATATACCCCGATAATGGTATAAAATTTGACAACATCTAAATTGCTACATGATGACACTTTTTAATTACTATGTAATACGTACAGGTAGTCTCCTGCTGTTGACAGTCTGTTTAATGGCTTCAGGGTATCAGGCTAACGCCGGTGTCTTTGACGGAATCGGCCATACTCCGGTGATCCCTGTGACTTCTCTTAAGCTGCCGGAGCTGAAGCAGCCGGCAAATCTGCAGGCCTCGCTGATATTTATTGAGAATAAAGGACAGGTAAGGGACCAGGCCGGGAAACAACGTCCGGATATAGACTTCAGGCTCGCTGCGGCGCCCGGGCTGAATATCTTTATTGGTAAAGGAAAAATTCATTACCAATGGAGCAAAACAAATGATAAGGAACAATTGACAGTTGAGAATGACGGATCGCTCCTCATCCACTCCTCACCCCTGACTATGTACCGCATGGACCTGACCCTGGCCGGAGCCAATAAAAAAGCAAAGGTCAGTACAGAAGCAGCACAGGGTTATTATGAACATTATTATCTGCCCGGATCCGGAGCGGCGGGCATGTCAGCGGCATCGGCCCGTAAGATCATATATCACGATATTTATCCGCATATAGACTGGGTGCTGTATATCAACGATCAGAATCGCCTGGAATACGATTTTGTCGTGCGTCCCGGCGGGCGTGTATCGGATATTAAAATTTCGTTTGCCGGCGCTTCGGATCTGCAGCTGAATGGCGATGGCAGCTTTACCGCCCGGACGCCGATGGGCAGCATTACCGAGGCGGCGCCGTATTCCTATCAGCAGCCGGACAAGGCTTTTATTCCTTCCCGGTTTGTACTGAAACGGGATACGCTTGGTTTTCATACCGCCGGGCATAGCGGGACGCTGGTCATAGATCCGAAAGTGGAGTGGGCAAGCTATTACGGCGGTGCCGGTAATGAAAGATCCATGGATATCGCCTGGCATGGAGGATCGCTCTATATAACAGGATTGACAGATGGTGTTTCCAACATCGTTACCAGTAATGCTTATCAGGTAACTTATGGAGGTGGATCTTCAGATGTATTTATAGCAAAATTTAATGAAGCCGGTCAAAGACAATGGGCTACATTTTATGGGGGAAGCGGAGATGAAGGGGATATCAGCTATTATACCAAGCTGGTTCACCTTGCGTGCGACAATGCTGGAAATGTATATGTGACCGGGAGGACTAAAAGTGACAGTGTTATAGCTACTACCGGGAGTCATCAGGATACGCTGGGCGGAGGTTATGATGCTTTTATTATAAAAATGGATGCCGCTGGTTCCCGTATTTGGAGCAGCTATTACGGAGGTAGTCTGGATGATTATGGTGCCGATGTGTATTGTGATAATAAAAACAACGTATACCTTTCCGGTCTTACAAGAAGCGTCTCCGGTATTGCCACACAAGGAGCACACCAAAATGTTATAGGTTCAACGACTCAGCCGGATGCCTTCCTGGTGAAATTTAATGGTAATGGCCAGCGATTGTGGGCTACTTATTATGGAGACAAGGGCATAGAAAGCGATGGCGCTCTGACAGGCGATCAGGATGGTAATGTATATCTGGTCGGATCTACAGTCTCAGGTACCCGTAACAGCAGTAGCATTGCTACAACCGGTAGCTATTATTGGGAGAATGGACATACAAGCCAGAACGCATTTCTTGCGAAGTTTGACGAAACCGGCAATCGTATATGGGGAACTTATTTTGGAAGAAGATGTGCTTCCACCTGGGGGTATGATGTTGTTTGTGATCCTTATGGATTTATATATATCGCCGGTAAAATCAGCGGTACCTGTAATTTCGATGATTGGTCCGTTACCACCCCGGGGAGCCACCAGCCCCTGCACCGGACCGGTTGGTCAGATGGGTTCCTTGCAAAATTTGATGGTAACGGCCAGCGTATCTGGGGTACGTATTATGGCGGAGTACAGGACGAGAATAACCAAAGTGTTACTTGCGACCGCTCAGGCAATGTCTATCTGAGTGGAAGAACGTCCAGCGCTACAGATACACTGACCAGTATTGCGACCCCGGGAGCCCCTCAGGATACATTAGGCAATGGACTCCGGGAATCCTATAATATAAGTTTTGTAGGTGGGCAGGTAGTTATAGATACTGTCTATGTTCAATCTGAAGCCGGGTTTCTTGTAAAGTTTGATAGTGCCGGTGTCCGGAAATGGGGCACCTATTACGGGGGGTACGGTACGGATAATGATTGTATCGTATCAGCGGTGTGTGGTGCTTATGATGATATTTACACAACAGGTAATACTTACAGTCCTGTTAGTATATCTACTCCCGGCAGTCATCAGAGTCAATTTGGTGGAGGCGTAGACGCATTCCTGGTCAAGTATGATGATTGCAGGCAACCGGATGCACAGATTACATACTCCACGCCTGTTGCTTTCTGTGCCGGGGATTCTGTATTTCTTGTTGCCAATGATCATTCAGGCTATAATTATCAGTGGTTACATAATGGTAATCCCATAGCAGGCGCTACAGACACGGTGTATCAGACGGGAAACACCGGGGAATATACTGTCCTTATTACCCGCGGTACCTGTGTCGATACGGCAGATGTTGTGGCTGTGGTTGTACACCCATTGCCGGTACCGGAGATCACGGCTGACGGAGACGAGCTCAAGACTGACCAATATTATGACTCCTATCGCTGGTTCCGCGATGGTCAGCTCATCCAGGGCGCAGTTGATCCATCCTACTCAATAATACAAAAAGGAGCTTATACTGTAGAGGTAATAGATACGAACGGCTGCACCGGCATGTCGGTGCCACATGATCATATTCCGCTCACGGTTGGAAAGGATAAACCCATTAAAACGATATCTGTTTATCCGAATCCTGCACACGAGATAATACATATATCGGCGCCGCAGGGGTATTATGTATCGGTTACGAGCAGTACTGGACAGGTGGTGGTGAAACAAGCTCCTCCGGGAGCCATCAATATCAACGGATGGGCTGATGGCATATATTTGCTGCAGGTGACGGGGCCGGATCATATACCGGTGCATATGGAGAAAATAGTGAAGTCTGCACAACGGTAATCATGATGAAATACCTCTGTTGTATCAAACAATATGGAAAAACCGGCAGCATGTTGATCATGCTGCTGGCTTCCTTTTTTTATGATGCCGGTGCACAGTATACTGCCAAAGAAGGTAGCGTATGGGCGTTCGGATTTCATGTCGGAATTGATTTTTCATCCGGAAGACCGGAAGCGATCTATACGGCTTCCCATGCAAGGGAAGGGGGCGCATCCGTTGCAGACTGGCAGGGGAATCTCCTGTTCTATACCGATGGCGCCAGGCTATGGGATAGCACGCATAACCTGATGGGGAATCTTTCGCTATATATCCCAGGCCCGGCTCCTTACGTGACAGGGCTTTCGATGACCACGATCACTACATTTCAGGCTGCAACCATAGTGCCTGACCCGGCAGACTTCAACAAGTATTATGTATTCAGCCTGGAGGCCACATCCCGGGACGGAACTATGCTTGAGGCTCCGTGGCTTTTCGGTGTAGGTAATCCGCAAAGACCTCCCTATTTATATTATAGTGTGGTCGACATGCGATTGAATGGTGGTCTGGGTGGTATCGTTCCCGGTTATAATTCCATTCCGCTGGATAGCTTCCTGACGGAAAAAATGACTGTGGTGCCTGGTGATGATTGCAATGCCTGGCTGCTGGTAAGGGGACAAAACACAAATGAATATAGGGCCTACGAGATAACCGGA
Organism: Flavipsychrobacter sp.; assembly: GCA_037190845.1. Taxonomy (GTDB): domain Bacteria; phylum Bacteroidota; class Bacteroidia; order Chitinophagales; family Chitinophagaceae; genus JBEBVQ01. The sequence continues at coordinate 13,639 of JBBCJI010000018.1, read as the reverse complement.
GGTGGTATACGCCCTCCGGTTATTTCCGCCGTGGGCCTTTTTGCCGGGCAGAGCGTGTATGGGAAAGGAGCGCTTAAAACCTCTCCCGACAGGCGCCGAGTGGCTGCGGTCTGCACCTATGTAGACGGACTGGAGCTATACGATTTTGATCCGGCTACCGGTATTTTGTCCAATCCGGTGATTATAAATGATACGAATAACAATGAGGGGCTTGATTATCGCAGTGTTTCCTTTTCCCCAAATAGTTCGAAGATTTATCTTGCGGGCACATCAAAATTCGGAAAACCGGAAGACGGACTTTACCAGTTTGATCTTTCTCTGTCAGGTGCGAGTGCCATACGCGCTTCAAAGACAAGGGTATGGAAAACAACACACAACTGGACTTCTACTTCCAACACACATAGCGATACGGATCTGAAAATTGGCCCGGACGGGAAAATATATTATGTTGGAGAAGGCCCATATCATATCAGTTTCAGACTTTTTATGCATGTGATCAATCAGCCTGACCAACCGGGTACTGCATGTGATGTCATTAATAATGGAGTCGCATTGTATCCTTATCCGGAATCTGGTAAATGGAAAGGCCTGCCCAATGAAATTGCCATGCCGGTACCCGATACATTCTATGCCCGCAGGGATGTTGTGATTTGCTTCCGGGACAGCGCTTATATTGAAGCGGATACGGGGGGACGGCAATTCATCTGGGATGACGGCAGCATGCAGGCAAACCGCATGGTGCATGAAGATGGCCGCTACACGGTCGGCTACTTTCATGGTATTACCCGTTGCGTTTATCATGTGGATACATTCGTCGTATCGTTTTCGAAAAGGATCCCGCAGGTGCTGACGAACGGATATAGCTGCCCCGGTGCCGGACAGGGTATAGCACGTGTGCGTACGCAACGGTACGATACTGTTACCTATACTTATACCTGGACGGATAGCGCAGGTAATATCCTGCATACCTATACGGGGAATGGCGAAGACACCGTGCGCGGTCTCAACCCCGGTACTTACGGAATAAGGATCACCACGCCAAAAGGCTGCGATACAGTTTTGTACACAACTATAGAATCGCTTCCTGTACCGCAGGCCGGTTTTACTTCGGATACGCTGATGTGCCCGGGAGATACTGTTTTCTTTGAGAATACTTCCGGCGAATACCCAATCTGGCAATGGCATTTCGGCGATGGCGCAACTGCTTCCGGATGGCATGCTGCACATGTATACCCGGATGAAGGTCTGTATCCGGCGCAACTTACGGTGGAGAATATTGAACGATGTAAGGATACTTTTACACGTCTTATAGAGGTACGTGGGCTGAAACTGGAATTGACAGCCGTCCGCGAAATTGTGGACCGGGGTACTTCCGTTACATTATACACAAACGCAGGTGAAGCTTATTCTGTGCTGGCCTGGTTGCCGGAAGTCCGCTTTCCGGATCCGTCTTCCGTATCCCAGGTAGTGTATGCAGACAGTACTGATACCTACTTTGCAGTCGCCATTTCTGATCACGGTTGTATAGATACGGCTGCAGTAACCATTGCAGTACACCCTGAGCTGTTTTTCCCTACGGCCTTCACACCCAATGGCGACGGAAAGAATGATTTTTTCCGCCCGGCAAAATGGGGCGGGAATATACGGGTACGTTCACTCGTTGTATTCGACCGGTGGGGAAAATCTGTATGGACTGCTAATGGTAATCATGCAATAACGGGATGGGATGGCAACCAAAACGGGATGCCCGCACAGGCAGGTGTGTATTTTTATATAGCAGAAACTGAAACAGATACCGGAAAGGTTATTTTTAGTAAAGGTGAGGTTACACTTTTACGGTAAATTTTGATGTAACATATTTAAAAGCTATATTGATGCATGGGCGTTTTGCATATATTTATGTAAAGCGTAATGTACCTTTTTCCCGATTTTGTAACCGTTTTCACCGGTTATTCTGTTCCTTTGCACCACAATAAACAAATTATTCCGTTTAAGAAGGTGCCTGAATGACAGATCTTCAGCCGCTTTTGAAGAGTCTTGCTATAGGAATGAGTGGTTTGTATATCAGAATTTCGTACATTCTGTTTGCTTTTTTTCTATTGCAGGCAGGTGGGTTTTCTGTGTCCGCACAAACCGTTAATGATCAGAATGATAATCATCTGGATGCAGTTGTTATATCTGCCTCACGTGCTCCTGTGAAGCAAGACAGTCTGCCGATACCCGTAACGGTGATCGGCAAAAAGGAAATACAGGCAATGGGTTCCCGGCGTCTGCTGGATGTGTTGCGGGAGCAGACAGGTTTCAATTTCATTACGGATGAACATGGCACTGGCGTGCAGTTACAGGGCATGGCGCCGGATTATACCATGATCATGATAGACGGCCAGCCGCTGATCGGCCGGCTCACCGGCAAGTTTGATCTGAACCGAATCACGGTGGCCAATATTGAGCAGATAGAGATCATTAAAGGCGCTTCTTCTTCTCTCTATGGCAGCGAAGCCATGGGCGGCGTGATCAATATCATTACCCGGAGCGCTGCAGCGGATACATCGGTTTCGCTGGCGGCCAAATACGGAGGTTATGGTGTGCTGGATGTATCGGCGGTGGGTAATTATACTTTTTTAAAGGAAAAAGCTACGGTGCAATTGTCCGGAGATTATTATAAAACGGACGGATTCGCAGTAGCTCCGGATGGTTCCGGGTTTAAAAATCTTCCTCCTTATCACAGTTATACGATTCATGGTAAGGCAAGGTATCAGCTTTCGGATAGATCTTCTTTGCTGCTTTCCGGCAGATATGGTATCCGTACTCAGGAGAATAATTATGACTTTACCGGTAACAAGCCGCAGCAAGACCGCCTGGCAGAGCATGATGCCAATATCACCGGCACCTGGTATTATGCGTTTTCGGAAAAATGGAAAAGCAGCCTGACCTATTATCAGAACCGGTATAACACGGATGAAACCGTTACGCTCACCGAGACTGGCGTGCAGACAGACAGCGCTTTCTTCAGGCAACGGATGCAGCGGCTGGAGTGGCAGCATAATTATGCATTCAGCAGCCGGATGCTGTTTACCGGTGGCGCGGGTGGTAATATTGAATCGGTCAATGCGACCCGCTATCCTGGTGAAAGGTATATGAACAGCGTGTTTGTGTATGGGCAGCAGCAATTCTTTCTTACTTCCAGATGGAATGTAATTGCCGGCCTGCGTGGTGACTGGAACTGGATTTATGGTGGCCAGATCAACCCCAAGCTGGCATTACAATATGACTGGAACCGGTATATACAATTGCGTACTTCTGTTGGCCGGGGATTTAAAGCGCCCGATTTCCGGCAGTTGTATTTGTCATTTACCAATCCGCTTGTTGGTTATACGGTGATCGGTACGGAAGAGGTAGGCGACGAGTTGGTGAAAATGGAAGCTGACGGGTCGCTGGTGCGTACGTTCCCTGCAGCAACGAGATCGGGCAGGGCGTTGCGCGCAGAAAGTTCCTGGTCTTATAATGCAGGTTTTACACTGAAGCCGGTCAATGCATTGCGGATCAATCTAAATGGGTTTTATAATGATCTGTCCAATCTGATCCTTTCCGTGCCGGTAGCGGAGAAGGTGAATGCACAGCAGGTGTTTTCTTATGTGAATGTATCACGGGCTTATACTGCGGGCGTGGAGGTAGATGCCTCCTGGCTCATCACATCCGGTCTGCGTCTGCAGGCTGGCTATCAGCTTTTGTATGCCAAAGACAGGGATGTGCTCGACTCTGTTAAGTCGGGTGCGTATCAACTGCGTAATCCTGAAACGGGGCAGTCCCGGCCTGCGCGTCCTTCAGACTATTATGGTCTGACGATGCGCACCAGGAATCAGGCGAATATGAAATTACTGTACCGTTATGCTCCCTGGGGGGTAACGGTCAGCCTGCGCGCCAATTTCCTGGATAAAAGTCCGTTTGCTGCAGTGAGTGGAAATGGCCCCGGTTTTAATAATCGTTATGATATCTTTACACCGGCCTATTTTATATTTTCAGGCGCAGTTGAGAAATCGTTCCGGGACGACCGGTTTGCTTTGCAGGTTACGGGCGAAAATCTCGCCAATTACACAAATGCGCTGGTGCCGGGTCAGCCGGGCAGACAGGTATTTGCAGGCTTGCGCTGGAACTGGCATGCAGGTCGTGACAAAAAAATAAAACAGTAAATTAAGCGTAGATTATGAAACGGATTTTTCAGACACTTGGTGTCGTTTTGAGTTTTGCGGTATTGATGGCAGGATGTAAAAAGGACGACGAAACGCCGCAACCGGGTACTCCTGGTGGTAATAACAACAACAATAATAACAACGGTTCCGGCTGGATTACTATTTCCGAATATGTGAAAAAGGACGCGGGCGGGGTTTATCACGTTACAGACCTTCCGGGCAATGCGACATCTGCAGGTGGTACACCTGTGTTTTTCAGCTTTGCAACACATGCTATAGTTGACAGCTCCAAGAAACTTACAGATGAATGGGACATCTGCTTTGATAATATATACAACTCGTTTGTCAAGGCAAACAACCCCGGTAAGGCAACACCTCCGGGTCCGGAAGGGACAGGTCGCGGAGCGCTTGTAGTTGTGAAAACGCCGTTTGACAATGTAACTGAGGCACCTGCTGATGAAGTTTTTAATGCTTCCGATTCGTACGCTGCATGGGATGGTACGCCACCATCACATATAGGCTGGTACAATTATGACATGGAAAAGCATGTGATGCGTACTATTGCAGGGCGTACTATTGTCATCCGTACGGCAAAGGGGAAATATGCGAAGCTGGAGATGGTCTCGCTTTATAAAGGCAATCCTGAAAATCCTACAACCACAAGCCCGGCGCCTTATCTTACTTTCCGTTATTGGATACAGGAAGATGGCAGCAGGAATCTGAAAAGTGAGTTATGAGTTGATTGTTCATCACTCAATGCTTATCCCTGAAAGAGGAGTCTGGCGGCGAAAAATGCGGCAGTTGCGGCGAGTGCGCCGGTTAATGTAATCCGGAATGCTTCCTGCCATGGTTTCTGCTCAATAGCCCGTCCCTTAAAATACCCGGAGATGAAAAGACATAGCAGGGTAAGGGAAGCAGACCATTGTAATCCTTCTGTGCTACTGGTAAAGAAAAACGGTAGTATGGGTACAAGTCCGCCAAGTATATAGGCCAGGCTGGTATGAAAGGCGCTTTTACGTGCCTGTGCCGGATCTGTTTTATCAAGCCCCAACTCAAATTGTTCCGTAAATTCATCCCATCTGCTTTTTTCCCGCGAGTGATCCTGTGTGATCGCCTTTGCTACTTCAGCGCTTAGTCCAATGTCATGAACACGGTGTGGCGTATGATGAGGCCGTCCGGTAAAGTAACGACTCAAGCCCATTGCCCCGGCTCCTGCAAAAGTGACAACCAGTCCTACTGTGAAAATGGCCGTACTGCTTGCCGCAGCCCCGCTCATCCCTGCTGCCAGTATAAAAGGAACAGCCAGCCCGTCGGGCAGCCCGATCATGATATCATACAACCGATCGTCTGCATACAGATTTCTTTTGCGCTCCATGGGGGTTATGACGATAATTGGTTCAGGCTTTTTTGAATGATGGCAATGCTTTCATCCACCTGATCACGGGTAATGATCAGGGGAGGTGCGAAGCGTATTTTATCACCGTGTGTTTGTTTGGCCAGCAGCCCGTTTTCTTTCAGCAGCAGGCAAAGATGATATGCCGCCTCTGGTTTTGTATGTTGTATCTCAATTGCGTTCAACAATCCCTTTCCGCGGATGGCGGCTATATGGGAATGATGAAGCATCGCAAGCTGATCCCGGAAATATGCTCCCTGTACGGCGGCATTTTCTGCCATCTGTTCGTCCTGTAATACCTGTAAGGAAACCATCGCTACCTTACATGCCAGCGGATTACCGCCATAGGTGGAGCCATGCTCTCCCGGCTGGATGGTAAGCATGATGTCGTCGTTGGCCAGTACTGCTGATACAGGCATTGTGCCGCCCGACAAGGCTTTTCCGAGAATTAAAATATCCGCTGTTACATTTTCATGGTCGCAGGCAAGCATCCTTCCCGTGCGGGCAAGACCGGTTTGTATTTCATCTGCGATGAAAAGTACACTGGCCTCGCGGCATAGTGCAGCGGCTTTTGAAAGATAACCGTCGTCGGGTACGATTACGCCGGCTTCTCCCTGTATCGGTTCTGCCAGGAATCCGGCGACATCGGGATCGGAGAGGGCTTTCTGCAATGCCGGCAGATTATTAAACGGTATTGTAGTATACCCCGGCATAAAAGGTCCGAACCGGCTGGTTGCGGTCGGATCGGTGCTGAAAGAGATTACGTTCAGGGTACGGCCGTGGAAGTTTTGGGCGCAGACAATGATTTTTGCCCGGTTTTCCGGTATCCCTTTTACGGCATACCCCCAGCGGCGTGCCAGCTTCAGTGCTGTCTCCACAGCTTCGACACCTGTGTTCATGGGGAGCACCTTGTCATAGCCGAACAGGTGGGTTATATATTCGGCGTATTCGCCCAGCAGATCATTATGGAATGCCCGGGAGGTAAGCGTAAGCTTCCGGGCCTGCTCCGTCAGCGCGGCAATAATGCGGGGATGGCAGTGCCCCTGGTTGACGGCAGAGTACCCGGAAAGAAAATCGTAATAGTGTTTGTCATCGACATCCCATACATGCACGCCTTCCCCCCGCGATAATACAACAGGCAGCGGGTGATAATTATGGGCGCCATAGCGCGCCTCCTGTTCAATAAATGATTGTGTGCGGGATGAAGACTGAGTAGTGGACATGCCCAAAATTAAGCATTCCGGAGGATATGGAGTATTAGCTGATTAGCTAATTGGCTAATCAGCTAATTGACTTTACTTTTTCTTCTTAGGCGTGAAAATAGCGATCATCCGGCGTCCTTCCATCTTAGGCATGGATTCCAGTGAACCAACTTCGTTCAGGCGTTCTGCAAATTTCAGCAGTAACAGCTCTCCCCGTTCCTGGAACATGATAGCACGGCCTTTGAACTGTACATAACATTTCACTTTGTCGCCATCCTGAAGGAACTTCTCCGCATGTTTTGCCTTGAAGTCAAAATCATGGTCATCGGTATTGGGTGTGAAGCGGATCTCCTTGACTTCAGATTGCTTGGATTTGGCCTTTTGTTCCTTATCCTTTTTCTTTTTTTCGTAAAGGAATTTCTTGTAGTCTATCAACCGGCATACCGGAGGTACGGCATTGGGTGATATTTCCACCAGATCCACTTCCCGCTCCCGGGCCATGCGTAATGCCTGTGCCAGCGGATATATTGCCGGTTCAACATTGTCAGCGACAAGCCGAACTTCCGGCGCGGTGATCTCTTCGTTGAGCCGATGCTCATTCTGCACTTGTCTCGGCCTGAATGGTGGTCTTCCTTTACTTCTTCTTTGCATTAACGATTATTAAAATGATGGCAAAAATAGTGCTTTTGTATGTTTTAAATATAAAAACACATTATGCTGCCGAAAAATTTTTACCGGCGAATGCCCCGGCGATTTCTTCCTGTATTTTTTTAACAAAGTCTGTAACAGGTAATGTGCCCTGGTCTCCTGCGCCATGCTTACGCACAGCCACCTGTGCTTCATTCATTTCCCGTTCCCCGATAACGAGCATATAAGGAATCTTCATTAGCTCGGTATCACGGATCTTCCTGCCAATTTTCTCCTGCCGCTCGTCCATTTCGGCGCGGATGCCTGCATTTTTCAGCTGGCTGGTGATCTGCCCGGCGTAATCCGAAAACTTATCGCTGATCGGCAAGACTTTTATTTGTGTAGGCGCCAGCCACAACGGGAAGTTACCACCGCAATGTTCCAGCAGCAGGGCAATAAAACGCTCCATGGAGCCGAATGGCGCCCTGTGGATCATCACCGGGCGTTTGCGCTGATTGTCGGAATCTATATATTCCAGCTCAAAACGTTCCGGCAGGTTGTAATCTACCTGGATCGTACCCAGTTGCCAGCTCCTGCCCAGCGCATCCCGGACCATGAAGTCGAGTTTAGGGCCGTAAAAGGCGGCTTCTCCGTATTCGATAACGGTTTTCAATCCTTTGTCAGTCGCCGCTTTGATAATGGATTGCTCTGCAATCTCCCAGTTTTCTTCACTGCCGATATACTTGCTCCGGTCTTCCTGGCTGCGCAGGGATACCTGTGCCGTGAAATCGCGGAAGTCAAGTGCCTTAAACACATACATCACCAGGTCAATGACTTTCTTAAACTCTTCCTGCACCTGGTCCGGCCGGCAGAAAAGGTGAGCATCATCCTGGGTAAATCCGCGGACACGGGTAAGGCCGTGCAGCTCACCGCTTTGCTCATAGCGGTAAACCGTGCCGAATTCTGCAAGACGCAGCGGCAGGTCTTTGTAGGAGCGGGGTGATGATTTATATATCTCGCAGTGGTGCGGGCAGTTCATGGGTTTCAGCATAAACTCTTCGCCTTCCTGCGGCGTAGTGATCGGGCGGAAGGAATCCTGGCCATATTTCTCCCAATGTCCGGAAGTGACGTACAACTGCTTGCCGCCGATATGTGGTGTGACCACCGGCAGATAGCCGCTTTCGATCTGTGCTTTCTGCAGGAACTGCTGCAGTTGTTCGCGCAGCATAGCTCCTTTGGGTAGCCATAAGGGCAGGCCGCTGCCTACTTTTTCGGAAAAAGCAAAGAGCTCGAGTTCTCTTCCCAATTTGCGGTGATCCCGTTTTTTTGCTTCCTCGAGCAGGTGGAGATACTCGTCCAGTTCTTTTTGGGATGGGAATGTCACTCCGTAAATGCGGGTGAGCATTTTGTTTTTTTCATTTCCGCGCCAGTAAGCGCCGGCAATGTTGGTCAGCTTGATGGCTTTGATAAAACCGGTATCGGGGATATGTGGTCCGCGGCACAGGTCGGTGAAACTGCCTTGTGTATAAAAGGTGATCTTCCCATCTTCAAGATCCTGCAACAGTTCAATCTTATAGGGATCATTTTTTTCTTCAAAATAGCGAATAGCGTCAGCTTTAGCGACTTCTTTACGCAGGTATGCATTTTTTTTGCCTGCCAGTTCTTTCATCTTGTGCTCGATCTTTGTGAGATCTTCATCACTGATGGTACGGTCGCCCAGGTCTATATCATAATAAAACCCTTTTTCGATAGCGGGACCGATACCGAATTTGGTATTGGGAAACAGGGCCTCCAGTGCTTCTGCCATCAAATGGGCAGAGGAATGCCAGAAGGTAGATTGTCCGCCGCTATCTGCCCACGTCAGCAGGCGCAGGTGTGCGTCCTGTGTGATCGGGCGCGTGGCATCCTGTACCGCTCCGTTTACCTCAGCCGCCAGCACTTTCCGCGCCAGGCCTTCGCTGATAGACCTGGCTATATCCAGCGCAGTAACCCCCGGCTGGTAATCCCGGACGGCGCCGTCCGGTAAAGTAATATGTATCATAAAGAATGTGCTTGTTGAATGGAGTGCAAAGTTAGGTGCAATCCTTAAAATTAGCCAATTAACATGCCTGCTGGCGTATGTTATTTTATTGTGGGTTGCAGCAATTCATCCCGCCGGTAAAAATCACTATTTCGTATAATCATTTGTATAGGTCAGCGTGTCTATATCTCCCGGTGTAAATTGTTCATACACTACATAACGGATAGACAAGGCTGATTCTGAAACACTGACAATCTCTCCGTACACAGAAGACGTATGGAAGTTTCTGCGGGCATTGAATATATTGAGTTTGGTTTCCGCTTTCATGACTTCCCATGTGAAAGGTATTTCCCGCGGATCCCCGACTCCGCAGCTTGAATCAGCATCTTCCACCACACCGCTGAAGTTTTCCTTGAAAACAATATAATCATCCTTGACGCAGGCAGCTACGCCGTCGGTGAAATAATTGTACGTAGAGTCTATGCCATTCTGCCCCTGAAACCTTACCGTTCCGGAGCTTTGCCGCCATTTGCCGTTCCGTAGCGTATCATGGACCGTTTTAGCCTCTTCTGTTTTGGTACAGGCGCCTGCAACGATGACAAGTAGCAGGGATATATAAACGTTTTTTATCATAAAAAATGATGATTCTGCGCCCTAAAGCTAAACAATTAATTGTTTTTATAAAAGCAGCGCACATTCCGGATTATAAATTGTGTATCTTTTTTAATGTGGCGGATGTGTTAAATGTGTTTACACATCAGGCACATCCGTCACATCAAACACATTTATCACATCTTATCCTGTAATTTTGCACTGCAATGAAGAAAGTCTTTCCGGTTATCATTCTACTGATCACATTGTCTGTGCTGGGTATCATGTTTATCCAGTTTCAGTGGATACGGAGTGCGGTGATCCTCAAACAAGACCAGTATGTGCGGGATGTGGACAATACATTGACCAGTGTACGGGATCAGACCTATCAGGCGTTCCTTGCCCGGAGAAAGCTGGTGTCGGCGCCGGCAGGGCTGAAGGATTTTGCGCTCCAGACGGCGTTTACCACCCAGATTTTCTCCAGTGAAGAAATGCGGCAGATGGTGGACCTGGCGCTGAAGCAGAACAATATCAAACAACCATTTGAATATTGTGTTACGGATTTTTTAGGTAATCCTGTTTTGTCTACCCAGGGCTTCCGGTCAGAATATTTTCCCCAGTCACACAATTTCAGGCTTACCCCACCCGAATCCCTGCTTTCGGAGGTGCTGCATATCTATATTCATGAGCCGAAGAATTACATCATCAGCCAGATGGGCTGGATGATCGTTGCTTCCATTGTATTTACCTGTATTATCATTTCAGCTTTTGCGCTTACGATACGTACGATGTTCCGCCAGAAAAAATTGTCGGAGGTGAAATCGGATTTTATCAATAACATGACGCATGAATTCAAGACGCCGCTTGCAACTATTTCATTAGCTGTAGATGCACTGAATAATGAACGGGTGATCGGTGACGAACAGAAGATCCGCTATTACAGCGGTATTATCAAGGATGAGAACAAGCGCATGAACAAGCAGGTAGAAAAAATACTCCAGGCGGCAAGAATTGAAAGGCAGGACGTCAAGCTGCATCTTCAGGAACTGGATGCACATGAGATCATTCGTAAGGTAGCGGAAAATTTTTCGCTTCAGATAGAAGAAAGCAATGGGGAATTGTTGTTGGATCTGCGTGCGGAACGCTTTATGACCAATGCAGATGAGGTGCATTTTAATAACATCATTTTTAACCTGCTCGATAATGCGATCAAATATGCACAGGAAAAACCGCGTATACGTGTAGAAACGCAAACCTCAGGTAATATGCTTACGATCAGGATCAAGGATAATGGTATCGGTATGAACAAGGAAACCCAGACCCGGATCTTCGAGAAATTTTACCGGGCGCATACAGGTAATCTGCATAACGTGAAAGGCTTCGGGCTTGGGTTAACCTATGTGAAGACCATGGTGGAGGCGCATAATGGCAAAATCCGGGTAGAGAGTACGCCCGGGAAAGGAAGTACGTTTATTATTTCATTACCCCTACAGTAGAGACGCAATACATTGCGTCTCTACTATGATATGTTATAATTACAATACGGTACACAGACTTTTGATGACTGCCCCCAGCCTTATAGCGTCATAGATACGGGGCTCCGTAGCGCCATGTTGCTTTACTGAATGCTCATGAGATGTGACACAGCGCTGGCAGCCATTGACAGCAGATATTACCAGACTGGTCAGTTCGAAAAATTCTTTCCCTGATACCGGATTCATCATTATGCTCATGCGGAGGCCGGCTGGTTGATTGTTATAAAAATCTGATCCTTCCATGTAATGTCGGAAACGGTAAAAAACGTTATTAGTTACCATCAGCGCTGTGCAGGCATGAATTTCAGCTATTTCAGCTTCGCTGGCGCCTTCGGCGGTTGCCAATGTACTGAAGGCGATTGTCAGTATATGTTGTTTCTCATTGACAGCTACAGCCAATGCGAGCAGTAATGCTTCTTTACGCGTGAGGTTGGCGCTTCCCAGTACGCCGGATACATTTAGTTTAAGGTCTTTGATAAACCGGCTGTCAGTTGCCGCCAAGGCCTGCAGGCAGGGTGTGGTATGTTCTTCTGATATGCCCAGGTCTTTAAAAAGATTTTGTATGGTTTCGTTTTGTATGATTGCCATAATGGTACATGTTTGAATGAAAGAATAAAGCATTTGCCCCGTTGGAGCAGGACAAATGCTTTTTATATAGCTTGTTGTGGTGCTGGTTTACGCGCCGTACCTGGATTGGATTATGCCAATTCAGCTTCCAGCTTTTTGGTCAGTGTTTCTTCTCCCTTTGTCCAGTTGCAGGGACAGAGTTCGTCGGTCTGCAGTGCGTCAAGCACGCGTAATACTTCGGCAACGTTACGGCCTACGCTCAGGTCGTTGATGTTGATCCAGCGGATGATGCCTTCGGGATCAATGATAAATGTAGCACGATAAGCGATCTTTTCGTCTTCGTTGAGGATATTGAGCGCTTCCGCGAGGCTTTTACTGGTATCTGCGATCATCGGGAAACGAAGGTCACGGAGATCGCTATGGTCTTTACGCCATGCGAGATGTACAAATTCGCTGTCTGTAGAAGCGCCCAGGAGTACGGTATCGCGGTCGGAGAAGTTGGAATAGTTCTTGTTGAATTCGGCGATCTCGGTAGGGCAGACAAAAGTGAAGTCTTTAGGCCACCAGAATAGTACAGCCCATTTGCCATTAATGTCTGTATTGCTGATGTTGGTAAATTCTTTTCCTTTTTCCAGGGATACGACAGCTTTCTTTTTAAACTCAGGGAGTTTGCTTCCAATGGTTACAAAATTGTTGCTCATGTGGTTGATTTGTTTTTCTTTAGGAATTTGCGCGGCAAAGTTCGTTGATATGCACTGTTCCTGCAAAGAAAGTCCCTAACCTTTTACCTATGAAAAAATAAATCTTTTCGATGAGGGCGTATAAATGGATGTTGTAGTGGCTGTTTGGCCGGATGTTAACATGGTGTTATGTTGTTATTTGCCTACATTCGCAGATATTGTTACGGCAGATGCCGGAACAGGATTAATACTTAATATAAAATGAGAAAAACAATTACAGCAATCGCTTTTGTTTCGATTGCATTTTTTGTGGCCTGTAATGATAATGCAGGTAGTAACGCAGGGCAGGATGAAGATGCTTCTGCTGTCCGGGAAGAGCAACAGTCGGAGGGAGTAAGGCTGGGTATGGAATCCGGCGAGGCCATTGATCCCACCGTTGCTCCTCAGGGTACAGGAAATGTGGCTCCTGCTGAAGGCGGTCAGGCATTGAATCCGCCGCACGGGCAACCGGGACATCGTTGTGAGATACCTGTCGGAGCGCCCTTGAACAGCGATCCGGTAAATAGTGGTGATCTGGTGCAGCAGCAAATCAAGCAGGATCATGCGCAGCCGATTACCATTCACCCCCAGCAGCAGTCGGCCGCGCCGGCATCAGGTAATAATTCAGGCGCACGACTGAATCCTCCGCATGGACAGCCGGGACATGATTGCGCCGTTGCAGTGGGTGCGCCGTTGCCGTGATTGTTCCGGGCGCATATGCTGTTATGAGGAAATCGGTACAACTACGGCCTCGACAGGCTCGGCCACCGTCGTTTAATGCTGGCGGCCGAGCCT
>JBBCJI010000017.1:0-112155 GCA_037190845.1 Flavipsychrobacter sp. | reverse complement strand
CACTCAGGAACAGGTTATGGCACTATTGTGAAGACTGTTACGCTGCCGGTTGTTGAATGAACAATAAATACGATCCCCCAAATTTCCGTCATTCTTATCATTGTTTGGGCAACCCAAATTACTCCTCAGGATGACACCGTTTTTTGTTTGCCACATGATTACCAATGAAAACGAACATCATTATATGTTGCATAAACAAAAGACCACGGAAGTTCCGTGGTCTTTGCTACTATTATGTTTTTTATAAAAATTATTCCGGCGCTTGTTCCTGTGCCTGATCTTCAGCAGCAGGAGCTTCCGGCGCAGCAGTTTCTTCTGTAACAGCTTCCGGTGCAACCTCCTCAGCTACAGGTTCCTCAACAGCAACTTTGGCTGCCAGCTTTTCCTCCACCTTACGCACAGACTCCTTCATGATATCATGACGTTTTTCCTGCTTGTGCTTACGGTGTGTTTCTTCGCGCTTGGCAACAAGCTCCTCGTGGCCGGCATTCCATTGTTCAAACTTTTCCCAGGCTGTTTTTTCATCAAACAGGCTAAGGGAAACGCCACGCATCAGGTGTTTCAGATACAATACGCCTTTAAAGGAGAGGATACGGCGACAGGTGTTGGTAGGCTGTGCACCTTGCTGCAACCAGTAGAGTGCACGTTCACGGTTGATACGGACGGTTGCCGGTATTGATAAAGGGTTATATGTACCCAGTTTTTCAATGAAACGGCCATCACGCGGAGCCGTATTATTGGCTACCACAATAAAATAAAAAGGGCGCTTTTTTGAGCCATGGCGCTGCAGGCGGATCTTAACAGACATAAATAATAGAAATTATTTGTGTTTACAATAAAAAATTCGGACAGCAAAGGTAGGAAAAAAATAATTATCAAAAAACTCTTTTGAACCATCGGATGCATTTTAAATTTTCGTTATCTTAAAACGTAATATTGCTTCGACGAGCTCAGCAACCGTCTTTTAATGTCGGTCACCGAACTTGTCGAGGTGCGGTCATTGAGCCTGTCGAAATGAATACCGTGAAGTAAGAAAGCGAAAATTTGAATGGCAACCGAGTGATGAATGATGAGTTATGAGTGTGGAAAAACTCATCATTCATCACTCATAACCCATAACTTTACTTTATTTTAGTTTCAGCAGCATGAAGTATACATTCATCCTTATCGCAATATCAATATGCGGTCTGTCCCATCAGTATACCCAGGCACAGACATACTGGCAACAGGAGGTCCATACCCGGATCGAGGTATTCCTGGATGATGAAACCCATTTCCTTCATGGCCGGGAAGAAATAGATTATATCAATCATTCCCCGGACACATTGCGTCATATATATATCCATCTCTGGCCAAATGCGTATAAAAATGACCGCACTGCTTTTACAGAACAGCAGGTCCGTCACCGGAAAACTGCATTCTATTTTGCTAAAGAAAAAAACCGGGGATACGTTGACAGTCTTGATTTCCAGGTTGATGGATACACGGCAACCTCAGCCAGCAGTATCACAACACCCGACATCACAAGGATTGAATTACCCAAACCATTATTACCCGGGGAGAAAATACAGATCACTACTCCATTCCGGGTAAAACTGCCGAAGGTTTTCTCCCGGCTGGGACATACCGGTCAGGCTTATTTTATAAGTCAATGGTTCCCGAAACCAGCAGTATACGACCGGAAAGGCTGGCATCCCCTGCCTTATCTCGATTATGGTGAATTTTACAGCGAAGTAGGCAGCTATGATGTAACAATCACTCTGCCCCGCAACTACGTGGTGATGGCTACAGGCAATTGCACGGACGAAACAGAAAATACCTGGCTCGACAGTATGGCCCAGGCAGACCTGCCGCCGGACACCTTATACCGGAATAGCTGGCCGGCCTCTGATGTTACGACAAAGACCATCCGCTTCCGGGAAGAAAACGTACATGACTTCGCCTGGTTTGCCGACAAACGATGGATCGTACGGAAAGATACAGCCATTGTACCAGGCACAGGAGCACAAGTAGCCACTTATGCAGCTTTTCTGCCCGGCTCTCAGAAACAGTGGATCAAGGCAACGGATTATCTCAAAGAAACGATCCATCACTACAGTGATCATGTAGGCGCATACCCATATCAAACCATCAAAGCCATAGAAGGTGATATGAGCGCCGGCGGAGGCATGGAATATCCTACGGTGACGGTCATAGACAAGGGCGCCAATGAGATGCTGCAACGGGTACTCGTACACGAAGCCGGGCACAACTGGTTTTATGGTATCCTGGCCACCAACGAGCGCGACCACGCCTGGATGGATGAAGGAATGAATACTTTTTATGAGAAAAAGACCCTGGCAGCCACACGGCACAAGGATACAATCCCCGTCATAAACACGCTGATAAGTGGTCTGGAAAGCATTGAAGAGATACTTTACTTCCAGGCAGCTGCTTCCCGCACAGACCAGCCATTGGCACAGACTTCTGCAAATTTTACGGCGCTAAATTACGGTGCAGGCGTATATCAGAAGACGGCCCTGATGCTGGAATGGCTGGAAGCATATATGGGTCCGGAAACATTCCGGGCAGCCATGCATGATTATTACAACACGTGGAAATTCAAACATCCCTACCCCGAAGATTTTCGCCGGATACTCGAAAAACATACAGATAAATCCGTGGAATGGTTTTTTGGCGGTGCATTAGAAACCGACCAACCGGTAGATTTTAAGATCAGGAAAGTACGTAAACGCAACGACAGCGCACACATCTTCATTCGCAACAAAAGTGATTTTGCAGCGCCCGCAGGGATAGACGTAATGCAGGACGACAGCACTACTGCTACAATCTGGTCGCTGCCTTTTACCGGCGACACCACACTGATCACCGCATTACCTGCGGGGTGGGTCCGGATACGTATCCCCGATGCTATTCCCGATATCAAACCATCCAACAGTATCTATCGGAATCACGGGTTGATCCGTAAATCCGGCATTAAACCCGGCCTGATCGCCGGGCTGAACAGAGGTGAAAAGGAAAGGATATGGCTGGCGCCTGCAGTTGGATATAACTATTACGACGGCTTCCATGCCGGGCTGCTGCTGCACAACCTGACCATTCCCGAAACCCGCTTCCGATTTGCCGTTGCTCCGCTCTACAGCTTTGGCAGCAAAACATTCAACGGAACCGGATCTGTCGGCTATTTCTGGTATCCGAAACGTTTATTCCACAACGTCTTGCTCCAGGGAGATGTAAAACGTTTCAGCAACGGGCCTGCTATTGCAGATCCGGCACTTGGCAACATTTACAACCGCTATCTGAAAATTGCCCCGGGCATCCAATTTGTATTCCGCGAAAAAGACGCCCGCAGCACTGTCTCCCGGGCACTGACATTAAAAGCCTACCACATTACGGAAGATCAGGCTTATTTTGATCTCGCAGCCCCGGCAGCAGGTCAGGTATACAGCATGCGCCAGCAGGAATATATATATGGACTGCTGCGCTATCAACACCGGAATGACCGCACTTTTAATCCTTTCAGATACGGACTGGAAGCACAGGCAGGACGAGACTTCGTTAAACTGAGCCTGGAAGGCAGCATGCGCATCGACTATCACGTCAAAAACAAAGCGCTGCACCTGCGCGGCTTTGCCGGCAAATTCTTCACAATGAACAATGCGACACCGGCTGTTACAGAACGCTACTGGCTCAACACGACCTATACGGGCATCAATGATTATCTCTATGATGACACTTATTTTGCCAGATCCGAAACTCGTGGACTGGGCGCCCGGCAGATATCCATGCGCGAAGGCGGATTCAAAATTCCGACAAACAGGAATATCCCCCCTATCGGCAGAAGCGACGACTGGCTGGCCACACTGAATATTGAAACCGACATCCCCATGGTGCCTCTGCGGCTGTTTCTGGATATAGGTACGTTTGCAGATGCAGCAAAGTCCAATCCCAACGGGAATACCGTATTATATAACGGGGGAGTTTCGCTGCGCTTGTTTTCAGACATGTTGGTCGTCTATGTACCACTCATTATGAGCAGAGATTTTCTCGACTACCAGAAAACGACCTATGGTAAAGAGCGATTCCTTAACAGCATTGCATTTTCCGTGCAGTTGCACAACATCAATTGGTTACGGGCGCCCGGAAACCTGATAAAGAAAGTGGGGGGATAAGATCATTAACAAAAGTATGATACTACGACTACTTTGTCTCCTGTTGCTCGCCTCCGCGGCAGCAAGTGGCCAATCACTGAAGATTGAAATCAATCCTGAAATAAGCAATACCAAAACCACAAGGCATATCTCCATACCCGGCACGAGACTGTATATCGTTCCGCCTCCGGAGTTTAAGATAGCCACCAATTTTCTCGGACTGCAAGGTGCGGATAACTCGTTGTTGAATGTATATGACTTAGTGGGTGGCAATTTCTATACAAATACGGCAACATTCTCCAAAGCAGCATTTGAACGACAAGGCGCCCGGGTATTCGACTATCAGGAAATTATCGTCAATGGCTATCCTGCAAAATTTGTTTCCATGCAGGGAGACGCCGCCACGAAAGCATATGCCCTTGTATTCGGAGACACAACCTTTTCGACAATGATATTTGCCATGTATCCGGTAGCGCAGGAATCATCGGGCTACAAACTCATCGAGTCTCTGAACACGATATGGTACGATAAAGAGAAAAAAATTGATCCTTTTGAAACAGCTAATTTCTCCCTGAATGAGCAGGGATCAAAATTCAAATTCCTGCATTACAACTCGAATATTTACATATACACGATAGGTGGCATTGAAGACACAACCGACGCCGATGCGCCTATGATAATAGTAACCCAGCTGCCAAAAGATACAACAATAACAACCAAAAGCCTTGCTGATATGATGATTGCAAAGGCACAACAATACGGATTAACAAACCCGCAGACAAAAAACGAGTCAACAGAAAAGATCAATGGCTATGACAGCTACCATGCAGAAGTATATGGGCAGATTGATGGCAAAGACGCTTTAATATACTATTGTGCAATATCCAAAGATGAGAAAGCAATCGTTTTTCAAGGTATTGCAAAAAAAGACATCGAAAGGAATTTAGACGCGTTCAAGAAATTAGCATGGACGGTACAGATGAAGTAGCAAAAACCGCTACGCATTTATGCAGATTCTTAGAAGCTGTCTAAAATTGATTGGCAAAAAATGATTACAGCCAACCTTCTCTGACCCGTTCCTGCGACTGTTATTTTTTTATATTGCCCTTTCAGGGCGCAGCAGGGGAGGTTGGTTTTATCTGCGGCCGGGGCAAAGCCCCAGGCTAAATGTATCACAGGCTTTCAGCCTTTGGGTTATCCTGACCTACACAGACGCGACGCACCGGGTTATAGGCATTAAAGACTTCATTCTTTGCGGGAGTTATAACAACATCGCCCCGCAGGGGCAACATATACACAACGCAGCGCGTTGGGCATAATCCGGTCGACGCCACCACATCGCCCTGAAAGGGCAGCATATTGTCCGGATTACTGCAGCCACCGTGTCCTTTCAACATTACAAACCTGATGTTTTCACCATTAACATATCATGATCTGAATAAATTTTAAACAGGCTCTTACGAAAAACAGCAATCAGCTCACTGATCCACTCCCCGACCGCAATATATTCAGCCCGATGCCGCATTCCAGGCAACGCCGGGGACTGCAATACCCGTTGAACAACTGGAGCATCGCCTGTGACTGAGCAGCGTTCAGCGGCTCCCAGCCAGCCTCCCGCCATACGGCGACGATGTTATTCTGCTCGGGCTGCATGGCTTCGAGCAGATGCAGCGCCTGCACCTGCTGTTCGCGCATACCATGATGATGCGCATACAAGAAACGGATAGGTGCAATAGTGTTAATAATGATATTACGCACAGAAGCATCCCCAAGCCGCTTGGTTTTTGCTACCTGCTGCACTTCACCGAAGCGGACATGAGTATCCCAATATGCTCCGGCAGTTACATGAAGCAATGCTGCCAGTTCACTAACTGTTGTGCGTTCGAGGATACGTGTAAGCAAATGCAGAGAACGGCATACCAGCGCAGCAAACTGTGCAATACGCAGGGAAGGGAAATTAGCGGGACGCATACGGAGGAATTTCCAGAGATGTAACGGTATTGGTTCCAACCGGTGCTTATGCCGCAAGTAAACATATTCCTGCTGAAGCTGCCGGGGATACTCTTCTCCGTAATCTTCTCCCAGCATACCGGCCTGGCCAAACAACAGGGCTTCAATCCTCAACGGGTCTTCCCGGTATTTTGCCAGGAGATTGAGGGGCAGGGATTGTGCCAGCAGGAGAAAAGGCATCTCATTCGTCTTAAATCCGAAATTGGCCGCCATACGCCAATAGAGCAAATTCCGCCAGTCACCGCGGGCTTGCTCCAGCAATGCCTGCCAGTCGGTAAGCTTCTGTTCCCACCGTTCTGCCAGCAGGCGGTTCAGCCAGCTCTCACGGGTCATCAACTTTACACGGTGCAGTTCGGAAGTGCAGGGTATCCGCTGCCGGGCCTGCAGCAATCCGGTATACTGCCGTATCACGGCTTCCGGGATGTGGCCGCCCAATTCGAGGAGCGGCGACGATGGGTCTTTTCCGCGTGCATCATCCTTGTATACTACATGAAGGATGATATTCCGGTATGCCGGATCATGCTGATGCCCATGCCGCAGCCAGTCTTTGGTATGTACGTGTAATTCCACATTTCCTACCAGCAATGTAGTGCCGATACGGATGCGGGCAGCGAGAAAATCCGGACCGGCATCTGTATTCAGGCGACCCGGAAATACAACAGTCACAGGCTCTCCTTCCGATGTACACAATCCAACCGGCCGATAAAGACTGTACTGCCAGATAAACTGAAGCAGCTTTTCATGCATAATATTGCAATTTGTCGACTATAACCTTTGTTATATCTATTTTTAACCGAATACACATTATGCATATTTTTTAAAAATAAACAACAACAAGTCAACAAATTACAAAAATAATTCCATTTCCTGTTGATATTTTTTAGCGGCTTCACCGGCTCTCAGGGCAAAGTCTGCATCCGTTCCTGCATAGATGATTCCACGGGATACATTGATCATGATACCGGCATCTTTATTGAGCGCATTTTTGCATACTGTAGCCACATCTCCTCCCTGCGCACCCACACCGGGTATCAGGAAGAAATGATCCGGCAGGATACTGCGGACATGCTGCAATTGCTCCTCGCGGGTAGCGCCGATCACAAACATCAGGTTTTCAGGAGTCCCCCACGACGCAACGGTTTTCAGTACTTTTTCATACAACAATCCGTCACCGGCTGGCTGCAACTGAAAATCCCTGCTGCCTGCATTGGAGGTAAGCCCGAGCACGATCGTCCATTTACCCGGAAACCCGAGAAAAGGCTGTACACTGTCGGCGCCCATATAGGGAGCAACAGTGATACTGTCGAATGGATAGGTATGGAAAAATGCACGGGCATATTGCTCGGAAGTATTTCCGATATCCCCTCTTTTGGCATCCGCAATTGTGAAAATGTCTTTAGGGATATAATCAAGTGTTTTGGCCAGGCTCGTCCAACCTTTCAGCCCCTGCGCTTCGTAAAAGGCCGTGTTGATCTTGTACGCTACTGTATAGTCTTTAGTAGCATCTATGATCGCCTTATTGAAAGCGAATACAGGATCTTCTTCTGCAAATAAATGATTCGGTATTTTTTCCGGATCGGTATCCAGGCCTACACATAAAACTGATTTTTTAGCCCGAATGGCGGCAATGAGTTCTTTTCTGTTCATAGTGAAGTAATATTTTTCTTTTGCCTTGATGCAAAAGAAACAAAAAATCAAGACTGTGAAAAGGTCATTCAGGTATTAGATACTTCCCTGTTTTATCTGTTATGGCAAGATCGCGGGAGAAGCTACGATGTAATTTCATATTCACCAGAATGGTATCTGCGCCTGCTTTGGTGCAAGCTAACTGTAACTCATCCAGTATATTCATTACACGATCATAGGGACCTTCAATAACCGTTTCGAAGGGACACACTTCATATTTCAGTCCTGACCGGCCGATAACAGCAATAGCTTCGTCTATAATCCGATAAGCTTCTTCCGTAGGAATGCCCAACGGCAACACCTGCACCGCCAGATTCACAGTATGGTTCATAAATTCGGTTTGAGCCTGCAAAATAAACCATTCACGGCAGACCGAAAATCATTTCCCGACAGGAGCCGGCGGCTGCATCACCGTGCCGCATTTTTTGCAGGTACGTTTATTTTCATCTTCGTAGAAGTCTTTCATCATCGGCGGAAATTGTTTCACAATATCCGTCAGCGTGAAATATTGTTCATACAGCTTTTCGTCGCAGTTATCACAGAACCAGAGGAACCCATCTTTTTCACCTTCCTGGCGAACTTTTTCCACCACAAGGCCTACCGTATTCGCACCCCGCAGCGGAGAATGGGGCACTTTGGGTGGCAGCAGGAACATCTCGCCCTCCTTAATCGGAACATCCACGATTTTCCCATCTTCTTCAATGCGCACAACCATATCCCCTTCTATCTGATAAAACAGTTCTTCACTTTCATTATAATGAAAATCCTTCCGGGAATTGGGCCCTCCCACAATCATCACGATAAAACTATCCGTCTCATGATAAATCTGCTGATTACCGATAGGAGGTTTCAGCAAATGACGGTTATCTTCAATCCACTGGTGGAGGTTAAAGGGACGTTGTATGGGCATAATTCAGCAATTTTAATTTGAAAATTTGAAAATTTGAAAATGAGTCAATGAAGATATCTCTTATAATTATACGGACATTTTCAAATTGACACATTTTCAAATTTTCAAATTAAAAGATCATTCCAGCTAACAAAAGAACAAGAGGTACGAATGACACACCCGAAGTATCTACACCTGCAGTATTTTCATTTTCACCGTTTCAATCCGGGTATCCGATACCAGCAAAATATCAAACTCATATCTGTCTATAAAGATACGTTCTTTTATTTTAGGGATGGCACCATAGTTACTGATAATATAACCGGATACCGTTTCAGAACGGTCGAGCGGAAAACTGAATCCATATTTTTCATTCAGATAATCCAACTCCAGCCTGCCGCTGAAAATAAATTCATGATCTGCAATCTGCCGCTCCACATACACCTGTGTATCGTACTCGTCGTTGATCTCTCCGAATATTTTTTCCAGCACATCCTCCATAGTCACAACTCCTGCAGTTCCTCCGAACTCATCGATTACCCAGGCGATACTTTTCCGCTCGCGTGTAAACTGGTTCATCAGCTCGATGGCGCTCATGGCTTCCGGTACGGCAGAAATAGAATGGAGCACATCCCTGATCGCGGCAGGACGACGGTTCAGATCCAAGTGGTGAAGATAACCCGTAATATTATCGATCGTACCATCATAAACAATGATCTTGGATAGCTTGGTCTCTATAAACTTTTGCCGCACAAGCGCGATGTGTGTAGCCATATCTACCGCCTCCACCTCCTTACGGGGCACCATACATCTCCGGACACGGGTATGCACCAAATTCAGTGCATTATCAAACAGTTCTGTGTTCAGCTCATTGCTTTCCGTTTCATGTCCGTAAATGGTTTGCTTCATAAAATGCTCCATATCTATCTTGCTGAACACTTCCTGATTCTCCTTTACACGTACATTAAAGAGGTATTTGAGTATGAAGCCGGATACCGAGACAAAGATCCGGGCAACAGGATATAAAATATAGTATAACACCACCACCGGCATACCAAACAAAACCATTACCTGCTCGGCGCGGGAGCGGGCATACGCTTTGGGGATAA
This sequence comes from Flavipsychrobacter sp., assembly GCA_037190845.1. Classification (GTDB taxonomy): domain Bacteria; phylum Bacteroidota; class Bacteroidia; order Chitinophagales; family Chitinophagaceae; genus JBEBVQ01. The sequence goes on along the minus strand of JBBCJI010000017.1, from coordinate 102,310 downwards.
ACTCTCCGAAAAAAAGTATCACCAATGTAGCGCCGATCGTATTGATAAGAAAATGCACCAGGTCCGAATCAAACGGCTGCGGCAACCTGGCCAGCATTGGTGCTGTAAAACGGGCAAACAAGACACAAAACACCACCAGCAACATACTTACGGCAACGAGCCTGGTGCCGATAAATTCAGCAGGATCTTGCAGGAGTCTCGCAAGCAGCCGGCCGGAGAATGTACCCTGTTTTTTGCGCAGTTCCACATTAAACCGGTTGGCCGATACAAATGCCATATCCACACCGGCAAACAACCCGGTAAGTATAATACAGCCAAGCAGATATGAAATCAGTTGTGTATCCATCTTTACCAAAGATAAATTATCAATGTGACAATTTGAAGATTTGAAAATGAGTCAATGAACAATTTTTTTTCAAACAGGTACATTTTCAAATTTCCAAATTGGCTAATTAAATTTATCCGTAAAAAGCAATTTCTTCCGCTCCCCTGCCATTACGTATCGCGCGGTACATACCGTTTGAATTAAAAGAGAAACAGTGATTACCATGAGCATCCACGGCAATCAGTCCGCCTTCGCCACCCATTGTCACCAACTTATCCTTGATAACCAGATCGCAGGCAGCCTGCAGATCCAGTCCTTTATACTCCATCAGGCAGGATACATCATGCGCTACCGATGCCCGGAGGAAAAATTCTCCATGGCCCGTGCATGATAGGGCGCAGGTTTTATTATTGGCGTAAGTACCAGCTCCAATCACCGGGCTATCACCGATACGTCCAAATTGCTTGTTGGTCATGCCACCGGTAGAGGTGCCTGCTGCAAGATTGCCGTGCACATCACAGGCGGCAGCGCCTACCGTTCCGAATTTATGATCACTGCTACCTTTCAGATTGTCGCCGGCATGATCCAATTGGGTAAAATTACTGTCGCGGATCGCTACCCACTGATCATAACGATCCTTGTTATAAAAATATTCATCCGGGACAAACTCCATATTACGGCTCAGCGCAAACTCCCCCGCCCCCTGTCCGCTCAGAAATACATGGCCTGAATGGAGCATAACCTCACGCGCCAGTAAAACAGGGTTGCGGATACTCCGTACACCGGCCACTGCACCTGCAGCCAGCGTCTTTCCATCCATTACAGCCGCATCCATTTCGTGCAGGCCTTTTTTAGTAAAAACAGATCCTCTGCCGGCGTTAAACAACTCATTGTTCTCCAGCTCAACGATAGCGGCGACTACCGCATCCATAGCCGCTCCTCCCTGCTCAAGTATGGTATATCCTTTGTCAAGCGCAGCCTTCAAGCCTTCTGTGTATTGCGTTTCCTGTCTTGCGTTCATCATGCCCGGATGTATATTTCCGGCGCCTCCGTGTATTATAAGTGTGTATGACATAATTATGTTAATTTGAAAATTTGAAAATTTGAAAATGAACAAGCCAGATGCCCGGTCACGAAAACACAAAAATTTTCAAATTGGCTCATTTTCAAATTTTCAAATTAAAATAAATGGGTTATTGCAGGTACACTGCCTGAATGGTATGCTCATCATGTACTACCTCAATATGGTCCTGCAGCGTAGTGGAAACACTGTGCCCGATGATATCAGGAGTAATGGGAAAAGATTTGTGGGTACGGTCTACCAGCACTGCAATCATAATACGATCAGGCGCATGGCCGAGCAACGGTTTCAATGCATACAGCAGGGTCTTCCCGGAATTGGCGACATCATCTATCAGCACAACAGATCTGCCATTAAGGTTTTCCGCAAATACCGGCATATCCTTCAGCGGCTGTTTTTTGTTGACCCGGAGCGATACCGTACGTATACGCAGCGGGCTTATCTCCTGCAGTATTTCCGACAAGCCGGCAGCGAGACATACTCCGGCCTTTTCAATACCGATGAGTATCAATTCATCGCGGTCACTGTTGCGCTCCCATATCTGGTAAGCCATCCGGCGCAGCTTCCAGTTGATACGCTGCTGATCAAGGATAAGTACTTTCTGTTTGTTCATATAATAAATCAGGTTGAGCGGATCGCGGTCACCGGATTCAGCCGTGCAGCGGAACGGGCGGGGATATAACCCGCAAGCACCCCTACGACGACAGACACAAATATACCGGTGAAAAAGATCCTAAAATTAAGTGATATGGGAAAATCCGCAACATATGTCAGCAGCAGGCTCAACACAAATACGATCATAATACCGGCCAATCCGCCGATGATACAGAGCATCACGGCTTCCAGTAAAAACTCTTTCAATATCACCGAAGTACGTGCTCCGACAGCCATTTTCAGGCCGATGATTTTCGTACGTTCCTTAACCGTTACAAACATAATATTGGCAATACCAAAAGAACCGACCAGCAGAGAAAATCCTGCAATCACAATCCCCACAAGGTTAATCATGGCAAAAATGCGATTAAGCTCTCCCTGCACCTGGCTTAGCTGATTGACACTGAAATTATTGGCGTCGCCGGGCTTTACTTTCCGTAAAGTTCTCAATACGCCTTCCACTTCATATCCCAACTCAGTCACAGAGACGCCGGGAGCTGCCTTGACCATCAGCGTCGGATCGTAATTGAGCGACCGTGTATCCAGCATAGCACCGATGGCATTATAGGGCAGGATAATACTGTTATCGAAATCAAAGCCCGCCATATTCTGTCCACTCTCCTTCAGTATACCGGTAACCGTAAATTTCCGGCCCATCAAAGTAACAGCCTTGCCTATTGCATCCGCATTACCCTGAAATAGTTCAACATAAACCGCCATGCCGATAACTGCTGAAAAATTACCGCCGTCCAGCTCTGCAGCAGTCAGATAACGGCCTTCTGCAATTTCTACATTCTGTATCCGGTCAAAATGTTCGGCAACTGCAACTACACTAACCCCTTCCAGTTCGTTATCATAATACTTTACCTGCTGGCTGCCCACCTGAAGCGAGAGTGTTGCAAACTGTACACCGGCCAACTGTTCCACCGCCCGGACTTCCCGCGGCGACATACCCGGCCGGTTGACGTATTCCCACCATTTGTATTCCTCACCGCCTTCAGCCGTCCATGGCCAGCGTCCTATGTACAACACGTCGCTGCCCAGTGTTTCCACACTGGTTGCGATATTCTGTTTCATGCTGTCGAGCACGGTAAGCACCGCAATGATACAGAATATACCAATGGTGATGCCCAGCAGGGAAAGAGTTGTACGCAGCTTATTGGCGCGCAATTCTTGTAGCGCCTGTATAAAGCTGGTTCCTATAATCTGCACAATCTGCCGCATACGGACACAAATTTAACGGTTGTTTTGATGTTTCCGCTATGTCCGTTGCCGTAATTGCTATCGCAAGATGTCGTTTATCACCATACCGGTACATCCGTTAGGAAGCGGTATCCGCAGCAGGGCTGCAAGTGTGGGAGCAATATCCGGCATGTATACGGGTGCAAAAGTCTCCCCTTTTTTTATCCCCCATCCATACCACAGAAGGGGAATGTGCGTATCATAGGGGTTCCATACACCGTGCGTTGTACCTGTGGGTGCATAGCCATGATACCATCCGGGTTTGGGAATAACCTGTATACAGCCGTTCCGGGGTTTGTAATAACCATTCGTAACCATAGTCCGTATGGGGTCCGGCAGGCTGGCCCGATCGTTGTTCTCAAGATCTGCAACAAAAGCTACATCTTCCTGTTCCCGGAGCCAGTAAATAATCGTCTGCTTGATCTCTTCCCGCTGCTCTGATGGTATATAGCGTTCGTTCAGGTAAACCTGGTGGTTTTCAAGGGTAATGACAGCAGTATTGATACCATATCGTGCTTTAAGCAGCGTATTCAGCTCTTGCAGCATAGCTGTGCCGCTGGCATTACCGGCAGGAATTTTTTTGTCGCGGAGGAATTGGGCATTATAGGCGCCGCCATGGTCTGCCGTCAGGAAGATCAGATATTTCCCCTCACCGATCTGCTTGTCCAGGTAACCGAGGAATGCAGCAATTTCCAGGTCGAGACGCAGATACATATCTTCAAGTTCAAGGGCGCCGGGTGCATACATATGACCTGTATAATCAGGGGAGGAAAGGCTTATACAGAGAAAATCAGTCGACTGCTTCTTTCCCAGTTGCGTGCCTTCAATACAGGCCTGTGCCATTTCAAAAGTGATTGTATTGCCTGCCGGCAAAAATCTTAACGTTTTATAGCCATCCTTTGTTTTACCTGCCCTGTGCGGAAATACCGGCTCTTTTTCTCCGGGCAGCAGTCCTTCATACGGACTATTGTCGGGCAGGCTCTCCCTGTAAGAGGTAACGGGGTTCAGCAATTCCCAGGGAGTTGCCAGCAAAGCGTCTGCACGTTTGCGTTGATTAAATGCCTGCACCCAGGCAGGCAATTGCTTACCATAATAAGAGCTGGAGATAAAATGACCGGTGCTGTCGTCGAACCAGAAAGCCCCGTCGGCAAGATGACCGGCAGGTAAAATACCTCCCCGGTCTTTCAGTGAAATGCCATATACACACGAGCGGAAATTCGTTGCCAGTTTCAGTTCATCCGTAATCGTTGTCGTTAGCATATTGCGGGGGCTCATCCGACCTGCTTTCCAGCTTCCGCCTACAGGCGTCACAGCCGTATCTTCGGTGCAATACCACCAGCGGCCGGTACGGTTGTCCACCCAATCGTTGGCCACGATGCCATGAATGGCAGGCACTGATCCGGTATAGATCCCGGCATGGCCCGGCGCAGTATAGGAAGGGGTATGGGATATTTTCGTCTGCTGGCAGTTAAAACCTTCACGCAGCAACCGCTTAAAGCCGTCATTCCCATAACTGTCATAATAACGGTAGAGATAATCCCACCGCATCTGGTCTATCACCAGCCCGACAACCAGCGCCGGGCGGCTGATCTTTTCTTCATTTTGTTTTTGTGCAAACAGCGCTGTAACAGGAGACAGATATAGCAGGGCATACAGGAACATCCGGATCATGAACACAATTTTGCTGCAAATGTGCACATTATAACCGTACGATGCACGTTATCTTTTGTTTAATTCTGGCAACAGCACACACGCTGCCATCTTTAATCTTCGTCATTTTTGTTTGTTGAAGCATCCAGCTCTTTCAGGATCTTATTGACATCTTCTTCTGTTGTCGTAAGCCTGGATTTGCAGATCCTGATGAGCTGTGCAGCCCTCCTGACCTTTTCCGAAAGCTCATCCACGGATATCGCTCCCTGCTCTATTTCAGAAACGATCGCCTGAAGCTCTTCAAATGCTTCGGCATAATTTACCTGCTCATTCATGGTTCTGAAGTTTTTCCTGTTGCATTTACAATACTGGTAATTGTTCCGTCGGATACCACTGTGCTTATGATATCACCGTTTCGCACCTGCCCGATATGCTTTACAGCCCGGCCATTCAGCAACGTAATACTATACCCGCGCCTTAGCACGCTTTCCGGGCTCATGTTGGTGATATGCTGCTCCATATTATTTATTTCAACCGAAGCCATTTTGAATATAAAATGTACATGGTGCTGTAATGATCTTGTGGTGCTGCTCACTTCATTCCGGTGGGCAATAAGGGTATGTTCTGTAACGGAACGAAATAATTTCACTTCAGACTGGAATTTCGTCTTTTCTTCACTTAACAACCGCCTGGATCTATCCACTATTTTCTGCTCCGCTTCCTGCACCGGAACGGAAAAGTTGTGAAATTTCTGGAGCAGGTATTCGGCCAGCTTCGTAGGCGTAATGGCATTTGAAAATGAGATCATCTCCGTTACCGTCTCATTCGTAGCGTGTCCTATCCCTGTAATCACCGGGAGCGGGAAGAGCGCAATTTCCCTGGCCAGTTGGTAGTTATTGTAACATGAAAGTCCGACATCACCGCCGCCGCCCCGGATAATGGCGACCACATCAAAATGATGCCTTACCTGCTTAATTCTTTTTAGCTGCGCTAAAATACTCCGGACTGCCTGGTCGCCTTGTAATAACGATGGAAACAGCAGGTGAAAGAAACGGTAGCTCCAGGAATTTGTCTCAATGACTTCCAGGAAATCTGCATATCCTTTACTGGTCTCAACCGAGATGATGGCAATACGCTGTGGCAGTAACGGAGCCGGCAGTGTCTTATTACTGCTGAAGATACCTTCTTCCTTGAGTCGCCGGATCGTCTCCTGCTTTTCTCTTTCAAGGTCGCCCAGCGTATAGCCTGGGTCAATGTCCATGATCCATAGCGCAAGTCCGTGAGCAGGGTCAAAAGATATCTTTGCCTGAAACAGGATCTTAATGCCGTCTTTCAGCGGTTCCTTCAATATGCTCCGGAAATTGTTATTGATCCTGATGTAGTCATCTTTCCATAGGTGTGCTTTGATCTGGGCAATTACCTTCCCACCTTTCTTCTCAACAAGCTCGGGGTAGCAATGTCCGGAATGCTGATAGAAATTCAGTTTATTCATTTCTGCCTTCACCCAGAATGAGCTTTGATACCGGTCATTCAGGGTCTTTTGAATACTCCTGGTTACTTCAACCAAAGAAAAAATGGTCTTATCATTGAGTTTTTCCGGCATTGTCTGTACCTTTTGGAGGCCTTCAGGAGGGCTCGTTCTTCATTGTGGTCCAATCAGACATAAAGGTAAAGGAAAAAATAAGTGCTGTTTATAATCCACTCCGGGAAGTAAACCTGATAATAACGGATCAATGCACAACAAACCGGTACGAACATCAAAGCCGGCAATAGATATTATGAACCAATACAAAACAATTATACCACAACCGGGGGATTTTGTTTTCCCGATAATCATACGCCATAGTAATCAGCGAAGAGCCGGACAATGCAGTAAAAAAACACAAGAAGTGTTTATGATTAAAGTGGTTTAATATTCCAAACAGGGTATCGTTTTCTATTAAGAGATAAGCTGTATTTTTTTGCATTTTCTAAAACACTTTCCCATGTAACTGTTGAAGGATTTTCATTTTGACAATCTTCTCTAAGTGCCTTAATAAATGAAAGCGAAAAATGACTTCCTTTTGAAGTTGCTATTGACGTTTTTCCTCTTTGGCTACTCGTTACCATTACATTTAAACCTGATAAGAATAGTTTTTTGAAATTTTGTTCTGAGAAATCTGTAAATCCCTTTGTTGTTAAAGGTAAGTCAGGAGATGAGCTTGTAATGCGGTTACACGACTGAATAACAGTAATTATTGATTGAGGATTTGTGCTTTGAGATATAAGCCGTGCATTAATCGTGTCGGTAGAAACTAAAAATCCACGGGCAGATTTACTCTTAATGGAAATCCTTGGGAAGTTACTGGAAGTTGAACTTTTATAACCATGACTGTTCAAATAAAAGAAAATCACATCACCTGCATCAGTTTTTAAACTTTTCAATACTGAATCTAGCTTTTCGTAAGTATAGCTCTGCCCGTTATAGACACTTATATTCGCTTTAAAATTCAATTGAGTAGAGATGTCCAACATCAACGCCTGAATATTTTGTGTATTCTTTGTTGCTGAATTTCCAATAGTCTTATCGTTCGTGTTGGTAAAAACTATTCCGTGAAAAGTTTGTGAGTAACATGTAAAAGTAATCATACAAACTGTCAATGTCACTGCCGATTTGATTGTACTCATTTTATTTTTTTATAAAGATAATTGAATATCAACAAAATACAGCTGTTTTACAATACGATCTTCACCACGCAGTGGCTGGTATACGACAACAGTCGCTGTTCGTTTGTCACCGCTCAGTAGTCAGAATAGTGGAGCTGCATCCTGCCGGGACAGTATCAGGGATATTTTGACATATCCACTTTTTACCAGCTAACGTTAAATATCCTTTTACACATGTGCTAATGTCGGAACTTTAAACAGACTCTTAAAAACGCTGGTATGAGTATAGCGTATCCCTTTTATTATACACTTCCCCTTGATAAGGATAATTTTCCAGATGAATCTCAAGTCTATTGCTATACGGATCTATTGAATCAAATCTCCCAATAATGGTAGCAGATGAATCATACAAATAAATGCTACCATCTACCTCTTTCAAGTGTATGTTGGGCAGATAGAAACCCACATCCCATCCCAACACTTCATCATATCCGCTGTTATACCGGAAGTCGTACATACGGATATAAATCTTTTGGGGGGGCACTTCAATTTCCAAATCATAAGATAAGAAATCAGCATAAGGGGAACTATTATACATGTGATTATAGCTCCTATAATGCACATACCCAAGCAAGGCACTGTCTGGTCTTGTAAACCTTACCACATTCGGCCCTGTAACAGGATATCCAACGGCATAATCTTTTTTACATCCGGCAGCAAAACACAGAATCAATACAAGAAAGAGAATGTAGTTACGTGTAAGCATCATTTCGAATTGTTTTTGCAAAGTAAATAAATAGGATACTAAAAGAAGAATACATATTCCGCTGCTACAATTCCTTGTAGTTACGTAAAAAGCAACTCTGTACTACATCATCCCGATACACGTACTGCCCTGTTTCAGTCCGTCCCCACCAGCATAACCCCTGCCAGATCAGCACGACCTCACTATGACGGATAAAGTAGTCTGCAATCCAATAAGGAACGGCATACCATTCATGCACTGTAGCCATACAAACCTGTACCGGTGAAATTGGGAGGATATATGCATTAAAGAGTTAGTGATCAGTTTCCGCAAAAAACTTCTTTAAAATTTGGAGAAATAAAACTGCTGTGTATCTTTGCACTCCCTTTAGGAAGAGGGGCAGTTCTTAAACAAGGAAGCATAGCTCAGCTGGTTCAGAGCATCTGCCTTACAAGCAGAGGGTCCGCGGTTCGAATCCGTGTGCTTCCACGCTTTAAAAGCATCTCGGATTATTGTTTATCAATAGTTTGAGGTGCTTTTTTTCTTTCAACAATATTCAATTTATTTTTCTGCTACCACATATAAAAACTGAAAAAAATTGAACTAACAATATACGAAGCCTTATGCAAGCACAATGGAAAGAGCTCATCGAAGCCGCCTACCAGGACAGATCATTACTACAACAGGAATCATATAAAAATGCAGTACACACCGTACTGGAAGAAGTGGATAAAGGCCGCCTGCGCGTAGCAACGCCCACAGAATACGGATGGGAAGTACAGCAATGGGTGAAGCAGGCTATCCTGCTCTATTTCGCCGTGCAGCCGATGCAAACATGGTCGGTGGAGCCGTTTGAATTTTACGACAAGATGCTGCTGAAAAAAGGATATGCCGAAATGGGTGTGCGCGCCGTGCCTCATGCTGTTGCACGTTACGGGGCGCACATCGGTCGTAATGTGGTGCTGATGCCATCCTATGTCAACATTGGCGCTTATGTGGATGAGGGCACGATGGTAGACACCTGGGCGACTGTCGGCTCCTGCGCCCAGATCGGCAAAGGCGTACACCTGAGTGGCGGCGTAGGTATCGGTGGCGTGCTGGAACCACTCCAGGCCGGACCGGTGATCATAGAGGACGGATGCTTCATCGGCTCCCGCTGCATCGTCGTGGAAGGTGTAGTGGTAGAGAAGGAAGCGGTGCTGGGCGCTAATGTCGTGCTGACCCAATCCACCAAGATCATTGACGTAAGCGGCGCCGATCCGGTAACGTACCAGGGGCGCGTACCCGCACGCAGCGTGGTCATCCCCGGCAGTTATACCAAAAAATTCCCGGCAGGAGACTATCAAGTAAGCTGCGCGCTCATTATCGGACAGCGCAAGCCATCCACAGACCTGAAAACGAGCCTGAACGATGCGCTACGTGAGTTTAACGTAGCAGTCTGATCATAGAGGTAGCTCCGACCCGCCCAGGGCTCAGCCACCATCTTTTGATGTTGGTGGTTGAGCCCTGGGCGGGTCGAAGCCGTATCTTATACACAAATCATGGACATCCCACACACAAGGGATCATTCGACCACCAGTCTGCTTATTACATAACTTTCCCTGTTTTCCACTTTCAGGAAATACATGCCTTTCGGCAAACCTGCCACCGGCATACGGGTAATCCTGCCTGTTATTGTCTGTTCCACGACTTTCCGCCCCTGCACATCAAACAGGATTGCCAACGCCCCTGCAGAGCTTAATTCCACACCGGTAAGATCAATAGTTACCTGGCTGACAGCCGGATTCGGGTACACGGCTATGATACCCGTTGTTTTATCGGAGACGCCATTCCCGGAAGGTATTACATCCACTTCCAGCAACCGGCAATAAGTGGGGTTGGCAAGATAGTAGGTATTGTTAAAAGAATAAAGCGAAACAAGCGTATCGGCAACACGATCATATTCAAATACTGTCCCATACTGATTTTGTGCCGATCCGCCACTATTGGTCATTCCGTAAAACTTACCATTTGATGATTGCATCAGTGTGCCCTGGGGATACTGCCCTGTTACTGCACCTTCAAAACTTTTCTTTACCAGATATTCATCTGTTTCAGGATTGAATGTGAATAATACCCCATTATTCGCAACCCCTCCAAACTCCGTCACACCATACAACAGACTGTCACTACCGAGACACAAAGATCCCTGAGGTCTTGCGCCGTTTACTCTTGCGCCGGTGCCCTGGTCCGTAACCTGCCAGCGATACTTCACAATAACCGTATCACCGGCAAGATCGTATTCGAAGATGCAACCTTCTCCATATTGCCCACCGGATGAAGACAATCCATAAAATTTGCCATTATGCGCCTCTACCAGATGCCCCTTCGCATGCCAGGGGCCAGACGGACCTGCAGCACCGAATATCTTTTTGACCGTGTAATCATCATTAGCCGGATCAAATTCAAATATGAGCCCCCTCGACCCGGGAATGCCCCCTTCAAAGGTCATACCATACATCTTCCCATTCGATGCCTTCATCAGATCGCCATAGGGCAAGCCACCATTACTACCGGGATTGGACGTTTTGAAATCCAGGATTTTCCTGAAAGCGGACGTTGTAATGTTGTATTCAAACAGCACACCCTGGTTATTTCCTCCTCCTTTATTCGTCATACCATAAAGCTTTCCGTTGGCTCCTTCGGTGAGCGACCCGGTCGGGTTAGCTCCGTTTGTATTGTCAAAAGCATGAACGGTGGTATACGTTCCGGTTTCAATGACAACCTCAAAAACAACACCGTAGCCGCTTCCGCCATCAGTACTCATACCGTAAAGTTTCCCGTTTGATGCCTGCATCAGGCTACCATTGAATGTACCACCAGCTCCGGCTCCGGAAGGACCATGCGGCAAAGTGTCAACCGTGCCGGCAGCCAGGTCATACGTAAAGACCCCTCTGCCGAGCGTCGTCAGACCGTACAGCTTTTTTTGCGCCTCACATATTTGGGGCGCCGCCAGGCAAATAAGCGTTAATAACCCGGCTAATGTTAATGTAATTTTTTTCATGTTCTTATTTAATTTTATGTACAATTAAATTTATAATAAATTTCATACAAAGATATCTGAAAATGTAGATAAGTAAAAATAGGCATATATAACTATTTTAACAGTTAACAATACCTACTCCTACATACATCCTGTCACAATTGTTTCAGGGCATAGACACATCCCGGATAATCATATTTCACCCATATGCTCCATATTGGCCAAAAATCCCGGACAGTATTTTATATATTTACGGATTGTGTTTCAACCGGCCATATCCCGGTTCGGATATTCCCATCCTTAAATAACTGCGGTAACACAAAAAGGCCGGAACAAACAAGGAGGTCATATCGAATAAAATGAACACCAGACATTTCATCATACTACTACTGTTTTTTACTGTCTGCATTTGCAATGTAACATTCGCACACCCCGGTTCCGACTCTGTCCGTATACAAGTGCTGCTGAAACAGGTTTGGGAGCTCCGGTATTCAGATCCGCAATCAACCTGGTTATATCTGGATACTGCTGAAAGGATTGCAGCCAGATCCGAAAACAACAAGCTTGTAGCAGATGTCCGCTATTACAAGGCCATCATACATTATATAACAGGAGATAACAACAATTGCATCATTGCCGCAGAAGAAGCATTAAGGCTATACCGGAAATCAGATAACGATTACGGGCAGACGAGTGTGTATAACCTGCTTGGGCTGACCAATACCCATACAGGAGATTATGAAAAAGCCATCGGATATTATCATCAGGCGCTGGCTATTGCAGAAAAAGGAGATAATCTCTATGCCGTCTCCAACCCATATCACAACATTGCCATCATCTATTCTGAAACCAAAGACTATGAACCGGCATTAAAATACGCTTTGAAAGCGCTGGAAATAAGACAACAGATAAACGACAGTACTTTTATTGCAGAATCCTTCCTTACCATAGGCGGCATTTACTACCATTTGCTTCAGTATGAAAAGGCGGAGCATTACCTGCTTGATGCACAAAGCTATTACCAGACACAGAACAACCCGACAGGATTGTCTTTATCTTATAATAATTTAGGGTTGGTTTATCAGGACATGGAACAATGGGATCGTGCAGAAATGCTATTCCGGAAATCGCTCGAATTGTGCAGGAAACAGGAAGGACGATACGAAGACATGGTAAACGTGCTATACAATTTAAGCAAACTGGCCATCCTGAAAAAAGATTTTGTTCAGTCTGAACAATATGCTGCCGAAGCTGAACAGATTGCAACCACATACGGACTTTTACCCAGCCTTAAAGAAGCCCTTGAAGCTTTGTCTGCCGCCCTCGAAGGCAGGCAGGACTATAAAAGAGCTTTCCATACGCAAACAAGATTACTGGCGGTAAATGACAGTTTACTGAATGAAGAAAAATCACGGCAGATCCTCAACCTGGAGATCAGGTATCAGGTTGCCCGGAAAGAGGCAACCATAACAGCGCAATCGCTCATATTATCCGAGAAAGACAGATCCCTCGCGCAAAGAAAGATGTGGCTTGTCGCAATCGCCTCCGTGTCTGTGCTGAGCCTGATTATTTTTTACATTTTATACAACCGGAGGCATGTCAGAGCGCAAAGAGAAGAAGAACAAAAGATCCACAGCGCCATCTTCGAAAGTGAGCAGAAAGAACGCATCCGTATTGCCAGGGATCTGCACGACAGCATCGGGCAAAAACTATCTGTCATGAAAATGCTGCTGCCTGCTGCCAATGGTGATGAAAATATCATTAAAATATCAGACTTCCTGGACGAGACGGCACAGGAGGTGCGCAGCATATCACATAATCTTATCCCGGAAATCCTCAACTTCGGACTAATCAAAGCTTTTGACGCGATCGCTGACAAAATCAACAGCACCGGAAACATACACATCAGATTTGAAGTGCCCCCCGAACTACGGCAATTGCCCTTATCCAAACAGACAGAGCTCTCCATATACCGTATCGTACAGGAAATACTAAGCAATATCGTACAACATGCGCAGGCTGACAAAATACGATGCAGCATACATCTTCTGCCGCAGCACATACAGATCAGCATCAGTGATAATGGTACCGGATTTGATACACACATCATTGACGAATCCCGGGGTCTGGGCTGGAAAAATATCTTTGCCCGGGTAAAACTCATTAACGGAACACTGAACATAAAATCCGAAAAAGGAAAGGGCTCTGATTTCGTGCTCAATGCCCCTGTTTCATAAGCAAGTTTCCCGCTCCCTGATACAGAATAGGCATAAACCCCTATCACAATAGTGATTAATACCTATTTTCCCGAGTTATACATAGAGATAACTTTGCAGTGTCAATCCTCAACCCATTCCCCTTCCAAAACCAATTATCAAACCACAAAAAAGAAACGCATGAAAAAAATCAACTTTGTACTTTTCATCACTTTACTTACCGTAATCTGGCACAAACAGGGGTCGGCCCAGCTTCTGGACACCAACTGGGTACGACATTATGGCGAGACGACATCTTTCAACGATAAGATCAACATTGCCGCACTAAATGATGAAAAGTACCTTGTTCAGCACGGCAACGATTATTACATCATCAGCAAAGACGGAGACTCCCTGAATGCCGGAACATTCGACGCAAGTCATAATGTAAAGTCCGTCTGGTCAAAAGACTCGCTTATTTTCATGGGAAGCGTAGTAAGTAACGAGCCCGTTATATCAAGACTTGACACCGCCATCAACATTCTGTGGAGCACACCCTTGTTTACCTCCGGTTTTGCCGAAGGCGTTTATGCCATGCTTGCAGACAGCCAGCATGTCTATGTGAGCGGCAGCCATCAGTCGAATAAACCGTTTACAGCAAAACTGGATTTTTCAGGGAATATTATCTGGACCAAGGAACATCCGCAATCCACCTTTGCCAACTTAACCTCGCTCATCAAACTGAAAGACGGAAATTATCTTGCTTCAGGGCACCTGGACGACTATCCTCTTGCCGTTAAATTCAACAGCTTGGGCGACACCATATGGACCTATTACGAACCGATCTTCATCAGCTTTTACAGATCGGCAGCGGCTGAAAAAGGGAATAATGAAATTATCCTCGCCATGCGCGACCATATCATCGTCCTCGATGCCGCCGGCAACCGGGTAGACTCCATACACCATGAGGTAAAGGAGTATTTCCATATACTGGCGCTGGATGACACGTTATACTTCTTCGGAGAATACGTAGACACAACCGTTTCTCCCCAAAAGCGCCATGCTTATGTAGAAGCTAAAAATCACGATCTCGACAGCCTGAACGCCTTTACATGGGAAAGTGACCTTGCTGTCAGCGGAAGATTTAACAGCGCCGTATTCTCGGGCAACAACAGCTTCATTACCGCTGGGCATTTTAGAGACAGCGCCGGACTGACTGCCAATACATGGAATACACTTTGCGCCCGATTTAACTATGCACCAGAACCGCCCTCCAATCATACGGCAACAATCAGCCAAACTGCACCTGTAGCGGTATATCCCAATCCAGTGCAGGATATTTTATTCATAGAAGCGGACGATATAGAAGCTGTAAAAGCTACAGATATCCTGGGCCGCACAACAAAATTTGAAATAAACGACAACAGATTAAATGTAAGTACACTCATCCCTGGTGTGTATATACTCACGATCAAAACATCTGAAAAAACATACCAAGCAAGGGTTGTAAAGCAATAACCCGTATATCTTTTACTCCCCCTCTCAACACCTCGCAAAGAAACCAACATTGCGGGGTGTTTATTTTTTGCTATCTCTTAAAATATCGTGACTGCTACACATGCATAAACTTTTTCCGGCAGAACATACTTCTGCTGCAAACAGTTTATCTTTATGTCTTTTCATAGTATGAGCAGCCTGTTTTTAAACATAGATCTGAACTTCCTGCAACAACAGGTTGCCGGCAATACCGTAGCGAACTACATATGGTTTGCACTGCTGCTGACAATCGCGCTTCTTTTAACCAAACCACTGATTACCGGTATATTCAGGATATGCTCCGCAATATTCAGGCGTTGGTATCCCGACAGATCAGACCGGCCCGTGTTACAGGAGATGACCATCATACCATTGCAACGCCTGATGCAATGCATACTTTTATATGCAGCAGCGCACCAACTGCAGCAACCATTCAACCTGTTGCTCATACGCCGGTCGTCCACACAGATACGACTGATAGATGTCATTGACCATATTTTTATCTTCTGTACGATAGCCTCTCTATTCCTGCTGGTTGCCCGGATTATTGATTTCATCTTTCATCTGCGATACAAAAAAGCCAGTGAAAGCGGGGATGTAGACAAATTACGGATACTTCCCCTTCTGCGGGATGTGATTAAATTGCTGGTATGGGCAACCTGCATATTCATGGTGCTGGGGATTGTCTTCCATGTCAACGTACCTGCACTGATAACGGGATTAGGCATAGGTGGCGTCGCCATCGCCCTGGCCGGCAAGGAAACAGTGGAAAACCTGTTCGCTTCATTTACCATACTGGCTGATAAGCCATTCCAGACAGGTGACACAGTGAAACTGGGGAATATTGAAGGAAAAATCACCAAAATAGGATTCCGGAGCACCCGGCTCCGCAGCCCCGACGGATCTATGCTCATCATCCCCAACAAAAAGCTGATAGATGAGAACCTTGAGAATCTCTCTGTACGTAAAACACGGCGTATCAGGGTTCCGGTGCTCATCAAATATGGTATTGCCCCGGAAGTTTTAGCGGAAATGATGCAGCAGATCCGGGAAGCCCTGCGTGATGACGATCAGATCGTTACCCCTGCAGAACTAACCGTGGAAACCTTCGGAGAAAACGCATTGCAACTGATGATCAGTTATCATCTGCGCCATCCGCTACGTTCGGGCACACTGGCAGAGGTACGGGAGCGGATAGCCATGCGGATATTCAGCATCGTCAACCAACATGCCATTACTCCGGGGGTAACAAACATCCGTATCATTGATCCCACCTCGTAGGGCCGCGGGTAAACCGTGCCTAAAACAATCAAAGCATCAATATAGTAAGTCCGTAATCCGCAAGCAGGATCAGGATACAGCTTACCACTACCGAAGTAGTGGATGAACGACCGATCTCCAAAGCGCCACCACGCACATGATAGCCGTAATATGCCGGTACGCTGGATATGATGAATGCAAACGTAAATGCTTTGGTAATGGCAAAAAACAGGTTGTAAGGCAGAAAACCCTGCGTGAGCCCTTGCTCAAATTGCTCCTTGGTCAGTATATCTGAAAACATACCGGCCATATACCCGCCCCAGATCGTAACTGCAATAGACAGTACAATCAGACAAGGCACCATAATCAAAGCAGCAATAATCTTGGGCAGCACAAGATACGTTTTGGTATTGATACCCATGATCTCAAGGGCATCAATCTGCTCACTGACACGCATATTACCCAGCTCCGATGCTATTTTGGAGCCAACAACACCTGCCAATACAATACAGATAACCGTAGGAGAAAGTTCGAGAATTGCAGAATCCCTCACAATCTGCGCTACAACCGGCTTCGGAACAAGCGGACTGACAAGCTGGTATGCTGTCTGAACCGTGAGCACCATACCGAGAAAGACGGAGATGATCAATACGATCGGCAATGAACGGATACCGATATCATTACATTGCTCCATAAATTCGATCCAGTACACTTTTGCGTTTTCCGGCTTTTTGATCATGCCTTTCAGCATCAGCGAGTAACGCCCCAAGTGGTCCAGAAATTTTTCCAGCATAGCTACAAATGTAATCAGTCAATGTGACAATCTGAAAATACAGAAATAAATGATGAATTATGAATGATGAGTTATGAGTATGACAAATATGAAAACACATTCATCATGCACAACTCATCATTCATAATTCATAACTCATAATTAATCATCGTCCCGCAGCTGCTCCATATGGCGTTTTTCTTCCCGGTAGATCTTTTTAGCCCTTGCCGTGGGCAGGTATATCTGGAAACCCAGGTTGAGCTCGGGCTGGAAGGCAAATGTGCTGTTGCCAAATCCGGTGATCCCCCGCAACTTCAGTAAAGTTTCAAGCCCGACATTCGGCGTAATAAAGTACGCCATACCGGGTCCTGCGCTAAACGACAACCCGTTAGTACTGGTGTTGTTACCTGAAGCCAACACATTGACGCCGCTGACACCCAGATCCACTTCCCCGAAGAAGCGGGTACGTTTAGATTCGAAAGTACCGGTCGTAAAGTAGTACCGGGCAAACGGCAGAATACCATAATTAAGTGTGGTTACACCCGCCGCACCGGTCAGTCCCAGGTTTATACCGGCGCCTATAGCGAAGTTATCACGGACAAAGTACCCAAGCTTGGGATTGATCGAAATACCTACCGTACTCGTACCTGACTGGAAAGTTGCCTGGATATTGGCCAGGTTGGCCCCCACCATCAGGTTGTCTTTTTCCGTCTGTGCATTAACGGCAGTATTTCCTGCCATGAGCAGGAGCGTTAAAAATGATGTTATCTTATTCATATAACCGTTTTTGATTCAGATTACAGCAGATGAAAGATCATTCCAACAAAAAACACGCTATATGTAATATAGCGTGCTTTCATGCAACTAATAGCAAAACAGCTTTGTGAATACTGTTTTTCTTTAACGTTTCGGGAAAGGCATCCCCATACCCGGCATCATCCCTTTCATTTTACCCATCTGCCCCATCATCTGGCGCATCTGCTCAAATTGCTTCATAAACGCGTTTACCTCATTAACATCCTTACCAGTACCTTGAGCGATACGCTTCCGGCGGCTTCCGTCTATGGCATCGGGATTGTTGCGTTCGTAAGGGGTCATAGAATTGATCATAGCTTCAATACCTTTAAAAGCATCATCACTGATATCAATATCCTTGATTGCCTTGCCAATACCGGGTATCATACCGAGGAGATCTTTTATGTTGCCCATCTTTTTGATCTGCTGCAACTGCTCTTTGAAATCCTCAAAATCAAACTTGTTCTGCCGGATCTTCTTCTCCAGCTTTTTGGCCTGGGCTTCGTCAAACTGCGCCTGCGCACGTTCCACCAGCGTTGTGATATCTCCCATCCCGAGAATACGCTGGGCCATCCGTTCCGGATAAAACACGTCCAGCGTATCCAGCTTTTCACCCATGCTCACAAACTTCACCGGCTTATCTACCGTATAGCGGATCGTAAGCGCCGCACCGCCGCGGGTATCGCCGTCTAGCTTGGTAAGCACTACTCCGGAAAAATCAAGGCGGTCATTAAATGCTTTGGCCGTATTAACAGCATCCTGGCCGGTCATTGAGTCTACCACAAACAGGATCTCGTGCGGCTGCACTGCTGCCTTGATGTTGTCTACCTCCGTCATCATAGCCTCATCCACTGCAAGACGGCCGGCGGTATCTATAATCACTACACTGTTACCATTCTTCTTTGCTTCAGCTATTGCATTTTGCGCAATTGCAACAGCATCTTTATTTTCCGGCTCGCTGTATACCGGCACTTTTACCTGCTCGCCCAGTACCTTCAACTGGTCTACCGCAGCGGGACGATATATATCTGCCGCTACCAGCAAAGGATTACGGCCCTTTTTGGTTTTAAGGAAATGGGCCAGCTTGCCGGAGAATGTAGTCTTACCACTCCCCTGCAGTCCGGCAATCAGTATGACGGCGGGCTTTGCGCTTAAGTTAATCTCGCTTTCCACCCCGCCCATCAGGCTGGCCAGTTCGTCCTTCACGATCTTGACCATTAACTGACCGGGAGAAACAGCGGTAAGCACTTTTTCACCCATCGCCTGTTCCTTCACCCGGTCGGTAAATTCCTTGGCAATTTTATAATTCACATCAGCATCCACCAGGGCGCGCCGTATATCCTTAACCGTTGCGGCAATGTTGATTTCCGTAATCCTGCCCTGCCCTTTAAGCTGTTTAAATGCCGAATCGAGCCGTTCGCTTAAATTATCAAACATAATAATTCATCTTCTTTATGGACTGCAAAAGTAGGGGAATTTGAAAATTTGAAAATGAGCTAATTTGAGAAGGGTGCATTTCAAATCTCCGCTTCCGTTTTTCAATATGTTCATTTCGCCCCTTCGGCAAGCTCAGGGCTCAATGACCGTCTTGTAATGTCGGTGGCCGGGCATGTCGGGGCCCGGTTGCTGAGCGTGTCGAAGCAAAATTCAGTTTGGCCGCTTTCCCTGATGTTCCGCAGGGCATCAGGGAACAGGGATAAACCGGGTTCTGTGAACCCGGATAGCTGCGGATTGCAAATCCGCATTATTTCTGCTCCCGGGTGCGCTGACGCTAACACCCGGGAGAGCTGAGTTTTCTAAGCGTTACAATATTTTTTTACTGGCGAACAGTGGTCTTTAAGTTTCTTTTAACAACCATTTACTTTTTTGTTGTACAGCCGGTAATACATCCCGATAGCATTCGTCTATAATTAAATAACACAGAGATGCTTTCTATAAAGCATCGTTTTAATTACCTTTGGGGCGCTTTAGCATTTTTTCACCGTTTATCCTCCTTCTTTATTAAGTAATATGGGCTACGTAAAAGACCGGTTCAGGGAAATTGCCGATCAGCAATCTTTGGAAATCAAAGAGTTGATTGCCACTCATGGAAACAAAAAAATAGGCGATGTTACACTGGCGCAGGTATATCAGGGAATGCGCGGCATTACCGGCCTCGTTACAGAGACATCATTACTGGATGCCAATGAAGGTATACGTTTCCGCGGATTTTCGATCCCTGAACTGAGAAGCAAGCTTCCAAAAGCTCCGGAAGGCAACGAGCCGCTGCCGGAGGGCTTGTTTTATCTTATGCTTACCGGAGAAGTGCCTTCTCAGGAAGACGTAGATCACATTTCAGACGTATGGGCGCGCCGTTCACATGTCCCGAACCATGTATTTGATGTGATTGAATCGCTACCGTCCTCTACACATCCGATGACACAATTCAGTGTAGCCATACTGGCCCTGCAGACCGAGTCAAAATTCGCAAAAGCCTACCGGGAGGGCATCAGCAAAAAAGATCACTGGTCGTATGTATACGAAGATACGATGACACTGATCGCCCGCCTGCCGCGCGTAGCCGCTTACATTTATCGCCGCAAGTACAAAAACGGGGATCATATACACCCGGATGGTATGCTTGACTGGAGCGCTAATTTCGCACACATGATGGGCTTCTCCGATCCGGCATTCCACGAACTGATGCGCCTCTACCTGACCATTCATGCCGATCATGAAGGCGGCAATGTATCTGCACATGCCACACACCTGGTAGGCTCTGCATTGAGCGACCCTTATCTGGCCTTTACCGCCGGCATGACCGGACTGGCAGGACCATTGCATGGACTGGCCAATCAGGAAGTGATCCGCTGGATTGAAGAGCTGCAGCAAAACCTGGGGACATTACAACCCTCTAAAGAACAGATCAGCGATTATATCAAACAGACACTGAAAGAAGGGAAGGTCGTACCGGGATACGGGCATGCCGTACTCCGCCAGACAGACCCCCGTTTCACTGCCCAGATGGAATTTGCCAAAAAACATTGCCCGGATGACCCTGTTGTGCAGACCGTATGGAATGTATATGAAGTAGCGCCTGCCATACTGGAGGCTACCGGCAAGATCAAAAACCCCTGGCCGAATGTAGATGCGCACTCCGGTGCGCTGTTAAAACACTATGGTCTGGTAGAAGAAGATTTTTATACCGTATTGTTTGGCGTAAGCCGCGCACTCGGCGTGCTGGCCAGCCTTTGCTGGGATCGTGCGCTGGGCTTTCCGCTTGAACGGCCGAAATCCATTACAACAGAATGGGCCAAACAGTTCGTCGCAGAGAATAGCTCTGTAGCATAGAAAAAGAAAGAAAAGGAGAATGTGACAAATGTGATGGATGTGATAACACATCAAACACATTTGTCACATTTTTCACATTAAACATATCATTCCCTCCTAATTCAAAAAACATCAATACTTATGAGCAAAGGCCCCATCTCTCAATTTATAGAACACAATTACCGCCACTTCAACGCTGCCGCATTGGTTGATGCCGCCAAAGGCTATGAAACGCACCTGCTCGAAAACGGCAAGATGATGATCACGCTGGCCGGCGCTATGAGCACGGCAGAACTGGGTATTTCTCTGGCCGAAATGATCCGCCAGGATAAAGTACACATTATCAGTTGCACCGGCGCCAACCTCGAAGAAGATATCATGAACCTCGTGGCGCACAGCCACTATAAACGCGTACCCAACTATCGCGACCTTAGCCCGCAGGAAGAATGGGATCTGCTGGAGCATGGATTCAACCGGGTAACAGATACCTGTATTCCGGAAGAAGAAGCATTCCGTCGCATTCAGAAGCATATTTACAAAATATGGAAAGATGCAGAAAACAACGGTGAACGTTATTTCCCGCATGAGTATATGTACAAGCTGCTGCTGAGCGGTGTTATGAAAGAGCATTATGAAATACCCGCAGAACATAGCTGGATGATCGCGGCGGCAGAAAAGAATCTGCCGATCATCGTTCCCGGATGGGAAGACAGCACCATGGGGAATATCTTCGCGTCCTATTGTATCAAAGGCGAGCTGAAAGCATCTACCATGAAAAGCGGTATCGAATATATGGTCTGGTTGAGCGAGTGGTATCGTGCCAATTCAGGAGGTAAAGGCGTAGGTTTCTTCCAGATTGGTGGCGGTATCGCGGGCGATTTCCCGATATGCGTCGTGCCAATGATGTACCAGGACCTGGAATGGCATGACGTACCCTTCTGGAGCTACTTCTGCCAGATCAGTGACAGCACTACATCCTACGGCTCGTACAGCGGCGCCGTACCCAATGAAAAGATCACCTGGGGCAAGCTGGATATCAATACACCGAAATTCATCGTAGAAAGCGATGCTACGATCGTAGCGCCGCTCATCTTTGCTTACATCCTGGGGCACTAAATATTAGCTGCTTCCGATCAGATTATAAAGCCCGGACGACCTATCCGGGCTTTATAATTTACGGCCCGACATTTAAAAACCGGCGTATGAAAAAATCCAGCAATCCGACATCCACCTTTTCGATGGGATGTGGCGTGCCTGGCAGAATGCCCAATTGTGCTTCCGGGAGCGATCTGTAAACATTCAGTGTTTCCTCCAGACTTACCATCTTATCGCGGTCGCCCAGCAGTAATAGTATCTTTTTACTGATCGTTTTGTAACTATCATCACTAAGCGTATTTTCCCGGCCCAATGCCAGCATCATGCCGGCTGTGCGCTGCAGCACATCTTTCCAGTCGTTGGGATGATGCCTCTGCTCCAGCGATTCCGCAAAAGCAGGTACTTTCACCGCTATCGTTCCGGGGTCGAGCATCTGCACTTCCTTTGCAGCCACTGCTTCATCCCAGTAAAATTTAGTGCCCAATGTAATAACACGATGCACCACATCCGGATGATATTTTGCAAGGTACAAAGCGACATATCCCCCCATACTGTAGCCAAAAATAGCTACCTCATCCCATCCTTTCTCCTTGATAAAATCCAGCAGCGCCGCCGCAAAAGACGGTATGGAGAAAGGCGCCTCCGGCATTTTCGATCCGCCGTGACCGGGGAAGTCAAATAAGTGCGCATTGTGTGATGTCACCAGCGAATCCGCCAGATCCCGCAACTGGTCTGATGCGCCGATAGCGCCGTGCAATAGTAATAAGGGTCTCTGCATAATGTTATGAAGCGTAAATATCAAAGATAAATAAACCCAAGCTCTGCTTCCTTGCCAAAGGCCTCCTTTACCCGATCGGGATGGGTATCTGTGAGCAGCACCTGCCCAAAACCTTCACTCCGGATAATGCGCAACAGAGATTCCATCCGGTGCTGGTCCAGTTTTTCAAAAATATCGTCCAGCAACAAAACCGGCTTGTATCCCAGCTCCCGTACCAGGTAAGCATATTGAGCCAGCTTGAGGGCAAACAGAAAACTCTTTTTCTGTCCCTGTGAACCAAACCGCCGCACCAGGGCGCCCCCCAGCATAAACTGCCAGTCGTCCTTATGGATACCGCGCAGGGTACGCTGCATTTGCAGATCCTGCCGCAAACCCTCTTTCAGCCATCCGGCCAGGCTCTTTACCGCAAGATCGGATTCATAGACAAGCGTGATCTCTTCACGTCCGTTACACAGCTTCCCGTAAAAATCATGGAGCAATGGTATAAAGGCTTCGAGAAACCGTGTACGTCGCTCGTATATATAGGCTCCGTTACGGGCAAGCTGCTCATCATAAAAATCCAGTGTTACCCTGTCCGGATCGGGATTGAAGGCCTGCTGCTTCAGCCAGGCATTACGCTGTAGCAGCACACGCTGGTATTGCAGCAATGCTTCAAGATACGCCTTATCCACCTGGCTGAGTATACTGTCTACCCACTTGCGCCGCAGTTCGCTGCCGTCATTGATCAGCGCCATGTCATCCGGTGCGATCATTACGGCTGCATGTTTCCCGATATGATCCGCAATACGCTCATAAGGAACATTATCTGCTGATATTTCCTTTTTTCCCTGCTTCCATTTGCAGCATATCGTTTCGCCGGTTCCTTTACGATCAAAGACACCTTCCAGCCGGAAACCATCCATCCCCTGCTGCACAACATGGTGCTGGTGACCGGTAAAGTAGCTTTTCGTATAGCACAGATAATAGACCGCATCCAGCAAATTGGTCTTTCCGCTACCATTCGGTCCTGAAATGCAGGTCACAGGTGCTGAAAAATCAAATGATGAAATATCATAATTCCGGTAGCGGACAAGCGTTATTTTCTGAATGATAGTCAAGTTGCTGGGGCGGAAACGAAAGTTTTTATATTTTCGCACAAATTTAAAAAATTGTGCAGACTCCGTTCGGAAAAGAAACCTACCTGTATTGGTATGAGATAATGCTGCTCCTGCGCCGCTTTGAAGAAAAAGCCGGCCAGTTGTACGGTATGCAGAAAATCCGGGGCTTTTGTCATTTATACATAGGGCAGGAAGCTGTGGCGGCAGGCGCCATGAGTGCCATCCGAGACGATGACAACATGATCACGGCTTACCGTGATCACGGGTTGGCTATTGCTAAAGGCATTTCTGCGAAGGAATGTATGGCAGAGTTGTATGGTAAAGCTACCGGCTGCACCAAGGGCAAAGGAGGATCTATGCACTTCTTCTCCAAAGAAAAACGTTTCTTCGGCGGGCATGGCATCGTTGGCGGACAGATCGGCCTGGGCGCCGGCATTGCCTTTGCTGAGCAATATCAGGGTTCTGACCGCGCTACGCTCTGCTTCTTCGGCGATGGCGCTGCACGGCAGGGCATGTTGCACGAAACATTTAATATGGCTGTGCTATGGCAGTTACCTGTAGTATTCATTTGCGAGAATAATCATTACGCAATGGGTACTTCTGTCGAGCGTACATCCAAAGTACTTGATATATACCGCCTGGCGGATGCCTACGATATGCCTGGCGATTCCGTAGACGGCATGAGCTGCGAGGAGGTACATAAGGCGATCGAACGTGCCGTACGTCGTGCCCGTGAAGGCGGTGGCCCTACATTCCTCGAAATAAAAACATACCGGTATAAAGGCCATTCCATGAGCGACCCGGCTAAATACCGCACCAAGGAAGAGCTGGAAGAATATAAGGAAAAAGACCCGATCAACCAGGTGCTGAAAACGATCATGGAGCAGAAATGGGCTACAGAAGCAGAAATCGAAGCCATCAATGAAAAAGTGCGCAACGAGGTGGAAGAAAGTGTGCGGTTCGCCGAAGAAAGCCCCTGGCCGGATGACGGCGAGGTATACAAGGATATATACGTAGAAGAAAACTATCCGTTTATAACAGATTAATCTGAAAATTTGAAAATGAGCTGATTTGAAAATGCTCATATTATCACAGACGTTGCCTCATTTTCAAATTTTCAAATTGTCTCATTTTCAAATTAAAAATCACATAACCTTTTATTCAGGAGTATATGGCAAACAGCGCCCGTAACAGACCCGGCACATCATCAAAAGACAGCGATACCGCGACGCTGGAAAATCTGCAGGTCAAGTACGAACAAAACAAAAAACGGATCAATACTATCATCACTGTGGTGCTTATTGCAGTGGCAGGTGTCATCGGCTACCTGAAACTGTATCAGGAGCCGCGTGAAACCAAAGCCACAAACGCGATATATCATGCCCAGCGGTACTTTGATATAGATTCTGTAGGCAAGGCGCTCAACGGCGACGGACAACATGCCGGGTTCCTGAAAGTGATCCGTACTTACGGCAGTACAAAGGCCGGAAATCTGAGCCATTACTATGCAGGCATCTGCTATCTCAAGATGGGAGATCACGCGAATGCCGTAAAATACCTTGAGAAATTTAATGGTAAAGGAACAACTGTAGAAAAAGTAGCCCAGGGCTCGCTCGGTGATGCACATATGGAAGCCGGCAATATCCAGAAAGGGATTGACGCATACCGGAAAGCAACTTCAGGCAAAGGTGACTTGCTGATCACCCCCATCTACCTTCTTCGTTTGGGTGTGGCTTGCGAAATGAATAATAAGCCCGAAGATGCAAAAAAAGCGTATGCCCGCATTCGGGATGAATATCCTACAAGCATGCAGGCGCGGGATATTGATAAATATCTGGCACGGCTCGGCACACTTGAATAATTATGAATGATGAATTATGAGTGATGAATTCACCCATCATAATTCATCATTCATAACTCATCATTCATAACTCAACCATGGCGCAATCAACAGACAGTTCTTCCCTGCTCGACACTACGCAGCTCCATGCTGACGTACCGATGCGTGTAGCTGTTGTTTATACGGAATGGAACGAAAAAATTGTTACGGAGCTTTGTGCAGGCTGTGAAGCGGTCTGTGCAGAGCTGCAAGCGGTCGTTACCCATAAACTGGCCGTACCTGGTAGCTTTGAGCTACCCTTTGCCTGCAATCACTTATGGCGGCAGACCCAGGGGGAACCTGATGCACCGGAAGCCATCATCGCATTCGGAGCAGTGATCCGCGGCGGCACCCCTCATTTTGATTATGTATGCCAGGCTGTAACCCAGGGCATCACTCAGCTCAACACAGACCTATCCGTCCCCGTTATTTTTGGTGTACTTACATTAGACAATGAAAACCAGGCCTGGGAACGCCTCGGCGGAGCACACGGCCATAAAGGCCGTGAAGCGGCCATCACAGCGCTGAAGATGATCCGATTCGTAAGACAATTTAATGATGAGTTATGAATGATGAGGGGCAAATTTATAATTCACAACTCATCATTCATCATTCATTGAAGGTTGGCTGATAGCGTAATCTCCATATTATACGCTTTGGATACCGGGCAGTTTTCCTTTGCGTCCTGTGCACATTCCTGGAATTTTTCTTCGGAAATATCCGGCACTTTTGCTGTCACCGACAAAGCGCTGGTCGAGATCGCGCCGTCTTTAAGGGTGATCTCGCAATTGGTCGTGATGGTATCAGGTGTAAATCCTGCTTCGCCTAATACAAAAGAAAGCTTCATCGTAAAGCAGCCCGCGTGGGCGGCGGCCATCAGCTCTTCGGGATTGGTACCGATACCACTTTCAAAGCGGCTGACAAATGAATACTGTGTATGATCAAGGGTCTGACTTTGTGTCGTAAGATGTCCTTGTCCTTCTTTTCCTGAGCCGTTCCAGACGGCGGTGGCATTTCGTTTCATGATGACGGTTTGTACCGAAGTTAAGGATTTAAACCATTATTCAATGTGACAAATGTGCTGAATGAATGGATCATCCATTAACCTGTAACCAGAAAGAGCCACCATGCCGCTCTACATTCCGGAGATCTTCATGTTCCCATAGCGGGGCAATATGCCCGGACAGCTCCTGATCTTCATAAATGAAATAATTAGGAAGCAGGGGCACATATTTATCAGGATTCGCAAGCAGATACATAGCCAACCCATATTGTTCCGAATAAAAACGGTCGCACATAAACTGGGGATAATCATAAGGCAGGTATACATCATGAATATGCACAATCACACCTTTTTTCAACCGGGGCAGTATTTCCAGAAAAAAAACCATTGCATCCGAATTCGGGAGTATACGATGAGAATTATCGACAAAAAGAATGTCGTTTTCATTCAGTTCCTGCAGAATATCAAAATCAATATTTTCAAAAGGGCGACGGATAATCCGGTCTGCCAGTCTGTCTATATCGGCGCGTGGCATCGGGTCTATGGATATGATCTCCGTAGCCAGCTGTTGCTCTTTCTTTGCTTTATAAGCCACTTTGGTAGAGTTGCCGGAGCCTATTTCAATATAACGCTGCGGCTTGAAAACACTCAGCATCGTATAAATCCCGACGATATCAAGACCGGGCAGGAAGCCGTTATTCCACACCGGTTTAACCGGGTCTGTTTCCTCACGTGCATCTTTAATTTCCCGGATAGCCTCTTTATGGCTGAGCGCTTCCGACAAAAACATCCGGTACTGTTCACGATGCGCATTAATAATCTCGTACAACCCCTGATGCGGTGGTTTCCCATGCCCGTACCGGGGCTTAAGGTCTACTTTATAATCAAGAAACAGATTCTGGTACTTAGGACTTAGAAAACGATAAAGCTGTTTGATCATATCATTTGTTTAAACAGGGCTAAAGACGAGTCTGACCTGTGGCGTAAAGGTATACAAATCTTACCTTTGCCCTATGGAGATTCAGGATTGGAAAAAACGGATACCTGCAGATTTTGCAGACGAGGCCCGGGTATGGATATACCAGGGCAGCCGGCCTTTTAACGAACACGAAGAGCGGGAGATCGAAGAACAATTGCATCAGTTTTACACTCAATGGCTTTCTCATGGCGATAAGGTAAGCGGATGGGCAGGGTTGCTGTTCCGGCAATTCATCATCATCATCGCCGATGAGACGGACACCACCGTAAGTGGATGCAGCACAGACAGCTCCGTACGCATTGTCAAAAGCATCGAACGGCAATATAATGTGCAATTATTCGACCGGATGACGATCACATTTCTGGTTGGGGAAAAGCCGGAAATGCTTCCGTTGAGCCAGGTGCAGTATGCGATAGATAAAGGGTATATCAGTAAGGATACGCTGATGTTTAACAATACCATTACATCCAAACAGGAACTGCTTGACCGCTGGCTGGTCCCTGTATCCGAAAGCTGGCTCGCCGGGCGGGTGAGCCTGCCGCAATAATGGATGTGTGGAATGTGTTGGATGTGACAAATGTGTTTGAACACATCCAACACATTCCACACATCTAACACATCTTAAGACGATCATCTAACCCACTCTACGTGCAGCTAACCATCAGGTTCCTCATCAAGAACAAGGCGCTCCG
Source organism: Flavipsychrobacter sp. (assembly GCA_037190845.1). Lineage (GTDB taxonomy): Bacteria > Bacteroidota > Bacteroidia > Chitinophagales > Chitinophagaceae > JBEBVQ01. The sequence goes on along the minus strand of JBBCJI010000017.1, from coordinate 73,555 downwards.
GCACAAGCACTTCCGGCATTTTCTTTCTACCCGGTTTTGTATGATACTGGCGTTGTTCATGCAGAATACAATATTGGTGTACTGGCTCTACGATCTGACGAATGATGTCTGGTCTGTGGGCAAGCTGGGCTTGTTTGAAGCGATACCGGCAATCGGCTGCTCTTTCTTCTCCGGACACCTGGTAGATCAATGGGAAAAGCGCAAAGTGCTTACCGGTTGCTTTACCGGCTACCTGCTGCTCTCGTCGGGGTATGCGCTGCTCAGCTCCGGCTTTGCACAGGAGTCATTGAGCGTTACAGCCACCACCAATCTCGTGTACGCCGGTTTTTTCCTGAATGGCGTTATCCGTTCATTCCTGGGACCTTCTTATTTTTCGCTGCTGGGCCTGCTTGTGCCCCGCAGGCTGTATGCCAACGCCGCTACATGGAGCAGTACCGTATGGCAGACCGGCGCAGTGATCGGCCCGCTCGCAGGAGGACTGGCGATTGCCGTATTACCTGTATCCCGCGGGCTTTTCATGGTATTCGCTATACAGGCAGTTGCCTTTATATTATTACGCCGCATTCCCCGGCAGCAGATATTGAAAAAAATAAAAGAACCGGCGCTGAAAGCATTGAAAGAAGGGTTGCGCTTTGTATTCAGCACACAACTCATTCTGGCAGCACTGGCGCTGGACATGTTTGCCGTGCTTTTCGGCGGCGCCACGGCCCTGCTGCCGGTGTTTGCAAGAGATATACTGGATGTGGGCGAGATCGGCTTCGGCTGGCTGCGGGCGGCTCCCGGCATGGGCGCCATCATCTGCTTCTTCATATTGGCGTGGATGCCGCTCAAAAAGAAACCCGGAATCAAATTACTGTTCAGCATCGCCGGCTTCGGGATTGCGATCATTATCTTCGGGCTATCCAAAAACATTTACCTGTCGTTTGCCATGCTGCTGGTCAGCGGTATGCTTGATGCGGTAAGTGTTGTGATACGCAGCACTATTCTGCAATTGTATACCCCCGATGAAATGCGGGGACGGGTATCGGCGATCAACACCATGTTCATCAGCTCATCCAATGAGATCGGTGAAGTGGAAAGCGGCTTGGTCGCTAAACTGATCGGGACTGTACCCGCCGTCATCTTCGGTGGGTGTATGACCATCGGGGTTGTCCTTACTACTGCGTTCGCCGCGCCCAGGCTACGGAATCTCACGCTCGACATCCCCAAACAGGAGGATAAAAAGCATTAGCCTCCCCGCAATCATTGCACACGCCTGAAGAACACAAAACCATTCTTACTCCCGATTTCCTGCAACTCCTGCAATCCCCGGTAGCGGTCTGCCGCTGTCACCTTACACGAAAAATACACCGGCTTGTCCACATCTCCGGTCAGTAGCCACTGCTCATTGACCGTGCCATCGGCATTATAATAATGCGGGTTGTCCGGCTTATGCTTTTCCGTATAAAAAAGATGGGCGTAGCTTTTATAGCCCAACACGTGCACATATACATCCTGCCCGCTGAAGCCTTTAAAAAATTCTATGGCCGACCGCTGTGAATATGCCTCAATCTTCGGTGTAAAATGCAATACGGCCACCTGAATCAGCACAATCTGTACCAGACATAATACAAGCATGCCTTTACGGAACTGCCGCTTCATCAGCACAACAGCTATAATGACGCCCGCCAGGTAAAACATCCCGATCAATATTTCCGGCATATGCCATGATACATCTGCCGCCAGGTTAGCTACGGCAAACGGGTCTTTGATATATGGTATCAGCGCTTGTCTGAAGATACCGGCAACGGGCAGTAATGTAATCGCCACGGCGAGTAACACACCAATCGTCAGCAGCAGTACCTGTACCAGCGGCTTCAATCTCACTCGTCCTTCCGACAACCGGGAGATCTGCAGCGCTGCCAGAAACGTAAGCGGGAAATAACAAAGCGAAGAGTAGTGGACAATCTTGGTTTTGACAATTGAGAACAGCAGCAGCACTACCCAGAAAAGGATCCACATCCATCTCGTAAAATCCCGAACCGACTCATTATCTGCAGCCTGTCTGCGGCTGTACTGAAACAGAAAAACCGATGCAGGGAAACAACCCAACAACAGGATAATAAAATGATAGAAGAACGGCCCACCATGACCGGCATCTTCCGTACGGAATAAACGGACCTGGTAAGTAATAAACTCTGTGAAGAACCATTGAAAATAGGTCCATCCGTATGCCATCAGTATCAGCAACAGCCACACAGCAGCCACCATAAGCGCACCTGCAACAATCCCGGCCAACTGTTGAAAACGATACCCCCAAAGCCCCCTGTTGATGACCACATAAACACCAAAGGCAAGCATGGCCACCAGGATAGCAACGGGTCCTTTTGTCATTACCGCCAGTCCGAGAAAGATACCTGACAGTAATGCATGAAACATTTGCCGGGAACCAAATTTCGTGAGATATACCTGATAAAAGGCAAGGAAAATAAACAGGTTGAAAAGCGGATCAATAATACCAGACTTAAAATAAAAATGAGGCAGCCAGGTAGCCGCGTACAGCAATACCCACCAGCCGGCCATATGTTCATGTACCACTTTTTTACCTACACGAAACAAAACGCACAATGTAACGATGCCGGCAAATGCATTGGGGAAACGGGCAGCAAATTCATTTACGCCAAAAATCTTCATAGACAACGCCTGCAGCCAGATAAACAAGGGTGGCTTTTCCCAGAAAGGCTGGAAATTGATCTGCGTACGGAGGTAATCTCCACTGACGATCATCTCGCGCGCACATTCCGCAAAATTGATCTCGTCCCAGTCAAAAAGATGCACCTGCCCCAGGAAAGGAATAAAAAGCAATACCCCTCCAATAATAATAACAAGGTATCGGATCAGTGAATGTATCATCATGATGCGCCGGTTGAAGTAAACGGATCATTATTTTTAAAAAACCGGGGGCGATAATAGTTCATTACAGTCAGCATCAAAAGCGCCAGGCAGGTGCCCATAATGCTTCCTACATAAATATCCGAGAAAAAATGAGCGGCAAGATATATCCGTGAAAAGGCGACAAGTAATGCCAGTAAAAAGAATATAACCCCTACAAAACGGTATCGCCGCGGGAGGAAACAGGCCAGGAAGCAGAAAAAGCTGAATGCCCCCGTGCTGTGACCGGAAGGAAAGCTGTTATGATACAGCCGGGGCCAGTCCATTCCGATATGTATCCATGCGGCATCATTAAAGTAGCGCAATGGACGCGGCGCTTCATAAATACGCTTCAGTATCTGTATGACCAGGGCGGGCACTACATTACACAATAACGCCGTAATAAAATACCACCAGTTACGGAATGTGCTTATTCCCATCAGCACCAGGAGCACCACCGTAATCACACTCCCCTCACCCATCATGGAGGCATAATACATAACAGCATCCCGGAAAGGTGTATGTCGCATATTCACAGCCATGAACAAGGCCTCCTGATCATATAAAGACAAGCATACGCCCCCTGCAATCACCCAGCATAAAAAAGGGACTATAAAAAACGGGTTATATGATGCATATGGTTGTCGCTGCACGGTGTTATTTTTTCCTGAATAAAAAGATATTACGAAAACGTCGCCATATACGCACGTACCACTCTTTACTGAATATCCGCGAATCATTCCGCGCCTGGCGTACCAGCAGCAACGCAAGCGGGAGCAGCATAACCGTGGATATCCACATCCCCTCCCAGGCAGGCAATGCACCGGAACGGGAAAGCTTTTCGCCGGTTATGGATATGATATACCATACCAGGAAGAAGATAATGGCAATCACCATCGGCATCCCCATACCTCCTTTCCGGATAATGGCGCCAAGCGGCGCCCCTACCAAAAACAACAGCACACAGGCAAAAGACAGTGTAAATTTCCTGTGCCACTCAATTTTATATTTATACAGATTCTCCGTTTGTATTTTCCGGTCATTGGCAGAAATCCGTATCAGGTCATTCATGTTGCGACAGTTAGCGGAAGCCAGCTGTATCACCTTGGCCCTCTTATGCTCCATTGTTTGCCCGAAGAAACTGCTGTCGTATGTACGGGGCGTCTGTGTCACCTCTTTCATACGGCTCCGTACATCCTTTCCTTCTTCCCCCTGCGATATAATTGAGAGGTAGGGAGAAAGGAAATTATTCACCTGGTCTGCCGACCTTTGCCGTTGCACTTCCATACTGTCTATAGTAACGTGAAGCTGGCTTAGATTCATCATCTGGTAAGCGCCTTTAAACAGGTCTTCGTTGGTGCGGTTTACGCGGAATGAAGACAGATCAAATACCTTATCCCATTGGCCGAAGTGCATACGTGTTTGCGAACGGCTGCCTTTGCTCCCCTGTTGCCTCCCCCCTTCTTCGTACCGCCAGCCGTCCCGGAGGCGAAATACCAGGTTTTGCTTATCGGGGGCCGGGATCATCACACCCTCCTTCGCAAGTATGAGCCTGGTATTGCTGAACCCGTTGGTCTTGTCGTAGATAATGATATCACGAATGGTTTTTCCATCGTTGTCTTTCTCTCCGATCCGTATGGAGAACCCCTGGATGTCATTATTAAACATGCCAGCACGGATGTTGAGCGCCGGCTTGGAATTACGCAGATCGTAAAGCAGGGAAAGCGCTTTAAGGTTTGCTATAGGAATTACATGATTATTAAACAGAAATGCCAGCCCGCTGATAAAAACGATAAAGATCAGCAACGGCCGCATAAAACGGTTCAGGGAAATGCCCGCCGATTTGATTGCTACCAGTTCAAAATGCTCGCCCATATTGCCAAACGTCATGATAGCCGACAACAATATGCCCAATGGCAACGCAAGCGGTACCAACGTGGCCGACATCAGCACCAGCATCTGAGCGATCATCCACAGGCCCAGCCCTTTCCCTATCAGCTCATCCATATACACCCAAAAGAACTGCATCACCAGCACAAACAGCGTTACAAAAAAAGTAACGATGAAAGGCCCGATAAAGCTCCGGATGATCAATATGTCGAGTTTCTTAAGCAACAGGCCAGGTAGTTTTATTTACAAAATACAAACCTGCGGAATAGGAGGCATTACACCATTCCGCAGTTCATCTCATAATCCAACAAAAAAGACCTGCAAAAACGAGGGCAGGTCCGTTTTAATTTGAAAATCTGAGCATCTGAAAACAAGATAATGCCTGCGATAATCCGAGCATTTTCAAATTAGCTCATTTTCAAATTTTCAAATTAAATCAGCTCCCGATACGGTGCTTCAGGTCGCTGACCTGGGAATTCCAGAGGCGTTCCTGATCTTTGATATCATTCTTTTCAGCAAAATCCGTAATGCGGAGGATTGTTTCGTTGGTCACAGGACTTTGCTCAATACGGAATTCAAAAAATTCGTCTTCATCATAATAATCCCACCGGTAGCGGACATATTCGTTCTCGAAAGCCTCCAGTTGGTCGGCCGTATCCGTGGCCCCGTTCCAGGTAAAATTAAACGTCTGATCCCGTTGGTCTACCTTATCTGCAAACCATTCCTGCAAACCTACAGGCGTGGACAAAAACTCATAAAGTATGGTGGGGGAGCAACGTACAGGAAACTCCAGCGAATACATTATCTTTTTAGCCATTCATTAATATTTTTAATGCATTTAATTATAGCAAAATGCCAGTACATTATATTTTTCTGCCGGATCTCCTGATTTTCCCAAACCGGTCGCCAGTCATATCGCTATCTGCGCATTTATTGCAATAATAGAAAAAGGAATGAACATTCAAAATTTTTCGGGGAAACTTTTATTTTCCCATTAAAAGAGCCATCCCAAAAGGTTGGGGTTTCGCTGTTAATAATATCTTAATTTTTTTTGGGTGGAATCGTTCATACCCTTAGATTTGCGCATCGGAATGTTCATTTTCCGGGAGACTTATTGCGCTATTGATCATTCATCACATAACTAACTCAACGTTTCGTCTATGTCCATGCGTCAGCTAAAGATCACGAAATCCATTACCAATCGTGAAAGCCAGTCACTGGAAAAATATCTCCAGGAGATCGGCAAGGTAGATCTTATCACACCGGAAGAAGAGGTGTTGCTTGCCATCCGTATCAAGGAAGGCGACCAGCGGGCGCTGGAAAAGCTTACCAAAGCCAACCTCCGTTTCGTGGTATCCGTCGCCAAGCAATACCAGAACCAGGGATTGTCACTGAGCGACCTGATCAATGAAGGTAATCTCGGGCTGATCAAAGCTGCACAACGTTTCGATGAAACACGGGGATTCAAATTCATATCCTACGCGGTATGGTGGATCCGTCAGTCTATACTGCAGGCACTGGCAGAACAATCACGTATCGTACGGCTGCCGCTGAATAAAGTCGGCCTCTCCAACAAAATCAGCAAAGCATACTCTCAACTGGAGCAGGAATTTGAGCGGGAGCCTTCTACCGAAGAGCTGGCAGAACTGCTGGATATCGGCACAGAAGAAGTAGAAACCACCTTGGGCGTAGCTGCACGGCATGTATCCGTAGATGCGCCTTTTGTAGACAGCGAAGACAACAGCCTGCTTGATGTGCTGGAAAATCCAAACGCGGATTCTGCCGATGCAGACCTGGACCATCACGATTCCTTACGTTGTGAGATCGAGCGTTCGTTGAGCACGCTTACCGATCGCCAGCGCGACGTAATAAAATTGTATTTCGGTATCAACGTAGAACACCCAATGAGCCTCGAAGATATCGGCGAAAAATTTTCCCTTACACGCGAACGCGTACGCCAGATCAAAGACAAAGCCATCACCAAGCTGCGTAATACCAGCCGGTGCAATTTATTAAAATCATACCTCGGTAATTGATCCGTAGGGGCAACCCTTGCGGTTGCCCTTTATTATATATGGCGGAAACCGCCGCGAAAAGGGCAACCACAAGGGTTGCCCCTACAGTTGGTACCGTACTCCCAAAAATCCCCGCATCCCTTGCAGCGACGCATAGTTATAGCTCGGATCAAAGGTGTATCCATATGGATTGGTTACCGGATCATCAGCCGTTTTATCAAACGGATCAAAGGGACGCATGATCGGGTCTTTGGGTATAAAATTAAACAGGTTCTTCACCCCTCCATATATTTCTATCCCGCGATTAAAACGTTTTGTTAGCTGCATATTTGCGATACAATGCCAGGGAGAATATTCCGGGCGATAATCATCCGGCAATACAGGCAAACGCATCGGTCCGTTCCATTTCCCGGTGAAGTCAACCGTCACCTGTGCGGGAAACGTATAGCTTACCGCAAAATTACCCGACCAGCGCGGCGCATGTAACTGCTGCACACGCTGAAGCACACCGGTTCCGTTATCTTCATTCTGATAGACATCCATATAGGAGACACCCGCCAGCAACCGCAGCGGAAACCGGAAAGTTGCATCTGCATTGAGTGAAATCCCCTGCGAAACGGCATGTCCTTTCAGGTTGTCATAGATGATCTTGTGCGGATCGGTATCGAAATCACCGACGATCTTATTCGTGAAGTAGGAATAAAACCCGGTAAGATCAAATCCGAAGATCCCATGTTCCGTAGGCAACTTCAGCACATAATTCAGGTTGCTGTTGTAAGACCGTTCCGGATTGAGCCGTTCGGCAATCACGACCTCCCGCGCACCGGAAAGCGCCGCATGATCTTCGGTAAACAGGTTCACGACCCGGTAACCCGTACCGAAGCTCCCCCGGAGCACATGATGCTGATGCGGTGAAAATTTATAGGCAAGCCGTGGAGAATGGATGCTGCCGTGATGCCGGTCGTAATCGTAACGGTAGCCGACAAGCAAAGTATGCTTGTCGTTGATCCGCCATTCATCCTGTACAAAAATACCGGGCAGTGGCGTCTTCATCGGCTGGTTGACCGGGCGCACACTGTCCGATGAAGCCGTACCGGGCGTATTATCATCATAATAAGTATAGCGAAATGAAGTACCCAGCAGGAGATTATGCCCACCGGAGAAATTCCGATCCCAGTATGCCTGTGCAAAGGCCACCTGCTGCGTGGCCATATACGGTGTGTTGCCGTACCATGAGTCCTGGTTATGCCAGTTCCACGAAAACTGCGTTATGATCTTTTCGCGCACCGGTAGCTGGTACTGCCCGATCAGCTCCACCCGTTTGGTATAAATGCTTTCGCCGTATATGCTGTCGCTGCCGCGCCAGTCTTTATTCCAGCTCATCTCCCCGCCCCAGCGGTCTTCATATACATAACGCGCTGCCACGCTGGCAAGCCTGTTATCTTTTCTTTCAAAATTCCATTTGTTGAAAAGCGAAATACGGTTCTGGAGCGTCACATCGGTAAAACCATCTTTATTTTTATCCAGTGGGTTCTGATAGTTGAAATAATTAACACCCAGCAGGCTCGTAGCTTTACCTGCGCGAAACTTCACGGAACCGTCTGCACTATATTCACCCCAGCTCGTGCCAAACACATCAGCGCTCACTATCGGCGCACGTACCGGATTTTTCGTGATCACGTTAATAATGCCGCCCATGGCTTCGGATCCGTACAATGAAGCTGCCGGGCCTTTCACCACTTCCACCCGCTCCACCAGACTATTCGGGATACCGTTCAGCCCGTAGACGGTGGAGAGCGAGCTTACGATCGGCATCCCGTCTATTAATATCATAGTATAAGGGCCTTCCATGCCATTGATATGGATGTCTCCGGTATTGCACACATTACAATTGAGCTGCGGCTGCACCCCATTGATCAGCCCGACTGCCTCAAACAGACTGGGTGTCGGATTTTTGCGGAAAAACTGCGGGGTAAATACTTCTACGGGCACCGGACTTTCGAGACGGCTCATCTCCTTCATCGTTCCCGTCACGACCACTTCATGCAGGCCACTCTGGTCGCGGGGTATATCCATATCTTTCCGGGCTGTTGCCCCGTCTGATACACTTACTGACACCCGCTGCTCCGTATACCCGATACCGGAAACTTTTAACGTGTATTTACCGGCCGGAATATTTTTAATGATATAATAACCGACAGTATCAGTCGTAGCCCCCCATTGTGTACCGGAGAGTATCACGGAGGCGTAGGACACCGGCACCTGTTCGCTGGTGATACGGCCCTTAATAATACCCTGCGCGTCCAGGTATAAGACCGAAAGCAGGAAAACAAAGAGAAAGAAAATATGCTTCATTTTTTATTCAGTTATCATGTTATTCGTTCAGCAAAACTAAAAATTTAGATTAATCTAAAAAAATAATTCTACTCACGAAAACGAATATTATCTAAATCTATACGGGATCACATAAATGCAATTTAGTTGCAAATAAACAAAAGACATGCAAAAACAACAAGAGTTCATTTAGGATAAGGGCATCCTGTTATACAGCAACTACGATATATTTTCCCATGCCCCTATCCTCCAACATTGTTTCTTTACGCATAATTTCGTATATTTAAAGGTACAGGCAGAGCGAACATATGCAGACAGTATTTGCAACAACATATAACTTAGACGAGGAAGAAGAGAAAAAGCTGATCCTCAGGGAATACAGGGCCTTATTACGCGCGCTAAAGCAGCGCATTAAAAAGGGTGACAAAATCCTTTTGCGCCGGGCATTCGAAATTGCCGCGGACGCACATAAAGACATGCGCCGGAAATCGGGAGAGCCATATATTCTGCACCCGGTGGCCGTAGCAAGGATCGCGGTGGAAGAAATCGGTCTGGGTGTTACTTCAGCCATCTGTGCCCTGCTACATGATGTGGTAGAAGATACGGAGCTGACACTCGATGATATTACCCGCGAATTTGGCGCCAACTATGCACGCATCATCGACGGCCTCACAAAAATATCCAATGTCGTGGACCTGAAAGCCGATACAACCGTACAGGCCGAAAACTTCCGGAAGATACTGGTCACTCTCGCCGAAGATCCACGCGTGATCCTGATCAAGCTGGCAGACCGGCTGCACAACATGCGGACGCTCGAAAGTATGAAGCGGGAAACACAACTGAAAATAGCCTCGGAAACCACCTACATCTATGCTCCACTAGCACACAGATTGGGGCTGTACGAGATAAAATCCGAGCTGGAAGACCTGGCGCTGAAATACACACAACCGGAAGCTTATACAGATATCGCCAAGGGATTGCAGGCTACCCGCCGGGAACGCAGCCGTTATATCAACGAATTTATCAGACCGATCAGAGACGAACTGCAACGTAACGGGCTGGCCTTTGATATTTTCGGCCGTCCCAAAGCCATTCATTCCATATGGAATAAGATGCGCACCAAGCATGTGTCCTTCGAAGAGGTATACGACCTGTTTGCCATCCGCGTTATTCTGAATGCCCCGCCCGAACGCGAAAAAGAAGATTGCTGGAAAGTATATTCCGTTATCACCAGCATATATCCGCCAAGCCCGGACAGGCTGCGGGACTGGATCAGCGTGCCCAAAGGCAACGGTTATGAAGCACTGCATACAACCGTTATGGGACCTGGCGGGAAATGGGTGGAAGTGCAGATTCGCTCTGCCCGGATGAATGAAATAGCCGAAAAAGGCCTCGCAGCACACTGGAAATACAAGGAAGGCGCTAGCAGCCAGCAGGAAAGCAAGCTGGATGCCTGGCTGCAGCACCTGCGCGACATCCTGGACAATCCGGATACTGATACGCTTGACTTTCTGCAGGACTTCAAGCTCGACCTGTTCACTGAAGAAATTTACGTATACACTCCAAAGGGAGAAATGCGGGTACTTCCCAAAGGGGCTACTTCACTTGATTTCGCATTCGACATCCACTCGGAACTGGGTGCCCGTTGCATCGGAGCTAAGGTAAACTATCGCCTGGTGCCACTTAGCCATAAGCTGAAAAGCGGCGACCAGGTAGAGGTGATCACATCCTCCAAACAAAAACCTTCTGAAGACTGGCTGGCGTTTGTGATAACGGCCAAGGCCAAATCCCGTATCAAATACTATCTGAAGGAAGAGAAACGAAAGATCGCAGAAGACGGCAAAGCAGCAGTTAAGCGCAAGCTCGACCATATGAAAGTGCCCATGTCGCAGCACAACATCAACGAGCTCTGTCTGTACTTCAAAAAACCTTCCCAGCTTGATCTTTTCTACGCCGTTGCCGTAGGTAATGTGGATGTCAAGGAACTGAAAGATTTTACCATTTCGGGAGATAAACTACTCCAGCCGATACGAGAAGTAAACATGGATACCCGGCACCTTGTATCGGAAGATGAGCTTAACCGGCACAAAACGACAAAGGATGCCGAGCTGATCATTTTCGGTGAAAGCTCGGACAAGATCCTGTACAAGCTCGCCCAATGTTGCCAGCCTATACCGGGAGATGATGTATTTGGTTTTGTCACTGCAGGAGAAGGATTGAAGATTCACCGTACGGACTGCCCGAATGCAGCGCAGTTGCTGGCCAACCACGGTCATCGTGTCGTAAAGACAAAATGGGCCAAAAACAAGGAAATATCCTTCCTCAGTGGCGTACGGATCATCGGGCTTGATGATGTGGGCGTCATACAGAAGATCACCAATGTGATTTCAGGAGAGCTGAAAATGAACATGCGCTCACTGAGTATTGATTCCAAAGACGGTGTTTTTGAAGGCACAATCATGGTATATGTGCATGACCGGGATGAACTGGACGAACTTTGTGAACGGCTTGAAGAGTTGGGCGGCATTAACAAAGTGGAACGACTGGAAGTAACCGGTAATTGACCAGGCATTGCGGTCATCAACCCAATTCAGAGGCGCGTATGAAACGGCAACTGATCCGGCATAAAGAACCGCTGAATGCGGAAGAGCGTACATTCCTAAGGAAAAAAGAGTGGCGCGAACGGAAGCAGTTCCTTAAGGTTATCCGTGCAATGCTTCTGCTTTGTTTTCTTATCCCGTTCCTGTTTTCCTGGTACAGAGCTATCGAAGATGTGCCAGACCCTTTCTCTTACAGCTATTACTTTCTGGGTGTACTCATCCTTGTCTGCTTCAGCGGTACGATCGTATGGGTCGTATATAGCAGCAATCTGCGAAAATTGCAGACAGATATCCGGAAAAACAAAAAAACGGTGGAACAGGTACGCATCACCCGCAAACAATACATGAAAGTCAATAACACATTTTACTTCTACCTTAATTCACCTGTTAAACTAAGTATTGAAGTCAGTGCAGAAGATTATAGCAGAATGGAAGAAGGAGACGAGATAAATATAGAATATACGCCGGAGTCGAAGTTTTACCTGGGATATTATTAGGAATGATGAGTTATGAATGATGAATCATAACTCATCATTCATAACTCATCCCTTTATCATTGAACCGGCGCTCCCTGAGGTGCCTGCTGCTGAGCGGGCGCGCTCTGCTGGGCGGGCTGATTAAGTGAAGCAGGCTTCTGCGGTTTTTCGTAAAACATAATAGCAATAAGACACAAACCGGCAATCACACCCATAGCCGTCCATGTCCCTTTTTCCATAGCATCAGAAGACTGCTTTACCCCCATTACCTGGGCCCCCAGGCTCCCAAATGAACCTGAAAGGCCGCCGCCTTTGGGATTTTGTATCAGGATAAAAAATCCTAAAACAAATGATGCCAGTATAATGAGTATTGTTATAAGGATAATCATAATTTTTTCTCTTTTTGAATTTTTTCAATCCGGGCGGCAAAGTAAGCATTTTTTTGAGGATTATGCAAACTTAATTTACGATACATATCGATCGCCTTATCATACTTCCCCTGGCGTACCAGTATTTCCGCAAGCGATTCACTAATAAGGTCTTCCTCACGGCTGATGGAGTTAACCGCCATATTAAACACATCATCCGGAATCTCATCCGTTTCATCTTCCAGCGCCGCCGCCAGTTTTTCTTTCTGCCACATGGTCTTAAGCGCCTTCCTGCCATCTGCCTCCTGGCGCTCCTTTTCTGTTTTGGCCTTAAAATATGATAGCCATTCACTGAAGCTCATAACAACCATGAGCGACTTATCCTTTTCATCTTCCGGGGCAATGACCGGCGGCTCATGCGGTATTTCGTCCGGAATCCGGATACCCTGATGTAAGAAATAATCTTCCGCATAGACCGGTGTTATCAATGGCTCTGCTGCAAGCTCTTTTTCATCTGCAGCAGACACAACGGCATTGGCAACAGTATCCTGCTGTACGGAGCGTTCAGTCGCCTCAGCAGCGTTGGGAAGTGGTATACGATCCGTTTCCTCCTGCATCATCCGGTAATACAACAGCCAGTTACCTGTAAACAGATGCATCCGGCTCAATGCGGCAGGTGTAAACGCCTCCCTGCTGCCTGCCTGTATTACCTGCAGATAACGGCCGGGAATGAAATAAGGATATTTCTCCACCAGCGCGGCTACCGCCGGTGCATCTGCTTCCCCATATGTATCCGGGCGGGAAAGCCATTTATGTATCTTGTCTGCATGAACCATCAATCAAAAATTGAAAGTTGAGAATGGATCGTTTTAATTAGCCGATTAGCTAATATGCTGATTAGCTAATTAAATTGATCGTTAAAATTAACAACTCATCATTCATAACTTATAACTATTTGTCACCAGTTTACAAATGCCTTATTAAAAATATCGTCTGCCAGTTGTTCACCAATCGTATTGATCAGGGCCGTCTCCACGTTCTGGACCGTCTGCGATGCAGGAAAATCTGCAAATCTTGAAAAAACCTGCTTGAATCCCGCCTTCTCATCCAGCCTGTTTTTAAACGTAATATTAACCGTGATGGTAAGCCGGTTTTGTGTCGCCTGCTGGGTATTCTGCACCCCGGTAACCGTTACATCATATGCGGTAATCGAACCGGATATTTCATAATCCGCATCTTCAGTAGTAACCGGCGCCAGCCCGGTCTGCGAGAGAATGCGGCTGCGTACCTTGTCAGTCAGCGAAGCACTGAGTGCTGGCACTACGTTACGGGCACGGTTTTCCAACACGCGGATATTGATCGTCTTTCCTTCTATGGAGGCCCCGGTAAAGCTATAAACACCGCAGCCCGATAGCAGGACGCAGCAACAAAACAATATGGATGAAAAAGTATACTTCAAGGACTTCATGATTAGGCTTAAAATGTGGTTAATGCAGTAAACGTGGTTAATCAGGGAAAACACATTCGTCACATTGAACACATTTTCAAATTAGCTCATTTTCAAATCTTCAAATTCACTCATCAATCCCGTACTCTTTAATTTTCCGGTACAACGTCCGCTCAGAGATACCAAGTTCATTAGCAGCATCCCTGCGCCGGCTTTTATGTTTTTTCAGAGCCTTGATAATAAATTCTTTCTCCCGGTCGGCAAGCATCAGCGATTCTTCCACATCCTCATGATGATCTACTGTATCATGCGGCTGTATCACAAACGGCGTTGCACTGCTTCCGTAAACCGGAGCAGTTGGTTCGGCTGCATTATTATACACAGGCAGCAGGTTGTTATCAACCATCGGAGATACAGGAGCGAATCCTTTGCCATGAGCCATCTCAAACATCATCTGCTTCAGATCATTAATATCTTTCTTCAGATCAAAAAACAGTTTGTACAATATATCACGCTCGGTAGTAGTAAACTCCTCTGCATGGCCCCCGGCAACAACCTGGCCGGGTGGCCGCAACGCCAGGCTCCGGGAGCCGTCATTGCCGGGAAGAAAACGGCTCAGCGCATCCGCCGTGATGTTTTTATCCTGAGACAACACAGATACCTGCTCGGCAATATTCTTCAGTTCACGTACATTCCCCCTCCAGCCATAACTGACCAGCAACTGCAACGCACCGGCGTCGAGTTGTACAGATTGGGTACGGTAACGCTCGGCAAAATCAGAAGCAAACTTGCGAAAGAGGAGTGGTATATCTTCCGGACGGTCGCGCAGCGACGGCACACGGATCGGCACTGTACTCAGGCGGTAATACAGGTCTTCACGGAATTTCCCCTGCCGGGTATAATCAAGCAGATCGCGATTGGTAGCACCGATCACCCTTACGTCTGTCTTCTGCACTTTGGATGAGCCGACGCGTATAAACTCCCCGGTCTCAAGGACACGCAGCAGGCGTGCCTGTGTGCCGAGCGGCATTTCACCGATCTCATCAAGAAAGATCGTCCCCCCGTTAACGGTCTCAAAATAACCTTTTCGGCTGTCTACTGCGCCGGTGAACGCCCCTTTTTCATGCCCGAACAGCTCGCTGTCTATCGTACCTTCGGGTATAGCGCCGCAGTTGACGGCAATAAACGGATTATGCTTCCGTCCGGAAAGCGTATGGATGATCTGAGAAAATACCTCCTTACCCACGCCGCTTTCCCCTACGATCAGCACCGTGAGATCCGTAGTGGCTACCTGCACGGCCGTGCTGAGCGCGTGATTCAGCGCGGGTGCATTGCCGATAATACCAAACCTGTTCTTTATGCTTTGTATATCCATTTTCAGGAAATATTTTTAATTTGAAAATTTGAGAATGTGTCAATTGAAAATGGCATATTGAAACATATCGCTCCGGTCACCTCATTTTCAAATTTTCAAATTAGCTCATTTTCAAATTACAATCGTCCCCAGCAGTGTCGCCTGTGTCGCATCTTCGATCCGCACATCCACATAATCACCCTTCTTCAGATCATGCCCATCTTTGGGGAATACCACCATTTTATTCTGGCTATTGCGGCCGCTCCAACGCTGATCACTTCGCTTACTCTCACCCTCTATCAGCACGCGGAACACCTTACCAATATCGTTCTTATAACTCTCCTTTGAATGACGGCCCTGCAATGAGATTACCTCTTCGAGCCTTCTTTTTTTCACATCTTCCGGCACATCATCCTGATAACGACGTGCTGCCAGTGTACCCGGACGTTCGCTATAAGCAAACATGTAAGCCATATCAAAACGGGATTGTTCCATCACATCCAGTGTGTCCTGGTGCTCCTCTTCCGTTTCCGTACAAAAACCGGTAATAATATCGGTACTCAGCCCGCAATCCGGCATGATCTCGCGGATGCGTTTTACACGTGCCAGATACCACTCGCGGGTATAGGTACGGTTCATTAGTTGCAGGACACGCGTATTCCCGCTTTGTACCGGGAGGTGGATGTACTTGCAGATATTTTCATAGGCCGCCATGGTATGCAGCACATCATCCGTAATATCCTTGGGATGCGAAGTACTGAAACGGACACGCAGAAAAGGTGATATCTGCGCCACCATTTCGAGCAGCCGGGCAAATGTTACCGCTTCGTCCGTGTTGGCAGCGGCCGGTGTATAATGATAACTATCCACATTCTGCCCCAACAGTGTTACTTCCCGGAATCCGCTTTCGAACAGACTACGGCACTCTGCCACAATGCTGACGGCATCGCGACTCCTTTCACGACCGCGGGTAAAGGGGACTACACAAAAGGTGCACATGTTATTACAGCCGCGCATAATGCTCACAAAAGCCGTAACACCGTTACTATCAAGACGGACAGGCGCAATATCTGCATACGTTTCTTCACGGCTCAACAGTACGTTTACACTTTTCTGGCCGCCTTCAGCCTCTGTAACCAACCCTGGCAGGCTGCGGTATGCATCCGGACCAACCACAATATCCACCAGTTTTTCTTCTTCGAGGAATTTAGCTTTGAGCCGCTCGGCCATACATCCCAGCACGCCCACCATCATGCCCGGATTCTGTTCTTTCACCTTACGGAAAGCCTGGAGACGGTTCCTTACCGTCTGCTCTGCTTTTTCACGGATAGAGCATGTATTAATCAGGACAAGGCTGGCCTCTTCAAAATTCCGCGTAGCGCCGTAACCCTGCTCCTGAAGAATAGAGGCCACAATTTCACTGTCGCTAAAATTCATCTGACAGCCATAGCTCTCTATGTAGAATTTCTTCTTGTATTTATTAGGATCCTGGGCAAAGGGCGCAAAAGCTTCTCCCTGCCGATGTTCCTCAATAACTTTTTCCAGCACTTCTGCCATAATTACAGGTAAAGATAAACAAACAAAGGTATGTAATTATGGATGGTTTTCGGATGACACCCGTAGAGACGCAATGCATTGCGTCTCTACGGGTGTCATTAATGTGTAAAACATAACGAAACCCTAAAATTTAGAACAGGCGTTCATTTTTTATGACGTCATAAGTATCCTTTATTTGCTACAAACGAATAAATGATGTTACCTTTGATTCTTAGTATAACCAAATAAACTGTATAAAATGGCAGCCGTTTTCACTGATGCAAATTTCGAAACAGAAGTGATTAATTCCGACAAACTTACCGTGGTTGATTTCTGGGCCCCCTGGTGTGGCCCTTGCCTGGCACTTGGCCCGACAATTGATGCTTTGTCAAAAGAATATGAAGGAAAAATCAACGTAGGAAAAATCAACGTAGATGAAAATCCGAATGTAAGCGTGAATTATGGCATTACCAATATCCCCTGCGTACTGTTTCTGAAAAACGGACAGGTAGTAGACAAGCAGGTAGGACTTGCCCCCAAATCTGCTTTCGAGAAGAAAATACAGCAGCATATCTAAACCTGTGCTGCTGTCCCGATCATGAGTTTTGGATTACTGCAAAGGGGGGCGTAAATCCATACTCATGCTCATTAAGACCGGTTTATTATACCGGTCTTATTTTTTTATTAACCCTGATCACCTGTTCAATATTCAAGCTTTAAGCAGACATGCGTGTTGAATATGACGAATATATCCACTACATCATTCAACACATTTGCCACATTAAAAAATATAGATCATAATCCTTCAATAGTCTGAATGTTTTTATTTTTCAATCGGATTTATTATCGTACTTTTCACCGGGTATAAACGATAAGTAATCTCATGAAACCTTTAGGGCCGGTTACAGATCCTGTCTTTCAATCATCACCCCACAATGCCACCGATCGCTTTTTTCTACGGTTTATCCGGGATGAGCGGGACCTTCCGTTTGCTTACCTTACGCTGCAGATCAGTCTGACGCTGATACCGCTTGCCATCCTGCTATATATGCCGTTTGTCACAGGCTGGGCATGGGCGGCGGCGGCCATCGGGTATCAATATCTGAATAATTTTGCTTTTAAAGGACCTTTCGGACTGATGCTCCACTGCACCAGCCACCGGACATTCTTTAAGAAGGAATATGATTTCATGAATCATTACCTGCCCTGGGTGATCGCGCCACTGTTCGGGCATTCTCCCGAAACCTACTATACCCACCACATCGGCATGCACCATGCGGAAAACAACCTGGAAGACGATGAAAGCACCACAATGCCTTATCAGCGTGATTCTCTGAGAGGATTCTTCCATTACTTCGTTGTATTCCTCTTTGCAGGCATTTATCATTTATGCGCTTATTTCTTCCGCAAAAAAAGGAAGCGTCTGCTTTATCGTTCCGTACGCGGCGAGTTGCTCTTTATCCTGTTTTGTGTAGGCATGTGCTTTATCAACTGGCCGGCTACGCTGGTGGTATTCATCATCCCATTCTTCCTCTACCGGCTGATCGCCATGATGGGCAACTGGGCGCAGCACTCCTTTATCGACCCTGCCGATCCGGGCAACCCGTTCAGGAACAGCATCACCTGCATCAATACCAAGTACAATCATAAATGCTGGAACGACGGCTACCATATCTCCCACCACCAGAAGCAGACCATGCACTGGACAGAACATCCGCTATTCTTCCGGAAGACAATTGATCAGTATATCAAAAACAACGCGATCGTCTTCGACGGCATTCACTTCCTGCACGTCTTCATCTGGCTGATGGGCAAGCGATACGATCTGCTGGCACGCCACTTCGTGAATATCGGAGACCGGTTCCAGTCCGATGAAGAAGTGATCGCCTTTCTCAAAAGCAGGGTCCGGAAAATTCCAGTTACACCAACGCTTCAGACGGCAATGTGATCTGCTTCCGGCATATTTCATAAAACAATATTCCCTATTACATTTCCTCTGCTTACTTTTGCAGTTTATTTTATTTATATAACATCGTATAAACCGGTATCACCCGGCATCAGAATTATGCAAACAACACTCAGCGAACAGGAAGTAATACGCAGAGAAAAACTGAAAGAGCTGCAGACACTGGGTATAGATCCCTATCCTGCCCCCTTGTATGAAGTAACGCACATGGCCGCCGGCATCAAATCCGGCTTCAGCGAAGCGACGGCAGACAGTTATCAATCCGTTTCCCTTGCCGGGCGCATTATGATGGTGCGCGACATGGGCAAGGCCAATTTCGCCGTATTGCAGGACAGCAGCGGACGAATACAGCTTTACCTCAAACGGGACGACCTCTGCCCGGACGAAGACAAAACGCTGTTTAACACCGTATGGAAAAAGCTGATTGACCTGGGTGATATTATTGGTGTGCGGGGGTATGTCTTCACAACCAAAACAGGCGAGACTTCCGTGCACGTCACCTCTTTTACCCTGCTGAGCAAAGCCCTCCGGCCACTTCCCGTTGTAAAGGAAAAAGACGGGGAAGTATTTGACGCTGTGGGTGATCCCGAATTCCGTTATCGCCAGCGTTATGCTGACCTGATCGTAAACCCCGGTGTACGCGACACATTTGTGAAGATCACCAAAATGAAGAATGCAATCCGTTCTTTCCTCAACGAACGCGGAGCGCTGGAAGTAGATACCCCTGTGCTGCAAAGCATTCCCGGCGGCGCGATCGCACGTCCCTTTATCACGCACCACAATGCGCTGGACATCCCGTTGTATATGCGCATAGCCAATGAGCTCTACCTGAAACGCCTGCTGGTAGGCGGTTTTGACTGGGTATATGAATTCAGCCGCAACTTCCGGAATGAAGGTATGGACCGTACCCATAATCCGGAGTTTACCATACTGGAATTTTACACCGCCTATAAAGATTATCTCTGGATGATGGAGATTACGGAACAGATGCTGGAGCAAACGGCCATCGCCACGAATGGCAGCACTGAAACAACCATCGACGGCAACCTGATCAACTTCAAAGCGCCATTTGCCCGTGTATCCATCTATGATGCTATCAGGGAACATACCGGCATAGACATCAGCGGTATGGAAGAAGATGAGTTGCGTAATGTCTGCCGCCAATTGCATCTGGAAACGGACAACACCATGGGTAAGGCCAAACTTATAGATACCATATTCGGCGAAAAATGCGAATCTCATTATATCCAGCCCACCTTCATCATTGATTACCCTGTAGAGATGAGTCCGCTCACCAAAAAGCACCGGGACAAACCCGGACTGGTAGAACGTTTCGAGCTGATGATCAACGGGAAAGAAATCGCCAATGCATACAGTGAGTTGAACGACCCGATAGATCAGCGGGAACGGTTTGAGGCTCAGGCAGCGTTATTGGAGCGCGGAGACGATGAGGCTATGTTTATCGACCACGATTTCCTCCGTGCTTTGGAATACGGGATGCCGCCCACTGCGGGCATCGGCATCGGGATCGAACGCCTGGCCATGCTGCTGACCGGACAACATTCAATTCAGGATGTACTACTCTTCCCCCAGATGCGCCCGGAGAAAAACGATGGCTTAAATTAGCTAATGTGATAATGAGCCGATTAGCTAATGATTCCCCGCAACAGACATTAGCGGATCAGCATATTAGCCTAATTGACTAATTATACACAAAGGTGAATTTTCGGGTGAAATCCACTCATAAACCGGTTTATCTCAACGCAAAAACTATTTTTGTAACAAAACAGATTCAATTTTATGATGCGACGCGTTTTTTGTGCCCTGCTGCCGGGATTTTTTCTCATAAGCAGTACTGTAATGGGTAAAATCAAATTTACAGAATACACATTGCCTAACGGGTTGCATGTAATCCTGCATGAGGACCGGTCTACACCCACTGTGACCGTATCGATCATGTATCATGTAGGTTCAAAAGATGAAGATCCGGAACGCACCGGTTTTGCTCACTTTTTCGAACACCTGCTCTTTGAAGGCAGTGAAAATATCGGCCGCGGCGAATATATGAAGCTCGTACAGGCAAATGGCGGACAGCTCAATGCCAATACGTCACAGGACCGGACGTTTTATTACCAGATATTACCTTCCAATCAGCTCGAACTGGGGCTGTGGATGGAATCCGAACGGATGTTTCATGCCAAAATTGACACCATAGGCGTTGAAACACAACGAAAAGTAGTAAAAGAAGAAAAAAAGCAACGCTACGACAATACTCCTTACGGACAGATGATGAATGTTGTGTATGAAAATCATTTCACCGTTCACCCTTACCGCTGGACACCCATCGGGAAAGAACAGTACATAGACCAGGCGACCCTGGGTGAGTTTATGGACTTTTACAAAACATTTTATGTTCCTGAAAATGCAGTACTGGTTATCGGCGGGGATATAGATATCAGTAAAACCAGAGAGCTGATCACCAAATATTTCGGCGACATTCCGAAAGGCACCAAACCGATTCCCAGACCCACGGTTCGTGAACCACAACAGACTGCAGAAAAACGTGTTACCTTCCACGACAACATTCAGCTTCCTGCCGTGATTGTATCTTACCACGCTCCTGAAGCAGGCACAGACGATTATTATGCAATGCAACTACTCACACAACTGCTGGCACAGGGCAACAGCTCCCGTTTGCGTACGGCATTGGCAGACCAGCAGCAGATAGCGCTGGAGACCGGAGCATTTACCGTACCGAACGAGCACCCGGGGGTAGTAATGATACTTGGTATTGCCAATGCAGGTGTTTCGCCTGATTCGCTGGAGCGATCCTTGTTTGCAGAAATAGAAAAGGTAAAAAATGAACCTGTAAGCGACCGGGAGTTCAAAAAACTGATCAACCAGGCCGAGAATGACTTTGTCAACCAGAATCGTCAGGTACTTGGTGTTGTAACCAACCTCGCTACTTATCACACTTTTATGGGGAACGCCGGGCTGATCAACACAGAACTGAACCGCTATACCAAAATAAAAAAGAAAGATCTGCAACGGGTAGCCCGGACGTATCTCACAGCCGAAAACAGGCTCGTTGTTCATTATCTACCTAAAACGGAAGAAAGTAAGCCCTGATCTTCCCGGCATAACACAAACCACACCCGGCATCTGACATTATACATGAAATCCCGGCAACCATAGCCAGGCTTCAGCAAAAAACAGGAACAAAATGAAAAAGATCACATTATCCATACTGGTCATTACATGGGCGATCAGCGCCGTTGCCCAGACGCTCGACCGCAGCGTCCGCCCTCAACCCGGTCCCGCCCCGGAAGTACGGCTGGGTGATCCCGCAACATTCACATTACCAAACGGCCTGAAGGTATTTGTCGTAGAAAACCACAAATTACCGGTAGTTTCCTATTCTATTCAACTGGATATAAAACCTGCACTGGAAGGAGACATGGCAGGCTACCGCGACATGATGAGCGAATTGCTGGTGAGCGGAACCCGTACCCGCAGTAAGGAAAAACTGAATGAAGAAATTGATTTTATCGGCGCTCGTATTTATGCATCCGACGAGGGTTTATACGGCAGCAGCCTGAAAAAACATCAGGCCGCATTATTATCTCTGCTCAGTGATGTTGCGATGAATGCCGACTTCAAACAGGAAGAATTGGATAAAATCAAAAAGAGGTCATTATCTGCACTTGAAATAGGCAGAAATGAACCCGAAACCATGCTAAAAAATGCAACTGCCGCTATCAACTTCGGGAAACAACATCCCTATGGTACGATTGCGACGGAAGAAACCATTAATAAGATCACACTCGAGCAATGCCGTAACTATTATCAGACGTATTTCCGTCCGAATGTAGCGTATCTGGCTATTGTCGGCGACATCACGGTTACCGAAGCCCGCAAGCTGGCGGAACAATACTTTGGCTCCTGGCAAAAGGCAGATGTACCGGCAGCCCGCTACAGCACACCTGCAACGCCCTCTCATACGCAAGTTGCTTTTGTGCCGCGCGATGCGGCAGTACAGAGCGTGATCAATATTTCTTATCCTATATATCTGAAACCTGGCAGCGACGATGTTATCAAAGCCCGTGTAGCCAATACCATACTGGGCGGTGGATCGCAGGGGCGCCTGTTCCTTAACCTGCGCGAGCAGCATGGATGGACTTACGGGTCCTACAGCGATCTGGAAGCCGATGAACTGGCAGGCTCTTTTACCGCCTTTGCCAATTGCAGGAATAGCGTAACAGACAGCGCGATCCGAGAGATCCTGGCAGAAATGAACCGCATGAGGCAGGAACAGGTATCCGAAGAAATCGTGCAGAATACCATTGCCTATATGAGCGGCGGCTTTGCCATCGGGCTCCAGGATCCCGGACGGATGGCACAGTATGCCATCAACATTGAACGGTACAACATGCCGAAAGATTATTACCGGAACTACCTGAAAAATCTGGCGGCAGTGACGGCGGCAGACGTGCAACAGGCCGCGCAACAGTACATCAACCCGGACAAAGCCAATATCATTGTAGTGGGCAACCGGCACGAAGTTGCGGAAAAGCTTACTATTTTCGACGCCAATAGTAAGCTCAGCTTTTACGACCATTATGGTCACCCGATCAAGATAACCACTGCTGCTGTATTACCAGAAGGGATAACAGCAAACGACATCCTGAAGCAATATGCAGATGCGATTGGGGGCGAAAAGGCATTACGCAGTGTCCGCGACATCAAAACCGAAAGTGAAGGCGAGATACAGGGGATTAAGATCGGGATCACAGAAGTGAAAAAAACGCCGGGAAAGATGAAAGCAACGGTCAGTCAAATGGGCATGATCGTTCAGAAAAAAGTACTCAATGGCGATAAGGGCTTTCAGGAAGCCGGCGGACAGAAAATGGACATGGACGAAGAAGATATCGCAGACAGCCGTGAATCTGCCGATCTGCTGGCGCCGCTTTCCCCTGAAAAATACGGCATAACACGTACCGTAAAAGGTATAGATCAGGTAAACGGCACAGACGCCTATATGCTGGAAGCCGTTAACCGGAAAGGCACTGTCGTAACGGAATATTACGAAACGGCTACGGGCCTTCTGATAAAAAAGGTTAGCAATGTCGAAACCCCGCAGGGACCTGTGTCTGTAAGTGTTGAGTACAGTGATTATCGCACGGTGCCCGGCTCAAACGGATACCGGATTCCTTATACTACCCGTATTCCGATAGGGCCGGGCATGATGCTGGAAACACGGGTAAAAACGGTAGAGGTGAATAAGAATATTCCGGACAGCGAATTTCAATAAGCCATCCTGTTAACAGGATGGCTGTGCGGGATGTTCCCGAAGGGGCATCCCAGCCTGCATACAAAAGCGGGTTCTGTGAACCCGCTTTTGTATGCAGGATTGAAAATCCTGCATTATCTCTGTTCCCGGATGCGCTACGCTAACATCCGGGAAAGCCAGTTGGTATCATATTCGGTAGCAATTGCCTGTATTACGACCAGACACCCCGCGTTACCGAACTCAGGTTCATAGCTGGCCGGCCTGCTATGAACAACAGCTTATTTCCGCACGACCTTCATTTCCTTAAGCAGCCACCCCGCGTTACCGAACTTTTCGATAATGAACAACGTATAACGGATATCCACGGAAATGTTACGACACAGGTTCGGATCAAAATAGAGATCACTCATCGTCCCTTCCCAGATACGGTCAAAATTGGTTCCGATCAATTCCCCACGCGCATTAAGCACCGGACTTCCTGAATTTCCGCCCGTCGTATGATTATCTGCAATAAAATTTACCGGCACAGTGCCATTCACCGCCCAACGACCATAATCTTTCCGGGCATGCAGTTCCTTCAGTTTCTCCGGCACACTAAATTCATGTGATCCCGGCTGATCTTTAGCCACTGTTTGATTCAGATCCGTCTGCCAGGCATATTCAGCAGGCCCTTCAGGATCAATCCCTTTGATCTGCCCGTAAGTAATACGGAGGGTAAGGTTGGCATCAGGATAATATTCCCGGGGACCGTCTTTCTGCATCCTGTATTTGAGATAACGGCCATTCAGCTCTTCCAGCCGGCTATAGTAATCTGATAATACCGGGTTGATCTGTCCGGTCCGTACTTTATTGATCTCGTTATACAACTGCCATACCGGATCTTCCAATATCCTGATGCTGTCTGCAGGGTTGGCACGGTCAATAAGCACCTCGAACTGCGATCCGGAGGTCAGCAGGGATTGCGCATATACATGCCGCGCCCATTTACTGAAGTCGGCTCCATGCTCCCGGTACATACGCCGGTAAGACGCAGGAATCCAGCTACCTCCTTTTTCAAAGAAAAGCGGCATCATTGCTTCAAAAAGCTGCCGGTCTGTTTCAAAATCATAATTTTTTGCAAACCCTCTCCATGTCTGTTTTATTTTTCCTGCATCAGCGGCATCAATACCCTTTCTGTATCGTGCGAGCAGATCGTCAAGCAAAGCCCCCTGTTGTATCAGTTCAATGCCGAGCACTGTTTCCCGTATATATTCATTGCCATTTACAGCACTATCGGCCGCCAGAGCTACAGCTTCTATATGACTCAGAATGTCGGCTGCATCGTCCGGACGACCCGCCCCGGAAGCCCATACCTGGAATTCCTGTTCATAAGCACGCTTTTTATCCATAACATTATTCAGCTGCAGACCTCTCAATTCTCCCTGCCATTTCTTCCACCCGTTCGCAACGCCCGCCTTCTTCGATGTATACTTCAGGAATACGTCCCGGGATTGCTCCATCCGCTCATTCCATACTTTCAGCTTTTGTGTACGGGCCTCAATGCGTACCGGATCAATAATGGAATATACCTGATTGAGCTGGCTGGACGTGATGTATTCCTGCGTGACACCAGGGAAACCGTACACCATCGTAAAATCACCTTCCTTGTATCCACCGGTGTTGATCGTAAAGAACCGTTTGGGATTATAAGGACGGTTTTCCGGCGCATAATCTGCCGGTTCATTGTTTTTGCCCGCATATACCCGAAATAAAGCGAAATCCCCGTTGTGCCTGGGCCACATCCAGTTATCCGTATCACCGCCGAAAGCACCGATCCCATTGGGCGGGAATCCTACCAGCCGCACATCCCGGTACGTTTCCGTAAAAATAATCCAATATTGATTGCCATTAAAATAAGGCTTCACCATTGCTTCGAGTGTACCGGACGAATAGCTCCTTTCAAGCGTGGCAATACGCCCTTCAATCACTTCCTTCCGGTGTTGCACGCTCAACGTATCCGGCAAGCCACCCAATATCTGTACCGTAACATCATTCATTTTCCGGAAAACAGTGACTGTCAGCCCCGGACAGGGTATTTCTTCCTGCATATTCATAGCCCAGAAGCCCCGGGCAAAATAGTCATTCACCATGCTGCTTAATCCCTGTACCGTACCATAACCGCAATGATGATTGGTAAGTACCAGACCCTGTGCAGAGATAAACTCACCGGTACATCCCCGCGCAAACAGCACAACCGCATTATTCAACCCTGTACCTTCATCATTATACAGTTGTTCAACGGGGATTTGTAACCCCATTGCCTTCATATCAGCTTCCCGCCCCTTTATGGTTGGCGGAAGCCATATCCCCTCTTTGGCCTGTACGGGGGTGAACACACTCATAACACATGAAAAATAAACACATGCAAATAGTGTGGCGGCTTTTATGAAATTCCGTTTCATGAGACGTTTATTTGAGGATAAAGAAAATAAAAAAAAGCATTGTTATAAAACTTTGGGGCGAACTTATTATATTAGCCCTCCGGAAAACAGTCGTTTTCCACAGGTAGTATGTAACAAAAAGACCACGGGAAATGTTTTAACATTCCGGCATAATGGTATTTTTGTGATCCGGCTGCCGGCAGACAAAAAGAACAAAATGAAAAAAAACCTTTCGTTTATCACACTGCTTCTGATATTTAGTTTGCATAAGCTGAATGCCCAGACACTGTTTACGATACCCGATACTGTTTGTATTAATCAGCCTGTCCAGATAGAAAGTCATGTTACAGAAGCCTCCAGCTATTATTGGGGTTTCTGCTCGGGATACCTGGAAAATACCCCTACGGGAACAGCGTTCGGCGCCGGTATGGGATTCAACGATCCCGGCGCTGTTGAAATTGTAAAAGACGGTGACCTGTATTACGGATTCGTGATCAACAAAGGAGGAGGAAATCTGCTGCGGCTGGACTTCGGCACTGACCTGGGTAATGAGCCTGCCATAACCAATCTGGGAACCCTTAACAACAGCATCCCGGTTGATGCAAATGCACTGGCTATTGTCAAAGATTCGATCACCGGCTGGTCGCTGCTGGCTACCGGTGGCAACACACCTGCTACGGCTTCATTTTTCAGAGCAGACTTCGGTGATGATATTACAAGAATCCCCAACAGTATTAATTTCGGTAATCCGGGCAATATAATGAGTACACCGCGCGGGCTGATCGTAGAACAGGACAGCTCCAACTGGTATGCATTCCTGGTGGATTACAGTAATCACGAATTTACACGTGTTGGTTTCGGGAATAATCTGCATTCTACACCTGCTTTCACTTCTTTCGGTAATATCGGCGGACTTACGGGAGCTACCGATATGGCGTTAGTAAAAGAAAACAATAACTGGTACATGATCATTACGAACGGACAAAGCAGTACGCTTTCCGTCGTTACGACCGGCAATTCTCTCGGGAATGCACCGGTAGGTATCAATATCGGCAATATAGACAACGCACTGTTTACACCTTCCAATATTGTAATGGCGAGAGATTGCGGCAGTTTTGCGGCATTTATCACCAACCAGGCCAACGATACCCTTACCCGCATTGATATCCCGGCCATGACCGGTCTGTATACGGCATCTGTACTGGAAATTGTGGCAGACATGTCTGCCACTTCAGGCTTCAGCCGTATCATGCGGATCCGGGATACACTCTATGCCTTTGCCACAAACGGAAACAGTACGCTTTCCCGTGTGCTCTTCCCCCAATGTACCGATGCAAGCATTGTATCTTCTACCGAAGCAGAGCCTCCGGTGTACACGTACAGCACACCGGGTACTTACAACGTATACCTGGCGATCAATGAAGGATCAGCAAACATGGATATAGAATGCCATCAGATCGTGGTGCTTCCGTATCCCGCAGCCAATCTGACGCCGGGCGATACCGTACTGTGCCAGGGGGATGCCATCCCTTACTTTATCCAGTCTCCCAGAGCCATCAATTATACCTGGAGCCCGGATTACAATATTTCCGACACCACAGGCATGTTTGTTTCTGTATGGCCGGCATACAGCACTACATATACCATCCGCATCACCCACGACCACGGATGCGTATGGGATACCTCTTTTCATATTGAAGTCAGCAAAGTTACCGCTGATGCCGGGCCCAGCCGCTATGTGACCGATGGTGCAAAGACCGTATTGGGCGGCCCGTTCACATCTGAAAGCACAGGGACTTTTGCTTACCGGTGGAGTCCGAATACTTTTCTGTCTGATCCCAACATCACCAATCCGGTTGCCCGGCCGGCCTATACGATCACTTACTACCTGCAAGTCACTGAGCTGAACGATACACTGGGGTGCATCGCACGGGACACTGTAACGGTATACGTGGGCTGCAGCGAACTGACGCTTCCGAATGCTTTTGTCCCCGAAGGCATCAACGGGAATAACACTTTTGGGCTGATGAACCGGCAGATCGTCAAGCTGAACTATTTCCGCATCTACGACCGATGGGGCAACCTGGTCTTCACAACTACCGACCCGGCCAAACAATGGGATGGCAAAATCAACAGCGAATATCCGCCTTCAGGTGTATTCGTATGGGAAGCCGATGGTTTCTGCATCAGCGGAGAGCGGGTACACAAACAGGGCAATGTAACGCTGCTGCGATGATCATCGAAAATGGTAACGTAGAGACGCAATGCAGTGCGTCTCTACGTTACCATGCTAACGCGCTGGCGCCAAGCAATGCAGCATCCGTATCAGGAAGATCAGACACCAAAAAGGCGATTTTATTCCGGTAAATATGCAGCAGATTTAGTTCCATATATGTACGTGCGGGTTCAAGCAATAAAGCTCCTGCTTTAGCCAGACCTCCAAAGAAAATAATCGCGGCAGGCGATGTTATGGTTACCATATCAGCCAACGCTTCTCCCAATATCCTGGCAGTATAAGACATAATCTCAAGTGCAAGCGCGTCACCGCCGGCTGCCGCTTCCTGTATCCGTTTTGCCGTGATCTTCCCCCCACGGCGTAGTACGGATTCCTCGCTGCGGTGTAGCAGCCATTCTTCTGCCGTCCGTACAATACCAGTTGCAGAAGCATACGTTTCCAGACACCCGTTTCGCCCGCAGCCACAGGTACGCCCTCCCCGTACCGCAATCACATGCCCCAATTCGCCTGCAAAGCCATCATGGCCGTACATCAACGATCCATTCACCACAAAACCACTGCCCACACCCGTCCCAAGCGTCACCATCACAAAATCTTTCAACCCTTTTGCCGCGCCATACATCATCTCGCCCAAAGCTGCCGCATTGGCATCGTTCGTAATAGTTACAGGCATCCGGAAAGCCTCCTGCAATAATTTCGCCAGCGGTATCATACCCTTCCAGGGCAGGTTGGCGGCATCGACGATCTCGCCGGTGTAAAAATTCGCGTTCGGGGCGCCGACACCGCAGGCTGTCACATTCCGGCTGCCGGCTTTATCCAGCAAAGGCGTGACCGCCTCCTTTAAAGCACTGATATAGGCAGCAACCGTATCAAAAACGGTTGTGGGTATCGTTCCTTTTTCAAGTATACGGCCTCTGCGGTCTACAATGCCAAAAGCCGTGTTTGTTCCGCCTATGTCTATACCTAATACCAGCGACTGCGTCATAATATTATCGTCTTTTCTGTCAGGAAAACAACAAAAATACCCGGCCCGGAGCATTGTTTACCTCCTCAGGCCTGTTTAATGAGTATTTTTATGGATTCAATTTCGGAAGATTATGCAACCTGCGGAAATAATTAACATCATTGAACAAAATGGTTTAGTAAAGCGTGCCGTCACACTCGAAAGAAATGAATATCTCAATGTGCAGGGCGCCATCAACACGAATATTTATTTCATCGAAAGCGGGAGCCTGAGGATCTATATTACAGATGGCGATGAAGAACGCATCATACGGTTCGGGTACAAGGACAACATTCTTGTAGCGCTCGATTCATTTTTATCCGGACGCCCTTCAGATTTCTATATTCAGGCCATCCGGAAAACAATAGTCAGGGTCATCTCAAAAGAAACTTTTACCAGCTTCATCCATGAACACCCCGATCATCTTAAAATATGGATCAATATTCTGGAAGACCTGGTATTACAACAGATCGAACGGGAAAAAGATCTGCTGATCCATGCCCCCAAAGAACGCTATGAAAGAGTATTGAAACGAAGTCCGCAACTATTCCAGGAGATCCCCCATAAATATATTGCCAATTACCTGCGCATGACTCCGGAGACATTATCACGGCTGAAAAATTCTTGAGCTCAGTCAAGAATTAATAATGACAAAGGGCGGACTTTTGCCTTATGAAAATAAAAACAGAACAGCTCATACAGGAGCTTACGACGCTTATACAAGGACACCTGAACCATGTGGTGTCTTTACAATCCCTGCCTGAATCGGTATTGAATGCACGCCTGTCGGAAGATAGCTGGAGCGTGCTGGAATGTATCGAGCACCTGAACCGGTACGGCAATTTTTATCTGCCTGAAATAGAAAAACGGATTGGCGAATCAAGAACCAGACATGCGCCTGTAGTTAAAAGCGGGCTGCTGGGCAATTATTTTGCACAAAGCATGCTTCCGCGGCAAAAGCTGAATAAGATGAAGACATTCCGCAACATGAACCCGATCCATTCCCAACTGGACAAAGACGTGCTGAATACATTTGAAAGCCAGCAAAAACGCATGCTTGATCTGCTCAGGCGTTCCAACAGCATAGATCTGAACAAAGTAAAAACCGGCACCAGCATTTCAAAGCTGATCAGGCTGCGCTTAGGCGATACCTTCCGGTTCGTCATCTATCATAATGAACGACACATCCGGCAGGCGGAAAGGATTTTGACAGAGGTAAATAAAGCATGATGATATTTTGACTATTTTGAAAACGCGAAATACACCGCTCCAAGGATACAGGCGAAGCTGGCCATATACTTCCAGTGCATAGGTTCCTTCAGATAGACAACAGCAAAAAGGGTAAAAATCATCAGGCTGATAATCTCCTGTGCGATTTTCAACTGAAACCCGTCCCAACCCGAAGTATACCCGATGCGGTTGGCCGGCACAACGAGGCAGTATTCAAAAAACGCAATGCCCCAGCTGATCAGGATCACCTGCCAGAGCGCGATCCCGGTTTTCTTCAGGTGCCAGTACCAGGCAATGGTCATAAACATGTTGGAGCAGACCAGTAGCACGATCGTACGCATAGGTAGTTGATTTTAGGATAATGATAGACATTTTTACTGCCGTGCAGATTCCCACCATGATGTAAAGGTCTGTGTGCTGTCGCGGAGATACACTACCTCACCGATCATCGGTGTCACCAATGGCATATGTATTGCCTGATTCAGCCGGGAGACCTCACACAAGGGTTCGTACCAGGCGTGCAGCCCCAGGGCAAACTTAGCGGAATGCACGGGCATCAGCCGCCGGGCCTGCAGATCGTGTGCTGCTTTCAATACTTCTTCGGGCAGACAATGAATAGCCTGCCAGGCTTTGTTGTATTGCCCGTTCTCGAGAATGGCCAGATCTATCGGTCCATACTGCTTGCCGATCCGGGCAAAATGGGTATCATAGCCGCTGTCGCCACCGATGAATATTTTTTGCCCGGGCATTTCCAGCAGGCACGACATCCAGAGCGTGTTATTTCTCCTGAAGCCGCGGCCGGAGAAGTGACGCGCAGGCAGTGTATGCAGCCGCACATCCGGTGCAAGCTGTACTGTTTCATCCCAGTCTTTCTCGATGATCCTGTCGGCCGGATACCCCCAATGCTCCAGATGCGCACCAACACCCAGTCCGCAGATCACTTTTCCCACTTTGTTTTTTAGCTCTTTCACGGTCTGATGATCAAGATGATCATAGTGATCGTGAGAGATCAACAGGTAATCGATCTCCGGCAGATCTGCCACATTATAAACATCGGCGCCATTGAATGCCTTTGTGAAGCCGGGCACAGGGGAAGCCCTGCCACTGAAGACCGGATCGACCAGAATATTCAGCCCTTGCGTACGAATGAGATAGGAAGAATGCCCGAACCACACAAGCGCATCATCGGGCAGATTGCGCAGGTCTGTGCGAACGGAAGGCAACTTATCTTTGGGCACACTGTCCGGGATTTTCTTAAACAGGAAATCGTAGAAGATCTTTGTAAAGGAATATCCTTCGGTAAGCGAAGGCGTAAAACTTAGATTCTGGAAAGCCCCGTCTTTATAGTTCGGCGACTGCATGATACGCTCCAGCCGCTTGCCGGAGGGCGCTTTGCCAAACTGGGGCTGGCGCATAAATAAAATAGTGGCGACGGTAAGTATTGTCACCCCCACAAGCACAATGATGATCATACGCCGGAGTACTTTTAATGTTCTTTTCATTTTCCCATTTTGTCCGGGTATGATCCATGCGATCACGATGATTATACTCCGGCCTGTTGCAGCGGCAAAATTATTGGTTCTGTTTACTGTGCAGAAAAAATATTTTGTTAACGCTCCCATCAAATTGTCGGGCTGTCGCGGATGTTCCGATTGGTATGTTAATGTTATTTTCCCTGGCTAAACGGCAGCAACATCCGGGAAAGAATAACCGCGAGCAGGGTAATCGCAAGGGTTGCCCCTACGGACGCCGTTGTTCCTGGCAGGTATACCGGTAAAGAACAGACATCTTTCTCTTTTTGGGATTGCGGGTTTATTATATAATCATTAAATAACTAATGAAGGCAATCAATCATTGGCCAGAAAATATACCTTGTCTCTCTCAACAAAAACACTTCAACATGAAGCATTTCTTTACACCGCTTTTCCTTTTACTGCTTCTTTCAAACACCGGGAATGCGCAAAACGGCTTTGCAGACAGTAGCGCTGTATGGCATTACGAAATGGGGTACGGTTCATTTCATTGCTACGCTACAGGGTATGATACCGTGCAGGGTATCCGCGCTACAACGATCAAACGGGAAGCCCTGGTAAAACAACCCTGGTTCAGCCACGGGTTGCGGGTATATGACCTTCGTGACCTGAAAATATATGAAACACCCGATACCGTCTTTGTATTTAACAGCATATTTAACCGTTTCACCCCGCTCTATGTATTCAACGCCGGTGAAGGCGATACCGTCTGCCTCCCCGTACTGCTATCCGGAGGCATGATGGATCCATCAACAGACAGCACCTTTTGTTTTATCATAGACTCGATTCGCATCCGCCAATACGATACGGCGTGGCTCCGGACGTTTTATACCCGATCTCTCAACGAAAACGATGATGGATACATCCTGAATTGGGGACGGGATACCCTCGGCGCCTACGCCGAAAGGATCGGCGGACTTTATACAGGCTTGTTGCCTGCCTGCCTTAACTGCATTCAGTTGTTGAGCGATAATTATCAATCCGAAGGTCCTATCCGCTGCTATACGGACAGGGATTATACAATCCGCCTCGTGAGCGGCCCCTGCGACAACGACGGCATATCGAAATCCGTAGCATCATTGCAAAGTGGAGATCACCGCGTGACGATTGCGCCGGTACCTGCTCATGATCATATCCGGGTGATCACGGACAATCCCGAAGAAGTACTTCAGGTAATCGTTTCAGATATGCAGGGAAGAACTTTAATGATAACGGATCAGCCCGGCACGACACTGCTCTCCGCCCATGACCTGCCGGATGGGATCTACATAGTACGGGTGCGAATGAAAGAAGGAAATCATGTACAGCAAATAGTTGTTCAGCACAGGTTTTAGCCGTTATCTTCAACACACGCGCAATGTTTCATCCGTCAGTTTGACAGATGGGCATCCGGAAAGAAAAGCCATCAGACGACCTAAAAACCACCGTTTCAATCTACTGAAAATCAAACAGAAACCAACGCACTCATAGCCTTCTGAAAAACGTAGCTACATTTCCCCAAACCACAAGCTTGTTCTTTCCGAAGCACAAGCTTATGGTTTCGCAAGCACAGGCTTGTTATCCGGCAGGCACAAGCCTGTGCTTTTGTGGAGCCTCATTATATGCCAATCTGTCGCAGATCAGCCCCTGTTCATAAGCCTCCATATTAGCTTCAAAAAAGCTCTTTACCTCCCGTTGTAAAGCGGTGATGCACGGTATGTACCCGGAGACTTCCGGCTCCGTAATATGATAATGCAGCGCATAGCGACCGCAGCTATATGCCTGTTCCAACTTTTTCAGATCCGCGTAAAAAGCCTGTTGTATCCCCGGCAGATACCGTGAGGTGTGCAGCAACAGCTCACCCAGCAGATGACTTTTCAATTCTTTACCCGACATGGCCAGCAACAATCCCCGGAGCAGCAACTCCACCGACTGGTGCAGCATAAACGCTGCTACCTCTGTTTCATTAGCCGCAAGATGATAAACAGCGCCATTGAGGAACTGCACCGAACGCTGATAGCCCAAAGCGAACTCCGCCCCACCCTGACTGCGGATGCGCTGCAAACGTCTCGGCAGCGGCTCCGGCAGGGTCGACTGGCCACTATCATACACCACGTGTTCCGGCACAAATACAGCGGTGTGAAACAGGCTGCCCGTTTCCATTTCCAGTCCGTGGCAGATGTCAGAGATCGTGTATAAAGCGTATCGGTATCCACCGGGCTCCCAACCGGAGGCTTCGAGGATGTTTTTGTACTGCTGCAGTCCACGGGCAGCCTGCTCACCGATGGCGATGTAGAGGTTGCAGTCTTTCCGGAAGACTTTGTCTGCGGGGATTATCGCGAGCAACTGACGGAGCAGCGCTGCGAGGTTGTTATCGTCCTGATTTGTTGTTGTCTGTCCCATCATGCCATTCATTCACAGGTACACAATACGTGCGGGTCTTGCGCAGAAGCGGCACGCTTTGAACCTTGTTGATGAGCGGCGTTTTTTGGATGTTTAAAAGCATGAAAAAAGCGCGAGACTCAACTTATCGTATTAGAGGCTCTAGGAGGCCCGGCAAACGAATAAGAAGAGCCCGTGCATAACGCGTAGCAATCTACCCTATCATCCCGTTTGCCTGAAATTTCCTAGATTTCCAATACGGGATTCAAAGCGATTACACTTCAAATAATCACGAAGGATCGCACTGATAAATAATCAGGAATGAAGGTAAATAATCTTCACAAATAATTCACTAATAATTTCTTATATTTTTCATACAAATCAAATTTGTGAAGCATAGAAGATTAAAAGAATGTGCCGATATAATATTTAATGCTGTCCTAGTGCTGTCCCGGATGTTCCGGAGGACATCCGGGACGACTGATAAACCGGGGTCTCTGACCCCGGAAAGAAGTAACCTTATTTTGACGCGGGATTGCAAATCCCGCTTTATCTGTGTTCCCGGATGCGCTGCGCTAACATCCGCGAAAGCATCAAACATAAAGCAGTTAGAAATCGGCTAATGACAGCAGGCCTTTACGCACACCATAACGATCACAACAACTGCTATACAAATATTCTTCTTCTTTTATCACAATGCCTGCGCGCAATGGATTAAGATGAATGTACCGGGCCTTATTATCATAAAATCCTTTCGTTCGTATTTCCTTCCCATAATACCCTTCCTGCCAGAATGTAATTGCTCCTTCCTTTTTCAGCAGCCATAGCAACCAATTCTTACGGCTCTCACGCGCATTAACACTGATGGCATGTACGATCTGCGTTGCCGTATATTTTTTAAAGTCACGAAGAATATCACTCAGATTACTCTTTTCACTCCCAATAATAAGATGAATATGATTACTCATAATCACCCATTCATAAATACGAAGCCCTTTATGCTCCTGGCAAAACCGCAAGCTCTCAATCAATATTTCCGCATACTCCCGGCGGGTAAATACATCTACCCATTGATGTACCGTATTGGTGACAAAATAAACACCCGACTGATCATATATCTTATACACATTACCCATCCCTCACCTATTATTACGACCCCGACAAATTAATCAACTTTCACCATGTTAATGAATCTTTGTTTAATACCTGTTTTTTACGTAAAATATCAAAAAACACACATAAAAAAGGTAAGCCTTAACCACATTGGTATCGAACATATCTCATATCTGTCTTACGCTGTCCCGGATGTTCCGAAGGGCATCCGGGACGACTGATAAACCGGGGTCTCCGACCCCGACCTTATTATGACGCGGGATTGCAAATCCCGCTTTATCTCTGTTCCCGGATGCGCTGCGCTAACATCCGCGAAAGCTTAGTGCTTTAAGAAACTTTTAAGATTGCCGCACACATCACTCCATCCATTTCCCTGCTTAATTAATTACATTTGATTCACCGGACAACAACGGTACTACATATCATCAAACCCGCATTCCCCGCATGAACATCCAGCGCGCAACCCCCATCAACGAACTGCTGGCCCGGATCATCTTCCTGCTGATCCCCACGGCTGTTGTGGGCTACTACCTGCTCGATTATGCCAATGCCTACTACGCCATCCTGCGCAATCAGGCATGGCAGCAAACCCTTTACCTCACGGCAGGCATGGTGGCTTCGGCTATATTTTATGCTTTCCGGTTCCGCTTTCTGCCTACATTCATCCTGCTGGTCTTTGTCCTGTACCTCGGCTACGAAGGACTGGACAGGTCCGGATCGGGCGAGTTTGATGCGTTCTTTATTGCACGTGCGTTTCAAGTGTCGGCTATCCTGTTCTCGCTGGGCTGGCTGATCGGCTGGGGCTTCATGCGGGTACGCTACTGGTCTGTGCTGCTGGCAGCCCTGCTGCTGAGCGGCTGCATTCTGGTCATTTCAAGAATGAAAACAGACAGTGTCGACGAACTACTCCGTGCATTTGCCCCGGCAGCGCTCTATGCGGTTTATATCATCTTTACCGCAGAGCAGATCTACAACTACAAAGACAAATCACAGAAGTTCTGGTGGTTCCTTAGCCGCCGGCTGACGCTGTTTGGACTACTGGCCGTACTACTCTTAGGGAGCGTTATCTACGCCATGCAGGAAGAGATCAAAGAAACCGTAGCCAACCACGGCGGAGGAGGCAAGGAGGGTGAAAACAGCATGCTGAAAGAGGATAAGAACGGACACTTCGACCTCAAAGATTATTCCCGCCTGAGTGGCAGCCTGGGACGGAACAACGAGCTGCTGTTCTGCGCCTATATCGACAACTACTTTGAAGGCACCGACGTCCCCAATCCGCTATACCTCACAGCTTTCCACTACACCAAATTCGATACGCTTACGGAAACCTTCGAACGGGATTCACTGATCCCGAAGAATGACCTGTTCGAGCCGGATCCTGCAGCTATTCCTTTATTCAACACCCGGGCAGATTCATCCGTGATCGCTAACAGCATGGGACCCAACCTGCGAAAGACCATAGAGATACAGGTGTATACGCGGAAGCTTTCACCACATACCTATCTGGCGCCGAGTACCGGCTATTTCGTACAGCCCATTACGGTAGAGAAAGATTTCAGGGATGAATTCAAAACAGCCTTCCGGGCCAAGAGCTACGCCAGTGAGCTGAACAGCGCCTATTTCGTTTATAATGCCGACGACCCACAGATACAAATGTTCCAGCAGCAACGCTTCGAAATACTCCGACGCGCCAAAGGCTATGAACACACGGATTCCGCCTTTATGGCTTATTATACCGAAATGCCGGATGACGCTAAATTCAACGTCATCTCTACCCTCGCCGACTCCATTACACGTGATGCAAAAACGGCGGTGGACAAGGTGATCGCCATACGCGATTATTTTCTGTCTAAAGATGAAAACGGCAATCCGCTATACCGCTACACCGACAACCCCGGCATCCCCGACATTCCCAGCGCCTCCAAGCTGATGTATTTCCTGTTTGAAAACCGGCAGGGATATTGCGCTTATTATGCAGGCGCCACGCTGTTCATGCTCCGTTCACTGGGCATTCCGTCGCGCATTACCGTAGGGTTCCTTACCGTAGACCGAAGCAATAAAAACAAAGGCTGGTATTGGTATTATGCCGATCAGGCACACGCCTGGGTACAGGTATACTTCCCCGGTTTCGGCTGGCTCGACTTCGATACTACCGTCGGCAATGACGATGCACGCGAAAGTCCACAGCCAGATCAGACGCCGCCCATGCAACCACCCAAAGCGTGGCTGGCGGCAGAAGGCATTGTAGCCAGTATAGACACCGGCAAAAAACTGCTGACGATGAACGTGCGGCGGATGGTTTTCCACGACAAGGAATACGAAGTAAAGCCCCCGGCAGCCATCTCTATGGATGTGCATATTGCCGCCATCCGCAAAGACAGTATTGAGATACCGCTTTCCGAGGTACAGAAAGGAGATGATGCTACGGCCGTTTCCTATGCCGATGCCATCCGGAAAATGAAACCGGCGCCCAATGAAACCGGAGTTGCGTTAAGCAAAAGACTCCCTGAACCTGCACCGATAGATGAAGTGTATGTCAAACAGAAAGACCTGGCGCCGCAGGAACAAAAAGCAGCCCCTGAAGAGAAGGAGCAACCCGTGACTTTAAAACAAATGGCAATAGTGACGCTCTGGATTGCGTTGGCGGCACTCCTGCTGACCTTCCTGGCACCTATGCTGGTATACCGTTATTTCCTGCTCCGCCATAATCTCGCTAAGCCTGCAGGACAAAAAGCCTATTGGGCATACCGTACCGCCACCTTCTACCTGCACCAGTCAGGCATGCCGCGCGGGCACCTCACCCCAATGCGTTATGCACTCACAGTAGTTGACCCCACTCTGGGCACATCGTTCGTCCCATTTATGAACATTTACCTGAAACAGAAATACGCAGGCCAGGCATTGAATAAAAATGAGGAAACATACATCGGCGGATTTCTCAGCGCATTCCTGAAATCCGTACGCAACAAGATTCCATTGAAGAAACGGTTAACCGGATTCCTTTCTCCATTGCGTGCATGGAATTATTTTGTACAGCCGGAAGGAGCATCGAATACAGAAAATGACAAGGACTGATCTGCCGCACCACACAAAAAACTGCCTATACCGCAACGTGTATAAAAAACGCATCTTTGCAGCATGAACTGGCAGGCACTATACAGCGCACGGCGAACGGGAGATCCGGCACAGAAAGACAATAACCCCGATCAGGTACGCACGTCCTTTCTCCGTGATTATGACCGGATTATATTTGCATCTGCCTTCCGCAGACTGCAAAATAAAACACAGGTATTTCCACTGCCCGGTGCAGTATTTGTACACAACCGGCTGACCCACAGCCTCGAAGTCGCTTCCGTAGGGCGTTCGCTGGGCAAAGCCGTGGGCGATGCCATAGCGGACAAATATCCGGATGAATCCACCGGCTTCCGCGAATTCTACAAGTATGAGCTCCCCTCGGTGATCGCAGCAGCCTGCCTGGCGCACGACATCGGCAATCCGCCCTTCGGCCATTCCGGGGAATATGCTATCCGCACATTCTTTACCGAAGCCGATGATCATACCAAAAAGATATTACAGGACCACCTGACGGAAAACCAGCGTAAGGATCTGGAACTCTTTGAAGGCAATGCCAACGCACTCCGTATCCTCACACACAGCTTCAATGAGCAGGAACCAGGTGGCTACAAACTCACCTATGCGACGCTGGCCGCTATTGTCAAATATCCCTGCAGCTCGGAGGAAGGATTCAACAAACGTACAGGACTGATCGCCACAAAAAAGTCGGGATTCTTCGACAGCGAAGCTCTGACTTACAGGCAAATAGCCGAAATACTCGGCATACCCAAGCGCGAAGGGTTCCAACAGGTCTATGCCCGGCATCCGTTCGTTTATCTTACCGAAGCAGCGGATGATATCTGCTACCGTATCATAGACATGGAAGACGCCCACCGGCTGCATATTGTCTCCTACGAAAAACTGTGCAGTCTGTTCCTGCCGTTCTTCGAACGGGAAACCGGTTACAATGGAATAGATTATGTACAGAAGAAACTCAATAATATTTCGGACGACAACCAGAAAGTGCAGTTCATCCGCGCCAAGTGGATCGGCCTGATGGTCGGCAAACTCACACAGGCATTTCTCGGCCAGGAAACCGCGCTGCTGTCCGGAACATTAGAAAAAGACCTGCTGGCATGTCTTTCACCCGAAGACTGCACGCTGATTGATGAGATCAATAAGTTCTCCGTGAAGCATATCTACAACCACCGCTCTGTAGTTGAGATTGAGATCGCCGGCTATAACGTCATCGGCGGCCTGCTCCGGGAATTTGTCCACGCAGCGCTGAACCCCCGCGAAACAAAATCTGCCAAGCTGCTGCAACTGCTGCCGGTTCAATTTCCGTTTACCGGACAACCGGAAGCATTGTACAAAGACATACAAAGCGTGGTGGATTATATTTCCGGCATGACCGATCTGTATGCCATCGATCTCTACCGGAAGATCACCGGCATTTCTGCAAATACCTTAACACTGTAACAATCCCCATGCACCCACGGCATCTCCGTATCGAAGACTATACCTACGAACTGCCCGATGAAAAAATTGCCCGGCATCCGGCCGAAGTACGGGACGCATCGAAGCTGCTCATATACCGCGATGGCACAATCGGGGAAGACATCTACCGTAATATAGCCCGTCATATACCTCCGGAAACATTGATGGTCTTCAACCACACCCGTGTGGTGCATGCGCGGCTGTTGTTTCGCAAGCCTACAGGCGGCGCTATCGAAATATTCTGCCTGGAGCCGGACAGCCAGTACCCGGATATCCAAACAGCGTTGGGTACACAGGGACGGGTATCTTGGAATTGCCTTGTAGGCGGCGCTGCCAAATGGAAAAAAGACATTGTACTTTCGCTCCCGTGTGAGGAAGAGGATTTTACACTGTATGCCCGCTACCTGGAACATAAAGGAGATCATATGCTCATCGGACTGGAATGGGATCAGGAGCATCTTACGTTCTCCGAAGTGCTGGAACATTGTGGTAAAGTACCGC
Source organism: Flavipsychrobacter sp. (assembly GCA_037190845.1). Taxonomy (GTDB): domain Bacteria; phylum Bacteroidota; class Bacteroidia; order Chitinophagales; family Chitinophagaceae; genus JBEBVQ01. The sequence goes on along the minus strand of JBBCJI010000017.1, from coordinate 32,422 downwards.
TCCCCCCCTACCTCGGCAGGACTACCGAACCGGAAGATACCGAAAGATACCAGACTGTGTTTGCCGCCGAGGCTGGGAGCGTTGCGGCACCGACCGCAGGATTGCACTTCACGAAGGAAGTATTGCAAAGCCTGGAGCAGCAACAGATACAAACCGATTTCATCACACTCCATGTCGGCGCGGGCACATTCCGGCCCGTAAAATCCGAACGTATAGGAGACCATAGCATGCACGCGGAATGGATCGAGATCACCGACAATCAGATATCTACGATCATCAGCCATCTTGATAAAAACATTGTCGCTACCGGCACCACTACATTACGTACCCTCGAAAGCCTCTACTGGATCGGCAACAAACTGATGAACGAGCAGGAACCGGACGTGCATAACGTCGCCGTTGCACAATGGGAACCTTATGACGAAATTACCCGGCACAGCACTACTGCTGCCTTACAGCGCTTACAGGAATGGATCCGGCAAAAACATAACGGCAGGCTGATCACCCGCACACAAATACTGATCGCTCCCGGATATACTTTCCGGGTAGTAAACGGGCTGGTGACCAATTTTCACCAGCCCCACTCTACCTTGTTGTTACTGGTAGCGGCTTTTGCAGGAGATCAATGGCGGAATATTTATAATTATGCCCTGACCCACCATTTCAGGTTTCTCAGCTATGGTGACGGCAGCCTGATATGGCACAATCAATAACAGGCTATCTTTGTAACTTATCATTGTAGCAGATCATGATGACAACCCGGGAGTTTATTGCAGCAGCACTGGCAGAGGATATCGGCTCCGGCGATTATTCTACACTGGCCAGCATTACACCTCAGGCACAAGGAAAGGCTGTGCTCAAAATAAAAGAAGATGGCATCATTGCCGGCATTGATCTGGCGCGGGACATATTTCAGTTTCTGGAACCTTCGGCCGAATTATTGCTACACAAACAAGACGGAGATCAGGTCTACAATGGCAATATTGCGTTTGAAGTTACGGCGTCTATACATACCATACTGAAGGCAGAACGGCTTGCACTCAACTGTATGCAACGCATGAGCGGTATTGCCACCCTCACACGGCGTTACGTGGATGCTGTAAAAGATTATCCGGTAAAGATCCTCGATACCCGGAAGACAACGCCTTTATTCCGGCAGCATGAAAAAGCAGCCGTAGTGATCGGTGGCGGATACAACCACCGGATGGGTCTGTACGACATGGTCATGCTCAAAGACAATCATATTGACTATTGCGGGGGCATAGAGAAAGCAATTCTGAAAACCCGGGAATATTTACGCACCAACAACCTGGACCTTAAAATAGAAGTAGAAACGCGCAGTATAGCCGACGTAAAGCAAGTGTTGGACACTGGCGGTATATACCGAATCATGCTCGACAATTACACACCGGATCAATTACAGGAAGCCGTAGCGCTCATCGGAGGCGCATACGAAACCGAAGCCTCCGGCGGTATCACGCTGGAAAACGTTGCCGAATATGCAGGCACGGGAGTTGATTATATTTCTACCGGAGCCATTATCCATCATGCCGTCAGTATGGATCTTAGCCTTAAAGCACAACCGGCATGAACCGAAAGCATCTGGTATTCGTCATTAATTCACGCGCCGGCGTCAGGCGCAACAAAGTGGTGCAGGAAGCCGTTGAAGCGGGGCTGGATCATAAGCAATACACATATACCATACAGTACACACAATATGCACGTCATGGCGCAGAGCTGGCCGCAGAAGCTGCAAAAGCAGGCGCGTATGCAGTTGTAGCGGTCGGCGGCGACGGATCTGTCAATGACATCGTCACCGGGTTACAGGGAACCGCAACCGCATTGGCCATTATCCCGGCAGGATCAGGCAACGGCATGGCACGTACATTAAAGATCCCACTGGACATCCATAAAGCGATCTCCGTCATCAACCGGAACAATGCCATTATGATGGATATTGCTTTTGTGAATGAACAATTGTTTGTCAGCAATGCCGGTGTAGGATTTGACGCACTGATCTCAAAGAAATTTGCCAAAAGCCGGAGACGCGGACTGGCCATATACAGTTGGCTCGTGACAAAGTATCTCTGGATGTACAAATCATGGGACTGGGATATTGAAATAGATGGAAATAAAATCCGGGAGCAGGCTTTTATTGTCAATGTAGCCAACGGACAACAATTCGGTTACAATTTCCGTATCGCGCCACTGGCCGACTGTCAGGATGGCCTGCTTGATCTGGTCATCATTAAAAAATTTCCGAAAGTGCTGGGACTCTCTATTGCAGTACGCGCCATGTCCGGCACATTGATGAAGAGTCCGTACGTCACTCATCTGCGTGGAAAAGAAATCACTATCTCCCACCCAAAGCTAAAGCTGATGCAAACAGATGGCGATGCGCACGAATGTACGTCACCCCTGCATTTCAGCATACAACACCGGTCACAAAAGGTAATTGCCTGATCCATTAATTACCCAATCAGTCAATTCCTTTAAAGATGTGACAGATGTGTTGGATATGGAAGATGTGCTGACGTCACATCCAACATATCTGTCACATTTATTACCGCTATCTGCTACGGGTAATCTTATACGATTCCTGCCTGCCATCGTTAAATTTCAGTTGTACAAAATATACCCCCGCCGGCAAAGACTCCAGGTCGAAGATCAGCTTGTCGCCATCGCTTGTACTGTAGTGTATGTTGGCCGACTTACCCGATATATCCACCAGCCTTGCCTCCCGGATATGATCTGTAAGATCATCGCCCTGCACTACCACATAACGCGCGGTAGGATTCGGGAATACCCTTACTGCCGCAACCGCAGGTTTTACATCTTCCATACCGGCAGGGAAGCTGTTGACCACAGCCCTGGTGTTGATAGGGGGATTGTAGATCACCTTACGGGTACAGTTGGCATCCGGCCAGCGTATCACCACAGAATCTACGGAAGTCGCGTCTCCCAATCCGAAATTCAGGATAAATGGCTGCTGCCCGGTATGCATCCCACGGCCAGCCATTACTTCGCGCATCTGCATTTTACCTCCGTAATATACATAGATACGTGTACCGATACCACTTCGGTTGATGCCATAACCCGACATAGGCTGGGCGTGTATCATTATCCGGTTCTTATTCTGGCCAACATTGTTTTTCCACAGCACCAGCGCCCCTCCGTCAGGGCCTGTCACCAGCAGGTCGTCGTCGCCGTCCATATCATAATCAATAACCTCCGCAAAGGTGGTGCTTTTCATTTCCGGCACCAGTAAACCGAGCGCTGCGGTTACGTCTGTAAAGGAATGATCCGGCTGCTGACGCCAGAAATAGGTACGGTCCGTAGCAGGCATATAGATCGCCTGTGCCATCACGAGATCCTTAAGGCCGTCATTATCAAAGTCCATAAACACTCCCTTCATATCTCCCCTGTGTGAACTGGCCGGCGAATTGACAGGAAGGAGGTCTTCGCGGATATCAAAGCTGTAATTATGATCCGGGCCTTTATTAATACCTATCGTAGAGCGGAACTGACCCGGCGAATTGCCGCCGTGCACGACCGCAAAAAACAGATCCATATTACCATCATTATTCACATCTTCCGGTGTGATTGCAAATGTGCATGATCGCTGTCCGGCGCCTGTCAGCTCCAGGTTATAACCCAGCGACGAAGCCATATTCGTAAATGTCCCGTCCCCTGCATTATTACGTAATATCATACCCGGACTACGGCAATATGGCGCCGTAAAAATATCGGGGTAACAATCATTATTCCAATCGGTAGCCGAAGATCCGTACATTGCTTCCGGTAAAGCGCCGACACCGCTGACATCCGTCAAATCCGTAAAGGTGCCGTCTCCATTACCTTTCAGGAGGTAGGCATGATCCCGGAGTCCCGCCGAAGGGTTTTCATAAAAGGTCGCAATAAAAAGATCCAGATTGCCGTCCCGGTCATAGTCCAGCGCCGTCAGCGCACGGATATTACGCAGTCCGATAACAGACAATCCATTATTTGGCTTATAGGTAAATTTACCCGTACCATCGCCCAGGAACACCTGGCAGCGGTCATTAGGGTAAGGGTATGTAGCTTTATTGTAGTAAAAGTTACCCGTCACTAAGTCCACATTACCATCATTATTGAAATCGGCCAGTGTAAAGCAGTTGGCATGATAGCCCGTATCTCCGGGTATATCGTGCACCCCCGATTGCGGGGTTACATCTATGAACTTGCGTGACCGTGAATCACTACTATCCGGATTCTGAATGTTCAGGTGGATCATCATCGGCTTCCGTTCGCTATAAAGCGTACCTCCGGGAGCAATGTAAAGCGACATCAGGTCAGGATAGCCATCGTTATTGATATCTGCGACACAGGGCAGTTCCTGATTACCCGGAGTTACTACCAGGCCTGTTTCGGTATTTGCACGGGTAAACCACCCGGGAGACGGCGACTGACCGGTTACACACAATGAAATACACAACACACCCGATACGGCAACAAGTTTTCGTCTGATTTTTTTCATGAGTCTTGAATAAAAAATAATAGTTTTTAATTAGCCAATTAGCTGATGTGCTGATTAGCTAATGTCCATCACGAGAAATCATTGGCTCATTAGCTCATTAGCTAATCAGCTCATTGAGCCTTACCTCAACAAGTGAAAATTCCCCTTCAACGTATACGGTCTTCCATCCAGGCTGTACTGCAACAGGTATACATATGTACCCAACTGTGCTGCTGCACCCTTGTAATATCCATCCCAGCCCTGTAATTTATCGTTCGTTACAAATACACGCTCACCCCAACGGTTGTATACGCTGAATGTCACCCCCTCCAGCCGACCCAGGTTACCCAGGATACGGAATACATCATTCAAACCGTCGCCATTCGGCGTGAACACATTCGGCAGCCAGATGTCGCAGAAAATCTGTTTTACCTCTATCGTATCTGATTCCGTACCACATTTATTGATCGCCGTTACGATGTATTCACCGCCGTAACGGATCATCAGGCTGTTCCCATAGCTGCCGTCCGACCATAACAGCGAATCGGCATTGAGTGCCCATGCAGGCAAACGTAAAGGCGTCTCCTCACATACGATCGTATCTGCGGGTAACGATACCGTCGGTTTCGGATAGTACGATAATGTAATTGTATCTCCGCCAACACACCTGTGTTCTGTTGTCACCGTCACACTATATGTGCCTTCTTCTGTCACCGAGACAGAGGATGTCGTATCACCCGTACTCCACATATACCGGCTATTGCTGCCATAGCTGCCATCCAGCACAATCGTCTGCTCGGGGCAGATGTCTCCGTCATCACCTAAATCTATTTCAGGAGCAGGCATAGCTGTAATATGAATGGCATCCTCTACGACACATCCGTCCAGATCCACAGACAGTATATAATCTCCCGTTTCGGAAACATCAATATACGGGGTCGTTTCACCCGTGTTCCATGAATATGTCGCGCCGGCAATAACCGTACCGATACGAAGCGGCCATTGCTCGCAAATAGTGGTATCTTCCATCAATGAAACAACAGGCACAGGCACTACGTTTACGTTTATTGTATCGCTGGCCGAACATCCGTTCAACTGCACATGAAGCCAGTAGGTTCCACTCTGGGAAACACTGATAGACGGGCTTGTAAGACCGGTGCTCCATACATACTGGGTACCGGGAGGTTGCGATGGTGAGGCGCTCAGTATTACAGGAATGTCCGTATCACAGATACTTATATCATTTCCCAAATCAAGGGAAGGGTCTCCATTCAGGTCTACCTCTATGGTATCGGCTATCGTACATCCGTATTGTGTCTGGGATAGCCAGAAAGTACCGGATGTTTGCGTCAGGATAGAAGGAGTAGTATCTCCCGTGTTCCATAAATAGCTGCCTCCGGGAAATGTAACCGGGTTAAGCGGCAACCTCAGGGAATCGCTGCACAGGCTGGTATCATTCCCTATATCAAGATGGGGGATGAATACTTGCTTTACAATTGTATCAATGGGATTATGACAGACGGTTGCTGTTTTTTTATGCACGATCAATTTTACGGTATAGAGGCCGTAGTTACTGAAACGATGAGATACGGTATCCAGTCTGGATGTATTTGAGCTGCCCGATGCGGGATCTCCGAAATCCCAGATAAGCGAATCGGCATTACTCGGGTCATTAAATGAGAACAGCACATTCAGGCTGTCGCAGTTTCCTGTAAATGAAAAATCGGAAGTAGTGTAGAAGGCAAGAAAATACGGAAAAAAGTTAGGCAATCCTGCCGTTACATTACCGGACGTGAAAGTAAATCCGGCATTCTGGTAGTTGCATGCTGCTCCGGCCATGTTGGGAGCATGGACAATTGAAAGGGAAGTCCTCCAGGAAGGTGCAATGTATAATTTCCCATTGTTTGCGATCTGAACAGCTCCGGCGCCGTTAAACACGGAAGGATCCAGGCATTGGAATGAATCCAGCAGGTAGCGTGTTGATTCTATCGTAGCCGCATTCATAGACGAAACGTCGAACTGGTAAATCAACGTGCTTGCCCGGGAACCCATACCCGAGTTCCAATAGTTTGTCATTACATAGAGATATCTCCCGTTGGGCGAAAACTCTCCCGTATAAGCCCAGGCATAGCCATTCGGTACCGGGTTCAGCGGGAGTGAAGGATTGACAGCCGGCATAACGAGGATATTTGAAAACTGTCCTGTCCAGGGATCAAATTCCGCCACCTCCATTGTGTTGGTCCAGCAATGGAATGTAGCTATCCGGGTACCGGCGGGGGATGCTTTCATATAGCCGATCCGGCCAACTGTACCCACTCCGGCCGTGCTGGACAGGGTTGTCAGGTTATAAGTGGAATTGGAGATAACAGGCGTTGCACTGATACCTGCGCTGGTCACATGGTAAGCCAGAAACTCAGTACTGTTCCATCTGCGGGTAAGTACCCAGAAGTCCGTACCGTTACAGTGTTTGACCGCCGTAAGCTTTTCGGTAGTAGGGCCTGGCAGCAACACTACATTTTTAGTAGCGGTCACATCGCCTGACCCACCATTGAGTGTCATATCCACAATGGAATACTGGATACCCAGATTATCATTATGGTGTCCGTTGGTAAAGATATAATACCGGGTAGTACTGCCAGGGACAGGAATAATCAGTGAATTCTGAGAACCGCTGAAATGTCCCTGCAAACCGTTACCATTGGGCATAGCGGTATGAGCTGCGGTCCATACTGTTTGCCCGTTGGTATAAAACAAAAGATTACCGGCAGCATCGCTCATGACGGCGCTTCCTTCTGCTGCATTTAAGGTCGTACCTGCCACCTGCACCGGGTTACCGGTCGAGAAGTCCAGGTGCACCTGGTTCCCGAATATCCAGTGGTCCAGTTGTCGCTGTGCCAGGGACGTTACAGATCCTGCGCAAAAAACGCAGAAAAAGATCATGCTGAATCTAAAGAATAAAGAAGGGTTTATCATTTTGTATGTTTTAAAGTTTATACAAGGACTATGGTTACGATGTACGTTTAATACGCTGATCGGCTGATTAATTTGATGTTCTTTTTATCAGCTTTTCTGTTTTAATCAGTGCTCCTGTTTCCTGTACTACAACCCGGACGAGATACATTCCGTCGGCAAGCCTGCTTATGTCTACTGTTTTTGTTTCATCCTGCTGTAACATTTCCCGGCCGTCAAGACTATGTACTGAAACGGTTACAGGCAACGGCGCGTCTATCCGGAATATTCCCCCGGCCGGGTTAGGATATACCTTTACCTGGTCTGCAAGCGCTAACAGATTACCCAAGCCGGACGACAGACGATACAGATTGTATACATCAGAGACATAACGGCATCCGTTGGTATCAGTAACGGCTACCGTATAGCTACCGGGCATCAGCGGAACATAACTGTAAGCAGAAGCGCCGGAGAGCGGAACTGCATCGAGGAGCCATTCGTATGATATATACAACGTGTCTGTGTAAAGCACCGTACCATCCCATGAAACAACAGGTACAGGCAACGGATGTACGGTGACCGACACAGGACCGGAAGTATCTACACACCCACTGACACCGGGAACGTTTACCATAACCGTATATGTACCAGACACAATCACCTCGTAAAAATCAACTGAAGCATAGGGAATATCCACGCCGTCCATTTGCCACTGATACGCAAGGCCCGTGGCCGGGGAAACAGCATTCAGGGTAACATAACCTCCATTGCAGAAAGCCGTGTCTCCCGGAGTAATACTTATATCAGGGACATCATAAACAATAACCGTAACCGGATCGGAACTGTCCGTACAATTATTACCATCCGTCACTTTTACGAAATAATCTCCGGCAGTAGTGGCTGCATAGGAAGCAGCATTACCGACAACCGAAGCCCCCTGTTTCCATTCATAAGAAAATCCGGCGCCGGTAGCTGCATTCAGTATCACCTGATCGCCCCGACAGATCTGTATGGTACCCGAAGGCGTGATCACAGCAGCAGGTAAAGCATGTACGGTTGCCTGTACTGCGGCAGATGTATCGGGGCAATTATAACTATTGGTGACCACGACACTGTATGTACCTGAATTGTAGACCGGCAGCACAGGATCCGTATTAGTGGTGGCAACACCATTCTCAATCCATTGGTAACTATATCCGGCGCCTGTCGGCTGCGTGCTTATATATGCTGTATCTCCGCCGCAAAGCGCTATTGACCCGCCAGGCGTAAGCACAGCTACCGGGGACGGATTTTCGGTCAGTGTTGTCACTGTAGTCGTATCAAAACAGTGTGTGCTCACATTCGTTACCACAACCGAGTAATCACCGGCGGCAGTGGCTGTATACACAGAATCATTTGTTCCGACATCCGTACCGTTCCTTTTCCATTGGTAATTCATGGCGGCCGTAGCGCCGTTTGCAGTGAGGTTAAGGCTGCGCCCCTGGCAAAATGCTGCCGTACCGGCAGGTGTGATGGTCAGCGCAGGTAGCGGGTTAACCGTTACAGACAGCTCCCTGGGCAAGCCGGGAGCCGTACCACAACTACCCACACCGACCGCACTCACTCTTAGCATTCCGCTGGTTGCTGCAGACGAAAAATCTATCGTTATGGCCGTATCGCTGCCATTGATCGTAGCGCCGGCGCCGGTATAAGTCCAGACATAACCGGTAGCTCCGGCTACAGGAGGGATCGCATAACGGACTTGCCGCTGACCACGACATACGCTTACAGCAGAATCTGTGAAAGGTCCCGGAGCGCCCGAGGCAATACCCAGCTCAACTATAATCTGTTTACAATAAGTAGCCGGACCAGCAGGATCCCCCTGATCCACCATCAGGGTAACCGTATGCACGCCCGGGGTAGTGAACGTATGCACTGCAGCAGGATCATAATATTTCTGGATCGTACCTGCCGGCAAGGGAAGCAACGGGAGCGCTACTATATTTCTGGGGGTAAATTCAGTAACATACGTGTAGATAGTGTCACCATATACGAAGGTGCTCAACTCTACCGGACGGGCGCCAAAGAAATTACCCATACTTGAAATAGCCGGGGTATTCGTGGTTATATCTCCCGAGAAATCGAACTTCACCAGGCGGGCGCTTTCATCCACGCCGTAACCAAACAATTGATTGCCACATGCGGTATTCGGAAGCAGCCTTATACTCTTCATTATACCACCCGTTCCTCCTGTAAACGTCAGGGATGGTGTATTGTTCTTCAGATCCGGGCCGAAATCATAACGATACGACGGACGGTTGGTTGCCGCAGTAGTGACAAAAAACAAGTGCCAGTCTCCATCGTGCTCATACAACGAAAAATAACCGGGATGCGTGAAGCTTAGTGTGTTCGGCAGTATCGTCACTGTGGGATTCGTATTCGTCAGTGAAGCGCCAAAATCAAGACGGGAGATGTTAGGCCCTCCATTATTAGCGGAAAACATAATCCATTCTCCGTTATACTTTTTGAAAGTGATCTGAAATGGAGTGGACAGTCCGTTACTACCGGTAAAGCTCATGGTAGTACCACCCGAAGGTGTATTGGCCAGGGAGTTTCCCAAATCCACACGCAGCAATTGCTGGTTATTGGACGCGCCCCAGAAAAGATGCCAGTTACCTGTCACGTCATCCCGTACCACATCCATATGCCCATTATTGGTACCGGTAAAGCCCATTCCCGAAAGGCTGACCGTTGTTACTACAGGCGTACTCAGCGGATTTGTACCGAAATCAAGGCGGTATATCTGATTATTTGCATTCCAGTTCCCCCAGAAAGAATAGTAGCGACCATTACTGCTGTCATATTTCAACGGAGTTGCACCACCGGCAAGATTCGTATTGTTCAGCAAAATTTTCCGGGATGTGGTAGTTGTAGTAATAGCAGACGCTACATCAACCGAATCAAAAACCCAGGTAAAACTGTTACCCCTGATCCCGGATGAAAAATTGACCGGAGTATTGATACATACCGTATCCACACTGATTATAGGCAATCCGGTTGAGGGCGTAGACTGTACTGTAATAGTATGGCAGGAAACCGAAGAACCATTACCATACACCCCTGTGATCAAGCTCAGTTCGTAAGTACCCGGTGTAGAGAATGTGTGCGTCAGAACGGGATCATTATATATCTGCTCCGTAGACGCGGGTAAATCCGATAATTCAATATTATAAATTGCCCGGTCACTGTACGAGCTCACCATGGCATAGATCTTATCATTAAAGACATATGGGAACAGACCTGCCGGTATCGTCCCGGTAAAATTAGCGGACAGCAAACCCGCGGTAAGCGTCGGCACGCTGGTGATATCACCATTGAAATTAAGCCTTCGCATATTATTTCCGGAGTTGACATACGCGACCACCTGATCTCCACAATCGCCGGGAACAACCCTGATATTCCAGTTGTTGGTATTGCCAATGATATTGGTTCCTACCGTATGCAGCGTCGGCGTATTGCCCAGGCTTGTTCCGAATTCATAACGCCATAGCGTCTGAAATTGCGTGGTTACCGCAAGGCCATACCATCGGCCGTCCTGTTTATATAAACCAACCGAAGTATTATTACCAAGCGTACCAGGTAATAATGTAGCTGTCGGGGTGGTATTCGTGATATTACTACCAAAACTGATCCTGGCAGGAAACCCCCAACGGCTGCCCACGAACAGAAAATATTCACCGTTGTCCTTTACAATACTCAGATCGCAAGGCATAATATTCAGGGACGTAGCTGCCGGTTGAACATTTATATTTACCGGCGCTGCAGGCATATTAGCTAATGAATTACCAAAGTCAATCCTTTGGATTACAGAAACGTTACTTACACCCGTATAAATGATAAACCCGTGCCAGTTGCCGCTGGTGCTGTCGTATATAAATCCGCCGGATGTACTTTCCCCGGTAACGGTCAATAGCTCTACCGGTGCATTTGCCGTAGGTATGGTCGGATCAGCGCCCAGGTTAAGCCTGTAAAGTCTGTTATTGGACTGTAGAAAAAGGGCGTACCAGGTTCCCTGATCATTTAATACCGAAAGATACAACGGACTGGATGCGAAAGATGCAATAGTGGTACGGGGTAATGTACTGTTCATAGCCAATCCCGTAGGCGCCAAAGACCAGGTGTAGGATGCCTGACCAGACGGGCCCGAAAAGGAAACAGGTGTGCCGACCGTAGCCGTTGAAGGGCCTGTGATCTGCCCTTTAACGGAAAATAACATGAACTGAAACAAGAAAAAAAGATAAATTTTCCCCATATTTGTACTATATGAAATATTAACAATTAACTACGTATAATACATTACACATTTCTGTCTTCCTACACCTGAAATATCACACGTTTATGCCCTTTCAAATGTATCAACGAACACAAAATCCGGGATACCTGTTTTGATATATGGCAAGGATCATTTGAATTATGGTCGGCATAGACACAATTCCGGCAAGCATGGTATTCCTGAACTAAAGCACGATAGCAGGATGAAGGAATCTCCAAGCGCCGGTAAATATGTGTTTTACAATATACTACACACAATACAGGGACAGGATGTAACCTCTGCCCCTGTATTTTCCTGTCAGCCTCTGGTCATTTCTTTACAATCCGTTCATTATGTACGGGGATACCTTCCTTATCCACAATCCGCAGCATATACATTCCATCCGCATAGCTGCTTAAGTCTACCTGATGTGCATCCGCCACACGCTGCAGTAACCGGCCATCCATACTGAACACGATTACATCCACAAGTATTGAAGATTCAATATGCACTACACCGCCCGACGGGTTCGGATACACTGATATACTATGGATAAGCGATAATTGTTCTGCTACACTCACATTTGTCAGATTCTGGACCGGCGATGTGTTTTCACATCCGTTGCCATCTGTTACCGTGACACTATAACCACCGTTTGAGGACGGCGTATAGGTAGAATCAGTAGCGCCCACGATACCCTGGCTACCTGCATTCCATTGGTATGATGCATAGCCCGGTGTAGCGTGCAGCGTCTCTCCATCCCAGGTAGTATGCACCACGGGCAGATCATGCACCGTTATTGTCACCTCATTCGTACTGTCCTCGCACGATGCTACCTGCGAACGACCCACGATCACCTTATACACACCTCCCTCATTAATCTCCAGGAAAGACGCGGCGGCTAATGGTATCGTAGCTTCATCCTGCTTCCATATATATGTCAACCCCGTATCCTGTGTTGCCACTTCAAGCATTACGATACCTCCGATACAAAACGAGGTATCATTTTGATCCAGCAATACCGCCGGACGGTCATACACACGGATCTCTACCTCCTGTGTGCTGTCAGAACATCCGCTACCCGCATCTGTCGCCACTACCTTATAGCTACCCGTCGCGTAGACTGTAAATGATGAGCCGCTACCTGCTATCCCCGAACCATCTTTCCATTCATAATTATAGCCGCTGCCCGAAGCAGTCAATACCGTGCTGTCGCCTATACATATATCTGTATTACCCGTTACCATGATCTGCGTCACAGGCAATGGGTTGTGGGTTACCTGCCGTGTGGCTGTAGTGGAGCATCCCGAACTCGTACCCGTTACTGTATATGTTGTCGTAGATGAAGGCGTATATGTAGCAACTGCATTGCTCCCACCGCTGTGCGACCAGCTATACGTCGTAGCGCCACTCGCGGTAAGCGTAATACTACCGCCCGCACATACAGATGCAATAGCAGGACTGATCGAAACAGCCGGCAATGGAGTTACAACTACCTGGCGTGTGGCCGTAGCGGAGCATCCCGAACTCGTACCCGTTACCGTATATGTTGTCGTAGAAGAAGGACTATACGTAGCAGCCGCATTGCTGCCACCACTGTGCGACCAGCTATACGTAGTAGCGCCACTTGCGGTGAGCATGGCGCTCTGGCCGTCGCAGATTGTCACCGTGGCCGGGCTGATCGAAACGGTCGGCAGCGGCGTCACTGTTACCTGACGCGTGGCCGTAGCAGAGCAACCGGAGCTTGTTCCCGTTACCGTATACGTCGTCGTGGATGAAGGTGCATACGTAGCGGCTGCGTTGCTCCCACCGCTGTGCGACCAGCTATAGGTAGTAGCGCCACTTGCGGTGAGCATGGCGCTCTGTCCGTTACAGACTGTCACTGTAGCAGGACTGATTGAAACAGTTGGCAATGGAGTCACTGTTACCTGACGCGTGGCCGTAGCAGAGCAACCGGAGCTTGTTCCCGTTACCGTATACGTCGTCGTAGACGAAGGTGTATACGTTGCAGCGGTATTGCTCCCACCACTATGCGACCAGCTATACGTAGTAGCACCGCTCGCCGTGAGCATGGCGCTTTGTCCGTTACAGACTGTCACTGTAGCAGGACTGATTGAAACAGTTGGCAATGGAGTCACTGTTACCTGACGAGAAGCTGTAGCAGAACAACCTGAGCTCGTACCCGTTACCGTATATGTCGTCGTGGACGAAGGACTATACGTAGCAACTGCATTGCTCCCACCACTATGCGACCAGCTATACGTAGTAGCACCGCTCGCTGTCAGCGTGGCGCTCTGTCCGTCACAGACCGTCACTGTGGCCGGCCCGATCGAAACGGTCGGCAGCGGCGTCACCGTTACCTGACGCGTGGCCGTAGCAGAGCAACCGGAGCTTGTTCCCGTTACTGTATACGTCGTCGTGGAAGAAGGTGTATACGTAGCAGCGGCATTGCTCCCACCGCTGTGCGACCAGCTATAGGTAGTAGCGCCACTTGCCGTCAGCGTGGCACTCTGTCCATCGCAGACCGTCACTGTGGCCGGGCCGATCGAAACAGTCGGCGGTGCGTTCACCGTTATGGACAGCTCTCTGGGCAAAGAGGAGGTACCACCGCAGTCACCCGCCGGACCGGTTGCAATAACACTCAATACTCCGTCGGTTGCCAGAGATGAAAAATCTATCGTTATGGCCGTATCACTGCCGTTGATCGTGGCGCCGGTACCAGTGTAAGCCCAATCATAACCGGTAGCTCCGGCTACAGGAGGGATTGCATAACGAACCTGTTGCTGACCATGACATACATTCACAGCAGAATCGGTAAAAGGACCGGGTGGCGTTGACGCTATCCCTCCCGACTCAACCACAATTTCCCTGCAATAAGCGGTAGGACCTGCAGGATCTCCCTGGTCTACCATTAAGGTAACGGTGTGTACACCCGGAGTCGTGAATGTATGTGTTGTCGCAGGATCATAATATTTCTGGATCGTACCGGAAGGGAAGGGAAACAGCGGAAGTACAGCCAGGTTTTTGACCGTAAACTCAGTTACGAGGGCATAAAGCGTATCGTTATATACGAAAGTGCTTATTTCTACCGGACGGGTACCAAAGAAATCGCCCATACCTGAGATGACAGGCGTTGTAGTCATATCACCTGAATAATTGAACTTGATCAGATTCCTGCTTTCATCCACGCCATAACCGAACAACTGATTATTACAGGCCGTGTTCGGGAAGAGTTTGATACCCTTCATTACTCCGGTTCCGGTACTCCCTGTGGCCGTCAGGGTAGGTGTATTATTTTTAAGATCCGGTCCAAAATCATAACGATACGACGGACGGCCTGCAGCAGCAGTAGTGACAAAAAACAAGTGCCAGTCTCCATCCTGCTCATACAACGAGAAATAACCCGGATGGGTAAAATTGATCGACTTAGGGAATATCGTCACCGAAGGATTCGGATTCGTCAGCGATGCGCCAAAGTCAAGACGGGATATAGTAGGACCTCCATTATTGGCGGAGAACAAGAGCCATTCTCCATTATACTTTTTGAAGGTGATCTGAAATGCCGTAGGCATACCATTACTGCTGGTAAAGTTCATCGTCGTGCCACCAGAGGGTGTATTGCCCAGCGAATTCCCAAAATCCACACGCAGCAATTGCTGTCCTGATCCTGCCCAAAACAGATGCCAGTTCCCGGACACGTCATCCCTTACCACATCCATACCTCCGTTGTTCGTGCCGGTAAAGCCCATCCCGGCAAGACTGACCGTCGTTACGACAGGCGTACTCAGCGGATTCGTACCGAAATCAAGACGGTAGATCTGGGTATTGGCATTCCAGTTGCCCCAGAAAGAATAGTAACGACCGTTACTGCTGTCGTACTTCAATGGAGTAACACTTCCCTGAAGATCGGCATGATTTAACAAAATCCGCCGTGAAACAGTCGCAGTGGTAATATCAGACTGTACGTTGAGTGAATCAAAAATCCAGGCAAAGCTGTTACCGCCGGCTCCGGATGAAAGGTTGAACGGTTCATTCACACATACTGTATCCGGAATAATAATCGGAAGTCCTTTCACCATTACAGACAGTTCCCTGGCCAGACTGGAAGTACCACCGCAATTACCCACCGGGCCGGTCGCAATAACACTCAATACCCCACTGGTTGCCGTAGATGAAAAATCTATCGTTATGGCCGTATCGCTGCCGTTGATCGTGGCGCCGGTACCAGTATAAGCCCAGTCATAACCTGTAGCCCCGGCTACAGGAGGGATCGCGTAACGAACCTGCTGCTGACCATGCAATACGCTTATAGCAGAATCCGTAAAAGGACCGGGAGGCGCTCCGGGCGTCCCCGGCTGAACCACAATTTTCTTACAATAAGTAGCAGGACCTGCAGGATCTCCCTGGTCTACCATTAAGGTAACCGTGTGTACTCCGGGAGTTGTAAAAGTATGTGTGGCTGCAGGATCGTAATATTTTTGAATACTACCCTCAGGCAAAGGCAATAATGGGATCGTAACAAGATCCCGGTTGTTGATTTCCGTTACAACTGCATATAACGTATCATTATAAACAATTGTACTCATTTCTATCGGACGGCCACTGAAAAAAGTCCCTACACCAGAAATAGCTGGTGTGTTCGTGTTTACATCGCCTGAATAATCAAACTTCACCAGGCGTCCACTTTCATCCACGCCATAACCGAACAACTGCGTACTGCATACCGCGTTCGGAAGCATCCTTATACTCTTCATAATACCACCCGTTGCTCCTGTAAACGTCAGGGAAGGTGTATTATTCTTCAGATCCGGGCCGAAATCATAACGATACGACGGACGGTTGACTGCTGCAGTAGTGACGAAAAACAAGTGCCAGTCACCATCCTGCTCATACAACGAAAAATAACCGGGATGTGTAAAGCTAAGCGTGTTCGGCAGTATCGTCACCGTGGGGTTCGTATTCGTCAGTGAAGCGCCAAAATCAAGACGGGAGATGTTAGGCCCTCCATTATTAGCGGAGAACATGATCCATTCTCCCTTATACTTTTTGAACGTGATCTGAAACCCTCCTGCCAGTCCATTGCTGCCGGTAAAGTTCATCGTTGCACCGCCGACAGGCGTATTGCCCAGGGAATTACCAAAATCAACACGCAACAATTGCTGACCTGAGCCTGCCCAGAACAGGTGCCAGTCGCCAGACACATCATCTCTTACCACATCCATGTGACCATTACTTGTACCCGTAAAACCCATTCCCACGAGACTAACCGTAGTTACTACAGGTGTGCTTAACGGATTAGCGCCGAAGTCCAGACGGTACATAATCGTATTGGCATTCCAATTACCCCAGAAGGCATAGTACCGGCCGTTGGTACTGTCATATTTAAGCGGTGTAATGGCGCCCTGCATATTTACATTATAAGGCATCAATATCCTTTTTGTGGTAGTCGAGGTAGTAATATCAGAATGGACATTGAGTGAATCAAATATCCATGTAAAGCTGTTACCGCTGACTCCGGATGAAAGGTTGAATGGTTCATTGACACATACCGTATCCGGAATGGTGATTGCGGGAGGAGGGGGAGGAGGACCACCTTGTACCGTTACGGTATGACAGGATACAGCAGGAGCCTGACCATACAATCCTGTAATCAGGCTCAGATCATAAGTACCCGGCGATGAAAATGTATGAGTAAATACCGGATCATGATATATTTGCTCCGTAGACGCAGGCAACACCGATAGTTCCATACAGGAAATGGCCCGGTCCTGAAGCGAACTCAACAAACCGTATACCTTACCATTAAATACAAAAGGATATCCCGAATACGATTGTGTTCCACCAAAATTAGTTGCCAGCAATCCCGTGGTAACCGTAGGCGTATTGGTAATATCACCATTGAAATTGAGCCTTCGCACATTGTTCCCCGAAACTACATACGCAAGTAGCTGATCACCACAGTTACCGGGAATAACCCTGACCGACCAGTTATTGGTGTTTCCGATCACATTGGATCCTACTGTATTCAGCGTCGGAGTATTGTTCAGACTCGTTCCGAAATCATAACGCCATAAAGCCTGGGACGCTACGGATACGGCAAGTCCATACCATGAATTACCCTGTTTGTATAAAGAGATACCGGCATTGTTGGCAATCGGGCCGGGAAGGTTAGTAGCAGTCGGAGTTGCATTCGTAATATCACTGCCAAAACTGATCCGCACAGGAAAATTCCAGCGGCTGGCCACAAACAGAAAGTATTCACCGTTGTCCCACGTAAGATTGAGGTCACAGGGAGCAGTTGCGAGATCCGTAGGAATCGGGCGTTGCACATTAAGCGTAGTTCCTGTTGGAGTATTTGCGATCGAATTACCGAAATCAACCCTGTCTACTCTGGAAAGATTATTTGTTGCAGCAGTGGCTGTATATACAAGGAATCCGTGCCAGCTACCGGTAGTGCCATCATAAATAAAGCCGCCGGAAGTACACTCCGCTGTAGCCGGATATATATTTACCGGGGTATTAGTAGTAGGAACTGTAGGGTCCGTTCCCAGATCAAGACGGAAAAGCCCCACCTGGTACATAACGAACAATGCGTACCAGTGTCCGTTATCATTTACGATGGAAGTATACAACGGTAATTGTCCGGAAGGAAAAGAAGCAAGGGTGGTCCTGGGCAGCGTACTGTTCATATCCAGGTTAGTGGGTGTTGGAGACCAGGTATAGGATGCCTGACCGGCCGGCCCGGAGAAGGAAACCGGTGTGCCAACGGTAGCCGTCGAAGGGCCTGTAATCTGCCCTTTAACGGAAAACAACATTAACTGAAACAGGAAAAACAGGTAAACTTTCTTCATGTTGGCATACATTTATATAGCGTGAAAAAACCTTACTCACCAGTCCCTGATTTAAAATAAATAAGAGACACAATTCACATCGCGTCAAATGTATCAACGAACATAAGAACCGGAATACCTGTTTTGATATATGGCAGGGATCATTTGAATTGCGGTCGGTAAAGACACAATTCCGGCAGTGGAGACAGAGACTTGCCGCTACCGGGCATGGGCAGCCAGTGCTTCGAGCAGCTTTTCTTTACTACGGCGGGATACATCTATAAGTGTACCGTCTTTCAGCTCCACCATATATCCGTCTTTGTGGAGAAATTTGGCAACGTAGCCCAGGTTGATGATGTGGGAATTATGACAACGAAAAAAAAGATCCTCCGTAAGTTTTTCATGGAGCTGGCCGATGTTCCTGGAAACAAGTATCTTTTCTTTTTTTGCCGTATACACCTGGCAATAGCTGCCCTGGCCTTCAATATGTATAATATCCTGTTCGTCCAGGAATATAATGCCGTTCTGTGCCGGTAATTGTATACGGGAGGGTGCAGCAGGCGTTGCAATATTTTTTTTCATCCCCGATACAATCTGGTTGCGTGCCTGTTCCACAGCAAGGATAAAATCTGCCGGGTCAATGGGCTTGAGCAAATAGTCTATAGCTTTTACCTTCAGCGCCTTCAGGGCATGCTCAGAAGAACCTGTTGTAAAAATTACTTCGAAATTCGTACCGGGAAATTTTTCCAGCACCTGGAACCCGTTCATCACCGGCATATCCACATCAAGGAAAACAAGGTCCGGCTTACATCTGGAGATGAGCTGCACTGCTTCCAGTCCGTTTTTGGCAGTTCCTTCCAATTGTATATCCGTTGAGAACTCCTGCAGCAGCATCTGGATCACTTCTACTGCCGCAGGCTCATCATCCACAATAACCGTCCTGATGGGTTTCATAACTACTCATTAAAAGGGATTGAAAAAATTACAGTGGTGCCTGAAGGCAGCCCGTCTTCATCATATTTATCCTTCACAAAGTAACGATATTCCGCATTTTTTTCACGATGCAGCAATTCCAGGCGACGACAGATTATTTCGACACCTACAGAATGATGCTTGCGCAACCGGCTTGCATTAATGGATGCAGACCGCTCCCTGCCGACGCCATTATCGTCTACGGTACATAAAATAATATTCCCTTCCCGTTCAAAGGTTAGCTGTATATGCGCTATCCGGTCGGTCACATGCATAATACCATGTTTAATGGCATTTTCTACAAAAGGCTGCACCAGCATACTTGGTATCCGTACCGTAGTGGTATCTATTTCTCCCGCCACCACTATCGCAGAAGTAAATTTACCCGGAGTACGGATGATCTCCAGGTCTATATACCGTTTCAGAAATTCCACTTCCTGATCGAGGTGGACGAAGCGCTCCCTGCTCAGCTCCAGCGACAGCCGCATCAGCTTTGCAAAACGCGAGATGATCGATGCCGCATTCATCTTGTCTTCCTTCAATATGGCTGCCTGCGCCGTATTCAATACATTGAAAATAAAATGCGGATTGATGAGCTGCACCAGCGCCTTTTGCTGGTTCTCCGCAAGATCCAGCTTCATCTGGTTATTACGCTTTACTACCCGCAGGCGCATCCTGTAATACAGGAAAGCAACAAACAGCAACAGCAGGCCAATCGCAAAAGGGAACCACCATTGCTGCCAGAAAGCAGGTTTGATCTCAAACCGGTAGGTGGCTGTATGAGGAAGAAATATGCCCTGTGCATCTGCAACCTGAAGATCGAACTGATAAGTGCCGGGAGGCAGGCTCGTAAATATCACCTGCCTTTCACGGATGGTACTCCACTTATCATCAAGACCAGAAAGCCGGTACCGGTACAACTGGCGATCCCCGCTTGCCAGGTTGACGCTGTTGTAGACGATCTTGATACTGCTCTGATCATACCGGAACACACCGTTTTCAACCGGCGACACCGGGTTATCACGTGCCTTTACTGAAGTAATATGCGGTATACCGGCCGGCGCCAGGTTTCGCAGGCGGTTCTGTTCAATCATAACCAGCCGGTTAATCCATTTAAAATAAATCCACCCGTCGGCAATACGCAACATATGTATATCCAGCGTAGGAAGTCCGTAGCTGCTGCCATAATGCCATACATAAAAATGCTTTTCTACAAATGCAACTTTTACAAGCCCTTTATTCGTTGCCAGCCAGACCGTATCTCCGTCCACCTCTATATCATTGATAATGGACGTAGGCAGGCCATTTTTTTTATTCAGTACATGTACTTTATTATCCCGGTATAATGCCAGGCCATTTCCCAGTGTGGCAATAGCCAATGTGTGGTTCGGAAGTTCTTTGATGGCAACAATACGATCTGAAAAAACCGGATTCATATCCGAACAAGGCATCAAAGTATCCCCGGTATATACAAACAGACCCTCGTATGTTCCTATCCATATCCGGCCTGTCGTATCTACCGATACAGACGTCACGCGCCGGGCATGAATATTATATTGTTCATCCACTTCCTGCAGCCTTTTCCGTATGTAACCGTACCTGGGAACCTGCGCATACATAATATTCGTGACTACTCCGTCCTGCACAGTCGTGGTATCGGGAACCGGGAAGGTAATGGTCTTACTGAATAATCGTCTTCCTCGGGAAAAGGCCTGGACAAGCCCGGACTGGTATACGGCAAATACTGTATCATGCTGACGTTCCACTGAATGTACTGCTCCCTGCCCTTCCCAATACGAAACCTGGGGTGGATTGGCATAAAATAACCCGCTTTCTCTCGTAGCAAACCATAATCCACCCTGAACATCGCGGAGGATTTTAGTAACGGAAAGTCCCGGTAGCCATGTTTCTAACGGGCCATGTAATGACGTTCCTTTCAGTTCATACAAACCTACACCGCCTTTTGAATAACCAATGGCAATATGCCGTTCATCGAGTACACAAAGCGCGTACATATTAGACTGTAAAATAAATTCCGCCTGCTTACGGCCATCCTTATAAAATAATATAGACCGGCCAATACAAATTAAATCCAGTCCGTTTACGCGTTCATGCTGTAATACCCCAGAACCCTTTTCAATAGGATAGGAAATAGAGTCTAGTGAAACGGTTCCGTTTCCCCAGGTAATGTATACCGGTACTTTTGTACCAGGGATATAATTCTTACCTAATAAGGTGTAAAATAATTTTTCGCGCAGGTTACAATGTACACCGGGCACCGTATTATGTATCAGCACCTTCCCCTCAGGTGTTATCAGAAAAACACCCTTATCTACATAACCGATCCAGACGCTGTCTTTCCTGACCTGAAATTCCGAAGCAGTCATATAATCTGCCCCGAGCAATGCGGCCTTGTCATTGTGCGGATAGGCGGATAAATGGTCATTCCGGTACACAGCCATGTATCCTTTATAACCGATAAAATAAATTGCACCGGATGCCTCCTGCTTCAGACCGAACCAGGGAAAAACCTCCGGCATCCCCGCTACCGGCATTTCTTCAAAGCTGTATCCATCGTACCGGACAATTCCACGATCCGTGGTAATCCATAAATAGCCGGATGTGTCTTCCAGTATCCTGTATACTTCATTACTGGGTAATCCCTGGTCTACCGTAAAATGCTTAAAAAACAACTGCCGCTGCTGCGCATATCCTCCTGCAGCAGACAACAACAGCAACAAACAGATACCGGATAAAAAGCGCATTATCATTATTTACCGGAACAATATAGACAAAAGATTGCCTGCTTATATATTTTATGGAAAATGTACGCCATCATACCTGTTCACATCTGCCAAAGAAATCGTTGATCCGTACCGGGCATTGATCGTACGGATTATTTCATTAGCCACCAGTGCATAGCCCCGGGGTGTCAGATGAATGCCATCCAGAGAAAAAGCGCCACCGGTTACAAAGGTCGTTGTATATGTCACCCCGTTATACACGATACCCGATTGAAGTGTTTTCATGTAAGCATCGGCATCCATGTACGCCAGTCCATGTTTTTGCGCAGCGTTCTGGATTACCTGATTGAATGCAATGGTAGCAGTCTGGATATTACCGATCTCTGCTGCATCCAACACGTAGCTGCGAGGAATAGGTTTCCGGCCGCCCCATCCGGCACACTTCAGCGAATCCTGCGGTATGGAAAGTAATAACAATTCACCATCGCGTATTTGCCGCGCACCACCCGGCGCCGTAACATCCTGTATCATAAAATAATTGGCTCCTGCGGCAAACCGGATACCGGTTGCAGTATATACATTAGACAACGTTTCGGCCTCTGTTTCATCTAATATCAATCCGTTTGCAGGTATGGCAGTAAAATACGGGATAGTTGTAATATCCGGAATATTCAGCAAAACACCTTTAGCGCCGATTGCGGCAAGCGTATCTATAAGCAAATCATACACAGAAGTAAAGTTGCCCAAAAGTGAGATATCAGAGGGCAATACGCCTCCGGCGCCATTGCCCTCACCTCCGGATAAAGCATACCCCAGCACATCATTTCCACCGAGCCATACCGTAAAAAATGTAGGTGTCCGCTTCAATGTAACATCCAGAGGAGATTGCGTCAGCGGGTGATCATAAAAACGATGTGCATAACCTACACCGGCAAACAGACGGGCTATCTCTGCATACCCGGGCATCATGTAGTCAACACAACGCATACCGGGCACTGCGACATTATTGAATGGCCCCTGTCCGGATATATTCGCCATGCTGCCTGCCGTATCCTGAACACCACTGAAAAAAACAGGAGAAAGTGCACCTTCGCCATCGCATCCATTCCTGACGGCCAGCACTCTTTTGGGAGACGGCCAGCCGGCATTGCCCGGCAATAAAGGAATATTAAAATCCCCACCGCCCACCTGTCTGAACTGTTGGGCCAGGATAGCGGGATAAGATGTCAGTTGGGCGCTCCGGTATAATGATCCATCTGCATAACCTGCCGTCAAAGAGTTACCAATAGCCACATACGTAGTAAAATCCACATCCCCCCGTTCGGGATCCACGATATCTACACCAGACTTTTTACAGGCTGATAATCCGGCCACTAATGCCACCGCCAATATATACAACTGCTTCATTACTGATGTTTAAAATTTATAAGAAACTGCCAGTGCCGGTACCAGACTTTTTATCTGATAAACACCATGAAAATTTGCCGGCGCATAAAACGCCTCCCGCTGCGGTGTAGCTGTGTAATTTAAAGCCGCAATTACAGATACATTCCGTACCGGTATATAACTCACGCCACATGATAATGACAACCGGTCTGCATCCACCGCATCCGGAGCTAATAAATCATCTGACACGGGAGAGGGATCATAAGCGCCACCGGCCATTACCGCCAATGCAGGGGTAATATTATAATGAGCACCGAGACGGAGTGCAATGGTATTGCTATAATTTCTGGGTTCGCTGGTATTTCGCAAAGCGGTTGTGTTTTCCTTAAACTCAAACCGGAGCGAATCATAAGTATGCCACCCCGCAAAAACAACATCCCCCTGTACTACCAGCTTCTTTGTAACCCGGTATCCTGCTCCTATGGTCAAGATCCCAGGCAGAGGCAATTCGGTAGAGAAAGATGTATTGGGGAAACTCGTTACCAGCGAAGAGGCCACATCAAATGAAGCGTTTCCATCTTTCACTTTCATCCGGACACCCGAACGATACGACGCACCGAACTGCAACTTCCCGGTAGCTTTTACCTGCGCACCCACATTAAACCCTACACCATGTGCACGCCCTTTCAGCACAGACCGGCCATCATTCCCATCCATATCCTGCAACGGAATCGCTTTATGTATTTCCACAGTACCGGAACCATAGACAAAGCCCGCACCGACAGAAATAATATCATTGACCCGGTAACTAACTGTAGGCTGCACAAAAATACTGGACAATGCTATTGACTGCACAATATATCTTCCCCGCCAATCATCACCCCAATTAATACTGCTGCCAAAAGGAGTATACACTCCTAAACCAACGCCCAATTTTCCTCCTTTTTTCACAGTACCTCCAGCGTATACTGCAAACGGAACAGATCTCTTGGGATGGGCTTCAGCCGTGTACACTCCTGTTAAGGCTTCCTCATAACGCACCCGGGGAGAAACCGCAAAGGCATTCGCGTACACCTGTAAGCCATCCAGGCGCGACAAAGCTCCGGGATTATAAAAAATCGCAGATACATCCCAGGGCCATGCAACGCCGCTGCCGCCCATAGCAACCTGGCGTAACCCCTGCAGGTTTAACTGATAACTACCTCCGGACGCAAGCAATGATACACTCATGAACGCAAGCGCCAGGCTCCCTGTTTTCCTCATTTGATATGCTCGATTAATTGAAGTGAAGACAAACTTCTTAGTGGCACTTAAAAACAGTATTTGTTCTCTGCTATAATTTTTTCCGCTATCATACGCCGCGCTGCTGTCGTATTAAGGTCATCCGTTTTCGTAAACCTTTTCAGCCCCATCAGCATCATCCGTTTTTCATCACCTTCGGCAAAGGTATTAACGGCATTACGCCCTGCGCTATGGATGCGCTCTGCCGCATCATACAGGTACACCTGCATCATTGCGATTTTCTCCTTTACCTCGTCCTCAGCTTTTACAGACACCAGCTTCTCCACACGCAGCAGCACTGATTCGCTTGCATACAGCTCAATCAGCATATCCGCCAGGTACATGATCACCTCCTGCTCCTTTGACAGTTGCTGCATCAGCTTCTGTACTGCACTCCCGGCAGTCATCAGGATTGCTTTTTTAAAGCCGGCAATGTATTTTTTCTCCCGTACGAACAGGCCGTCTTCTTCATCTGCTCCGAAGTCGGGAATGCTCATAAGCTCTCCGGCTACTTTCTGTGCCGGACCCATCAGGTCAAGTTCGCCTTTCAATGCCCGCTTCAGCATCATATCTACCGCCAGCATCCGGTTGATCTCATTGGTCCCCTCGAAGATGCGATTGATGCGGGAATCCCGGTAGGCACGATCCATGGGCGCCTCTGCACTGTAACCCATCCCCCCATATATCTGTACCCCTTCATCCACTACATAATCCAATGTTTCGGAAGCATGCACTTTAATGATCGCAGCCTCAATAGCAAACTGCTCTGTCCCCTTCAGTTTTGCATCACTTTCATCAAGGCCATTTGCGACATAATACTTCGTGGCATCCTCAATATGCTGACTGGCACGATAAGTAGCCGATTCTGTAACATACGTACGTATTGCCTGCTCGGCCAGCTTATATTTAATAGCTCCATATTTCGCAATCGGCCGGCCAAACTGTTCCCGCTCGTTTGCATAATTGACAGACTTACTGATCACCTCCTTTGCCGCACCAAGCGCAGCGCCCCCCAGTTTAATCCGGCCAAGATTCAGAATATTGACAGCAATTTTAAACCCATTGCCGCGCTCAGACAGGAGATTCTCCACCGGCACTTTACAATCATTAAAAAACACCTGCCGGGTTGAGCTGCCTTTGATGCCCATTTTCCGTTCCTCCGCATTCAGGGAAATACCTTCAAAATTCTTTTCAACAATAAACGCACTCAGGTTTTTATCATCATCAATCTTTGCAAAAACGACAAAGACATCCGCAAAGCCTCCATTGGTGATCCACATTTTTTGCCCGTTCAGGATATAATGCTTACCATCCTGAGACAATACAGCTTTCGTCTTTCCGGAATTGGCATCAGACCCTGCATCCGGCTCCGTCAGACAATAGCAACCTTTCCATTCACCAGTCGCCAGCTTCGTAACATATTTTTGCTTCTGGGCTTCCGTACCGTAATATAATATGGGCAATGTACCAATCCCCGTATGGGCAGCAAGGGCCACCGCAAAAGAATGCCCCGCGCCGATGACCTCAGTTGTAAGCATAGACGTTACAAAATCCCTTCCCATACCGCTATATGCCTCCGGTACAGATACCCCCAATAATCCAAGTTCTCCGGCTATATCAAGCAAGGAGGGCATCAGACCTTCCTCTCCCGTATCAATACGTTCTAAATTGGGAAATACATTCTGTTGCAGAAAATCACGACACATATCTGCGATCATCAATTGCTCTTCATTCCATTCTTCCGGGATAAAGACATCCTGTGCATTTGTCTGGTGGATCAGAAATGCTCCTCCTTTAATGATCTGCTGCGGCTCTGAAGACTGAGACATAATATTTGAGATTTACGGTTAATAACACTGGCATCCAATGCTATTACAAGGTACAAATATCCTGACATATGAAAATCATACCGAAACAAAAACGGCTGCCCCGTTTTATACCGGAACAGCCGTTCTTTTATCGTAGGGGCGGATCGTTATCCGCCCGGATTATTCACGCCTACGGTGTTTTATTCCATATGGAAGGCGCTCCTGCCTGCAGACCATAATCATCCAGAGGATCATTTTCCGGAAGATCCAGATCGCGCACATTATAGCGTAACACCAATCTGCCGTGCGCACCGTAATACTGATCCGCTTCTATGATACCGACACCTTTCACTACCCAACGTTCATCTACAGTCTGCTCGGGTATAAAGATTGTATCGGACTTCACATATGCGCTCACCGCATCAATAAATATATTTCTGAAATTTTTTATCCTCACGTCTGTTATTTCCTCCCCTTTTTCTACAGAAACAGCATATTGCGCTGTCTGCGAGGTTGTCCCCTTTTCAAGCACCTGATAAATGCCTTCAAATTTATCCCGCATGATCTTCTCGCATTGCGGACCTTCATAGCCGGATGGACAGGTACAGATACCGTCGTTGCAGACACCATTGTAGGCGCAGACGATAGCTTTACATTTATCATTATCACAGGAAGTAACACTGATGACAGTAAAAACGGCTATCGCACTCAACGCGGACAGCAATATTGTTTTAAAGGAGGTTTTCATTAATACAGATAATTTTCAAACAGACGCTAAAGGTAAAAGAAACAATTTTAAAATGCAAGCACCCTTTTTAAATGGAATTTGGAATGTGGAAAATGGAAGATCGAAAATTCACATTTGTTAATTTCCCCTTTTCCACATCCCATTTTCAATTAATCCCGCTCCAGCTCGGCTTTATAAGCACGGATCCCCCTGAATATTGCCATGGCAAGCTCCTGCTGCCCTTTTTCGGAATTCATGTATGCCTCCTCGTCGGGATTATTGATAAAAC
Organism: Flavipsychrobacter sp.; assembly: GCA_037190845.1. Taxonomy (GTDB): domain Bacteria; phylum Bacteroidota; class Bacteroidia; order Chitinophagales; family Chitinophagaceae; genus JBEBVQ01. The sequence continues at coordinate 4,650 of JBBCJI010000017.1, read as the reverse complement.
CACATTCCACCAACACACCAGGCATAGCGCTGCCGGCAAGTACTTCCAGTCCCATCTGCTTTACGCCCAGGTTATTTCGCCCGATCTTTTCAAATTCTGTCTGTATCCGTGTCCCAAGACTGACGCTTCTGCTGAGGAAGGCCTGATTGTATTGGGCAATGATAATTGCGGTCTGAGGGTCACTTTCATCGAGCAAACCGGGTTCTTCCACGATATGATCTGCATGATCGCCAATGGCTCCGGCCTTCTGTCCGGTGCGGTGCAATCCCAGCACATAGGTTTCCGTACCGCTGGCAGACGTTTCCGTGTGACGAACAGTCCGGTACGTGGGAACCTTTACCTTCTTGCTTCCTTTTTTTACATATTTATAACCTGTACGGATACGCTCTACACGGGCAGCCGTAGCATTAATATGAATGGACACAAACAAATCCCCTTTCGCCCGGTTGGCTATTTCATGGCGCTCCTTTAATGTCGGGTAAACATCAGAAGTACGGGTATATATTACCCGGCTATCCTTCAGACTGTCGTTGATAAGCTTACCCACCCGGAGGGCAATGGCGAGCGTCAGGTTTTTTTCAAGGCTTATCTTTCCCTTTGCGCCGGGATCCGTACCGCCATGACCGGCATCCAATACAATATTCCTGATTTTCTTTCCGTTAGGATACACTGCTGACGGATATATACATAGCACAGCAAGGATAAAAAAAAGAACTCTGATATACATTATAAGTATTTAATCTGTTAAGTTAGCTTTTATAAATCACAAACGTAGTGGTCAAATAGTTATTTTTGTGCCCGTTCATGAACCCGTGCGGTAAAATTATTCTAAAAAAATTATGGATGCACTGCTTTAGTCTCACTATTGCAGTGATTTTTATATTCGCTTTAACAAACCGGGCTCAGGCACAGGTTATCGTGCAACCAGACAGCGCCGTGCCGCCCGAAACCGGCATATACATACCTGATTCTCTATATACAACAGACAGCGCCACCGGGGAAATACCTGCCGATAGCGTGGCTGCAACGGATAGCCTTGCCGTGGCAGACAGCCTTGCTCCTTCCCGCACACTGGAAGATTCCCTGGGCATCCGGATATCCAAAGACGCCCTTGCATCACCGGTATTCAGCGAAGCTACCGACTCAGCGGTAATGGATATGGAGCAAAACCTGTTTTACCTGTACAAGGACGCAAAAGTAAATTATGAAGATATGAAAGTGGATGCCGGGCTCATCATATACAACCAGAATACAAGTCGCGTAACCGCATCTCCTTTACCACAGCCCGATAGCGTAAGCACCAATAAGCAAGATGAAGATGAAGATGATGAAAAAAAACGCGGAAAATTCGTACAGGGAGCGGAATCCTTTACCTACGACTCATTGCATTATAATTTCAAAAGCAAGCGTGCTATCGTCCGGAACGCCCATTCCCAATACGGAGAAGGGTTTGTGCACAGCGAGCAGGTAAAAAGAAATGAAGACCAGTCCATTTACGGCTGGAAGAATATCTATACTACCTGTGCGCTGGATACGCCCCACTTCGGGATCAGCGCCCGTAAGATCAAGATCATACCCAACCGTATGATCGCATCCGGACCGGCTAACATTATTGTCGAAATGATTCCCACCCCTTTATTCCTGCCTTTCGGGATATTCCCGATCTCCCAGACCCAGCGTTCGGGGTTCCGGCTGCCTATGTACACCATAGAAGAGCAGCGCGGTATCGGGCTGACCAACGGGGGTTATTATTTTTACCTGAATGACTATGTCGATCTGCTGATGCTGGCCAACATCTACTCCAAAGGAAGCTGGAGCGGAAGCGCTATTACTACCTATGCCAACAGATACCAGTATAATGGCGGCGTGTCGCTGAGTTATGCCTATAATAAAACCGGCGAAAGCTATGAGCCCAATTCATCCGTTATCAAAGATTTCATGATCAACTGGCGGCATACAACAGACCCGAAGGCTCGCCCCGGCGTCAGCTTCAATGCCTCGGTAACGGCCGGCAGCTCTTCATTCTATGCCAATAACAGCTATAATCCCAACCAGATATTACAAAACCAGTACCAGTCGAACATCACCTTTTCCAAAAGCTGGGCCAACAAACCCTATAACCTCACCGTTGGCGCCCGGCACAACCAGAATACCCAAACCGGCCTGGTAAACGTGACGTTACCTGAATTGAATTTTTACCTGGGGCAATTCAACCCGCTCCAGAAGAAAAATTCCACGGGCACCAACTGGTACGATAAGATTACGCTGGGCTATACGCTGAATGCGCAAAACCAGTTGTCTTTCTACGACAGTGCATTCAGCATGAACGACCTGTCATTCCAGCAGTTCCGGAATGGCGTCCGCCACTCGGTACCGCTAAGCGCCGCCTATACCGTATTCCGGTTCGTCAATCTTTCCTTCGGCGCGAATTATAATGAATACTGGCTTACACAACGGCAATACCGTTATTTTGACAATACCCTATATACACTGGACACCAATGATTACCGCGGATTCTTTACAGCGCGGGATATAGACCTGAACATGCAGCTCAGTACGCGCATATACGGTATGAAAATGTTCCGGAAAGGAAAGCTGATGGGCATACGGCACGTCCTCACGCCCAATACAGGCTTCAATTACAAACCTGATTACGCGGCTTCCCCGTTTAACTATTATTACCGCACAAGACTCAGTGCGGAAAGCCAGCCGGTATATCTTTCTCCATACGACGGATCTATTGTGGGCGTACCGGGATTGGGACAATACGGGCATTTCAGCAGCAGTATCCTGTACGGATTGAATAATAACCTCCAGATCAAAATGCGGAACAGTAAAGATACCGTGACCGGCAGCCAGAATATCACCCTGATTGATGCCTTTTCCGTAAACGGCTCTTATAATGTGGCAGCGGATTCATTCAAGTGGAGCCCCGTTGCCGTGGCTTTCCGTACCAATGTGCTGAACAAATTAAATATCAGCGCCAATGCCTCCTTTGATCCCTATACCCTCAACTATGAAACAGGAGAACGGATCGCTACCAGTTCTTGGGATGCCGGCAGGGGCATAGCCCGTTTTACCAGCGCCAGTGTGGCGTTGAGCGCCGGGCTGCGCTCCAAACAAAAATCCGGCAACGATCATGAAGCCACAAAAACCGACGAATTCAGCCGGCTGATGCAACAGGGCGGTTATAACGACTACGTGGATTTTAATATACCATGGTCTGTAAACATTGCCTATGCACTGACTATGAATAACACCTATAACGCTACATCCAAACAGGACACGATCCGCTACAACCAGAATGTCATGATCAGCGGAGACTTCAATATCAGCACCCACTGGAAAATTACCTACTCTACCGGTTACGATTTCACGATCAAACAGTTGACCTTCACCTCTATTGATATTTATCGCGATCTCCATTGCTGGGAAATGCGCCTGGGCACTATCCCCTTCGGGCCGCGCAAGAGCTTTAATTTTACATTAAATGTCAAGGCTTCCATCCTGCAGGATCTGCGCCTGATCCGCCGCCGCGACTTCCGGGATGCGGTTTACTGATCATTAGCTAATTGGCTAATAAAACAGATCATTAAAAACTACCCGATCCTGATACGAACTCATTAACAGCATCATAACATGAAGAAATGTTACCTGCACTTCCTTATACAGTCAAAACATATTAATATTGCATCGAAAATAGTATCAACCATCCAGACATAATCACACGCTTAAACTTTTTCTCAAAAAATCACCCCGATGAAAAAACAATTCCTTACGACCATTGCCCTTATTCTTTGTTTCGGGTTCTCCTCATCCGCGCAAATGGTGCTTGAGCATCACTATGTGGCTTCAGGTGTTGCCGGCATCGTAAACCTGAGCCTTTCCGGCCGGAAGATCGCCATGTTTGACACAACGACCAAGCAATTGAAAATATACAACATGGATAATTCCCTGTGGAAAACCATCAACTTCCCCAATGTACCCGGATTTACCCATTACAGCTATGAGCCGGGATATATGATATGGGGCGGAGCAGAGTATATCTCAGAAACGCTGTTCCATACAGACAATCTGATCGAGTTTACAACCTGGTATTGGTCTACCACCAATCCCGGCGAGGGACAAAGACTGGTACTCAACGAAAACGGGAATATCATCAATTCCTTCCAGAACAATTTCTACATATACAACGCAGGAAACAACAAATTTAAAGCGCTGGTACACAAAGGATACAGCAATTATGATTATGATGTATATACACTTCCCGGCACGATTCCCTGCGACCCCTGTGCCAGCGGACTGGGGCTGAAAGAAAGCACCAGCCTGTCGGGCGGCGGTCTTTCCGATCCTGCGCCCAATCCTACTGGCGGCCTGACAACCATTCAATATCAGCTCCCTGACGGTATCTATGAAGGAGAACTGGCGCTTTTCAATACCAACGGCCAGGAGATACGGAAATACCGCGTAGGGCATAACTTCCGGCACATTACACTGGATAACAGCGAGCTGGCATCCGGCACGTACTACTACCAGTTACGTTGTAATGGCGCGGTGTCCGGAGCGAAAAAGATGATCGTGATCAAGTAAAGTACCACGGATTAGGCGGATTAAAGGATTCCACAGACTTTAATCTGTGGAATCCTTTAA
>JBBCJI010000016.1:0-161045 GCA_037190845.1 Flavipsychrobacter sp. | reverse complement strand
TTAGATAATCTATAAGCCTGAAATTATTTATTGACGACCATATGTCTTCAATCCGTTCGGCATTATTTCCCTTTGGTAACGGTAATGAACCGGGCAAGAAAATCTTCCCGTACAGCACGGGCAACAGGTATCTCCTTTTTGTCGGTCATAATCACAAACCCTTCCGATTCGTAGCGCACCATATAGTTTACATTGATGATGTAAGACCTGTGCACGGGAAAAAAGAAATCGGATTCTACGAGTTTCTTAAACGTACCTATATTATGCGGGCTGAGTAACTCCGCTTCTGCTGTTATTACTTTGGTATACTTATTAACAGACTCCAGATACAGTATATCATGCAGATTTACATAGTCAATCCCTTTCCGGTTAGGGATGCCAAGCTTCTGGCCTTGTGAAGGAGCTCCGACAATCCGCCTATGCCTGACTCTTTCCACAGCTTTTTCAATAGCGGAGGCCAGCTCCATATCATCTATCGGCTTCAGCAGATATCCGGTTGCAAAAAACTGAAAAGCATCCAGGGCATACTCCGAAAATGCCGTAGTAAAAATGATCTCGCATTCAATCACCGGTAACAATTTAAGCATATCCATCCCATTCTTACCCGGCATAGAGATATCGAGAAACAGGATATCCGGCTGCTGTGCCCGGAGTGCAGTAAGCGCATCTTTCCACGACTGATAGGTACCGGCGATTGCTACAGACGGATAAATATCATTCAGGTTGGAGACCAGCAAGTCTATGGCATCCTGCTCATCATCCACAATCATACAGGTAATACGTTCGCTCATATTGTCTTTTCAATATAAATAGTTACAAGTACGCCGCTTAACGGAGGGACTTTATCTGTGTATACAATCCTGATATTCGTCCCTTCGTATTTATTAAATACCCGCACCAGATCTTCTATCAGCAGATCTCCGTATGACTCACTTTTCAGAGAGCTGCTATCCCGCAACTGCTTTGTCTCTTTCCGGCCCACACCATCATCTTCGATAGTACAGATCACACTTTGCTCCCCTGTACCTTTTTTAAAGTGTATGCGCAGCATTCCTTTGTCTTTTTTATTCAACAGCCCGTGGCTGACTGCATTCTCAACAATAGGCTGCAATAAAAGAGAAGGTATGCGCATCGAACGTACCTCGGACGAATCGTCCAATACGATTTCATAATCAAATTTATCTTTAAATCTGATCTGCTGCAACTCTATATAATTTCTCAGGTTTTCCGTTTCTTCCGCAATGGTAATAAAACGGTTCCGGGACGATTTGATATAGGCACGCAGCAACCGTGAAAACTTTGATACATGCCGGTATGCATCCTGGTTTTTCTTGGCCTTGATCAGGAGCAATGCGGAGTTGAGGGTATTAAAGATAAAATGAGGATTGATCTGCGCATAAATAGATTTCAGCTCCATCTGCATATGCATATTGCGCCTGAAATTGTTGCGCACTACGATCCGCTTTGTAATCCATATGATCCCATAGATAAGCGCAACAACTGTAAATAATCCTGTAATCCATATAATCTTACGGGCAGTATCAGTCTGCCACCAGTAAGGTACCATGTATAGGCAGATGTCCATCTCCTTGCTTTTCCACACCTGATCTGTTGCCTGAATCGAAAGCCAGACCGGCTTCCCCGGAATAAGGCCGGAAAGCATCAGCTCGTTACCATGCAGTATTTCCCATACCCCATCATTATTCCCTAACCGGTATTGATATTTCAGCTTACCATTACCCGAAGGCCGGACTATATCAAGCCGGAGCTGCATGTTATCCTGATCCAGCATTAATGTATCCCCATGATGCAACTGCCGCCAATGCCCCTGGTATCCCAACAGAAAATGATAGGGCAATTGCCGGAATCCGGGATAGATATCGGTATCCTGTTCGCCGCCGGGTAACGGGACAGACAATATCCCACGATCGGTATTCATAATTATTTCTGTAGCTGTCAGGTGCACATCCAGGACATCTTTGTAATAACTGCTTTTTACATTTTCATAAAAGGCGCCCCTCCTGATCGTGTTTGTACCGGTGATTTTATCAGCCGTAACGCCAAACCTCCCTGCTACAATCAGCCAGTCGTCCCGGAGACATACCTGACTCTTTTCAAGATTCAGCTCCGGGTATAACCGCCGATACCGGCCGGTATAGATGTTAAAGACAGTCAGACGGTCAAATTCTTTCATGAAAATATTGCCATAACGCGTATCAACAAACAGCTTCTCGATATTATGGAATATAGGCGTTCCAAGCCTGTCATGAGGTACAATAATGCTGCTGCCATCCCGGTTATACCGCATTACCGAATTACTGTTATATGCCCATACTACCTGTTGTACCGGATCATAAACAATTTCAGTGAATAGCTCTGTGGTGCGCTTTCCCTGGCCGTACTGAAGTAGTTGTGCGGAAAAGCCCGCTGCTTCCCTGTATATCCTGTATAAGCCCGATCTGGACAACAGGAAGAGCTCGTTGGTATCTGCTATGGCAATATCAAGATACCGCATCAGGTGATTATCTTCCAGGTATTTATTCAACAAAGGATCATTATGAGGCGACAGGTTTTTATGCTGAAAGAAAGGTGTAATCGTGCCGGTCTGATGATCCAGCAAATAAAGGGTATTCATATGCAATAACAGGGATTCCCGGTCGTTCCAGGGAACAATTTTCAGTATAGTAGCCATATCACGATAAGACCTGTACATAATCTTTCCGGCGGCATCTACCGCAGCCAATGTATGATTGACCCTGTTCCACCAAAAGTGCCGGTTACCATAACCATGTCCTGCATACCGGTATGCGCCGGTAAGATGATCTGCCTTCGGGGTGAATACCGCATCATTACTGTAACGCAGATAGATACCCTGATCAAAAGTGCCGATACACGCCCCCCACAGGGTATCATGCAGTACGTTTGAAACAGCGCTGCTCATAGCTCCTTTGATATCGTATTTCCGGGTTTGCCGGAAAGAATCGGTAACATCAAACCGATATAAAGAACCACCGGCCGCCATATATAAGGTTGTATCCAAAGCATTGAACACACTTGCCTGTAGAGAGCCGTCTGTTTCGGGAAGCGTTATCACCTGCCACGATGCATTGATGACATCGAATATAACCAGCTCATTACCCCTTAACCCTTTGTGTATAATATACTTACTAAAGCTACCGATCAATGCACCCACAGGTTTCTGTACAGGGTACAGGAAACGGTCTTCCTGTATAATATGACCTGAAGAAAAACCCTTTTTATAGACCGACTTGGGGTATACCAGATCGTCGGTCAACTTTTCAACACAAATCACTTCCCGTTTCTGACTGTCAAACAGCAGGGAGATGATAGATCCGGCATTATACCCGTAGAGCGTGTCGTTTTTCTCGATAAATATTTTTCCCTGGCTATTGTGATCATACTGGCTGTATAGTAAAATACCATGCTCATAATTCCACATCCGTGGGTATAGCTGAGCAGGTGGATGCTCTATGACAACGTCTTTATAGCGGTTGTCATAAATATACCCCAGAGATGGACAGATACATTGTATCCAGATACGCCCCTGATTATCTTCATGCAGGTTCCAGACATCGTTGGATGGCAGGCCGGATGAAAGGTCAAAGACGATTGTTTCATATCCGTTGTACCTTACGGCACCTTGTGGTGTGGCCAGCCATAAATACCCGTTCCGGTCTACCAACATCCTGTAGATATGATTGGATGGCAGACCATTATTAACATCCAGCCTGATAGGAACCGGTGTAGCGAGGATTGAAAAAGAGGAAAAAATAGTGGCCAGCAGGAATACCGTCCCTACAATGACGGGATAAAATACCCCGCCTAATGTTAACTGGAATTTATACATCATGCCGACAACATCGGCAGCAAGGTAAAAAATACATACAAGTATCCCAAAGGGAGTTTACAACGGGAAGTTGCGCATGAATCTGTTCACAACGCTTTCCCAGATGTTAGCGTCAGCGCATCCGGGAACACAGATAAAGCAGGATTTGCAAATCCTGCTTCAGGTCATTATCTGTTTTACCGGGGTTGCAAACCCGGTTCATCTGTAGTCACGGATGTCCTGCGGAACATCCGCGACAGCATAGTTTTGAGACACCCTCGGTTTCAATGTTTCACCATCTACTTCCGGATCACCGGGTATACTTTGGTACCGGTTTCCTTCAGCTCCAGATGAATGAAATAAGCGCCTTCAGGCAAACTACCAAGGTCGAAGATCAGCTTGTCGCCGTCGCTTGTACTATACCGTATGCCGGTTGTTTTACCTGTTACGTCCAGCAGCCTTACTTCCCGGATACGGTTGGTAAGGTCACTCCCCTGGACTACGACATAACGTGTCGCAGGATTCGGAAATACCTTTATCTCAGGCGCAGCAGACGACACCTCGCCTACACCCGTCGGGAAACTATTGATCGTCACAACCCGGTTGATCGAAGGATTATACGCCGTAGAACGTGTGCAGTTCGCATCAGGCCATCTCACGACGATCGAATCTATTGCCGTAGCGTCACCCAGGCCAAAGTTCAGGATAAACGGCTGCTGACCTGTGTGCATGCCCCTGCCCGCCATCACCTCACGCATCTGCATCTTGCCATCATAGTGTACATAAATACGGGCGCCGATCGCACTCTTATTGATACCGGATGTCAGCGGTAGCAGCTTCACCGCTACCCGGTTCTTATCCTGCCCCACTGTATTCTCCCACAGAGCCACGGTCGTACTGTTCGGATTCGTGGTCAGCAGATCGTCGTCGCCATCCATATCGTAATCAATAGCCTCTGCAAAGCTCGTACTCTTCAGATCCTGCACCAGCAATCCCAGCGCTGCCGTGACTTCTGTAAAAGAATGATCCGGCTGCTGATGCCAGAAGTACGTACGGTCAGTAGCAGGTGCATAGACACCCTGCGCCATCACCAGGTCTTTCAGGCCGTCATTCTCGAAATCTATAAATACGCCTTTCATATCTCCACGACTTTGCGTAGCAGGAGGATTTACTGGTAGCAGATCCTCCCGGATGTCAAAGCTGTAATTATGATCCGGCCCCCTGTTGAATCCTATTGTGGAGCGAAACTGGCCCGGCGCATTCCCCCCGTGCACTATTGCAAAAAACAGATCCATATTACCGTCGTTGTTCACATCTTCAGGTGTGATCGCAAACGTACACGAACGCTGACCCGCACCGGTGAGCTCCAGATTATAACCCAGCGAAGCCGCTATATCTGTAAACGTACCATCGCCTGCATTGTTGCGCAAGATCATACCCGGACTACGGCAATACGGTGCAGTGAAAATATCGGGATAGCAGTCGTTATTCCAGTCGGTAGCCGAAGAACCATACATCGCTTCCGGTAAAGCGCCGATACCACTGGCATCCGTCACGTCCGTAAAAGTGCCGTCGCCATTTCCTTTCAGCAGGTAGCCATGATCTCGGATGCCGGTAGCGGAGCTTTCATAAAAAGTTGCAATAAACAGGTCGAGATTACCATCCCGGTCATAGTCCAATGCTGTCAGTGCACGAACATTACGCAGCCCGATAGAGCCCAATCCATGATTGGGTTTGTAAGTAAACTTACCCGCACCATCGCCCAGGAATACCTGGCAGCGGTCATTGGGATAAGGATAAGTAGCTTTATTATAGTAAAAATTACCGGTGACCATGTCTATATGACCATCATTATTGAAATCGGCCAGTGTAAAACAATTCGCATGATAACCTGTATCTCCGGGCATAGCGTGCACACCCGATTGCGGGGTTACATCTATGAATTTACGCACTTTCGGGTCATTACTATCCGGATCCTGTATGTTGAGGTGGATCAAAAATGGCTTTCGTTCAGTAAACAGCGATCCTCCGGGAGGGATATAAACAGAGACCAGGTCGGGGTAATCGTCATTATTAATATCTACTGCCGCCGGCAACGCCTGCATACCTGAAGATATCATCAAACCGGTTTCCGTATTTGCGTTCTTAAACCATCCGGGAGCAGGAGACTGGCCGGATACGGACATTGCTGCTAATACGGCTCCTGCAACAACACTGATCTTTCTTTTGATTTGTTTCATGAAGTTTAAATAAAAATGATGTGTGAAAGATGTGTTTGATGTGGGAGATGTGACGGATGTGACGGAACACATCTCCCACATCAAACACATCCGGCACACCTTTCACACATTTATCTTAGTAAATGAAAATTCCCCTTCTGTATATACGGCTGTCCGTCGAGGCTATACTGCAGCAGGTATACATATGTACCTATCTGCGCTGCTGCACCTTTATAGTAGCCGTTCCATCCTTCCAGCTTGTCGTTCGTCACGAATACGCGTTCACCCCACCGGTTGAAAATGCTGAATGTTACTCCTTGCAGACGCCCCGTATTACCGAGCACCCTGAATATATCATTGAGTCCGTCGCCATTTGGTGTAAATACATTCGGCAGCCAGATATCACAGAATATCTGCTTTACATTGATCGTATCCGAACCCGTACCGCACTTATTGACCGCCGTTACGATGTATTCATTTCCATAGTGGACCAACAGATTTTCACCGACGCTCCCGTCAGACCATACGAGTGAATCTGCATTTGTGTGCCAGGGTCTCAGCGACAAGGGAGTCTCTTCGCATACGGTAGTGTCCTCCCCAAGCCTTACGACCGGTTTGGGGTAAAACGTAAGTGTTACTGTATCGCCACCCACACAGCCAAATTCCGTAGTAACCTCAACTCCATAAACACCTGCGGATGTTACGGCTATACTGGGGGTAATTTCACCCGTACTCCAGACATACCGGCTGTTCTGGCTGTGGGTTCCGTCCAGCACGATCGTCTGTTCCGGGCATATGTCCCTGTCACCACCCAGGTCTATATCCGGGGGCGGCATGGCAGTAATGTGTACCGTATCATGGACAACACATCCATCTACATCAACCGTCAGGGTATAAGTACCTGTAGCGCTGACAGTGATGTGAGCCGTTGTTTCACCGGTATTCCACAGATAGGTAGCCCGGGGAACCTCTGTGCCGATCTCCAACGGGTACTGCTCACAGATTGTCGTGTCGGAGCCGGAATACAGGACCGGAGTAGGTACTACCGTAATCTCGATGGTATCGCTGGCTGTACAGCCAGCACGCTCCACAGCCAGCCAGTGGGTACCACCGCGTGTTACAGTCATAGACGAAGCTGAATAACCATTGCTCCACAGGTAAGTGGTACCGGGCGGCTGCGGGGAAGACAACGTTACCGGAAGATCCTTGTCACAAATACCGAAATCAGGCCCCAGATCCACCTCAATCGGCGCTCCCAGGTTCACCTCTATGGTATCGCGGCTTTTACACCCGTTGGTATCGGTTATTTCCAACCAGTAGGAACCGGATGAAAAAATGACCAGGGAGTCAGCAGTGCTACCTGTATTCCACAAATACGCCGCACCGGAAATGAAAGGAGCAGATACAAGCGTCAAAGAATCCATACATACAGCAATATCACTACCCAGGTTTGTAACCGGCAGATCATATACCCGGATATAAATAGAATCCGTACCACTTCCACACAGCCCGCTGCCGGCGGTTACCGTCAGATGATACCAGCCGGTATACTGAGTATTCGCACCGTGAATAACCGGATTCTGCAGACTGCTGTTGAAGCTGCCTGGGCCGGACCATTGATAGATACCACCCTGAACCGTTTTTGCAAACAATTGAATGCTGTCGCCGTCACAAACCGTATTGGCGCTGGCGGTTGCCTCGGCTATCACGCGGCTGTAACTGCTGAAATATCCGTAACTGTTACCACCACTGCCATTACCGTCCAGTACGCTCATATGAAACAGAGCTGTGCTGTTGCTTATTGTAAGGATTGAACCCTGCGCTACCTGGGCAGTAAGGTTAAGCTGGGTAGAAAACCATTGATTGGCTGTTCCCGGCACTGCAGTCCATACAGCAGTGGTCAACGGCGTTCCGTTTATAGTAAAGTTGGATTGCCCTCCGGCCGGTACCATCAGATTGACATACAGATCCCACGGAAGCGATCTTGTATAGCGTACGGAAGAGCTGCCGCTGCATTCGATCTGCGGCAACTGGGTAGCGCCCATTTCACACCCGACACCGGTAAGCTGCCAGATTGTTACCGGGTTTGTTGTACGGATATAAGTAGCGGTCTGCCCCGGCGATGCTGCAGCCGGCATACGGTATGTATCTCCGGCATTGATCGTTGCAAGCGGGGTGCCGCCGCCGTCACGATATATTTCAGTACTATTCTGCAATGCAGTAATAAATAACTGATCGCCGGGGGTATTCATCAGTCCACCATTCATGGCTATATATTCCGTGCCCAGCAGGTTTACCGGTACGATCTGGTCGCCGATAAGATCAGAACAGCTACCATATATGGTGCCGCCCTGTACCAGATCGTCTTTGACGGTTACCGCCACCGGCTTGTCCGAAGAAACCAGCGAGCCGGGGAGATGCAATGCAGCAGCCGGGCCTGTCGCTGTAGCAGACCAGGTCTGTCCCCGGTTCAATGTAACGGAAAATGGAACGCCTGCCGGGTATCCGCCCTGTATGGCTACGGCAGGTGTAATGGTAACTGTGGTATTGTCTTCTGTCGCGATCACATCAAAAGAAGACAAGGGCTGGGGGGTGTACGATCCGGGGTTATTGCCGATATAATTCTGGGACGGTATCAGGAATGATGTCCCCAGCGCATTGCCTCCCTTCAGCGCAAAAACTTCGGGGTTAACCGGAGAGGGGAATGATCCCCGCCCGAGCACTTCATAGTATACAGTGACCGGCACGTCCGAAACGATCCTGAGCCCGTAGTTCAATACTGTTGCCGCCGGCTTGCATTCGAGGATATTAATATGAGGGGTCATATTCTCTTTATGGACGGTATTGGCAGGAATGGTCAGGTTGATCGCAGGCATGGTAGACCCTGCAGCGGGCTGGGTAATGGACACGGAAGCCGGAGCAGCGCCGGTAGCAATAACAATATTAACAGGCCGGTCTATCTGGCTCCATTCGGAAACTTCAGGAACGGCAAACCAGAACTCCGTATCCACCTGCGCATGAACCGGAATCCACAAACAAATAGCAGATATAGCTGCCAGGAATCGCTTTATAATAAACATACAGCATCTAAAATTTCAAGGGTTTATACAACAGGTTACAAAGGGAATATTTCATCTGTCCGGAGTGTGTTTGACAATCCGTTCTGTCCGGATAGTCATACCATTCCCGTCCAGTATCCGTAACAGGTAAATCCCTCCTGCATAGGCATCCATGTCTATACTGCGGATATCCGCTCCCTGCAGCAGGGTCTTGCCATCTATGCTGCTCAGCACAATACCAATCTTCTGATCCGTATCAATATACAGCGGGCTGCCAGTCACGGGATTGGGGTACACCCGGATCCATGTCGCAGCTATCATGTCTATATGCACATTCTTCAGGATCTCTACTTCGGAAGTGCTTGTACAGCCATTGCTATCTACCACCGTCACACTGTAACCACCATTCGATGGTGGTATATAGGTTGAATCATCAGCGCCCGGTATGCCCTGGTTGCCTGTATACCACTGGTACGACACATAACCCGGAGTCGCATGGAGCACCTCATTATCCCACGTAACAGCTACGGCAGGCAGGTCATGAACTGTTACCATTACCTCATTCGTACTGTCTTCGCATAAGGCCACAGCAGAGCGGCCTACGATCACCTTGTACACGCCACCCTCATCAATCTCCAGGAATTGAGCCGTCGCCAACGGGACAGTTAGCTCATCCTGTTTCCATACATACGTCAGATCTGTATCCTGTGTGGCTACTTTCAGCCTGATCATACCGCCAATGCAGAACGATGTATCTGCCTGATCCAGCGACACTACCGGACGATCATATACACGCACATCTATCGATTGTGTGCTATCAGCACATCCGCTGCCTGCATCTGTGGCTATTACCTTATAGCTACCCGTTGTATAAGCCGCATACTGCTGCCCATTCCCCACTACGGCTCCGGAGCTATTCTTCCATGTATATGTATAGCCACTGCCCGATGCTGTCAGCCGTACACTATCGCCCGCACACACTTCTGTAATGCCGCCTGTTACGGTCACCTGCGTCACCGGCAATGCATTGACCGTCATCTGCCGGGTAGCCGTTGCAGAGCACCCGGAAGAAGTACCCGTTACTGTATAGGTCGTTGTAGCGGAAGGCGTAAATGTTGCCGCAGCAATGTTGCCGCCACTGTGTGACCAGCTATAGGTCGTAGCACCATTCCCCGTCAGTGTTATACTACCGCCTGCGCATATTGATGTTGTAGCCGGGGTGATCGTTACATCCGGCAATGGGTTAACGGTCACCGCCATACTACGCGCCGTGCTCGTACCGCAGCTATTCGTAGCTGTCACGTTGAGTGTACCACTCGTAGCCGACGCGTTGAAGTTAACGGTCACGCTGTTGCCGGTACCATTGATCGTCGCACCTGTCCCCCCGGTATAGCTCCAATTATACGTTACGCCTGATACATTCGGTACTGTATACGTTACATTATTCTGGCCCCGGCATACCGTACCCTGAGAAGCTGTAAAATTGCTCGGGGTGGCAGGTAGCAGATTTACTGTAATCGCCGTATCCCGTGAGGTAACGCTGCTGTCTCCGTTGTTGTCCACAGCCCAGACACGAAGCGTGCCTGCTGCAGCGTTAGACAGGAAGCTCAGCGTATTGGTCGGCTGGCTTGTCGAGGCCGTATAATTGACATTGCTTCCTGTATAATGCCAGCGGTAGGCAGTAGCACCACTCACTGCGGGCACTGTATAGGTTACATTATTTGCTCCCTGGCACACCGGGGAGGGCGCTGCCGTAAAAGGATCGGGTATCGCAGGGCCGGAAGAAGACGCTGTGACTGTCACCGTATGGCAATACGCCTGTGTCGGTACGTCGCCATCCATATCTACCACCAGATGGACATCATATGTACCGGGAGTTAGAAATGTAAGCGAGACACCGGGATCATTATAAATATGCTGCGTACCTGCGGGGAGATCAGATATTTTCATGTTGAAAATGCCATTACTTCCGAAAATCCCCACCGCCATATGCAGCTTGTTATCGTAAACATATGGGTATAACCCCTGGTTGAGCTGACTGGGGAAATTCGGGGTCTGTACTGCTACCGGACCTGTGGGCGTACTGGTTATATCACCATTGAAATCCAGCCGGCTCAGACTACTTGCCGGGCCGGTGATAAAGGCAAGCAGTTGATCGCCGCATGCCCCGTTTACCAGGCGGATACGGTACTTATCATTCCCGGAAAGAAGATTGGTACCTACCTGAGAAACTGATGGCACCGGATCTTTGATCCCGTTGGTAAACGTATACCGCATAAGCGTGTTATTTACACCTACCATCAGTGCATACCAGACTCCGTCCTGTTTATGGAAAGCCATACCTGTAGGACTAGCCACACCGGGAGCAGTCAGTTGCGCTCCTAAAGACGGCGTGCTATTGGTAATAGAGGCGCCCAGATCAATACGATAGGGAGCTCCCCAATAATTGGACAGGAACAGCATGTATTCTCCATCTTCCTTTATCACCATAATCTCATAGGGCTGTCCCTGGGCAGCACTTATCTGGGGAGGCAGTGTGATCAGCGTTTCCGTAGGAGTAGCTGCAAGATCATCAAAATCAAATCTCCTGATTCTTATGGGGTTGCTGCCTGCAGCAGTGACTGCCATAAAGCAATGCCATTTACTGGTAGTATTGTCGTAATAAAAAGTAATACCATAGACACGATCAGTACCTGTAAATGCCGTGCCGGGGACGGCAGCCATAGTGACGGCAGCCGCCTGTGTAGGATCTGTACCCAGGTCGGCCCGGTACAGCGCCAGAGAGGTCCAGCCAAATCCAAAAGCATACCATTTTTTCAGGTTATGATCATATAATACAGCGACATCCTGTGCCCCGTTTAAGGTGGTGGTCTGCGTCCGGGGAATACCGGTGTTCAGGTCTATTTGCAATGGTCCTGATACCCCGTTATTCCAGGTATAGCTCCTGTGCCCCGGAGGACCGGAAAACGTAACCGGTGCGCCCACCGTAACGGCAGAAGGGCCGGTGATCTGGGCATAGCCCGCGTGCATAAAGAATAAGCTAAATAATACCAGGAGTAGCCATTTACCTTTCATGTATCTGTATTTTTAGTTAAAAAATAAGGTTCAGTGAACGCCAAAGGCGAACAGATCATAGCCATATTGACTATAAGCGACATGCAATCGGAAAAAAGCATGCAACCGGATGTAACATTAGATATACAGCAATGAAGCGTAAGGCGCTATGCACCTAAGATACCTTTCCATCTACCGAACGGATGAATCTATCCGACGAAAAAAGGAAATGAAGAATGGAAGCCTCAGCAGGCTTCTGTTTTAAGAGCGTTTGTCGCTCCTGGTAATAGTGATAAATCGGGCCTGAAAATCTTCCCTCAGGTTTTTGGATATGGGGATCTCCTTTTTGTCCGTCATCACAACATAGCCTTCGGATTGATAGCTGACAATATGATTCAGGTTGATGATATAAGAACGGTGGGCCGGGTAGAAAGCGTTATGCTCTATCAGCTTTTTGAACGTGCCGAGGTTATGGGCGCTTATCAGCTCATTATGGAGAAATACCACACGGGTACACTTATTGACGGATTCGAGATAGAGAATGTCCTGTATGTTCACATAATTGATCCCTCTCCGATTGGGGATACCGATCTTCATTTCGCTGGTGGGCGGGGCTTCCTGACGGCCCATTCGCTTATGACGGCTGCGTTCAATCGCTTTATCTGTACATGCCATCATTTTTGCGTCGTCTATCGGCTTGAGCAGGTACCCCGTCGCAAAAAACTGGATCGCTTCCTGCGTATATTCAGTATAGGCGGTAGTAAAAATAATTTCACATTCAATCTCCGGGAGCAGCCGGAGCAGGTCAATCCCGTTCTTTTCGGGCATGGATATATCAAGGAACAGGATATCCGGCTGCTGTTTCCGCAGTGCATGCAGTGCGTCTTCCCAGCTATAATAAGTACCTTTTACGGAGATCTGCGGATATAGCTTATTCAGCTTGGCTGCAAGCCGTTCCGCCGCAAAGCGCTCATCATCCACAATATAGCAGGTAATATTTTCGCTCATAATGCCTTTTTTATGTAGAGTGTTACAATAGTTCCGGTCAACGGCGGCTCTTTATCGTGATAGGTGATCCTGATATCCATACCTTCATATTTGTTGAAGATACGGATCAGGTCTTCAATCAGTTGGTCACCGTAAGATTCATTTTTTTTGAGTGTGCTGCTTCTCCGGAATTCCTGCGATTGCTTCCGGCCTACCCCATCGTCTTCAATAATACAAATAATTTCCTGGTGGGCCTCGCCGTTTTTAAAATGAATATTCAGGAAGCCTTTCTCCTTTTTATGGAACAGCCCGTGGTGGATCGCATTTTCTACAATCGGCTGGAAAAGCAATGCCGGTATACGTACCCGGTTGGCCTCAATGCCGTCTTCGAGCAGGATCTTATAATCGAACTTATCCCAGAACCGGATCTGCTGCAACCCAATGTAATTGTGCAGATTTTCTATTTCTTCCGCAATAGTAACAAAACGGTTCCGCGATGATTTTATATACGAACGCAACAGATGGGAAAACCGGGAAACATGCGTATGCGCATCCTCAATTTTCCGGCTTTCGATGAAAAACAACGCCGTGTTGAGGGTATTAAAAATAAAATGGGGATTGATCTGTGCATACAGCGCCTTTAATTCTATTTCCATGTGCGCATTCCTGCGCTGGTTATTGCTTACAACAATCCTCCGGGTGATCCATACGCTGGCGGCGATCAGGCCCAGGAACCCTAAAACGGCGCTACCCCAGATCACCCGCCGGGCAGATACCGTCTGCCACCAGTAAGGCGTGACGTATAAATCAATAGCTACCGGATCGCTGATCCACACATCATCCGAAAACCGGAGCAACATCCGGGTTGTGGAGCCGGGTTTCAACGGGGGCAGCAGCAGCTCTTTACCGGCTAACAGATTCCATTTCTCATCCGTACCGGACAAAAAATAAGCACACCGGAGTATACCGCTGCCAGAGGGACGTACTACGTCAAAACGCAACTTCATATCTGCCTGATCCACATGAAGCGTATCCCCGGAGACTATTGTCCGCAGCAGGCCATTGTAGCCGAGCAGTACCCGGTAATTCTGTGTGGGAACAGCTCTTTGCTTCGCAAAGGCCATACTATCCGGAACAGGTACAGATAACAAACCTTTATTGGTAGTCATGATCACCTCGTCCCCGATGATCTGTACATCATACACATCACTGTACTGCAGGTTTTTTATATGCCGGTATACAACCGGTGGAGACAGACGTCCATATCCCAGTATCCGGGATACAGCTACACCGAATTTTCCCGCCACCACCAGCAGATCGTCTTCTATACAGGCTACAGTTTTTCTCAAATTAATACCGGGGTACACCGTTTTAAAACGCTGCCCATACATATCGTGTACCCTGATGCGGTCAAATTCTTTCAGAAATAATGTGCCGTACCGTTTATCGATGAGCACCTGCTCTACATTACGAACAGCAGGCGCTATCTGAGACTCATTTTTATAAACCTGTGCCTGCCCACCCTGGTCATACTTCAGCACCGTATTGTTATTATACGCCCACAGAGTCTTCCGGAAAGGATCGTACGTGATATTGACATAAGACTCATCCCGGTGTACCCTGTCTGCCGGTTCTATTAAACGGACCCTGATGGTATCCTGATCCTCATAAAACCGGTATATGCCGGAACGCGTCAATAAGAAAAACTCATGTACATCACCGGCAACCAGATCAAGATTACGCAGACCTGTACGATTAGTCAGGAACTCGTTTATTCCCGGCGGATTATGCCGGTCAAGATGTTTATCCTGTATAAATGGGCGGTATTTACCCGTCTGATGATCCAGAAGGTACAAAGAATTGATATCCAGCACCAGCGAATGGGAAGACGTCCAGGGTACTATCTTCATGACATTTATATCAGGTGCATATTGCATATGCACCATCTTACCGGCACTGTCCGTACGAAGCAAACGTTTACCCCATTGGTTCCACCAGAACGATATACGGTCTTTGGGCTGGCCTACATACCTGTAACCGGAGGGCATCAGGAAAGCCGGCAACCTGAGGCCACGCTCCTTACTTTCGGCAATATATAACCCTTCTCCCGCAGTACCGAAACAACTCCCCCACAAACGGTCATACAAAACACTGCTGACCGGCAGGGAACGGATGAAAGGCGGTACTGAAGAAACATTGGTCTCTGCAAGATGCTCATTAAATTCATACAGATAGTCACCGGAATAAAGCCAGAGCATATTTCTGTTCCTGTTAAAGATTTTACTCCCGGTATTGTGCCCGCTGTCATTCAGGTGTATCACACTTGAAACAGCATCTACTATATTAAATGCATGGACCCGGTCTCTTTCCCCTGCTTGCATATACATGTAGTATTTATCAAACACAAAAGATTCTTCGTGACCCTTCTCATAAATGATCTCCGGGTGATGTATCTGCCGGACAATGTGACCCGGGGTAATCTTTGCTTTATGCAACCGGAACCCTCTTCCATGATGCAAGACGTAGGTCATGTAAAACAATTCATTACGCGTGGAATCATAATACGCCCAGTGTATACGGTTAAATTGAGCACCTGGCATTTTTTCTCCTGTTTCAAAATACATCGTTCCTCTGGAACGATCATCCTGCTGGCTGTGCAATATGATATGGTCACGGACATTCCATATCCTTGGATATAGCCTGGAAGGAGGGTTCTCGAGCGCTACCGGCCGGAACTCATCGTTGAAAATATAGCCCAGCACATGACAGAAGCACAGAACCCAGATACGGCCCCGATTGTCTTCGTGCAAGCCCCAGATATCGTTGGAAGGCAAGCCGCTTGAGAGATCGAAAGTTTTTGTCTCGTACCCATTGTAACGAACTACGCTGTGGGAAGTGGCCATCCATAAATAACCATACCGGTCTACCAGCATATGATAAATGTGGTTGGATGGCATCTCTTCATTGATACCTAACCGGTACACGACCGGATCGCCGTAAACGCCGGCAGGAGCGAGACTCAGACCCAACAAACAGATCCCATAGCACAAACAGATCCTCTTTATGAAAAGCCTGTTTATGACCCAATCCAAAAAGGGAGTCCATAATAACATTATTTTATCCTGCCGTGCCATGGGGAAGAGCAAGGTAAAAAAATACACACAAGTATCCCAGGAATGAGTTATCGACTTATCGTTCATCATTCATAGCTCATCACTAAAACCAAAGGTTTCACAAAGCCGTAACGGTTTATATGACTGTGTTTTGTTACCTTTGCATACAATATTTTCACCTAAAATAAATATCCGGATGACTGCAGGATTAATTATCATAGGAGTAATCGTACTGATCGTACTATGGCTTGTCAGTTTGTACAACCGCCTGGTGCGCCTGAAAAACAACCGCGAAAATGCTTTTGCAGATATTGATGTGCAATTACGCCAGCGGAATGATCTCATCCCTCAACTGGTCTCTACCGTAAAAGGTTATGCCGCTCATGAAAAAGATCTGCTGGAGCGCATTACACAGGCGCGTTCTGCTGTAATGGGCGCCAACAGCATTAATGACAAGATCCAGGCCGACACCCAACTAACGCATGCTCTGCAGGGATTACGGATACAGGTGGAAGCCTACCCCGATCTGAAAGCCAACCAGAATTTCCTGCAACTGCAAAACGAAATATCCGACATCGAAAATAAGCTGGCGGCTGCCCGCCGTTACTTTAACGGGGCCACCCGCGAGCTTAATACCGGTGTGGAATCATTCCCTGCAAACATTATAGCCAAAAGCTTCGGCTTCACCCGGCAGCCCATGTACGAGCTAAGCGTAGAGCAGCGCCAGACCATGGAAGAACCGCCGAAGATCAGTTTTTGATGTGTTTGATGTGTGAAATGTGCTGTACTCATACGCCAGATCAAACACATCTGTCACATCAAACATATCCAACACATCGAAACTTAAATACATGGCCTACGTAGGCATACAAACACAAATATCCCGGAACAACCGGAATTCCATGCTGCTGCTGATAGCCTTTCCGCTGCTGTTGCTGGGGATGGTGTATGCTTTTCTGTTTTTTATATCGGAAGACAAGACAATGGTAATGCCTGTTTTCCTCCAGGCAATGCCATTGGTGCTGATTGGCACTGCTATCTGGTTTGCAGTGGCCTATTTTGCCAACACGGCTATTATACAGGCTGCCACTGGAGCCCGTCCACTGGAGCGCAAAGAGAATATGCGGGTGTATAACCTCGTAGAAAATCTCTGTATTTCGCAAGGGATGAAGATGCCCAAAGTATATGTGATTGAAGATGACGCCCTGAATGCCTACGCCAGCGGGATCAATGAAAAAACATACGCCGTAACGCTCTCACGGGGCATTATCAATGTACTCGATGATGCCGAGCTGGAAGGAGTGATCGCCCATGAGTTGGCGCATATCCGGAACCGGGATGTACGGCTGCTGATCGTATCCATTGTGTTTGTAGGCATTTTCGCATTCCTGAGCCAGATGGCTATGCGCAGTCTTTTTTATTCCGGCATGGGCGGCGGACGAAGAAGGGATGGCAAAGACAACAATGGCGTGATCCTGCTGGCAGCAGTAGTTATTTCCGCCATCGCCTATTTCATTTCTATCCTCCTGCGTTTCGGCATTTCACGCAAAAGGGAATATATGGCCGATGCCGGTGCTGCCGAGATGACCCGAAATCCGCTTGCACTTGCAAGCGCTCTACGGAAAATCTCCGGCAATCCATATATAGCCGCAGTAAAAAATGAAGATGTAGCTCAGTTGTTCATAGATCACCCACAGGTAAAAAAAGAAAACTCTTTTTCGATCAGCAGCCTGTTTGCCACGCATCCTCCTATCGAAAAACGGATCAAAGCCCTGGAAGCATTTTGAGTTATGAATGATGAATGATGAATGATGAGCTTTCATTCATCATTCATAACTCATCATTCATTAAAGTAGGTATATACAATCCTTGCTTTCTTTGCGCCAACAACACGGGTAAGCTCCCGTTCGGTCAATGTTTTGATCTTGCTGACGCTACGGAATGCCTGCAACAATTCCGTCGCCGTTTTCTCACCGATACCCACAATACCTTCCAGCTCGTTTTTGAACGTGCCCTTGCTCCGTTGCTGTCGATGAAAACTAATACCGAAGCGGTGCACCTCATCCCGGATACGGCGGATCAGCAGATGCGCGGGATTATCATAAGATAATTGCAGCGGCTCACGATCGCCCGGAAAAAAAACGGACTCTTCCCGCTTGGCGAGCCCCACTACCGTCATGCGACCGGCAAGACCCAGCTTTTCGATGCTCTCAAGCGCAGCGCCCAACTGCCCCTTACCGCCGTCAATAATCACGAGTTGAGGCAGCGACACCTGCTCTTCCTGTACTCGCTTATACCTCCGGTATACAACTTCTGCCATGGAAGCAAAGTCATTGATACCTGTCACTGTTTTTATGTGGTAGTGCCGGTAGTCCTTTTTTGACGGCTGGCCGTTCCGAAAGCAAACCATGGCAGACACAGGATAAGCTCCCTGGAAGTTGGAATTATCGAAGCATTCAATATGCAGGGGCAATGCCGGAAGCCGCAGTGCCTCCTGCAATATTTCCAATGCTTGTACGTCATCTCTTTCTCCTGTATGCAACATGGCCTTCCTTCGTATTTCCTGACGATAAATTTCTGCATTCTTCAGGCTTAAGTCAAGCAGTTTTTTCTTATCACCGGCTTTCGGTATGGTTATACGAAGCGCTTTATCCGTCACATCAACCGGCAGTGGCACTACCACTTCAGGCGCATTGCTACCGGATTTTTCACGCAGGCGATCCAGTGCAATGGAAAGCACTTCCGTATCTGTTTCTTCAAGTTTCTTTTCGATCGGCACCGTACTGGCGTATATGACACCTCCATTCCTTACCATCATAAAATGAACATAGGCATTCCCTTCATCGCTCAGGATCGTTGCCACATCAAGATCTCCGAGATGCGGGTGAACAACAGCGGATTTACTGTGATAGTTTTGCAGCGTATCGATCTTGCTTTTTATCACAGCCGCTTTTTCAAACTGCAGCTCTGCTGCCAGCTCTGTCATCCGCATCTTAAGCGATTTAATAACTTCTCCTACATTTCCCTTGAGCACATGACGCACCTGCTGCAGACTGCTGTCATAATCTGCCTCCGACTGTAGTCCTTCGCAAGGCCCCATGCAATTACCAAGATGATATTCAAGGCACACTTTGAATTTTCCCTTGGCAATATTCCGGGGCGCCAGGTTCAGGTTACAATTGCGAAGCGGTATATTCTGACGAATCAAACCCAACAACTCCTTTACCTGGCCAACGTCAGTAAACGGACCTATGTACTCCGATCCATCACGTATCACCCTCCGGGTCAGAAATACTCTTGGGAAATGCTCCTTTTTTATCACCACATATGGATACGTTTTATCGTCTTTCAGCTCAATGTTATACCGGGGGCGATCATGTTTGATCAGCGAATTTTCAAGGAGGAACGCATCATGCTCCGTATCCGTCACCGTAAACTCAATACGCTCTATCAAAGACACCAGTCTCCGGGTCTTATTATTCCCCACATTCTTATTAAAATATGAAGTAACACGCTTACGCAGATCTTTTGCCTTACCCACATACAACAACTCATCGTTCGCACCATAATACTTATAGCATCCCGGCTGATGAGGGATAGATAATACTATTTTACTGAACGCTTCACGGGTCATGTATGAGCAACTTTTATTTACAGTGTAAAACGCCAGGTAATGTGCAACTCTTTTTTGCGTCCGAAGAGGGGCTTACTGTATTCCTGTATCTGGATCAGCTTCATCGGCGTATAATATAGTTTTTGTGTTTCCTCGTTCCAGAATGACTTTTTACCTGTTTCTATAAAGACAGACAATACACGGTTGGTTACCGCATCAAGTCTTACCTGCAAAGTACGGGTAAACAGCTTGTCATCTTTTGCCGCATAAAAAAGCACCAATGCCCCCATACCATCATCAAACACGTCCACCTTATACCGGTCGAGGTATTTTTCTTCGCTTATATCCGTAGCAAAAAACGTATTAAATACCGCTTCCCAGTCTGCATTGTATGAATTGATAACCACCGAATCCCATTGCCCGTTCAGACTTATTATCTTTTCTATTACAAAAGGCGTTCCGCGAAAGTTTTTAAACTGATCGGCCGCCAGTTGCCTTAAGGAAAAATAGCGTCCCTCCGTATTTGTGGCTTTTTCGGCAATACCATTCCGGTCACCTGCACAGCCTGCTATAAGCATCAGTGTTATTATATGTATTATGATACGGAATGGTTTCAGGCACATGAAAAAGAATTTGGGCATACAAAGATAACAAGATAAGGATTTTCATCCCGACTCAACAAGGCCGGTATTGACTTTTGTTAATGCAGATACGTGAAGGAATTTATCATTTTATATGATTGCGGCACGACAACCACAATGACAGCTTTTGCATAGCAGCACTCCTTTTTATGCCGGCTGCATTATTATCTGTACTTTAGCGTAGTGTTTCGCATATTGGTATGTTATGAATAAAACCGCACGCATTGGTATCCTGATTGTCATCCTGCTTGTTGCAGGCGGATATTACTTCTTTAAAAACACCGGGCGGGGATCAGAAAATCATACTTATTTCGGATATTATGATAATGTACAGGGATTGGCAGAGGGCGCACCGGTATATCTTAAAGGTGTTGCTATCGGCAAGGTAACAGATATAGCGCTCAATGGAGATCAGAATATACGGATTTCTATATCCCTTCCCAAACAACACCGGCTTACAGAAGGCTGCACGGCCGTGCTCGTTTCAGGTAGCCTTATCGACAACAAAAGCATTGAAATCCATCCGGGTACAAAGAACAACTATCTGCCGGACGGCGCACTGGTGCAAACAGCCGTAGACCCCAATATGATTGATAACTTTTCGACCAAGATCACACCGGCTATTGAACAGGCCAAATTCCTGCTTCAGGCTACCGATACCGGCCTCAATGAATTCAGACATATGATAACCGGCGGCCTTACCGGCAGGTTTGTACACCTGCTGATACAGCTGGACTCCCAGACAAAACAATTTTCCCGGATAGCCGCTGACATTAACAAACAAAGTATTGCATTTACACGTACGATAAGAACCGCCAGCCAGGCTACAGAGGACTTTAATCAACAAGACAACGACGCAGCCTTTCTCAAAACCGAACGCCAGAGCAAATCGCTGGCTACATCGGGCATTCATGAAAATACTTCAGACCTGAAAGCTACTGTTTCCAGCCTCCGGCAACATATAGAAGAGGTAAAACAATCCTCCTTGATAAAAGACCGGGAAAAAAGCGCTGATCTTTCACGGTCACTGGATACACTTACCCGGAATTTGCAATCATTGCAGGAAGACCCGCCGGGTATTTCTATCTTTGGCGGAAAGAAAAAGTAAGCCCTGGTATGTGTTGTATCACGTTCAACACATTTAACACATTAATTTGATCACATACAACCAATCATGAACTGGATTATTTTGATTATTGCCGGGCTTTTTGAAGTCGGCTTTGCTGCCAGTCTCGGGAAAGCTAAAGAAACAACAGGCACTACTGCAACCTGGTGGATGGTTTCTTTTTTTGTTTGCCTCTCCATCAGCATGTATTTGCTATACAAAGCCACACAGACTTTACCAATAGGCACCGCATACGCAGTATGGACAGGCATTGGCGCAGTCGGTACGGTATTGGTAGGTATTATCTTTTTTAAAGAACCAGCAGATTTCTGGCGTATATTTTTTATTTCTACACTGATCGCGTCTGTGATCGGCCTGAAGGCTGTTTCTCATTGACCAACCACCACACGTAGTAGAGACGCGATGCGTCGCGTCTCTACGTATTTATTTTAATAAAATGCATCCTCAAGATGGATGATCTCCTTTACCGTATCTCCTTCCAGCAAAATGCTGATAATATCAAAACGCAGCTCTGTATATTGCGGATGGCGATCCATCCATACTTCAGCGGCCTGCTTCAGGAATCGCTGTTTGGCAGTATTTACGGCTTCTTCAGGGAAACCGAACCCAAAATGACTACGGGTTTTTATTTCTACTACGACCACGATATTGTTTTTCAGAGCAATGCAATCCACCTCCTTTTGACGGAACCTCCAGTTACGGTGCAGGATCGTATAGCCAAGTTTTAGCAAATAGTTGACACCCACCTGTTCTCCTTTTGCGCCCGTTTCATTATGTTTGGCCATCGAAATAAAAAAAAGATGAAGGATCTCGTCCAGAATTTCAGCACCCAGCTTGGAGAAGCCCTTATTATCGGGCAAAATTATCGCTTTATTACACCTAAAAAGGTATTTGATCATGTGATACTGACCGGCCTCGGGGGAAGCGGTATCGGTGGCTCAATTGTCCAGCACTACACCGCAGGCATAATAAAATTACCTTTTATCGTCAATAAGGATTATTCACTCCCGGCATTCGTCAGTGCAAAATCGCTGGTCATTGTCTCATCTTATTCAGGTAATACAGAAGAAACGCTTTCTGCAATGAGCCAGGCATTGAAAGCCAAAGCAACTATAATTTGTATCACTTCCGGGGGAAAAATAGCAGAAATCGCAACAAAGAAAAAACTTGACTGTGTTCTGCTGCCTGCCGGGATGCCCCCCCGCGCCTGCCTGGGCTATTCGTCCATACAAGTACTGTATACACTGGCACATTTCGGCCTGATTAATTACAGCTTTGAAAAAGAGATCAAAGGAGCCATCCGGCTGTTGCAAAAGGAAGAAAAAAGTATCCGCCAGGCAGGCCGCCAGTTAGCGAACAAATTACACGGAAAGACCCCTGTTATATACTCGGGGCCGGTGTATGAAGGCGTGGCCGTGCGCTTCCGGCAGCAGATCAATGAGAATGGCAAAATGCTGGCCTGGCATCATGTAATACCTGAGATGAACCATAATGAGCTTGTCGGATGGCGGGATAAAGATAACAGCCGCGCCGTGGTGCTGTTGCGCAATGAGGATGATTATGAGCGGGTGCAAATGCGGATGGAGATCAATAAAAAAATCATCAAAAAATGTACCCGTACGTTCATAGAGATTGTATCGAAAGGGAAAAATTACTGGGAACGGGCTTTTTATCTGGTACACCTTACCGACTGGGCATCCGTTTATCTGGCCGACCTGCACGGTATGGACGCTACCGAAGTAAGAGTGATAGATTACCTGAAAGGGGAGCTGGGTAAGAAATAAGCCGTTCCAATATTCCTATTCAAGTATGTATGCAAATGGGTACACACTTTTTCCTGTCCATATCCTTTGGGGGGCAAACGATGCTGTCCCAGGTATTTCCATCGCCTGCTTTGCTGCGGGCGATCAAACTGTATAACAGATCTTTTGATTCATTGATAATAAATCTGTTATACAGTTTAAAGAGAAGGATGCCTGTTCTTTACCGGTATAGCTGCCAGGAATAACGTTGTCCGTACGGGTCCCCTTGCGGTTGCCCTCCATACGGTTATCCGTTTTATCTGGGCGGGGAATAACCCCGCCCCGGGTTATCCTTCCCGGGTATTTCCAGCATTTACCCCGGGCAAATGATATAAATATACAACAGGGTTATCGTCAATGAATAAATACCCTTTTACCTGCCATGACAGGTAGAGGGTATAAATACGTATTTTAAGGAAACTACGTATTTATATGAACCAGGCGCTTGGGGATACCATTTAAATTTGGGTGGTCCAGTAAAGTAAGCTCTAACCTTTTTTAAAAGCGGTTCATAATACATTAAAAAAAACATTATGAAATTAAAACCCTACTTTTTTCTTTTCTTAGTCTGTTCTCTCTATTCCGCACAACTCTATGCACAGTACTACAACCAACGGCAGGAGTTCCTGAATGCAAATGCCAACTGGACATTCGGAGATAATTTCGGACTTTCTTTCACTAACGGCGGGCCCACAACTTTCCAATCCAGTATTTTCACATTTGAAGGTTGTGCTTCTGTATCTTCTCCCGCTACCGGTGAGCTCCTGTTTTATGCTGCCGGTGAGGGCGGCGTATGGAACCGCAACCATCAGCACATGCCTAACGGCTCCACCTTACTGGGCAATATGCAAGGCTCTACAACCCAGGGAGCGGTCATCGTTCCTTTTATTGACTCTCCCGGGAAATATTACGTATTTACACTTGACCCTATCGGTACCGATCAGCAGCTTTTCTATTCCATTGTAGATATGGACGAAGACGGCGGGTTAGGGGATGTAGATCCCAACAATATGGATATCCTGCTCGACTCAGATTCATTAAGCGAAGCCATGATTGCCATACCCGGTGATAATTGTGATGTATGGCTGCTGGTACACACAGCCCGCGATCCTATATTCAAAGCCTATCACATCACACGAAACGGCCTGGATCCCAATCCTGTGATCTCCGTAACGGGACAGCAAAAACAGGGAAGAGGGCCGTTATATACGGCAACCATTGTCATATGGCTGTTTGGCACTCCGTTGCAATTTACCATTGAGATCCAGACGGGCGCTTACCTGCTGGGAGGCATGGCAGTCTCCCCCGACCGCAGTATGCTGACGATTGCCAGCTATGTCCCTGCCTGTATGGTAGGGATAGGCACACCGTGGAACGGATTGCTGCTGACAAGATTCGACCCGGCTACCGGACAGGTAAGTGATGCCATAGAGGTGGAAAACGATCTCCAGTCTTATCACTCGATCTTCTCTCCCGACAATACTAAATTATATACCTGCGAATACAATGTAATAACAGGAAACAATGACCTGCTGCAATTCAGCGTAGCCAATTATGACTCAGCAGCTATAGCTTCCTCCCGGCAGTTTATAGCCAGTATGCCATCGGTATCAGAAGGCAACTACTTTAAACTGTATAATGACACTATCTATTTTACAGAAGAATATATTCCGTATCTGCATCGCATCAATCAGCCCAATCTTTCCGGAAGCGCCTGCCAGTATGAAGATTCCGCAATAGACCTGATGCACAATAGCGATAATATTATGGGACTGCCGGCAGATGTGGTTTTCCCGCTTCCACCAGATACCGTATTTACCAAAGCGCTGGATACCCTTATATGCGATGATCAGGAAGACATCACCGTATATGCCCCGCCGGGGTATACGTCTTACCTATGGAACGACGGTACCACGGATAGCACACGGGTACTGGCAGAAACAGGAACATATACGGTGCTTGGAATGAATTTCTGTGATTACCGGGTGGATTCTTTTATCATACAGGTACAACAACGGGACACTTTATCGGAACGAACAGATACGGTCATTTGTGCAGACGGGGAATCGTTACTCTTATACGCGCCCACAGGCTTTATATCCTATCTATGGGATAACGGTTCCACGGATACCATACGCACAGTTTCTGATACCGGGACATATCACCTGACCAGCGAGACCTTTTGCAGGTCAAGGATAGACAGCTTCTTTGTCGCTCCGTCAGAGATCGTCTACACTTATGCAGACAGGGATACAATACTGTGCTCGAATGAGGAAAGCATCACCCTGGCGGCTGCCGCCGGTTTTACATCCTATATATGGGATAACGGAAGTACGGACACCGTACGCATCATTACAGAACCGGGCGATTACTATCTTGTCAGCGTCATTTCTTGCCGTCAGCGGACAGACAGCTTCACAGTACGTTCCGTAGATGTAGCGTTTGACCTGGGACCGGACACCACTATCTGCAACGGATCACCCGTTGAGCTGCAGATCCCCTTTACAGATGCAGCAATCACCTGGCAGGACGGTAGCCGTAATCCAGGTTACCAGGTTACGGAATCAGGCATATATTCGGTAACCATCAGCAGAGAACGCTGTACTTATGCCGATACCATCCAGGCCACATATATATACCTGCATCCGGATCTCGGGGAGGATATATCCGTCTGTAAAGATGAGCCGGTTTTTGTAGCACTGAAGCTGAGCACACCTACCGATGCCGCGATCAGGTGGAATGACGACAGCGAAGGCACTTCCCTTCTGGCACGGGAAACAGGCATCTACACGGTTACCTTGATCCAGTCGCCCTGCAGCGCCACAGATACCATAAGTATAGACTACGAACTGTGTGATTGCATCATGGAAATGCCCGGCGCATTCTCTCCCAACGGAGATGGCAAGAACGACATATTCCGACCGGTAGTGGAACCCGGCTGCCCGGTACGCATCTACCAGCTACATATATTCAACCGCTGGGGACAACGGATCTATACCCATACAGGGTCGGATCCCATCCGGGGATGGGACGGGATGTTTATGGGACAGCCCGCCGACCTGGGTACTTATATGTACCAGATGGAAATAGAGCTGGGAACACGGAACCATAAATACCAACGCCAGGGCGACGTCATGCTGGTACGATAATCAAGTCTACGAAAACATTTAAAATAAAAGCAATGAAAAAAGCATTCATCATCGCAGGATTGATCCTGCTTACTATATCCTCCTACGCCCGTCGCTATAAGGTACAAAGCGGAGAAGTATCCTTTTCGGTGGCTGCCCCCATGCGTCAGTTGCATGCGATGAACAATCAGCTGACAGGAACACTGGATCCGGGGACAGGAGCGATTTTCTTCCACGTACCTGTATCCGGCTTCCTGTTTCAGAATGAATATCAGCCCGACCGGTATGACTCGGCCACATGGCGCCGTTTTACCGGATTTTACATGAGTACAGATCATTACCCGGCAGCGACCTATAAAGGCCATATTGTAAATCTGGAAGACATCAACCTGGAACGCGATGGTACATACAATGTGGAAACGGAAGGGACACTTACCATCCGGGGAACAGGCAATAAGGTAAAGATCCCCGGTACGGCCGTTGTGCGGAAAGGTAAAGTAGCGATCAGATGTACATTGACAACCAATACCGCTGCATACAAGATCCGTGTACCGCAACTGATCAGGGGGGCTTTTTTCCAGGAAGTGGATATATCCGTAAGCGGCGTACTGGTACCAGATTGATCGCAGAGCAGGCAGCAGTTTATTAAAGCAAGCGTGCCTCAATTTGTTCACTGTGTCATCCTGACGAAGGAAGGATCCCACGTAATACCGGAAAGTCCTGCATTTCGTGGGATCCTTCACTCCGCTACGCTACGTTCTGGATGACACAGTGAACAAATTCATGTGATATGTCATTGCCTCAGTGATTAGAGACCCCATCGCCACTGTTTATCATAATCGTTCGATCACCACAGCACTGGCGCCGCCGCCGCCGTTGCAGATACCTGCCGCACCGTATTGCGCATTGTTTTGCTGCAGCACGTTGATAAGCGTTACCAGGATCCGGGCGCCGCTCGCCCCCAACGGATGACCTAATGATACAGCTCCGCCGTTTGCATTTACCTGCTCCGGCTTCAGGTTCATCTTCTGTGTATTCACAATACCTACCACACTGAACGCTTCATTCAGCTCGAAATAATTGATGTCTTCCATCTTCAGACCAGCTTTCTCCACCGCTTTCGGCACGGCCAGTGAAGGTGTAGTGGTAAACCATTCCGGCGCCTGCTCCGCATCTGCATAGCCGCTGAGTTTTGCAATAGGTTTAATACCCAGGGCATCCGCTTTTTCTTTACTCATGAGGACAAGCGCCGCAGCACCGTCATTCATCGTGGATGCGTTGGCCGCGGTAACAGTACCGTCTTTGATAAATGCCGGACGCAGGCCGGGTATCTTGTCAAATTTTACATTCCAGGGCTCTTCATCTTTATTGAAGATGACCGGATCACCTTTACGCTGCGGGATCTCAACCGGCACAATCTCGTTATCAAATTTGCCTGACTGCGCAGCAGCCTGACTGCGCTTGTAACTTTCGATGGCAAACTCATCCTGTGCCTCACGGCTGATATTGCATTCTTTGGCACAAAGTTCGGCAGCATTGCCCATTGCATAATTATGATACACATCAGTAAGACCGTCTTTGGCCAGACCGTCAATCAATGTTACGTTGCCGTACTTGCTACCCCAGCGGAGGTTAGGATTATAAAAAGGTACATTGCTCATGCTTTCCATACCACCGGCTACTACGACATCCGCATCTCCCAGCAATACCGCCTGAGCGCCCTGCATCACGGCTTTCATTCCGCTTGCACATACCTTATTGATCGTAGTACAGGGAACGTTATCCGGAACACCTGCAAACCGCGCGGCCTGGCGGGCTGGCGCCTGACCGAGGTTGGCCTGCAGTACACAACCCATCAGCACTTCATTCACCTCTTTGGGATCCAGCCCGACGCGCTCCAACGCGCCTTTGATAGCAACTGCTCCTAATTGTGTTGCAGAAAAATCTTTCAGCGAACCACCCCAGCTACCCAGCGGCGTACGGACTGCCGAAACAATATATACTTCTTTCATGTCTTTGCTTTTACGGGTGCAAAAGTACGCAAAATGAGCCAATTAGCTGATGTACTGATCCCTGTTGGCCGGGAAAAATATCAAGAGAACGTCTGTAATCCATACCCGCAGACAGTTCCGGTCATTTTATAAACAGGAGGCTGCTTTTGACAGAAACAGGAGCATATAGTGCTGATGATTGCCTGCACGGAACCTGGATGTCATCCTGACGAAGGAAGGATCCCACATTATGAGTGATTTCCAGCATCTTGCGGGATGCTTCCTTCGTCAGCATGACAAATGTCTCTTAAACGGACGATGTACAACAAACGTTACCAGTTACGGATAAGCTTGATTTCCCGGACAACAGTGATCGGCGAATTAGCTCATCAGCTCATTAAAACATCACACCTGCTCCAGGCTCGCATCCGCTAAAACAGGCTTCTTCCGGGTAAACCGCTGCACAATAACAGCCGCGAGTCCGTCGCCTGTTACATTCACTACCGTACGGCACATATCCAGCGGACGGTCTATTGCAAAGATCAGGGCGATCCCTGCCGGGTTCACACCGATGGATTCCAGAACAATCACCAGCATCAGGATACCTGCACCGGGCACGGCTGCAGCACCAATCCCGGCAAGCGATGCCGTGAGTACGATCGTTAACTGATCGGCCAGTGTAAGGTCATATCCCATCACCTGAGCAATGAACACCGCAGCCACTGCCTGGTAGAGCACCGTCCCGTCCATATTGACCGTAGCGCCTATCGGCACGGCGAAATTGACAATCTCCTTATCAATCTTCAGCCGTTCTTCCACACATTCCATAGTTACAGGCAGGGTGGCAGCGCTGGAGCTGGTAGAAAAAGCCACCAACTGCGCCGGCGCCATACCCTTCAGGAATTTCCTGACAGGCATTCGGCCCAGGAACCAGACCATTGCGGAGTACAAACCATACATAAGGATCGCCAGCCCGATGATCACGGTAAATGCATATGCACCCAACGCTACAAAAATATCCGAAGAAGGAGATTCCGCCACTAATGCGGCAATCAGCGCAAATACACCATAAGGGGCAACCTTCATGATAATATCAATAATCTTGAGGATCACCTCGTTGGCGCCGTCAAAAAATGCATGTACCGGTCTGCTTTTTTCTTCCGGTATCAGGATCAGGCCTACACCGAAGAGGATCACAAAGAAAATCACCTGCAGCATATTCGTATTTTCGGTGATCGCTGCAAAGAAATTGTCGGGTACAATATCTATTACCGGCTGCAACGGGCTGCCCGATATCACTTCCTGCGCCTGGGACACTTTTTTGTCCGCCACATCCTCAAAACCGGACAGCAATACAGTTCTTGTTTCTTCCGTGACAAAATCTCCGGGCTTGATCATGTTGACGATAAGCAACCCTATAATGACTGCCGCAAAAGTGGTGAATACATAGATCAGCATAGTCCTCCCGCCAATTTTCGAGAGGCTGGAAACGTCTTTCAGTTCTGCTACTCCTTTCACCAGCGATGTGATGATCAGCGGTATGGCGATCATTTTCAGCAGGTTAATGAATATTGTACCCCAGGGCTTTATCCAGTTGATAATGAACGAAGTTCCCCAATTGAACTGTACCAGTATGGCGGCAAAAACGGCGCCGAGAATGATACCGCCTATGATCTGCCAGTGGAGGGCAATTCTTTTCATACTTTACTGTCTGATTATAACACTATGATTAATATGCAGATGCTAAAGTAAAATAAAAACATTGCTTTCTTCAGGTATTATTCCACTCACGCTGCTGTTAAACCCCCGTTAAACAAAACCGCCCGCCCCATATACCTTATTTAGTTTTTTTATCTTTGGATGATTCCAAGTTTTCTTAACCCGATTAGGTATTGACTATGAAGTATGTGATCCTGTGTGTGTTGGTATACCTGTTATCGGTATATCCCCCTTCCGGTGCGACCGCGAACAGCGGCAATAGCTTGAATATTACAGAGGCGAGGCTCAATGAGCATATGCTCCGGCTATACGAAGAAATTGATTTTGGGCCAGGTAAGGAGGTTTCCCGGGAGGTATTCGGGAAAGCCTACCGCGGATTTGTCAATCTTAAAAACGCAGGCCGGCTGAGCAGTGAAACGAATATATTGAGCATCTGCGACTTTTCGCGCTCATCGACCGACTACCGGTTATGGATCATTGATCTTGACCGGAAAAAGATCCTGTACCATACGTATGTGGCACACGGACAAAAATCAGGGGAAGAATTTGCCACTTCTTTTTCAAACCAGCTCAACTCACACCAGAGCAGCCTGGGCTTTTATGTGACCGGCGAAACTTATGATGGCAAACACGGTCTTTCCATGCGCCTGCACGGGATGGATAACGGGTATAATTCTGCCGCCCTCGACCGTGGCATTGTAGTACACGGTGCGGAATACGTTTGTAACAACTTTGTGAACGAACACAACCGTCTGGGCCGGAGCTGGGGTTGCCCGGCGGTAGACGCCACACTTTCGGCTGAGATCATCGAAACGATCAAAGACAGCACCTGTCTGTTTATATACTATCCGGACAAGAAATACCTGGCATCATCTTTCTGGCTCAATAAAAAACCGGAAAGCTTGCCGGATTATCAACCATTCCGGATGCAGCCGATCGCAGCAGCGGTAATCCGTCAGCCGGAATCCGAGAAAGTATACATCACGCGCGATTCTTTCCAGAAGCAGCAGCAAACCCTACCGGTATCCGAAAGAGCGGTACGGATCCAATAACAGACGGCACATTATCAACTATCAGATAAAATAGATGATTGTATTTTTGTACGATCCACTTCGGATATTTACATCTTATGGATCAACAACACGACTGGAAACATATAGCCGGGCAGTTACGCTGCCCCTCGGGCGCAAATGCCACCGAAACAGGTAAACGCATGAATGAGGGGAACGAACGCATGAATCATGCGGCGATTGATTTTCTTTCGTGGCACGACAATGATCATGTACTGGAAATCGGACCGGGCAACGGCGCATTTGTGCCGCTGATGCTCAGCAAAGCAGCCGACATTCGGTATCATGGCGTAGATCATTCTCCGGAAATGATAGCGGAAGCCACTGCACTCAATGAAGAAACAGTTGCTTCCGGAACGACACATTTCCGGCAAGGCGGATCTGACAACCTGCCTTTCCCGGACCATACTTTTGACAAAATCATCACCGTAAATACGATCTATTTCTGGGAGAATCCTCTGTCGCACCTTGCAGAGATCAAACGTACCTTGAAGCCAGGAGGCCTGCTGTGCCTGGCGCTGCGAAGCAAATCATTTATGGAAGCAATCCCTTTTACCGTTTACGGATTCAACATGTACGCAGCTGAAGATATAAAGAACCTATTGGCAGATGCCGGGTTCCATATAAAGAAAAACACGTACCACCAGGAGGAAAGCATGAGCATCACGGGGGAGTCAATACCCAAAGACTTCCTGATCTTTGTAGCTGCCGTCTGACCCGTTGTTACCCCTGTACAACCATTACCTTTGTCGGCTCCAGGTTGGCATTGCGGATAGCAATGTTACGCGCTGCATTCTGTGCAAGCTGCATAAAGGCTGACCGGGATACCGGCTCATCATTGACCACCGCAGGTATACCTCTGTCGCCACCTTCCCGGATACTCTGTACAATAGGTATTTCTCCAAGGAATGGCAGATCAAATTGCTCAGCCAGTTTCGTACCGCCACCTTTCCCAAAGATATAGTATTTATTTTCAGGAAGTTCTTCAGGAGTGAAATATGCCATATTTTCCACAACACCCAATATCGGCACATTGATCTGCTGCTGCTTCAGCATCATGATAGCCTTGCGTGCATCTGCCGCCGCTACCGGCTGCGGCGTAGTCACGATCACAGCACCGGTAACAGGGATAGTCTGCACCAGCGTCAGGTGCACGTCGCCTGTACCCGGCGGGAGGTCTATAATGAGATAATCTAGCTCTCCCCAAAGCACATCCGTAATAAACTGCCGTATCGCAGAGCTGGCCATAGGGCCGCGCCAGATCACTGCCTGCTTTTCGTCTATCAGCAATCCGATAGACATGGCTTTGATGCCGTAACGGTCTATGGGTACGATCTTGCCTTTCCCTCCGTCGTCCATCATCCTTGGCCGCTCGTCACGAATGCCCAGCATAATCGGTATAGACGGACCATAAATATCGGCATCCATCAGCCCGACACTGGCGCCTTCCTGCGCCAGTGCCAATGCAAGATTGGTAGAAACAGTAGACTTTCCCACACCACCCTTCCCGGATGCCACTACAATAATATTTTTCACACCGGGCAATACCGATTTATTATCCTTACGATTGCTGTTCACCCGTGCGCTCATGTGCACCGTCACTACCGCTTCTTTATCTACCAGCAGCCGGATAGCATTGATGCAGGCCCGCTCAATCATCTCCTTCAGCGGGCAGGCAGGTGTGGTCAACTCTACCGTAAATGAAATATTTTTCCCGTCAACCTCTATATCGCGTACCATATTGAGCGTTACAAGATCCTTTCCCAGATCGGGCTCCTGGACATTGCTTAGCGCCGCTAATACAGCCTCTTTTGTTATCATGTAAACCTTTGTTAAAATGCTTCTTAATAAAAGCAAAAGTACGTCATGAAGACTTTCTTTGTGCACATTTCATGATTATACTTATCGATGACCTGATCGGGGACATTGATGGATAACCCTTTCCGCTTATCTTTGTACACATACATGATGAGATATTACACATATTGCCTGTTATTTTTCTGTCTGGGCCTGTCGCAGGCGGAGGCGCAGGTATCACAGGATGGTATTGTACAGATAAACGGCGTGACCATGACGGCAGACAGCCTCCGGGCAGTACCGGGTGTAACCGTAGTGGTGAAAAACAAGAACCGCGGAGTATATGCCAGTGATATGGGTGTATTTTCTATCGTAGTACAGAAAGGTGACACACTTCACTTTTCAGCGCTGGGCTTCCGGTCGAAGGAATATGCAGTCCCGGAAAACCTGCAGGGCACATATTTCAGTATGATCCAGCTCATGGTACAGGATACATTTTACCTGCCCGAAACCATTATCCGCCCTGTACCATCCAAGGATGAATTTGACTATGCATTCCGGCACTGGCGCATCCCTGATGACAAATATGAAATTGCCCGGAAAAACACGAATGCACTTGCGCTACGGGCTATGGCCTACACGTTACCCCGCGATGGCAGGGAAAGCCAGGCGGTTTACCAAAACATCCAGGCACAGCAGGCTTACTATTATGGGCAGGTACGACCGATTACAATCATGAACCCTCTTGCCTGGGCAGAGTTTTTTGAAGCCTGGAAACGGGGGGATTTCCGGAAAAAGTATTGAATCAATAAATATTGTAGGGGCGGGGTTCACCCCCACCCAAATAAGGCAACCGCAAGGGTTGCTCCAACGCCACCACCGCATCAGAATAAATAAACCAACCGGAACGTAAACAGGTTATTGGCCTGGTTACCTCCGCCATACCCGACAGGGACACGCGCAGGATCGCGGATAGTGGACAGGGAATAAGCAAATCTGCCGGAGAAAAACCAATTACCGTAGAGCTGGTAGCTGGCGCCGAAAATCATATTGATATCCTGGTCTAAAAATGAATACAATTCAGAATCGAGGTTGACGGGAGCGATCGTTTCCGCAGTTTCTTCGGAGCTGATCAGATAACCATAAGAAGCGCCCAGACTATAATGAAACCTGCCTTCCGGCATCAGGTGCAACAGCAGCGGCACTTCCGCATAATTCAGCTTCATGTCATACCGCTCTACTGCAGGACCTGAATAAGCATTATCCGTAATCCGGCGCATTTTACTCCCCTTCTGCGAGAAAGCGATCTCCAGGCTTGCACCTATCAAAGGAGAAAACCGGGCATACACTACCGGACCCGCATTCAGTCCTACCTTATTATAACCGGCAAATCCATCGCCATCCACCTGCGAGAAATTGACGCCGGCAGCAATCCCGCCCCAAAAATTACGGTATTCATCGGCAAATGGCGACGCGGGCCGCTGAGCATACACACCGGCCGTTACCCAACAGCAGGTAACGCATAAAAAATACAGGTGCCGCACAAAAGGATACATAGCTGCAAAGATGCCGTTAAAAACTTTAAAATTAAAATCCGGAACCGAATTATTCATAAAATGATCCGGCAGGAAAGTTTTGGAAAATTCCACCGAATAACCACATCTTTGTAGCGATAATCATTTAATTTTCACCCGGTATAAAAGAGCATCTGCAACATGTCATACAGGATTGGCCAGGGCATAGATTTTCATCAACTGGAAGCAGGCAGACCGTTATGGTTAGGAGGGATCAAAATACCCCATGAGAAAGGCGCTGTAGGACATTCTGACGCTGATGTGCTGCTGCACGCTATCTGCGACGCCATACTTGGCGCGCTGAGCCTTGGCGATATCGGGCAACATTTCCCCAATACCAACCCCAATTATAAAAATATAGACAGCAAAATACTCCTGCAACGCTGCCATAACCTGATACGTGAAAAAGGATATGCGATCGTCAATATTGACAGCACGGTATTATTACAGGAGCCGAAGATCATGCCTTATGTTGAGGGCATGAAAGCAGCGATCGCACAAACCCTGCACATCCCGCGCGAAGACATCTCTATCAAGGCTACTACTACCGAGCAGATGAGCTTTGTAGGACGCGAAGAAGGGATCGTAGCGCTGGCCAATGTATTGCTCCGGAAATACTGATCATACCGTATTTCAGGCTTTTACCTGGTTCCGGATGCTGGCGGCCGTATTTTTGCTTTCCTCAAGGATCGTAAGGATGCGGCTGCGTACATCATCCGACAATCCGCTGATTTCCTGCTCAAATACCCGCTTCAGATCCTCCAGCTCCATACCGGCATTGCCTACCAGGCGGTTCCATTTCTCTTTCCACTTTTCTGCCGTTTCTGCAATATGCTCACGTGTATCCGATCCTTTTTCAGGTGCAAGGAGCAAACCTGCTACCACTCCGAGCATCACCCCGGCCATAAACTTTGACATAACCATTGTTTTTAGTTCAGGTTTAAATTACTGAAAAATTGTGCCACTGAGCAATCGGGAATGAGGGATAAAAAAGATTTATGATAACAACAGCCTGAGCTGCTGCAATATCTGCCGGGTAGCTCCCGTCTGCTGCTGTACGTGCTCGCGGATCCGGGTCTGTATCTGCGTCAGTTGAGCTTCGTTATTCATAAAACGCTGGAAAGCCTGCCTGCAACCGGCAGCAGATTGTATTGGCATGGCATAATGACGTTCCACCATTCCCCTCGCCTCTACAAACTTCTGGTAATTCGGACCAAACAACACCGGAAGACCGAAAACTGCCGGCTCCAGAATATTGTGAATGCCTCCTTTCTGGAAACCTCCACCCACATATGCGATCTCCCCATAACGGTATAAGGCCGACAACATACCGATGTTATCAATCAGCAGCACTTTTTTTTCTGCATTACCCGCGCCTGCCTTTAATGCAGAATACAACACCGCATCATCCCCGAATTGCCGCTGCAACTCCCCGATATGCTCACCATCCACTTCATGCGGCGCCACCACCAGCTTCCAGCCATCCGGGAAAGTCTGCCAGGCATCATACAAGATCCTCTCATCATCCGGCCAGGTACTACCTGCTATTACCAATCTGCTACCATTCCGGAAAGTTTCAATCAGGGGGAAGGATTTCGCCTGTGCTGCAATTTCCGTTACCCGATCGTAACGCGTATCCCCCGCAACCGTTACCTGTTGCCGGATCCCCATATCGCCCAGCAACCGGGCAGACTCATCATCCTGTACAAAAATGAGGGAAAACTTTTTGAGTAATCGCCGGAAAAAACCGCCGTACCACCGGAAGAAAATCTGGTCCGGGCGGAAACCAGCAGAAATCAATATCACGGGAATGTTGCGATGCTGCAGCGTGTGGATATAATGATACCAGAATTCGTACTTGACGAATATCGCCACATCCGGAACAACCATATCTATAAAGGCTGCGGCATTATTCCGCCCGTCTGCGGGCAGATAAAACACATGATCAGCATGCGTGTAATCCTTACGCACTTCATAACCGGAGGGAGAAAAGAACGTCAATATAATCCTGTAATCCGGGTATTGTTTTTTAACAGCTTCTATTAATGGACGCCCCTGTTCAAACTCTCCCAGCGAAGCGCAATGTATCCAGAGGTTTTTCTTTCCGGCCGTGGTCTGTAAAACGGCAGACAACTGTTGCCGCCAGCCACGCCTGCCCTGCACCCACTTCCTGGCTTTCGGGTGAAACAATGCCGCTATACGCAATACTACAGTATAGCAGACAAGAAAAAGGTTGTAAACAAAAAGGGACACAGGCAAAAATACCTGAAAAGCAGGAAAATATTAAGCCGATGATGAAACTGGCTTCTACGAGCACAGCACCCGAAATCAAACGACGGTGGCTGAGCTTTTCGAAGCCACAGCTATCCAGCTAAGCAAAAGCCCTTCGTTACTTGTCCGCCGAAACTTTCTGAAACTTTTCTGTCTTGAGTAACATTCCGTCCCAATCAAAAAATTTCACCACATACAGACCTTCTGCCAATCTGCTGATGTCAACCGGAGCGGTAACCGGCTGCTCCTGCAAAACCACTTTTCCATCAACCGAAGTAATAGAGATTTGTACGGGAAAGGGCGCCCTGATATTGAGGTATGACGATGCCGGATTGGGGTAAATAAATATATGCTGCCGGGCATCCACACCAGATATCATACCTGGCAATTCTATAAAATCATATGGATCTGACAGGTCAGCGCAAAAACCATCGCCGGCGCTCACGGTATATTTCCCCGGCTCCAGGGGCATGTAAACACTGTCTGTGGCTCCTGCGATCAAAGTACCTTCCAG
Source organism: Flavipsychrobacter sp. (assembly GCA_037190845.1). Classification (GTDB taxonomy): domain Bacteria; phylum Bacteroidota; class Bacteroidia; order Chitinophagales; family Chitinophagaceae; genus JBEBVQ01. The sequence continues at coordinate 123,520 of JBBCJI010000016.1, read as the reverse complement.
GTACCATTGAAAATCCCGGAGACCTGCCCCGGAAGGCCCTGCAATTAAACGGTCATCTTCCGGCGTAATCACCGGCCTGACCGGAGTACGCAATTCCGCACGTATAGTTACGCCCAGCCGCTGGATATAATCCGGACAGGTCGCAGGCGCCCCTTCCACCACATAATCGCCCGTTTCTGTAACATGATATACATTACTGTTGGCGCCGGGTATGGGCTGGCTGTTCCTGAACCATTGTATATTGGTATTATAGGGCATGTTCAGCGTGAGTATCATCGTATCGCGCCCCTGCATAGCCGTAGAATCACATAAAACATTTACCTGGCGGTTACGGTCAAACTGATAATTGCCACTGCTCATTACGGTAACACCTAAGAATGCCCACCCGTCCACGAGCATATCATCCGACATCTCCGTGCATCCGTCAAGCGTCACTTCCACCGAAAACCGGCTCCCGGCATCCCGGTAATGGTCCACAACATAGTACTGCAATGTGGCGCCCGAGATCGGGCTACCGGCCTTATACCATTGGTAGCTGTCATAAACCTGCGTCCAGAGCGTATCCTGTGTATTGGGACACAATATCATGCTTTCAGGAGTGATACGCGGTGTAAACGAACATTGGGCCGACACCCGGGTTGCCAATCCTGTAAGCAATAAAACCGAAATGATAAATACGTTTTTCATGATAATCCAATTTTAAATGTTTAAACCAATTTTATCTGACCAGAGTAACATCCCCGGTTTTGTTGAACAAATGATGTTCTGTCCCCACCTCCATACGCACTGTATAAAAATAGGCTCCTATATCGGCCGGGGTACCATTCCAGGTGCCGTCCCAGCCAGATGAAAAATCTGTGCCGGTATATACCAGTTGCCCCCAGCGATTATATACTTCCATTGTAAAGCCACGCACCGTGCAACCGGCTTCTACCACCGGCCGGAAACGGTCATTCTTTCCATCTCCATTGGGTGAAAATGCCGTAGGCATTTCAACAATGCAATCGCACAAAGTATTGTGTATAACCACCGTATCCGTGTCTGAGCAGGATAATTCACTGACCGCCACCCAATAGATCCCGGGTTCATGCACTGTTATCATATCAGTTGTGCTGCCGTTACTCCACAATATATCCATCTCCGGGCCAGTGCTTGCTGTCAGTATTATTGAGAATGGCTGCCGGTGGCAAACCGTAGTATCTGGACCTAAATCCTGATTTATATCCACATACTGAACGGATATGCTATCCGTGTATACGCAGGTTCCTTTTGTGATCGTAAGACTATAGACACCCGGCTCAGCGATTTCATATCTTGCCTCACTGCTCCCGTCCTGCCACAGGTATGTAGCATCGCCAAAATCAAAATCATAGCTCAGCGAGCTGTTATCGCAAATTACAGTATCCGTGCCGAGGCTGAAGGCAATATCCGCATTATGCACCCGGAATGTATCTGAACGGCGATGACAATAATCATAACTCCATACCCAATATATTCCCGATTCCTCCACCATTCGTATACTATCCGGCGACTGGTCATCCCATAGGTAGGTAATGTATCCTGATGGCGCGGTGAGCTGAATGCCTGCGCCTCCCGCACAAATGAAACTGTCTGACGCCATGTAGCTGGTATCCGGGAAGCTTACCACAAAAGTATCACAGTGCACATGGCAACCATTCCGGTAACGTACCCAATAAGTACCCGTCTGACCCACCTCCCGGTCAGGGTCTTCAGACTGATCATCCCAGACATAGGCGCTCATACCGGCCGGCGCTTCCAGGGTGATATTTTGCCGGTTGTCGCACAAAACACTATCATGGCGTGCCAGGACGGTATCAGGGCCGAACGGTACCGGCACATCATTGGGTAATCCGTGGTTAGAACGTACAGAACCGCTTTGCGAATACCGTACTATATTCATCTCATAGTTGCACGCTGCCCCGGAAAGATTCGGATTACTGATCCGGTCAAGCGCATTATAATTGAACAATGCCCCTACATAGATTGTATCGCGGTATGTCTTAAAGCTGCAGTGCTTACCTGTGGGATTATCAAAACGGTGAATCTCCTGCCGGGTACCGCGAATGGCTGCAGAATCAAATACACTCAGATCATATTGGTTGATCTTCCCGAAGCTGATGGCAGGGTCATAAGCAACATTGACATAAAGCTTTGAGTTGTCCGGAGAGAAACCAATACCATAACAAGCCTGGTTCTCCAGTTGAATTGCATCGGAAGCCTGACCGGTATTGGGATCAAACCTGCAGACCAGCGCTCCGAGCAATTTCCGGTTCGGCGGTGGAATAGGGTTTCCGTGAAACGTGCCATAATGATAATGGTAGCTGGTAACGGCAATCATATCTCTTGCAGGCGATATCGCCATCTGGCCAATGTGATAGGCCTCCCGGCCGGATATCTGATATCCCGCGGCAGACAATACCGGCACAGGATCCAGACCGGCGCTGGTAATATGATAAGCCTTAAAAACCGGATCATCATATGTGTGCACGATCAGCCAGACATCACAATTATTACCCGGCACGGCAATCATACCCTCCGACAAGCCGGAATCAATCAGGATATTCTTCCGGTTGGCTTCAATATCACCCAGTCCATTGTTCAGGCTCATATCCACTACAGAATAGTAGAGATACCCGGTACTGTCATAAGAACCGTCATTCGACAAAGAAAACAGATAGTATTTACCGGGTGAGTCTACAAATGGTACAATACAAGCTCCCTGGGCAGTTGTACCCCGTAATCTGTTACCGAGCAATCCCCTGCCATTTGGCATGGCCATGTTATTCCGGTTCCAGCAGGAAATACCTTCTGTATAGAATAATAACTCCCCCGTTACCGGATCGGCAACCGATGCGCAACCCTCATCGGAATTTACCTGCCCATGAAATGTCCGCGGAGGAGTCTGTTTAAAATCCATTCCTACATTCTTGCCAAATACCCAGGTACTGTTTGCTTTTAAAAAGGCAGGCAACTGATTGTAATATTGCGCCTGTACAGACAGGCTGCAGCAAACAATCAACAACAGACACAAATTGCGAACATTCCTCATGATAAAAAATTTAAACCGGCACACAATGGACATGAAATCGCACATCCATTGTGTACACGGGACAGGGACGGAAACAGCATGATTACTTCCTGATTATTCTCTGACGAATATCAACCTCTTCTCCTTTTATATGAAGCAGGTATACCCCCGGGGTAAGTTGCTTCATATCCAGCGATACCGGTTTACGTAACGATTCCACAGGCTCCTGTATCATTTTCCGGCCACACAGATCAAACAATGTGATCTGAACAGACGTCTGAATATCCTTAGCTTCAACAAATACTGAGCCATTGGTCGGGTTGGGATAAACCAACACCTGAGATGCCGACACAACCTCCGGCACATTCAATTCCTGCCCGGAAATGGTGATCATCACTGAATCCATCCTGCTCACGTCTGCCACAGAAACTGCTTTAGCCCATACAGTACCATTAGCAGCAGCAGTGACCAGGCCGGCAGCATTAATTGTTGCGCCACCGGTTACGGGGATAATGCTCCAGGTAACATCCTGACTTACGGCGGACGGAAAAACAGTAGCTTCCAGTTGCAGCGTTCCTTCCGGTGCATTAATTTCAGCAGAGACACCATTGTGTGTACGCACTACCACGCTATCTACCGGAATGACCTGGCCCGACAAAGTGATCAGGACAGAATCTGCCATAGACGCATCAATTACAGAAACAGCCTTACCCCATACCGTACCATTCAACTGACCGGTAACCAGGCCTGTTGCATCAATCGATGCAGCGCCCGTAACCGGAACGATGCTCCAATTAACATCCTGATTCAGTCCGGCCGGATAAACCACAGCTTCCAATTGTAATGTTCCGCCCGCAGTCGTAATATCCGGTGCGCCTCCGCCCTGAACCGTAACGACAACACTATCTACCGGTACCGGCATGAGCTTTACGATGAACATGTCAATGCCCCCGTTATGATTCCAGACGTTGCCATCGGTCGACTGAGTTTGTCCGGCAACAATACAACCTCCATCAGGAGTAGGATGAACGGAATGGCCCATATCATTACCTGTTCCGCCTGCAGATTTTTCCCACAAGAGCGTTCCTGCTTCGTCCAGCTTTACAATCCACGCATCGTTGCCACTGGTATGGTAGCCATTTGTAACATCACCATCTTTACTCGCTGAATAACCGCTGATCAGGTAACCATCGTCAACCCGCTCGATGGCTCTCGGATAATCATTTCCCGTTCCGCCAAGGATACGCTGCCATTCAAGGCGTCCGGTATCGTCCAGCTTTAATACCCAGTATTCAACATTACCATGAAGAAATGCATTGATATCACCATCCTGGGAATTCGTATTACCCACAACCACATACCCTCCGTCTTTTGCCTGCACTACATCTGTTGCTATATCTGCACCGGTCCCTCCGAACGACTTCTGCCATTCAAGTGTTCCTGCTTTGTCAATTTTAATGACCCAGAAATCACTGCCGCCTTTGTTTACCGTTGCCACCCCATCGGAAGAATTTGCATAGCCAACCAGTATATAACCACTGTCAGCAGTCTGACGGATGGCGCCGGGATCATCCGTCTCAGCTCCGCCATAAGTCTTTTCCCATTCCAGGCTGCCGTCGGCACGAAGCTTTACGACCCAGTAATCGTACTTGCTGGCTGAATATACATAGCTGACATCTCCATCAGCTTTACCTAACGTACGGCCGATCATCACATAACCGCCATCAAAGGTCTCACGGATATCATAAGCCTCGTCTCTGGTGGAGCTGCCATAAGTCTTTGACCAAGTGATATCACCATTAGCAGTAAGCTTCACCGCCCAGAAATCAAATCCGAAGCTGGGCCGTTTGTCTGTAATGTCACCGTTTTCCGAATTCGTATAACCGCCTACAATGTATCCGCCATCAGACGTCTGGCGAACGGCCTCCAGCGCATCAGTGGTATTACCGGTACCACCCAGCCATTTATGCCATTGGATGGCGCCGGTATCGTCCAGTTTAGCAACCCATGCATCTGTACCTCTCCCGGTAGGACGTCCGGTTAAATCACCGTTGGTAGAAGCTGTTTGCCCGGCAACAATAAAACCGCCATCATCAGTCGGAACGATGCTGTATCCATAATCATGACCCGTGCCACCATATGCATTGGCCCATTCTACAAACTGGGGCTGGGCATGTACCGGTCCGAGTACCACCACCACCAGCAATACTGTCAGAAGTAGATTTAATAATTTCATTTGTTTTGTTTTAGAATGTTATGAAATTTTGATTTTGATTGCTGCAAAGACTCAAACAAAATTCCGGCTCTTTCCCCTTCCGGATTAGAGTGGTAACATCAAATTTGCATCATGATGTTTCCCCCATGCCTGATAGAGGGTAAACCCCCTATTGCAGTTTGGGAGGAGATCCGTTTAAATGTGTAATTTTATATCCGGTAAATGCTTCAGCAATTTGCATCTGATAAAAAACCACATAAAACCAGCACATCCTCATGCCCTCCGGGCATATACCCTTTTATTAACATTAGTTATATGGGGGAATAAGATATCCGCCCAGGAGGATCAGATCATTTTATCAGGCTGGCCGGAAACATTTTCTGCAACAAATATCGCGCCGACAGACACGTCCCGGATCAATACCCTGCTGCAGCTCGGGGAAATGCTGAAAGAAAAAAACAGGGATAGCTCCCTGCTGTTCTTCGGGGCAGCATTGGGCGGCAGCATTAAAACCCGCTATACCTACGGGATCATTACCGCCCTGTCGGGACTCGGCTCCATACAGCGCGATCAGGGCGCCTACGAACAGGCTATAGATTATTATACCCGCGCCATCAGACTGTGCCGGCAGCTGCATGCAGAGCATATGCTGCCCGGGCTGTATAATGCCTTCGGAAGGTTATATGCAAGACAGGGAAAATACCGGGAAGCAACAGAATTTTACTACAAAGGCATTCGTATAGCAGACCAGCTTTCCCCTGCCGTTAATGCCGACTTCATATACAACAACCTGGCTATTTCCCTGACGCAATCCGGCAGATCGTACAAGGAGATATTGTTTTATCTCGACAAAGCAGAGCAGACGGCAATAAAAGAGGGAAACCATGCGTTGCTGGGCGCTGTGCTCATCAACAAAGGGATTGCATATAATACAATAAAAGCCTGGGATAGCAGCCGGTATTATTTTTACAAAGCACTTGAGCTGGGCAGGATACAGAATATACCGCATACTATACATACAGCCTGCTCCAACATCGGCATTACATACCTGGAGGAAGAAAACCCGGAAAAAGCCATGCCCTATCTGCTGAAAGCCGACTCGATGAACCCCCAGGTAGACCCTTTTCACCAGAATATCACATTTTATACACTGGGAGACGCGTATTTCAAGCAGGGGAAGTACAAGCAGGCAGAGCAATTATTACTCGAAGGGCTCAACCGTGCACAAGCATTGAAGCACACTCTTGTTTTACGGGAGATATACCTGATCCTCGGAAAATTATACGGAACAACACACCAGTATAATAAAGCATATACTTATCTCCGGCTTTATGTAGATATCAACAACAGCATCGCAGGGGAAGAGGTAACCCATAACGTAAACCAGCTCGAAGTCAGATACCGGACCGCCCAGAAAGACAAAGAGATCGCAGAGAAAAAATTATTGCTGGCCCAACAGGAAAGACGCATTGAGCAAAAGAATATCTGGATCGCAGCCATTGCCTCAGGGATCGTGTTATTAATCACACTCCTCGTGGCGCTATACCGCAGCTACCAACATAAAAAACGCAGCCAGGCCAACCGGATACAGCTCCTCCAGCAGCAACAGGAACTGCTCCGTAAAGAACAGGAGATCGGACAACTGAAAGCCATGATGAAAGGAGAAGAGCAGGAACGCATCCGGATCGGACGCGAACTCCACGACGGGATCGGTGGGCTGCTCTCTGCAGCCAAGATCAACTTCAGCGCCATACAGCGGCGCAACAGTCAACTGGCTGCCACCGAAGATTACAATAATACACTCATGCTGCTCGACGAAGCCACCAGCGAATTACGGAAAACGGCGCACAACCTCATGCCGGAAATCCTCATGAAAAGCGGCCTGGCTGAAGCCATTACTACCTTTTGCGAAAGGATACAACGGGGCCAGGAGCTGGACATCCATGTACAATGCTACGGCGACCTGCCGCGTCTCGACACCAGCTTTGAGCTGGCCATCTACCGCATCATACAGGAGCTGATCCACAACATCGTAAAGCATGCTCATGCACAGTCGGCGCTGGTACAGTTCAACTGGCAGGAAGAAGTATTCAACATTATGGTAGAAGACGACGGAGTTGGTATGCCGGATCCCGCAACGTCAGGAAAGCCCGGCATCGGACTGGATAATATACGTTCACGTGTACGGGCGCTGAACGGGCAGATGGACATTGAAAGCACCACAGGAAAAGGCACTACCATCTGTATTACATTCGACCGGAAAGAAATACCAGGACAACATGAAACAACAATCCGTATTGCCAAAAACAGGCCAACTACTGCATAATTACAGCGCTACGACGTATATTAGCGACATGATCGCAAATGATCACAAGACTTACCCTGCATGAAGATTAATATTGTTATTGTAGATGATCATAACGTCGTGATCAGCGGATTGCAGAATATGCTGAGCGACCATGCGCATATGCACGTAATGAACACCTATAACAGCGGATCGGAACTGCTGGAAGGATTAAAGAAACAGCAGCCGGATGTGCTCCTGCTTGACATCCAGCTTCCCGACATTACCGGTGATGAGCTGACTGCCACGATCAGCGCACAATACCCGGACATCCGCATCCTCATTATGACCGGGTTTGATACCACCTACCACGTCAAAAACCTCCTGCAGAAAGGCGCTATGGGCTATCTGCTGAAAAACACAGCGGAGGCAACGCTGATCGAAGCTATAGAAGCCGTCGCCACAGGCGTACAGTTTATAGATCCATCCCTCCGGGAACAACTGCTGCAGGATCTGCTGAAAAACAAAAAGCAGGTATCCGGCAAGCCTGTGCTCTCCCGCCGGGAGAAAGACGTGCTCACCCTGATCACAGAAGAATATACCAGCCAGGAGATCGCCGACAAGCTGTTCCTCAGCCTCCGGACGGTAGAAAATTACCGGATCAACCTGCTGCAAAAGCTCCATGTAAAAAATACTGCCGGGCTGGTGAAAGTAGCGATACAGATGGGATTGCTGGAATGATCAAATTACCGTTAACCTGTAAATTCAATTGACGGCCACCACATTTAAACGTATCTTTATATGAAATTCAGGCCGTATGAAAACAATATTTACACTACTCGGTATTTTCTTCAGCCTTGCCTGTGCTACCGGGCATCCTGTATACGATAAGCTACGCACAGTAAACCAGTACTGGAGTGCCCAACAAGACATAACATTTGCCGACCTCCCCGTGCACGGGGCATACAGCAGGCAGGGATGGATACAACTGCATCTCTCTTTAGTAGAAACAACACTACGCAAACGCAGCACGTCCGGACTAACGGAAGCCCAGCGCCGGAACAGGGCACGCTGCCTTGATTATCTGCACAGCTATTGGCAGGAAGCCCGGTTTCCACAAAACGAAGATTATAACTACCGTACACCTATATTTATAGACCGGCATGACAATTTCTGCGCTGTCGGCTACCTGGTCAAATCCAGCGGCTATGAGGAGGTCTCGAGAAAGATCGCTGCGCAAACCAATCTTGCGTATGTCCATGAAATGAATTATCCGGAACTCACAGCCTGGGCAGAAGCACACGGCTTTACCAAAGATGAACTGGCGTGGATACAACCGGGATATCCGCCCGAAGTAGTGGCCATGAGTATAGGGAAAGGTACAGACGGGAGTATATATGCACTGTATCCGGATGATACAAAAGAAATGCTTTTTGCAGGAGGGTCCTTCAATATGGCAGATAGCACCCTTCCTGCAAATAACATCGCCTACATAACCGAAATGGAAGGCACTTTTACCTGGCATACAATGGGGGGCGGGGTCAACGGAACAGTATACGCTATAACCCGGTATGATGATCATATTTTCGTTGCCGGCAACTTCAGCGAAGCAGGCAGCACATCAGTGAATAATGTCGCTTATTGGGATGGGCAAAACTGGCATAAAGCCGGATGCATTTCAGGCATAGTAAAAGATATGGCAGTCTTTAATGGCGACCTCTTTGCAAGTGGCCGCTTCGATGTGTGTACATCAGATACAGGTATCAACTTTGCCCGTTGGAACGGAAATGTATGGGAAGCAATACCCGGCGTATCAGGCATCATCAATACGATGGAGCCTTTGGACACCATCCTGCTGCTCGGCGGTTCGTTTACCTACAATAATGATACCGTGAATGTAATACGCTGGCAGGCATCCGGCGATTTTATACCTTACAGCAATGACATCAGAAATGAAGTAAATGATTTTGCTCTTTTTAAAAATGTCATGTACGCGGTTTGTAAACATACAGCTGCAGCAGATGATACTTTCCTCTTCCAAAAACTGACCGGAAATGACTGGGAGCCTGCCGATACGCTATATTTTAAAGGAGAAAACCCCTCAATGAATTGTCTTCACATCGAAGAGGAAACTTTTTCTTCCGGCCAATGGCAATGGTTGCTATGCGGAGGGCATTTCCACTTTGACAAAACATACATAGATCCTCCCGGCTCTTCCGTAAATCTGGCTTCTATTACGCCAGAAGCGGGGTATGGCACCTGGATACATGTTGATAGTGGTGTACATGCCATCACAAACTTTAAAGGATATACAATACTCGGTGGAGATTTTAAAAGTAACTATTATGAAAAGCCCCTGGGTGGTATCGCCCACATTCCGAAAAGACGCACGGGAGTGAATGACCGGGCCTATACACACAACCAGGTGCATATATATCCCAATCCTGCGTCCCCTCATGATGTACTGCGGATAAGCAGTGAGGGTACAGTTATAACCTCCTTCACTTTATGGGATATAGGAGGAAAAGAAATATTCCACGAAGGGGAACAATGGGACAAGAGCGGAATGCAGATAACACTTCCGGGGTTAAAACCCGGCTTTTACATAGCAGAAATCCACAATTCTGAAGGGACCAGAAGCATCAGTAAATTATTAATAGAATAATACGACACGATATAAACACAAACATCCAACCAATCGGGTAAATACCTACCTTTGCCCACGGTTTTCAGCTTTAAATTAGCCAATGTGCCAATTAGCTGATCGGCTAATATCTGCCGCAAGGGATCATTAGCTAATCAGCACATCTGCTAATTAGCTAATTTACAAAAATTTACGCCTACTCCATGTTGCATGAAGAGCAGATAAGAGCCGCCGCACCGATGCTGATCAAGGCGCGCATACGGGATTATGCGCAGCTTATGAAGCCCAACCTGAGTTTCCTGGTCGTTTTCTCCAGTATTGTCGGCTACCTGCTGGCGCCGGGGATACAATTGATCTGGAAGGATGTGCTGCTCCTGTTTGCAGGCGGCATGCTGGTCACGAACGGCGCCAATACGATCAACCAGATCATTGAACGCTACAGCGACAAGCTGATGAACCGCACCCGGCTCCGCCCCCTGCCCGACGGACGTATGCAAACCACCGAAGCCTGGGTGATCGCAATCATATCCGCCGTACTGGGTGTGGCCATACTGGCTTTTTTCTTTAACCCGCTTGCCGCCCTGCTCAGCTTTATATCGCTCCTGCTGTACGCTTTTGCCTATACACCTTTAAAAAAAATATCTCCTGTAGCAGTTTTCGTCGGGGCTATTCCGGGCGCATTACCGCCGCTGATCGGCTGGGTAGCTGCCACCGGACAGGTAGGCGTGGAAGCCTGGGCGCTTTTCCTGATACAGTTCTTCTGGCAGTTCCCCCATTTTTGGGCAATCGCCTGGGTAGGATTTGAAGATTACGAACGCGCCGGCATCCGGATGTTGCCTTCGGGAGAAGGAAAAACACGCTTCACCGGCCTGCAGTGTATGTTTTACAGCCTGGTGCTGATTCCGCTTGCGCTTATCCCGAGAATGCTTCAGATAAGCGGTAATACCGGTATGTTTATCTGTATGGCATTGGGTGTGCTGTATTTTGCAGCTTCGGTTGTGTTTTACATCCGGAATGATCATAAATCGGCACGACGGGTGATGTTCGCTTCGTTTATCTATCTGCCTGTCGTACTACTGGCTTTATTAATCGATAAAATTTAAGCTGATAAATGAAACCGGGATCAATACAGGGAACTATGGCTGAAGAGACTTACGGGCAACGGAAAATACATCCGCATAAATTCGCCTTATGGATCGCCATGGCAAGCATCACCATGATGTTTGCCGGGTTGACGAGCGCTTATATCGTACGGGAAGCACAGGGTAACTGGCGATACTATCAGCTCCCCGCAGCATTCTGGATATCTACGGCAGTGATCATCCTGAGCAGCATCACCATCATCCTCGGTATACGGGCCTTTAAACAACGGCAGATGCCCCGGTTCCGCCTGCTGATCTCACTGACACTTGCGCTGGGCATCCTGTTCGGCGTACTGCAAAGCGTGGGATTTTACCAGTTGTACACTACCCCGCAGCCGGTTGTCATGAATGGGGAGACCGATACGCAAAACCTGCTGCCGGTTACCATACCGGGCAACCCCAGCGAGTCGTTCCTGTTCATTATTGCAGGACTGCACCTGCTGCATATATTGGGTGGTATTATTGCACTACTCATTGTTTTTTTCCGGGCATACCGGCGAAATGTGAAGGTGTATAATGCTACCGGACTTGAAATTGCAGCGAGCTATTGGCACTTTGTAGATATATTGTGGATATATTTATTCATCTTCTTTCTGGTAAATCAGTGATTTTTTTTAAAAATTTGCAGCAAATTTATTCGCAACCCAACTAATATTTGTAACTTAAACCATCTATGGCACAAGCTTCAGCAACTACCGCACCAGAACCCAAAGTATGGGGTGGTGGGCGTTCCCCTTTCAATGTGAGCTACGGAAAGATCATGATGTGGTTTTTCCTCGTATCGGATGCTTTTACTTTCGGCGCCTTTCTGATCTCTTATGGCACCAAACGCTTTTTCAGCCAGGTATGGCCGGACCCGAACGAAGTATTTCACTCTTTTCCGTTCCTGAACGGGCATTATCCGCTGCTGTTTGTGAGCTTGATGACCTTCATCCTGATCATGAGTTCGGTGACGATGGTACTGGCTGTCCATGCAGGGCATTATAATGATAAGCAGGGCGTTATCAAGTGGTTACTCTGGACGATCATCGGCGGTATCTGCTTCCTTGCCTGCCAGGCCTGGGAATGGACGCACCTTCATCATCTGAATGCATGGTTCGGCTCTTTCAACGATCCCAGCACCCCTGTGGAAAGCTTTACAAAATTCTTCAGCCATCAATCAGTCGAAAACGCCGCATTTGCAGCCGGCGCCGGGCTGGAAGCCACCAACAACTTCTTCAATTATTTCTTCACCATAACCGGGTTTCACGGATTCCACGTATCTATTGGCGTGATTTTGCTCATCTTAGCATTGATCAATACGGTAAACGGCACTTATCAGAACCGCGGGCATTATGAGATGATCGAAAAGATAGGTTTATACTGGCACTTTGTGGATCTGGTATGGGTATTCGTATTCACCTGCTTCTACCTGCTCTGATAAAAAATTATTACTTACTGAAAATTAACACAATCAAATGTCACATCATCATCATCAGGAAGATAATATCCAGCATTTGTACGAAGGAGATCAGTCGAAGCTGTATTCAGGCATCATGCTGGCGCACCACGGCGATGTAAATGCTCCGGAAAGTAAAACACAGGTAAAACGCATCTGGAAGGTATTCTGGATCCTGCTCGTCATCACCGTAGCAGAAGTAATGCTGGGTATGTTTTTTCACCATGCCATGCCCAAAGCCGTGCTTGCCACTATATTCCTGCTGATGACGGTGGCAAAGGCAGGTTATATTGTTTCCGTATTCATGCACTTAGGTGACGAAAAAAAGACTTTTTTCTGGTCTGTGCTGATGCCGATGCTTTTATTCATCTGGTTTATCATCGCCTTCCTCGCAGACGGCAGTTTCTGGCTGCACATGAATAAGACGGTACGTGCCGGTGTGCAAACCGAAGCAACGAAATAATCATTCCCTATGGAATAAAATAATGAGTAAAGGCAAATACAATAAAAAGTTTATAGTCGGGATAGCGGTGGCCTTGTTGGTGCCGCTATCTTTTTATCTGGTAACCCGCCTCCTGTCGAAAGACAAGATCGTGCTGCCTCCTTACTACCTGACCAACCATATCGAAACACGGAAGGAAAACGGGGCTGTACAATATGACACTATATACCACCAGATAAAGGATATACAGCTTGTAAACCAGTTTGGCGAGAGCGTATATCTGAATAGTAGCCTGCCCGGCAAAATACTGGCTATTGTTTTTTTCCATACCGGTGATACCGCAGCGGCCAACACACTGACCCGGAACATGGTACTGCTCCAGCGGGCTTTCCGGAAAACAGGCATGAAACAGAATGATACGCTGGTACACTTTCTTTCGGTTTCATCCCGACCGGAAGCAGACAGTGTGCCTGTACTGCGCACCTATGCAAAACGCTTTAAGGTCAACCAGGACCGGTGGTGGTTTCTTACCGGCGATAACGCTGCTATTGACAGTCTGCAACACTATGAACTGGGGCTGAATGAACTTTCCGGCCACCTGCAAGACGGAACGATCGTGCTGGTGGATAAAGAACGTTTTATAAGAGGTTATTACAATGGTCTTGATGTCCTTAGCCTGCGTGCCTGCGCCAACGACATCGGGTGGCTGGCGTTGGAAAAAAAGAGGAAAAAATAATTTGAAAATTTGGGAATGAGCCAATTTGAAAATGAATATAAACATCCCATTTTCAAATTCCCAAATTTTCAAATTCTCAAATTAAAAATTGATTCTTATGCTTGCTCCCATGTTACAAAAGAATGATAAACAGGCACGTCTGTTGATCATTACGGTTTCGTTTGTTGTATTTGCGGCTGTGGTGCTGCTTTCCCGTGTAAAGCTGGAAGTTGACTTAGGATTTGACGTACACATATTTGCGGGCATCAATGCAGTCATCAACTCTGCCGTATCATTGCTGCTCATCATTGCGTTGATTGCCATAAAGCGTAAAAATTACTTACTTCACAAAAAGGCCATGCTGGGCGCTATATTGCTGTCCGTTCTTTTCCTGGTTTCCTATATTGCCCACCACCTGCTGGCTGGAGAAACGAAGTTCGGCGATGTAAACCATGACGGCATCCTGGATGCTGCAGAGAAAGCTGCCACTGGCGGCCTGCGAATATTTTACTACATTATACTGCCGACCCATATCATACTGGCCGCCGTGATCCTGCCGTTTATCCTCTTTACCGCTTACAGGGCGCTCACAGGCGAATATGTCCGTCACAGAAAACTGGCCCGTTACACCTGGCCGTTATGGCTGTATGTAAGCATCACCGGCGTACTGATCTATATGCTGATTTCACCGTACTATACCTGATCATAACAAGCCCGCAAACAGATGCTGTGGCAGGAGACAGGCTCCGTTCTATATATTCAGATAATTTAACCGGCGCTCTACCACTTCCATAACGACAAAATCAGGGCATTCCTGCAGGATCAGCTCTTTATGAAATCTTACATCCCATATGTACAGCGCTTCACCTACAGATGCCGCAAAGAAACCCAGCATGGTCTTAAAAAAAGAATCTCTGAATACTACAGCCTTAAGGCGGGACGTACTGTTATAGGTCTTTAGGCTGTATTCTGTCTGCTCAATCCGCACCTCCGGCACAAGTCCCGGCTTCGGCAGCCATTCCCGGTAGCGTTCTGCTACCTGAATCCCCAGCACTGCGGTTTCATCCATTTGCATCACCTCCCGCTCTTCAATAATATAATCTTCCATCAGTAATTCGCGTACAGGATACCGTTTTCTTATTTTATTCAACAGCTTCCGCACAGCATAAAAGGACCCGGTGTGATTCCAATGCGAGTCTGTTTTATGATATAGTTGTACGCTGTCTTTTATGATACCAAATTCCTTCCTGAGATCAATCAACTCAAAACCCGGTAAAGCAACCGCCAATCGTTGCTTCAGCAGATCCAGCTTACGGGGGTTATTCCGGTTGGGCGGTATGGGTAAGTATTCGTGGTATACCGTATGCTTGTCAGGTGGTACGATCAGATAAAAACCGATATTCAGACTGTCACAGAAAGTTTTCATTTCTGCGATCGCCCGGCATACGGAGTCTGTCCGCCGGATATCTGTTTTTTCGGCTCCTATGGCAGCATCGAACACCTGCTCACTGGCATTGCCCAGGAAATACCAACCATCGCTGCCCTTCCTGACCTTATCAGGCAACGGATCAGCCTTTATAATGTTTATTTTGAAGTTTACATAAGTCCGGAAAAAATAATCGCGCAATGCAAAATGATCGGTATAGAATAATTGCCACTGAGCGGGAAATTCAAAAATATCCTTTATAGAAAAAACCGGGCGTACTGCCAGTGTCCTGTTTTCAGTCGTCTGCTCATTTTCATAAAACGGCATCAGCACCGTGGGCAGTGCACTGACCAGGACAAACAATACAATAAAAACGATCCGGATGCCCATTCTTTAAAATCTAAAGTATATAAACGGATTATAGGTATCAACAGATAAATGCATCATTACAATATAGAAAAGGACAAACAGGCAGCCAAAATAACCCGCCAGCCAGAGCTTATGCTGTTTAAACAGGGTTTCCAGCCGGCTGCGTACAAACGGGAAGGCCGGCAGGCAGAAGCAAACAGCCAGTATAAAATAAACGATCGTCTCCCGGCTGAAAAAAGCATCCGGATAGAACACGGTGGTACCTGTTTCCGGACTCATAAAAAACATTTTCCGGAGGTAAAGCAACGCAGCCTGAAGATCCTCTGCGCGAAAAAAGACCCAGCCGATGCACACGACCAACAATGTATAGACATGCTGCACAGGACGCCACAGCCGTTCCAGCACCCGATCGAAACCGATGCGCTCCACAACGAGAAACAGCCCATGCCATAGCCCCCATACAATAAAATTCCAGCTGGCCCCATGCCATAAGCCCGTCACAAAAAAAACGATCAGCAGATTGATGTAAGTCCGGGCGGTACCCTTCCTGCTGCCGCCGAGCGGGATGTACACATAATCCCGGAACCAGGAAGAAAGCGAAATATGCCACCGCCGCCAGAATTCTTTTACAGAACGGGATATATAGGGATAATTGAAGTTCTCCAGAAACCGGAAGCCAAAGACCTTCGCAAGGCCTATGGCCATATCGGAATACGCGGAGAAGTCGAAGTATATCTGGAAAGAATAGGCCACAATACCGATCCACGCCACTCCGGGATGTATTAATGCGGTATCCTGGGCAAAGACCGTATCTGCCACAGCGGCAAATGTGTTGGCGATCAGCACCTTTTTCGCCAGGCCGGTAATAAACCGCTCGATACCTTCGGAGATCATCACAGGATCAGCCTTCCGGTTTGTCTCCAACTGACGGGCAATATCCGCATATCTGATAATAGGCCCGGCCACCAGTTGCGGGAACATACTGACGTAGGCTGAAAAATTGATACAATTCCTGCTGGCTTTTATATTGCCACGATATACATCAACCGTGTACGACATCGTCTGGAAGACGTAAAAGCTGATCCCGACCGGGAGCACGATCTGCGGCAAAGAGGCGAAATTCCGGCCGGGATCCAGGTAGCTTAATACAGCCACTACATTTTCATAAGTAAAATTTGCATACTTATAATAAAACAACCAGGCCAGGCTAAATGAAACTGATATAAACAGTCCCTGCCTGCGGTATCCCTTTTCTATCAGGATACCACACATGTAGTTTACGGCAATAACAAGCAACATTACCAGCACCAGCATCTTTTCACTCCAGGCGTAAAAGATCAGGCTGGATATCAGCAACCAGAGGTTCCTGGATCTGGCAGGCAGTATAAAATATACAATAATGACCGCGGGGAGAAAAAAACTCAGGAATATGATACTGCTGAATAACAACGTACCTCTTTTGACATGCAAGGTAATGTATTTGGTGTGTTTTTGTACCCGGCCCTGCCATCGCATAACGTCAAAATCCTTAATTTTGCCTCATGAGACAATGCCTGGCACTTATTACTTTGTTCCTGTTGCTTACAACGGCTGCACCGGCGCAATGCGTAGTGTGTACCAAAACGGCATCCGAACTGGACGACTCAAGCGCAAAAGGATTGAACGGCGGTATCATTTATCTCGCAGCCATACCACTGGTGCTCATGGGTACTGTAGGGTATATCTGGTGGAAACAAAACCGGAATATCAGCAGACATTGACCCCGTTTAATGATGAGCCAATTAGCTGATCAGCTAATGCATTTCGTCATAACTCCAAACATCAGCTAATCGGCATATTCGCTAATTATCACATCACTGTTGTCCGGATAACATGTAATACCTACCATTTGAGGTAGTTTGTTTGATTTTAGAAGCGGGTATTGCCAGCGAACTCCGTCATGCTGACGAAGGAAGCATCCCACAAAACGCAGGGAACCACTCATTATCTGAGATCCTTCCTTCGTCAGGATGACGCCGTAATTATAGTATACGATCGCTGTCGCTACGTGCTCCGGGTTCCGGCAAATGCAAGCCCCTGTTTGTTATAACATATGAAACATATTACAGCTAAAGAGTTCGGCCAATTTGGAATTTTTTCCGGACAACAGCAATTATCACATTAGCTGGTCAGCCAATTAAAAATGATCATTTACCACCGGATGCCCAAAAATACTGTGCACGATTTTTGCTATCATTGTAAAAAACTGATTGCCGTGTTCAGACAAATATGTATCCCTTTCCTTTTACTGACAGGCCTGCTGCTTGCAGGACAAACAGCATTTGCACAGAAAGACAAGCTGGAAGGGCTGTGGTATAATGAAACGAAAAGCGCCAAAGTACGCATCTTTAAGGCTACAAACGGGAAATTCTATGGTAAGGTAGAATGGCTGGCAGAACCGGATGGCAAAAACGGGAAACCCAAAACTGATGCCAACAACCCGGATAAAAGCAAACGTTCCGAGCCGATACTAGGACTAATAATCATGAAAGGATTCCACACGCCCAAAAACGATGTGTATGAAGGAGGCACGATCTACGACCCCAACAACGGCAAGACCTACAGCTGCAAGATCACGCACAAAGGCAATACCCTCGACGTGCGGGGCTACATCGGCATTTCCATGATCGGGCGCACCACCGTCTGGAGCAGGGCAGACTGATCCTTCGCCTGCTTTTTTGTACCTTTATACCCTTTATCACACTCCATGCTATTTTCCCGGATTGCAGGGCAGCAGGTTGCCAAACAGGGTTTATTACGTATGATGCAGCGCAACCAGTTGCCTCATGCCTTGCTGCTTACAGGACATGAGGGCACCGGGGGACTGCCGATGTCGCTCGCACTCGCTCAATATATTTTCTGTACCAACAAGACGGGAAACGATTCATGCGGCGTCTGTGCTTCATGTGGAAAAATACAAAAGCTCGAACACGCAGACCTGCACCTTAGCTTCCCGGCTATTTCCCCGAAACCCGGTACAAAAGCGCTCAGCAGGCATTATATTCAGGAATTCCGGGAATTTGTCAGCCAGACCCCGTACGGCACCACGTTCGAATGGCTGCAGCATATCAATGCCGAAAACAAGCAGGGTAATATCCCCGCTGAAGAATGCCGCAGCATTATCGAAAACCTGAACCTTAAATCGTACGAAGGAGGCAGCAAAATTCAGATTATCTGGCGTCCCGAATACCTGGGCAAAGAAGGGAATATCCTGCTGAAGCTGATCGAAGAGCCCCCGGCCGACACCTACCTGATCCTCGTTGCAGAAAATACGGAAGCTATCCTCCCGACGATCCTTTCACGTACGCAGATCATAAGGCTCGCCCCGCTCTCCGCCACAGATATTGCCACAGCGCTTACAGAACGCGACCTCGCCGATGAACGCAAAGCCATGCAAACAGGCCACCTTGCCGGCGGCAGCTTCACCGAAGCATTACGCATCCTGCGTGATACGGAAAACGACCTGTTCCCGGATGTACGCAACTGGTTTAACGGCATATTTACAAACAATGGCCTGATGATCGCCGGGTTTGTAGAAGAACGGGCAAAAGAAGGACGGGAGCAGCAGAAGAATTTTCTCCGTTACGTAATACAACTGCTGGAACAAACACTGCGCTGCACCTGGCTGCCGCAGGTTCCCCTTCCCCTGCCTCCCGAAGAAGCCCAATTTGTACAACGGCTGGCAGCGCGAGGACTTCCCGGTGATACCATCCGGCAAATGGTCAAAGCCATTACGGACACGATCTATCATATCGAACGCAACGCCCATGCCAAGACCCAGCTACATGCCTTATCTATCCGCCTTGTGCACATCATACAGGGCAGGTCTGAAATGATACCGGCGTCATAACAGCATATCTGCAACAAACGTAATGTCCGAGGTTTACTGCTTCGTTATTTTCTCCATAAAACGCCATTCTTCCGTCCGGATTTCCAGTGTATAGAGCCCGGAAGACAGCCCTGAAACATCCAGGCGATAATGCATATAACCATTCTGGCAGGAGACAAGCTCAGATAGCATCAGTTGCCCCAATGTATTCCGCACCTGTACCGTGACCTCCGGTTCCCGGATATTCCGTCCTTCGATAATACAGGATTGCGTAGCAGGATTGGGGAATATCTTAATACCGGTCTTTACCAGGAACGGTTCCTGTACGGATAATGTAGTAATCGCATTATACTCCAGTGGCACATCCTGCCGGTTGCCCACACTGTCAGTAGCCACAGAATAAAAACGGTACGTGGAATCGCGTGTTCCGGCAAACAATGCTTCCCTGCCAGCCGTATCCTTAATCCACAACTCATAGCTACCATTATTGACCGATACATATACGGAATAATGCCGGATACCGGATCCGTTATCCGTTCCGCTCCATGCTACAGGAATGGTTGTATCTGCAGTATAGCGGGGCAACGTGTGTACCCGGCTGTCCGGCTTTACAATATCTGTTTTATTCCCGTAAGTATTAGTAATGATCGGCGGATTGACATCAAAATAAATATAGGCCGTATTATTGATCACTGTATTATCCGGCAGCCCTTCTTTCAGTTCGATATCAAAAAACACACTTCCCTGCCCTTCCGGTGACGTATGATTCGGCGGGAGGAATCCCCCGTAAGGATCCGTAATAAGCTGCATTGTTTCCGGATCAAGCGTAGTGAAGATCCAGGTAGCGATGCCGGTATTGGCATCCAGGCCAGCCTCCACTTTCAATACATAATTTTCAGCTCCGACACTGAAATCCGCATAAACTGTATGTGCCTGCAGGGCTTCAGGGAACAGGATCAGACTGTCTCCGGCTTTAACCGGGCCGAGCCGGAAAGTACTCAGATCAAAAACATCTTTATCCAGTGTATCCACGATCCGGACAACCTGTGCCGCAGCAGCAGCAGACGTATCATTCTCAAAATTGATCAGGTACGAAAACGAACGTTTATGTCCGGGAATATAGTTACTACGTCCTGCACCTGCAGGTCCTGTTTTATCATTCGGATCGTATGACCACAGTACGGTAGTACTTACTTCTGCTACGGCACGATGTGTTATAATACCATCACAAGGCTGCCCTTCATATAAGGCATGGCTCAACCCCGTAATCTTCTCTGTAATCTCCCGGTACAGGCCGGGAGCAGGAGACAGACCGAGACAATGATTAGCAGCATTTGCCAATACCTGCACATAATCCAGCAACTGTAATGAATCGGCCTGTACAGACTGTGCCAGGTATCCCCCAATGCAACCGGGCGACGCAGGTCCGGATGCACCGGGCAGCGTATTCAGCAGATCATGCAAACAGGCGTCTGTCGCAGTATCCGAAAAATCCAGGGGACAGGAGACCCCTGCCTTAAACATTACCGGCATGGCAGGTGTACCATGTGTAATGGCTTCGGCTGTAATTGCCACCGCACCACCCGCCGGCACACGATCTAAAAGCAGGATACCTGCTTTCCCTCCTGTTAAAGGTACCCCATCAAAGCTGTCTGCCGCAACCGGGATCTGCGATACACCCCGGATCCGGAGCGTATCATGGGTGCTGGCATATGTCACCATGATATTTTCAGCATCTACATTGCCCGGGTTAGTTACCCTGATATAATAGGAGGTATACATCCCCGTACGTACGGCCTGTACGCCAGTCACAGACACCTCAGGGCACGACTTGCGCACAGGTTCAATCCGGAAACCATTAGCCAGAGTCGTTTCTCCGCCCCCCGGTACATATACGACCACATTATACAAACCGGTATCCCGACCACTCAAATCAAAACCGGCTTTCAACACACGTCCGCCATGACCGGAAACGGAAGTCATACTGTCCGGCACAATAATATCCGGATAACCTGACCTGGTAAGCTTTACGCGGGTATTCTGTGCAAACCCGTTTCCATAAATATACCCGGTCACCACTCCTGCATTTCCTCCCGAAGCAGGCATCATCTGTGTGATATGCACCGACGCAACCGTAAAACAATTACTCAGCGTCATCACCGTATCGCCCGGTATTGTCACTTCCAGGCTCCACACCCCTGTATCACGATTATAGAGAGACATGGCTGCATTCATAACCCGCCCGCCCTGCAATATGGTAATCCGGTTGCTGGGTACCAGAATATCCGGACTTCCGGGCCGGGTAAGTTTTAAATGTGTTTGGCTGTCGAAACCCGCACCATATATGGCCATTACCATACTTCCTGCATTCCCTCCCCTGTCGGGAGTAATAAAATGAAGCGCCGGACGTGACGAAGGCGGATTGGATGTGTCCACGACATTAATATTGTGGCAGGATGTATTGTTGGCGGGATTGATATCCGGATTCATTAAAAAAACCACTTCCGCACAGATATTATGCCCTCCGGCCATACCGGCATTCAGCCCATTGGCGGGAGGAGAAGTATAATGAATCGTATCTCCCGGCCACATCAGCATGGGGATCATCTCCACAAATTCACTGACCGTACGGCCGCCTACGTAAAACGGGATGGTATTACCATTGATCGTATACCGGAGTAATATTGAATCTCCCGGATATAATGTATCCGGTCCGACATTCCCGATGATCGTTTTAAAACGGATTGAATCTCCCGTGTGATACACCGTGCCGTTCTGCGGAAACAGCAACGTGGCCGACAGGTCTGCCTGTGCTCCGGCCTTACCGGCTAAACAAATAGCTGCAATAAATGTAAACAGTAAAATTCTTTTCATGTTGTTTGTTTTTCCTCACACGAGAAACACATATTCCTTTTCCGGAATACCGGTACGATTATGCAAACATACAAAAAAACAACACTATATCATCCAGTATTATTTACCCATATCCAGTATCAGCTCATATTCTTCCTGCAGAACCGGACAAACGGACAGGCGGGACTGCTTTATCAGGGCCATTTCCGATAACCCCGGCGTGTCCTTCATATCCTTAAGGGAAACCGGATTTTTCAACGCTTTTACCGGCTTCAGATCTACAACCACCCAGTTGGTGTCATCTGTCGTTGGATCCTGGTAGGCTTCCCGCACCACCTGCGCAATCCCGACTACAGCAAGTCCTTCATTGCTGTGGTAAAACAATACCTTATCACCTTTCTTCATCGCACGCAGGTTGTTACGCGCCTGGTAGTTACGCACACCGTCCCAGAAAGTCTTTCCGTCTTTTACAAATTGTTCCCAGCTGTATTTAAATGGTTCGGATTTTACAAGCCAGTAGTTCATATAGGATGTGTTGGATGTGGGAAATGTGACAGATGTGTTTCGTATTGTCTGATCAGGTTTCGCGAAGGAGCAGATAGCGGGCAAGCTCACGCAGCGGCTCTTTCCGGGCAGAGGTAACTGCGGCGTCTTCAAGCGCATCAAAGGCTTTATCTGAATAATGCTGTACCAGCTCACGACATGACCCATCCACACCCAGATCACGGAACATCGCCAGCATATCCGGCACTTTATCACCGGTATCAACCTGCATGAGCCGGCGGATCTGCTGCCGTTGGGTATCAGAAGCGCGTTCCAGCGCAGTCAGCAGCAAAAATGTTTTTTTATTATCCCGGATGTCGCCACCATTCTGCTTACCGGTCTTCTGCGCCTCACCAAATGCATCAAGATAGTCGTCCTGCAACTGGAAAGCAATACCGAGATTCTTCCCGAACTCATACAGCTTATCCGCATTGCCCCCCGTAGCGCCTCCCAGCAATGCGCCTATTTTAATGCTGGTTGCCAGCAGCACCGAAGTCTTCAGTTCGATCATACGCATATACGCCTTAAGCTGCACATCGTCCTGCTGCTCGAAATCCATATCCCATTGCTGCCCCTCGCATACCTCTATTGCCATCTTGTTGAATGCTTCGAGCACTTCCGGCAGTGCATACCGTATTCTGGCAATCTGCTGATAGGCATAGATACTCATGACGTCTCCCGAAAGAATGCCGGTAGACAGGTCGTATTTAGTATGCACCGTCATAAACCCACGGCGCAACGGCGCTTTATCCATGATATCATCATGAATAAGCGTAAAATTATGAAACAATTCCAGACCTGTCGCCGCGTACCAGGCGTCTTCCGTAATCTCGCCGAAAAGCTCATTGCCCATCAGGCACAACACCGGACGGACGTGCTTTCCGCCAAGCCCCAGAAAGTACCGGCAGGGTTCGTATAATGTGACAGGTTGTTCCGGAAAGGGTAAAGCAGCCATAAAGCGCTCCCCGAATTGCCGGGTCAGTTCTTTGAATCCATGCATGACTGACGCAAGTTAATTTGAAAATTTGAAAATGTGCCAATTTGAAAATGTCCATGTTATGTAACCATTATACTCATTTTCAAATTCTCAGATTAACTCATTATACAGATGGTTTATTTTACTTTTGAAACGAAATAAACCCAGCCGGTCATGAATATTGAGATATGGTCTTTAGGAAAAGAAAATGAAACGTTCATCGAATCCGGGATCCAATATTATTTTCAAAAAACGAAACCCTGGGTATCTGTCGGATTAACATTACTATCGCTACCTAAAAAACAGGCTACGACAGATATTCAACGTATCAAAGAACAGGAAGAAACATTGATCCTGAAACGCCTGCAACCGCAACATCATCTCATCCTGCTTGACGAACGTGGCAAGCAACTGGATTCGCCGGGATGGGCGCAACAGTTTCAGCAATGCATGAATCACAGCGTAAAAACACTTGTCTTGCTAATCGGGGGTGCATACGGTGTGGGCGAGAATATCCGGAAACAGGCAAAACAGGTCTGGTCATTGTCTCCGCTTGTGTTTCCACACCAACTCGTACGGCTGATCCTCGCCGAACAAATATACCGGGCATACAGCATTCTGAACCATAGTCCTTATCACCATGAATAAATTGGTTAATGAAAAATCCGGCACTCATTAACCATTAAAACGATGGCCGTGTGATTTGCTGGAGAAACAGTTGTCCCGGCTGCGGGGAAACAATCCAGGTAAAGACAAACCCGAAAACAGCGCCCCAGAAATGAGCATCGTGATTGATATGATCGCCGCCCCGGCGCGACATATAAGCCGAATACACCAGATACAATATGGCAAATACAATACTCGGTATCGGCAGGATACCAAAGATATAAAGGCCTTCCCATGGAGAAATATAGACCATAGAGAACAACACGGCCGCTACCCCGCCCGATGCTCCGAGCGACCTGAAATAATGATTATGGCGCTGCTTGAAAAAAGACGGCAGAGATGCAATGACAATGCCCGCAAGATAGAGCAGCAAATACGAAAGTCGCGCATTGATCCCTACAAAGTAGCTTTCCACATAACTGCCGATGAAAAACATCGTAAACATATTAAACAGCAGGTGCATACTGTCCGCATGTATAAAACCGGAAGTGAGCAAGCGGTAATATTCCTTGGGGGTGTTCATCCGGGCCGGCCAGAGTATGAGCTTATTCGTTAGTGCCGCATCACGGAATGAAGCCAGAGATATTAACACAGTAATGACGACCAGTATCAACGTGATAGTTCCTTGCATAAACATCTTTATTGCCGGCGAAAATAGGGATTAATCTCAGAGCCTGACGGAAAAAGTATCTATTTAATGTGACAAATGTGTGGAATGTGACAGATGTGTTGATCACATTTCCCACATCTATCACATCTCTCACATTAAATTTGATGGCTTGTTACGAACATTTTTTACTTTTGCCAGTCTCAAAAAAACAATAGTACCATGAGCGAGGGATTAGATCATATTATTGATGATTGCGGACAACAAATGCGCAAGGCCATCAGTCACCTGGAAGTGGAGCTGACCCGGATCCGGGCAGGAAAAGCTAATCCACAGATACTGGACGGGGTTTCTGTTGAATATTACGGTAGCCCTACTCCCATCAGCCAGGTGGCCAATATTACGATCACGGATGCACGCACGCTTTCCGTACAGCCCTGGGAAAAAAACATGATTGCCCCGATCGAAAAAGCCATTATGGCTTCCAACATCGGGCTTACCCCGCAAAACGACGGCCAGGTGATACGGCTGTTCCTTCCGCCGTTGACAGAAGAGCGCAGAAAAGAACTCGTGAAGCAGGTGAACGGTGCCGGCGAACATTCCAAAGTAGCCGTACGCAGCATTCGCCGGGAAGCGATCGAACAGATCAAAAAGCTACAGAAAGACGGACTGAGCGAAGACATCGCCAAGGGCGGCGAAACCCATATACAGGGCCTTACAGACAAACATATTGTCCAGATAGACGAGCACTGCAAGGACAAGGAGAAGGAAATCATGACGATATAGCATCACATTCAATGTGAAAATATGTCAATTTGAGATCTTTGTCATACAGACCATATCCTGCCCCTTTTTAAAAAAAGAAAATCATTTCAGGGGCACAGATGATAGCGGCCGTAGTACTCATGAATATCCCGGTACAGGTTTCGGCACCGAACATAACCATGAATATCAGCGGGTTACAATCTGCTAAAGGCCAGGTTATCATTCAGGTATTCAAAGATCACCAGAGTTTTGTAGCCGAGCAGCCGTATAAGATATTCAGATACTCAAAGAAGGTGGTAAAAAACGGCGCACTGACAGCACATTGTGATTTGCAGCCCGGCGCCACATACGGACGCGCATTACTGGACGATGAAAACGGTAATGGTGTCATGGATTATAATTTCCTGAAAATACCCAAAGAAGGATTCGGGTTTTCCGATTATTAATGAGCAGGCCAAAGTTCAGTGACTTTAGATTCGAGGTGAAAGAACAGCCGGTAAAAGTCACCATCAAGCTGCGGTATCTATGACCGCTACTTCATGTCAATAACTACTGCCAATCATTCGTATACAAAAGAGCCCCAAATGCTCATATAATTTGTTGTGCGGGGTGCCTTGCTGTGCGGAATGTTCCCGACGGGGCATCCCGTACGACAGATAAAGTGGGTTCTGAGAACCCAATGTCATGCAGCAGAGCCCTGTTTATTTTACCGGGGTCGGAGACCCCATGTATTAATCGTCACGGATGTCCTCCGGAACATCCGCGACAGCAGCGGATCTTAAACTTCCTAAACATCCCATATTGAAGGATATTTACTTTATTCATTAAATATTTACTGAAAAAGATTATTTTTTTATTGAAAAACAATAAATTTAGTATCTTTGATCATTACAAAACCGGTTTATGAGCAAACAATCCCCAAAGCCTTTTACCCGGACACAGGATATCCTGAAGGTGATGTATATCCTCACATGGGTAGTATTTATCGGCTTCCTGATACAGGCGGGCGCCATCCTGATTTCGTATAGTGTCAGCTGGGCCCAGCCGGTGGCAGCGCGCGATCTGTATCAGGGCATGGGGTTGTATCCGTTGCGGCAGTTCAGTTTCGCTCATTACACAATTGTGGTGGCGCTGATGGTGATCCTGTTGTGCCTCAAGGCAGGCATCGCGTTGCTCGTGACCCGTACACTGTCACAGGTCAACCTGAGGAATCCCTTTACCATGCCGGTTGTACGGATACTGGAACGGATCAGTTATGTACTGCTGTGCGCGACTGTGCTTGGATTCGTACACAACACTTATGCAGGCTGGCTGCGGAACCGGGCGGACATTACGCTGGAGCAATGGCCGGGCGCGTCATTCCTGGCAGTCGCAGGGCTGGTGTTTGTCATCGCGCAGCTATTCCGGCGTGGCGTAGAGCTTCAAACCGAAAACGATCTAACCGTATAAACAATGCCGATAATCGTCAACCTTGATGTGATGATGGCCAAGCGGAAGATCTCCCTGAATGAGTTGTCGGACCGTGTAGGCATCACGCCGGTCAATCTTTCGATCCTCAAAACCGGGAAAGCCAAAGCGATCCGGTTCAGTACGCTGGAAGCGATCTGCAAGACGCTGGATTGTCAGCCGGGTGATCTGCTGGGGTATGAGGAACGGGAAGCGGATCATGACGGGGAAGAAAACGACAGATGTTAGCACCGGCTTCGCCCGCATTTTTCAAAGTATCATTCCGACAAGTTCAATGACCGTCTTTTAATGACGGTGGCTGAGCATGTCGAAGCCCGATTGCTGAACGTGCAAGCAAAATTCACCTATTGGATAGCGAAGGTTTGAAATGCACTCCTTATCATATCATGCAAAAATTGAGGTATATTTGATGTTACTGGCAGTAAATAATGATAACACTGCTAAAAACCGGCCGATGCAGATATCCTCCCATTTTAACGGCTATGATATTCACATC
Source organism: Flavipsychrobacter sp. (assembly GCA_037190845.1). GTDB lineage: Bacteria > Bacteroidota > Bacteroidia > Chitinophagales > Chitinophagaceae > JBEBVQ01. The sequence continues at coordinate 95,555 of JBBCJI010000016.1, read as the reverse complement.
TGTCCATCAGATCAGTTGGCAGGCTACGTAACTTGCTACATAGAAGCCGAAGGGGCCGGCACACATGATTTCCTGCGCCGTTTCCCGGCGCTGCAGTTTGGGCTGGTTTTTAATCTGCAGGGCAGCGGGCTGTCGGTCAGCGACCGGAAGGATAACCATTATACCAGCAATGATCTTTTCTTTGTGGGGGCCAACACCGGGTATTTAGATCTCCATATGAAGGGCCGCCTGCATGCCTTTTACATCGTTTTTCACGAATACATGCCCCGGCTGTTCGGCCAGAGCCCGGCAGACTTTACCGATTCAGTCGTCCATGCCGGCGCAGTAGATAAAAACGTCCGTTCGCTGCACGAAAGACTCCTGGCTGCAAAGGACTTTCCCGGCCGTGTGCGTCTCGCGGAATCTTTTCTCAGGCATAAAATATATAAGGCAGCGTTGTCTCCGGATCCTCTGGCGGCATATGTACGTAATAAAATAGAAATGCAGCCCCACCTCGCTATCAAAAGCCTGGAGCAGGCAACCGGGTACAGTATCCGGAGACTGGAACAAAAATTCAGGGAACAAACAGGCGTAAGCATGCAACGCTATCAGCAAATCGTACGGATGCGCCATACTATTTTACACCTCAAACAGGATCCCGGTAAAGACCTGCTGTCGGTAGCGCTCGATTTCGGATTTTACGACCTTGCCTACTTCGGCAAAATGTTTAAACAATGTACCGGGTTCAGTCCGTCTGCATTCAATACCTCGCGGCTGTTCCATTCACCAGTACAGAACGGGCCGTCTTATCTGCTGTAGCCGGCGCCATTGCATTTCGCATTTCTACTACCGAGGCACTGCCTTTGCTGTTTATTTTTGCTTTAGGTAAAAATTAATATCCACGCTTAAAGCATCCGCAAAATGAGATACAAAGCTGCACTGGTATATATTGCTGCGATGATTGCAGTACACGCCGCTATGGCGCAGGCTCCTGCCATACAATGGCAAAAATCACTGGGTGGGTCGGCAGCAGACTGGGCAAGTTCCATTCAGCAAACATCAGACGGAGGCTATATCGTTGCCGGATATACCGAATCAGGTGACGGGGATGTAAGCGGCAATCATGGCGGCAAAGACATGTGGGTGGTTAAGCTCGGCAGTTCGGGCAATATTGACTGGCAGCGGTCAATCGGTGGCGCCGGAGAAGACGGTGCCGGGTGCATTCGCCAGACCTCAGACGGCGGATATATTGTAGCCGGCTGGTCCTCTTCTTTCGACGGGGATATAGCCGGAGATAACAACGGCGGGTATGATGCCTGGATCGTTAAGCTCGATGATACCGGCGGTATTACCTGGGCGAAATCATATGGCCATATGCCTGATGAGTATGCGCATTCCGTCGATCAGGTACCCGGCGGCTACGTATTCGCAGGTACACGCGCAGGACCACTCAGCACTTTTTTCTGGATGATTAAAATCACAGATGCCGGTGATCAGGTATATGAGCTGCTCGTCGGAGGCAGCGGGGATGAGATAGCCCAATCCATACAGGGGACCGCGGACGGCGGGCATGTATTCGCAGGATATACATCCTCTAATGATGGCGATGTAACCGGCAACAACGGAAGCACGGACGGCTGGGTCATCAAAGCCGACAACGCGGGTAACGGGATATGGGTCCGGTGCTATGGCGGGACACAAGAGGATTATATCTATGACATCAAACCGACCCCGGACAGCGGATTCATTATGACAGGTATGACCAATTCCAACAGCGGAGACGTCAGCGGCTTGCATGGAGATTTCGATACCTGGGTGGTGAAACTGACAAGCACAGGAGATATTGACTGGCAAAAATGCATCGGCGGTACAGGTTACGACAGGGCGTCTTCCATACAGCTCGCCCCGGATAGTGGTTATATCATAGCGGGCTTCACTTTATCCACCGACGGAGATGTGGATAACAATTCCGGAGGTTACTGGATCATAAAGCTTACGGACAGCGGGGAGATTGACTGGCAGAAAACCGTCGGCGGCCCCAATAGCGAGAGCGGCGCCTTTTCAATATCGCCGACAACAGACGGCGGCTATGTGGTAGCGGGCGTTGCCGGGGACGATGGCGGCGACATCACGGGGAATCATGGTGGTTATGATTTCTGGGTGGTAAAACTGGCACCTGAGACCCTGGGCACAGATCGTTTTGATGATGCAGCGGCTATTCGTGTGTATCCCAACCCTGCAGCCGGTATAGTCACAATCACCGGTATCCCAATAGAGGCAACAATAAAAATTACAGACATCACCGGCAAGCTGGCTCACCGTTCTGTTGTTGAAAACGAACAAACTACCATCAGCACCGAAAGCTTCGAAAACGGTATTTATCTTATTCAAACAGAAAGCAAGGGTATCATACACAACCGGAAGTTAGTGATACAAAAATAACTGCATCTCCACAGAACCACACCGGAGCATCTAAATCTGTAAATCAATCATCGTTGCCGGAGCAGTGCTGTGTTTACTCTGCCAGTCCTAGCGTCAGTGCTTTTTTTACAAGCAAAGCTGTATTTTTTGGATCCAGTTTCAGCAGGATATTTTCTCGGTAATGTTCTACCGTACGAAAACCGATACACAACTTTTCTGCGATTTCCTGACCTGTATCCGAAGGGCGGATGGGACGGTCTATACCTCGGAGAGCCTGCCGAAGTTGGCACTTACATGTTTCTCGTATCCTTCGAGGGAGGCAACAAAAAAGAAGCTTATTTCAGAAAAGGGGATTTTATACTAATCCGCTGATTCACCCTGCCCTCCACAGATATCATCGGGATAAGCCCTGGCAACTTTATTGGTGCAAAAGCAGCTACGGAGTTTGCATTTTCTTTTCCCGGACAACACAATGTTTCCGATACGGAAAACAATTTTTTTTGAAATGGGATTTTATTTTTTGTTTTTGTACATTTATTATACAAAGTATATGAGCTTGGAATCATTAACGCAATGTTTGTTGTGAATGCATTAATTGTGCACTATATCGGGAGCAGTGCAACGCCCAACCGATAGCAGGAAATGAACTGAAAAATTTGCAAACAGAGCAACTGGCAAATCAGCCTTAAAGCAGTTTATCTCATTAGAACGAAAATTGTTGCGCAGTAATCATCAACAAAAAGTTTCAGGACCAAAAGTAAACAGGTGCTGGGGTTAAAGTGTAAAATTCATGGCAGAGTTTTGGGAAGCAAACTTTATTGACAAGCAAGAAATGTGGGGCTTTGAACCGGCAAAATCTGCTGTATTGACAAAGGATTTTTTTGTCGAAAATGGCGTGAAAAATATGCTTGTCCCCGGTATTGGTTATGGACGAAATGCTCAAATTTTCAGAGATAGTGGAATAACTGTAACAGGAATTGAAATTTCAAAAACTGCTATTGATTTAGCCAAAAAACATTATGGAGCGGATATGACCATTTATCACGGTTCTGTAACTGACATGCCTTTTGATGATAAAAGATATGACGGAATATTTTGCTACGGATTAATTCATTTATTGGACAATAACGAAAGAGCAAAACTCATTAGTGACTGCTACAGCCAACTCACCGAAAACGGCTATATGATTTTTACTACTATTACAAAAGAAGCTCAAACATACGGACAAGGAACTTTCGTTAGTAAAGACAGATTCGAAATGTTTGGCGGTGTAAAAATGTTCTTTTATGACCGTGGAACGATACAGGAAGAATTTGCCCAAGCAGGTCTATTTGAAATAACCGAAGTGACAGAGAACTATCCCTTTTACCTGATAAAATGCAAAAAAGAATAAGATAGAAACACGATATGCTCCAGGCATATCGCCTGTAATCAACAAACCTGTAAGCGAAAAATTGTAGCATCAGAGGAATTTCATTTTAAATAAAATTCTACTTTGTCTCAAAAAGAATTCTATTTTTGTAAAAAGAAAATATATGAAGAACATATTGTCGTATGCCGTTGTGTTTTCTTTATTATCGTTCCCGGCAGCTTGTAACCGCGATAATGATGATGATATTAATATTGATACAAATTCCAACCCGGGTAAGTTTGAGTTTTATGCCAATGATGTGCTCCATCAGATGAACAAAGGGGTAGATGTGCACGACAACACAACAACAGCGGGGAATATTCTTAATGTAGCCGCTTATAATTCTGACAATACCGGATCGGCTGTAGGAGGTATTGCCAATTACACAGGCCCGGACACTTACGATTTAAGCGCAGATAGCTCTAACTACATCGCCTTCACAATTAACAGCAAAACATATTACCTGACCGGTGGCAATATTATGGCGCCTAAGGCCCATGGAGTAGTGATCGTAACCGACGAAACCACCACCGGTAATTTTAAGAACACAAAGGGCACTTTCAGCGGTGTGGCTTATGCCAGTTCTACCGATTCAGTAGTAATTACAGGTGGTATTTTTACCGATGATGATTTTTAACCGGCATTGACCGGCTTTCCATATGGTAAAGGCAACCCTTAATAAGGGTGTATTTTGAATCTTGGTGTACGAAAGAGCTTAAAACGCTGTACTGTTATGCTGTCGCGGATGTTCCGGAGGACATCCGTGACGATTAATACACGAGGTCTCTGACCCCGGAAAAACAACCAATGTCCTGCTGCTGGACATTGGGTTCACAGAACCCACTTTATCTGTTGTACGGGATGCCCCTCCGGGAACATCTCGCACAGCGGGCGATAACAATCAAAATAAAAAACGGCTCAACAATTACCAGAAATATATACGGAGCATGCGTATGCTGACGTGACCATGGCAGAACATATTCCCCATTACACCGCCGATTTTCACACGATCCCATTCAAAAAAGAAAAACCCCAAATCCTTACCGGACCGGGGTTTTCGTGGCTGTTTTGGTGCCCAGGACTGGAGTCGAACCAGCACACCCTTGCGGGCGCTGCGACCTGAACACAGTGCGTCTACCAATTTCGCCACCTGGGCATCTTTTAAGAACTAAGGGCTGCAAAGATAGGCGTGTTTTAGAAACTTACAAATCCTTTTTTCAGGAAATCAGAGAACCATAAGGCTGCATCCCCGTAAAGCTGCATGATCCAGCCGCCCGAGGATTTCAAAGCTTCCGTCAGGCGTGATACGTCCTATATCATCCGTCGCGATAAACGCGCAGGAATGCACGTTTGCCAGGTCAATGATATTCACAGCACCGCTGCCGGTAATACTCACATCAAAAGGATCATTCAGATCCCGTACCAATACCCGCATCGTATCGCTGCCATGAAAACGGCCGTCCGCCACAGCATATGCCTGTGATAACAGCTCCGTCATCCCGTATTCGGAATGTACCTGCGGCAGTTCCCATTGCCTCTTCAGCAGCTTATGAACCTGGCTGCGCGTCCATTCCTCCCGTCTGCCCTTCATACCTCCAGTCTCCATAACGATCGTATGCCGCAATGGCATGGGATAGGCCTCCGCAAAATCAATCAGCGCAAAGGTCACACCCAGCAACAGCGTCTTTCGCCTCTCTGTTTCAAGCTGCCTTATTATGGCAGACAGTCGATTCCATTCATTAAGATAAAAACCGGATTCAGGATGCCTGCCACATGCCATAAGCGTCTGCGCCATATGCACCAGCGAAGCATTTCCACGCTCCAGATAGGAAGGGAGCAGCGCCAGGATCACATAACCGGCAGGGTCACCGTAAAACTTCCTGAATCCGGCCAGCAATGATTCCCGGTACAAAGCCTGGTCCAGCACCGCATGCCTTGCGGGTATTTCACCCGTAGTGCCGCTGCTCTCAAAAACAATGGCAGGAGTATCCCAGTTACCGGTTCTGACTTCATGGGTCTTAAAAAAAGATACCGGCAGAAACGGGATATCTGTTATATCGCGTACCCCGGCAGGATCCGCATGGATGGCGTTCACATAACGGCGGTATACATCATTGGCTGCATACTGGTAATGAAAAAGGGCCAGTGCCTTTTCCCTGAAATTATCCGGAGTAATGCCTGTAATGTATCCTGTATCCACGGGTTCTGAATGATACGTCACTTTTCTTTAACTTTGATACATATGAAGTGGTACCTGCTTTTCATTATCCCGGCGCTTATAAGTGTCGGCCTGGGCGCATGCAGCAAGCAAAAACAGCGTTATTCCAGTACTCCCAATATTGAATTCAAGGGGTCTAATCCTGATTCCGTCAAGGCTGGCGTAAGCGAAGATACATTATTCATCTCGTTCCGTTTTACCGACGGAGACGCCGACCTGGGCAACGATCCGGCCAGCGGCAATTATGACATCTTCCTCACAGATGAGCGGGACAATACTATATATACCTTCTTTTTCCCCAACATCCCTGATAATATCCGGAACCCGGAGCGCGGCATGGAAGGGACCTGTACGTTTTTCCTGTCCGCTGCTTTTATGATCCTCCGCCCCGACAGGCCCGACGGAGACACTACCCGCTATAGCCTTTATATCAAAGACCGGGCAGGTAATCAAAGCAATACCATCTATACGAATCCCGTTTATATACGCCCCTGACACAACCTGTAATTCATATACGCACCAGCCTCATCCATGAATAAGATCAGTGCCGTCATTATCACGCTGAACGAAGCGCACCAGATCGAACGCTGCATCCGGTCGATATTACCGGTATCTGACGAAGTAATCGTACTCGACAGCTTCTCCACCGACGACACGGCCGCCATCGCGCAACAGTTGGGTGCACGGGTCTATCAACATCATTTCGACGGATACGGTCCTCAAAAAAACCGGGCAATCAGTTTTGCCCGCCACGACTGGATATTAAATATTGACGCTGACGAAGCGCTCTCCCCGGAACTAACACAAAGCATACTGGAAGCAAAAAGGAATTTCACCCATGATGCTTATAGCTGCAACCGGCGGACCAACTATTGTGGTAAATGGATCCGGTATTGCGGCTGGTATCCCGACAGGCTTATCCGCCTGTGGCATAAAGAAAAAGCAGGTGTCACATCCGACAACGTACACGAACGCTTTTTGTTGCTTTCAGGCTCCCAGGCAGGTTTCCTGAAAGGCGACCTGCTCCACTACAGCTTTGCAACGATCTCCGATCATCTGAAAAAAATAGAACAATACTCAGAGATCGGCGCGCGTGCCGCTATTGAAAAAGGTAAAAAATGCAGCCTGCTGAAACTCTGGTTGCTACCCAAATGGATATTCTTCACCATCTACATCATTCGCCTCGGCATCCTGGACGGGTACTATGGCTATGTGATCAGTAAAAATTCTGCCTTCGCCGCATTTATCAAGTATTTGAAGATACGGGAGTATTCAGGAGTTATGAATGATGAACGATGAGTTATGAATGATGCCATAACTCATCATTCATAACTCATAACTCTGTTAAACCTGAAAAACGCCGCTCTTCCATTCCCGTTCCAGGGGCGCATGGTTAGCCGCATGGATCGCTTCCGAGATAAGACGCCGGGTATTGGCAGGATCAATGATCTCATCTACCCACAGGCGGGCGGCGGCATAATAAGCGCTGGTTTGATTATTATAGCGTTCCGTGATCTTGTCGAGCAATTCCTTTTCTTTTTCAGGCGCGATCGTTTCCCCTTTTGCCTTCAGGGAAGCTACCTGTATCTGTAATAACGTTTTGGCTGCCTGCTCGCCACCCATAACTGCAATCTTAGCATTGGGCCAGGCGTAGATAAACCGCGGATCATAGGCTTTGCCGCACATGGCATAGTTGCCGGCGCCATATGAATTACCGATCACGATCGTGATTTTTGGAACAACAGAATTAGCAACAGCATTTACCAGCTTGGCGCCATCCTTGATGATCCCTGCGTGTTCGGAACGGCTGCCTACCATAAAGCCCGTCACATCCTGAAGAAATACAAGCGGGATTTTTTTCTGATTACAATTCTGAATAAAACGGGCTGCCTTATCCGCGCTGTCGTTATAGATCACACCACCCATCTGCATTTCGCCCTTTCCGCTTTTTACGATCTTCCGCTGGTTGGCCACAATACCGACCGCCCAGCCATCAATACGTGCATAACCACAGACGATCGTTTTGCCATACTCTTTTTTAAACTGGTCAAATTCACCATTATCTACTATACAGGATATTACATCCAGCACATCATAGGGCTTGCTGTTCTCTACAGATACCAGGCCGTATATCTCCCTGGGTTCCTTTAGCGGCGCTGCCGGCTTCACCCGGTCGAAGCCGGCGTGGGGCTGCGCTCCCAGCTTTTGTATAATACGCTTCACCTGGTCGAGGCATTCCTGCTCCGTATCGAATTTATAATCTGCTATGCCACTGACCTCGGTATGTGTTTTTGCCCCGCCCAGTGTCTGGATGTCTATATCTTCACCAATAGCAGCTTTCACCAGATACGGACCGGCCAGAAATATAGAACCGTTCCCTTCCACCATCAGCGTTTCGTCGCTCATGATCGGCAGGTATGCGCCACCTGCCACACAGGAACCCATCACCGCTGCAATCTGGGTAATGCCCATGGCACTCATGACCGCATTATTACGGAAGATCCGCCCGAAATGTTCTTTATCCGGGAAGATCTCATCCTGCATCGGCAGATATACTCCGGCACTGTCTACGATATAGATGACCGGTAAACGGTTTTCCATAGCGATCTCCTGCAAACGCAGGTTTTTCTTACCGGATATCGGGAACCAAGCCCCTGCCTTTACCGTATTATCATTAGCTATGATCACACACTGGCGACCACCTACATAACCAAGACCACCTACAGTACCCCCGGCCGGACAACCGCCTTGCTCCGGGTACATCTCCCAGCCGGCAAAGGAACCTATCTCGGTAAACTCAGAACCCTTATCTATCAGGTACAACACCCGTTCACGGGGTGTCATTTTTCCTTTCTCACGGTTCTTTTCAATCACCTTCTTCCCACCTCCCAATGCAACCTGTGCATGACGCTGTTTCATCTGGCTTACAGCCTTACTCATAGCATCCTCATTCTTGTTAAATTCTATATCCATAACAGTCTCTTTCGTTTGGGGAGACAAATATAACGGGAAATGGGGGGAATGTATTGAATGATGAGTTATGAATGATGAATTATGAACTTCGCTCATGACTCATCATTCATAACTCATCATTATTTTTGCTGTAATAAACCGGATCATGAAAACATTTGAAGACCTGCTGGACCTTCATTATAAAGAAGGTAGTCCTGAACGAAGAGATTTTGAGAAGAAAGCACAGTTGCACCTGATCGGGGAATTGCTGCGTGAAACCCGTAAAGCCGCCGGTCTGACACAGGAAGCGCTGGCAGCACGGATCGGAACAAAAAAAACATACATCTCCCGCATCGAAAACGGAAAAACAGATATACAAATATCCGGGCTCTTCCGGATTTTTGAAGAAGGTCTGGGAAAAAAAGTAATTTTGTATGTGGAATGATGCACGGAGTGGTTCATTAATAACAGTAACGTTATGGGGTCTTACAGTATCGGAGAAGCGATCAATCTTTTGTTTGAAAAATCAGGATGGGCGCCCAAGGCACATGAAATACGCCTGCGTGCAGAATGGGAACAGGCAGTAGGCAAAACCATTGCTAAATACACCAGCAACATTTACCTCCGTAATCACACCCTCACTATTTATACCAATGTATCTGCGCTGAAGCAGGAGCTGACATTCGGTAAAGAACAACTGATCACCCGGATCAATGAACATTTCGGTGAACGTGTCGTGCAGGAAATTGTGGTGAAATAAATGATGTCATTGCGGCCTTGAGCCGCAATCGCCTGTGGGATACCGCCGCCTTTAATCATGGTTGTAGCCGCATCAGACGATCCCGGATCAAGTCCGGGATGACCATATCCTAAAATATCTCTATCAACGCATCAAGACTATGCACCTCATACGTCGGACGACGCTGGTGCTCTTTTTTTGCCGGATTAAAATATACCTGATCCCAGCCGGCGTTTGATGCACCCAGGATATCAATATCCAGTGCATCACCGATCATAATACTATCTTCGGATGTAGCACCGGTAGTTTTCAGCGCATAGTCAAATATTTCGCGATGCGGCTTGAGGCTGTTACTTCGCTCGCTGGTAATGACTTCTCCAAAAAAGTCGGCGATACCCGAATACCGGAGCTTTTGCCACTGTGTCGTTTCAAAACCGTTTGTGATCAGGTGCATCCGGTACCGCCCCTGGCAATGCTCCAGCAGCTCTTTGGCATAGGGCATGAGCAGCGATTGCGTAGGCAGTATTTCAAGATATGCGGCGCTCATCTCATGCGCCAGCGCTGTATCTGCCACTTTAAAATCAAGCAGTGTATACCAGATCCGCTTCCAGCGCAGATCGTCGCGGCGGATAAATCCATTCCGGAAACGCTCCCAAAGCCGGTCGTTATGGCCGCTGTATACCCGGTAAAACTCAGTAAAATCTTCAATTCCACGACCAACCAGCGTATATTCAGCATAGAGCATTCTCATCGTTTCTTCCGAATTGCGGTCGAAGTCCCACAACGTGTGGTCAAGATCGAAGAACAGGTGCTTATATGTAGACGGCATGGTTGGCATACAGGGCAAATGCTATAAAAACTGAAAGAGCTACCGGAGCAGCTCTTTTACAAAAGATCTATTTAATATGACAATCTGAGCATTTGAAAATGGATGCAACGTTTACTGTTTACATAACACGAGCATTTTCAAATTAGCACATTCTCAAATTTTCAAATTATTTCTTGCGATAGTAAATCTTGTCTTCGAAAAATTCGTTTGTCGATTGCAGCGCCGGGTTAGCCATGCGTTCATACATACGGGAGATCTCGATTTGCTCCTTGTTTTCATGTACTTCCTCCAGGCTGTCGGTATGACTGCTGAATTCGTCGAGCTTCTTATGCAGCTCCTCTTTCATCGTCACAGAAATCTGGTTCGCACGCTTGGCGATCACCGCGATGGATTCATACAGGTTACCTGTTTTATCCTTCATCTGTATCACATCCCTCGTTTCAACAAGGGGATTCACTGAAGCCAGTGCTTTTTTGTTGGTACTCATTTACGTAGCTTTTTTATGCTGTTGTCTGCGCGGGCATGAAATGCTTCGGCGTCGCGAAGATACTGAGAATTTGGATATTCTTCTTTAAAATCGTTATAGGCACTGATTGCGTTGGCATAACGTTCTTCCTGCTTGTCCTCCACACTCTGCCGGGCATAATAATATAATGCCTTGACGATCATATAATGATAATACTCGGCTGTTGGCGATTCCGGAAAATTTCGCAATACAGATTTGTAAGCCACACCGGCAGCCTTATATTGTCCTATATTATAATACAAATGAGCGGCAGCAGCTTCTTTCTGCTCCAGCTTTTTCCGCGCCTCATCTATATAATTATTAGCTTCAGAAAGACGCTTTGAGTCCGGATTCATATTAATGTAGGCTTGCATCGCCTCAACCGCTTTTATCGTATTGGTTTGTTCCAGGGTATATTTGGGCGACATCTTATAAAGACTCACCGCCTGCATATACTGGCATTCCTCCGCGTCCTTACTGGTTGGGAAAAAATCTACAAAATTCTTGAAATGATATGAGGCACTGAGATAATCCTTCATGTGGTAATAAGACCATGCATACCGGTAATACATCGGCTCAAAGTTGCGCGTTCCCTTTACCATCGGCAAAATACCCTGGTATATCTGGCTGGCCTTATGGTATTCTTTCTTTTCGTAGTATTCATTGGCCTTGGTCAGCTTATAATTGACGTCAGAGCTTTTCAGCACTTTCTCATACTTGCTGCATGAGGCCAGCAACAGTAAAACCAGACCCGTAAATATCAGTTGAATACTACGCATATGCATAACAGGCGGCAAAAATACAAAAAAGCAGCATTGCCCGTTACATATAGCGGTAAAACTGTGTTAAAGTGCCGGACATAAATCCCCCCACAATTTCCCCCCGGAACGTCCGGTGGCTTTTATTACTTTTGTTCCCTGTTTATTTATTTATAATTATAATTCAGGCAATACACACGTAATGAAAAAAATCCTGCTATCGTTCTTTGCTGTTACAACCTTGTTTTCCGCACGTGCCGACGAAGGCATGTGGATCCCTATGCTGATCGGGAAAAACTATGCGGAAATGCAACGGCTGGGACTGAAATTATCTGAAACAGATATTTATAACATTAACAACAGCAGTCTTAAAGATGCCATCCTGCAATTCAATGGCGGCTGTACTGCCGAGATGATTTCCGGATCCGGGCTGCTCCTGACTAACCACCACTGTGGTTATGATGCGATTGCCAACCTCAGTTCTGTGGAAAAAAACCACCTGGACAACGGGTTCTGGGCATACAGCCATGCTGAAGAATTACCCGCCAAAGGCCTTTCCGTGATCTTTCTCGAATATATAGAAGACGTAACGAATGAGATCACAAAAGCAACCGGAAAAAGTAAAGGTGAGAAGTTTGATAAGAAATTTGAGGAGATAAGGGAAAAAATAGAAAAACGCGCTTCCCGGAATGGAAAATATGTAGCGCAGGTGAAAGAGTTTTTTAACGGCAACCAATTCCTGTTGCTGGTGTATAGAAAATACACAGACGTACGCCTTGCCGGAACACCGCCGCGCTCCATAGGCAAATACGGTGGCGACACCGACAACTGGATCTGGCCACGCCATACGGGCGATTTTTCCCTGTTCCGTGTGTACGCAGGCAAAGACAACGAACCAGCCGACTATTCGTCTGACAACGTACCCTACAAGCCCAAAAAATTCCTTCCGATCTCTATCAAAGGAGTACAGGAAAATGATTATGCCATGATTATGGGCTATCCCGGCCGCACCAACCGGTATGAAGTATCCTATGGGGTAGACCTCGCCCTGCGGGAGGTAAATCAATCCATCGTCAATCTCCGTGCACAGCGACTGGCCATCATGAAAAAACATATGGACCGGAACAAAGCCGTTTATCTGAAACTTACGTCCAATTACTCCCGTATCTCCAACTACTGGAAATACTATATCGGACAGACGGAACAACTGAACCGCCTGAAAGTAGTAGACCGGAAGATCACGGAAGAACAACAGTTTACCCAATGGGCACATAAAAATGCCCCTGAGTACAAAAATCTGATGAGTGAATATGCAAGCGCCTATGCCGCATACAAACCATATGCAAAACACGTGATATATTATTACGAAGGCTTCCGTGGAGCTACTCTCGCACGGCTTGCAGCCGTACTGGAACCCCTGTATGCAGAACTGGATAAGAAAAAACCGAATACAGACTCAATACAACATCACATTGACAACCTGAAACAGGCCCGTACCATGTTATTCAAAGAATTTGACGCTTCCGTGGAACAGGAAATCCTGGCGGCAATGACTAAAATGTACTATAATGACGTACCCAGGAGCCAGCATCCGGGTATCTACCAGGAAGAGATCTTCAAAAACTTCGGCGAAAACAACCTGGATAATACGTTTAGCAATTATGCCGGCTATGTATTCAAAAATACATTCCTGCTCGATAACGAAAAGTTCGAGGCCTTCTGCGGCAACCCGACCAAAGAACAAATAGAAAAAGACGCCGCAGCACGCTATTCGTTAAGTTTTGTACGCAACTTCAATCAATATTACCAGCCAAAGGCAGATGCCTTTGCAAAGCAGAAAAAAGAGCTATCCAAACAATATGTCCGCGGTCTTATGGCAATGAGAAAAGGACAACTGATGTATCCCGATGCCAACTCTACCATGCGCCTTACGTATGGACAAGTGAAAGGATACAAACCCCAGGACGCCGTGGAATACAGTTATTTCACCACGATGGAAGGACTGATCGCCAAACACAAACCGGGCGATGATGAGTTTGACCTGCCTAAGGAACTCATAGACCTGTATAAGAAAAAGGATTATGGTCGCTACATGTCAGCAGACAGCACCCTGCACATCAATTTCATCACTACAAATGATATCACCGGCGGCAACTCCGGCAGCCCGATCATCAATGCCAACGGCGAACTGATTGGCTGCGCTTTTGACGGCAACTGGGAAGCCATGAGCGGCGATATAGCGTTCGACAAGCAATACAAACGTACGATTGCCGTTGATGCCCGCTATATACTGTTCGTTATCGAAAAGATGGGACGTGCACACAACCTGATTGAAGAAATGCAGATCAATAATTAAGAAATAACATTTTATACCAATAAACAAAGGCGGCTCAGGGTATTCCTGAGCCGCCTTTGTTTATTGGACTTTTTCATAAAAGATCATAAAGTAAAAATATTATTTACTGTCGCGCAACTGTAAGTAACGCACCACTAGCTCAGAGTCAATCTTTTGTTGGGGATGCAATTCAAATTTTCGCAAATTAATTACCTTTGACTGATTGGCAATTAAACATGCATAATGAATAAACAGGTACTACTAACCATACTGGCGGCAATCTTTCTGACAGTAACGGCCAGAGCTACAATAGTATACGTTGACAGTGCGAACATATCCGGCGACCAGTTTGGCACTTCATGGGCTACTGCTTATTACAGCTTTGACTATGGGGTAATGTTTGCGAACCCGGGCGACACCATTTTCGTGGCTAAGGGCACCTATCAGCCGAACTCGGGAGAATACTTCACCATGAAGAAAGACGTGAAGATCTTTGGCGGCTTTTTAAATACCGATACTTCATTTGCGCAACGCGACTGGCAGTCGCGCGCCACCATACTAAGAGGCAACAATCACACGGTCATCCGGAATGACAGTGTGCAGGGCATTACACGCACAGCCTTGCTCGACGGATTCACGATAACCCGGGGCATTGCACCAAGCAATGAAGCAGGTGGGGGTATGTATAACGCCTATGCCTCACCGACTATTACAAACTGTATCTTTATCAGGAATGCAACCTCTGCATATACAAAAGGTGGGGGGGGTGGAATGTATAATTATCACTCATCCCCTCATATATCCTATTGTAGCTTTATTGCAGACAGTGTAATGATTTTTATTGGCAGCTCGGATATCTTCGCTTCCGGATCTGGTGGTGGGGGTGCTATAGCAAACGTATCTTCCAATCCCATTATTACTCGTTGTACTTTTGACAACAATATCGCTATGCGGACGGATGGGGCTGCTATCTACAATACCAATAATTCTGCTCCGGTTATTACCTTTTGCACTTTTAATGCGAACAGGTACATTCCAGACATTTATCATATCTATGGCAGAGGAGCAGCAATATGTCATATACGTGGCGGAGTAGCAGATATTGACAGTTGTATTTTTACAAATAATAGTAATGGTTTAGGCGGAGGTGGTGCTGTTTACACAGATTCAGCACGGTTGAATTTATACAGGTGTATCTTTCAGAATAACCAGTCAAGCGGTCCCGGTGGAGCACTTTATATGAGCCGGCTATTTGCAGGTAGCTTTATTGATAGTTGTAATTTTTCTTCAAATAAAACTACAGGCCGTAGCGGTGGTGCGGTGTACAATACACAAACCGTAGCGCCAATTACCAATTCAATCTTCTACCAAAACGAGTCATACGAGCCAGGAGGAGGTCTTTATAACCTGCAGGCAGCATCCCAAATTAACGGATGTACGTTTACGCAAAACAAATCGTCCAGCACTGGAGGGGGAATTTATTACTCTTCCGGATCGATAAATGGTTTCGTGCCCAGAATTGTTAATTGTACCTTCTCCAAAAACCTGTCCTATTCTGGCGGAGGTGTCTATTGGGAAACCCTGTCTCCAGCATCCATAGACAGTTGCCGTTTCGACAAAAATGTTGCCGGATACGAGGGGGGAGGAGCTGTATGCATTACGAACTACGGAAAATTATCCAATTGTATTTTTTCCTTTAACGAAACCAATAATAGTTATGGAGGTGGGGGGATCAGGTTCACCCGAACCGCTACCGGGATTGTAGACAGTTGTGTCTTTATTGGAAACCGCGCCAACACTCCTCATTCACCATACAGTAGTGCTTTTGCCGGAGGGGGAGCTATTACCACTTCTTATCCTGAGCATTCTCAAGGTAATTCTATCATAATTCGTCATTCCTCATTTACAGGCAACCAATCCACAAATGGTGGAGCAATATGTGCGCCAAGACCACTTTACCCAACCATGATTGACATCTCAAACTGTACTTTTAATGACAACATTGCAGATCATTTTGGGGGAGCTGTCGTAGGTTCCTTGGGGCAGATAAGCAACTCTACTTTTAACAAGAATACAGCTCGTTACGGAGGTGCTTTGTATGCGGTTAATTATCCGGTCATCGGTTGCAGGATAGAAAACAACAAAGCGATACGCGGCGGAGCCATTTACAACACAATAGAATATTATCACACAAGCAAACTAATCAACTGCATCGTCGTGAAAAATGTAGCAGATAGTTTCGGCGGGGGTATGTATAATGCTGCCCCGCCCCTCGTTACAAGCACCACAATCGCCAACAATCAGGCCGGTGTTTCGGGTGGCGCTATCTACAATGCAAATTTCGGAGACTACAACGACTCAACATTCACCAACTGTATTATATGGGGTAATAACACCGGTGTTTTTAATGAAAATACGAATCTTACCGCCTTCAGTTATAGCCTCGTGCAGGGTCTGGGCGCATTCCCGGCAAAAAACCTGCTTTCCGGCAACACCAACCCGCAATTCGTTGATACGCTCGTGGGCGACTATGATCTGCTCAGCACCAGTCCCTGTATAGACACGGGCAGGAACAACGCCATGCTCTTAGGCATCACGACAGATTATGAGGGTCATGCACGGATCGTAAATGGCAGGATAGACCTGGGCGCATTCGAATATGACGCGACCAGACCGCCCAGAACAATACAGCAACCATCTGCTCAAAGCATTTGTGCCGGCACTTCCACATCCTTTACGACCATTATATCACGTGCCAATACCTATCGATGGCAGGTAAACACCGGCGGCAGCGTCTGGACTAACCTGACCAACAATGCAACGTACAGCGGCGCCACAACCACAACCCTGAATATTACCAATGCAGGAATGCCCCTGAACGGATATCAATACCGCTGCATGGCCTATAACACCTATGACTCATCGGCCACTGCTCCCGTGACACTTACCGTAAATGAAGTGACCACACCAACGATCAGCATCAGCACAGATCAGGACACAAGTTTCTGTCAGGGGAAAGTGGTTGTTTTCTCCGCAGCAATAACGCATGGAGGCAGCGTACCCGCTTACCAATGGCAGATAAATGGTATAAATACAGGCAAAGACAGCAGCTTCTATGCGACCAGCGTCCTGGCTGATAATGACATCGTAACCTGTACCCTTACCAGCAGCTACCAATGTGCCGCACCGGTATCGGCAAACAGCAATGCCCTGACCATGAAGACGATACCGAAAACGCCAATATCTGTTACTATAGTATCCAACAAACCCAATAATGCGATTTGCCAGGGCGATACTGTTACTTTTACTGCAACACCAGTAAACGGAGGCGCGACGCCAATTTACTCATGGAGAAGAAACAGCACAACTGTTGTAGGAAACGGCCCTACTTATACCGCCAGCAACCTCAATAATAACGACAATATTCATTGCGTCATGACGACCAGCATTGATTGCCCATCGTCAAACAGTGTATTGAGCAACTACATTAGAGTGGTCGTAAATCCGGTTGTATCTCCGTCTGTCAGCATCACTTCTGGATCAGGGACCAGCATCTGTGCACATACAAAAGTCACGTTTACGGCCACCCCGGTGAACGCAGGGGCTGCTCCTGATTACCAATGGCAAAAAAACGGCATCGATGTTGGAAGCAATAGTCAGACGTATACCGATAGCGGAATGACTAACGGAGACATCATCAGGTGTATCCTGACCTCCACTTCGGGCTGTGCCAGTATTAAAACCGCTACAAGCAATATCCTTACGATGAATGTCAGTCCTTCCGTTACACCCTCCGTCACCATAAATGCACTTGACACAATATGCACCGGCACACCCGTTATGTTTTCTGCAAGCGCTGTAAACGCCGGCACAGGGCCACTTTACCGCTGGAGCAGAAACGGACAAAATATAATTAATAGCCCTACATATTATGTCAACAATCTTGCAAACGGGGATATTATCATTTGCGAGCTTACCAGCAAGGCTGCCTGTGCTGCTCCTACCGTAGTGAAAGACACCGTTACTATGACCGTTATTGATCCGGGAAGCGCCCCAACCATAAAAATCACGGCAAATACAGGTGATACTACTTGTACCGGCGGCACCACGACTTTCACGGCTGCAGTAGCTTTAGGAGGTACCGCCCCCCGGTATCAGTGGAGAAAAAATGGCAGTAATGTGGGCAATAACAGCAACCAATATTCAGACAATGCAATCAACAACAACGACGTGATCAGTTGTACAGTTACCAGTAATCATGCCTGCGCCAATAACGTTGCCGCTAAAGACAGCATCATCATGACCGTATCACAGTCGCTGGCCCCGACGATAACGATCACATCAAACCATGATCTGAACACACTATGTTCCGGCAGTCCCACAACATTCACCGCTGCTGTAACATTAGGAGGCAACGCTCCTCAGTATCAGTGGAGAAAAAATGGCAGTAATGTGGGCAATAACAGCAACCAATATTCAGACAATGCAATCAACAACAACGACGTAATCAGTTGTACGATCACAAGTAATCATGTCTGTGCCAATAACGCTAGCGCTAAAGACAGCATCACCATGACCGTATTACAGCCGGCAGTCCCTGCAATAACCATAACACCAGACCATGACCTGACTATGTTGTGTAACGGCAGTACTGTCATCTTTACGGCCACACCAGTCAGAGGAGGCAGTGCACCACAATATCAGTGGAAGAAAAACAGCATTGCAGTCGGCGGAAATCAGGACACTTATACGACCAGTACTCTGGCAACAGGAGATACGATCACCTGTGATCTGACCAGCAATGCAAGTTGCATCACCCAAAGCACAGCTCAAAGCAACCGTCTGATCACCACAATAGCGACCGATGTAACGCCGGGTGTAAGCATCAGCGCCAATCCGGGTACTTTGATACAAGCCGGGCAAAATGTAACATTCACAGCCACCGCCACCCATGGCGGCAGCACCCCTCTCTTTCATTGGCATAAGAACAATACGGTCATCCCCGGTGCTGCCGGCCATACCTATACCACCAGCGACCTTGTTCACCGCGATCAGATAAGTGTTGTTATGTATAGCGATGCTCCTTGCCGGACCCATGATTCTTCCGTGAGCAATGTGCTGGAGATAGAGATACCTACTACTACTGTCAACAACACACACCTCACGGCCAGTGTATCGCTATACCCCGATCCGAATGCAGGATGGTTTACGATCGAAGGATCGCTGAAGTATGGGAGTCATAACAACGAGATACTGGTAAGTATATTCAACATGCATGGACAATTGATATTACAGCAAAATATCCCTGCGCACAATCAAACATTTAAACAGGAGGTTCGTCTGCCAGATCATATGACGAATGGCATCTATCTCCTGCGCCTGTCTGATCAGCAAAAACAAAGCGAAGTCTTTAAGTTTAATCTGCTTCGTTAATACGGCTTTCACGCCGACAGGGAGATGCTCGCATCTCTCTGTCCCGGATGTTAGCGTCAGCGTATCCGGGAAGAAGAATAAAGCGGGATTTGCGATCCCGCTCACTCCCATATACCGGGGGTCAGAGACCCCGTATTATCTATCGTCCCGGATGCCCTCCGGAACATCCGGGACAGCATCGTTAGCATCACGCTGCCCGTATTCACAACATGAGATAAGCTTCCACAACCGGCACATCCGCCGTTGCCCAGTCGTACTGCCGCAATTCATCTTTACCCACCCAGATAGCCCGGGCATGTTCGCGCGCCAGCAGGGCGCCACCCGCACATTCACAGATAAAAGGATAAAGCTGCAACGAAAAATGTTCATAGTCGTGCGTCACCGGCATAAGCGGCTGCCCGACAATGATATCCAGATTCAGTTCCTCTTTAATCTCACGCGTCAGGCAGGCGGCTTTCGTCTCTCCTGGCTCGATCTTACCTCCCGGAAACTCCCACTTCAGTGGCATAGACATCCGCTCAGACCGTTGACAGATCAATACCTTATCCGCCGCTTCTATAATCGCACAGGTAACGTGTAGCATACAAGCGGAAAGATAAAGAGAACAAGCAAAAACAAACGCAACTCCCTACCTATCTCATGTAATCACCTGATTATAAAGTACTCCCCGTCCTGGCATAGCACGCCGTCACCCTATTGGCATTCATCCCACACTTTTTCATCACAATCCAAAATATCGCATATTCCGGATTTTATGACTGCCTGCAATTTCGGAGATTTGCAGTATAAATTGCAGACCATGACCCCACAGGCAAGCGTCAACTACGAGCGGATAGCGGAAGCCATCGACTATATCCGGAATAACTTCAGATCGCAACCCAGCCTGGATAAAGTGGCAGAGCAGATGCACCTGAGCCCGGCGCATTTCCAGCGGCTGTTTACCGAATGGGCCGGTACAAGCCCGAAGAAATTCCTGCAATACATCAGCGTGGAACACGCCAAGAGCATGCTCCGGGGTGAACAGGCCACGCTGTTCGACACCGCCCTCGAGACAGGCCTGTCCAGTACCAGCCGCCTGCACGACCTGTTTATACACATCGAAGGCATGACACCCGCCGAATACAAAAATGGAGGTAAAAACCTGCAGATCAATTACAGCTTTGCAGAAAGCCCTTTTGGCCCTCTGATCATAGCCGCCACAGCAAAAGGCGTTTGCTATATGGCATTCGCGCAGGAGGAAGAAAAGGCATTGAATGAACTCAAAGAAAAATTTCCCCATGCAGATTTTCAGCGAAAGCTGGACCTCCTGCAACAAAACGCACTGTTCATCTTCCAAAATGACTGGAGCCGGCTACGCGAGATCAAACTGCACCTGAAAGGAACCGACTTCCAACTGAAAGTCTGGGAAAGCCTGTTGAAGATCCCGATGGGCAGGCTCTCCACTTATGGCCGGATCGCCAATGAGATCGGCAGTCCGAACGCTTCGAGAGCAGTCGGTACGGCAATCGGCAGTAATCCCGTTGCCTTTCTGATACCCTGCCACCGGGTGATCCAATCTACAGGAACTTTCGGCGGATACATGTGGGGATCCACAAGAAAAGCCGCCATCGTCGGCTGGGAAGCAGCGAAAACGCATTCAGGATATTAAAACCGAAGCCATGCAGAATATACAACAGACAATAGAAAACACAGACTGGCAGGGCATCACAGAAACATTGCATCAAAACGGCTATGCCCTGCTGCCGGGATTGCTTACAGAGGATCAATGTGAAATGCTGAAAGCCGGATACGGCAACGCGAATCTGTACCGTAAAACAGTCGTGATGGAAAAACACCGGTTCGGTCTTGGAGCATACCGGTACTACAACTATCCACTTCCGGAATTAATACAAGCCATCAGGACAAATATATACCCACACCTTGCGACCATTGCCAATGCCTGGTCCGATGCATTGAAGATGGGCATACAGTTCCCGCCTACACACGCAGACCTGTTACAGCAATGCCATCAAAACGGGCAGGAGAAGGCCACCGTACTCATACTCAAATACGGACAGGGCGGATTCAACACATTGCACCAGGACCTGTATGGCGACATTTGGTTCCCGATGCAGCTTGTATGTATGCTCAACGAACCCGACGAAGATTTCACCGGCGGTGAACTAGTACTTACCCAACAGATTCCGCGGGCCCAGTCCAAAGCCACCGTACTAAAACCGAAAAAAGGTGATGCACTTATTTTCACCACCAGCTTCAGACCCGAAAAAGGAACGAAGGGCTACTACAGAGTAAACATGAAACATGGCGTTAGTGAAGTAACATCAGGCGAACGGCATACCCTCGGAATCATCTTCCACGATGCGACGACATAAAATGATACTACATGCAGAAGCTGCCTAAAATGATTAGAAAAACTGTATGCCGAAACCGACGCGATTCTCACTCAGGCGTTAAGCACGAAAACACCGGATAATTTTACCCTGCTGTTTCGGTAATTTTTTTTGCACATAAATGTAACAATCTTTATTACAATAATAATTCAACACCATTAACCATAAAAAACAAAGAGCAAAATGAAAACAGGAATCACAGGAGCAACCGGCCAGCTGGGCCGTCTGGTAGTAAACCAGTTAAAAGAAAAAACTAACCCCGCAGACCTGGTAGCACTGGTGCGTACGCCGGAGAAAGCCGCCGATCTGGGCATCGAAGCCCGCGCATTCGACTACAACAAACCCGAAACACTGGAAGCGCAGCTCCAGGGGATCGACCGTTTGCTGCTCATCTCAAGTAGCGAAGTGGGCCAGCGCGCCACACAGCATGAAAACGTGATTCGCGCCGCCAAAGAAGCAGGTGTGAAATGGATCGTATACACCAGCCTGCTCCATGCCGGTAATTCTTCCCTGAGTCTCGCCACCGAGCACGTTGCCACAGAAAAGGCATTGATCGCATCAGGCGTTCCCTACACCATCCTGCGCAACGGTTGGTACACCGAAAACTATACGGGTTCTTTAGGTGGTGCAATAGCAGCCGGAGCGATCAACGGTAGTGCCGGAGCCGGAAAGATCTCCGCAGCAGCCCGCAAAGACTATGCAGCGGCCGCAGCAGCCGTACTCACAGATGAAGGCCACCAGGGCAGAACCTACGAACTCGCAGGCGACACCTCCTTTACCCTCGCAGACCTCGCCGGCGAAGTATCCCGGCAGACGGGCAAACAGATACCCTACAATAACTTGTCCGAGCAGGATTATACCGAAGCATTAAAAACCATCGGCCTGCCCGAAGGCCTGGCTGCAGCAGTAGCCGGATGGGACACCAGTGCATCCAGGAACGACCTGTTCGACGACAGCAAGACCCTGTCCACGCTGATCGGCCGGCCTACTACCCCATTTGCCGAAACAGTAAAACAAACGCTGTCATAAGCCAGACATAAAATCAGCAGGAACGGCAATGGCATGTACCATTGCCGTTCCTTTTTTCCGGTGCTTATCCGTCCGCTTTGCCGGATGTTAGCGAAGCGTATCCGGCAACACAGATAAAGCGGGATTTGCAATCCCGCTCCCCTTGATAATAAAAGATGTTTTTGTACCGGCGTTGCAAACCCCGGATTATTTGCGTGTACGGGATGCGCTCCGCTAACATCCCGCACAGCATAGATTACAACAGCATGTTTACACCGCTTCCACGTACTGCTTCACAACAGCCTTTACAGCATCCGCAAGACCAATATAAGAACTCGTTTGCATCAGACGCTCTTTTAAAAAATCAGGAAGTTCATTCAGCGACCTGTCATCATCAATAATCAAAAAATCCTCACCCACCTGATTGAGCGCAAACCAGTGAACGGTTTCATCCCTCCTGCTGAGATGAGCTGTATTTTCAGGAAGCGACTGGATATTGTGAATGATAAGTCCCCCGTTTCGAAATATCGCTTTCCATTCCTCAATGCTAAACCTTGCCTTATGCGATGTCGTGAGCATGATCGTATCACCATCAGTGATCAAACACTGAAGCACACGACAGGCCATACTGCTGAAAGCAGGAAATCCATCATGCAGCAATGCAGGATACAAGAAATCAAGAATACTGTTTTTCAACCACCCAAAATCTGACAAAAATCATATTTCTCACCCCCGATCGTCATATTTCACGGAAAAACACCTGCCTACTTTCGCTATCAAAGAAAAGACATGGCAAGAGCGTTATTTTCCCAATATCAGAAAGACAGTCCGGGCGCCCTGGCCGGGCGGCTGCAAAAAAACTACTACAACCTCATCGGCTGTCTGTGTGATTGTGTGGAAACGCTCACACAGCAACCCGAAACAACAGACTGTAACTCTTTATACAACAGCCTATGCCAGCGACTTGTCTCTGAGATCAGGGAGCAGATGCAATACCGCCAGACGATCCTGATGCCCTACCTCTCCGAGCTGGAGCAAAAGCAGCAAAGCGGTCACAACTGCCTCACATGCTCCGGTGGCTGCCGGATAAACCATACCGGGCAATTGCAGCAGCTCAAATCGGCACACCAGCACATCAAGGAGATCCTCTACCGCATACAGCAGGTGGCCACGCCGATGCAGCAGGACCTGAAATACGCAAACCCAATATGCCGGATCCTTGTCAACGAGATCGCCCAGCTCGACACCACACTCACCGAATTATTCTACCTCGAAGAAGCCATTCTGATTCCCAAAATTATGGAGCTTCAAAGCAGGATCAATGCCGCCACAGACAGCGCTGTCTAAACTATAGCTCACATGCCCATCGCAACCACAGAAGCCCCACCCGTACAGAAAAAAGCCACAGGCATGAAATGCTACCATTGCGGCAGCGACTGCCTGACACACGATATAGCCATCGGGGACAAGCGCTTCTGCTGTGACGGATGCCGGCTGGTATATGAGATCATCAACAGCAACGGACTGTGCAACTATTACGAAATACAGCAGCATCCCGGCCTCAGCCAGATCAGACCCCTGCACAATGAAAAATACGCTTACCTCGACAATGAAGCCATTGCCGGTCAGCTCTATAAGTTCACAGACGGTAACCATACCATCGTCACCCTGTATATTCCTGGCGTGCATTGCAGCTCCTGCATGTGGCTGCTGGAGCATATGTCGCGGATGAATACCGGCATCATCGAGAGCCGGCTCAACTTCAGCACAAAAGAGATCACGATACACTTTCACCGTAGCAAAATAAGCCTGCGTCAGATCGTGGAATTGATGACTATCATCGGGTATGAACCTGCGATCAGCCTGCACGATGCGGAAAAGAAAAAAGAGAAAAAGACAAACCGCCAACGCATATACAAACTTGGCATAGCAGGATTCTGCTTCGGCAATATTATGTTGATGAGTTTTCCTGAATATCTCTCCGCAGGCACCCTGAGCGAAGGCCATGCACTCCTGTTCCGCATATTAAATCTGACACTGTCACTACCCGTATTTTTCTACTGCGCCTCCGAATTTTGGGTGAACACCTGGGTGAGCATTCGCCGGCGTATCCTCCATATAGATGCCCCCATAGCGCTGGCACTGCTCATCACATTCGGGCGCAGTATCTATGAAATAGCCAATGGTATGGGCAATGGCTACCTCGACAGTATGAGCGGCATCGTATTCTTCATGCTGGCCGGCAGAGTGGTACAGGAACGCACTTACCGGTCGCTTTCCTTTCATCGTGACTACAAATCATACTTCCCGATAGCTGTCACAGTACAGACGGAGCAGGGTACAACCACCCGCAGCCTGCACGACCTGGCAAAAGGAGATACCGTATTACTGCATGGCAACGAGATCATCCCGACCGACGGCATAGTCACAAACGGGACTGCCTATGTAGACTACAGCTTTGTGACCGGAGAAAGTGAACCGGTCATGGTAGCAACCGGCAAGCAGGTCTACGCCGGCGGGCGACATATTGGCCGTCAGATAGCAGTCTCCGTATCCCAACCGGTATCCGAAAGTTACCTCACCTCCCTCTGGAACCACTATGCTTTCAGCAAAAACAAATCGGACGAACGGCAACAAACAAGTTTTGTACATCTGCTCAGTAAATATTTCACCTGGATACTTTTCACGCTGGCCGGCATCACCGCCGTCTACTGGTGGATCCACAATCCCTCCGTCATCATCCCTGCTGTATCAGCCATGCTGATCGTAGCCTGTCCCTGCGCTCTGCTGCTGGCCGCCACATTCACCAACGGCAACCTGCTGCGCCTGTTTTCAGATGGTGGGCTTTACCTGCGCGATGCCGCAGTGGCAGAGCAGCTCAGCAAGGTAACACACATTGTCTTTGATAAAACGGGCACACTAACCGATGGCGTATCCGTCAGCGCCGATCAGACCGGTCATTTCACAGAAGAAGAAAGACAATGGATATATAATTGTGTACGTTCGAGCAACCATCCTTACAGCAAGGCGATCACAGAACACATGAATCTATATCCCCCGGTGGATATAGATTCATGGGAAGAAATTCCGGGATCCGGGATCAAGGCAACAATTAAAGATCAGGAGATTCATATCGGCAGCGCGACGTTCACGGGCGTTCAGGAAAAAAACAATCTGTCAGGTATCGTATTCATCAGCATAAACGGGAAAGAAGGTCATTTTCGTTGCACCCCGCGTTACCGGGAGCAAATGCCGGAAACAATAATGGAATTGCGCAATGAGTATCAGGTTTCCCTGCTTTCAGGAGACCGGGAACCCAAGAAGTTTCAGTTCCATGCACTTTTCGGCAGCAAAGACCGGATGCATTTCGGAAAATCCCCCGGAGAAAAGCTGGAGTATATCGAGGCTTTACAGAAAAAAGGAGAAAAGGTGCTGATGATCGGCGACGGGCTGAACGATGCAGGCGCATTGCAACAGAGCAACATCGGCATCACACTCGCCAACGACATCAATAACTTCACTCCCTCGTGCGACGCGATACTGGATGCATCAAAGTTCAGCCGTATCCCTTCACTTATCAGGATGGCACAGGCAGGTCAGCGGATCATACACATCAGCTTTATCGTTTCCATCCTGTACAATATCATCGGATTATCGATCGCGATACAGGGATTGATGAGCCCTATGATCGCCGCGATCCTGATGCCGTCCAGTACATTGAGCATTGTATTGATATCCACCGGTTTGTCTGCATGGGCAGCACGGAAGTTAAAATTATGAATGAGCGTGAATTAATGAACAGTTTCATCCCGACGATGCTGTCCCGGATGTTCTGAAAGACATCCGGGACGACGGATGATCCGGGGTTTGTAACCCCGGCAAAAGAGACTGTGTCATGCGGTGGGATTGCAAATCCCGCTTTATCACCTTTCCCGGATGCGCTACGCTAACATCCGGGAAAGCGTTAAGCGTTCCAGACATATCCATGTGCTAAGTCGTTTTATGAACCGATACTTCATCCTGACAAAAACTTGACAAAAGTCATATTTCCGGGTGCGGATGATCATAGATAAAGCAATAGCAGCCGGATAGCTTTGTATAAATAAACAAATCATTATTCCATGAGCGTACTCTATATCCTGATACTGGCAAGCCTGGCCGTCGCGGGTGGTTTCCTGGTTGCATTTCTGTGGAGCGTCCGAAGCAACCAGCTTGAAGACCAGAAGGGGGCCGCCATGCGGATGCTGCATGACAATGACACTTTAAACAACGACTAATCACGACATAATCAACCCCGTTTATGCATACAATCCAACAGTCAGGCCACAACACAACAGACACGGCGATCCCCGCCGTCCCTCCCCTGCAGACTACAGACAAATTCTACTACGACAACAAGATCGTAAAATGGTTTGCCTATGCGACCATTTTCTGGGGTATCGTAGGCATGCTGGCCGGTTTGCTGGCGGCGCTACAGCTCGTATACCCCGTGCTGAACTTCAACACTGCCGAAACCACCTTCGGGCGGGTACGGCCGGTGCACACCAACGCCATCATCTTTGCCTTTGTGGGCAACGGGATCTTTATGGGTGTGTACTATTCGCTGCAGCGCTTGTGTAAAGCACGGATGTTCAGCGACCTACTCAGTAAGCTGCACTTCTGGGGCTGGCAATTGATCATTGTGCTCGCAGCCGTCACCCTGCTCGCCGGCTATACCACCGGTAAAGAATACGCAGAACTCGAATGGCCCATTGACATCCTGATTACCCTGATCTGGGTTGTTTTTGGCTGGAATATGTTCGGCACCATCATCAAACGGAGAGAGCGTCACCTGTATGTGGCCATCTGGTTTTATATCGCAACGTTCGTTACGGTAGCTATGCTGCATATTGTCAACTCAGTAGAGATACCATTTACCTGGATGAAGTCTTACTCCTGGTATGCCGGGGTACAGGATGCACTGGTACAATGGTGGTACGGACACAACGCTGTGGCCTTTTTCCTGACCACCCCTTATCTTGGCCTGATGTATTACTTCCTGCCCAAAGCAGCGAACAGACCGGTATACTCTTACCGCCTTTCCATCATTCACTTCTGGGCGCTGATCTTTATTTATATCTGGGCCGGACCGCACCACCTGTTGTACACTGCCCTGCCCGACTGGGCACAGTCACTCGGCACTGTGTTCTCCCTGATGCTGCTCGCGCCATCCTGGGGCGGTATGCTCAACGGCCTGCTGACACTCCGCGGCGCCTGGGACAAAGTGCGTGAAGAACCCGTCCTGAAATTCCTCGTCGTGGCCGTTACCGCATACGGTATGGCCACCTTTGAAGGACCGATGCTCAGTCTGAAAAATGTAAATGCTATCAGCCACTTTACTGATTGGACCATTGCACACGTACACGTCGGCGCGCTGGGCTGGAACGGCTTCCTCACATTCGGCGTATTGTACTGGTTGATCCCGCGTATATTCCAGACAAAACTCTGGTCTACCAAGCTGGCCAACCAGCATTTCTGGATCGGCACACTGGGAATTGTGTTTTACGCCGTACCGCTTTACTGGGCCGGGTTCATGCAGCGGATGATGTGGAAAGAATTCACACCGGAAGGAACGCTGAAATACCAGTTCATGGAAACCGTAGACCAGATGCGCCCCTTCTATATGATGCGTGGTGTAGGTGGAGCACTCTTCCTGATCGGTGCGCTGATGATGGCATACAATCTATACAAGACTGTTCGTGCCGGTAAAATGCTGAATGACGAAGCAGCAGAAGCCGCTCCGTTATCCAAAGTGTACGAACCACATAGCAAGGAGCACTGGCACCGCTGGATCGAGCGCCGCCCCGTACAATTGCTGGTAGGTAGCCTGATCGTAGTAGCCATCGGTGGTCTGATAGAGATCATACCCACATTCCTCGTCAAATCAAACATACCCACCATCAGCAGCGTAAAACCGTACACGCCGCTTGAGCTGCATGGACGCGACATATATGTGCGTGAAGGTTGCTACACCTGTCACAGTCAGATGATACGCCCCTTCCGCGACGAGGTAGCACGATACGGAGAATACTCCAAAGCGGGTGAATTCATCTACGACCACCCCTTCCAGTGGGGCAGCAAGCGTACCGGTCCGGATCTGGCACGGGCAGGTGCGGGCAACAATAAAAAGTCGAACGCCTGGCATTACAACCACATGTACGACCCACGCAGTATCTCACCGGGTTCCATCATGCCGGAATATATATGGCTGTTCAATGATGATATTGACACTGCCACCACAGGCGCACGTATACGCGCCATGCAAACACTGGGAGTACCATATCCTGAAGGGTATGACAAGATCGCCAACACCGACCTCCGCGAACAGGCTGAAAAGATCGCAGCCAACCTCGTTTCTGAAAACATAAACGCACGGAAAGAGAAAGAGATCATTGCACTGATCGCCTATCTGCAACGACTCGGCACGGACATCACTGTAGAACAAAAAACGAACGAATAACCCATTCAAAATATCCGGCAATGAAATTCATCAATTATCTGGAAAGCATCACAGGCGTAGGAATATATCCACTGACATCGCTGCTTATATTCTTCATCTTCTTTACCGGACTGTCGCTGTGGGCATTCCGTGCAGACAAAGGCTACATCCGGTCACTGAAACAGATACCATTCCCTGACGAAAAAGATCTACAATCTCTGTAAAAGCCCCCCTGTATGTATAAACTATTAAAGAAAGCCCTCCTGATCATCATTTGCCTGGAACCGGCATTTGTACATGCTGCGAACGGAACACCGGCAAACGGGTTCTCCCTCAACCCGGTCCTGATCGGGCTGGTAAGCCTGATGCTCATCCTTCTGTTCGTGATTGGGATAACGACGCATGTACTGCGTCAGCTTGTTACCGTATACCGTGAAAGGCTGCGTAAAGAGCGGAAGAAAGCCAAAGGCATATTGCCGGCGCTGCTTACCGGACTGATATTACTTACGCTCCCCGCCGTGGCAGCAGAAGAAGCAGTTGCTGCTGCCCCCGGAACCACCTATATCAGCGGCATCGCGGCTAAAGAATTCTATGCACTGATCTCTATCATCGGGTTTGAGCTTATTGTGCTGCTTTGCCTGCTCCTCAACATCCGCTTACTGATCCGTCTGAGCGTCGGCAAACCGGAAGTGGAGAAAGCGGTAAAAGCCGTGGTCAGAAGATCCTTCCTCGACCGGTTCAACAAATCCGTTTCTATGGAGAAAGAAACCGGCATCCTCCTGGGTCACGATTACGACGGCATCCGTGAGCTCGACAACGATCTGCCTCCCTGGTGGAAGTACGGGTTCTACTTTACGATTGTCATCTCCGTCATCTACATGTGGTACTATCACGTAGGCAGCGGTCCCAGCTCGCACGAAGAGTTTGTAACCGAAGTACAACGCGGCGAAGCAGAAGTGGCAGCCTATCTGGCTGCGAATGCAGGCAATATAGACGAGCAAAACGTCACCATGATAGAAGACCAAATGGCGCTCGCCGAAGGCATAAAAATATACGGACAGGTATGTGCTGCCTGCCACGCCAATGACGGCGGCGGCGGTATCGGGCCCAACCTTACAGATCCCTACTGGCTGCATGGCGGCAGCCTGAGCGATGTATTCAAGTCCATAAAATATGGCTTTCAGGACAAAGGCATGAAAAGCTGGAAAGACGACTATTCGCCCCGGCAGCTTGCAGCGTTGGCCAGCTATATCATGACCCTGCAAGGCACTACGCCTGCAGCTCCCAAAGAACCGCAGGGACCATTATATAATACTCCGGAGGCAGAAGCGCCGGCAACATCGAAACCGGCAGAGACAGAATCTATATAGACAAAGGAAATGGAAGAAACAGCGTCGTTCAGAGATAAAGTAGCAACCGTTGACAGCAAAGGCAAACGTATATGGCTGTACCCACAGAAACCGGAAGGCAAAATATATAATGCCCGCAAGTGGCTGAGCCTGTTTTACCTGGCACTTTTTTTCTCCCTCCCCTTTATAAAGGTCAACGGACATCCGCTGTTTCTGGCCAACATCATCGAACGACGCTTCATCCTGTTCGGCCAGATATTCTGGCCGCAGGATTTTTTCATCTTCGGTCTGGGTATGATCCTGTTCATCGTCTTCATCGCCCTGTTTACCGTAGTATTTGGCAGGGTGTTCTGCGGATGGGCCTGCCCTCAAACCATCTTTATGGAGATGGTGTTCCGTCGTATCGAATACCTGATCGAAGGAGATGCCGCACACCAGAAAATGTTGGCCAAAACGCCCTGGAATACGAACAAGATCCTGCGTAAGTTCAGCAAATGGGCGATATTCTGGGGCATCAGCTTTATCATCGCCAATACATTCCTGGCCTATATCATCGGCATCGATGAACTGTTCAAGATCATCCGGGAGCCGGTGTCGCAACATCCCGGAGGCTTTGCAGCAATTGTGATCTTCACCACCGTTTTCTTCTTTGTATATGTCTGGTTTCGGGAGCAGGTGTGTACCGTTGTATGTCCCTATGGCAGGCTCCAGGGTGTATTGCTCGACAAGAACTCAATCGTAGTGGCTTATGATTATCAGCGGGGAGAACCGAGAAAGAAATTCAATAAAAAAGAAGAACGCACATCGGGTGACTGTATAGACTGTGCGCAATGCGTCAAGGTTTGCCCTACCGGGATCGACATCCGGCATGGCACCCAGTTAGAATGTGTTAACTGCACCGCCTGCATTGATGCCTGCGACAAGATGATGCAAGCAGTCAACCTACCTACGGGACTGATCCGTTATGCATCCGAAGACAATATCACAACAAAGAAAAAACTGCGTTTTACGACACGTATCAAAGCCTATACGGCAGTTATGATCCTGTTATTGGGTGTGGAGGCCTGGCTGCTGATCAGCCGTACGGATATCGACGTATCCATATTACGTACACCGGGGCAGTTATACCAGGAGCAAAGCGATAACAGGCTGAGTAACCTCTACAATTACAAACTGCTCAACAAGACTTATCAGAAAAAGAACATCATCCTGAAACCCGAAAACTTCAACGGTAGCATTACCATTGTAGGCAAAAACAGCCTCGACATTCCGGAAGAAGGATTTGCATCCGGATCACTGTTTATCTATATCGACAAAAAAGAAGTACAGCAACGGAAAACACCACTAAAAATAGGCGTATACGAAGGAGACCGGAAAGTCAAGACATTAAAAACAACATTCCTCGGACCTTTCTGACACATTCAACACACTAAACACATTGCTTTATGAAAATAGGATGGGGCACAAGAATAGCATTACTATACGGCGGGTTTGTCGTTATGATCGGGATACTCGTATACAACAGTATGCGTCAGCAGTTCGATCTGGTGTCCAAAGATTATTATCAGAAAGAGCTGGCCTTCCAGGAAGTGATAGATGCCGGTAAAAATCAGTCGGGGTTGTCACGACCGGTAGATATTACACAGGCCGATGGGCATATCATCTTCGGATTCCCGCCGGAATTTTCGGAGCAGGATATCAAAGGCACCATCAACTTCTACTCACCCGCTAATGCAGCCTGGGATCGCAACTACGCCATTGCAGCAAACGGGATCGTATTCTCAATCCCCATCGGCACCATGGAGCAGACATTATACCAGGTTAAGATCTCCTGGGAATACAACGGAAAAAAGTATTACCAGGAGAATGAAGTGAGTCTGAAAATGTAACGGATAACCGCAATGTTTTTGACAAACAAGCATAAATCAAAAGACGGTATCATCCTGAGCGCAGAGCGAAGAATGACACCGTTGTGTCGATGCTGCGATGCTTTCCCGGATGTTCCGAAGGGCATCCGGGATGACTAATAACCCGGGATCTCCGATCCCGGATGAAAACATAATACCAACAAATAACGCAGGATTACAAATCCTGCTCTATCCGTATTCCCGGATGCGCTTCGCTAACATCCGGGAAAGCACAGAAAGCACAAAGTGAAGAAACTACTAACACAAAAAACACATAGCAATGCACACATTCACCTTCATCATGGCGCTGACAATGGGGCTGGCCGGCAGCCTCCACTGCGCCGGCATGTGCGGCCCGATCATGTGGGTACTGCCGTTCCACACCATGACCGGCATCCGGAAATGGTATACCATCATACTATATCATCTTGGCCGGATCAGTGTGTATGCAGGTTTGGGGGTGCTGCTGTTCAGCTTCCGAAGCGCTTTTAACCCGCAGATACAGCAATATATTTCCATCGGCGCCGGGGCATTATTATTGATTGCGGGATTGCTTTCTTTCCTGCCCGGACGTAGTATCCGCCTGCCGTGGAGCGGTTTCATTCAACGCCAACTTACCCGGTTCCTCGCACAACCCAATACCTGGACACTCGCTATAGCAGGTATCCTCAATGGATTATTACCCTGCGGACTGGTATACATGGCGCTGGCGGCAGCAATCAATGCCCCCTCTGCGGTCCAGGCTGCGGGATTGATGTATATCTTCGGGGCCGGTACCCTCCCCATTCTTATCTCCATCACCATGCTGAAACAAAAGCTGATACCGGCACAGGTAGCTGCATTCCGGAAGTACCTGCCGGTGGTCATGTTCTGTATGGGAGCGTTATTCATATTACGCGGCATGAACCTCGGCATTCCCTACATCAGCCCGGCGATAGACATTCATACAAACACACTGTCCGGCTGCTGCCATCGTTGAGCAGAAGCAATACAGTATAAAAATTCAAGGAGTTTATTCATCCCATTTGAGCGGCACATCCGCTACGCGTTGGCGTACCTTTCTTGCCAGCAAGTCTGCAAATGCCTTGTCATCCATGGATATCTTGTGCATACTACTCAGGCATCCCGATACAGCAGGAAGAAATGCTGCAACAGTACCATCGTCTTGACATCATGTATCTCACCCGCGAGCAGCATTTGTTTTGCTTCTTCGTACGTAACGACGACCGGCTCTATCTCTTCGCCCTCTTCTGCCAATCCCCCGCCCGACTCCTTTTTATGTTGCAGATCAATATCCGCAATGTAAAGATGAATACGCTCCATGCAAAACGCCGGAGACACATACACACAGCCGACCTTTTGCAGATTAGCGGCCTCATAGCCCGTCTCTTCAAGCGCTTCCCGAATCACCGTCTCTTCCGGCGACTCCCCTTCATCCATAACGCCCGCACAGGCTTCCAGCAAATATCCGTCGCGACCTTCGTGCAGATATACCGGCAGACGGAACTGACGGGTCAGCAAAAAAGAATGCTGCTGCTTATCTACCAGCAGAACAGAGATCGCATCCGGACGAAAGTATACCTCACGGTGTTGTTCTTCTGTCTCGCCATGCCTGTTTTGCTTGTCAAATGTTATACGCTCCAGCGGATACCGGTCGCTGGAGAGCATAGTTCTTTTCCTGATATTGATTGCGGACATAGCGTTGATGATTATAAAGGATAAATATAAAATCCGTACCCGGGTTGTTAAAGAAAGTAAAGGTATTGCCTTTTAAGCCGGGAACTGCCTTCAAAGGGAATACAGAACAATGTTTTGACCAGCACAAAAACATAGAGTACGTTAAAAAAACGGATGTAATGGCACATTAAAGAACAAATCAGTACTTTTAACCGCATCATTATAAATCATACCATCGACAGAATGATACAAAGCGAGACAGTAACCGATATTTATACCCTAAAGATTCTGGACACCCAATACCTCGCGCACAACGTAAAGCGTTTTGTAGTGGAAAAACCGGCTGACTTCACATATACTCCCGGATTCTCCACAAGCCTTGCAGTCAACCTGCCCGGCATGGAAAACCAGTGGCGCGACTTCACCTTTACCTCCCTCAACTCATGGGATTACCTGGAGTTTATCGTCAAGATCTACGACGAACATAATGGCGTCACCCGGCAAATGGGCAAACTCAACGCCGGCAGTACACTGTTGATGAAAGACGTGTTCGGCACCATCAATTATAAAGGGCCGGGGATATTCCTGGCAGGCGGTACCGGCATCACACCGTTTATCGCGATATTCCGCGCACTGTACCACAGCGGCAACATGCGCAATGTCGGCCTGCTGTATTCCAATCATTATCATGAAGACGTGATCCTGCACGAAGAGCTCACCCAAATGCTGGGCAGTGCCTATACCAATTTCTTCAGCAAAGAAGGATTCATCGGCTTCGGCGAAAGGCGTATAGACCGCAAGATGCTGGTAAAAGCCATCGGCGATTTCGACACACGCTTCTACGTATGCGGACCGGAATCTTTCGTGACCGACATCAGCCGGTATCTGATAGATCTTGGCGCACGTGTAGATGCGATCGTTATTTAAGCCTGTAAATCTGCATCCTATCTTCTTCCAGCGTTTATCCAACGGATCTGAGATTGCATAGGATATCCTCCCACCGCACCTCCCAAACCGTCAAGCAATGGCGTATTTACCTTCGAGTGCGATGGCAACGAGCTAAAGGTGACCAGCGGTAATGGTACGAATGTATTTACCAGATAATCCGGATTGTTGAAACCAGGCTATCTGAAAGGTTTCAATAATTATCACCTTCAGAGTAAAACTGGTACAACGGAAGTTAATCCGTACATAAATAACAATGGCAACAAGAAGCTGCTTATATCATATGCCAGTTTGAATGGGATTGTAATCTGCGTTAAAAATAGTTTATTCATCGAAAGATTTGTACAAACTATTCGCTGACATTAACTAACCGGCAGGAATACAAAAAATATTTTTGGAAAAACCGAAATTCCGTTTATACCTTTGCATCAGCAATCAGTACAATGATCATAAACATGCACATACATCATCACCATCATCTTATCCACCGGGTAAGCTGGGATGATATTGTGTAGTATACCGCACATATACCTCGTTCAAAGGCTTACCATACCGGTAAGCCTTTTTTCATTTCTACCTATGCCATATAAATTAACCAGATGAACTTAAAAATCGCCATACAAAAATCCGGCAGACTCTACGAAGACTCGGTAAAGATGCTCCGCAACTGCGGGATCAGCTTCCAGAACGGGCACAACCAGTTGCGGACCGTTGCTACCAACTTCCCGCTTGAACTGCTGTTCCTCCGCGACGACGACATTCCGCAATACGTAGCCGATGGCGTAGCCGACATCGGCATCGCCGGAGAAAATGTAGTACTGGAAAAAAAGAAGCAGATCATCATAACAGAGCGGCTTGGATTCGCACGCTGCCGTCTCTCCATCGCCGTACCCCGCAACGATCCGTTCACTGACATTCGTTCACTCGCCGGGAAAAAGATCGCCACCAGCTATCCGCAGTTGCTGCAGCAATACCTCGACACACAACAGGTAAACGCAGAGATCCACGAGATCAGCGGTTCGGTAGAAATCGCTCCCGGCATCGGGCTGGCAGACGCCATATGTGACCTCGTAAGTTCCGGCAGCACGCTACTTACAAACGGACTGCGGGAAGCAGAAGTGATCCTGCAATCGGAGGCGCTCATGATCAGTAACCCGGATCTTAATGATACGAAAAGTAAATTGCTGGGACAGTTGCTCTTCCGCATCGATGCCGTCAGAACCGCAAGCCGGCACAAATACATCCTGCTCAATGCGCCCAACGAAAAGCTTGATAACATCTGCGACATCCTTCCTGGCATGAAAAGCCCCACCGTCCTGCCCCTCGCAGAACAGGGATGGAGTTCCCTCCACTCCGTAGTAGAGGAAGACGATTTCTGGAATATTATTGAAAACCTGAAAACACAAGGCGCACAGGGCATCCTTGTCGTACCCATCGAAAAAATGATCGCATGATACCTATTACCCGACACCCCGCTCCCGACACCTGGCCTTCCTTACTGAAACGCCCGGTGGACACAAACGATACATTGGAGGAACAAGTACTGCGGATCATGGAAACCGTACAACATGAAGGCGACAAGGCCCTGCTGGATTTTGCTCTGCGTTTCGACAAGCAAACCCTTTCCAGGCTATCCGTATCTGCTGAAGAGTGGGATACCGCAGAGTGTATCAGTACATCACTGAAAGATGCCACTGACATTGCCATACGCAACATCCGAACTTTCCACACGGCACTGATACCCCGCACCGTCACCGTAGAGACCATGCCCGGCATACACTGCACCAGCAAACCCGTAGCCATAGAAAAAGTCGGTCTGTATATACCTGGCGGGACGGCCCCCCTGTATTCTACACTGATGATGCTGGGCATCCCGGCTCAACTTGCAGGCTGTAAAGAGATTGTTGTATGTACTCCACCCGGAGTCAATGGCAAGGTTGCCGCGCCGCTGCTGTACATTGCCCGACAGCTTGGTGTCACACAGATCTTTAAAACAGGTGGCGCCCAGGCCATCGCTGCCATGGCTTACGGTACGGAGTCCATACCGCAGGTACACAAGATCTTCGGTCCGGGGAACCAGTACGTCACAACTGCAAAAATGCTTCTACAGGCACGCGGTGTTGCCATAGACATGCCGGCCGGCCCCTCCGAAGTGGCAGTATTGGCAGACGATAGTTGTATACCTGATTATGTAGCTGCCGATCTGCTGTCACAAGCCGAGCATGGGGTAGACTCCCAGGTGATACTGGTAAGCGATAGCCTGTCGGTATTGGAACAAGTGCAGACATCCCTTACGGAACAAATCAAAACACTCCCGCGCAATCAATTCGCAGGAGCCAGCCTGTCTCATAGCAAAGCAATACTTGTAGAAGACATGAATACCGGTATAGCGCTGCTGAATCAATATGCACCGGAACACCTGATCATCGCATGCCGGGATGAAGATGCAATAGCCGGAAAGATCCGGAATGCAGGCTCTGTATTCCTTGGAAACTATGCACCGGAAAGTGCCGGGGATTATGCTTCCGGCACAAACCACACCCTGCCGACAAACGGCTATGCCAAAGCGTACAGCGGCGTATCGGTAAGCAGCTTTATGAAGACCATCAGCTTCCAGAAGATAACACGGGAAGGGCTTGGCAGCATCGCTAATGCTATTATCTCGCTGGCACAGGCCGAAGGGCTCGAGGCACATGCCAATGCGGTATCTGTAAGACTACGAAATCCATAAAAAACACAATTGGTACCATGGAAGCGTCGCATACCATGAAATTACAATGCTGTCATTCCGACGGAGGAGGAATCTCACATAATAAGTGTCCTGCATTTCGTAGGGTCCCTTCTTCGTGTCAATGACATATTTGACAGCATATTGAATACAAATTCTTTTTCATGAATTATAAGCAGACATTAACGAACAGAGTCATCCTGACGAAGGAAGGATCCCACACAACATCGGTAAGCATTATGTGTGATGCTCCGCTGCGTTCTGCATGACACAGTGGACGATTTCATGCACTACATCATCTCCGATAGGATTAAGCGGACCTTATAATAAGTCTGGATGACATGCTTACAGATTATTTCGTCCAGAACATAAAAAGCAAAAAAAACAATGAAACCATTCCAGATCAGCAACATCCTCCGCAGCAACATACGCGACCTGAAGCCCTACACCTCCGCCCGCAGCGAATACAGCGGCGAAGCATCTGTCTTCCTCGATGCCAACGAAAACCCCGCCGGAGGCGCTGCCGGCACATCCTACCAACGATATCCCGATCCGATGCAGAAGGAACTCAAGCAAAAGATTGCATTACTGAAGCAGGCATCCCCGGAAAAAATATTCCTCGGCAACGGCAGCGACGAACCTATAGACCTGCTGATACGTGCCGTCTGCATACCCGGTAGAGACAACATCATCGTCACAGCGCCGACATACGGGATGTACACCGTATCAGCCCGCATCAATGACGTAGTCGTCAAAGAAGCTGCACTGACAGATAATTTCCAGCTTGACGCTCCGGCCTTGTTAAAGCTGGCAGACAAGCAAACCAAGATCATCTTCCTGTGCTCTCCCAACAATCCTACCGGTAACCTGCTGGATCCGGGAGCCATACAAACCATACTCGATTCTTTTAACGGACTTGTCGTAATTGATGAAGCATATACAGACTTCACACAATCCCCGTCATGGACGGCCATGCTGGAACAGTACCCCAACATGGTTGTGCTGCAAACATTTTCCAAAGCCTGGGGCATGGCGGGACTGCGGCTGGGCATGGCCTTTGCAGACGAATCCATTATATCAGTACTTAACAACATCAAAGCGCCGTACAACATCAGCGCCGCCACACAACAAACCGCATTACAGGCACTCGGAAGAAAAAAAGATGTAGCACAGTGGATCACATTATTATGCAATGAACGAACCCGCCTTTCACAGGCTTTGCAGCAACTGCGCTGCATCACGACCGTATATCCGTCTGATGCCAACTTCCTGCTGATGCACACTACCGGCGCCGATGCGCTGTATCAATACCTGTTACAACAAGGTATTGTAGTACGCAACAGAAGTAGCCAGTCCGGATGTAGCGAGTGCCTGCGTATTACTGTTGGCACACCGGAAGAAAATGACAAACTGTTGCAGGCATTAACCCAATACAAATCATTATGATCAGAACAACATTCATCAATACAACACTGAAGTTATCAGTGATGCCGATGCTGTCCGTGATGTTCCGGAGGCCATCACGGACCACAGATAAACCGGGTTTTCTGAAACCCGGAAAGAAGGATTGCAAATCCTTCTTATCAACCTCCCGGATGCCCTTCGGAACACCCGGGGAAGCAACACAAACGCTTACAGATATTAACCAGTTATAAAAATGAAAAAGAAAGCACTATTCATAGACCGAGACGGCACACTCATCAAAGAGCCACCCATCACCTTCCAGGTCGACACACTGGAACAACTCGAACTGCTTCCCGGTGTCATACGCAACCTGTACCGCATCAGTACTGAGCTGGATTACGAACTGGTCATGGTCACCAACCAGGACGGACTGGGCACGCCTTCGTACCCGGAAGATCACTTCAACCGCGTACAGGAAAAATTATTGCAGATACTCGAAAATGAAGGCATACAGTTTAAAGAGATACTCATCGACCGATCCTTCCCACATGAACAAAAGCCTACCCGGAAACCCGGTACCGGCATGCTGACCACTTACATGGACGGATCATACGACCTTTCCGGATCCTACGTAATCGGCGACCGCATTACAGATATACAACTGGCGGAAAATCTGGGCACCAAAAGCATTTTCCTGAAAAACTATGACAGCACTGCCGGATGGTATGCGAAAACAACACTGATCGCAGAAGGTTGGGATGCCATCTATAAACACCTTCGGCTACCAGAACGCATTGTACAGCACACAAGAAAAACTACGGAAACAGATATTTCCATCATCCTAAATCTCGACGGAAACGGCACATATAAGATTGATACAGGATTAGGATTCTTCAACCATATGCTCGAACAGCTTGCCCGGCACAGCGGAACAGACCTTGCCATCACCACGCGCGGTGATCTCCACATTGACGAACACCACACCATAGAAGACACCGCCATTGCTCTGGGTGAAGCCTTCAATATGGCCCTTGGCAATAAAGCGGGTCTGGAACGATACGGATTCTGCCTGCCCATGGACGACTGCCTGGCACAGGTAGCGCTGGATTTCGGCGGAAGAAGCTGGATCGAATGGAATACCACCTTTCAAAAAGAATACGTAGGAGATGTACCTACAGAAATGTTTTATCATTTTTTCAAATCATTCTGCGACGCTGCCCGGTGTAACCTGAACATCAAAGCAGAAGGCGTCAACGAACACCATAAGATCGAATCCATATTCAAAGCGCTTGCCCGCGCTATCAAAATGGCCATACAACGCAACCCGGACAAACAACAATTACCCACTACCAAAGGAACTTTGTAGAACAACTCATTCTTCATCATTCACCCCTCATTCATGAAAATGAAAGTAGCGATCATACAATACAACGCCGGAAATACCTGCTCCGTCCAATACGCTCTGGAACGACTGAGTATTACACCGATTATTACTGACGACCCGGATACAATACGTACGGCCGACAAAGTGATCTTTCCGGGTGTCGGCGCTGCCGGCGCCGCCATGAATTACCTGCGACAGACAAAGCTTGATATGCTGATACCAGCTTTGCAGCAACCCGTGCTGGGTATCTGTCTCGGCATGCAGCTACTCTGCAATCATTCGGAAGAAGATGACACGGCATGCCTGGGAATCATTAATACAACTGTACAAAAATTCAACGGGAAAGAAAAAACACCACAGATCGGATGGAATGAGATAGATCAACTGAAAAGCCCTTTATTTCAAAACATTTCACCAGGTAGCCACATGTACTATGTGCACAGTTATTACGTACCATCAGGTC
The DNA here is from genome assembly GCA_037190845.1 of Flavipsychrobacter sp. GTDB lineage: Bacteria > Bacteroidota > Bacteroidia > Chitinophagales > Chitinophagaceae > JBEBVQ01. The sequence goes on along the minus strand of JBBCJI010000016.1, from coordinate 54,242 downwards.
CGTGGTCCATCGCTGCCACGGAGTACATGCTACCGTACAGCGCCGCGGCACAGCGAAATAACTTCTACGGCGTACAATTTCACCCGGAAAAATCCGGGAAAGACGGCGCAACAGTTTTATCAAACTTTCTGAAACTATGATTGACATCATCCCCGCTATAGACATTATCAACGGGTCCTGCATCCGTCTTACACAGGGAGATTTCTCAAGGAAAATCACTTACAGTGATGATCCGGTTACTGTTGCCCGCCAGTTTGAAGACATGGGTCTGACCCGCCTGCACCTCGTAGACCTCGATGGCGCACGGAGCGGCAGCATGACCAACCTTCATATTCTGGAATCCATTGCCATCAATACCCGTCTGCGTATAGACTTCAGCGGCGGTATTCAGAGCAACGAAGATATCAGCCGGGTATTCAATGCAGGTGCAGCCATTGCCGGGATCGGCAGTCTCGCCGTACGCGATCCTGGCCTGATTTCGGCCTGGACACAGCAATATGGAGCAGACCGGATATTACTCGGAGCAGATGTACGTAACGAAAAATTGTGCGTACGCGGATGGCAGGAAGACACCGAAGTAACCATTCAGAACTTTATTGAACAATACAACAGGCTTGGCCTTCGACACATCTTCTGCACCGACGTAGGGAAAGACGGTATGATGAGTGGCCCGGCGACAGGGCTGTATCAGTCTTTGTGTCAGGCATTCCCGGATCTACATCTGATCGCAAGCGGAGGCATCTCAACAGTCAACGACATTACATCCGTTGCCCATGCCGGCTGCAAAGGGGTCATCATTGGCAAAGCCTTTTACGAAGGCGTCATTACCGAAAAAGACATTCTTCCTTTTACATCATGACCATGGCACTTACTAAACGCATTATTCCCTGCCTCGACATTCACAACGGACAAACCGTAAAAGGCATCCGTTTTGAGCAGTTGCGCGCAATGGGAGACCCCGTGGAGCTGGCTGCTTATTACACAGATGCAGGCGCTGATGAATTGGTATTTCTCGACATATCCGCCACAAACGAACAACGCAAAACATTTGCTGCACTGGCAAAACGAATCGCACGTGAGATCAGCATTCCATTTACCGTGGGCGGTGGCATTTCCACAGTTTCAGATGTCCACACTCTACTCAATGCCGGCGCCGATAAAATATCCGTCAACAGCGCTGCCGTAAAGCGGCCGGCGCTGATCTCCGAACTTGCCCGTAACTTTGGCAGTCAGTGTATCGTACTTGCCGTAGACACACAATTTCATCGGGAACGGCAAGACCACTATGTACACATCAACGGAGGACGTATCACTACCGGCATGAAAACCACAGAATGGATCCGGGAGAGTGTGACACGCGGCGCCGGGGAGATCCTGCTTACCTCCATTGACCATGACGGCACACGGAGCGGCTTCGCGCTGGAACTGACAAACGCCATTGCTACATCCGTCTCCATACCTGTCATCGCGAGCGGAGGCGCCGGTAACATGGCCCATTTTGCCGACATATTTACGGAAGGCCGCGCAGATGCTGCATTAGCTGCGGGTATCTTCCACAATAAAGAACTGGCCATACCCACGCTAAAACAATATCTGAAAACACAAAAAATAAATGTAAGACTATGAACCCCGACTTCTCAAAATACCCGGACGGACTGGTACCAGCCATCATACAAGACGACCGTACGTATAAAGTCCTGATGATGGGCTATATGAACGGTGAAGCACTGGAGCAAACCCGGCAAAAAGGACTGGTTACCTTTTACAGCCGTTCGCGGCAAACGCTGTGGACAAAAGGCGAAACATCCGGTAATTACCTCACATTAAAATCCATCTGTACAGATTGCGATCAGGATTGCCTGCTTATAAAGGCAATCCCCACCGGCCCTGTATGCCACACCGGCACAGACACCTGTTTTAATGAAGCCAATACGCAACCAGGCTTCCTGTCTGAGCTGGAGCAGATCATCGCATCCCGGCAGGCAGACGCTCCGGAACAATCATACACTGCATCACTGTTTGCCAAAGGCATCAATAAAATAGCCCAGAAGGTAGGTGAGGAAGCTGTGGAAGTGGTTATTGAAGCAAAAGACAACAGCCGGGATCTCTTTCTGAATGAAACAGCAGACCTGCTGTTTCACCTGTTGGTGTTGATGCGGGCTAAAGAAGTATCATTGCAGGAAGTATGCGATGTACTGGCTGCGCGGCATACGTAGGGGTAACCCTTGCGATTACCCTGTATGGTGGAACAATCGCGAGGGGGTAACCGCAAGGGTTACCCCTACTACCCTACCTGTACATAATTTTCTACCGGCAATCGTTTGGCAATTGAACGAGCCAGCGTCATTTCATCCGTATACTCCAATTCGCCTCCAAATGCTATACCTCGAGCGATGGTAGTGATCCGTACCGGCAGATGCTTTACCTGACGGGAGATATAATAAACAGTAGTATCTCCTTCTATTGTGGGACTCAGCGCCATGATCAGTTCTTCAACACCTTTGTTGCTCACCCGGTCGTGGAGTGACGATACAAACAACTGATCGGGGCCGATACCATCAAGCGGAGAAAGAATACCGCCCAATACATGGTACAGGCCGCTGTATTGCTGTGTACTTTCGATGGCGATCACATCACGTATATTCTCCACCACACACACCTGACTCCTGTTACGACCGGGATTATTACAGATACTGCATAATTCCCCGTCTGAAATATTATGGCAATCCCGGCAAAACTGTATCTCATTCCGCATGCGCGACAATGCGCCGGTAAATTGCGCCACCTCCTGCTTATCCAGTTTCAGCAGATGTAATACCATCCTCAATGCTGTTTTCCTCCCAATCCCCGGGAGACGGGAAAACTCCTGCACAGCATCTTCTATCAGCTTCGAAGAAAAAATCATGAAAAGAAAATTATAAACGATTGCTTAAGCATATAAAGGTACGGGAAGCACCGGTATTTTAAAAAATACTCCTGTGCATTGACTTTTTCTTACCACTGCTATCCGGGGAAATTTCAAGAGAACGTCTGTAATGTATATCCGCAGGCAGTTTCGGTCATTCTAATAAACAGGGGGCTTGCTATTGAGCGGAACCATACCTGATATTTTCCCCGGACAATAATGTTTTCTTACATTCTCAAATTACCTGAAACAAAAAAGCTGTTCCTGGAGGAACAGCTTTTTTGTTCAAAATAATCTTTAATCAGCTTATTTGGCTACATTCAGTTTGCCAGTTGCCGTATGGTTACCCATAGTAACCTGATACAGATACAGACCCGGAGTTAATCCGGTAGTATTCACAGTAATCTTGTTTTCGCCTTTCTGCAGTGTGCCTTTATTTTCACTCAGCACCACACGACCTGCCAGATCAACAATCTTAACGGCAACGTCCTGATTTTGTCCGAGATTCAGTGCAAAAGTAGCAGAAGAAACTGCGGGATTAGGATACACACCGGCAACTGTAGAAACAGCAGCATTGCTCCATTCAATAGTGGTAACACCTACACCGCCGCCACCACCAGTGGGCGTACCGCCGGCAAACGTAACTGTGTTACAACCTGCATTATTTTGCAGATTAGGATCAACTACTGAATCTGCAGATTGATTTACCACAGCAAACACCACGCAAAAATTATGCGTACCATTCATCTGATCTGTGAAGGAAATACCGGGGAAAGACGGCATAAAATGCATTGTATCTCCCACTTCCAACAACCGGTTAGAGAAATAGAAAATATTATACTGTTGTCCTCCCGAGTTAAATACCACCGGGTTTCCGTTAACCTGATATTGTATCAGTACCGTATCACCAACAGACATGCTATCCGGGCCTAAATTCTCTATAATGGCATTGATATTCAAATCTGTTCCGGATTGCTGTGTTGCACCCGAAGCCGGTGTAACTAATGTTATTTGAAGGTCAACTTCTCTTTGCGCCATAGCCGCAACACTAACTCCCAGTGTCGCCAGCAACAATGTGTAAATCTTTTTCATGTTGTTGTTCTCATTTTAGGATGCTAATGTACATAACAATTATTAAAGAAAACAATAGTACCCAACCTTTTTTTCAAAAAGATTGTCAGTACTATACCTGCATTTTCACTAACGCACTAATTATCATCTATTATTCAATTTGGGGTTCTGCCGGTGCCGGTCCTGATCCCGTCCATTTTTCTTATCAAAATTCTGTACCAGCGCCGCTGTCAGGTCTACCCCGGTCTGGTTGGCAAGACATAAAAGCACCCAGAGCACATCCGCCATTTCATCCGCCAGGTCTTTCTGTTTATCACTTTCTTTGGATGATTGTTCGCCGTACCTGCGCACCATGATCCTCGAAAGTTCCCCTACCTCTTCCATCAGGATACCAAGATTGGTCAATTCATTAAAATACCTCACCCCCACCGTACGTATCCATTCATCCACCTGCCGCTGGGCTTCGTTAAGTGTAATATCCTGCTTCATTTGTTCGTTTTCACAAAATAACGGAACTTACCACACAAATTGAAAATGGAGCGTTGAAAATTGAAAGTGAAGCAACCTTGATTATTTTCATTCTCAACTTTCAATTTTCAGCTTTCAATTAAACAAACTTTGCCATTGGAAACACACACTAAAGACATTGAAGCGGTACACGCCCTGAAAGAACATTTTGATGCTATACGGAAGTCCATCGGGAAAGTGATTATCGGGCAGGGAGATGTTGTCAATAAATTGATTATTTCTATTTTATGCAACGGGCATAGTCTGCTGGTAGGCGTTCCCGGCCTTGCCAAAACCCTGCTGGTAAAAACAGTAGCAGATGTGCTGGACCTTTCTTTCAAACGTATCCAGTTTACCCCCGACCTGATGCCCAGTGACATTATAGGCGCGGAAATCCTGAACGAACAACGGCAGTTCCACTTTATCAAAGGCCCTGTTTTTGCCAATATAATACTGGCTGATGAAATAAACCGTACACCACCGAAAACACAGGCTGCTCTGTTGGAAGCCATGCAGGAGCGTAATATTACAGCCGCAGGGATCAACTATCCGCTACCCGCACCATTCTTCGTACTCGCAACTCAAAACCCAATCGAGCAGGAAGGCACTTACCCGCTGCCGGAAGCGCAACTGGACCGGTTCATGTTCCAGATCAATCTGGATTACCCTGCATTCGATGAAGAAGTGCTGATCGTAAGAAATACAACCGGATCCATGCAAAATGATCTCCCGAAAATACTGGATGCCGCAGCCATCCTGAATTACCAGACGTTGATACGTCGGGTTCCCGTACCGGACAATGTACTGGAATATGCGGTAAGACTGGTACACAAAACACGTCCTGTATCGGCAGATGCTCCGGATATTACCAAGCAGTATGTTGCTTACGGAGCCGGACCACGTGCGTCACAATACCTGGTACTTGGTGCTAAATGCCATGCGCTGCTTAACGGAAAATATTCACCGGACATTGAAGATATACAAGCTATGGCTCCTTCTGTATTACACCACCGTGTTGTCAGGAATTACAAAGCAGAAGCGGAAGGGATCACACAGGCGTTTTTGATAAAAGAATTAATGTGAGGGAAGGAAATTTGAAAATGAATCAATTTGAAAATGGACAACGTGAAATCCTCCTTTTTAGCAAAGACATACCTCAATATACTACGCGGCATTGACCCGGCGACGCAACCATTATGGGGTAAAATGAACTTCATACAAATGGTAGAGCATATGAGCGACTCATTCCGGATTGCCAACGGTAAAGATGTATATACCTTTGTCTCGCCGGTCGAGCATATCCCCAAACTGCAGGCATTCCTGATGAGTGACAAACCGTTCCGGGAAAACACCACGAACCCGTTTTTACCGGAAATGCCTCCGCCGCCACGCTATGATCATATTGAGGATGCGCTGAACGAATTACAGCAGGAAATTGATGATTTTTTTGAGGTATTTGATCGCGATAAGACCCGCGTTATCACCAACCCTATATTCGGGGATCTGAATTATGAAATGTGGATACAACTGTTGCATAAGCATGCGCTGCACCACCTGCGGCAGTTTGGAGCCGGCCAGTCAGCTGGATGACTGACCGGAAAAGTAACCGCCTATTCCATTTTCATAAAAGAATGGCCATACACCGCTCCCTCTTCTGTAACTACCTGTACAAAATAATGTCCCGGCAGCAGGTTTGCAATAGAACAATACCATGTAACACTGCTGTTGTCATATCCTGTAATACCTGTCATTGCCCGCCCGGTCGCATCATATACCAGCACCCTTTCTATACGTGCATTATTACTCAATTGTAAAAGGATAAAGTCTTTTGCCGGATTAGGATAACACTTTAACACAGCGACACTATCTCTTGTTGCTGCAAAATGACCTACCGAAAGACCCGTTCCTGTAATCTGAAGATATCTGTTTACAGGTGGATTCACGACAGTCGTGCGCGTTCCCGCCGCATCCGGCCAGACCACAGTTACGGAGTCTATCTCCGTCTGGCTCCCCAAACCGAATGTCAATGCAAAGGGTTGCTGTCCGGAAGCATTGCCGCGGCCGGCATACACATCCCTCATACGGGACGTACCGCCTGCCCAGACGTGTACCCTTGCGCCGATACAGCTTTTATTGACACCCTGCGGTGCCAGCAGTGTGATCGCAGTCCAGTTATTATCCTGGCCGATACGGTTCTCAATAAGGTGCAGGCTGCGCGGCGTTCCGTTTCTACGGGTAATGATATCATCATCGCCATCATTGTCATAATCTTCCGGAACCACATTCCACATACACATATTCTGCCCATTGTCCCCAGGCATATAACGGGCATTATACCCCACCGCGGCAGCAATATTTGTAAACGTACCGTTGCCATTATTTTTCCATAACTGCCCGCCTGTCCGGCAATAGGGCGCGGTAGCAATATCCGGCCATTGTTGATACCTGTAACAATGTATGCGCCCCCCCGGTAACGGCCAGCGAATTGCCCACACTTCCGTCTGACCAGACAAGCGTGTCTGCATTGATATAAGACGGCTGCAATACCAACGGAGTTTCTTCACAGACCATTGTATCGACACCGATATCCACCACGGGCGATCGTACCATTTTGATATGCAACACAAATATCCTGCGCCTGTAAATGTAACAATGCAGAAACCCGGTCTGTCCCCCACTCCTCATACATACCAATACTTTTTACAGTCCCGCTTTCCCCTTCAACTGCATACAAACCTTTATCAGTGCCCGTCCAGATAATATTACGCAGTGTATCATAAACCAAGGCTGTAATATGCAGATTCGACAATTCTTTGTAAGGCCGGGTAAACATATATCCATCATATATATTCAACCCATTGCGTGTACCAATCCACATTACACCCTGGCGATCTTTAATAATAGCCGTAACACTGCTGTTTGACAACCCGTCTTTTCCGTCAATAATCTCCACTCTGGCATAACCCATTATCACACAACACATTCCTATAAACAAGCATGATAAATACCGGGATAAACATCTATTAACACACATACGGACTATTAATACCAGGGTAATTATATGATGAGGGCATATATTACAAACTTTCTTTCATAAAAAGAAATCATCTTTCCTACTACATCCACATAAATATGGAAGACAATATGCTGTCTGAATTGGTTGGCTGTAATAAAAATGGTAACATTATGCCCGGGAAATTCATACCTGTTGTTCCATGTTACCAAATACTAAACCTTATTTTTAGATGCATATGGGAGAGAGATGCAACATACTAAGCCTTACACCTTACCGGGTGCTACCCCCTACCAACGGAGGACATCTGGGTATTGTATCCATGCATGAATATCTGGGCAGGATATGTCAGGATCATGTTATCGGTACAACCAATAACGGAAACGACAAGGACTATGCGTTCCAGTTACACCGGGCATACCCGGCCCATGCACTGCGTTACCTGCCATTATATAATATTAGCAGGATTGCCGGAATCGGCCGGCGGTATGATGTGAATTATATTTTTTGCGATCACCCCTACCTGGCACTATCAGCAATCGCTTTATCAAAGAAGCTCGGCATCCCCTGGTTTCTGCGTAGCCACAACATTGAGTCGGAGCGGTTTCGTTCTCTGGGAAAAAAATGGTGGCGTCTTTTACGCACTTACGAACGGATGGCTATGAAACAAGCCGACGGGGTTTTTTTTATTACGCCCGAAGACCGGCAATGGGCAGAAAACAACTTCCTGCTGGATCCGGCCGTCTGCCATCTGATACCTTATGGCGCCATAACTGATCGTATACCCGAAGGACATGAAGCAGCCAAAGCAACGCTTGCCCACCACTTTCACCTGGATGCCGGCAAAGTCTGGATCTATTTCCTCGGAGCCATGAATTACCTGCCTAACATCGAAGCCATAAAAAACATACTCCATGAAGTCGTACCCAGATTGGAACGTTTGGGCAAAAACAGTTACCAGATACTGATTGCGGGAAAGGGATTACCGGAATCATTGCAACAAACTATTGCCGTGACCAGCAATATTACCTATCTCGGCTTTCTGCCTGAAGTAGATACCTTCCTGAAAGCGTGCGATATTATGGTGAACCCGATGCTTACGGGAGGTGGCATAAAGACGAAAGCAGTGGAAGCACTGGGATACAATAAAACCGTAATCAGCACAGCATACGGAGCAGCCGGCATCATACCGGAAATCTGCGGCGACAATCTGCACATTGCCGACAACCATGACTGGGATGCTTTTACGGAAAAGCTGGTCATGGTGATGAGCGCACCGCCACCCATGATACCAACTTCCTTTTATGATACTTATTACTGGGGAAATATCGCACAAAAGGTCGTCCGCATCATGCAGCAGACATCACGTCAGTCTCCGGCAAAGGCATAACGTACCAGGTTCGCCCCCATTTGCAGTGCCTGGGTATGTTTTGCAGCAGGATTATTATGTACCTCCGGATCTTCCCATCCATCTCCCAGATCACATTCCGTAGAATAAAAGCAGACAACCCTCCCGTCACGTATCAGTCCATAACCTTTGGGAGGTTTGTTATCATGCTCGTGAATTTTGGGTAGCCCGTTAGGAAAAGAAAAAGGTTGCCGGTAAACCGGATGAGAGAAGGGAAGTTCTACAAAATCAAGATCCGGAAATACCTGCTTCATCGCCGGACGTACATATTCATCCAGCCCGTAATTATCATCAATATGAAGAAAGCCGCCTGCACTAAGATAGGTACGAAGGTTTTCCGCTTCGGCATCCGTCAATGCCCATCGGCCATGGCCCGTCATATGAACAAACGGGTAATTGAATATCTCCGGGCTGCCTGCTTCTACCTGTGCTTCCTCCGGATCAAGACGTATGCTCAACTGGCGGCTGCAAAATGTCGCGAGGTTTTTCAGCGCCGTAGGATTTGCATACCAGTCGCCGCCGCCGCCATATACAAGCAGCGCAAGCTTCAACGGACGGGCAGTTACTCCTGCAGTCTGCAAGTGGAACAGAAGGAAAAAAGCAAAAATGTATTTAAACAGTTTCATGATTTACCAGATTAAAATAAACACAAGCAGCCATGGCAGCCGTCTCTGTACGCAACCGCGTATCACCAAGCGAAATGCCGGCAAAGCCCATACCATCACAAAAAGCTATTTCCTCCGGGGTGAAATCTCCCTCAGGACCGATCAACACCAATGTTTCCCTATGTGATTTTAATGCGGCAGATAATGGATCCCGAATGAAAGATGGCATACAATGCGCCACCAGTTTCTGGTCTACATATCCATATTGTTCAAGTAATTGCGGTAAAGAAACGGCTTCAGAAAGGTCGGGCAGGTAGTGCTGCTGCGACTGTATCATAGCTGCGACAAGTATATTCTTCCAACGGTCATACCGAATCCTGTCTCGTACCGTGCGGGTGGTCATTACGGGGATAATTGTATGCACACCCATTTCCGTTATTTTCTCCAGCAACCACTCGTTACGCCCGGCATGCTTTGTAAAGGCAACTGCCATATGCAGGAAAGGGGGCTTACGCATGTGCATGGTCACTTCCCGCAGTTGCACCAGGCAGCTTCTTTTATCCGCATTCAGTATACCGGCAGATGCGCTTTGCCCTTTACCGTCGGTAATTGTCAAAAGATCGCCCGGCTGCATACGCAACACCTGCACGATATGACGCGAAGCATCTTCATCAAGTTGCAACTGTTCTGAAGCAACAAGCGGTACAGGCTGATAAAATTGTGGCAACAAAGCGTAACGTTAAAGGAACGGCAAGATACGGCATTCCGGAGCGATATAGAATATTGCGTCGAATTAATATGTCAGATGTGTTGGATGTGGGAAATGTGTTGACACATTCGTCACATCCAACACATCTGTCACATCTAAACGATCGTTACCTCAGTACCATTTGTTTTTCGGTGATCATTCTCCGAAGGTTTATCAGACCATAGCGCATACGTCCCAATGCAGTATTAATGCTTACACCGGTCAGTCCGGATATCTCCTTAAAGCTCAGGTCGCCATACATACGCAGGATGATCACCTCCCGCTGCTCTTCGGGCAGCGCTTCAATAAGCTGCCGGACACGGGTATGGGTCTGACGGCGTTCAAGCGCAGTTTCAGGACTTTCGTGGGCATAAGCAAACAAAGCGGCAATATCCCGGCCATCAGGCAGCGTAACCGGCACCTGCTGACGTACCCGGCGGAAATGATCCATACAAAGATTATGCGCTACACGGATCGCCCAGGGTAGAAATTTTCCCTGTTCGCTGTAACGTCCTTCCCGCATAGTACGGATCATTTTCAGAAATGCATCCTGGAAGAGATCTTCCGCAAGATATTTATCCCGCACCAGCATAAAGATCGCAGTATAGACCTTATCCTTATGACGCAGGATCAATACCTGCAGGGCTTCTTCCCTGCCTTCTAAAAATGCATGAATCAGCGCTGCGTCTGATAATTGTTGGAGTGATTGCATACACTGCTACCTTTATTAATAAACATATTTATCACGTCATGAAACAAACAACGGACAATAGTAAAGTAGAGGTATGCTCGTATAGAAGAATGATTTGAGTTAGTTATTACAGATGCTTAGCCTGAATGTGATGTTGCAAAAAAGTTAAAAAAAACAATGATACCAAATAAACAGTTGAATTTTTTTGATGATTAACATAGTGTTAACCGCTCACCATGAAAGACGCAGGTTTTTATAAAAAGGTTAGGGTAATGAAAAAAATAAATTTAAAACAATGATTAATAAATGAATTTCAGCAGAAAATAAAGAAATAAAATAAATATGACTTATTGAAAAGATAATGCAGAAAATGTGTTTTATCTGACAATTATACTTTACACGGGAATATGCAGGATCCGGTTTTCATGAGGCAATATACACAGGACGCATTGTCCTGCTGAATACTATGAACCTGAGTTCGGGATAAGCACCCTATGCCTGTTTACATATGATTCAAAGAAGAGCAATCCTATTTTCCCGTACACGAAACGGGCAGAACTCAGATTATGGAACAGAAGAATAAAGAGGATGTCTCCTGCGTTTAAGAAGACATCCTCTTTAGCTATGCTCAGTTGTACAGACTTCTTATCTGCCGTGCCGGATAAATGACTCCTTCCTGATAAAAGAGCCAGTCTTATCCACGAGTGAGATAATATAAATACCTTCCGGCAATCCGCTTACATCGACCGCCAGGTTCATTCCTTCATAACGGCTTAGTAACCTGCCTTCCATATTATATATTCCGACACGGACAAAATCTGCGGACTCAATGTATAACAATCGCTCCACAGGATTGGGATAAATACGTACGGATTGTCTTGTCACACCAGCCACACCAACGACTACCGTTTCGACCGAAGAAACATTCATGCAACCATTCGTATCCGTTACCTCAACTGAATACGCTCCATCGCTAAGCGGGCTGAATACGGCATTTGTAGCGCCGGGCACAGGCTGGCCACCCGTAAGCCACTGGTATGAAATATATCCGTCATCGGTATGCAGCGTATCCCCATTCCGGTTAATAGATACAGAGGGCAAAGGATAAACCACAACATGTACGGTATCCGAGCTATCAGTACACCCGGCAGTTCCTGCCTGGCCTGCCACCACATAGTACGAACCGGTTTCTGATATTTCTATAAAATCAGCCGTAGCAGATAAAGGTATCCCTTCTTTCTTCCAGAGATAGCTAAGGCCTGTATCAGGAGATATGGCATTCAGCGTTACTATTCCGCCTGCACAGAAGGACGTATCGCCGGGTGTAATGCTTATCTGTGGTACAGAATGAACCGTTACCGGCACTGTGGCAGAACTGTCTTTACAATTGTTACTACCTGTGACCACTACATAATAATTACCTGTGGCATTCGCGGTATAACCGATACCACTACCCACCGCCCCCTGGTCATTTTTCCATTCATAGCTATATCCCGAACCGCTGTTTGCCGTAAGCAAAGTATCATCGCCTGTGCATATTGATACAGGGCCTGTTGTTGCGATCGTCGCTACCGGACGGCTCAGCAACGTCACACTGATGTTAGCAGGGCTGCTGACGCAGCCCGTACTACCATTACGTACCGTCAGCGCACCTGTATATACCGCCGGTGCAGCAGCGCCGGGACCGGTGATGCTGACCGGACTGGCGGGAAGCGTCACATTGGTCACATTGGTAAATCCGGCAGTGGTCGCAGCCGTGCTCCATGCAATGCTATACTGGTTCGGACTGCCGGTCGTGCTGCTATACGGAAGCAGTGCGCCCGTAACACCCGCACATACGGATGGATTTGTGCCTGCGGTGATCCCGGGAAGGGCATTTACCGTCACGCTGATGTTATAGTTGCCACTCACACAACCCGTCATGCTGCGTACCACCAATGTACCGGTATAGGTAGCCGGTGCAGCAGCGCCGGGAACAGCAATACTGACCGCGCCGGAGGGAAGCGTGGCATTCGTCACATTCGTAAACCCGGCAGTGGTTGCAGCCGTGCTCCATGCAATGTTATACTGGTTCGGGCTGCCGGTCGCGCCGCTGTATGGCAACGACGCTGTTGTAACACCCGCACACACTGTTGGGTTCGTACCTACGGTGATCCCGGGAAGGGCATTTACCGTCACGCTGATGTTATAATTACCGCTAAAACATCCTGTCGTGCTGTTGCGTACGATCAGTATACCCGTATAGGTATTCGCCGCCGCCCCGGCGGGAACAGTAATGCTGATCGGACTGGAAGGAAGTGTTGCTCCCGACACATTCGTAAATCCTGCAGCAGTCGCAACCCCACCCCAGGCAATATCATACCGGTCCGGACTGCTGACCGGATTACTATACGGCAGAGATGCGCTGGTCGTACCGGCACACACTATCGGATTCGTACCCGGGGTGATTGCCGGTATACCATTTACAGCAACATTCAGATTGTAGTTATTACTCACACAACCCGTCGTACTGTTACGCACGGTCATTGTACCCGTATAGGTATTCGGTGCAGCACTACCGGGAACGGCAATAGAGAGTGGGCTGCCCCAGAGAAATTCATCTGTCAAATTCGCAAAACCGGCGGTAATTGCAGCAGTATTCCATGCAATACTGTACTGATTCGGACTGCCGGTCGTAGCGCTGTAGGATAAAGCGATACTTGGCAACCCGACACACAACGATGGATTGTTGTTTCCCAAAGTAATTGTCGGCAGGGGATTCACCGTCACACTGATATTATAGCTGTTGCTCACGCATCCAGTCGTACTGTTGCGTACCGTCAGTGTAGCCGTATAGGCAGCCGGCGCAGCAGCGCCGGGGACTGCGATGCTGACCGGGCTGGAGGAAAGCGTGGCATTTGTCACATTTACAAAACCGGCAGTAATCGCAGCAGTACTCCACGAAATGCTGTACTCGTTCGGGCTACCTGTCGCGCCACTGTATGACAGGGACGCACCCGTAGCACCCATACACACCGATGGATTGGCACCTACGGTAATCGCAGGAGGAGCAAGCAAACTAATGGCCAGATCATTACTTGTTACTGAGCCATTGATGACACGCACCCTGTAGTTACCTCCGGCAGCGAGCGCACCTCCGGGTATGGCAGCAGCCAGGGGAGAACTGCTACCCGATCCGATCACAACGGGACTTGTAAACGACCCGGAGGCATTACTCAGCTCCACGGTAAAAGTCTGTGCCCCCGAAAATCCGGAAGGTGTGAATGTCACTACCGGCGAAGAAGCAATACCCGGACAGAGAGAAGCCGGAGTAATGGAAACCAAGTCTATCTCAGCAGGCGCTGCGGCTGTATAAGTGATGCGTATAAGCCCATTACCTCCATTACCTCCAAGCACATTGGTCGGAGAAGTGAACTGGGTAAAACCGCCGCCACCGCCACCGCCGGGAAATCCGCCAGGTTCTCCGGGATCTGTTCCTGCATGCGTACCCGGTTTACTGCTGCCTCCATTTCCGCCTCCTGCAGGAGCCACTGCGCCTACATAATTTACGGCACCCACACCTGCAGCCGCAGAGCCTGCAGCAGAACCGCCGCCGCCGCCATCCCGGTTCGTTCCAGTAAGCCCCCTGTTAGCACCGCCGCCGCCGGAAAACTTTACTTCATTACCTGCACCTTCAGCAGCGTTTCCACCTGGCTGTCCAAAATTAGCGGAGGTTGTCACAGACAGGCCTCCTTTAGCCAATAATGTTCCAGTATTTAAAAACCAGGAATCCTCTCCGTCCGGATTAGGGTCCCATTGCAGATTAAGATTTACACAACCAGAACCTACTACATACGGTATGGACTGGCCTGGCGTTACCGGCAGTCTACTCCTGGAATAAGCTCCACCGCCACCGCCACCTTTACCTCCCTGAGCCGTGGTATTTCCGCCACAACCGCCGCCGCCCCATGCTTCCACAACGATCTCAGTTACACCTGCAGGTACTGTCCAGGTTCCTGCACCCGGCGTATTGAGATTATCCGTTATCTGGGCATGCAAAGAACTGCACACGATCATTAAAAAACCGGCCATTAAAACACAGCGCCCCGGTCGGCACAGCAATGTAAAGATGAACGCTGACATATTACCATATAGCTTTATTCTCATATAAATAAATTTTAATTTGAAAAAATATAATTAATGCCTACCTGCACAGGAGTCAGGAAAACAGGAACGCTTACTGCTTCACTACCTTAGTAGTATGTATAAGATGATCTTCCTGATTATATACCATGAGTAAATACATTCCGTGAGCCAGGCCCTTAAGATTGACAGATGCCGGAAGCGGCGAACGGACAACCTGCTTACCAGCCAGATTGTAAAGTACAACCCGCCCCCCGCTGGCCGGAGATACAACATGTAAAACATCATGGGCCGGATTAGGGTATACTTTTACCTGGGAAAATGTACTGCGGGAGTCATGCACAGAAACATTATTCACTGCATAGACATTCGACGTATCACTGCACCCGTCGGCATCAGTGACTACTACCTGATAATCGCCATTCTCCACAGCAATGTGCGTGGGATGTACTGCGCCCGGTATGGTATCACCATTCAGCAACCAGCGATAAGAGGCATAGGAGCCTATGGTAGCAAGCGTGTCTTCGCTTACCGTTATCTGCGCCTCCACTACACGGACCTCAAGATCTAATGTAACTACGCTGTCACAACCATACATATTGCGAAACAGATGCCGGTAAGAGCCGGATTTGTCGTAAACATTATTGTTGTATGCATAAACATCGCAGGTAACTGCATTCAATGTAGCAGGAGCCGATTTTTGATCGCAGGCAAGGCGAAGCAGAAAGACATCCGTATTACCTGCTCCTGCAAGTGGTACAGATGCCACACCTACAGTAATATTACCGGCGCCAGTAACATTTCCTCCTGCATATAAATCACCATTGCGTCCCATCTCAAGCGCAGTTACATGACCGCTACCCGATCCGCTGCCGGTGACCCACATATGTCCGCCATTCCTGTCGTATTTGGAAATAAAAAGTTCATAGCCTGATCCTGCGACCGTTAAGCTGGCAGTATTGCCGCCGGGATCAAAATCAACCGTACCGGAATAAGCGCCTCCGAGGTATATATTACCTCCGATGTCTATTGCCAGAGACTGCCCGATATCGACTCCGGCACTACCTATGCGATGTGCCCATTTATATAAACCTGCACTGTCGTATTTACACAAGAAGATATCAGTGCCTGATGCTGTCCTGTTAGCCGTGCCGGCGGAGCCGGGGTCAAAGTCAACCGTATACTGAAACCTGCCGGTTATGTATACGTTCGCACTGTCATCGACCACAAGCGCTTCTCCATAATCATCCTCAATACTGCCCATGGCAAAAGCCCAGCGGAACGATCCGTCGGGGCCAAGCTTACATAAAAAAATGTCTTTAATACCCTCACTGGCGGAAAACAACTTTCTTGTTCCGGCCCCGGGGTCGAAATCAACTGTATCGCGGAAGCTTCCGGTAACATAAACATTTCCCAGTGCATCCGACTGCACGGCATAACCCATATTGCCGACGCCTTTACCTCCATCAAAAGAATCTACCCAGATATACGCGCCGTTACTGCTGTATTTGGCTACAAATATTTCGGGGATGCCACTTCCGGACGTAACGGTTGCCCGCTGCGGACCGGGATCAAAATCAATCGTACCCGTAAATTCACCCGTAATCAGCAAATTACCATCAGGATCTATAGCAATTGAACGCCCGCTGGCACCACCGAAAACACCGGCATTAAGCACCCCCATCTCCTTTGCCCAGATAAAGCTACCGGCGCTATCCAGCTTAAGCAAAAACATACTGGTGCTGCCGGCGGAAACAGGCGTCATATAAAAAACAGAGGATGGACTGGGATCAAAATCTACAAGACCCTGAAAATGACCGGTAATGTAGAGATAATTGGAATCATCAATAACAATACCATAAGCATGCTGCTGGTTCAGCCCGCCAACAGAAGTCCCCCAGACAAAATTACCGGCAGCATCCAGTTTGGTAATAAAAATGTCTGCTCCCCCCTGAGACTGCAGCTCAAACGTACCTGTGCCCGGATCGATGTCTATTATCGTAGAGAGAAAATTACCGACTGCGTACATATTTCCTGCCTTGTCGGACGCGACATCATTCACGAGGTCCATTGAAGCGCCTCCAAAGCTGACACCCCATTCCAATTGCTGGGCAGCAAGCTTTACAGTACAGGATGCACTTATTACAATCAACAATACAGACAGTATTCTTTTTAGCATAAACAGCTGTTAACAGGTTAAGAATTTGCAAACAAGGACTATCAAAATCATTATCCCGGCCCCTGACCAGAAATATCAATGCAAACGTACCTTTAGATACTGAAATATACTTTTCGGAAATTACAGCAATTTTCGCTTTACGCATTTTGCAGGCGCAATCCTGCTGCATCCAAAGATGGATTTTGTAGCTTTATACAGGGCAATACCCTAATATAAACCCAATGGACATAAAAATATCCTGTCTTTTGCTGCCGGTCTTTCTGTTTTTACATAACGACATAACAGCAGGCCCCGGCTTATCTCTTAAACAGCAAAGAGATACCACACTGATTATGTCCCTTATAGACAACGCAATTCCCATATTACACCACAGCCCCGACAGCGCTCTTTCACTATTGCAACGGGCATTACTCATCAGTGAACAAAGCAATATTAAGGATGGGAAATGCCTGAGTTATGCCTTTATGGGCCTTATCCTGAACAATGAAGGAAAAACAAAAGAAGGCTTTGCCCTCTACCGGAAAGCGCTTCCTTACTGCCAGACGCCTCAGTACAAGATCAGCACGCTACCGAATTTATATATCAACATGGGCGCAAGCTATTATAACAGCGGGGACTTGGACAGCGCCAGCACATACTATTATAAAGCGCTGGATTATCTGCAGGAGCACCAGCCGGGAAGCAACAATATTGCAATAATATACAGTAATCTTTCCGGAGTAAACAGCAGTCAGGGGCACTATGAAAAAGCGCTTCGCCTTGCTGGCACCGCGGAAAGTCTTGCTGCCGTACGGAACGTACCGTTGGCACAGGTACCGGCATTGATCAACATGGGTAACATGTATGCTGTACTGGAACAACCCGACAGCGCCTTGTACTGCTTCGAAAAAGGATTGAAAGTAGCCCGTCAGAACGGATATGTAGACCGGGAACAGACCTTGCTCTGCAGCATCGGTGATATGATACTAGAATCCGGCGACCCACACAAAGCAATACCTTATTATAACCAGGCACTCAACCTGAACAACGAGAGTAATATATACTATGGCTCCATAATACCCCTGTATAGGCTGGGGATTGCATATTTCAGAACAAAGCAGCACGCCGCTGCAGAACGGGTACTGCTGAAGGCCATACACATAGCCGACACTACGCGACTGAGCCTGAACAAACATTTAGCACACCAAACCCTCGCCGGAGTGTATGAAGCTACGGGCAGATATAAAGAATCTCTGGAGCAGAGAAAAACAGGTGAACTGTTGAAAGACAGCCTGTATAATGTTGAAAGAACAAAAGCGATCAATGAGATCGAAAATAAATACAATGCCGCGCAAAAAGACAAGACGATTGCCCAGAACAATCTGAAAATGGCACAACAGCAAAGGCACATTGAAAGAATGGCCTTACTGACAGCAGCAGGTGTGCTGGTTGTAATCATGGTCTCAAGCATTATTTTCATCCTATACCGTAATAGAAGAAAAACCGAAAAAAAGGAAAAAGAGCTGGAAAAACTAAAAGCACAAATGATGGGGGAGGAAAGTGAAAGGAAACGTATATCCAGGGAGCTGCATGACGGTGTCGGCGGATTGCTTACCAGCGCCAGGCTCAATATCCAGACACTAAAGGACAGGGAATCGGTAGACAAGGAAGATCTCATTAACTTGTCGGAACTGCTCGTACAGGTAAGTAATGAGGTACAGCACACAGCCCATAATCTGATGCCCGACATACTGGAAGAACGAAATCTCTGGTTTGCACTCAGCGCTTACTGCGACCAACTGGAGCAATCGTGGAACATCCCCATAGAGCTGCATACTATGGGAGATATATCTACACTCAGCGACACGATTTCGCTGCCTTTATACCGGATCGCCCAGGAGCTTGTTCAGAACGCGGTAAAACATTCCAGGGGCACTCAGGTATTTGTACAGGCCCGAATGGACATTGAAACAGACCGCCTTATGCTGTCTGTAGAAGACAACGGCAAAGGATTCGACACTACGATTAATTATGACGGGCTGGGCCTTAAAAACGTAAAAGAAAGGGTAAAAGTACTGAACGGCTTTATCTCCATAGCTTCCAATGCAGGTATGGGCACTACAATATTCGTCGATATAGACCTGAGAAACAAAGAGTGAATAAGTAATGATCAACAGACCCTAAAACAACATAACCATGAAAATAAAAGTAGCTATTGTAGACGACCACTCCATGGTACTGAAAGGGCTGCAGCAAATACTCTCAGCCTATCCTGTGATCGAAATAACCGGGCTTTACGAAGACGGCATTCTATTTATGAACAGCCTGCAACAAAACCAACCTGACGTATTACTGCTGGATCTTCACCTGCCCAACAAAATGGGGGACAAACTCGCTGCAAAGATTCTCCGGAAACATCCCGGAATAAAGATTATCGCACTCACCAGCCTGGACAGCTCGTTTTACATATACAACCTTATTCATGAAGGCGCATCCGGATATCTTCTGAAAAACACTACCGTAGAAAAAATTGTTGAAGCGATCGAAACGGTACATAACGGCGGGATCTATCTCGAAAAAGAATTAAAGGATAAGATGGAGAACTTCGCAAAAAGGATCAAATCCCGGGAATCCCTGAATCCCGCCTTTACCCAAAAAGAAAAAGAAGTACTCAAACTCACCGTTCAGGGGCTTACACTGCAGGAAATAGCGGAACAGCTATTTCTTGGGCAACGGACTGTCGAATACTACCGTACCAATCTTCTGCTGAAAATGGACGTAAAAAACATGGCAGAGCTGGTCAGGAAGAGTATCGAGACGGGCCTGATTGACTAAATACGTCACCAGCTTTTCATAAAGACATTTGAAAATGAATCACCGGAAGCACTTATCACCTTAATCATGTATTGTCCCGGCAAAAGCTGTTCTATACTGCAATAAACAGTCACCTCACCCGACGACAAATCTTCCATATGATTTACGCTCCGTCCCAGTATATCATAGATTTCTACCCGTTCCACAGGATCATTATTACTCAACTGTACCAGAATGAAATTTTTGGCAGGATTTGGATATAACTTAAGTAAAACATTTCCATTCCCGGATGGTTGATGCTCACTTACCGACAAGCCATTCATTGTGATATCTAAATACTCATTTACCGGCGGATTCCGGATGATTGTCACGTTACCGGCATTATCCGGCCATACGATCCGTATTGAATCAATAGAGGTACTGATACCTAAGCCAAACAACATGGCAAACGGTTGCTGACCGCTACTGTTACCCCGGCCTGCATACACCTCACGCATACGCTGTACACCTCCGCTCCACACATAGATCCTGGCTCCGATGCAACTCTTATTGACACCCTGTGGTGCGTGAAGACGCACACCTGTCCAGCTGTTGTCCTGACCAATGCGATTTTCAACCAGGTGTAGTTCCCGCGGCAGCGCATCCTTACAGAACAGGATATCATCATCTCCGTCCAGATCATAATCCATCACTTCCAGAAGATGCAGGTTGTTCGACTCCGTACGCACCAATCCCACATCACCTGTAATATCCAACAAATGATGCCCTGCATTCTGACGGAAGACATACAAACGCGGATTCGGCTGGTCATAATGACCCTGTGCCATCGCCAGATCCATCAGCCCATCGTTGTCTATATCGAACCATGAGCCGTCATAATCTCCCAGATGCGAGGCCTGAGGATTATTCCGCGTCATCAGGCTGCGGTCCAGTGTCAGCTTATAATCATTTCCTGCTCCCCCGTTCAACGCTATTGCGGAACGTCCTTCATTTACTCCTGTACCACCGTGTACCAGACTGAAGAAAAAGTCCATATCGCCATCATTATCATAATCTTCAGGCACAGCACTCCACATACATAGCGCCTGACCATTATCTCCCGGCATATAACGGGCATTATAACCGGCGCTTACCGCTACATCCGTAAATGTTCCGTCTCCATTATTTTTCCATAGCTGTCCGTTCGTACGGCAATAAGGTGCTGTCGCAATGTCCGGCCATCCGTCATTGTTCCAGTCTACTACACTACACCCGTACATAGGCTCTGGACTGGTGATGCCTACCCGGGATGATACATTTGTGAACGTTCCGTCTCCATTCCCTTTCATCAGTATGCCAGGACTCCAGGTATTCAAAGCATAGTTCTGAAACCAACGTCCTATGAACAGGTCTATATTTCCATCCTTATCATAATCCAAGAAGCTCATACCTGTCACATTGATCACACCCAGTTCATGAAGTCCGTTATCAGGAACAAGTGTAAAGCGCCCCTGACCATCACCCAATAGTACTTCACAACGACCGTCTGCAACCGCAGCGGGATCAGTGTGGTAATAATTTCCCCGGACGAGGTCTACATTACCATCATTGTTTACATCCGCCAATGCAGCCACCAGCACACCTTTACTCACTGCCGCCGCACCAGGCATGGAATTCGCACCCGACTCACCCGTAACATCAACAAACATCCGCGCAGACGCATCTGATGATGCCGTATCACGCACATTAATATATACCCGAAGCGCATTCTCCGCACCAACGCCCCAATCTCCCTTCAACGACACGAAATCAGGGTAACGATCATTGTTAATGTCCGTTACAAAAATATTAAACGCACGGGCCGTATCTAAACCAGCATTGGTGGTTGCCCAATTAAACCAGGTGTTATCCTGTGCGATAACACCTGTTACCGTCATCACTGTTGTCAGGAATAATCCCGCGCAATATGTTTTTCTGTTCATAAAATGGTGCTGTTTTGTAAAGGCACGATGAATGCGTCTCTACGATTGTGTTATCGCAATAAATGAAAATTCCCCTTTTGCAGATACGGACGGCCATCTACGCTGTATTCCAGGAGGTATACATACGTCCCCATAAGTGAAGGGCGATTTTTATAATAACCATCCCATCCCTGGTATTTATCTTTTGTATGAAAAACCTGCTCTCCCCAACGATTGTAAATACCAAAACTAACCCCTTCCATACGGCCGGTATTTCCCAGAATCCGGAAGATATCATTCATACCATCTCCGTTGGGTGTAAAAGCATTTGGCAGCATAATATCACAGAATATCTGCTTTACCACGATCGTGTCTGACTGCGTACCGCATTTATTGATCGCTGTAGCTATATATGTTCCGCCGGACTTTACAGACAATGGATTACCTGTAGTACCGTCCGACCACAAGACAGAATCCGTATTGAGCGTCCATGCAGACAACTGTAGTGGCGTCTCTTCGCATACCGTCGTATCATTCCCCAGCATGACGACAGGTTCGGGATAATGCCTCAGCATGATACTGTCACTGCTACTACAGCCATACTCCGATGTAACTTCGACCTGATACAGTCCGCCTGCCGACACTGAAACCGAATCTGTAGTATCTCCGGTATTCCATACGTAACGGTTGTTACCGGGAGCGGATGCGTCCAAGATAATTACCTGCTCCGGGCAAATATCATCATCAGGGCCCAGATCTATGTCCGGATCCGGCATCGCGGTGATCATGATTGTATCAGATACAGTGCAGCTCTCCACACTTACGGACAATATATAATCTCCCGTGGAAGACACCTCTGTATAGGCATCTGTCTCTCCCGTATTCCACAGATACGTGGCGCCGGGATAAGCCATTCCGATCCGGAGGGGTGTGCTGGCACAAATGATCGTATCATCACCGATTGAAATGAGCGGAGGCGGTATCATTTTCACATGGACTGTATCGCTGCCCGTGCATCCGCCAGGCTCTGTAATACGCAGCCAGTACATATCCGGACGGGTTACGTTTATGGAGGATGTACCGAGTCCGGTACTCCACTGATAAACCGGGTTATTATACACCCCTGCAGCCTGAAGTGTCACCGTATCTCCCAGGCAGGCAACCCGGTCAGGGCCGATATCTACAGGCAGCGGATCAAAGGAAACAGTAACGGTATCTGCCGAATAACAGAGGGAGCCCGTAAGCTGCACCCAATAAGTGCCCGGCTGTGTCACCGGGATTTCAGGCGTTACAGCCCCTGTATTCCAGAGGTAATCTGTGGCACCCGTGCCAGCCGCATCCAGGATATAGGTTTCACCGGTACATGCAGTTGTATCATTACCAAGAAAACCACTCTGCCCGGTTATAACCGTAATGCGCTTGCAGAAAGAAGAGGGTCCCATGATGGCGCCCTGATCCACAAACAAGGTAATATCATACGTTCCGGGAACAGTGAACACATGGCTAATATCCGGATTATTATACGAGTTGACGGAAACCGAACCTGCCGGAAAAGAAAACAGCCGCAGGTTGCTGATCGTATTGACATTTACGCTCCCGGAACCTCCCGCACCTGAGTTGCTGACCAGAAGCGCATTCAGATCACCATTGAAAATGTAGGGGCGTAAGCTGTTATTGGACAGGTTATAGTTCCCCAGCAACGTAACGGTGGGCGCATTGTTTGTAATATCATTGTTAAAATCAATCAGCTCCAGTTCCGGCGGGCCAAACTGCGGAGCCGTAGGAGGTCCTTCATTCACTACATAAGCATACAATTGATCGC
Source organism: Flavipsychrobacter sp. (assembly GCA_037190845.1). GTDB lineage: Bacteria > Bacteroidota > Bacteroidia > Chitinophagales > Chitinophagaceae > JBEBVQ01. The sequence continues at coordinate 30,438 of JBBCJI010000016.1, read as the reverse complement.
AGTTGGAAATAAGAAACATACCGCGTGGACGGGGAAGCCGGCCGGCAGGTGTGGTTAACCGTACGCCTGCAGGATTATTATTCAGCAGACTGGCGCCGAATTCCAGCCGGGTAAGACCCGCCGGATTAATCAGGTTGGCAATCAGCATATACCAGAGGCCGTTCTGCTCATACAGGGCAAAGTTGGTAGGCAGATTAAAATTAGAGACCCCCAGGTTCTGGGCAACAGGGGTATTGACCAGGGAAGATCCGAACTCAAGCCTTGTAATACTCCCGTTCTGACTCCCGACAAAACCAATCCAGTCGTTATTAAAACGCCTGATGCCAATCTGAAGCGGGTAGGCAAAAAAAGAAGAAAAGCTCATCAGGGTTGATGCCGGCGTATTGGCCAGGGAATTACCAAAATCAAGACGCAGCAACTGCGAAGCGCAAACAGCAAATCCATACCAGTTCCCTGTTGCACTATCCTGTAATATTTCGATACCCTGAAGATGGCCGGCACCGGCAGTGCCGGCAGGCGCCAGTCCAAAACCTCCGAGACTGGTAGCTACAGGCGTATTATAAGGACTATTACCGTAATCCAGACGGAGTATCTCCCGGATAATAGCATTGCTGACAAAGGAATACCAGTTGCCATTATCTTCATTCATGGTCGCATAGGTGGGTGTGTTCAGAGGCGGTCCCTGTAGCACCGTAGTGGAGGGAGGAGGTGACAAGGTAATGTTTACCGTATCCAGGTTCCAGGTAAAAATACGTCCCTGTACAGGGGTCGTGAGAATCACCGTATCTCCGGCACAAACCGTATCCGGAGCAATAATCTGGGCATCTGCTGCTGCCATAATCAGGAAAACCGAGCAGAAGGATAGGATTTGTTTCATTTGAATAAACCGCTTGTTTTTGTTCATGATCAAACAGAAGCCGTGTGCGTTCAACATGCAGCCATAATTATTTTCCGGTCTTTATTAAGCTTTCCTTTTTCAGCAATCTACCCAATGTGTCCGTCACCCGGATCAGGTACATTCCGTCAGGCACTCCGTTCAGGTCAAATGTTTTTACACCTTTCCCGCGTAGTATCTCCCGGCCCTCCATATTAAGCACAGACAGGTTTACTTCACCGGGAGCATCTATGTATATTACAGAAGAGGTGGGGTTAGGATAGATCCTGATCCCCGCTCCGGGATACATCAGCACATCCACACCTACATTGTTCACATCATGGACAGCCGGGGATGCGTTGCTGCATCCGTTGGAATCTGTGACGGTCAGGGAATAGGGCGCATTCTGTACAGGCCGCCAGGTATAAGTAGTAGCTCCCGCTATGGGCTGACCGTTGATATACCATTGATAAGCAGCATAAACGCTGTCTGTGGTAAGCAGTTCACCATCCCATACTATTCCGGGGAGCGGCAAAGGATGCACTGTTACCGTTACGGGGTCCGTGCTGTCTGTACAGTTATTTAGGTGTTTTCTGGATATCACGACCTTATAATCGCCGGAGGTGGTTATATCCAGGAAAGAATAAACGGCAGCAGCAATTGTCCCGTTCATATCTTTCCATTGATAGCTTAAGCCGGTATCCGCCGGTACGGAGAGCGTCACCTTCTCACCAATACAAAAGGCGGTGTCACCGGGTACGATAGAAAAAGAAGGAAGGGAATGAACCGTTACAGTTGTAACGGCACTGCTGCCTGTACAGTGGTTTCCATCTGTTACAACTACTTTATAATCTCCCGATACAGTAACGGTATATGTATCATGATAACCGACCACAGCAGTACCATTACTCCATTCATAGGATAGCCCGGTACCGCCTCCGGCATGCAGCACCAGAGAGTCCTGCTGGCATATATCAACCGTGCCGGAAGGTGTAATGGAAGCGGAAGGCAACGGTGATACCGTCAGGACGGTAGTGACAGATGTGTCTGCACAGCCGGTACTATTATCCATTACAATCAGCCTGTAATTCCCGCCGGAAACAGCGCTGTATGTATCATTATTTCCTACGGCTGTACCACTGTTTTGCCACTGGTAACTATGATTCGGAATGCTTCCGGATACCGCTTCCATGTGCAGCGTATCGCCCTGGCAGATCGTATGAGATCCTGCAGGTGTTATAGTTGCGTCCGGAACGGTATTGACCGTCACATCAACAACATCCGAACTGTCTGTACATCCGGCGGGAGTGATAACGATAACCTTATAACTGCCGGCTGCAGTTGCGGTATGAGTAGATACGGAAGTGCTAAGCAGCGTATTGTCATGCTTCCATTCATAAGTAGCGCCGGGCGTGGCGGGAATACTCAACGTTATCCCGCTGCCCTGGCAGATGTCTACCGTACCGGAAGGTGTAATGGTAACCGGAGGCGGCTGATGTACCGTAATATTCAGATTCCTGGCCTGGCCCGATCCTGATCCGTTGAGAGCGCTGACACTCAGCATCCCACTGGTAGCAGCCCCCGAAAAATCTATGGTCACCGTGTTGCCGGTACCATTGATAGTATGCCCTGTTCCGGAATACGTCCATTGATAGCCGGTAGCTCCGGATACCGGCGGCACGGCATAGGTAACATTTTGCTGCCCCTGGCAAACAGAAGTGCTGGAATCGGTAAAAGAATCCGGCTGGGGAAGGGTGCCTACCGATACCACTACCTGATGACAAAAAGAGGAAGCGCCTCCCGGCTGTGCCTGGTCTACATACAGGGTAACATTATAGGTGCCCGGTGCAGTAAACGTATGGGTAGATGCAGGATCATAAAATTTATGGGTAGTTCCTGAAGGAAACGGAAGAACCGGTACCCTCCAGAGGGAGTTTGCCGCGTTTCCCCTGTTGATCAGTGCGAACAGCGTATCCTGGTAGACATAGGTATTGACGCAGTTTCCTCCCGCCACCATTGGCAGCGCTGTAAAGCTCGCAACAGGTGTATTGAGGATACTGCCATTGAAGTCATACTTGATCATTCCGAAATTATTATTGGTATTAAATGTATAGGCCGCCAACTGGTTACAATCCGAAATGATGAAACACCCGCGCGGGTTGGAATACGGGTTGGCAGTTCCCATAAAATTACCGGGATTGCCCAGGCTGGTAGACACAGGTGTTCCTCCGAGTGTTGTGCCCAAGTGAAAACGGATCAGCGTACCACGCATATCAGGAGATAGTACATACCATTCACCCGCCTCCTTATACAGAGCAAAATAATCCAGCATCTGCAGCCCGGCAACAGCAAGCGACGGCGTTACTACCGCAGGCGTGCCGGAAGCAAGTGATGTACCCAGGCTTATTCGGGTAATGCCATTGATACCGCCATCATTGGTTATAAATGCATACCATGTTGTATTATCTTTTTTAACCGTTAACTGCATGTTGCTTCGTGTTCCTGTAGCAGGTAGATCCATAACTTTAACGGGAGCAGCAGGCGTATTAGCCAGGGAATTCCCGAAATCAAGGCGCCACAACTGCAGTGCGCCTGCCACAAACACATGCCACGTTCCACTTACATCATCCTTTACTGCCGCTATAGCCCTGTTGAAATTCGGAGTAGTCGTAGCTCCGACCGAATAATTTGTCAGTACAGGATTTGCACCATGGGGATCACTGCCAAAGTCTGCCCAGGTTACCGTATTATTAGCGGCCGGAGAATTGGTACTGAAGATATACCACCTGTTATTCCCATCATCATAAGCCATGGCAAGAATACTGTTGCCGATATTATTAGTGAGCGTGGTTGTAGTGAGCGTAGGTGTAAAGACCTGGTTGATATTCACCGTATCATATACCCAGGTAAAAGTGGAACCCGGTGCAGTAGTTGTAAATGCTACCGGAGTACCGACCGTAGCGGTTGAAGGGCCGGTGATCTGTGCCGGTATACGAAATGATAAAAGCAAAAAGCAAAACACTAAAACGTACATTCGTTTACTCATATGTATGATATTTAGAAAATACAAAATATACTTACTACATTCAGCAATACTGAATCTGTTATGCAAAGCTATCCTGTAGGCTCAGGGGCTTTGTCACCCTATAGTAGCATATTAATTTTAATCATTCATCCGTATAGCTGTCTCTTGTAAGTTTGTATCTCCATACGAGAAAATGCAACGAAGTAAGCGACCATATCATTATCTCCATCTACCGGCAGTGTACCGGTACTACCTGTATTCATGGCTATGTATATTATACGTTGTATGCTGTCAGCAAACGGGCATTGCAGTGGCAAAAACCAATGACACCTCACAGACATATCAGATTCCGGAACAGGATCAGATTATGGATCTGTTGCACGACGGGCGGCGATTTTTTAATATAAACCGCGATACGGCACTATACTTATTCAGACAGGCATATCATCACAGTAAGACGCTTGCATATTATGACGGCATATTTCATGCTGCTATCTCCATAGCCATGTTATACACAGAATCCGGACAATATACCCATGCGTTGCACTGGTTTCACATTTCGCTGAACTGCACACCCAATACCAGTCGTTTTTTCAGAAATAGTTCCCGGACACTGCATAACATCGGAACACTGTACATGTATCAGGGACAGTATAAAGAAGCTGTTTCTTTTTTCTTCAAAGCGGCTCAACTTGCAGAAAAACAGGCTGACCGGGATTATGAAGTTGCAGATCACCTGGTACGTACTTATAACAATATCAGCGAAGCACTGTTACAGATGGGCGACTATACAAGGGCTTTATACTATCTGCATAAAGCAGAGATACTGGCTAAAAAACTGAATGTACCGGAACGGATGGCACACGTACTGAATAACAAAGCCAGGATAGCTTACAGGATGGGCGATAAGCAAAAAGCCTGGGAGTACATTCATCAGACATTAACATTGGTAAAGAGCGTCGGGCCTTCCCGGCTGGAATATACCGCCACGCAAACCATAGCCGAAATGCTGAATAACCAGGGGCATGCTGAGAAAGCCATACCCTATTTGCAGACTGCGTTAAAAAAAATGGCTCAGGTAAATTCATATTACAGATCCGGAATACTCTATACCTTAGGGAGCAGTTATTTTTTAATAGGGGACTACCCGGCAGCAGGCAAATGGCTGGAAGCGGCATTTCAGGAAGCAACCCAATCCGGAGCTACAGAATACATACTTCGCAGTCATCAGCAACTGGCAGCATTATATGCTATAACCAGAAATTACCAACAGGCCTTCCGACATCAGCAAACGGCCTATATCATTAATGACTGCCTGCTGAATATAGAAAAAACCCAAGCTATTAACCTGCTGGAGGTAAAATACCGCACTGCGGAAAAGGATAAGGAAATTATCCGGAAACAGTTGCTGATCAGTGAACAGCAAAATTATCTGCGGCAAAAGAATATTCTGATCTACAGCATATCTGGCTGCACACTGCTGATCATCCTGCTTGCTTTGAGTTACTACAGATCATCCCGGCACAAACAGAAGATCAACTTACTGAAGGCCATGATTGAGGGAGAAGAACGGGAATCGACCCGGATCGGTCAGGAATTACATGACGGGATCGGCGGCCGGTTGGCGGCAATCAATATGAATTTCGGAGCGGTACAAAAGAAATATGAACATCTTGATGAGCATGACGAATTAGAACACATTATACAGATGCTGGAAGATGCTACAGAAGAAGTCCGAAAGACAGCCCATCATCTCATACCAGACATTTTATCACGATACAGCTTCCCTGAAGCCATCCGCCTGTATTGTGAGCAAGTTAACACAGAAGAGCTCAACGTAGAAATCTCCATCCAGGAGCCGTTTCCGGAATGCTCCGGTAAAATAGTAGAGCTAAGTCTCTATCGCATTATCCAGGAGCTGATACAGAACATACTCAAACATGCCAAAGCATCACAGGCAGTTATTGATATCAGTCAGCACGAGAAAGAACTCAGCATTGTCGTAGAAGATAACGGGCAAGGGTTCAACATACATGCACCACATGCAGGAGTAGGCTTATATAATATCCGCTCCCGTGTAAAACTGCTGCAAGGGAATATAACAATTGACTCGGCAAAAGAGGTCGGCACCAGTGTCACCATCATTTTTGACATTTCCAAACTAAAAACACTTCTGACACATGAATATAAAGATCGCCATCATCGATGATCATCCCATGATTATCGGAGGCTTGCAGAAAATGATCGCCAATTATACACACATTACACTAACCGGCACTTACAGTGACGATCAGGAGTTGATGGAGGGACTGGAAAAAAATATCCCGGATGTACTATTGCTCGATATTCAGCTTCCGGGAAAAACCGGCGACACACTTGTGCCTTATTTACTGAAAAAATATCCTGACATCCGTATATTGGTATTCACAAATTTCAGCAGCGTTGTGTACGCAAATAACATGATACGCCTTGGCGTATCCGGCTACCTGTTAAAAACAGCCCGACAACACACGGTAATAGAAGCGATCGAAATGATTTACAATGGCGGCTCATTTATAGAACCGCAAATCCATGAAAAACTTAACGAACTTTCCCGCAAGACAAGGGGAGCAGTATTTTCCAAAGTTATGCTGACACTGCGGGAAAAGGAAATACTCAGATTGATCCTGAACGGAGATACCAACCAGGATATTGCATCCCGGCTTTTTCTCGGAATCAATACGGTAAAAACATACCGGAAACGGATATTCCTGAAACTGGATGTCAAGAATATGGCAGAACTGGCGGGGAAGGTATTGACCATGGGGCTGACAGAATGATCGATTCCTGTTTCGATATAATCATTGCGTAGATTTCACAAAAAAAGATGTAATATTTTCTCCCGAACGTGATATCACTTTTAGCCAATAATTGCCGGAAGGAAGTTCCATAATATCGTAATAATGCACCGCATCTCCCGTTCTGTTGGCAGCCCGCTTATACACCCGTCGGCCCAGCACATCATACACCTCGACCCGTTCTACCGGTTCATTATTACTCAACTGCACCAGGATAAAATCCTTTGCCGGGTTGGGATATACCTTCAAGCCAATTTCTTTATTGCCATCGTCCTCTGCGTCTTCCACTGCAAGGCCATTTGCCGTGATCTCTAAGTAGTGGTTTACCGGTGGGTTATACACCGTAGTTGTGCTGCTCTGTGCATCCGGCCACACAACTTTAACGGAGTCTATCGTCGTATGATTACCCAGCCCGAACAACATCGCAAACGGCTGCTGACCACCGTTATTCCCTCTGCCCGCATATACCTCACGCATACGCTGCACGCCATTCGACCATACATAGATCCTCGCACCAATACAACTCTTATTCACCCCCTGCGGTGCACGCAACTGTACGCCCGTCCAGTTGTTGTCCTGACCGATACGATTTTCTATAAGGTGCAACGGACGTGGCAGCGCATCCTTGCAGAGCAACAGATCATCATCCCCATCCAGATCATAATCCAACGCCTCCAGCAGATGCAGATTATTAGTCTCTTCCCGGACCATACCAAGCACTCCCGTAATATCTGTCAGCTTATGATCATAACCCTGATGGAATATGTATAATCGTGGTAAGGGTTGATCATAATGGCCCTGTGCCATCGCCAGATCCATCAATCCGTCGTTATCAAGATCAAACCACGATCCGTCATAATCTCCCAGATGCGAGGCCTGAGGATTATTCCGCGTCATCAGGCTGCGGTCCGGTGTCAGCTTATAGTTATCTGCAGATCCCCCGTTCAACACTATGGCAGAGCGGCCTTCATTCACCCCCGTGCCTCCGTGCACCAGGCTGAAGAAAAAGTCCATATCGCCATCATTATCATAATCTTCCGGCACAGCGCTCCACATGCATAGCGCCTGACCGTTATCTCCCGGCATATAACGCGCGTTATAACCAGTGCTTGCCGCTACATCCGTAAATGTTCCGTCTCCATTGTTTTTCCATAGCTGTCCGTTCGTACGACAATAAGGCGCTGTCGCAATGTCCGGCCACCCGTCATTGTTCCAGTCTACTACACTACACCCGTACATAGGCTCGGGACTGGTGATGCCCGCCTGTGAGGATACATTTGTAAACGTCCCGTCACCATTCCCTTTCATCAGGATACCAGGGCTCCAGGTATTCAAAGCATAGTTCTGAAACCAACGTCCTATGAACAGGTCTATATTTCCATCCTTATCATAATCCAGGAAGCTCATACCTGTCACATTGATCACACCCAGTTCATGAAGTCCGTTATCAGGAACAAGTGTAAAGCGTCCCTGACCATCACCCAATAGTACTTCACAACGACCGTCTGCAACCGCAGCGGGATCAGTGTGGTAATAATTTCCCCGGACGAGGTCTACATTACCATCATTGTTTACATCTGCCAACACTGCCACCAGCACACCCTTACTCACACCGGCAGCGCCATGCATCGAATTGACACCCGACTCACCCGTAATATCTACAAACATCCGCGCAGATGCATCCGGCGAGCCTGTATCACGCACATTGATATACACACGCAATGCATTCTCTACCCCAACACCCCAATCTCCCTTTAACGACACAAAATCAGGGTAATGATCGTTATTGATATCCGTTACAAAAACGTTGAAGGCGTGGGCCGTATCCAAACCTGCCGGTGCCGTACCCAGACCAACCCAGTCGCTGTCCTGTGCAATCGCACCTGTTACTGTCATAATCGTTGCTACGAATAGCCCCGTGCAATATGATTTTCTGTTCATAAAATTGATGTTATTGTTTTGCAGAGACCCGATGTATCACGTCTCTATATTTTTATGGCAAACGCCGAAGCAGAGACGCGATGCATCACGTCTCTGCAGTTTCGTTACCGCAGTAAATGAAAATTCCCCTTTTGCAGATACGGACGACCGTCTATACTGTATTCCAGCAGGTACACATAGGTGCCCATCTGGGACGGAACTCCTTTATAGTCACCACCCCATCCCTGGTATTTATCTTTTGTATGAAAAACCTCTTCTCCCCAACGATTGTATATACCAAAGCTCACCCCTTCCATACGACCTACATTACCCAGTATCCGGAAGATGTCGTTCACTCCATCACCGTTGGGCGTAAAGGCGTTCGGCAGCCAGATCTCACAAAATATCTGCTTTACTTCGATCGTATCCGAACCCGTACCACACTTATTGATACCAGTAGCGATATATTCACCACCATATTTTACGGACAGCATATCGCCTATACTACCATCAGACCATCTTACGGAATCTGTATTCAGCGCCCAAGCATGCAGTAGTAATGGTGTCTCCTCGCAGACTATCGTATCTTGCCCCAGCATTACGACAGGTTTGGGATAATGACTCAACGTGATGCTATCCCGGCCGGTACAGCCATATTCAGAAATGACCTCCACCCAATACACGCCACCTGAGGTTACGGTAATATCCGGCGTAGTATCTCCCGTATTCCACAGATAATCATTATTACCGCTCATGTAAGCATCCAACACGATCGTCTGTTCCGGACAGATATCATCGTCTGGTCCGAGATCAACAGACGGGTCGGGCATCGCCGTAATATGGATCGTATCATGCACAATACAGCCTTCCAGATTAACAGACAGAATATAATCGCCTGTGGCAGATACTTCGGTATGTGATGTTGCTGCCCCTGTATTCCACGAGTAAGTGGCGCCGGGAAGCGCCCTGCCGATACGGGCAGGTATGCTCTCGCAGATCACCGTATCATTACCCAGCGAGATAACAGGGGTCTGCACTACCCGCACATGGATCGTATCGCTGCCGGTACAACCATCCCGGTTTACATACAGCCAATAAGTACCGGTCTGGTATATAGCGGCCTGCGAATCGGTAAAACCGGTACTCCACAGGTACTGAGTACCCGGTGGCTGGGGAGCGTATAAGACAAGTGGAACGTCCACATCACAAATGACGGTATCATTACCCAGATTGACTTCAAGCGCCGGATTCAGGGTTACATTGACCGTATCGCTGCCGGTACAGCCATTATTATCTATCTCCAGCCAGTAGACACCCGGTTGCGTAACGGTCAAGCTATGAGACGACGCACCGGTGCTCCACCGGTAAGTTGCATCAGGATATACAGGCGACGACTGCAAGAGAATAGTATCACCACAATTAGCCGTGTCAGGACCAAGATCTGCCACAGGCATATAGAATACCGGCAAAACTACAGTGTCTGAAGCGATACAGCCATTTGAAGTTGCTGTAACTATGTACATTCCGGAATCAGCGACACTGACATTTTGTATAACCGGGCTCTGCTGATTACTGGCATAACCGTTCGGGCCTGTCCAACTGTAATTAGCTGAAGCAATTGAATCTGCCAGCAATGACAGATCCATACCGGCACAAAGCTCCGGCGCAGTTGCTGCTGCATTGATGGAAATTTGCCTGAAATCACTGAAATAACCATAACTGGCGCCGCCGGCAGTAAGCGTATTGGCATCCAGTATACCCAAATGAAACAAAGCAGAGGTGTTAGTCACCGATATGACGCTACCCATAGGATATTGCTGTATTGACAATGAAACCTGTGCCGCCATCCACTGCCCGCCGGTACCCGGTACCGCAGCAAAATTCGCCGCATTGATCACGCCTGTATTACCGTTTACCAGGAAGTCTCCCTGACCACCGTTACGCACTACAAGGTTAAGATATAGCTGGCTGGGCAAAAAACGGGCATAGGAGACTGAGGAGCTGCCCGTACAGTTAATCTGCGGCAGCATCCCCAAGCCGAACTCACACCCTACACCGGTAAGCTGCAGCACATATACCGGCGCTGATGTCTGGATATAGGTAGAGGGGCCACCGATCACCGCCCGGTGCGTCTGCCCTGCATTAATCGTAGCTGCCACAACTCCGTTCTGGGAAATGGTTGTGCCATTTTGCGTCGCCAGAATAAACAGCTGATCGTGCGGAGCATTCAGGAAGCCGTTTACGGCAATATACTCCGTCCCCAAAAGATGTACAGGAATGATCTGATCGCCTATCAGATCAGCACAGGCGCCGTAATAGTTAGGTCTGCCGTCCACATTATCATCCTTTATGGTAATCGCAATCGGCTTGTCCGATACTACCCGTGATCCTCCCAGATGGTTTGCGGCAAGTTTGCTCATAGCTTTTGCCGACCAGGTCTGACCTTCATTAAGAACAATATTGAACGAAATACCGGCGGGATGCCCTACAATTGCGTTGGAAGGAGTTATTGTGACACTGGTGTTGTTTTCCGTAGCTACAATATCGAAAGAAGAAAAGGCATCCGGCCGTGAAGGCTGGTTATCTATCAGGTTTTGGGAAGGAATCCAGAAATCCGTTCCCAACGCATTCTGTCCCTTCAGCGCAAATGTTTCCGGACTGTTCAGATTCTGGCTGGTCACTTCATAATACACCGTAACCGGTGCTGTGGATACGATCTTCAGGCCATAGTTCAGAACTGTATTTGCCGGCTGTGTCTTGATCACATTGAGCCAGGTAGTAAGTGTGACCGTTTGCGTACTGTTAGCTGGTATATTTGCTGTCTGTACGGGCATTCCTCCGCCGGCAGGCTGTGAGATGGTCACAACGGCAGGCTGGTTGAAGGTAGTAATGATCAGCTTGATCGGCCTGTCAAAATTCTGTACATCAGGCGACACATCAGGCGCAGCAAACCAAAACAGGGAATCTGTCTGTGCATGGCTCTGCATATAACCTGAAAGCAGTATTAATAAGGGTAAATAGAATAGTCTGTTCATATTCTTTCTGTAAAGCAATATTTCAAAAAACCTTTTTCACCACCCGTTCATGCCGGATAAAATGACTTTCCTCATCCATGATCCGGAGCATATATACCCCGTCGGGGAAACGGCTTATATCTATCGTCATAGCGTCCCGCTGCTGCATCAGCAAACGGCCGTCCATGCTCATCAGCATCACCTGCACCGTCACGGGGGATAAGATATGGATGACTCCTGCTGTCACGGGATTCGGGTATACTTTTATCAGCCGGACGAGGGCATCATTACCGGCAAATCCGGCATTAGTAACCGTAAAAATATCCGACATGTTTGTACATCCGTTACTATCTGTCACCTCGACTACATAATCGCCGTTCACAGCCCTCCATACGGAATCGGTAGCGCCGATGATCACCTGTCCGTCTATGTACCACTGGTAGCTTTCATATCCGGGCTGTGTGCTCAGCTCATTACCATCCCAGTCAATCACAGGCTCCGGCAATGGATGAACAGTCACCGTAGCAATAGCTGAGCTGTCTGTACAGTTTCCTGCATGCTGACTGCCTGCTACTATATAATAATTACCCGATTGCGTTACCTGCAGGAAGGCGGATGTTGCATTATTAATAATGCCATTATCGTCTTTCCACTGATAAGAAAGGCCCGTATCTGCTGTCACGGACTGTAGCAGTACACTTCCTCCTTCGCAGAATGCCGTGTCTGCCGGTGTTACAGATAGTGAAGGACGCGTATATACCTGCACCATCTGAGAAGCAGTATCCCAACAGTTATTGCCATCCGTTACTGTTACATGGTACGTGCCTGTAGCTGTGGCTGTGTGTGTGGCAGTATTCCCTCCTACCGGCGTGTTATCCCGTTTCCATCCATAACTCCATCCGCTGCCGGTTCCTGCATTGATCGTAACGCTATCACCCTGGCAGAACGATACAGGGCCGGACACGGTGATATTGACAACCGGTAACGGATGTACAATAACTGTTGTACCGGCAGCAGTATCAGAACAGTTATTGCTGTTTGTAACTACTACCCTGTACAGGCCGGATAATGATGCCATAAATATATTCGTATTATTACCGGTATTCGCTCCATCCTTCAGCCATTGGTAAGTAAATCCGGCCCCCGACGGGGTAGCGGTCAATACCACGCTATCGCCATCGCAGAAAGCTGCCGGGCCCGTTGCCGATATCCCGGCGCCAGGAAGGGTATGCACCGTTATATCTGTAGCAACAGAAGTATCCGCACAGGTACCGTTGAAAATTTCAACCGAAAAAGAACCTGGAGTATACACTACCAGGGAATCATCTGTTTCTCCGGTCAGCACATTACCACCTTCCAGCCAGCGATAGCTGAGGCCGCCGCCGGGTGTTGTGCAACGCAGCACGACACTGTCTCCCTGACAAAAAGTGGTGGAGCCGGCCGCAGCGATCACGGGCATCGGTATCACGCAGACAGGCGGAACGACGGGAGCCAGACGCCAAAGGTCATTTTTCATCACGGTACGGGGCGATCCGCCGAATATCCAAAAGTTACCTGCCGTATCCACCCATCCCCGCCCTATGGCTATATTAAACCGGGCGCCGGGAGTATTCGCCGGATCCGGCGTACCCTGAGTACCATATACAGCCACCTCATCAATGGTGCCGGGTCCTTTCATCCAGGTCCATTCGTTTATCACAGGATTATATTTCCACAGGTCGCTTCGGAAATTATTCGTAGAGGGATGATAGCCCCCGAACAGCCAGAAATTTCCCTGTACATCTTTCCAGCCATAAGCGCCATTAGCCCCGCCGGGGGTATTCGCCGGATCGGATACGCCCTGTGTTCCATATACTGCTCCAGGCGTAGTTACTGTAGCTCCCTGAACATATGTCCAGTTATTCGTAGCATGATTATACTTCCACATGGTGCCCAGATTATTGGCTGTAGTTGCAGAAGCGTGTCCATAACCACCATACATCCAGAAATTACCGTCAGTATCCAGCCAGCCTACTGCCGATGAGAGCCCACCGGGAGTGACTGCCGGACCTTCTGCTCCCTGTGTACCGTAGACTGAAACAGGAGTAGCTGTGCTGTTACTGCCTTTCATCCAGGTCCACTCATTGGTAAGCGGGTCAAAACGCCACAGGTCATTCAGATAACCTGCAGGCGCTGCCTGATGATATCCCCCGAACAGCCAGAGCTTGTTGTCCTTATCTATCCAGGTAACTACATGGCTTCTGGAACCGGGATTGTTGGCGGGAGCTGAAACACCCTGTGTACCCCAGGTGGCGGCAACAGCCGTCGTCCCCTGGGAGCCCTTGATCCATGTCCATTCATTCGTAGCGGGATTATACTTCCAAAGATCATTCAGCCTGGGTGTGGCAGCAGTAGAAGTGCTGTAGCCAATCCCGCCATATAACCACAGATTACCGGCAGTATCTATCCATGTGCCCGCATGGCTCCTTCCCCCCGGTACATTCGCTGCTGCCGGGACGCCCGCAGTACCATACACACCAGCCTGTGGCGGCGTATTCGTTCCCTTCAGCCATACCCAGTCACCGGTAGCCGGGTCATACTTCCACAGATCGTTCAGACGATAATTCGTTGTCCCGGAAGCTCCGCGGCCTTCTCCCCCCATCATCCAGAATTTGCCCTGTTTATCCTGCCAGATCATCGAAACGACCCGGGTACCCGGTGTATTTGCCGGATCCGGTGTGCCCTGAGTACCGTAAGTACCATTCTGGTTACTGGATGTGCTTCCCTTTATCCAGGCCCACTGAACGGAAGTATCGGTTACCTGTGCGAAAACGCCCCCGGCATGGCATAAGACAACACTGATAATAGAAAGTATAGCATATTTCATAGGCTGAATTTTAATACAGAGCAATGAGCATTTAATAAAAGTTTATAAACAACTGCAAAGTTTATTTGTAGCCTTGTGCCTGATTAGCGCATTTATACCTGTTATTATTTAGGGTATAAATACCCTATACCAGATTCCCCTCCGGCGGGGTATCTTCGTATAACCCTCCGGCTGTACAACAGCACCGGGTATGTTTTTGCCGGAACAAATAATATATTAAACCGTACCGGATGATACAGTTTGCCTGCCTGTGCAAAAGCAGATACATACAGACAGCAGCCCTGTTGCTGATTGTCGTCCTCTTCACCGTCGGAGTAAAGGGGCAGGAAATCACGGATTTCAGGAAATTATCACTCCCGGAATGGGACTCCACCTATCTTGACAGCACCTATATTTTCTCGATGATCCGGGAAAGCAATCTGCAGTCAAGGCGGGATACCGACAGCGCCATCGCCACGCTCGAAACCCTGATAGCGCACTGCCATGTAGCGGGCGTTTATGACGGCGTAGTGGAAGGCTCTTATTTCCTGGGATATATCTACACTCAGAAAGGTATGTACCCGCTGGCAAGACAATGGTTCCGCCATGCTGTGCTGTATAGCTCCAAAGGGAGAAGAAGGCCTTTCAAAATGTGCCGTATTCTCATTAACATAGGAAATACATACCAGTTTGAAGGAAATTATAAAGAGGCGGTCACTTATTACTTCCGGGCTGCGGAGCTGGCAGAACAGAGCGTCAAAACGGATATTGCTATTGCAAGCCCGCTGATTCGTATATACAACCATGCCGGCGCGTCGCTGCTGCAATTCGGACAACACGAAAAAGCCATGTATTACTTCGACAAAGCAGAAGCGATTGCGAAAGCCTGGAAAGTACCGGAGACATTACCTGCCATCTGGGCCAATAAAGCGATCGTATACGGCAGAACGAGATATCGCGAAAAAGCCTGGGAATACAGCCGGAAAGCGCTTTATACGGCAAAGCAATATGAGCAGGCAGAAGTGCAGGTCATCGTACTGCAGAATATGGCCGAACTCGAAAAAAACAACGGGGAATTGACCCGATCCATAGCTTATCTCGAAGACGCCCTGCGGGTAAGAAATAACCTGAACCCCTATTATACCAATAAGGCATTATATACATTGGGCGCCACGCACCTTTCCCTTGGCAATTACGAGCTGGCGGAACAATATCTTACTTCCGCCTACGGCCAGGCAATACAATACAACATACCGGAGCACCAGTTGTACATAAACCAGCAGTTGGCAATCCTATACAGCAGCATACATAAATACCGGGAAGCCTTCCGGCATCAGCAGGCAGCCTACCAGATCAATGACAGTCTGCTCAACAAAGAAAAAACCATTGCGGTAGATATGCTTGAAATAAAATACCGTACGGCAGAAAAAGATAAAACGCTCGCACAGAACCAGCTGATGATCACAGAGCAGAAAAGCCGTTTGCGCCAGAAAAACATATGGATATACATCGTTACCGGCAGCTCATTACTCCTGGCGCTCTCGTTGGTCAGTTACTTACGTGCCAATCGTCACAAACAAAAAATACGGGTGCTGAAAGCGGTCATTGAAGGCGAAGAGAAAGAGCGCAGCAGGATCGCACGGGAGCTGCACGATGGTATAGGCGGATTGGTATCAGCTATGAATATGAATATCATCCTGCTGGGAAAAGAACAAAAGACGCTGCACGACGACACCTACCAGAAGCTGCTGCATATTACCGACGAGATCAGCAATGAAATACGGAAGACCGCTCATAACCTGATGCCGGAAACCATAGCACGTAACAGCCTGCCGGAAGCGGTACAGCTATTCTGTAATCACATTAACAAAAACGGGCTTGAAATTGATATACAAACCTATGGTCCTTTTGAATTGCTGGAGCAGGATATACGTCTGTCGCTATACCGTATTATCCAGGAGCTGGTGCAGAATGTCATTAAACATGCACAGGCAACTTATACGCTTGTGCAAATGAGCCTTCAGGAACCTATATTATGCATCATTGTAGAAGATAACGGAGTCGGTATAGACCCCGGAAAACAGACAGGCGGCATGGGGTTACACAGCATCAAAACGAGGATTGAAAGCATGAACGGACGGTTTTCCATTGAGTCTGATCCGGGCAAGGGGACGACAGCGCTTATTGAATTGCCTGTATAACCGGCAAGCAGAACAGATTCTTTAACAAACAATTTTGTAATTTGGAGCGAATACGCATTTTCAGGAAATCCTCTTTCACAGTCAGCCATATGCCTATCCATGTTGCCATCACAGACGATCATCCGCTGATCATAAACGGCCTGCAAAACATATTGCGTACCTGTCCCGGCATCGAATGTACACAATGTTACCTGAGCGGTAAAGAGCTGCTGGCAGGGCTGGAGCAGCAGCAACCGGATGTGCTGCTGCTCGATATACAAATGCCGGAGCTGACGGGCGAAGAGCTGGCAGGGATTATTTCGAAAAAATATCCCCGTGTTAAAATACTCGCATTAACCAACATGGATAATGTCTATTTTATAAAAGGCATGCTTCAGCAGGGGGTATTGGGCTACATCCTGAAAAACACCGGGGAGGAAAAACTGGTTGAAGCCATCCGCACCGTATACCGGGGCGAGCAGTTTCTCGAGCCGGAGCTGAAAGAACGCGTGCTCCAGTATACCCTCAGCACGAAAAAAGAACGTGCACGGCAGCCTGCACTCAGCAGACGGGAAAAAGATGTGCTGCAACTGATCGCTGCTAATCATACCAGCCAGGAGATTGCCGACAAATTATTTCTCAGCAAGCGGACCATAGATAATTACCGGCTGAGTCTCCTGCTGAAATTAGATGTAAAGAACGCGCCGTCGCTGATTAAAAAGGCGATAGATATGGGACTGATTGATTAATGAACCATGAAATTCTTGGTAAATACACGGCCAAAAGGAGATACTGCCTTTAGGATATATTGTCCTTGCGGGAAATCCGTCACCGGAAGGTACCAGGTAACAATCTTGCCAGGATAACAGTCGTGTGTACTCACCTGACGCCCAAACATGTCGTAAACTACTATCTGCTCAATGGATTCACTATTGCTCATCTGTATCAGGATAAAGTCCTTTGCAGGGTTAGGATATATCTTCAGTCCGATCTCTTTTCCTTTATCCTGCACGTCTTCCACTGTAAGACCCGTTGCCGTGATCTCCAGGTAACGGTTGGTGGGGGGATTACGCACCGTCGTCCTGCTGCCCGCGGCATCCGGCCATGCTACGGTTATGGAATCAATTGCCGTATGGTTACCCAGCCCGAACAACATAGCGAGTGGCTGCTGGCCGGCAGCATTGCCCCGACCTGCATATACCTCACGCATACGCTGCACACCACCTGACCATACATAGATCCTGGCGCCGATACAGTTCCTGTTCACACCTTGGGGTGCACGGAGTTGTATACCCGTCCAGTTGTTGTCCTGGCCAATTCTGTTCTCTATCAGATGCAGCGTACGCGGCTGACCGTTGCGACAGATCAGCAAATCATCATCACCGTCCAGATCATAATCCATAGCCTTTACAAAATGCACGTCTTTCAGTTCATTCATGAGCAAACCGAGGTCACCTGTAACATCCGACAGATGATGCCCTCCGTCCTGGCGAAATACATACAAACGGTCTGTAACCGGCTCATATGTACCCTGTGTCATCGCCAGGTCCATTAACCCGTCATTATCAAGATCAAACCACGACGCATCATAATCTCCCTGATGTACTGACATAGGAGGATGCCGTGTCATCAGTTCCCTGTCCACCGTCAGTTTGTAATTGTCTGCTGCGCCTCCATTCAATACCATGGCCGAACGACCTTCATTTGTACCGGTACCGCCATGCACCAGGCTGAAGAAAAAATCCATATCTCCATCATTGTCATAATCCTCCGGCACTGCACTCCACATGCACAGATCACGGCCGGTATAACCCTGCATATACTTGGCATTATAATTAGCCGACATGGCTACATCCGTAAATGTACCGTTACCGTTGTTTTTTAACAACTGACCGCGTGTCCGGCAATAAGGTGACGTTGCGATATCCGGCCAACCGTCGTTGTTCCAGTCCACCACGCTGCTGCCATACATCGGTTCGGGCGTTGTAATCCCGGCCTGCACCGAAACATCTGTAAACGTTCCGTCTCCGTTTCCCTTCATCAGGCGACCGGCTTCCCACACATTCGCTTCATAATCCTTAAACCATGGAGCGATAAATAAATCAATATTGCCATCACGGTTATAATCCAGGAAGCTGAACCCGATCGTATTGATCAGACCAAGCTCATGCAACCCATTATCCGGCACAAGCGAAAAATGCCCCTGTCCGTCTCCAAGCAACACCTCGCAACGGTCGCCGTGATCCACAAAACCTGTCAGACGGTGATAATAATTTCCCCGTACCATATCCACATGCCCATCGTTATTCACATCAGCCATTGCAACTATAAGCGTACCACGACTCGGACCTGATGAGCCGGGTTTTGCATTTACGCCCGACGCAGACGTTACGTCCACAAACATACGGGCAGAAGGATCTGCCGATGCTGTATCCTGCACATTCATATATACACGCAGATTATCCTCTGCCGTTGCGCTCCAGGCGCCTTCCACCGTTATAATATCCGGGTAATGGTCATTATTGATATCCGATGTATAGATACAGAATGCGCGTTCGGCACTCAGCTTTACATCGTTTGTAACCAATGACATCCAATGCGGGGCCTGTGCCGGAAGATTTTCCGGATAAAACACACATGCCGTGTACAGCAAAAAATAAACCTTTAGTCGTTTCATGATGATAATCCTGTTCTTTATTTATACTATGTCCCTGCTCTTACCGGAGCAAATGAAAATTACCTTTCTTCAGATAAGGGTTACCATCTATCGTGTATTCCAGCATATAGATATACGTTCCCAGTACAGACTCTGTGCCATTATGGTATCCATCCCAGCCTTCGAGCTTGTCCGTTGTGTAAAAAATCCGTTCCCCCCATCGGTTGAATATGCTTAATGAAAAACCTTCTAACCGCCCGATGTTGCCCAGCACCCGGAATACATCATTGCCACCGTCACCATTCGGTGTAAACGCATTCGGCAGCCAGATATCGCAGAATATCTGCTTTACCTCAATCGTATCCGATCCCGTACCGCATTTGTTGATGCCCGTAACGATATATTCCCCGCCGTATTGCACGGTCAGCGTATTCCCCGTACTTCCGTCCGACCATACCAGCTCATCCGCATTGATCCGGCCGGGAAGCAGCGCCAGCGGCGTTTCTTCGCATACCGTTGTATCCGGCCCGAGCGATACTACCGGGTTTGGGTAAAATGTCAGCAACACGGTGTCTTCCCCTACACAATGATATTCCGTAGTAACGCGTACCCAATACAGGCCTGCAGAAGACACCGGTATGACAGGCGTTATATCGCCCGTACTCCATGTATAGCTGCTGTTGACGCCATAGGAACCGTCCAGCACGATCGTCTCCTCCGGGCAGATATCGCGGTCGCTACCCAGGTCTATATCCGGTACAGGCATGGCTGTAATGTTGATTGTGTCATTGACAATACAGCCTTCGAGGTTCACTTCCAGCCGGTAGATACCTGTACCCGATACGCTTATGTAAGCCGTTGCTGCTCCCGTACTCCACAGATATGACGCGCCAGCTATCTCTGTACCGATACGCGCCGGGAACTGCTCGCAGATGATACTGTCGGCGCCGATGTATACTTCAGGCGCCGGTATTACATTGATGCGTACCGTATCACTGGCTTTGCAGCCGTAGCCGCTCACCTCCAGCCAGTAGCTGCCGGTGCGCGTTATCCGCATTTGTGTATCTGACAAGCCGTTACTCCATAGGTAGTGATACCCGGCCGGTTGCTCCGATGTCAGTACAAATGGCGTATCCCGGTCACAAATACCCCGGTCAGCACCGAGATCCACGACAGGCATATCATACACCGTGACCGTCACTGTATCCCTGGCGACACAGCCGTTGGAGGATGTGATCGCAACCGAATAATCTCCCGATACCGTCACATCCAGGTATGATGTGGCAGCCCCGGTGTTCCACATATACGTGGCGCCCGGATAAGCTGCCTGAAGACGGTAGGATCCGCCTGCACAAAACGCCGTATCCCCGCCCAGCACCTGCCCGTTCAGCAGATGTACATTATCTGCATAGTAAGCAAGGGTTGTGATGATAACGCTATCGCAGGTTTGCCATACATTGGGTATGGTATCATAATAGATGCCCGGCGAGGATACAGTCTGCCCTCCGGGAAGCAGGTAATTTTCCCCGATGCAGATACTTTCCGTCACACGTGTCGGTGTGGTATCACACGGCCCCAGCTTCACGATCCAGTAATCAAAATTGCCGCGGCCGGCTTCCGTTTTATTACCAGAAATACCTGAGTTCGAGTATCCGCCTACGATATATCCACCGTCCATTGTCTGCTGTATCGTCATCAGCTCCTCTGTACCTGCGCCGCCCAGCGCCAGTTGCCATTGCCCGGCGCGTGCAGCATCTTTTTTAATCAGCCACCAGTCTTTGTCGCCTATATTAGCCACCGTCTTATCTCCCGTAATACCGGAAGAAGAATGACCTGCATACATATAACCTCCGTCTGATGTCTGCAGTACGGAACCCAGATATTCGTCACCGGATCCTCCCATCACTTCCTGCCATTGTATGGCGCCGAATGTATCCAGCTTTACGACCCAATAGTCAAATCCGCCCTGCGATCCAATGGTCTTGGTACCGGAAACCGGCGAATTGGAGGTAAGTCCGACGAGATAGCCACTATCTGTAGTCCGGATGATGCCGTTATCCGGCGACATTAAACTACCTCCCACCTGGATGTCCTGACCACTGCCTCCGAGCTGTGCCTGCCAGTTGATCTGTCCTGTCGCATTTGTCTTGACGATCCAGTTATCAGCTACTCCGCCATAAAATGGCGTAGTCTTATTCCCCGAAGTACCGCTGAGCGCTTCACCTCCCATGATATACCCCCCGCCTGTAGCCCGGCACAGGCCATAAGCGCCATCATGCTGCCCGCCGCCGTACGAGGTCTGCCACTGGATACCGCCGGTGGCATCCAGCTTTAATATCCAGAAATCATTCTGGCCGTAATTGGCCATCGTATTATTACCCGTACTTCCGCCCTGGTAGGAAAGTCCTGTTACTACATAACCGCCATCGGCATGTTGCAGCAGACCGAATCCCATATCATAAGAAGTACCTCCGTAAGTTTCCTGCCATTGAATAGTACCTGTATTACTGAGCTTCACAAGCCAGTAATCCCGTCCCTGGGAAAAATTTCCCACCATACCTGCACCGCCGCGATTAACAGCAGTCTTATTGCCCGCCACACCCGATATAGACCAGCCGGAAGTAAGATAGCCTCCGTCCGCAGTCCGGATGATCATGGTCAGGATGTCTGCATGAGCTCCGCCTATGGTCTTCTGCCATTGGATATTGCCGGCAGCATCCAGCTTCAGCACCCAGTAATCTTCGTCGCCGTATGAGGCTTCTGTTTTCTCTCCTGAAATCCCTGACGTGGAATAACCAGCTACAATGTAACCGCCATCGGGTGTCTGGTGGATGGATTGCAGGCGGTCATTACCAGCGCCGCCAATAGTGCGTTGCCACTGGATGACGGGAACCTGAGCGGAAATTGAGAGGGCGATCAGTTGTGCCAGCAGGAGCAAACCGATACTTAGGTTATATTTCATTTATCCGGATTAAGCTGAATAATTTACACATTTCACGATTACTGCCCACTTTGTTTCACAACCCGTTCAGCCTTTATACAAATGCCATCTTTGTTTATAATCCGCAGCAGGTAAATACCATTCGCATAACGGGATATATCCACCATTTCCGCATCCTGCTGTTGCAATAATAATCTGCCATCCATGCTGCTCAGGACGACCCCTACCGGCGTCGGTGCATTGATGTGCAGGACATCTTTTGCCGGGTTCGGATATACCTGTATCTGTGCGGCTACTGCGATAAGAGCACCCACGCTCACATTCGTTATATTGTATACCGGCGATGTGCTGCTGCAGCCGTTATCATCCGTTACCGTCACGCTGTAGCCGCCATTCGACAATGGCTCGAAGGTCGAATCCGTTGCACCTGCTATACCCTGCCCACCGGTGTTCCATTGGTATGATGAATGACCTGTCGTGGCATGAAGCATTACATCATCCCATGTAATATCCACAACAGGCAGATCGTGCACCATTACCGTCACTTCATTCGTCGTATCTTCACAACCTGGCACTGCCGATCTGCCCACTACCACCGTGTAGGCTCCGGTCTCTGTAATCTCCAGGAAATAAGCGCTTGCCAGCGGAATCGTGGCGTTACCATCCTTCCACCGGTACGTCAGACCCGTATCCTGGCTCTCTACTTCCAATGTCACCAGCCCTCCGGCACAGAATGCTGTATCTCCCGGCTCCAGCGATACCACAGGGCGGGCGTACACAATTACTTCCACAGGAAGCGTGCTGTCTGAGCAACCAGTTGTGCTATTGGTCACTACCACCTTATACGATCCCGTGGCGTCCGCTATATACGCGTTCGTATTTGTGCCGACATTCGTTGCTCCGTCCTTCCATTGGTAGTCCGCGCCGGTTGCGACGGCGGCTGTCAGCGTTACTGTCTCTCCGGCGCACACTTCCGTAGCGCCACCCGCTGTAACCAAAGCAACGGGTAATGGATTCACCGTCAGGCTGACAAGAGCTGAGGTGGCGGCACAGATACCATTTGTTACCGTCACCTGGTAATCTCCCGATGCAGCGGCATAATATGTTGCATTGTTACCCCCGACCGTCACCGTGCCCCGCTTCCATTCGTACTGTACACTACTTCCCGACGTTTCCGTCAGCAACAGGCTGTCGCCCTGGCAAATGGACTGAGTACCCGAAGGAGTAACGGATACTGTAGGCAACGCATTGACCGTTACGGATGCCGATACTGTCGTCGTACAATTACCCGCGTTGATCACACGGTAGCTGATATTAGTTGTACCGGCAGACACACCCGTCACAACACCGCTTCCGCTCACAGAAGCTATGGATGAGTTGGCGCTCAGCCACGTACCGCCGGACGCCGTATTCGATAAGGTTGTTGTCCCATTCACACATACACTCGTCGTACCCGTGATCGCAGGCACTACAGGCAACGCATTGACCGTTACAGACGCCAATACTGTCGTCGTACAGTTACTGGCGTTGATCACGCGATAGCTGATGTTCGTTGTACCTGCAGCAACGCCGGTTACAACACCCGTACTACTATTTACTGTCGCAATCGAGCTGTTGGCGGTCAGCCATGTACCACCCGCTGTTGTATTCGACAAGGTTGTCGTACCATTCACACATACGCTCGTCGTACCCGTGATCGCCGGCACCACCGGCAACGCATTGACCGTGACGGATGCCGATACCGTCGTCGTACAGTTGCTCGCGTTGATCACACGGTAGCTGATGTTTGTTGTACCCGCAGCAACGCCGGTTACAACACCGCTGCTATTGACTGAGGCGATAGATGTATTGGCGCTCAGCCACGTACCGCCAGAGGCTGTATTCGATAAAGTTGTTGTACCGCTTACACACACACTGGTCGTACCCGTGATCACCGGCACTACAGGCACGGCATTGACCGTGACGGACGCCGATACCGTCGTCGTGCAGTTACTCGCATTGATCACGCGGTAGCTGATATTTGTTGTACCCGCAGCGACACCGGTTACAACGCCGGTACTACTATTTACTGTGGCAATCGAACTGTTGGCGGTCAGCCACGTACCACCCGATGTCGTATTCGATAAGGTTGTCGTACCATTCACACATACGCTCGTCGTGCCAGTGATCGCAGGCACTACAGGTACAGCATTGACCGTGACGGACGCCGATACTGTCGTCGTACAATTACCCGCGTTGATCACACGGTAGCTGATATTCGTTGTACCCGCAGCAACGCCGGTTACAACACCGGTACTACTATTTACCGTGGCTATCGAGCTGTTGGCAGTAAGCCACGTACCACCAGAGGCTGTATTCGATAAGGTTGTCGTCCCATTCACACATACGCTCGTCGTACCCGTGATCGCAGGCACTACAGGAAGGTCATGTACTGTTATAGCCAGATCCCGCGATGGTGATGTCCCACCTGTATTTTTCGCTACCACACTCAGCGTACCATTCGCGGCGCTGGCAGAAAAATCAAGGGTTACGGAGGTATCCGATCCTGTGATCGTCACACCGGTGGCCGGCGTGTACGTCCACTCATACGAAGTGGCCCCGGCTACCTGGTTGATGCGATAGACCACACCGGTTTCGG
The DNA here is from genome assembly GCA_037190845.1 of Flavipsychrobacter sp. Classification (GTDB taxonomy): domain Bacteria; phylum Bacteroidota; class Bacteroidia; order Chitinophagales; family Chitinophagaceae; genus JBEBVQ01. Next base: position 5,508 of record JBBCJI010000016.1, on the reverse strand, counting down.
TCTTGCATACATTCGCTTTCGACACCAGGAAATTTCCCGGCAGAGGTGGCGCGGGGGGCAAAACGGGTGCGAGACGCCAAAGGGAATTGTTATATTGCGTATTAGCGCCGCCATGTATCCAGAAATTACCCAAAGCATCCACCCAACCGGTACTTGCCTGCTTATAGCCGGGGGTATTGGCGAAGGCAGCAACAGTCTTCGTACCGGCCACTGCTCCCAATGCAACCTGAGCTGTATTCGTACCTTTCATCCAGGTCCACGTATTATCTGCAGGACTATACCGCCATATATCATTCAAATAGTTTATCGCACCGGATGCTGCATATCCATAACCTCCATACATCCAGAAATTACCGCTCCCGTCTGTCCAGCTCACCATCACATATCTTGCCCCCGGCTTATTGGCGGCGGCAGGCACACCCCGTGAACCATATACACCAAACTGATTAGATGTATTATCACCTTTGACAAAGGTCCATTGACTGGTTGCCGGATCAAACCGCCACAGATCACTGAAACGCTGACTTGAGCTATTGACCCCCCCAAACAGCCACAACTTACCGGCAGCATCTCTCCAACCGGCCAGGGCAAATCTGGCGCCCGGATATACCGTACCTGTATAGCTTCCCGCCTGATTGGTTGTTTTGGCTCCTGCCACCCAGGTCCATTGATTATCTTTAATACTGTACTTCCAGAGATCAGATAAAGGCCCCACTGCACCTGATTCGGCATATCCATATCCGCCAAATAACCAGAAATTCTCTTCCTTATCAATCCAGGCCATGTATTGCCCTCTCGCACCGGGTATATTAGACCCGGATGGCTGTCCCATGATGCCATACGAACCAAACTGATTTGCCAGCTTAGTTCCGTGCATCCAGGTCCACTGACCGGAAGTCATATCATATTTCCAGAGATCACTTAGATAACCTGCTGTATTTTCTCCAAAGCCATTATTACCACCGAATATCCAGAAATTACCTGCGGAATCCATGCAAGGCACAATGTGCGCTCTTCCGCCGGGCCAGTTAGCGGCACTCGCCTGACCCTGTGTGCCATACACACCAAAGGGTGAACCAGGTGTAAACGGATTTTTAGCTCCCCCAATCCAGGTCCACTGATTATCGGCAACATTGTATTTCCAGAGATCGTTCAGCCCACTGTTACCCGCAGTTGCATCCCCCACACCATGTCCGCCAAAGAGCCATAAATTGCCGCTTTTGTCCACAATATTCCCACCACCGCCACCTCTTGAACCGGGTGTGTTATTCGCATGAGGAGTTCCCTGAGTTCCATAAACACCAAAAATGACGCCGTCAGTGACCGTACCTGTCATATGCGCCCACCAGGCGCTGGTATCTGTAACCTGAGCATCTGCAGGAAGCATCATATAGGTCATCAAAACTGCTAATAACAAACGTAATTTATGCTTCATTATACAGGATTTAAATTGTGATTCATTTCTGTTTACCTTAAGAACACAAAAGTATTTTCCGCAATGCTCCATGCTCCGGCCCCATAGGGCCATATTATTTTTCATTATGCGATTAATATATCCCTGCCTATATTTTTGTATTTTCAGACACGAAACAACCAAACGCCGGGTACGATGAAAAGCGGCAGAGCTATACACAGAAGAGGCAGATCACAATCGGTTGTACATATCATTATAACAGGCGTATTCTTTCTATTTCCATATACCGTCGTGCAGGCCGGTCCCCGGTTTGTTTTCCATGAAGACACATCTCACAATACATCTGCGAATCCAGACAATCATATATACCAATTGATCCGGCAAGGCGAAAACAGCATACGCCTGCACGATCTTGACAGCGCTGTCCGGGCATATCAACATGCACTGGATATGTCAATACATTATAACCATGCTGAAGGCAAATTTTATGCATCTGTTTCACTGGCAATCGGGTACACAGAATTTGGCAAATACCAAGAAGCCATGCAGTGGTTCCGGCAATCGCTCATATACTACCCGCTCACATCAAGCGCCAACAGAAGCATCCATGGCTCACGTACACTCAACAATATCGGCAACCTTTACATGTATCAGGGGCATTATAAAGAAGCCGTCGGATATTACTTTAAAGCGGCATCGCAGGTTGAAAAACGGGCATACCGGGACCAGCAGGCCGCCGATTACCTCATACGCATATACAATAACATAGGTAATGCCCTGTTGTATTTAAATGAATATGACCGTGCTTTGTATTACCTGGACAAGGCCGAAGTACTGGCGCAGGCTGCACAGTTACCCCGGCAGCTTGCCAGCGTATTAAATCATAAGGCACGGGTATGGTGCCGGAAAAAACACCCGGAAAAAGCGTGGGCATACGTACAACAGGCATTACCCTTAGCTCAGCGTCACGGCCCCTCGCTCGTCGAATACACCGCATACCAGACCATTGCCGAAATACTGATCAGCAAAGGAGAACCGGGGAAAGCCATTCCATACCTGCAGACAGCGCTGGCATTCAGACATTATGTAAACCCGTTTTACAGAACAGGTATACTTTACACATTAGGATACAGCTATTTCCTGGAGAAACAATATACCCCGGCCATAACATATCTCCAGGCTGCCTGCCAGGAAGCTACCACTGCCAATTCTGCCGAATACTTGTTACGCAGCCACCAGACACTGGCCGCCTTGTACACAGAAACAAATAACTGCGATCTGGCGCTTGAGCATCAGCGGGCAGCATACCAACTTAACGACAGTCTGCTGAACCGGCAAAAAACTGAAGCGGTCAGCCTGCTTGAGATCAAGTACCGCACCGCTGAAAAAGATAAAGAAATAATCAGCAAGCAACTTTTGATCAGCGAACAGCAAAACTATCTCAGAAAAAAGAACATATGGATATACGGCATCTCCGGCGGCGCCTTCCTGTTGACACTGCTTGCCTTCAGCTACTACCGGAGCTTCCGCCATAAACAAAAGGTACACTTGCTGAAAGCTATGATCACAGGAGAAGAAAAAGAACGCGTGCGCATCGGTCAGGAGCTGCATGACGGCATCGGCGGCCGGCTGGCTGCTATTAACATGAACTTCGGAGCTATACAAAAACGTTACGGATCATTCTCGGGAAAAGATGAACTGAACCAGATCATGAACATGCTGGATGCAACGGCAGAAGAGATAAGAAATACTGCACACAATCTGATACCGGATATTCTTTCGAGGCACAGCTTTCCGGAAGCGATACGACTGTACTGTGAACAGGTAAACAACCTGCGATTACAAATACAGGTACATATAGATGATCGCCTGCCGGAACTCCCGGGTAAAAATGTGGAGCTGATGCTGTACCGTATTATACAGGAGCTCGTTCAGAATATTGTGAAACATGCCGGAGCCACACAGGCTGTGCTCACAATTACATGGAATGAAAAAGAACTGATCATTATTGTCGAAGATAACGGAACAGGTTTTGACCCGCATATAATACCCAAAGGTATAGGCCTTCAAAACATACAGTCACGTGTAAAGCTGCTTCAGGGGGATATAACTATCGATACAAACAAAGGTAGCGGTACCTGTATCTCCATTGTGTTTGACATCAGTCGCCTTAAAAAAATCTTATCCAATGAACATCAGAATCGCCATAACGGATGATCACCCTATGATCATACAGGGGATCAGCAACATGCTCTCCAACTACGATCATATTACCGTGACGGGAACTTATATGGATGGGAAAGAGCTGTTCGAGGGCCTTAGTAATGAAACGCCGGACATCCTGCTGCTCGACATACAGCTACCGGGAGAGACAGGCGACGAGCTTGTGCCTATGCTGGCCAAGCGATACCCGGAGATGCGCATCATTATCCTGACCAATTTTAACAGCATTGTATATGCCAATAATCTGCTACGCCTGGGTGTAGCAGGTTATTTACTGAAGACTGCAAGAGAACATACGATCATCGAAGCAATTGAATCTGCTTATAACGAAACGCCTTTTATAGATCCAACACTCCGGGAAAAAATAAGCCATCTGAAACAACGGACCAAGAGTGCTCTTTTTTCCAGGATAACACTGACCGCACGGGAAAAAGAGATACTGAAGCTGGTCATCAACGGCTATTCCAACCGGGAGATCGTATCTACCCTTTTCCTGAGCATCAATACGGTAAAAAACTACCGGAAAAGCATTTTCCTGAAAATGGATGTGAAGAACATGGCCGAATTAACAAAAAAGGCCATGAGCATGGGATTGACAGACTGATTAACCTTATGGCTGTTTTATAAACGGCATGAAAATCCTGTCCCCTTCCTGCGTAATAGCCGAGATCATATATTGTCCCGGATTTAGCCCGTTCAACGCACAATAGACGACAGATTGAGCGGAAGCTGATGGATGATGGACACGTAGCCTTCGCCCGGTCATATCATACACGTCTATCTGCTTTATGGGCTTGTTATCGCTGAACTGTACCAGGATAAAATCTCCGGCCGGGTTCGGGTATGCTTTCAGGGTTGCCGTGCTTGTTTCATCCTTTGCGTCTGCTATGGACAGCCCACCCTTCGTAATGCCGAGGTACTCGTTTATGGGCGGGTTCTTTATCACCGTCCTGCTGCCTGCCGCATCCGGCCAGTCAATCCGGATGGAATCTATGGCTGTATTGCTGCCCAGCCCGAACAACATGGCAAACGGCTGCTGACCTCCGTTATTGCCCCGGCCTGCATGTACCTCGCGCATCCGCTTTGTCCCACCGCTCCATACATGGATCCGCGCGCCGATACAGCTCTTGTTCACACCCTGTGGCGCATGCAGGGACATACCCGTCCAGTTGTTATCCTGGCCGATACGGTTCTCCACCAGGTGCAGCCCACGCGGCTGGCCGTTGCGGCAAAACACAATGTCATCATCGCCATCCAGATCATAATCTATTGCTTCCAGCAGGTGAAGATCTTTGGCCTCAGCACGGATCAGCCCCAGGTCGCTCGTAATGTCTGTCAATTTACCGTCTGTACCCTGCTGAAAGATAAACAACCGGTCTGTCGCCGGCATATAATGCCCCTGTACCGTGGCCAGATCCATCAGGCCGTCATTGTCAATATCCAGCCACGAGCCGTCGTAATCACCGTTGTGTGAAGAAAATGGCTGATTTTTGACAATCAGGCTCCGGTCCGGAGCAAGGTTGTAATTGCCGGCTGCGCCTCCGTTGATAAAGATGGTCGACTTGCCTTCATGGGCATCATTGCCTCCATGCACCAGGCTGAAGTAAAAGTCCATATCCCCGTCATTATCATAATCCTCCGGTACGGCGCTCCACAGGCACATGGTCTGTCCCCCGTCGCCCGGCATATACCTTGCATTGTAACCTGTTTGTGCAGCCACGTCTGTAAAAGTTCCATCACCATTGTTTTTTAATAACTGTCCATTTGTCCGGCAGTAGGGAGCCGTCAGTATATCCGGCCACCCGTCGTTGTTCCAGTCCACCACACTGCAGCCGTACATCGGTTCCGGTGTGGTGATACCCGCCTGGGCA